>NZ_CADFDL010000002.1:595681-1138734 GCF_902832865.1 Burkholderia sp. BCC0397 | reverse complement strand
CGCGGGCCGCTGCCTGACGCGCTACGGTTTGCCTCTTCTTCTTCATCGACATATCCATGACTTTTGCCTCTCATGATATGCCCCGCCCACAAAATGACGGATAGGTCCGGTCCGGCCGACGGCTTGCATAGATGATGTAACAGCGCGCCGACTTCCTGGCCGAACAGGGGCTGGCCGAGTGGCGGGGGCATCGCGTGATCATCACCCGTAACCTGCCGACAGCGCTGCGCGATCGCGAACCGGCGCAGGCCACCCTGTGGGCAGGACGGACAATTTCAGCCTGCTGCTACAGGTCTCCGCCTTCGTCTGTGCCCTGTCATTCCTAGCGATCGTGCCATTGGCGCACTCCGTTTCCTGGGGCGCTGGCTCGCGCCGTACTGCAAAAACCTTTTGACCTCGCTACTCCGACATACCTCACGGCACGTGACGAGCCATCGTGCCCTGCATTGGCGTTGCAGGCCCCGCCCTCACGTATGGCGCGATCCGATTGAAGAACGGCGCGAGTCGCTACTGACAACGCCCGCGCCGAGCCTTAACGTCGAAGCCTTGCCACAAGGAGTCTCAAATGACCAAAACTGTTCTCATTACCGGTACTTCAACGGGACTGGGTCGAGCCGCAGCCAAGCACTTCCATACGCAGGGCTGGAACGTAATCGCAACGATGCGTACACCCGATAAAGAGTCGGAGCTAACACAGCTTGAACGCACTCTGGTCACACGCCTCGATGTGGAGGACGTCGCTTCCATCCGCTCGGCAGTTGATGCCGGGATCGCAAGATTCGGTCGCATCGATGTGCTCGTGAACAACGCGGGCTACGGTGCATACGGCCCCCTCGAGGCAACGGCTGCCGAGAACATTCGCCGTCAGTTTGAGGTAAACGTGCTCGGCCTGCTGGCAACGACGCAGGCCGTATTGCCCCACTTCCGCTCGAACCGTAGTGGCACCATCGTCAACATCTCATCGGTAGGTGGACGATTGGCCCTTCCGCTTGGGACGCTGTACCACGGTACAAAGTTCGCCGTGGAGGGGATTTCCGAAGCGCTGCACTACGAGGTTGGCGCATTCGGGGTCCGCGTCAAGATTATTGAGCCTGGCGGTATCAAGACCGACTTCGGTGGGCGTTCCTTTGACTTTAACAATGACCCGAACCTCACCGAATATCAGCCTCTCGTGCAGTCGCTGCTCAGTGCAATGGGTCCAATGATGGCGCAAGGCTCGCAGCCTGAAGAAGTAGCCGAGGTCATATTCGCCGCAGCAACGGACGGAACGGACCAGCTTCGCTACGAGGCGGGAGCAGGCGGCATCCAGATGTTGAAGAGCCGTCGCGAGACCGACGACGCCACCTTCTTCAATAGCATCAAGGCACTGCTGGGACTTGGCGCTTGAGCGTGTCGTAAGGAATGAAACGGCCGTGTGGCAATCTGAGTCGAATATGGCGCAATATGATTGCCACGCGGCACGGCTTGATAGAACGAATAGACCATGACAGAGCTGGCATATTCACTCGATACCACTTGGCGCACGCTTCTGAGGGACCTCGGGATCGTGCCTGCCAACGTGCTGCGTCGTGCAGGACTGCCCGATGACCTTCTCGAACAGCCATCAGTCCGTCTCGCGACTGATGACTATTATCGGCTTTGGAACAGTATCGAAGTCGAGTCGGGAGAATCCTTGTTTCCCCTTCGGGTATGTCAGGCCGTTCGGAGCGAGTCATTCTCTCCGCTACTGTTCGCGGCGCTTTGCAGCCCGAATCTGCTCGTCGCTGCGCAGCGCATCGCGCGTTTCAAGCGGCTCATCGCGCCGATACGTGTGGATGTGTTGCAGACACACAGCCTTATGACGGTAGAAGTGACATGGCTCGATAGTTCGCTGTCGCCGCCGGCGTCATTGGTTGTATTGGAACTTCTCTTCTGCGTGACGCTCGCCCGCATGGGAACTCGAGAACCAGTGCGGCCGATCGAAGTCACCACGACGGTTCTGCCGTCCCCCTTGGCACCGTATGAGGATTTTCTCGGAGCACGCGTGAAGCGGGGCACCCATCACCAAGTCAAGTTTTCGGCCGCCGATGCAACACGTCCATTCGTCACATCAAACGAACCACTGTGGGCAGCGTTCGAGCCGGAATTACGCAAGCGCCTCGTCGATCTAAACGCATCGGCGACGACCGCGATGCGCGTCCGAGCAGCCCTGCTTGAAGGGCTTCCCAGCGGGCTCGTTACGATCGAAGACATCGCCCGGAAGCTTGCTCTAAGTAAGCGAACGCTCCAGCGACGAGTCGAGTCGGAAGGCACAAGCTATCAGGAGATACTAAGCCACACACGCGCGGATCTAGCTCGGCACTATTTGGCAAAAACTACGCTGTCGGCTGCAGAGATTTCGTTCCTGCTTGGCTTCGATGAACCAAACTCCTTTTACCGCGCTTTTCGAACGTGGGCGGGGACCACTCCTGAAGCGGTTCGAAATCAAGCCAGGAACGACGCTCTCCGAGGTGGTGGCGCAAATCCGGACAGCGAGTGAATGGTGCGGCCATGGCCTGAGCCAGCGATAATGCAGGCAAAGGAACCGAGGAAATGACGAAACGAACCCGACGCATGCGCTCAGCGGCGTTTAGCCCTGGCGGCTGCCAAGGGAGAGCGCACGCTGGCCAAACTGGCGCAGCAGTTCGATGTGCATCCGAACCAGATCACGGAGTGGAAACGACCTATCGCAGTGCCTGTTTGACAGGCTGCGCATCAAGTCTGGGGACAGCCGTTCGATCAACGGCTCGACGTACCCCTGCACGTCGCTTGCCCTATTGCTCGACTTCCGCGATTGAATTACAACGATATGGCCGCGAAGGTTTCCGACCTGAATAGCAGAATTCTCGACGCGCAACAGTCACTGTTCGCGCACAACGTGCTGCTATCGGAATTGCAAGGGGAACATAGGACAGCATTACGCGACCTCGAAGCAGCGAAGACCGCCCTAGCCGAGCGCGGCCGCTATTTACTGCACGCAGTAGCCTCGGGCCACTTCGTCTACCGAGCAGGCAACGGCAACCGAGCCGGAGCACTATATCTGCCAGCCATGCTTCGACGGACCAGACCGGCGCAAAGCTGTTTTACAAGACCACCCGCCCACACAGCGGACGTCCGGTTATTTGTTGTGGCCGGTATGTACCGTGAATGTTCGATACGCCAACTCCACTGGCCAAGGTCAACGACCTGTACCTGGAGGACGGAATAGCTGGATGGCGCGGTGATCGTGGGCCAGTCGATGCGGTCCTGGGGCTGGCCTGGATACAACAAAAAGCCCGCCGAGTACAACTTGGCGGGCCTCTTGGGTACAACCGGGTACATCAGATTGGGTACAGGCTAGAGCAATTACTCCTGCCCCTGACTCGTCAGGAACTCCTCATAATTCCCGCCGAAGTCGAACAGCGTCCCATCCGTCTTCACTTCGATGATCCGGTTCGCCAGCCCGCTCACGAACTCGCGGTCGTGCGACACGAAAATCAGCGTGCCTTCGAACTGCTCGAGCGCGATCTGCAGCGACTCGATCGATTCCATGTCCATGTGGTTGGTCGGCTCGTCCATCAGCAGCACGTTGTGGCGGCCGAGCATCAGCTTGCCCCAGATCATGCGGCCCTTCTCGCCGCCCGACAGCACCTTCACCGACTTCCTGATGTCGTCCGACGAGAACAGCAGGCGGCCCAGCGTGCCGCGCACCATCGTTTCGTCGTCGCCGTCCTTGCGGCACTGGTCGATCCAGTCCATCAGCGTGATGTCGTTCGGGAACTCCTCGTACGTATCCTGCGGCATGTAGCCGACATTCGCGTTCTCGGACCACTTCACGGTGCCGTGGTCGAGCGGCAGCGCGCCGAGCAGCGAACGCAGCAGCGTCGTCTTGCCCGCGCCGTTCTCGCCGATGATCGCGATGCGCTCGCCCGGCTGCACCGACAGGTTGAAGTTCTGGAAGATCGTGCGCTCGTACTTCTTCGTGATCTCTTCGGCGACCACCGCGACGTTGTGCAGCTTCTTCTCGAACTCGAAGCGGATGAACGGGTTCTGGCGCGACGACGGCTTGAATTCCTCGATCTTGATCTTGTCGATCTGCTTCGCGCGGCTGGTTGCCTGGCGGGCCTTCGACTTGTTCGCCGAGAAGCGGCGCACGAAATCCTGCAGCTCTGCCACGCGTTCCTTCGCACGCGTATTCGCCGCGGCCTGACGCTCGCGCGCCTGTGCCGATGCCAGCATGTAGTCGTCGTAGTTGCCCGGCCAGACCTTCAGCGTGCCGAAGTCCATGTCGGCCATGTGCGTGCACACCGAGTTCAGGAAGTGACGATCGTGCGAGATGATGATCATCGTCGAGTTGTACTCGTTGAGCGTTTGCTCGAGCCAACGAATCGAGTTGATGTCGAGGTTGTTGGTCGGTTCGTCGAGCAGCAGCACGTCCGGCTTCGAGAACAGCGCCTGCGCGAGCAGCACGCGCAGCTTCCAGCCCGGCGCGACGTCGGCCATCGTGCCGGTGTGGAACTTCTCCTCGATGCCGATGCCGAGCAGCAGCGCGCCCGCGCGTGCCTCGGCGTCGTAGCCGCCGTACTCGGCGAACTTGCCTTCGAGCTCGGCCGCGTGCATGTAGTCGTCGTCGGTGGCTTCCGGATTCGCATAGATCGCGTCACGCTCGGCCATCGCGGCCCACATCTCGGTGTGGCCCATCATCACGACGTCGAGCACGCGCACGTCTTCGTACGCGAACTGGTCCTGGCGCAGCTTGCCGAGGCGGACGTTCGGCTCCAGCGCGACGTTGCCGGCGCTCGGCTCGAGGTCGCCGCCGAGGATCTTCATGAAGGTCGACTTGCCACAGCCGTTTGCGCCGATCAGACCGTAGCGGTTGCCCTCGCCGAATTTGACCGAGATATTCTCGAACAAGGGCTTCGGCCCGAATTGCATCGTGATGTTGGCAGTTGAAAGCACGGCAGGTCCCGTTAAGAGAGAAATCGACGGAAAACCGTGTATTTTAGCAGGTGTCGGAGAAACTGCCGACCGCACCGCCCCCGGCAGCGCATTCCAGGCCCTCCGGCCCGCCGCCCGGCGGCCCGTCAACACGACGGCACGCGCCCCACGGCCGTCTTACCGGAATCCCGCATGCTCGCCAGCCAGCTTCGCGAACAACTCGTCGGCGCATGGCGCCTCGTGTCCTACGAAATCCGCCCATGCGACGGCAGCGCGGTCGCCTATCCGCTCGGCCGCGACGCGCGCGGCTGGATCCTCTATACGCCGGACGGCTACATGTCCGCCCAGCTCATGGCCGCCGGCCGGCCGCGCTACGCAAACGGTGACCTCCAGGGCGGCACCGACGACGAATGCGCGACCGCCGCGCGCGGCTACATCGCTTATTCCGGCCCCTTTCAGGTGGCCGACGACGGCACGCTGACCCACGAAATGGACGTCAGCCTGTTCCCGAACTGGGTCGGCAACGTCCAGCAGCGGGCCGCCATGCTCGACGGCGATCGCCTGCAGCTCGGCACCGTCGCGCCGGTGCGGATCGACGGCCGCGAAGTCGAGGCCGTGCTGCTGTGGGCGCGCGCGGGTCGCTGACGCGCATCACTTGCCGGCCTTCTTGGCCGCGTTCTGCGCCGCCTGCGCCTTCATCTGCCCGAACAGTTCCGAGCACGGCACGTCGCGGTTGTTGCTCGGCGCGATCAGCGGGATCAGCGCCGCGAACGGGTTGATCAGCCCGAGCCCGACCATCGCGCCGGCGCGCAGCGCGAGCGCGCCCGCATCGACGCCGACCTTCGGGTTCTTGAACGTGCCCTTCGCATACAACGGCGAGCGCAGCGAGAAGACCCGGAAGCCCTTCGTGTGCGGATGGATCTTCAGGTCGATCGATTCGTCGCGCAGGTTGATCGGGCCGTCGACGTTGATTAGCGCATCGTCGGTATCGAGCGCGAAGACCTTCGGCTCGAGCATGCCGTCGGTCGCCACGAAATCGATCGCCGCGCAATTGATGTTGACGTCGCGAGTACCGAACAGCTTCTCGTAGACGACGTTCGCGACGTTCAGGCCCGCCGCCTCCATCAGCAGGAGGCTGATGCGGCCGTTCGTGATCAGCGCCTTCACTTCGCCGGTCGACGTCCCGGCGAGCGCGGCCGGCGAATTGCCGGTCGCCGACAGCGACGCGTCGCCGTTGATCTCGCCGAGCGCGGTCTGCATCACCTTCTGAGTCGGGAACAACTGCTTGAGCTTCAGGTGGCGCGCGCTCAGCGTGAAGCGTCCCTTGAGCGGCGTACGGCTGCCGTCGAGATGCGCATTCGTCGCGAGCGTGCCGCCCGCGACGCCGAACTGCAGCGGCTCGAGCGTCAGCACGCCGTCCTGCAGCAGGATGTGCGTGTACAGGTTCGTGATCGGCAATTGCGCGCTCTTGATCAGCTTGCGGCCGGTGAACTTCACGTCCGCATCGATCGCGCTCCAGCGTTCGGTACGGAACGCCGCGACCGGCAGCACGCGATCCGGCGGCTGGCGCGTCGTGTCGCCGCGCTTGGCCTTGCTCGCGGCCGAGTCGGCGCCGATCACCGGCGCGAGGTCGGAGAACTGCAGCAGGTTCGACACGAGTTCGCCCGACAGCTTCGGCCGCGGCTCGCGCTGCGCCCACGTGAGCGTGCCGCGGAGATCGCTGCCGCCCACGCGGCCGTTGAAGTTCTCGTAGCGGAACGTGCTCGCGTTCGGCTTGACGTTGCCGATCAGGCGTCCCTCGGTCGCATACGCCGGCGTATCGGGCAGCGTGATGCCGGTGAGTTGGTAAAGGTGCGACATCGACGTGCCCTGCAGCCACAGCCGCAGGTCGAGCGACGCGAGATGCCTCGGATCGGTCAGCGTGCCGACGATCGCGAGCCGCGTATCGCCGGCCTTCACGTCGGCCTGCAGCGGGAACGGCCGCGACGTATCCTGGATCGCGAGCACGCCGCCGACCTTGCCGGTGCCGCTGATCGGCACGTTCTTGTAGCGGCCGTCGACCTTCAGCCCGAAGGCATAGGTCGGGCCGGACGGCTTCGCGGGCGCCGCGGCCCCGCTCGCGCCGGACGCGGCAGCGGCTGCCGACGCGGCAGGCGCGGACGAAGCCGATGGCCCCGACGAACCGGAAGCAGCCGACGCAACGACACTCGCGGCCGACGCACCCGAGGCCGCGGCCGCACTCGCCCCCGACGCCCCCGACGCCCCTGACGCGGCTTCCGCATCGGCCTTCGCGCCCAGTTGCGCGGCGCCATGCTTGCCGACGCGCTGCGCCGACGCCGCCCGCGACGTCTGCTCCTGTTCCTTCAGCACGTCGCCGAGCGGGATCGGCTGGCCGAGCGTATCGATCGCGACGGTCAGGTCAGCCTTCGTGATCGCGTCGCGATACGTGACGGTGCCCTTCGCGAACCCGAAGCTGTCGAGCCGCACCTTCCACCGCGAAGGTTGCGACGATTGCTTGAACTGGAAGGTCCACGTATTGCTGCCGTCCGCGCGCCGTTCGAGATCGACGGCCGGATTCACGACGTCGATCGACGGGATGACGATTTCATGTGCAAGCAGCGGCAGGACCGCGAGATCGAAGTGCGCGGCATCGAGTGTGACGAACTTGGGCGCCGTCGCCCAGTCGGGATTGCCGATCTCGAGCTGCGTGGCCGAGAAGCTCGGCCAGGGCACCCACGCGCGCCAGCCGGTCTCGCCATCGGGGCGACGCCAGCCGACCTTGAGATCGCCGTTGATCGCAAACGGGCGGCCAAGTGCCGTACTCACCTGTTCGTTGACCCACGGTTTCGCGCGGTTCCAGTCGAACGTGAAGAGAAAGACGCCGGCCGCCGCGATGAGCACCGCGACGATACCGACGATCCATGCAGCCGATTTGCCGATGGCTCGGGTTAGCGTCATGGCGGTTCCGTTGTTGTTCTGAAGTGTTGCCGCACCATGCCGGGCCGCTTGCGTGGACGAACGGCGCACGACAACTGCGGCTTTTCAATCGGTATTATGGCGCACGACACGGCGACCTCTCGGCGCCATTAACGCTTTTTTTCATTTGTGACATGACCTCCTCCACCGGCCTCATCGATGCGCAGCACATCACGCGGCGCGACGCCAGCAGTGGCAAGGCGCTGCTGGCCCCGACCGATTTCAGCCTCGCCGCGGGATCGCGAATTGCTATCACGGGACCGTCCGGGTCGGGCAAGAGCGTGCTGCTGCGCGCGCTCGCGCTGCTCGACCCGCTCGACGGCGGCCACGTGCTGTGGCGCGGCCGTCGAATCCGGCGCAGTGCGATTCCGCGCTACCGGCGCAGCGTCGCCTATGTCCGCCAGCGCCCCGCGCAGATGGACGGCACCGTCGAGTCGCAATTGCGCTATCCGTATTCGCTCGCGATCTATCGCGACGTCGCGTTCGATCGCGCGCGCGTCGAAGGGCTCGCCGCGCAAGCCGGCCGCGGCGCCGACTTTCTCGACAAGCGCGCGACCGACCTGTCCGGCGGCGAAGCGCAGATTACCGCGCTGCTGCGCGTGCTGCAGCTCGATCCCGACGTGCTGCTGCTCGACGAGCCGACTTCCGCGCTCGATCCCGAATCGGTGCGCGCGATCGAAGCGCTCGTCGGCGCGTGGTTCGACTCGGCGCCCGACGCACGGGCCTACATGTGGATCTCGCACGATCCGGCCCAGGCCGCGCGGATCGGCACGATGCGGCTCGTGATGCAAGCCGGCGTCCTGCACGCGGCCAACCCGGCGGAGGTTGCGCAATGAGCCCGGCACTGCAGGACCTGAGCCTCGTCGACGTCGGCATCGCCGCCGCGCTCGTCGCCGTCAACGGCGCGATCTCCGCGGCGCTGTCACTCGGCCTCGGCCGCAAGCTCGCGCTCGCGGCGGTGCGCACCGTCGTGCAGTTGCTCGCGATCGGCTACGTGCTCGGCTGGGTGTTCGGCCATCCGCACTGGTACGTCGTGCTGCCGCTCACCGCGCTGATGACGCTGATCGCCGGTTTCGCCGGCGCGGGGCGCGGCAAGCGCACGTACCGCGGCCAGCGCATCGACAGCATCGCGTCGATCTGGTTCAGCAGCTGGTTCGTCGCGGCGGTCGGCCTGTTCGTCGTGATCCGCATCCATCCGTGGTTCGCGCCGCAATATGCGATCCCGATCCTCGGGATGATTCTCGGCAATACGCTGACGGGCGTCTCGCTCGGCGTCGAGCGGATGATGGAAGAACTCACCGCGCGGCGCGATCGCGTCGAAACCGCGCTCGCACTGGGCGCGACGCGCTGGGAAGCCGCGCAGGACGCCGCGCGCCAGGCCGTGCGCGCGGGCATGCTGCCGACGCTGAACCAGATGGCGGTGGTCGGCGTCGTGAGCCTGCCGGGGATGATGACGGGCCAGGTGCTGGCCGGCCAGTCGCCGCTGCAGGCCGTGCGCTACCAGATCGTGATCATGTTCCTGATCGCCGCGGCGTCCGCGCTCGGCACCGTCGGCGCGGTGCTGATGACCTATCGCCGGCTGTTCTCGGCCGATCACCGCTTTCTCACGTCGCGGCTCGAAGAGCGTACGCACTGACGCGCGGCGGCGGCACGCGACGTGCGAAGTTTCATCGGGATGTCCTGACCGGAAGGACAGGATGCGGGCGAGCATGACGTGACATCCGCATGACGTCACGCATCGCCGTCGCACGGCCGTCGCGCCGTACCGCGGAGCAGGCAGCGGACGCATTGCAACGGCGGCACGGCACGACCTGCTCGCGTGCCGCACTGCTCGTTCCGCCAATCTAACCGGTTGCGCGCGCACCGGACGAAACGCCGGCCCGCACGCGCCGCTCAATGCTTGATCGACACCGTCACCTTGGTACCGTCGCTCATCGCCACGGACTTCGACCCGCCGTTGGTCGGAATCGACACCCACTTCACCTGGCTCACCGACACGACGTCCGGACACTGCAGCGACTTGCCGCCGGCCGTCACGCTGCGCGTGCCCTTCGGCGCGGCTGCCTGGAAGCTCAACTGCACGTTGGCGACACCCTTTGCGTCGACCGACGGTGCGAGCCGCACCTGGGTCTGCCGCACCATCGCGCCGTTCGCGTCGCGCGGCAGGTTGTCGGCGTTCGGGCAGCCGTCCGGCATCGCGACCGCACCGCTCGGCGGCACCGACTTCCAGTTGAAATCGTCCGTCTCGCCCGAGCGGATCTTGCGGGTCTCCTGCGTATTGCCGAAGGTCTTCGAGTCGACCTTCACGGTATATTCGAGCTGTCCCGTACCGCCGCCCTTCAGGCTGCCCTTGACTGGCGGCGCCGCGAATACGCTCGCGCTGACGCACGCCGCCGCGAACACGACCGACCACGATGCGGCGACCGACAAGCTGCGTTGGCTCATGCTGACCTCCTTGTAATGCGGCACGCGCGTGCCGCGCGGTTTTCGATGCATGATGCGCTGCCAGTCTACCGCCAAGCGGGATGCAATGCGCCGCAAACGCATCGGGTGTTACCCCGCTTGCGTTCGCGGCGCCGCAACTTTATTGACGCGTGCTGCCGGCTCAGAACCCGCTCAGCACGAGCTTGCCGATCGCGCGCCCGCCCTCGAGCATCCGGTGCGCACGCCGCACGTTCTCGGCATTGATCGTGCCGAGCTGTTCGCCGAGCGTCGTGCGCAGCGTGCCGCCGTCGACGAGCCGCGCGACCTCGCTCAGGATCTTGTGCTGCTCGATCATGTCCGGCGTCTCGAACATCGCGCGCGTGAACATGAACTCCCAGTGAAACGCGGCGCTCTTCGCCTTCAGCAGCTCGACCGGAATCGGCTTCTCGTTCTCGACGATCGTGCAAATGCCGCCCTGCGGCCGGATTACCTCCGCCGCGGCGGGGAAATGGCGATCCGTATCGTTGAAGATCAGCACGTAGTCGACGTCCGGATGGCCGATTTCACGCAACTGCGCGGGCAGGTCGCCGAAATGATCGACCACCTCGTCCGCGCCGAGCGAGCGCACCCATTCGGCCGACGCCGGCCGCGACGCGGTCGCGATTACGTGCAGCTTGCCGAGCGTCTTCGCGAGCTGGATCGCGATCGAGCCCACGCCGCCCGCGCCGCCAATGATCAGCACCGACTTGCCCGCGTCCGCGCCCTGCGGCGACACGCGCAACCGGTCGAACAGCGCTTCCCACGCGGTCAGCGCGGTCAGCGGCAGCGCGGCCGCCGCCGCGAAGTCGAGCGTGCGCGGCTTCAGCGCGGCGATCCGCTCGTCGACCGCGTGGAACTCGCTGTTCGCGCCGGGCCGCGTGATGCTGCCCGCGTAGAACACTTCGTCGCCGGGCCGGAACAGCGTGACGTCGGCGCCGACCGCGACGACCGTGCCGGCCGCATCCCAGCCGAGCACCCGCGGCGTCTCCTCGACCTGCGGCTTCGGCGCACGCACCTTGGTGTCGACCGGGTTCACGGAAATCGCCTCGACCTTCACGAGCAGATCGCGCGGGCCCGGCACGGGCTGCGGCAGTTCGACGTCGAGCAACGCTTGGGGGTCGTCGATCGGCAGATAACGGGTCAATCCAACGGCTTTCATCTCGATACTCCTTTCAGGGAATCCGGCAGGCTGCGGCGCAACCTCCATGCGTGCCATCGTAAGCAACCCGATCATTCGAGAAAACCGCTATATTTCCTGAAACATTTTCAGGAATTTCAGAATAATGACGTCCGATCCCAGGTCTGATCCCATTCCGGCGCCCGACAAGCCGCTCGACCTGCTCGACGTCGCGCTGTTCGTGCGCGCGGCACTGCTCGCGAATGTCACTGCGGCCGGGCGCGAATTCGGCGTGTCGGCCGCGGTCGCGAGCGCGCGCATCGCGCAGCTCGAACGCCAGCTCGGTGCGCGGCTGTTGCACCGCACCACGCGCCGCATCAGCCTCACGCAGGACGGCGAAGTCTTCATGGCGCGCGCCGACGCGCTGCTGGCGGCCGCCGATGCCGCGCGCGCATCGGTCGGCCACGGTCGCAGCGAGCCGTACGGGCGGCTGAAGGTATCGATGTCGTCGTCGTTCGGCCGCCAGCACGTCGCGCCGGTGATTCCCGTGTTCCTGCGCCGCTACCCGTCCGTGTCGCTCGATCTGCGGCTGTCCGACGAGATCGTCGATCTGGTCGACGACGGCTACGACGTCGCGATCCGCCTCGGCGCGCTGAAGGATTCGACGCTCGTCGCCCGCAAGCTCGCCACCAACCGCCGCGTGCTGTGCTGCTCGCCCGCCTATCTCGCCGAACGCGGCACGCCGCGCCATCCGGCCGACCTGACGCAGCACGAGTGCGTGATCCTCGGCGACCAGCGCGACTGGTCGTTCGCGACGCCGCAGGGCCCGCTCACGGTGCGGGTCGGCGGCCGGCTCGTCGCGAGCAACGGCGAGGCGATCCGCGAAGCGCTCGTCGACGGCTTCGGGATCGCGATCAAGTCGACCTGGGACGTCGGCCCGCTGCTTGCGAGCGGCACGCTCGTCACCGTGCTCGACGACTACCCGTTCGCGGACGACGTCGCGATCTGGGCCGTCTATCCGAGCCGCGCGCACGTGCCGCTGAAAACGCTCGCGTTCATTGCGTTCCTGGCCGAGCATTTCGGCGATCCGCCGTACTGGGATCATGCGCACGGGCGATAGCCGGCATCGACCGGAGAATCGCCGTACGCATGGATCCCGGCAACTGGCGGTCCGGTATCTGGTATCCGATAGCTATCCGATAGCTATCGGATACCAACCGGCTACAATGACGCGATCGCGACGCAATGGTCCGCAGCCGAACGGGACCTTCGTTCGCAGGCAGCCGCCCGTTGGCCGTGCATGCATTCCATTCGCTTCCCTACCATCCCGTCATGACCCACAATCTCGTCATCCAGAGTCTTTCGCCGCTGTCGGACGCCCATCACAAACCGCTGCTCGCGCTGTCGCGCGGCACCCGCATCGTGCAGACCGACGAGCACGCGCTGCGCGTCGAAAACGCGAGCCCGGCGCAACGCCTCGACATCGACGCATACTGCGGCACGCATGCGCTCGACTTCGGGTTCGTCGAGGCCGGCCGCACGCTCGGCGATTTCGGGCTCGCGGTGATGGACATGGATTCGACGCTGATCACGATCGAATGCATCGACGAGATCGCCGATTTCTGCGGGCTGAAAACGCAGGTCGCGGAAATCACCGAAGCGGCGATGCGCGGCGAGATCCGCGACTTCAACGAAAGCCTCACGCGCCGCGTCGCGCTGCTGGCCGGGCTCGACGCGCACGCGCTCGAGCGCGTGTACGAAGAACGGCTGCAACTGTCGCCGGGCGCCGAGACGATGCTGGCCGGCGTGAAGGCCGCCGGCATGAAGACGCTGCTCGTGTCGGGCGGCTTCACGTTCTTCACCGAGCGGCTGAAAACCCGCCTCGGCCTCGACTACGCGCATGCGAACACGCTCGAGATCGTCGACGGCAAGCTCACCGGCAAGGTGCTCGGCGAAATCGTCAACGCCGACGTCAAGGCGCGCCTGCTGCGCGAGACCTGCGCGTCGCTCGGCCTCGAGCCGAGCCGCGCGATCGCGATGGGCGACGGCTCGAACGACCTGAAGATGATGGCCGAAGCCGGGCTGTCGGTCGCGTTCCACGCGAAGCCCGTCGTGCGCGATGCGGCGACGGTCGCGTTCGACCATGTCGGCCTCGACGGGCTGCTGCGACTGTTCTGATCCCGCGGCACCATCAATGCAAAACGCCGGCGCGATAGAGCATCGCGCCGGCGTTTCGTTTTTGTGCCGGACGTTGCCGGCCAGCGATCAGCCGAGTGCGGCCTGCATCGCGCGCTCGATGTCCGCGCGCAAATCGGCTTCGTCTTCCAGACCGACGTAGAAACGCACCAGCGTGCCGCGATGCGGCCAGTCCGGACGCATCGACGCGACGTCGTAAGGCATCGCGAGGCTGCACGCGCCGCCCCAGCTCCAGCCGATCGCGAACAGCTCGAGCGACTCGACGAAACGATCGACCTGCTCCGCGCTGTAGCGTGCGTCGAACACCACCGAGAACAGCCCGCCCGCCCCCGTGAAATCACGCATGAACGACGCGTGCCCCGGGCAGTCGGCAATCTGCGGATGCAGCACCGCCGCAATCTCCGGCCGCGCCTTCAGCCACTGCGCGAGCGCGAGCGCGCTCTTGCTGTGCGCGTCGAAGCGCACCTGCATGCTCGGCAGGCCGCGCAGCACGAGCGAGCAATCGTCGACCGACACGCCGATCCCGCAGCGCATCCGCGCGAGCTTCAGCTTCGCGTGCAGTTCCGCGTTCGCGGTAATCGTCGCGCCCATCAGCACGTCGCTGCCGCCCGACTGGTACTTGGTCAGCGCCTGCACCGAAATGTCGACGCCGTGCTCGAACGGCTTGAACGCGAGGCCTGCCGAAAAGGTGTTGTCGATCGCGGTGACGATGCCGCGCGCCTTCGCGGCCGCCGTGATCGCCTGCACGTCGGGCACTTCCATCGTCACCGAGCCGGGCGCCTCGATCCAGATCAGCCGCGTGTTCGGCTGGATCAATTCGGCGACGCCGGCGCCGATCAACGGATCGTAGAAACGCACGGTGATGCCGAAATCGTTCGCGAGCCAGTTGCCGAAATCGGCGTTCGGGCCGTACACGTTATGCGGAATCAGCACGTCGTCGCCCGCTTTCACGATCCCGAAGTAGACGTTCATGATCGCCGCGAGGCCCGACGGCTGCAGCAGCGCGTGCGTGCCGCCTTCGATCTCGGCGAGCCGCTGCGCGAGCGCGAGCGACGTCGGCGTCGCGTGCAGCCCGTAGCGCCACTGGTTGTCGTCGTGCCAGACCAGCGCGCGCATCGTCGCGAGATCGGGGAACACGACCGTCGACGCGCGCGCGACCGGCGGCACGAACGAACGGAAGCCTTCCGGAATGACGTCGTCGGGTTGAACGATGCGGGTTTGCAGTGCGCGCTTGGGAGTGGATGCAGTCATGACGGGGAGCCGGGCACGAGGCCGTTCGGTTGCGGAATATGTCGTTAGAGTAGCCAAAATCGGCGCGCTTGGCCCGGTACAATGCGCGCCGCGCACACCGAGCCAGCACGCGCTCAGTCGTCGGTACGCAGGTTGACGACGCCGCCCGCCGTCTCGATTTCTTGCACGCGGCCGTCGCGCACCTGCAGCGCCGCGCGCTTGCCCGGCGCCAGACGCAGCACGACCGGCTGCGGATCCGATTCGTCCGAGTTCATCCGGTCGGCCTTCAGGTCGCCCGTCGCGTCGAAGCGGCCGATCCACACGCCGGTGATGTTCGTGCCGTCGTTCGACTCCTCGATCTCGAGCGTATCGCCGTCGCGGTCGCCCGCGAGCAGCACGACCTCGCCCGTGTCGGCGAACTGGTATTCGCCGTGCACGCCTTCCTCGTCCGTCTTCGGGCCGAGATGCACGACGATCGGCCGGTCGCCGAGCGTGCCTTCGTAGCGCGGCAGGCGGGCGAACTCGGGACTCGGCTTCAGCGGCCGCGCCGGCGCCGGTTCATCCTGCTGCACGCCCGGTACGACCGCCTGCGCTGCAACCACCGTCGGCATCGCGATGCCCGCTGCCAGCGCACCCGCGACGACGAGCGCCCGTTGCCATTCCGAATATCGACCCACCTTGTATTGCTCCTTGCTTCAGATTCGCCCGACAATCGCGGACCATGCCGGGTCGAGACCCGGCTCCTGCGTCACCGCGCAAGCTTGCGCGGCGCATGCGCCGGCGTGCGCGTTTCGCGTCAGCCCTGCATCAGGCGTTCCACCGCATCGCGGTGCGGAATCGGCGCGACCGCGCCGTAGTCGGTCGTCGACAGCGCCGCCGCCGCGTTCGCATAACGCGCGGCCGCGAACGGATCGTCGCCCGCGACGATCCGCGCGACGAACGCGCCGCCGAAGCAGTCGCCCGCGCCGGTGGCGTCGACGGCCTCGACCGCGAAGCCCGGCACGACGCGCCGCTCGTGCGGCGTCGCGACATACGCGCCTTCCTTGCCGAGTTTCAGCGCGACGACCTGCGGCCCGTGTTCGAGCATCGCGTCGACGATCGCGTCGCGATCGTTCGCGCCCGTGAGCGCCGTGACGTCGTCCCAGCTCGGCAGGCAGATGTCGGTCTGCCGCAGCGCCTCGCGCATCACCGCACGGGCACGCGGCAGCGGCCACAGCTTCAGGCGCAGGTTCGTGTCGAAGCTGACCTTCGCGCCGTTGCGACGCGCATGGTCGATCGCCGCGAATGCGGCGTCGCACGCAGCCGTGCTGATCGCAAGACTGATGCCCGACAGGTGCACGGCCTTCGCGGCCGCCAGCGCGTCGAGCGGCAGGTCGCCCGTCGCATAGCGGCTCGCAGCCGACCCTGCGCGCAGATAGTCGAACTGGTGGCCGTCGGCGCCGTGCGTGACGAAATACACGCCGGTTGGCGCCGTGCGGTCGATCCGCACGTACGTCGTGTCGACCTGCTCCGCCGCCCACATGTCGGCCAGCAGGCGGCCGAACGGATCGTCGCCGATCGCCGACACGAAGCCCGTCGACGCGCCCTGGCGCGCCGCCGCGATGCAGAAGTTCGACGTGTCGCCGCCGAAGCCCTGCAGGAATTCAGGACGCCCCGGCTGCGACTGGTTGAATTCGATCATCGCCTCGCCGAGCGCGAGGATCTCCGGAAATGCAGCGGCCATCGCTTACACCTCGCCCCACAGATCGTGGCCGTCGGCGCCCGTGATCTTCACGGACACGAAATCGCCGACCTTGTAGCGCTTCGATGCCTTCGCCGCCGGCTCGACGTAGACGACGCCGTCGATCTCCGGCGCATCGGCTGCCGTACGGCCGATGCCGCCCTCTTCGCTGACTTCGTCGATCAGCACCTTGAGCGTCTTGCCGACCTTGCGCTGCATGCGGTTCGCCGACACTTCCTCGGCCACTTCCATGAAGCGCGCGCGACGTTCCTCGCGGACCTCGTCCGGCAGCGCGCCGTCCAGGTCGTTCGCGGTCGCGCCTTCGACCGGCGAATACGCGAAGCAGCCGACGCGATCGAGTTCCGCTTCGCGGACGAAGTCGAGCAGCGTTTCGAACTGTTCTTCCGTCTCGCCGGGGAAGCCCGCGATGAACGTGCTGCGGATCGTCAGGTCCGGGCAGATCTCGCGCCACTTCTGCACGCGCTCGAGCACCTTCTCGGCGTTCGCCGGACGCTTCATGCGCTTCAGCACTTCCGGGTGCGCGTGCTGGAACGGCACGTCGAGATACGGCAGCACGTGGCCCTTGAACGGGCCTTCGGCCATCAGCGGAATCACTTCGTCGACGCTCGGATACGGATACACGTAGTGCAGGCGCACCCACGCGCCGTACTGTGCGGCGAGTTCGCCGAGCGCGGCGACCAGGTCGGTCATGCGCGTCTTGATCGGCTTGCCGTTCCAGAAGCCCGTGCGGTACTTCACGTCGACGCCGTATGCGCTCGTGTCCTGCGAGATCACGAGCAGTTCCTTCACGCCGGACTTGAACAGGTTCTCGGCTTCCAGCATCACTTCGGCGACCGGGCGCGATACCAGATCGCCGCGCATCGACGGGATGATGCAGAACGTGCAACGGTGGTTGCATCCTTCGGAGATCTTCAGGTATGCGTAGTGACGCGGCGTGAGCTTGATGCCGGCCGCGGGCACGAGATCGACGAACGGATCGTGCGGCTTCGGCAGGTGCGAATGCACGGCCTGCATCACTTCGCCCACCGCGTGCGGGCCGGTGACGGCGAGCACCTTCGGGTGGACTTCCTCGATCAGGTTCGAGCCGCTGGCGCTCGACTTCGCGCCGAGGCAGCCGGTGACGATCACCTTGCCGTTCTCGGTCAGCGCTTCGCCGATCGCGTCGAGGCTTTCCTGCACGGCTTCGTCGATGAAGCCGCAGGTGTTCACGACGACGAGGTCGGCGCCGTCGTAGGTGCCGGAGATTTCATAACCTTCGGCGCGCAGTTGCGTGATGATTTGTTCGGAATCGACGAGCGCTTTCGGGCACCCGAGAGATACGAACCCTACTTTGGGGGATTGGGACATCTGGAATGTGGGGGCGTGGCAGCAAAAGCGTGAGTTTACAGCGATTTAGGGGCGGCGAGCCAAAATGAGCGGCTTGCGACAGCATGGGCCGCCCGCTCGAATGCACCGCATGATGGCCGGCTGGTCATGAATCGGAGTTTGATGCGACCCTTTCATTTCGGGGCGAGCGACTGCCGCAGAGGTACGACGTGACCCGGATCGCCCCACGCCAGTTCCTGCTCCGGCTGTTACGACACCTGCCCGCGCGTCCGTGCTTTCTTCTTTTTTGCCACGAAGATTCGAACCCGTCTCATTCCACGATGACCCCGATGCCACGTAGCATCGAGTGTCGTGCGCCGCGACGCGAAATACGCCTGGCCCCTCGCTGGCCGCGCCGGCCAGCCCCTAATCCTTCACGCTCATCGTGCTCACGAGAAAAAGTCCAATGTCATTGCCGCATTCAATACGGACAGGGCTCTCGATGTGCCTGCTGATCGCAGGCACAGCGATGGCCCAATCCCCCCAGGTACCGGGCTTTACCCATGTGCGCTCCCTGGCCGGTATCGACGAATACCGCCTGGACGCCAACGGCCTCACGGTGCTCGCCCTGCCCGACCCTGCCGCACCGGTGGTCAGTTTCCAGGTGTTGTACCGGGTAGGTTCGCGCAACGAGGCCACCGGCACCACCGGCGGCACCCACCTGCTGGAACACCTGATGTTCAAGGGCAGCCGGCACTACACGAAGGAACGGGGCAACTCGGTGAACGACTATCTGGAGCGGGCAGGCGCCAGCTTCAACGCCACCACATCGATGGACCGCACCAACTACTTCGGTACGCTGGAACGCCACGCGCTGGAAGGCTATATCGCCATCGAAGCCGACCGCATGCGCAACCTCCTGCTGCGCCCGGAGGATCTGGCCAGCGAGATGACGGTGGTGCGCAACGAGTACGAGCGGGGCGAGAACCGTCCTTTCCGTGCGTTGTTCCAGCAGGTGCTGGCCACCGCTTACCAGGCGCATCCATACCACCATCCGACCATCGGCTGGCGCAGCGACATCGAGCATGCCAGCGTGGACAAGCTGCGCAGCTTCTACGACACCTTCTACTGGCCGGACAATGCGGTGGTCATCCTGGTCGGCGATTTCCAGCCGGCGCAGGCGTTGGGCTGGATCAAGCAGTACTACGGCGGCATTCGGCGCGCGCCGCATGCGATCCCGGCGATGATCACCGAGGAGCCCCCGCAACAGGGGGCGCGGCGGCTGGTGCTCAAGCGGGCCGGCGAGACCGGCAGCGTCATCATTGCCTTCAAGGCGCCCAACGCCGTGCATCCCGATGCGGCAGCGCTGATCGTGCTGGGCCTGGTATTGAGCCAGGGCAAGGCCAGCCCGCTGTATCGCACGCTGGTGGACACCGAAGTCGCGACGAACGCCAGCGCCAGCTTCCATGCGTTGCGCGATCCCGGGCCGTTCCTGATCACGGTCAACCTGTCGTCCGATGCCAAACACGACCAGGCCGAGAAAATCGCCTGGGCCGAACTGGAGCACATCAAGACCCAGGGCGTGACTCGCGAGGATATCCAGCGGGTGCTGGGGCCTTACCGGGCCGAGCAAATCTACCAGCGCGACGGCGTCAGCAAGACTTCCGCCCGGCTCGGCGAAGCGGTCGCACAGGGCGATTGGACGCGGTTCGTCACCGAGCTTGAGCAACTGGAAAAGGTCACGCCCGCCGACGTGCAGCGAGTGGCCCGCAAGTACCTCAATGAAGACCAGAGCACCACCGGCTGGTTCGTCCCGGAGAAGTCCACATGATGCGCGTTCGTTTCAAGTGCGTGCGCCCATGGGTAGTGGCATTGGCCATGCTGTGGTTGCCTGTCGTCGCTGAGGCGGGCATCGCCGATCGCGTGGTGCGCGCCCAGGCCGGCAGCATCGACCTGTTGGTCTATCCGATGGCGCCGCGGGAAATGGTGTCCGTTGCCGCGGTGATGCCGCTGGGCAATGCCGACGCGGCCAGCAAGGCGACCAATCCCGCCGTGCCATTGCTGACCGGCATGTTGCTGGAGGCGGGCACCACCCGCCGCGACAAGGTAGCCATCTCGAAGCTGCTGGAGAGCCTGGGCGCCCAGTTGTCGTTCCAGACCGCAGGGGGCTACGTCGGCACGTACGGCAAGAGCCTGACCAGGGATTTACCGACCCTGATCGACCTGATGGCCGAGCAGTTGCGCTTGCCGGCCTTCAAGGCCGAGGAACTGGCCAAGGCCAAGACCCTGCTGGAGGCCAGGGTCCGTCAAAGCGGGGAAGTACCGGGCATACGGGCAAGTGATGCGTTGTCGCTGGCCATCTACCCCGAGGCACACGTCAACGCACCGGTGCCGCGCGAGCGGATGCTCGCGGCCATTGCCGCCGCCACGCTGGAGGACATCAAGGCGTTTCATCGCACGTACTACGGACCGGCGCACATGACCGTGGTCGTGGTGGGCGGCGCGGACCCTCGAAGCCTGCAGACCAAGTTGGTCGAGGCCTTCGCGGGCTGGAGCGGCGGCAAGGCACTCGTACGGCAGGGGCCGGCACGCAAAGTAAGTCGGCCCGACACGCAGCGCATCGCGATGAAGGACAAGGCGTCCATCAGCGTGGCGCTGGGGCAGGCCATCGACCTGCGCGCCAGCGACGTCGACTACCTGCCCCTGAGTGCGGGCATCGCGGTCCTGGGCAGCGGCTTCACCGGCCGCTTGATGGCAACCGTCCGCGACCAGGAAGGCCTGACCTACGGCATCGGCGCCGGCCTGTCCGGCCTCTCGCTGATGGAGGGCGGCTTTGTCGTCAACACCAGCTTCGCCCCGCCCCTGCTGGACCAGGGCATCGCCAGCGCCCGCCGCGTGCTGGACGCCTGGTGGAAACAGGGCATTACCCAGGCGGAACTGGATGCGCGCAAGGACGGCATGATCGGTCGCCAGCGGGTCGCCATGGAAACCACCGGGCAGATGGCCGCCATGCTCGCCCAGACGGTGCTTCAGGACCAACCGCTAAGCGACCTGGACACCTACGCCGAGCGTGTCCGTGCGCTGACCGTGGAACAGGTCAACGCCGCCATCCGCAAATACCTGGACCCCGGCAAGATGACGTTGGTGCAAGCGGGGACGTTTGCGGAGAGGTAACGGTCGCTCCGCTTCGTCCCGCCCTCCCGCCCCGGCTTCGGCCGGGTCGTTGCGATCGCATATGCGTGGACCGGCAGGCAAGCACGATCGGCAACCGCGGTCGCGCAACAATCGCTGCGGAAGCGCGCCGCCGCTATGCGAAAATCGAAGCCATCGCTCTCTTCCATCCACTCAACGGGGCTCGCATGACCACCCACATCACGATCGAATTCACCGAGCACGCGGCAGAAGCCATCGGTGAGCAAACCAGCACGAGCTTTTCCTACGACCAGGGTGCCCACGTGCCGCAGCCCGGCGACTTCGTCGAGATCGAGAATTCCCGGCAGACGTTTCTCGTGATCGGCCGCGTGTTTTCGCTCAAGGCCAACTACAGCGCGGTCAAGCTCGTTCTCGATCTACCGCCGTCGGATGGCGAACACGAATTCGATCCGGAGTCGTGACGCATCCAATCCCGTGACGAAATCGCAAAAAGTCCACCGAAGCAGGCCCGTACTCGATCCGATGCTCACTTCGGATACGTCGCTGCCGTCAGGCACCGGTTGAACCAGACCGCATCGTCGCCATCGCCGATCAGCCACAGCGCCGCATCGAGTTATGGCCGGCCGGTTGTCGGCGTAGGCGCGTGACTATCGCTATCGACCGTCCCCGCGCGCAGGCAGCCTGCGCGCCCCCGTTATCGCATGCCTGCGCCAGCGCCTCGCAGAACGCCACCGGGCGAATCTTCCCACCATCGGCCGCACTCACCGCGCGATACTGACAAACCGCACCGGTGGCCCAATCCTCGCTCTGGCTGCAGCTACGTGCACGATGCTGCACGTGTAGCGCACCGAAACACGCATACGAAACGTGTACGCCCCGCGCATCGCCCGGAATGAAATCGCAGTTCGCCTCGAAGCCCGCCAACGGGCCGCCCGCATATTTCGCGAGCGCTGGCGCTCGGCCCGCGCCAGCGCAATCAGCCCTTTGCCCGACCGATCGGCCAGCACGGCGGCACGCTCGTCGATGGCCTTGCGCACTTCGTCGGTGGCATCAGGTTTGTCGATGAACCGTCAACCCCGACTGATCGAGGTTGAGGTGCTCAACCATCCGTTGCCGGGCGACATGAATATGCCCCTTTGCAGCATCGGCTGCCAGCCTCAATACCGGAGACCATTATTCAAAAAATCCGGCTGAGCAAATAAAAAATCCACAAACCAAACCACAACCAAAAATCATCGATAAATTTATTTTGCCGCAACCACCCAATCACCCTCGGCCCTTATTTGACCTCACAACACACAATCCACAAGAATAATTTAAAACGCTCAACAATCCTCAAAAAATCATTGCCAAATCCGCCACCCTCACTCAACACCCGATTAATCTCCGATATATTCCACATCGATCAGACATCGACACCTATTCAGCCAGCCAACGCTGAACCGTGCATGACCCGCATCACAACCCAAGTAATCCACTCATTCACCAAGGAAAGACCATGAAAAAACTCGCGGCCACCCTCGTTTCGGCCATGATACTTGCTGCATCCTCGTACGCCTCCGCGGAATCGCTTTGCAAGGCAGGCAAGATCGACAAGATCGAAACCGATACGAGCGGCAATCTCCTCGTATCCATCAACGATGGCATTTACTCGTTCAGTGCCAAGGAAGTTTTTCCGATTATCTATTCGGCATTCTCCGAAAATAGAAATATCTTTATTTACGGAAATAACTGCGCAAACGGATCGGCGGCAAGCCGCTTCGCGGTTCGATAAGCCGACTGAAACTCCGGCCATCGGCATCTTTTACAATCAGCGCTTTATCTGATATTCGGCCGACCGGGCTTTGCCGGTCGGCCTTGTGCGTTTTAATTTGCACTGATGCGCTACAGCACGACAACGCCCATGCACTCGCGGGCAATGTCTCCGTGCGGACAATCGTTCCGCGACGCGGCCCGTTGCCGTCCCGAACGGGCCGTCCCGAACGGGCCGTCCCGCACGATGCCGGCGCGACACTTTGCGCGTCCACGCCGGATCTCCGCTTACTTCTTCTCCGGCTCCGACGCGCCCGGCTGCTTGAACGGGAACGTGTTGAACATCGACTTCGCCTGGTTCTGCATCTGTTCCTGCATCTGCACGAACATGTTCTTCGACTGCTCGATGTAGCTCGTCATCATCCCTTGCATCATCGGCGCCTGCATGTTCATGAACTGCGACCAGACTTCCGGATTCATCGCGTTGCCTTCGTACAGGTTCTTCGACTGATCCGTGAGCTTGTTCTGGATGTCGATGAACGCCTGGATGTTCTTTTCCAGGTACGTGCCCATCATGCCCTGCATCGCATGACCGTAGAAACGGATGATCTGCGACAGCATCGACGACGAGAACATCGGCACGCCACCGCTTTCCTCTTCGAGGATGATCTGCAGGAGGATGCTGCGCGTCAGGTCTTCATTGGATTTCGCATCGACGACCTTGAAATCCTCCTGCTCCAGCACGAGCTGCTTCACGTCGGTAAGCGTAATGTACGTGCTTGTCTCGGTATCGTAGAGCCGGCGGTTCGGATACTTCTTGATGAGCCGTTCGGCCGTTTTCTTTGTAGTAGTCATGTAACGCCTTTGAGTGCAGCGTAGCGCAAGTGACGAATCCCCGCCGCCCGAATCCGGGAGGCGGGGGCCTTCGGAAAACGCCCGGCTGCGCGGCCATCCGGCCCGCGCAGCGCGGACGCTCAGCCCATGTGCAGGCCGCCGTTCAGCGAGAAGTCGGCGCCCGTCGCGAAGCCCGAATCGTTCGACGCGAGCCACGCGACGATCGAACCGATCTCCTCGGGGCCGCCGAGACGCCGCACCGGGATCGTCGCAACGATCTTCTCGAGCACGTCGGGGCGGATCGCCTTGACCATGTCGGTGCCGATGTAGCCCGGCGACACGGTGTTGACCGTCACGCCCTTCGTCGCGACTTCCTGCGCGAGCGACATCGTGAAGCCGTGAATGCCGGCCTTCGCGGTCGAGTAGTTCGTCTGGCCGAATTGCCCCTTCTGGCCGTTCACCGACGAAATGTTGATGATGCGGCCCCAGCCACGTTCGACCATCCCGTCGATCACCTGCTTCGTCACATTGAACAGGCTCGTCAGGTTGGTGTCGATCACGGCGGTCCAGTCTTCGTGCGTCATCTTGCGAAACACGACGTCGCGCGTGATGCCCGCGTTGTTGACCAGCACGTCGATCTCGCCGACTTCGGCCTTGACCTTGTCGAACGCTTCCTTGGTCGAGTCCCAGTCGCCGACGTTGCCTTCCGACGCGATGAAGTCGTACCCGAGCGCCTTCTGCTCCTCGAGCCATTTCACCCGGCGCGGCGAGTTCGGGCCACAACCTGCGACCACCTTGAAGCCGTCTTTCGACAGGCGCTGGCAGATGCTGGTGCCGATGCCGCCCATCCCGCCCGTTACGTACGCAATTCGCTGAGACATAAATCTCACTCCATTTTTTGGTTTCGAGAGCTGCCTGAAGCCCCCTCTGACTTCACGTGACGCCGGCCGAAGCCGCAATCGGCCGGCGCACGGATTCGGTTCGCCGGTGGCGAACGGCCGGTGACGGACGGCCGGTCACGGACGCTCGACCGCGAGCGCGACACCCATCCCGCCGCCGATGCACAGCGACGCCAGCCCGCGCTTCGCATCGCGCTTGATCATCTCGTGCAGCAGCGTCACCAGGATCCGGCAGCCCGACGCGCCGATCGGGTGGCCGATCGCGATCGCCCCGCCGTTCACGTTCACCTTCGACGTGTCCCAGCCCATCTGCTTGTGCACCGCCAGCGCCTGCGCCGCGAACGCTTCGTTGATTTCCATCAGGTCCAGGTCGCCCGGCGTCCAGCCTGCGCGCTCCAGCGCCCGGCGCGAGGCCGGCACCGGGCCCATGCCCATCACGCTCGGATCCACGCCCGCGTTCGCGTATGCCTTGATCCGCGCGAGCGGCGTCAGGCCCAAGGCTGCCGCCTTCTGCGCCGACATCACCAGCACCGCCGCCGCGCCGTCGTTCAGCCCCGACGCGTTCGCCGCCGTCACCGAGCCGTCCTTCGAGAACGCCGGCTTCAGCCCGGCGAGCGACTCCGCCGTCACGCCGTGACGCACGAACTCGTCGGTCGCGAACTGCAGCGGCTCGCCCTTGCGTTGCGGGATCGACACCGGCACGATCTCGTCGTCGAAGCGCCCGGCCTTCTGCGCGGCTTCCGCCTTGTTCTGCGACAGCGCCGCGAACGCGTCCTGCTCTTCGCGCGTGATCCCGTATTCCTTCGCGACGTTCTCCGCCGTGATGCCCATGTGGTACTGGTTGTACACGTCCCACAGGCCGTCGACGATCATCGTGTCGACCAGCTTCGCGTCACCCATCCGGAACCCGTCGCGCGAGCCCGGCAGCACGTGCGGCGATGCGCTCATGTTCTCCTGGCCGCCCGCGATCACGATCTCCGCGTCGCCCGCGACGATCGCGTTCGCCGCCAGCATCACGGCCTTCAGGCCCGAGCCGCACACCTTGTTGATCGTCATCCCCGGCACGGCGCTCGGCAGCCCCGCCTTGATCAGCGACTGCCGCGCCGGGTTCTGCCCGGAGCCGGCCGTCAGCACCTGGCCCATGATCACTTCGCTGACTTGGTCGGGCTTCACGCCCGCACGCTCCAGCACTGCGCGGATCACCGTCGCGCCCAGTTCGGGCGCCGCAATCTTCGCCAGCGAGCCGCCGAATTTGCCGACCGCGGTCCGCGCGGCCGATACGATCACTACATCCGTCATTTCCCTTTCCTCCAGGCCCGCACGACACGGCGCATCGTTACCGGCCCTGTTAAAAAAAACTGCGGTGCACCGGACAGCGTGCGCCGCTGTCCGGTTTTCGTCAATCGCGCTGCAACACGTAGCGCCCGGGCGCCGGCTCGATCACCGGGAATTGCGCGGAACCCGGCTGGGCCGGCGGCGCGACCTTGCGGCCGCCGTACGCGTCGAGCCACTCGACCCACGTCGTCCACCAGCTTCCCGGCTGCTCGGTCGCCGCGGCGAACCAGTCGTCCGCGGATTCGGGCAGGTCGTCGTTGACCCAGTAGCTGCGCTTCTTCTTCGCCGGCGGGTTGATCACGCCTGCGATGTGCCCCGACGCGCCGAGCACGAACTTCAGCGGGCCCGACAGGATCGACGTCGATGCATAGGCCGTCTGCCACGGCACGATGTGATCCTCGCGCGAACCGTAGATGAAGGTCGGCACGTCGATCAGCGACAGGTCGACCGATTCGCCGCACACGGTCAGCGCACCCGGTTCGCGCAGCTTGTTTTCGAGATAGGTATGGCGCAGGTACCACGCGTACATCGGGCCCGGCAGGCTCGTCGAATCGCTGTTCCAGTAGAGCAGGTCGAACGGCGCGGGCGTGCGGCCCTTCAGGTAGTTGTCGACGACGTAGTTCCACACGAGATCGTTCGGCCGCAGGAACGAGAACGTGTTCGCGAACTCGACGCCGTGCATCAGCCCCGGTTGCGTACCGTTCTTGCCGCCGATGGTCTGCTCGCGCATCTGCACGTGCGCCTCGTCGACGAACACGTCGAGGATGCCCGTATCGGTGAAGTCGAGCATCGCGGTGAGCAGCGTCATCGACGCGGCCGGATGTTCGCCGCGCGCGGCGAGCACCGCGAGCGCGGTCGCGAGCATCGTGCCGCCGACGCAGAAGCCGAGCGTGTTGATCTGCTCGCGGCCACTGACCTGCTGCACCGCGTCGATCGCTGCGAGCAGCCCTTCGTTCATGTAGTCGTCCCACGTCTTGTGCGCGACCGATGCATCCGCGTTGCGCCACGACACGAGGAACACCTGATGGCCGTTCGACAGCGCGTGCGCGACGAGCGAATTCTCGGGTTGCAGGTCGAGGATGTAGAACTTGTTGATGCACGGCGGGACGATCAGCAGCGGCCGCTCGAACACCTTGTCCGTCTTCGGCGTGTACTGGATCAGCTGGATCAGGTCGTTCTCGTACACGACCGCACCTGCGGTACACCCGAGGTTCTTGCCGACCACGAACTGCGATTCGTCGGTCTGCGAAATCTTGCCGCGCTGCAGGTCGCCGAGCAGGTTCATCATCCCCTGCCGCAGGCTTTCGCCCTGCGTTTCGAGGATCGATTTCTGGGCGTCGGGATTGAGTGCGAGGAAGTTGCTCGGCGCGGCGGCGGCCGTCCATTGCTGGACCGTGAAACGGATGCGCTCGCGCGTCTTCGGATCGGTCTGAAGCGCGTCGGCCAGCTCCTGCAGATAGCGCGCGTTGAGCAGATACCAGGCGGCCGCGAAGGCATGCGCGGGGGACGCCTTCCACGCGTCGCCGCTGAAGCGGCGGTCTTTCAACTCCGGCGACTCGAGCTTCGCGGCGGCCGCCTGCTGCATCAGCGTCATGCAGTCGCGCGCGTAGTCGGCCTGCAATGCCTGGAGCCGTTCGGGCGGAATCGCGGCAACCGGCAGCTTCAGCCCCGCGAACGGCGACGCCATCGCGCCGAGGTCAGGCATCGCCGGCATCTGGAACGGAAACGACGTCGGGAACTGGAATGTCGCGAACGGGTTGACGGAGGCCGATGCCGTCGCGGTGCGCGCCGGATCGGCAAAACCGCGCCATGCGTTCAACCACGACTCGAACATCTGCTGCATCGGCTGGGCGGCCGGATCGAATCCGGTGCTGCCCGCGGAAGTGCCCGCATGCGCGGACGTCGACGAATTTTTCGATGCTGTCATTACCTGCCTTACCGGTGATTCGTGAGCGTCAATCGTGAAATCCTGCTCGCGCGCGGCGTGCCGGCTGCGAGCCGGGCCGTCATGCTCTGGAGAGGCGTCTCCAGATTCTGCCGCAGTGCGGTATTTTTATCATTATCGTTTTCCCCATGTGAAGCGCCCGGTCAAACCACTGAACATTTCTGCACGAAGATAATCCGCGCACGACAGACGGGGCAAGGGTTCCGGCGAAACATAAAACATTTTGCTTGACTTGACGTCGGGATTTTTCATTCAGTCGCGCATGCAACGCCGCATTACCGCCTCAATATCGAGATAACCGATTTCGCGGCGCAACAAAGCCGGCGCGCATACGCATGCGATCAATCGGCCAGCCAGATTGCCGCGGCCATGCGGCCCGTCACACGGTCGCGCCGATACGAATAGAAGCGCGCGCGTTCGGCGACCGTACAGGCCGTCCCGCCGCTCACGTGCGCCACACCCGCACGCGCGAGTCGCAGGCGCGCGAGCGCGTAGAGATCGGCAAGAAACTTGCCGGGCGCGCCGTCGATCGCGACGAACGCATGACGGGTTTCATCATGCTCCGACTGCGGAGCCGTGTCGAGAAACGCATCGCGCACGTCGGCGCCGACCTCGAACGCCCGCGGGCCGATCGCCGGCCCGAGATAGGCATGCAGCGTGTCCGTCGCGCCGCCCGCGAGCGCCGCGACGCGCGCGGCCGTCTGCTCGACGATGCCGGCCGCGAGGCCGCGCCAGCCCGCATGCGCGGCGCCGACCGCGCGGCCCTGCGCGTCGCACAGCAGCACGGGCAGGCAATCGGCCACCATCACCACGCAGACGGCGCCGGCCTGATCCGTGACGCTCGCGTCGGCCTGCACCGGCGCCGTGGCGGCAGGCGCCGCGGCGATCACCGCGTCCGCCCGCACGATCTGCGCGCCGTGAACCTGCTCGAGCCATGCGGCGCTCGACTGGCCAGCGAGGGCAAGCACGCGCGCGCGATTGACGGCGACATGGTCGGGATCGTCACCGGTATGCAGGCCGAGATTCATCCCGCCCGGCAGCGCCGTACCGTCCTGCCAGCGCCCGTACGGGCCTTCGCTCACACCGCCGTCGCGCGTGGTGATCAGCGCGCGCACGCGCGGCGACACCCGCCAGTCGGGCTGTACGCAGTCCTGCCACGTCAACGGCGCCAGGTTCGTCATCGGCACTCACTCCTCCTCATCGTCCGGGTACGGCTCGTCGTCGTGATACTCGCCGCCGAAATCGTCATCATCGTAGACACCGTCGTCGTCGTCGAATTCCTCGTCGCCCTGCCCGAAGCCGAGCGCCGCGACCAGTGCGTTCATGTCGTCCGGCAGCGGGCAGCGCCACTGCATCGCCTTGCCCGTGACCGGATGCACGAGGCCGAGCCGCCACGCATGCAGCGCCTGCCGGGCGAACCCGTCCGGCAGCGGCGCGACCGAGCGCTTGCCGCGCGCCCGCCCGTAGACCGGATCGCCGAGCAGCGGATGCCCGGCGTGCGCGCAATGCACGCGGATCTGGTGCGTGCGGCCGGTTTCGAGATCGCACTGAATCGCCGAAACCGGCTGACGTTGCCACAGGCATGTGTCAACCGTGCGGAAATGCGTGCGCGCGGGCTTGCCCGACGCGCCCGTGACCACGGCCATGCGCGTGCGCTCGCGCGGGTCGCGGCCGATCGGCGCATCGATCGTGCCCTCCTCGGGCATCGTGCCCCACACCAGCGCGAAATAGCGACGCTTCACCGTGCGGGCCTGCAGCTGGCGCACGAGGTCGGTCTGCGCGGCCAGCGTGCGGGCGACCACCATCAGGCCGGAAGTTTCCTTGTCGAGCCGATGGACGATCCCCGCGCGCGGCAAGCCGGCCGCCGCGTCGCCATAGCGATGCAGTAGGCCGTTGAGGATCGTGCCGCTCCAGTTGCCGGCGGCCGGATGCACGACGAGGCCGGCCGGCTTGTTGATGACGACGAGCGCGTCGTCCTCGTAGATCACGTCGAGCGGCACGGGCTCCGGCGTGAACGCGAGCTGCTCGGGCAGCAGATCGGGCACGAGCTCGATCTTCGCGCCGAGCGGCACCGGCTGGCGGATCTTCGCCGGCGCGCCGTCGACGAGCACGCGCTGCGCCTCGATCCAGCTCTGCAGGCGGCTGCGCGAGAATTCGGGGAACAGTTGGGCGAGCGCCTTGTCGAGGCGTTCGCCCGCGAGCGACAGCGGCACTTCGACGATGCGCGGGGCGTCGTCGGGCACCGCGGACGGCACCACGGGCGGCTGCATCGCGTCGCCGGCCAGATCGTCATCGAGGGAATCCCCCGACGCAGCGTCGGCGGGCCGATCGCTTGGGCTATAATCTTCGCGATTTGGTGTGCCCGGCTGGGCATTCTGCGAACTTGAACGGGTCATTTAGACTGGGTCACCGAGACTTGAAGCTAGGACATGCGAGCATGATGAATTCGACCAAACGCACGGCCAGAACCGTCGCCGCCCGGGCTGCGGCGGTAGCGGCCGCGGCCCTCATCGCCGGCTGCCACGGCTTGCCGCAGAAGCAGGACGAGACGGCTACCTGGTCGAACAACAAATTATACTCAGAGGCCCAGGACGCACTGTCCGGCGGCGACTGGGGCAAGTGCGCGAAATATTTCGAATCGCTGCAAGGCCGCGATCCGTTCGGCCATTTCGCGCAACAGGCACAGATCAACGTTGCATACTGCAACTGGAAGGACAACGAAGCGGCAGCCGCCGACCAGGCCGTCGATCGCTTCATCCAGCTCCACCCCGATCATCCGGATATCCCGTACGCGTACTACCTGAAGGGGATGATCCACTTCAACGACGATCTCGGCCTGTTCGGGCGCTTCTCCGGCCAGGACATGAGCGAACGCGATCCGCAGGCGCTGCGCGAATCGTACGATGCGTTCAAGGTCGTCGTCGATCGCTTCCCGAAGAGCAAGTACGCGCCCGATGCGGCCGCACGGATGCGCTACATCGTCAACGCGCTCGCATCGCACGAAGTGCACGCGGCCGACTACTACTATCGCCGTGGCGCGTATGTCGCGGCGATCAACCGCGCCCAGCTCGCGATCAAGGACTACAAGGGCGCGCCGGCGATCGAGGATGCGCTGCACATCATGATCCTGTCGTACGGCAAGCTGAACCAGCCGGAACTCGCCGAGGACACGAAGCGCGTGCTCGCGGGCACGTTCCCCGACAGCCCGTACGTGACGGGCCATTCGCGACCCGGTTCGAAGAAGTCGTGGTGGCAGTTCTGACGCACTGCGCGATGTAACAACCGTTGCGCACACAAAAAAACCCGGCCATCGAGCCGGGTTTTTTACGGGCGCCGCATTCGGGCGGCGCCGGGGCGTTCGCGCGGCAAGCGCCGCGCGTGCGGTCACGCGCCCTTGTCGGAGCGGCGCTCGTCGAAGAAATCCTGCACGACCGCGATCTCGCGCGTGCGCTTGAACGGCGGCAGGCTTTGCCAGATCCGGCGCCCGTACGGCTTGTCGACGAGCCGCGTGTCGCAGATCATCAGCACGCCGCGATCCGTCTCCGCACGAATCAACCGGCCCGCGCCCTGCTTCAGCGTGATCACGGCCTGCGGCAACTGATGCACGGCGAACGGGCTCAGCCCCTTCTTCGTCAGCGCATCGAGCCGCGCGGCCAGCACCGGATCGTCCGGCGGCGCGAACGGCAGCTTGTCGATCACGACCAGCGACAACGCATCGCCGCGCACGTCCACGCCTTCCCAGAAACTCTGGCTGCCGACCAGGATCGCATTGCCGTACGCGCGGAAGCGGTCGAGCAGCTCGGTGCGGCTCGCGTCGCCCTGCACGAGCAGCGGCGTGTTCCAGCCGCGCGATTCGATCACGTCGCGCAGCTTCGACGCGATCCGGTCGACCGCGCGCAGCGTCGTGCACAGCATGAACACGCCGCCGCCGGATGCCTCGATCGCCGGCAGCGCGGCATCGAAGACGGCGTCGGTAAATGCCGGCGAAGACGGCTGCGGCAGGTTGCGCGGCACGTACAGCAGCCCCTGCGACTGGTAATCGAACGGGCTGGCGAGCGTCATCGAACGACGCGAGCTGAGGCCCATCTGCGCCGCGTAGTGCGTGAAATCCCCGCGCACCGACAGCGTGGCCGACGTGAACACCCATGCACGCGGCACGCCCGCACGCTGCTTCGCGAAGATCGGCGCGACCGACAGCGGCGTTTCGTGCAGCTGGACGGTATGCGCGAACACCTCCACCCAGCGCACCTTCTCGTTCGGATCGCCGTCGGACGCCGCCTTGTCGCCGGCTGCTGCCGCGTCGGCCTTCGCGGCTGCCTCCGCCGCGCCGGGCGCGACCCAGCCGGCCAGCAGGTCCTGCAGCTCGCGGGCGCGCCGCAGGCACGCGCCGAGCGATTCCGCGCGCTCGGCCTGGCTCGCGAGCGCCGATGCGAGCGCATCGAGCGCAGCGTCGAGCGCATCGAGCGCACCGAACATCGGGTGATCGTCGCCGAGCTGCGCGAGCGACATGCGCACGATCTGGTCGTTCGCGAACGCGAGACGCAAGTCGCGCGCCGCGCGCTCGAGATCGCCGCCGAGCTTCACCCACTCGACCGCGTCGCGCGCATGGCTCAGGCCTTCGGCGACCGTGTCGCGCGCGAGTTCGAGGATCTGCGTCGTCGACAGCGTCTCGCCGAAGAACAGCGTCGCCGTCTCCGGCAACTGGTGCGCTTCGTCGAAGATGATCGTGTTCGCGTTCGGCAGCAGTTCGGCCATCCCCGTGTCGCGCAGCATGATGTCCGCGAAGAACAGGTGATGGTTGACGACGACGACGTCGGCCTGCTGGGCCTCGCGCCGCGCCTGCATCACGAAGCATTCCTTGTAGTGCGGGCATTCCTGGCCGAGGCAGTTGTCGCGCGTCGACGTGACCATCGACCACACGGGCGCGTTTTCAGGCACGCTTGCGAGTTCGGCCTTGTCGCCGCTCTTCGTGAGCTTCACGAAGCGGACGATTTCCTGCAGATACGCGGTATCCTGCCGCGACGGCAGGCGGCCGTTGTCGGCCGTGCGTTGCAGGTAGTAATGGCACAGGTAGTTCGAGCGCCCCTTGAGCATCGCAACCGTCACCGGCACCGCGAGCGCGTTGCGCACGGTCGGGATGTCGCGCTGGAACAGTTGGTCCTGCAGGTGCTTCGTGCCGGTCGACACGATCACCTTGCCGCCCCACAACATGGCAGGCACGAGATACGCGTAGGTCTTGCCGGTACCCGTGCCGGCCTCGACGATCAGCGTGTTGTCGCCTGCGTCGCTGTCGGATTCGGTTACCACGGCGTCGTCCGCGGCCGGCCCGGCCGCCTGGTCGCCGTCGCCGAGGCGGCGCGCCGGCCGCTTGCGGGTTTCGAAGATCTCGGGCTCGGGCATCCGGCGTGCGGATGCTTCCATCGCGGACGCGACCGCGCGCGCCATCTCGATCTGCGACGTACGCGGCCGGTAACCATCGAGCGCGCGCGCCAGCAACCCGCCTTCGCCGAAGATCGTGTCGAGTTCGTCGACGCGCTTGCGGCTCAGCTCGAAGGTGCCTTCGGGCGCACGAACGCGCCCGGCGGACGTCGTATCACGCCGGGCATCGGGGGTGGCTTCAAGCGGTGAATTCAAGGCAAGCGTTCCTGTGTCCAGCGCCCGAGCGGCGCCGGCGCTTGCCAGGCCGCGCTCAGGCGCGCTTATCCGGTTCGAGCTGCGATTGCAGCAAAATGATTTTGTCCTTGGCCGCCAGCTTTTCCTTCTTCAGCCGGTGCAGCGTGATGTCGTCGATGTCGGAGTGCCCTTCCTTCAGCTCGATCTCCCGAGCGAGCTGCTGGTGCTGCTCCTGCAATGCAGCCAAACGGTTGTGCAATTCCTGCTGCTGTTCCGTGTGACGGTTTTGCATACCTGCCTCCTCATCGAAGCAGCGCGACGGCTGGCGTGCCGACGCGCCCGAGACTGATCCCGATCAATTCAACACGTTACTGCCCCTGCTGTTGCTGCTGCTTGGCCTTCTGGGCCGCTTCCTGCTGACGCCGCTCGATATCGGCCTTGTGCTGCGCGGCTTCCTTCTGCTTCTGCTCGTAGCGCGTGGCGTTGTCCGCCCGCTCCTGCGCCTTCTGCGCCGCCTGCTGGTGCGCCTGGTCGAGCTTGCGCTGGAAATCCGCCTGCTTCTGGTCGTATGCCTGCTTGCTCGCCGCGCGTTGCGGCCCTTCCGCGCCGCGCTGCGCCTGCTTCAGTGCATTCTGCTCCTGCTTGTCGCGGAATGCAGCCGCGTTCGCCGCGTCGTTCGCCGCCCGCTGCGGCGCTTCCGACGCGTTCTGGGCCTGCTTCAGCGCCTGTTGCTGGTCGCGCTGCTGCGCGCGCACCGCGCGCTGCTCGTCGCTGAGCGCGAGCTGCTCCTGGCGAATGCTCGCCCGCTCCTCGCGCATCTGGTCGCGCGCCTTGCCGAGACAGTGGTTGACGAAGAACTTGCTGTAGCAATCGTGCTCCGCCACCGCATAACGATAATCGTTTTCCGCGGAGCGTTGATTGAGCACTTTTTGACGGGCGTCGAAATCCGGGGCGGCGGAGGCGGCAACGGGCGCGGACGTGACGGTGTCCGGCGCGCTGGCGCCAGAGGCCTGCGCGAATGCGCCGGAAGGCCCGGCAGACAAAGCCGCGGCGAGCGCTGCGCCGAGCGCGACGAGAGAAATGCGGGAAGTTGGCAACGTCGTAGGAAAGCTGCGGGACATGTGTCAAATTCTATCACCCCCGGCTGGACGCTCCGCCATTTATGGCAAAATGCCCCGCTTCATTCACCCGCGGCCTCTGGCCCGCCGGGCAGCCCGCCGCTTCGGGCCTGCCGGCCCGCGCCGCGATTCCAGCAGGCAGACAGACCATCCACGACATGACGGAAACCGTAGCACTCAAGATCGTACAGCGCATCGCCACCGAACTGTCCGTCCAGCCGCGCCAGGTCGCGGCGGCCGTGCAACTCCTCGACGAAGGCTCGACCGTTCCGTTCATTGCCCGGTACCGCAAGGAAGTGACCGGCAACCTGGACGACACGCAGCTGCGCCAGCTCGAGGAACGCCTCCTGTACCTGCGCGAGCTCGAGGATCGCCGCGCCACGATCCTGTCGAGCATCGACGAACAGGGCAAGCTGACCGACGAACTGCGTGCCGCGATCGATGCGGCCGACAGCAAGCAGGTGCTCGAAGACCTTTATCTGCCGTACAAGCCGAAGCGCCGCACGCGTGCGCAGATTGCCCGCGAGGCCGGCCTCGAGCCGCTCGCGCAGGCGCTCCTCGCGAACCCGCTGCTCGACCCGCAGGCCGAAGCGGCCGCGTATGTCGACGCCGACAAGGGCGTCGCCGACGTGAAGGCCGCGCTCGACGGCGCGCGCGACATCCTGTCCGAACAGTTCGGCGAGACGGCGGAGCTGCTCGGCAAGCTGCGCGACTACCTGCACAACCAGGGCGTCGTGTCGTCGGCCGTCGTCGAGGGCAAGGAAAACGAGGAAGGCGAGAAATTCCGCGACTATTACGACTACGCGGAAACGATCAAGACCGTGCCGTCGCACCGCGCGCTCGCGCTGTTCCGCGGCCGCAACGCGGGCGTGCTGACGGTCAAGCTCGGCCTCGGCGAAGAACTCGACGCGCAGGTGCCGCATCCCGGCGAGGCGATGATCGCGCGCCATTTCGGCATCGCGAACCAGAATCGTCCGGCCGACAAATGGCTGTCCGACGTCTGCCGCTGGTGCTGGCGCGTGAAGGTGCAGCCGCACATCGAAAACGAACTGCTCACGCAACTGCGCGAAACGGCCGAAACCGAAGCGATCCGCGTGTTCGCGCGCAACCTGAACGACCTGCTGCTGGCCGCGCCGGCCGGCCCGAAGGCCGTGATCGGCCTCGACCCCGGCCTGCGCACCGGCGTGAAGGTCGCGGTCGTCGACCGCACCGGCAAGGTGCTCGCCACCGACACGATCTACCCGCACGAGCCACGTCGCGACTGGGACGGCTCGATCGCGAAACTCGCGCGCATCGCCGCGCAGACGCAGGCCGAGCTGATCAGCATCGGCAACGGCACCGCGTCGCGCGAAACCGACAAGCTCGCGAGCGAACTGATCGCGAAACACCCGGAGCTGCGCCTGCAGAAAATCGTCGTGTCGGAAGCCGGCGCGTCGGTCTACTCGGCGTCCGAGCTCGCCGCGAAGGAATTCCCGGAACTCGACGTGTCGCTGCGCGGCGCCGTGTCGATCGCCCGCCGCCTGCAGGACCCGCTCGCCGAGCTCGTGAAGATCGAGCCGAAGGCGATCGGCGTCGGCCAGTACCAGCACGACGTGAACCAGCGCGAACTCGCCCGCTCGCTCGACGCGGTCGTCGAGGATTGCGTGAACGCGGTCGGCGTCGACGCGAACACCGCGTCGGCCCCGCTGCTCGCCCGTGTGTCGGGCCTGAACGCGACGCTCGCGCGCAACATCGTCGACTATCGCGACGCGAACGGCCCGTTCCCGTCGCGCGAGCACCTGCGCAAGGTGCCGCGCCTCGGCGACAAGACCTTCGAACAGGCCGCCGGCTTCCTGCGCATCAACGGCGGCGAGAACCCGCTCGACCGCTCGTCGGTGCACCCGGAAGCGTATCCGGTCGTCGAACGGATGCTCGCGAAGATCAACAAGCGCATCGACGACGTGCTCGGCAACCGCGAAGCGCTGTCGGGCCTGTCGCCGACGGAATTTGTTGACGAACGTTTCGGCCTGCCGACCGTGCGCGACATCCTGACCGAACTGGAAAAGCCGGGCCGCGATCCGCGCCCGGAATTCAAGACGGCCACGTTCCGCGAAGGCGTCGAGAAGGTCTCGGATCTCGTACCGGGCATGACGCTCGAAGGCGTCGTGACGAACGTTGCCGCATTCGGCGCGTTCGTGGATATCGGCGTGCACCAGGACGGGCTCGTCCACGTGTCCGCGATGTCGACGAAGTTCATCAAGGACCCGCATGAAGTCGTGAAGGCCGGCCAGGTCGTCAAGGTGAAGGTGATCGACGTCGACGTGAAGCGCCAGCGCATTGCGCTGACGATGCGCCTCGACGACGACGCGGCAGCGCCCGGCATGTCGTCGCGCGGCGGCGGCCAGGATCGCGGCAACACGGGACGCGGCGCGGCCCGCCCGCAGCGTTCGCGCGAGCCGGAACCGGCCGGCGCGATGGCCGCGGCATTCGCGAAGCTGAAGCGCTGAGCAGTCGCAGGCGTCGACGCACAAAAAACCCGCCGAAAGGCGGGTTTTTTATTGCGTTGGCGAAGCGCGCAGCCTGATCGGCATGGGCCGCATGCGCGGCCCCACCGCGCCGGTCAGATCTCGATCTTGGTGCCGAGCTCGACGACGCGGTTCGCCGGAATCGAAAAGAAATCGGTCGGCTTCGCCGCGTTCTGATGCATCCACGCGAACACGCGCTCGCGCCAGATCGACATGCCCGGCAGATGCGTCGGCACGACCGTTTCGCGCGCGAGGAAGAACGACGTGTCCATCAGCTCGAACGTCATGTCGTGCGTGCGGCCGAATTCCTCGAGCACGGCCTTCACGTCCGGCGTCTCGTTGAAACCGTACTCGGCCTTGGCGATGTACAGGCCGCCGCCCGCATCCCGCGCCGTCAGACGCTTGTCGTCGCGCACATACGGGATATCGCGCGTGACGAACGTCAGGAAAATGGTCCGCTCGTGCAGCACCTTGTTGTGCTTCAGGTTGTGCAGCAGGCTGACGGGCACGAGCTTGTCGTTGCCGGTCAGGTAGATCGCGGTGCCCGACACGCGGTGCGGCGGATGCGCGAGCAGCCCCTGCAGGAACGGCTCGAGCGGAATACCGTCGGCCGCCGTGCGCTCCTTGACGATGTGACGCCCCTTGTACCAGGTCATCAGCAGGAAGAACAGCAGCGCGCCGATGCCGAGCGGCAGCCAGCCGCCCTGCGCGACCTTCAGCAGGTTCGCGCCGAAAAAGCCGAGGTCGATCGCGAGGAACACCGCGATGATCGCGCCGACCAGCAGCCGGTTCCAGTTCCACACCTTCACCATCACGACGCACGCGAGCACGGTCGTGATCACCATCGTCGCCGTCACCGCGATGCCGTACGCGGCCGCGAGGTTGTCCGAGCTCTTGAAGCCGACGACGATACAGAGGATCACGGCCAGCAGCAGCCAGTTCACGACCGGCACATAGATCTGCCCGATCGCGAGCTCGGACGTATGCAGCACCTTCATGCGCGGCACGTAGCCGAGCTGGATCGCCTGCGACGTCAGCGAATACGCGCCCGAGATCACGGCCTGCGACGCGATCACGGTCGCGACCGTCGACAGCACGACGAGCGGCAGCAGCCCCCATTCGGGCGCCAGCAGGAAGAACGGGTTTTCGATCGCTTTCGGATTCTGGATCAGCAATGCACCCTGGCCGAAGTAGTTCAGCACGAGCGACGGCATCACGAGCCCGTACGCGGCCAACCGGATCGGCTTTGCACCGAAGTGGCCCATGTCCGCGTAGAGCGCTTCCGCGCCGGTCAGCACCAGCACGACCGAGCCGAGCACGACGTAGGCCTGCAGCAGGTGGTCGGCCATGAACGACGCCGCGTAATACGGATTGATTGCCGCGATGATGCCCGGCACGCGAACGATGTGGTACACGCCGAGCGCCGCGATCACGACGAACCACAGCACCATGATCGGGCCGAACAGCTTGCCGACCAGCGCGGTACCGTGCCGCTGGATCCAGAACAGCGCGATCAGGATCACGATCGTGATCGGCAGCACGAGATGGGACAGGTGCGGCGTCGCGATCTCGAGACCTTCGACGGCCGACATCACCGAGATCGCGGGCGTGATCACCGCGTCCCCGTAGAACATGCACGCGCCGAATATCCCGAGCGCCATCAGCGCGCCCGCGACACGGGTTTTGGAATCGAGTGGCCGCAGCGACAGCGCCATCAGCGCGAGCACGCCGCCTTCGCCGTTGTTGTCGGCCCGCATCACGAACAGCAGGTACTTGACGCCGACCACCAGGATGATCGCCCAGAACAGCAGCGAGATCACACCGAGAATCGAGGCTTCGGTCAGCGGAATGCCGTGTGCGGGGCTGAACGCCTCCTTCAGCGCATACAGCGGGCTCGTGCCGATGTCGCCGAACACGACGCCGATGGCCGCTATCGCGAGCGAGCGCATCGAATGTTGGTGCGTCGAATGCGCGTGGGCTGCGTCGGTCGCCTGAGTCGTGTCGTTCATATGAAGCGTAATAATCGGGTCCGGTCGGACAAAACGAGCGCTATTCTACTCGCGCCCCCCTGAAATACCGTCCTGCCCTGTTGCCCTGACACCACGTGAGCCCACGCTGCGCATGCAATCCCGCGCAAGCTGTGGCAGGGCTGCCATCATAGCCGGGGCCGCGCCGCCTGCCTATCGGGTCCGCAACGCGCGCCGCGTGGCGCAACGCGCGCGCCAACGAAAAACGGCGCCGCAAGCGGCGCCGTGCAAGGCTTTCCTTCGATCGGCCGGCCGCTTACGCGCCCGAACCGTCGCGCTGCGCGCGACCGCGCTTGATCCACGCCTCGAGGTTGTGCGGACGAACCGTGTCCCACTCCTCGAACGGCTGATGAATCCACGGATTCGTCGGCAGGAACTGCGTGTGATAGTCGGGCTTGACCTTCGAGCACCCCTTGTACCAGAGCACGGCCGAACGCACGGCCGTGACCGCCGGATAGCGCTCCTTCAGGTGCTCCTGCACGCGCGCGAGCGTGACGCCCGAATCGACGAGGTCGTCAACCAGCAGCACGTTGCCCGCGAGATGGCCGCGCGTCATCGTGATGTACTGCGCGATGTCGAGCTCGCCCTGCTCGGTGCCGGCCGCTTCCCGGTACGAACTCGTCGCGAGAATCGCGAGCGGCACGTCATAGATGCGCGACAGTTGATCGCCGACGCGCAGGCCGCCGCGCGCGAGGCACAGGATCTGGTCGAACTTCCAGCCCGACGCATGCACCTGGAGCGCGAGCAGCTCGATCAGACGGTGATACTCGTCCCAGCCTACCCACAGGTTCTTGTCGTCGTTGCGCGGATCGGTCATCAAGTCTGCCGCCGTCATCGTGATTTGCTGCGTCATCTGAAAATTACACCTTGAACGGATGGCGGAGCAGGATCGTTTCGTCGCGGTCCGGGCCCGTCGACACCATGTCGACCGGCACGCCAGCCACTTCCTGGACGCGGGCCAGGTATGCCTGCGCGTTCGCCGGCAGCGCGTCCCACGTATTGATCCCGACGGTGCTTTCCTTCCAGCCGGCGAACGTCTCGTACACCGGTTCGCAACGCGCGACATCGACCGCGCCGCGCGGCAGGATGTCCACGTCCTTGCCGTCGACGTGGTAGCCGACGCACAGCTTGACTTCGTCGAGGCCGTCGAGCACGTCGAGCTTCGTCATGCACAGGCCCGACACGCCGTTGATCTGGATCGAGCGGCGCAGTGCAGCCGCATCGAGCCAGCCGGTGCGGCGCGGACGGCCGGTGACCGAACCGAATTCCTTGCCGACGTTCGCGAGCGTGACGCCGATCTGGTCCTGACGCTGCGGGTTGTCCGCATCGTACAGCTCGCTCGGGAACGGGCCCGAGCCGACGCGCGTGCAATACGCCTTCGTGATGCCGAGGATGTAGTTGAGTTTCTGCGGACCGACGCCCGCGCCGGCCGACGCCGCACCTGCGACGCAGTTGCTCGACGTGACGAACGGATAGGTGCCGTGGTCGATGTCGAGCAGCGTGCCTTGCGCGCCTTCGAACAGCAGGTTCTGGCCCGCGTTGTTCGCGTCGTACAGGCGGCGCGACACGTCGGCCACCATCGGCTTCAGGCGGTCGGCATAGCCGAGCATCGTGTCGAGCGTGGCCTGGAAATCGACGGCCGCGCCGCCCAGATACTGGGTCAGCACGAAATTGTGGAAATCGAGATTTTCGCGCAGGCGATCGGCGAAGGTCTTCGCGTCGAACAGGTCCTGCACGCGCAGCGCGCGGCGGCCGACCTTGTCTTCGTACGCGGGGCCGATGCCGCGGCCCGTCGTGCCGATCTTGCCCGCGCCCTTGCGCGCTTCGCGCGCCTGGTCGATCGCGATGTGGTACGGCAGGATCAGCGTCGCGGCTTCGGAGATGAACAGACGGTCGCGCACGTTCACGCCGGCTTCTTCGAGCTCGCCGATTTCCTTGAACAGTGCTTCGGGGGACAGGACGACGCCGTTGCCGATGTAGCAGGCGACGCCTTCACGCATGATGCCCGACGGAATGAGGCGCAAGATCGTTTTCTTGCCGCCGATGATGAGGGTGTGGCCGGCGTTGTGACCGCCCTGGAAACGCACGACGCCCTGAGCGTGGTCCGTCAGCCAGTCGACGATCTTGCCCTTGCCTTCATCACCCCATTGCGTTCCCACGACGACGACATTGCGCCCGGGAGTCACGTTCACTGCGCTGGCAGACATGTTGATTCGTTAGCTGGTTAAAAACGTATTCTACCTATGTTCGCGGGCGATTCCGAATTTTTCCGTTTCGCTTCAACGATATGCACGCCGAAGCACGGCCCGCGAACACCTGTTTATCGGGGTTCGACCACCCATGCGCCGTTGCGCTCGACGAGCGAACGATCGCACGCAAACTCGTCGAGCACGTGGTCGTGGCCCGGCAGCGCCTGGATCACGACCTCGCCCGCATCGCGCAGCGCCGCGACCGCCGCGCCCAGCGCGTCGTCCTGCGCCCACGGCGCGAGGATCGCGGTGCCACGCGCCTCGACCGGCGAAATCCGCGCGAGCTCGCGCAGGTCGAGCGAGAAGCCGGTCGCCGGACGGGCCCGGCCATAGGCCTGCCCCACGTGGTCGTAACGGCCGCCGCGGGCGATCGCGTTCGGCACGCCGTCGATGTACGCACTGAACATCGCGCCGCTGTGATACGCGTAGCCGCGCAGGTCGGCGAGATCGATCGCGACTTCGACGCCCTTCGCCTGCGACGCAAGCTGCGCGAGATCGTCGAGCGCCCGCGTGATTTCGGGCAGCACCGGCAGGCGCGTGCGCGCCTCGGCGAGCACGCTCGCGTCGCCGTAGAGATTCGGCAGCGCGCGCAGCGCGGCGCGCGTATCGGCGCCGAGATCGTCGGTGAGTTCGTTCAGCAGCGGCACGTCCTTGCCCGACAGCGCGTCGTACAGCGACTCGCCGCGCTCGGCGGCCTGCGCGTCGCGCGCCAGCAGCGCCGCGAGCACGCCCGCGTGACCGAGGTCCAGACGGATGCGCGACAGGCCCGCGAGATGCAGCGCGTCGAGCATCAGTTGCTGGATCTCGAGATCGGCTTCGAGCCCGGCGTGGCCGTAGATTTCGGCGCCGATCTGGATCTGCTCGCGCGTCGCGTGCAGGCCGCGCGGACGCGTATGCATCACGTGGCCCGCGTAGCAGAGGCGCGTCACGCCCTGACGGTTCAACAGGTGCGCGTCGATCCGCGCGACCTGCGGCGTGATGTCCGCGCGCAGGCCAAGCGTGCGGCCCGACAGCTGGTCGACCAGCTTGAAGGTGCGCAGGCGCAGATCGGCGCCGCCGCTCGTCAGCAGCGACTCGAGATACTCGAGCAACGGCGGCATCACCATTTCGTAGCCGTACGAACGGAAGCGGTCGAGCAGCCTGCGGCGCAGCTCCTCGATCTTGCGCGCTTCCGACGGCAGTACGTCGGCGATATTCTCGGGAAGTAACCAGGTCGACATCGGTACGGTCCTACGACGGGAAACGGCACGCGACACGCGCGCCGCGAGTTGAATCGGAACTTCGAAATCGGGCGGAACGAACGGCGGATGCGCCGTCCGGATCGGGGCGCCGGTCAGGTCGCGAGCAGCAGCAGCACGAGCCCGAGCACCATCACGATCAGCCCGCCGATCCGGATATGATGCGGCGGCCGCTCGGCTATTCTACGAAACGTGTCGCGCCAGGCGACGGGAAACACGAAGGGGAACGCCCCCTCGATGATCAGCATCAGCGCTACTGCGAGCAACAACGAGCCAGCCAGGTCCATGCGAACGACGGCGCCGCTCGACGCGGCGCCCCAAGGTCAATGTTTGCGGGAAGCAGGCGCCGCCGGTGCGGCACCGCCCGTCGGGCTGCGCATGAAGCGGAAGAACTCGCTGTCGGGATCGACGACGATGATGTCGTTGCGCTTGAACGTATTCCGGTAGGCCTGCAGGCTCGCGTAGAACTGATAGAACTGCGGATCGCGGCCGAACGCATCGGCGGCGATCGTCGCGGCCTTCGCGTCGCCCTCGCCCTTGATCGTCTGCGCGGACTTGTACGCGTTCGCGAGCACGGCCTGCTGCTCGCGTTCGGCGTCGGCCTTGATCTGATCGACGTCGGCCGCGCCTTGCGCACGCACCTGGGCCGCCTGATCGCGCAACGCACCGATCATCCGTTGATAGACGACGTCCGTCTGCGCGGCCGGCAGGTCGACACGCGTCAGCTGGACGTCGACCACGTCGACGCCGAAACCGGACGCTTTCGCCTTCGCCGCATCGCGCGCCGCCTCGGCGATCGCGCGCTGACCGCCGAGGGCATCGTCGAGCGCGCGCTTGCCGAATGCGTCGCCGAGCGCGCTCTTCAACGCGCCGGACAGCCGTTCGGTCGCCGCCGCCGGGTCGCCGCCCGTCGCGGTGAAATATTTCATCGGATCGCTGATCCGGTACTTCACCGCGTACGCGACGAGCAGGTCGTGCTTGTCTTCGGTTGCCAGTTGCAGCGGATCGGACGACTCGAGCGACTGCAGGCGCGTGTCGATCAGCGTGGCCGTCTGCAGCGGCGGCGGCAGCTTGAAATGGACGCCGGGGCCCGCGAGTTCCGGCTGCGTACCGTCGCGACCCGACAGCACGGCCGCATGGCGCGGATCGACGGTAAGGACCGTCGACGATGCCGCGAAGGCAACGATCACGATTGCGACGACGAGCGCAATGATTCGGTTCATGTTCTGCGCTCTCCGTTACTTCGTATCGTCTTCACGCGACCGGCTGCGAAACGCTTCGCGCGAGCGCAGCACGTCGACACCCGACGCGGTGGCGGCCGGTGCGGCACTCGCCGGCGCGGCAGCGGCCGCCGACGGCGCCGTAGCCGCCGGTGCCGACGCTGCATCGGCGGCGGACGCGCCGGTCGACGTCGCGGCGTTTTGCCGCCCCTGCTCGACGAGCTTGTCGAGCGGCAGGTACACGACGCTATTGCCGCCCTTGTTGCCGACGAACACCTTCGTCGCGTTCGAATAGATTGCCTGCATCGTCTCGAGGTACATCCGCTCGCGGATGACCGCCGGCGCCTTCGAATACTGCGCGTAGACCTGCTTGAAGCGGTCCGCGTCGCCCTCGGCTTCCGTGACCACGCGATCGGCATACGCCTTCGCTTCGTCGACGAGCTTCGCCGCATCGCCCTGCGCCTTCGGCAGCAGGTCGCTCGCATACGCCTGCGCGGCGCGCTTCGCGGCCTCGCGCTCGTCGCGCGCCTTCGCGACTTCGGCGTATGCGGCCTGGGTCTGCTCGGGCGCCGCGACGCTCTGCATCGTGACGGCCGTCACCTCGAGCCCCGACTGGTAGCGGTCGAGATCGCGCTGGATCGCGGTGGACAGCTGCTCGCGCAGCGCGTCGCGATCCTGGTTCAGCATGTCGGCCGCGCTGCGCGTGCCGACGATCGCGCGCACCGCGGCCTGCGCGGCCTGCGACACGCTGCGCTCGGGATCGACGCTGCGGAACAGGTAATCGGTGGCGGAACGGATCCGGTACTGGACGATGAAGCGCACGTCGACGATGTCGGCATCGCGCGTCAGCATCGCGGCTTCCTTCACGTTCGCGAGGCGCACGACGTTGTTGCGGCCGATCTCGATCGAGCGGACCTGCGACGTGTCGACGATCTCGTGCGACGCGAACGGATACGGCGCGCGCCAATGCACGCCCTGGCCGACCGTGCCCGACACCTTGCCGAGCTGCAGCACGACACCCGTCTGGCCTTCCTGCACGACGAACAGCCCGCTGCCCGCATAAACCGCGACCAGCACGCCGATCACGATGCCGACGCCGACCCGTGCGGCCCGGCCGTTGTCGGGACGGAAGCCGTTGCCGCCCTTGCCGCCGAACAGGCCGCTCAGGCGCCGGTTGAAGTTGCGCCACATCTCGTCGAGATCGGGCGGACCGTCGCCGTCGCCGCCTTGCGGACGCTTCGATTCATTCGCACGGGGGCGGGATCCGTCCTTGCCATTGCCTTCGCCGCGTCCCCAGCGGGGATCGTTGATCGACAGCAAGGCGCGCATCCGCCGCCAGGTACTCCGCTCGTTGTATTCGTTCACCAGAGTTTGTTCACCAGATTGGACGCCGGCGAACCGGCCGGGACCGGTTAGCGCCCGTGTTCGGAAATCGTGTGGTCTTCGTGCGGTTCAGCGGACGTGCCATCGAGCACGTCGGGTAACGGCGCGCTGGAAAGGTGTTCCGCGGAGGCGATTTCGGCGATGGCGGCACGCAACGTATCAAGACCCTGACCGGTGCGCGCGCTCAAAAAGACGCGCGAAATATTACCATACTCGTCCCGTTCGACCGCGTCGCCGCGGGCCGCCAGCTCGGGCACGGCGTCGATCTTGTTGAACACCAGCACCTGCCGGATCGTGTCCGCGCCGATCTCGTGCAGCACGCCGTTGACCTGCTCGATCTGCTCGAGCCTGACCGCGCTCGATGCGTCGACCACATGCAGCAACAGATCCGCATGGATCGTTTCCTCGAGGGTCGCGCGAAACGCCGCGACGAGCTGGTGAGGCAGCTCGCGGATGAACCCGACCGTATCGGACACGACGATCTGCCCGACCTCGTCGCCGAGGTACACGCGCCGCGACGTCGTATCGAGCGTCGCGAACAGCTGGTCGGCCGCATACGCCTGCGCTTTCGTCAGCGCATTGAACAGCGTCGACTTGCCCGCGTTCGTATAGCCGACGAGCGACACCGACATCGTGCCGCTGCGCGCGCGCTGCCGACGCTGCGTGCTGTGCTGGCGGCGCAGCCGATCGAGCCGCGACTTCAGCATCTTGATGCGTTCGCCGATCAGCCGGCGGTCGGTTTCGAGCTGGGTTTCACCGGGGCCGCGCAGGCCGATACCGCCCTTTTGCCGTTCGAGGTGAGTCCACGCGCGAATCAGCCGGGTCGACAGGTATTGAAGCTGCGCGAGCTCGACCTGCAGCTTGCCTTCGTGGCTGCGGGCACGCTGCGCGAAGATGTCGAGGATGAGGCTCGTGCGATCGACCACGCGCCTGTTAAGTGCCTGCTCCAGATTGCGTTGCTGGGCGGGCGCCAACGCGTGGTTGAAGATGACGATTTCGACGTTGTGCGCGTCGCAGGCAAGCCGCAGTTCTTCGGCTTTGCCGCTGCCGATGAACATCTTGGCATCGGGACTTGCGCGACGACCCGTGAGGGTGACGGCGGGACGGGCCCCTGCACTGGAGGCGAGAAGACTGAGTTCTTCGAGACTGGCTTCGAAATCGGTCTTACCGAAATCGATGCCGACGAGCGCTGCGTTGATCAAATTATCGGGTGTCAAGATAAGGCGGCTGGCATCGGTCGCTCGCGGCGACCGGATGCCGGCCGCTGCAATAGGTTAGGACGAGGCTTCCGCGTCCGGGTGGAAATTCACCGGGCGCGCCGGCACGACCGTCGAGATGGCGTGCTTGTAAACCATCTGGGTCACCGTATTACGGAGCAACACGACGTACTGGTCGAACGATTCAATGTTCCCTTGCAGCTTGATGCCGTTGACGAGGTAGATCGAAACGGGAACGTGCTCTTTGCGCAGTGCGTTCAAAAACGGGTCTTGTAACAATTGCCCTTTGTTGCTCATGGCGTACTCCATCTTTTTTTGCAGGTTGATCTGGATTGGCGGCGAAGAAAAAGAGATCCGCTGCCAATCGCTACACTATAGCTGATTTTGCCTGCCCCGCCCGGGCATAGGCCATGTGGCCTAGCCCTTGTGGGACGCGCGTTGCAGACGTGCTTCAGCCCTTGTCCGCGTACGGGTTGTTCGACGAACGGAACTCTATGCGCAATGGAGTCCCGGTCAGCGAGAAAGTTTCGCGGAATCGGTTTTCGAGGTAACGCTTGTACGTTTCCGTCACGGCGTCGAGCGCGTTGCCGTGGATCACGATCAGCGGCGGATTCTGCCCGCCCTGGTGCGCGTAGCGCAGCTTCGGACGCACCGGGCCGCGACGGCGCGGCTGCTGGAATTCGACCGCCTCGATCAGCGCGCGCGTGAGCTTCGGCGTCGGCAGCTTCGCCATGGCCGCCGCGTACGCGTCGTCGACCGAGCGCATCAGCGCGCCGATGCCGGTCTTCTTCGCGGCCGAAATGTAGTGCGATTTCGCGAAGTCGAGGAATTTCAGCTTGCGGGTCAAATCCGCTTTCGCGCGGTCGCGCGCGTGGTCGTCGAGGCCATCCCACTTGTTGACGCCGATCACGAGCGCGCGGCCCTGCTCGACGACGAAGCCGGCGATGTGCGCGTCCTGGTCGGAAATGTCCTGCTGCGCATCCAGCAGAAGAATGACGACGTTCGCGTCGGAGATCGATTGCAGCGTCTTCACGACCGAGAACTTCTCGATCGCCTCGAACACCTTGCCGCGACGTCGCAGGCCGGCCGTGTCGATCAGCGTGTATTTCTTGCCGTTACGCTCGAAGTCGACGTAGATCGAATCGCGCGTCGTGCCCGGCATGTCGAACGCGATCACGCGATCTTCGCCGATCAGCGCGTTGACGAGCGTCGACTTGCCGACGTTCGGACGGCCGACGATCGCGATCTTGATGCCGCGCGACGGATCGTCCTCGTCCGCTTCCTCGGGCTGGCCCGCGTACGCGACTTCGAGCGCCTCGTTGATCATGTCGGTCACGCCGTCGCCGTGCGCGGCCGAGATCGCGCGCGGATCGCCGAGCCCAAGCTCGTAGAAGTCCGTCGCGACCGCCGTGTACTTCATCCCCTCGGCCTTGTTGACGACCAGGAAGATCGGCCGGCCGGTCTTGCGCAGGTAGTCGGCGATCGACTTGTCCTGCGGCGCGAGCCCGTTACGGCCGTCGACGATGAACACGACGACGTCGGCTTCCTCGACGGCCTGCCGCGTCTGACGCGCCATTTCGTGCAGGATGCCGTCCTTCGCGACGGGCTCGAAGCCGCCGGTATCGACGACCAGGTACGGCCGCTCGCCGACGCGCCCTTCGCCGTAATGGCGATCGCGCGTCAGGCCCGGCAAGTCGGCGACCAGCGCATCGCGCGAGCGCGTGAGCCGGTTGAACAGCGTGGATTTCCCCACATTGGGGCGCCCAACAAGGGCAATGACCGGTTTCATCTGTGTTTTCTACGGTGAAGCGCAGCAGCGGGAGGCCCGCTGCTGCGGGCGGCTGCGCTGAATGAAAATATCACGAATTCGCGCCGCCTCGGATGCGCGCGCCCGGCGTGCGTCGCGCGCCGTCGTCTTTCGTCTCGAACTGCCTTTCAAATACCGAGCGGCCGGGAACGCCGGCCGCCTTCAAGTCGCGCGGCCGCGGCGCGCGGGACCCGCCCGCCGCGCCACGGCCACGCCTGTTTCCTGCGCGTCAGCGCGGGCGGAACCCGTACAGGCCGCCATCCTTCGTCTGCACGACGAGCGTATTGCCCGCGAGGACCGGCGCCGCCGTAATCGCGCTGCCGTCGGTCTTCATCCGCGCGATGAAGCTGCCGTCCTCGCGCGACAGGAAGTGCACGAAGCCCTTGTAATCGCCCATCACGACCGCATGCCCGAGCAGGTACGGCACGCCGACGTCACGGCTCTTCAGCTTGTCGTTGCGCCAGAGCTGGTTGCCCGAAGCAGCATCGTACGCGGTGACGACCGACCAGTCGTCGCCGCCGGCGACCACCGAATCGTCCTGCGCGAGGCCGCTGCGGCTCGAGAACGCCTTTTCCCACAGCGGACGGCCCGAGTTCGCATCGAAGCAGCCGAGCTGACCCTGGAACGTCACCGCGCAGGCTTCCGCGCCGACGAGCGTCGGCGGGCCGCTGACGTCGTTGATGCGCTCGACCTCGGTCACGCCCTTCGGGAACGACACCGGGGTCTGCCAGAACGGCTCGCCCGTCTGCAGGTTGATCGCGACCAGACCGCCGCCCGGGAAGCCCGCGAGCACGGCCGCGTCGCCCGCGAACGTCATGCCGGCCGACACGCGCAGGTTCAGCGGCACCGCACGGTTGCGGTAGTTCCACTTCTGCTCGCCCGTCTGCGCGTTGAACGCGATCACCTGGCCGTCGATCGTACGGACGACCACGAGGCCGTTACCGACGAGCGGCGGCGAGAAGATCTCGCCCTGCACGCTGGTCTTCCACAGCTGCTTGCCGTCCGGGCCCAGCACGAACACGCCGCCCTTCAACGCACCGACCGCGGTCAGGTTGCCGTCGCTGCCGACACCGGCCGACAGGTCCGAACCGACCTTCGAGCGCCACAGCGTCTGGCCCGTCTTCGCGTCGATCTTCTCGACCGAACCGTTTTCGCCCGCCGCATAGACGGCGTCGCCCACGGCCACCGGCGAGAACAGGTAGCGCCCGCCCTTGCCGACGCTCGCCTTCCAGACCTGTTGCACGTCCATGACGGGCTTGAACTCGGTGAGCGGAGTCGGCACGCGGCGCGCGTCCTTCGACGACGAGCAAGCCGCCAAAGCGAGGACAGCCGCCGCGCAGGCAACGGGCACAGCGTAACGTTTCAGCAAATTCATCGGTTAGCGAAGCAGAGTTAAGAGGTTGAGGGGACCGGGATTCAGCCGCCGAGCGCGTCCAGCTTGAACTGCACGAGCTGGCGCGCAGACTGGTCGTCCTTCGACAGGCCGTCGAGCGCGAGCTTGTAAGCCGCGCGCGCATCGTCGGCCTTGCCTTGCGCGGCCAGCAGATCGCCGCGACGATCGGCCACGAGGCCCTTGAATGCATCGACCGGCGTACCCGACAGCAGCGTGAGGCCCGCATCGTACGCCTTCTCGTCGAGCAGCAGCGACGCGAGACGCAGCTTCGCGATCTGCTTGTACTCGTCGTCCTTGGCGTGATCGACGGCCCATCGCAGCTGCGCCTTCGCGCCTGCCGCGTCGCCGGCCGCATACAGCGTCTTCGCGGCCGCGAGCGCCGTCATCTGCGCATACGGCGTGCGGCCGAACTTGTCTTCCATGTCGGCGGCCGCGCGGGCCATCGTCGCCTTGTCGTTCGCGGCGGCAGCCTTCTGGACCTGCTCGTACAGCCCGGATGCCTCGGCAGCCTGACGGCGCTGCCAGTAGTTCCAGCCGTTGAAACCGGCCGCGACGACGAGCGCCGCGAGCACGATCCACGTGGTGAGGTTGCCCCAGCGGGCCCACCACGCCTTGAGACTTTCAATCGATTCTTGTTCGTCGTGATAACTCATCGGCGAGCGATTCCTTCTTCCTGTTCAGGCTTTTCTTGTCGAGCGAATGCCAGCGCGATCAGTCGTCGCCGTCTTCGGCGGATGCAACCATCGCATTGATTAGGAATTCGGTCAAGCTTTCGACCGGTACGGTCTGCTGAACGTTCTTTTCCCCTTCCGCACCCGCGCCGCGCAACGCTTTCACGCCCACCGTGCCATTCGCGACCTCTTCTTCGCCGAAGATCACCGCGAACGCGGCGCCGCTGGCATCGGCCCGCTTCATCTGCGACTTGAAGCTCGCCGGCGCGCCGTCGGCGCTGCAGTGGAAAATCACGTCGAGGCCCGTGTCGCGCAGGCGCTCGGCCGCGATGAACGCCTGTTCGCGCGCGGTTTCGCCCTGGTGCACGACGTACACGTCGACGCCTTCCTGCTCGGGCATGAGATCCTCTTCCTTCAGCAGTTCGAGGATGCGCTCGATGCCCATCGCCCAGCCGCACGCGGCGGTCGGCTTGCCGCCGAGCTGCTCGATCAGCGGATCGTAGCGGCCGCCGGCCGCGACCGTGCCCTGCGCGCCGAGCTTGTCGGTCACCCACTCGAACACGGTCAGGTTGTAGTAATCGAGGCCGCGCACGAGACGCGGGTTGATCTTGAACGGAATATTGTTCGCGAGCAGCAGGCGTTGCAGCCCCTCGAAGTGTGCGCGCGACTCGTCGCCGAGGAAGTCGATCAGCTTCGGCGCGTTCTGCGCGATTTCCTGCAGCGCGGGATTCTTCGTGTCGAGCACGCGCAGCGGGTTCGTATACAGGCGGCGCTTTGCATCCTCGTCGAGCACGTCGGCAAACTGCTCGAGGTACTTGATCAGCTCGACGCGGTGCGCGGCGCGCTCCTCGGCGAGGCCGAGCGAGTTGATCTCGAGCTTGATGCCGGTCAGGCCGAGGTCGTCCCACAGGCGCTGGCACATCATGATGATCTCGGCATCCGCATCGGGACCCGCGAAGCCGAGCGCCTCGACGCCGACCTGGTGGAACTGGCGATAACGGCCGCGCTGCGGACGCTCGTGACGGAACATCGGGCCGATGTACCACAGCCGCTTCGGGCCGTCGTACAGCATGTTGTGCTCGATCGACGCACGCACGACGGCCGCGGTGTTTTCCGGGCGCATCGTCAGGTTCTCGCCGTTCAGCGCGTCGGTGAAGCTGTACATCTCCTTCTCGACGATGTCGGTGACTTCGCCAATGCCGCGCGTGAAGAGCTGCGTATGTTCGACGATCGGCGTGCGGATGTTCTGGTAGCCGTACGCGCGCAGCAGCGATTTCACGGTAGCTTCGAAGAATTCCCACAGGCCGGCATCCTGCGGAAGGATGTCGTTCATGCCTTTGACGCCGGTGAGCTTCTCGATCTTGCGTTTCTGTTCAGTCATCGTTCGTGTGTGTGGACGAATTAGTTCAGGGCCTCGGTGCGGCCGTAATTGCGTGCGACGTAGTCGCTGACGATCTGCTGGAATTCCTCGGCGATCCGCTCGCCGCGCAGCGTCTTGACCTTCTCGCCGTCGATGAAGACAGGCGCGGCCGGGTTCTCGCCCGAACCCGGCAGGCTGATGCCGATGTTCGCGTGCTTCGATTCGCCCGGGCCATTGACGATGCAGCCCATCACCGCGACGTTCATCTTCTCGACGCCCGGATATTCCTTGCGCCAGGCCGGCATCTGCTCGCGCAGATACGTCTGGATCTGCATCGCGAGTTCCTGGAACAGCGTGCTCGTCGTGCGGCCGCAGCCCGGGCACGCGATCACCATCGGCGCGAACGAGCGCAGACCCATCGTCTGCAGGATTTCCTGGCCGACGATCACTTCGCCGGTGCGCGACGCGCCCGGTTCCGGCGTCAGCGAGATGCGGATCGTGTCGCCGATCCCTTCCTGGAGCAGCACACCGAGCGCCGCCGTCGACGCGACGATGCCCTTCGAACCCATGCCGGCCTCGGTCAGCCCGAGGTGCAGCGCGAAGCCGCAGCGGCGGCCGAGTTCGCGGTACACGGCGATCAGGTCCTGCACGCCGCTGACCTTGCACGACAGCACGATGCGGTCGCGGCCCAAGCCAAGCTCCACCGCGCGCTCGGCCGAGCCGATCGCCGACTGGATCAGCGCCTCGTACATCACGCTCTGCGCGTCCCACGGCTGCGCCCGCGCGCCGTTCTCGTCCATCATGCGCGCGAGCAGATCCTGGTCGAGGCTGCCCCAGTTCACGCCGATCCGCACCGGCTTGTCGTACTTCGCCGCGGCCTCGATCATCTGCGCGAACTGCGTGTCGCGCTTCGCGCCCTGACCGACGTTACCGGGGTTGATCCGGTACTTCGACAACGCCTCCGCGCAGCCCGGGTAGTCACGCAGCAGCAGGTGGCCGTTATAGTGGAAATCGCCGACGAGCGGCACGGTCACGCCCATCCGGTCGAGCTGCTCGCGAATCGCCGGCACGGCGGCCGCGGCTTCGGGCGTGTTGACCGTGATGCGCACCAGTTCGGAGCCCGCATTCGCGAGTTCCTTGATCTGGATCGCCGTGCCGATCGCATCGGCCGTGTCGGTATTCGTCATCGACTGCACGCGCACCGGCGCGTCGCCGCCGATCGTCACGAGTTGCCCGCCCCAGCGGACATCCACCGCATGCGATACGCGGCGCGGCTGATGCCCGCCGAACACCGGCTCGGTTGAACAAATCTGACTGCTGCGTGGGGATTGAGCTTCGGATTGCATCGATAGATCCATTTACGCGGAATGCGCCGCGACGCGGCGCATGAATTGAAAAAGCGCCGTGCCCTCACGGCCTGCCGATACCGACGGCAAGCCTTCGCCACGGCGCTTGACGTCAGGGCAGCGTGAACCGCGCCACGTTACCCCGCGCTGCCGAATATTTTGCCGGATCGACCGGTTTTCCGTCGAACGCAACCGCGTCGAGGCCGGCCTTGTTGCCGATCGTGACCTTGAACGGCCCGTCACCGGCAACCTGCTTCGTTTCGCCGGCGCGCACCAGCGCCGAGAACAGCTCCTTGCCGTTCTTGTCGCGCACGCTGAACCAGCAATCCTGCTTGACCTTCAGTTCGACCGTCGACTGGCCTGCCGCGACCACGACGCTCGCCGGCTGGGCCGGCGCGGCCGTGCTCGCCGCTGCCGTTGCCGCCACGGGCTGCGATGCCGCCGCCGTCGCGACCGGGGCCGCGGGCGCCGGAACAGCCGGCGCGATCGCCTGCGCCGGGGCAGCCGATGCAGCAGCCGGGGCCGGAACCTCATTCGCCACCGCCGCAGACGCGCCGTTCGTGGCCGCTTCTTCGGCAGACGACGATGCCGCCGCCGCGCTCGCGGCCGACGCATGTTCGGCGTCGCCGCCCTTGAAGCGCGCGAGCAGGCTCGACGAATCGCCGCCAGTGTGCCACATCAGTACGGCGACCACCGCGACGATGACGATCCCCGTTCCCCACAGCCACGGATGGTGGCGCGACGAGCCGCCCAGCGGAATCGACACGCGGCCGCGCGGCAGATCCGTGCCCGACGACGCCGGCATCGACAGGTCGACTTCCGGCACCCCGCGCTCGCGGCGCAGCGCCTGCGCGAACGGTTCCGGATCGACGCCGAGCATCTTCGCGTAGCTGCGCACGACCCCGAGCGCGAACGTCACGCCGGGCAAATGGCTGATGTCGCCGGCCTCGAGCGCCCGGAGCTTTTGCGGTGCGACCTTGAGTCGCGCCGACACGTCGTCGACCGACCAGCCCTTCGTCTCCCGAAGCTGCGCCAGCCGGCTGCCGACCGCCGCCAGCGATTCCAGTCCCGCCGGTGCCGGTTTCGCGGCATTCGTCTCTGCGCCGTTAGACGGCTGCGGCTCACTCATCCTTGTCCTCGCGTCGATTCTTCTTCACTGGCGGCTGCCGCCGGCTCCCGCCGGCCGGCACCCGCAACGGTCCGTACCATGCGCGGCGCCGAGGCGCCGCGACCGATCGCTATTCGCGTGTTGCACCGCCAAAGGGTTCGGGCACCCCGGCCAGGTGCCCCCGTCAAACCGCCCGAACTTCGATGATTTTTCCTGCTGCGCCCGTTCGTTCCGCGAGGCGCGTACGATCCTTCACCGCGCCGGCCAGTTGCCCGCACGCAGCGTCGATGTCGTCGCCGCGCGTCTTGCGCACGGTGGTGACGACACCCGCGTCGATGAGGACCTGCGCGAAGCGCTTGATCTGCTCCGGCTTCGAGCGGATGAGGCCCGATTCCGGAAACGGATTGAACGGGATCAGGTTGAACTTGCACGGCACGTCGCGCGTGACGGCCAGCAGTTCGCGCGCATGCGCTTCGGTGTCGTTGACGCCGTCGAGCATGCAGTATTCGAACGTGATGAAGTCGCGCGGCGCGACTTTCAGATAACGCTGGCACGCAGCCATCAGCTCGCGAAGCGGATACTTCTTGTTGAGCGGCACCAGCTCGTCGCGCAGCGCATCGTTCGGCGCATGCAGCGAAACGGCCAGCGCGACCGGCAACTCAGCGCCGAGGCGGTCCATCATCGGCACCACGCCGGACGTCGACAGCGTGACGCGACGGCGCGACAGGCCGTACGCGTTGTCGTCGAGCATCAGCCGCATCGCGGGCACGACCGCGCTGTAATTCAGGAGCGGCTCACCCATGCCCATCATCACCACGTTGGTGACGACCCGTTCGGCCTTGCCGTTCGGGCCGGGCGCGCGGCCCAGCGACGCTCGCAATGCAAATTCGGCCATCCGGAGCTGGCCGATGATTTCGGCTGTCGACAGGTTGCGGGAGAAGCCCTGCTTGCCCGTCGAACAGAAGCGGCAGTTCACCGCGCACCCGGCCTGCGACGACACGCACAGCGTGCCGCGCGTCTCTTCCGGGATGAACACGGTTTCGACCGCATTGCCGTTTCCGACGTCGATCAGCCACTTGCGCGTGCCGTCGGTGGAAACGTGATCGCTGGCGATGTCGGGCATCACGATCGACGCGCGGCCCTTGAGCTTTTCTCTCAGGGACTTCGCGAGATCGGTCATGCCGTCGAAATCGCCGGCGTTGTACTGGTGGATCCAGCGCTGCAACTGCTTGGCGCGGAACGGCTTCTCGCCCAGGCTGCCGCAGTACGCGACAAGACCCTCGGCGTCGAAGTCGAGAAGATTGACGGAAGTTTCGCTCGTCATGATGTGCTGCCTTGCCGCGTGCGCTGAATCCTGCCTACTTGCTGTCAGCCAGGGCTTAACGCGAGTAAACGTTCATTTCCGGGAAGAAGAACGCGATTTCGACCGCTGCCGTTTCCGCAGCGTCCGAGCCGTGCACGGCGTTCGCGTCGATGCTGTCGGCGAAGTCGGCGCGGATCGTGCCCTGTTCCGCCTTCTTCGGATCCGTCGCGCCCATCAGGTCGCGGTTCTTCAGGATCGCGCCTTCACCTTCCAGAACCTGGATCATCACCGGGCCCGAGATCATGAAATCGACGAGGTCCTTGAAGAACGGACGCGCTGCGTGAACTGCGTAGAACTTCTCTGCGTCAGCACGCGACAGGTGTGCCATGCGCGATGCGACGATCTTCAGGCCGGCGCCTTCGAAACGGCTGTAGATCTGGCCGATCACGTTCTTTGCCACCGCATCCGGCTTGATGATCGACAGGGTGCGCTCGATTGCCATAAAAACTCCAAAAAATTAAGAAGTTACAGGTTCAAATGAATCCGCTATTGTAGCACGATCCCGTGTATCATTGCGATTGAACCCTTACACGAATGAAAGGTTCAGAATCCATATGTTTTGTTCCGCCGAGCCATTGAAACCTCGCGGCACGGAACGTATCTTAGCCATAGCTGCCCCGGTTTGCTGCGCCGCACATCGCGCGCGCCGAACCGGCCCCGGACGCCCACGCGTTCAATGTTAGGAGAAACCATGAACGACTATCCGTACAATTTCGGCCGCGGCGGTTCCGTCAGCACCGCTGAGGTTCGCAACCGCGTGCTGCGGAACACGTACTGGCTGCTCGCGCTGTCGATGGTGCCGACCGTGCTGGGCGCCTGGGTCGGCGTCGCGACGGGCTTCTCGCTGTTCGCGGCCACGAGCCCGATGATGAGCCTGCTCGCGTTCTTCGCGATCGCGTTCGGCTTCATGTTCGCGATCGAGCGGACCAAAAACAGCGCGGCCGGCGTGTTCGTGCTGCTCGGCTTCACGTTCTTCATGGGCCTGATGCTGTCGCGGCTGCTGAGCTTCATCCTCGGCTTCTCGAACGGCCCGTCGCTGATCATGCTCGCGTTCGGCGGCACCGGCATCATCTTCGCCACGATGGCGACGGTCGCCACCGTCAGCAAGCGCGACTTCTCCGGGCTCGGCAAGTGGCTGTTCATGGGCGTGATCGTGATCCTGCTCGCGTCGGTCGCGAACATCTTCCTGCAACTGCCGGCACTGATGCTCACCGTGTCGGTGCTCGCGATCGCGATCTTCTCGGCCTACATGCTGTTCGACGTCCAGCGCGTCGTGAACGGCGGCGAGACGAACTACATCTCGGCCACGCTCGCGATCTACCTCGACCTGTACAACGTGTTCACGAACCTGCTCGCGCTGCTCGGCATCTTCGGCGGCAACCGCAACTGACGTTCGCTGCGCACCATGAAAAAACCGGCCCGCGGGCCGGTTTTTTTACGTCCGCCGCCCGGCTCAGTCGCGCTCGAACAGCGCGATCGATTCGACGTGCGACGTATTCGGGAACATGTTCACGACCCCGGCGCCCTTCAGCCGGTAGCCGGCCTCGTGCACGAGCAGGCCCGCATCGCGCGCGAGCGTCGACGGGTTGCACGACACGTAGACGATGCGCTTCGGCAGCGGGCCTTCGCCGCTCTGCGCGATCTCGGCCAGCGCCTTCGACACCGCGAGCGCGCCTTCGCGCGGCGGGTCGATCAGGAACTTGTCGAATGCGCCGAGCGCGCGGAGATCGTCGCCCGTCACTTCGAACAGGTTCCGGCACGCGAACGTCGTGTGGCCGTCGACCCCGTTCTCGCGTGCGTTCGCCAGCGCGCGCGTGGTCAGCGTGTCGCTGCCCTCGATGCCCATCACTTCGCGCGACAGCCGCGCGAGCGGCAGCGTGAAGTTGCCGATCCCGCAGAACAGGTCGAGCACGCGATCGTCGCGCGACGGCGCGAGCAGGCGCAGCGCCCGGCCCACCAGCACGCGGTTGATCTGGTGATTGACCTGCGTGAAGTCGGTCGGCTTGAACGGCATGCGGATGCCGAATTCCGGCAGCGTGTAATCGAGCGATACGTCGAGCGGATAGAACGGCGTCACCGTGTCCGGCCCCTTCGGCTGCAGCCAGAACTGCACGTTGTGCTCGTCCGCGAACGCGCGCAGCAGCGCTTCGTCGTCCGCGTTGATCGGCTCCAGCACCCGCAGCACGAGCGCCGTGACGGCCGAGCCGACCGCGAGTTCGATCTGCGGCATCCGGTCGCGAATCGACAGCCCCTCGACGAGCCGGCGCAGCGGCACGAGCATTGCCGACACGTGCGGCGGCAGCACTTCGCAGCTCGTCATGTCGGCGACATAGCTGCTCTTCTTCTCGTGGAACCCGACCAGCACGCCGCCCTTCTTCGCGACGTTGCGCACGGTCAGGCGCGCCCGGTAGCGATAGCCCCACGACGGACCGTGGATCGGCGCGAACATCGTTTCCGCGCGCAGCTTCGCCAGGTGCCACAGGTTGTCTTCGAGCACGCGCTGCTTGACCGCCACCTGCGCGCGCATGTCGAGATGCTGCATCGAGCAGCCGCCGCAGGTGCCGAAGAATTTGCATTTCGGCTGCGTGCGCATCACGCTCGGGCGCAGAATGTCGACGACCGTCGCCTGCTCGTAGCTCGGCTTGCGGCGATAGCTCGAATAGGTCACGCGCTCGCCCGGCAGCGCGCCTTCGACGAAGATCACCTTGCCCGGCTGACCGTCCTCGGTCATCGTGCGGCCGACACCGCGCGCTTCCATGTCGAGCGATTCGATCTCGAGAACCGGGGCGGGCCCGGGCGCGACGGGCGCGTTTTTCGATTTGCGCGCAGAAGTGGGGACGGCTTCGGACACCAGCTTTTCCTGACAAACGTTGAAGAAGGCGAGATTGTAGACGACGAAGGCCCCCGTCGCCCGCTTTCGTCGCGCAAGCGTCGATGCCGATGTGCATGGCGCGCTGCGCGGCGCGAGAATGGTCCGCAGACAGATACCCCGCCGCCGCGCCGCCGGCACGGATGCAACGCACCGCGCACGGCCGACCGGCGGCACGGGTTGTGCTCGCCGGAAAGAATCTCAGGAGATTCGACCATGCGATTGATCGACTGGAACATCCAATGGGGTCGAGACGCGGACGGCGTCGTCGACCTCTCCCGTACCGTCGCGGCCATCCGCCGGCTCGGCGATTTCGACGTGCTGTGCCTGCAGGAGGTCACACGCGGCTTCGACGCACTGCCCGGCCGGCCACGCACCGACCAGTTCGCTGAACTCGCGGCGCTGCTGCCCGGCTATACGATCGTCGACGCCATCGGCGCCGACCTGCCGGCGATCCGGCCGGACGCACCGCGCCGCCAGTTCGGCAACGCGATCGCGACGCGGCTGCCGGTCGGGCGCGTGCTGCGCCAATCGCTGCCGTGGCCGGCCGACGCCGGCGCGCCGTCGATGCCGCGCGTCGCGCTCGATATCGAGTTGCAGGCGCCCTTCGGGGCGTTGCGCGTGGTTACCACGCATCTGGAGTATTACTCGGCGCGCCAGCGGCTTGCGCAGGTCGACGCGCTGCGCGACCGGCATCGCGACGCCTGCGCGCACGCGGAACAACCCGCTCCCGCCGAAACCGCCGAGGGGCCGTTCAGCGCGACCGGACAACCGCGCGATGCGATCGTCTGCGGCGATTTCAACAGTGCATTCGACAGCGATGCGTACCGCCGTTTCCTGGAGCCGATGGCCGACGCGCCGAGTTTCGTCGACGCATGGGTCGCACGGCATCCCGGCCGTACGCCGCCGCCGACGGCCGGCGTCTACGATACGGTGCAATGGTCGGAGGGGCCGCTCGCGTGCGATTTCGTGTTCGTGACCGACACGCTGTTGCCGCGCGTCGTCCGCTGCGAGATCGACGGCGACGTACGCGCGTCCGATCACCAGCCGGTGCTGCTGGAACTGGCCTGATCGCGCCGGTTGCCGCGCAGGCCGCCCGCGCTACGCGGCGAAGCCGGCCAGGTATTCGACCCAGTGCGGCGCCGGTTCCTGCGCAAGCGCGTTCTTCACGATCAGGATCTCGTCCGCGTACTCACTCGGCGTCAGGCCGCCGCGCATCAACTGGAACCGGCAATACAGCAGGTAGGTGTTGACGACGTCGGTTTCGCAATAGTTGCGGATTTCGTCGATCCGCCCGTCCTGGAACGCCGGCCATACCTGGCTGCCGTCCATCCCGAGCTTGCCCGGAAAGCCGCACAGCTTCGCGAGCGCGTCGAGCGGCGCGTTCGCGCGCGCCTGATACATCGCGAGCACATCCATCAGGTCGGTATGCCGCGAGTGATAGCGCGCGATGTAGTTGTTCCACTTGAATTCGCGGTCGTCCTCGCCGAGATCCCAGTAGCGGGTGGCGGGAATGCCGTGCACGAGCGCACGGTAGTGCAGCACCGGCAGATCGAAACCGCCGCCGTTCCACGACACGAGCTGCGGCGTGTATTTCTCGATCACGCGGTAGAACGACTGGATCAGCGTGGCTTCGTCGTCCTGCGGCGTCCCGAGCGAGCGCACGCGAAAACCGTTGTTGTCGCGGAACACGCACGAGATCGCCGCGATCCGCTGCAGGTGGTGCGGCAGGAAATCGCCGCCGGTCTTCTCGCGGCGCGCGGCGAACGCGTGTTCGGCCACCGCGGCATCGTCGAGCGTCGCGGGCAGGTCTTCCAGACGGCGAATGCCGTCGACATCGGGAATCGTCTCGATGTCAAAAACAAGAATCGGAGTCATTGGTTACAGAACGGCGTCCTTGCGCACGCCGTTGGAGGCGAAGAACCGCTTGAGGCGCACCAGCGCTTCCTGCTGGATCTGCCGCACGCGCTCGCGCGTGAGCCCCATCTCGTCGGCGAGCTCCTCGAGCGTCGCCGGTTCGATGTGGTTCAGGCCGAAGCGGCGCTCGATCACGTGCCGGTGCTTGTCGGACAGCCGCGACAGCCACGCGCGCGTCAGCGTTTCGAGCTCGCGGTGCTGCACCTCGGCGTCGGGCGACTGGCTCTGGTCGTCGGGCAGCAGGTCGAGCAGGCTGCTCGCGGGATCGAGGTCGAGCGGTGCATCGAGCGACGCCGTGTGTTCGTTGAGCGCGAGGATATCGGTGACTTCCTCGGCGGTCTTGCCGGTGAGATAGGCGATGTCGTCGATGCTGGCTTCGCGGCGTTCGGCCGCCTCGCCCGTCGACATCGAATTCTTTTCGAGGTGGCGCTTCGCGCGCAGCACCTGGTTCAGTTCGCGGATCACGTGCACGGGCAGGCGCACCGTGCGGGCCTGGTTCATGATCGCCCGCTCGATGCTCTGCCGGATCCACCACGTCGCGTAGGTCGAGAAACGGAAACCACGCGTCGGGTCGAATTTCTCGATCGCGTGCATCAGGCCGAGATTGCCTTCCTCGATCAGGTCGAGCAGCGGCACGCCGCGGTTCAGGTACCCCTTCGCGATACTGACGACGAGACGCAGGTTGCGCTCGATCATCACCTGCCGCGCCTCGAATTCGCCGGCCTTCGCCAGGCGCGAATAGCGCTGCTCTTCCTCGACGGTCAGCAGCGGCTTCACGCTGATGCGGTTCAGGTAATGCTGGATCGTATCGGCCGTGAGCTCGGCCTGCAGCAGCGTGCGGAAATCGTCGACGTCGGGCGCTGCTTCCTGGCGGCCTTCGCGCTCGTCGTCGCCACCCTCGGCCTCGGTGTCGCGTGCCTCGAGATCACGATCGTTTTCCGCGACGTCGTCCTCGTCGTCCGTCGAAGCACCCACTCGCCCCACCGATGCTTGCGTGGCACGACTGATCTTCTCAGACTCGGCTTGCGGCTCGTGGCGCTTCGATTTCGGCATGGTCGTCTCGGTTATTGAGGCGGCAAATACTTCAGCGGATCGACAGGCTTACCCTGCCGGCGAACCTCGAAATGCAGCATCACGCGGTCGGCATCGCTGTTACCCATCTCGGCGATCTTCTGCCCCTTCGTTACCGCGTCCCCCTCTTTTACCATCAAAGCGCGATTGTGTGCATACGCCGTGAGGTAAGTTGCATCGTGTTTGATGATAATGAGGTTGCCGTAGCCACGCAGACCGTTGCCGGAGTAAACGACGCGGCCGTCGGCCGCCGCCTTCACGGCCTCGCCGGCCGTCCCGCCGATATTGACACCCTTGTTCTTCGCATCGTCGAACCCGTTCAGCACGGGGCCGCGCGCGGGCCACGCGAACGTCACGGGGCCGCTCGGCGCGGCCGCCGTATCGCTCGATCCGCTTGCCGCAGCCGGCGGCGTGGCGGCGAGCGCGGACGACGTGCCCGCGGCCGGCGTGGCCGGACCGCTGCTCAGCGGTGCGGTCGCGACCGCACCACCGGCGATCGGCGCGGTGGCCGGCGCGCCCGCGACCGCGGCGCCGCCCGGCGGCGCCACGCGCAGCAGCTGGTCGACTTCGATCTGGTTCGGGTTGGTCAGATTGTTCCACGACGCGATGTCGCGATAGTTCTGCCCGTTCTCGAGTGCGATCCGGTACAGCGTGTCGCCCGGTTTAACACGGTAGAAGCCAGGCGGCGGCGGGCCGAGCGGCACCGCCGGTTGTGCGGCAGCGGTCGTGCCGAGCGTGCCGGAGCGGTCGACGACGGGCGCGTTGTCGAGCCGCGTCGCACAGGCGGCCAGTAGCGTGGAGAACGCAGCCACACAGATCGCGCGCTGGGCGAGCGTGAGCGGTTCCCTGGATCGGTTGTTTTGCATCGCGCGCAACATACTCATCGGTTTCAAATCACTCCGGATTTTAAAGGGACAAAGAAAACGCGATCAAGCCGGGACTCTCGCCATTGCGCGTGCGCGACGCGCTCGACGAGCGTGAGCACCTGGTGCTGCCCGCTCTGCGCGCCGACCGGCGCGACGAGCCGCCCGCCGATCGCGAGCTGCTCGAGCAGCGCCTGCGGCACGTCGAGCCCCGCCGCCGCGATCACGATCGCGTCGAACGGGGCCGCGGACGGCAGGCCGACACGCCCGTCGCCGTAGTGCAGACGGATGTTCGGCACGCGCAGCGGCCGCAGGTTCAGCTTCGCGCGCTCGTAAAGCGGCTTGATGCGTTCAATCGAATACACGTCGCGTGCCACGTGGCTCAGCACGGCGGCCTGATAGCCGCAACCGGTGCCGATCTCGAGCACGCGCTCGAGCGTGCGGCCGGCCATCGCGAGCTCGATCATGCGCGCGACGACCGACGGCTTTGAAATGGTCTGCTGGTGGCCGATCGGCAACGCCGAATCCTCGTAGGCCTGCGTCGCGAGCCCCGGATCCACGAACAGGTGGCGCGGCACCGCGGCCATCGCGTCCAGCACGCGCGCATCGGTCACGCCGTTCGCGCGCAGGCGTTCGACCATCCGCTCGCGCACACGTTCCGACGTGAGCGCGAACGCGCCGGCCGGCGCGATGCTCGGCGCTGCCGGCTTCGGCAGCGCAGGCTTCAGCGCGGTCGGCTTCGGTGCGGTCGCCGGCTTCGCGGCGGCGATACCCGGCAGCGGCGCCCGCACGGCGGCCGGCTTCACCGCAACCGGTTTCAGCACGGTTGCGGGTTTATCGGCGGCCTTCGAGATCGCGCCCGCCGCCTGGCGTTCACCGGCCCGACCTTCCGATTTGCGTGGCGCTCGCTTGAGATCTTCGAGCGCGAGCGGGAACCGCTTCGCGCGCTCGCCGCTCATGAAGCCCGCCCTCCGGCGCGCGCCCACTCTCGCGTCGCGGGCAGCATCTGCGTATGCGTGAGATCGAGCTGCAGCGGCGTGATCGACACGAAACCGTTTGCGACGGCGTGGAAATCGGTACCCTCGCTGGCGTCCAGCGCCTCGCCCGCGGCGCCGATCCAGTAGATCGGCTCGCCGCGCGGGTCGGTCTGGCGAATCACCGGCTGCGACGGATGACGCTTGCCGAGGCGCGTGACCTTCCAGCCCTTCAGTTGGTCGTACGGCAGGTTCGGAATATTGACGTTCAGCAGCGGCTGGCCCGGCAGCGGATGCGCGAGGTAGTGCGCGACGATTTCCGCGGCGACGCGCGCGGCGTCGGCCAGATGGGCCCAGCCCTTGTCGACCAGCGAGAACGCGATGGCCGGCACACCGAACATGATGCCTTCGGTGGCGGCCGCAACTGTCCCCGAATAGAGCGTGTCTTCACCCATGTTCTGGCCGTTGTTGATGCCGGACACGACGATATCCGGCCTCGCGTCGGCCATTCCCGTCAGCGCGACGTGCACCGAATCGGTCGGCGTGCCGTTCACGTAGAAGAAACCCGTACCCGCTGCGCGCTGCACCGACAGCGGCCGCGACAACGTGAGGGAATTCGACGCGCCGCTGCAGTTCTGCTCGGGCGCGATCACCGTAAGCTCGGCCAGCGGCTGCAGCGCTTCGCTGAGCGCGGCGAGACCGGGGGCGAGATAGCCGTCGTCGTTGCTGAGTAGGATTCGCATCCGGCGATTGTAACCGAGGAAAGATGGCGCGAGAGCGACAGTCCGGCGCTGCGGACGGGCGGGTATACGCATGGGCACGCGATGCGCCGCCGCATTGCGCGGCGTCGTTCCGCACACCGGGGAAAACACCGGGTCGCCGGGTTTTCCGCCCGGAGAAAATCTTGTCGGGGAACCCTTCGTCGGAAGGCCCGGCGCGAAGCGCCAGGCCGGGTGCACTCAGATCGCGCCCGCCTCGCGCAGCGCGGCAATCGCCTGCGCGTCGTAGCCGAGGCCGTGCAGCACCTCGTCGGTGTGCTCGCCCAGTTCGGGCCCGAGCCAGCGCGTTTCGCCCGGCGTGTCCGACAGCTTCGGCGTGATGTTCGGCAGCGGAATGTCGGTGCCGTCGGCCAGCTTGAAACGCTGGATCATCTGGCGCGCGACGAACTGCGGATCGGTGAACATATCGGCCGCGCTGTAGATCCGCCCGGCCGGCACGTCGGCCGCATTGAGCACGACGAGCGCCTCGTCGATCGTGCGCGGCGCGAGCCACGCGGCGATCGCGTCGTCGATTTCCTGCGTGCGCGGCACCCGCCCGTCGTTTTGCGCGAGCGCGGGATCGTCGGCCAGGTCGTCGCGCTCGATCGCCTTCATCAGCCGCTTGAAGATCGGATCGCTGTTGCCGCCGATCACGATGCTGCCGTCGCGGCATGCATACGTATTCGACGGCACGATGCCCGGCAGCGACGCGCCGGTGCGCTCGCGCACCATCCCGTACACGCCGTACTCGGGCACCACGCTTTCCATCATGTTGAAGACGGCTTCATACAGTGCAACGTCGACCACCTGCCCCGCGCCGCCGTTGACCTTGCGGTGATGGAGCGCCATCAGCGCGCCGATCACGCCGTGCAGCGCGGCGATCGAATCGCCGATCGAGATGCCGATGCGCGGCGGCGGCAGATCCGGATAGCCGGTGATGTGGCGCAGCCCGCCCATCGATTCGGCGATCGCGCCGAAGCCGGGCCGGTCGCGGTACGGGCCCGTCTGCCCGTAGCCGGACAGGCGCACCATCACGAGGCCCGGATTGTCGGCCGACAGCACGTCGTAGCCGAGCCCGAGCTTTTCGAGCAGGCCCGGACGGAAGTTCTCGATCACGATGTCGGCCTCGCTCGCGAGCTGCCGCGCGATCGCCTTGCCGGCATCGGCCTTCAGGTTCAGCGTGACCGATTTCTTGTTGCGCGCCTGCACGGACCACCACAGCGACGTGCCGCCCTGCTCCGGGTGGAGCTTGCGCCACTTGCGCAGCGGGTCGCCGCCGTTCGGATCCTCGATCTTGATCACTTCCGCGCCGAATTCGGCGAACAGCCGCGACGCGAACGGCCCCGCGATCAGCGTTCCGAATTCGAGCACTTTGACGCCCGCGAGCGGGCCCTGGCTGGTGCTCATGTGTCTCCCTGGCATGAGGAACGGCGCCGCCGGCAGGCGGCGCCCGGCTTACATCGTGCGGCGGTCGAGCATCGCACGGGCGATGGTGCCGGCGTCGACGTACTCGAGCTCGCCGCCCACCGGCACGCCGCGCGCGAGGCGCGTGACCGCCAGCCCGCGCGCCTTCAGCGTCTGGCCAAGGTAGTGGGCGGTGGCTTCGCCTTCGTTCGTGAAGTTGGTCGCGAGCACGACTTCCTTGACGACGCCGTCGGACGCGCGCCGCACGAGGCGGTCGAAATGGATTTCCTTCGGGCCGATTCCGTCGAGCGGGCTCAGTCGGCCCATCAGCACGAAATACAGCCCGCGGTAGGTCATCGTCTGCTCGAGCATGATCTGGTCGGCAGGCGTCTCGACGACGCACAGCAGCGTCGGATCACGCTCCTCGTCGCTGCAGACCTCGCAGATCTGCGCTTCGGTGAACGTGTTGCACTTCTCGCAGTGCTGCAGGTGCTCGGTCGCGAACAGCAGCGAGCGGCCGAGCCGCTCCGCACCCTCACGGTCGTGCTGCATCAGGTGAACCGCCATGCGCTGCGCGGATTTCGGCCCGACGCCGGGCAGCACGCGCAACGCTTCGACGAGAGCGGACAGGGCGGACGGCTGTTTCATACGGCGGCAAACACTGGCAAGGACGTCGCGCTCAGAACGGCAGCTTGAAGCCCGGGGGCAGCGGCAGGCCCGACGTCATCCCGCTCATCTTTTCCTGCGACGTTGCTTCGGCCTTGCGCACCGCGTCGTTGAACGCAGCGGCGACGAGATCCTCGAGCATGTCCTTGTCGTCCGCGAGCAGGCTCGGGTCGATCGACACGCGGCGCACTTCGTTGCGGCACGTCATCGTCACCTTGACGAGGCCGGCGCCCGACTGCCCTTCGACTTCGATCAGCGCAAGCTGCTCCTGCATCTTCTTCATGTTTTCCTGCATTTGCTGCGCTTGCTTCATCAGTCCGGCGAGGTTGCCTTTCAACATGGGAATACTCCTTCTTGATCGTGTGAAAACCGGCACGCGGCGCGTGCCGGCCAATGTGTGCGGGGCGTGATTGTGCCTGTCGCGGGGCGGTCAGTTCAATGCAGCGTCGGCGGCGCGCCGTCCGGCGCCGAATCGGCGAGCGGGCGCACCGATCCGTCGACGATGCGCGCACCGAACTCGCGCACGAGCTGCTGCACGAACGGATCGCCGTGAATCTCCTGCTCGGCTTCGCGCTGGCGCGCCGCGCGCGCGGCCGCATCGAGCGCCGCCGCGGTACGCCGTGCGGGCCCGACCTCGACGCTCACCTCGACCGGCTTGCCGAGCGCATCGGCCAATGCGGCCTTCAGCTTCGCCACCTGTGCGGCATCCGCATACTGCGGCACCGGCACGGACAATTTCAATGCGGTCGCATCGACGGCCGTCAGCTCGCTGTTGAACGCAAGCTGGTACGCGACACCCTTCAGCGGCAGCCGCGCGGCCAGCGCCGGCCATTCGCCGTCGAAGCCGATCGGATCGAGCGCGATCGCAGGCGGCAACGGGCGCGTGTCGATCGGCGCGGCCGGACGCGCGTCCGCCGGCTTCGGCGTCACGCGCACATCGTCGGGACCGCTGTCGAACACCGGCACGAAGCCGTCGTCGGAACCGCCGAACATCTCGTCGGCGCTGAGCGGCACGTAGTCGTCGGGCGGGATGTCTTCCCACGGCGGCGACGGCTGGCGCGCATCGGCTGCTTGCGGCGCACGGGCAGCGGCACGCGGCGTCGGCACCTGGACGGCCGGACGCGGCGCGGCCGGCTTCTCGGCGGCCGGCTGGGACGCCGCCGGCTTCGCTGCAGCACCTGCGCGCCCGCGCTCCGACGACACGCGCATCCCTGCATTGCGCAGCACGTCGAGCGCGGCGGCGGCACCGCCGCCTGCGCGCGCCGCCGGACGCGCGGCGGCCGGCTCGGGCGATGCAGCGCGCGGTGCCGGTTCGGCCTGCGGAGCCGGTTCGTCGTTTCGCTGCGCGGCGGCAACGGCAGGCGGCTCAGGTTCCTTGCGCGCGGGAGGCGGCATGTCGCCTGCGGGTGCCGCCTTCGTTTCCGGCTGCGGCGGCTCGATAGCTTGTGCGTCGGCCGCTGCCGGGGCCGGTGCTGCAGCCTCTGCCGGTGACGGGACGGCAGCCGGCCTGGCGGTCGGCCGCTCGGCTTCATCGCTGGACTGCGCCGGCGCCGAACGTGCAACCGGTACAACAGGCGCCGCCGCGGCTTGCGGACGCGCTGCGACAGCGGGCGCGGCCGATACCGGCTTCGCCGCAGCGGCGGCCGGCGCTGCAGCCGCGCGCGGGGCCGGTACCGCATGCGGCGGCACGGACGGCTGGCCGCCCGGCGCACTGCCGGCGCCAACGGCCGGCTCGAACGCGAGCATCCGCAGCAGCGTCATCGTGAAACCGGCGTATTCGTCCGGCGCCAGGCCGAGCTCGGCGCGCCCGACGGTCGCGATCTGATAGAACAATTGCACCTGTTCGGCGCTCAGCGTCTCCGCAAAACGGCGCAGGTCGGCCGCTTCCGGCCATTCGTCGAGCACCGAGCCCGGCGCGAACTGCGCCCACGCGATCCGGTGCAGCAGGCTCGCGAGATCCTGCAGCGCGGTCGAGAACGACAGGCTGCGCAGCGACATTTCGTCGGCGATCGCGAGGATTTCCGGGCCGTTGCCGGCCGCGAGCGCGTCGAGCAGGCGCACCATGTAAGTCTGGTCGAGCGCGCCGAGCATGCCCGACACCGCCGACTCGGTCACCTCGTTCGCCGAATAGGCGATCGCCTGGTCGGTCAGCGACAGCGCGTCGCGCATGCTGCCCTGCGCGGCGCGCGCGAGCAGGCGCAGCGCCTGCGGCTCGAACGTGATCTGCTCTTCGCCGAGGATCCGCTCGAGATGCGACACGATGTGTCCGGCCGGCATCTGCTTCAGGTTGAACTGCAGGCAGCGCGACAGCACGGTGACGGGGATTTTCTGCGGATCGGTCGTCGCGAGGATGAACTTGACGTGCGGCGGCGGCTCTTCGAGCGTCTTCAGCATCGCGTTGAACGCGTGGTTCGTCAGCATGTGCACTTCGTCGATCATGTAGACCTTGAAGCGCGCATCGACGGGCGCGTACACCGCGCGCTCGAGCAGCGCGGCCATCTCGTCGACACCGCGGTTGCTCGCCGCGTCCATCTCGACGTAGTCGACGAAACGGCCCTCGTCGATCTCGCGACAGGCGCGACACACGCCGCACGGCTGCGACGTGACGCCGGTTTCACAGTTGAGCGCCTTCGCGAAGATCCGCGACAGCGTCGTCTTGCCGACACCGCGGGTTCCGGTAAACAGATAGGCGTGATGGAGACGCCCGCCGTCGAGCGCGTGCGTGAGCGCCCTGACGACGTGCTCCTGGCCGACGAGCGAAGCGAAATCCTTCGGACGCCACTTGCGTGCGAGAACTTGATAGGTCATCGGGAAATTGTATCAGTAACGCTGCGTCGCGCCGACACGCGAAACGGTGCGGAAGACGGACAAGGCGCAGGTCGAACGGAGTGTGACGCAGAAATAAAAAACGCCCTGCGAACGGGGCGAGAAGGAAGGTGACGAGCCCAACCCTCGGCACTGGCAGAAAACGATTGTGGCTGCTTCGTTCCCGACCTGACCAGGTTCACCGCCCCACCATGCGAGGAGGCCCGTCACGGCATATTCTATCACCGCTTCCGGACGAATGCGACCGTTTGTTCGCATCAATGTGAATATCGCCGGGCAAACCGGCGCGTCGCCCCTTCGCACGCGCTGCATGCGGCCCGCCCCCTTGTAATTGGCGGACCGGCCTCCACCTGCTTGGCACAACGGTCGAACGTCGCGTCGTACCCCTACTCGCGTAGCGGCTACTATCGCCGCCCGCAGCAGATAGCAATTTAGGCTAATATGACGCCCGAACGACCCGCGAGCCGCGGCATGCAGCGCTTACGCCCCTCCTTTCCGGAAAGGCGGAGTGACCTGCCGCAGCGGCCGGCAGCCTACGGCGGCCGGTACGCCGCAACGCGCAAGCAGGCAGTCCCCGAACCGTAAGAGGTATTGACCCAATGAGCGAACAGATCAAACACATCAGCGACGCATCGTTCGAACAGGACGTCGTCAAGTCCGACAAGCCCGTACTCGTCGATTTCTGGGCCGAATGGTGCGGCCCGTGCAAGATGATCGCCCCGATCCTCGACGAAGTCGCAAAGGACTACGGCGACAAGCTGCAGATCGCGAAGATCAACGTCGACGACAACCAGGCCACGCCCGCGAAATTCGGCGTGCGCGGCATCCCGACGCTGATCCTGTTCAAGAACGGCGCGGCCGCCGCGCAGAAGGTCGGCGCGCTGTCGAAGTCGCAGCTCACCGCATTCCTGGACAGCCACCTGTAATACCGGCAGTTCCGCGGACGTGTTGTCAGTCGGCAACACGTCCGTCGTCAAGCCGCCGATCGCTCGCTCAAGCGCGAATCGGCCTATGCTAGAATTAAAAAACGTCGGCAAGACGCATTAAGTCTCTGAGCGCTTCCGCTCGCCCTCCTCCCTTATTTTCTTTCGTCGCTTCTCCTCCCTGGCGGGTTCTCCGTATGCATTTATCCGAGCTCAAGTCTCTGCACGTGTCCGAACTGATCGAAATGGCCAATGGCCTGGAGATCGAAAACGCGAACCGCCTGCGCAAGCAGGAGTTGATGTTTGCCATTCTCAAAAAGCGCGCCAAGACGGGAGAGACGATCTTCGGTGACGGCACGCTCGAAGTGCTGCCGGACGGCTTCGGCTTCCTGCGCTCGCCGGAAATGTCGTACCTCGCGAGCACCGACGACATCTACATCAGCCCGTCGCAGATCCGCCGCTTCAACCTGCACACCGGCGACACCATCGAAGGTGAAGTCCGCACGCCGAAGGACGGCGAGCGCTACTTCGCGCTGGTGAAGGTCGACAAAGTCAACGGGCAGCCGCCCGAGGCCTCGAAACACAAGATCATGTTCGAGAACCTCACGCCGCTGCACCCGAACAAGCCGCTGTCGCTCGAACGCGAAATGCGCGGCGAGGAAAACGTCACGGGCCGCATCATCGACATGATCGCGCCGATCGGCAAGGGCCAGCGCGGCCTGCTCGTCGCGTCGCCGAAGTCCGGCAAGACCGTGATGCTCCAGCACATCGCGCACGCGATCAAGCAGAACCACCCGGACGTGATCCTGTTCGTGCTGCTGATCGACGAGCGTCCGGAAGAAGTGACCGAAATGCAGCGCTCGGTCGCCGGCGAAGTGATCGCCTCGACGTTCGACGAACCGGCCACGCGCCACGTGCAGGTCGCCGAAATGGTGATCGAGAAGGCCAAGCGCCTCGTCGAAATGAAGCACGACGTCGTGATCCTGCTCGACTCGATCACGCGTCTCGCGCGTGCATACAACACCGTGATCCCGGCATCGGGCAAGGTGCTGACGGGCGGTGTCGACGCGAACGCGCTGCAGCGTCCGAAGCGCTTCTTCGGCGCGGCGCGCAACATCGAGGAAGGCGGCTCGCTGACGATCATCGGCACCGCGCTGATCGAAACCGGCAGCCGCATGGACGACGTGATCTACGAAGAGTTCAAGGGCACCGGCAACATGGAAGTGCACCTCGAGCGCCGTCTCGCGGAAAAGCGCGTGTACCCGTCGATCAACCTGAACAAGTCGGGCACGCGTCGCGAGGAAATGCTGATCAAGCCCGAGATCCTGCAAAAGATCTGGGTGCTGCGCAAGTTCATCCACGACATGGACGAAGTCGAGGCGATGGAATTCCTGCTCGACAAGATCCGCCAGACGAAGAGCAACTCCGAGTTCTTCGACCTGATGCGCCGCGGCGGCTGATCGCCCCCGCTTCGCAACACGGCCGCCCGCGCATCCTGCCCGGCGGCCGTTTTTCGATCCCAACCTGAACGTGAACGTACAGGTTGATCTATAATCGCGCCATTGTCCCGCCGAATCCCCCACACCCGATGCCGAACGATGCCTCCACCCCGCTATTGACCGTCAGCGACGCCGCGTCGCGGCTCGGCGTCACGCCGCGCACGCTCAAGTATTACGAAGAGCGCGGGCTCGTCACGCCGTCGCGCAGCGAAGGCCGCTACCGCCTCTACGACGAAGCCGACCTCGAGCGCTTCGCGCGCATCCTGCGGCTGCGCGCGCTCGGCTTCTCGCTGCACGGCATCACCGAAATGCTGAAGCGCCCGCTGGAAGAAACGGGCGACGGCCGGCGCCGCTATTCGGAGGCATCGCTGCGCGACATCCGCTCCGGCCTCGCCGAGCAGATCGATACGCTCGACCGGCGGATCGCGGCCGTCCAGCGCGAGCTGAAGGAAGCCGTCGCGCTGCGCAAGGAGTTGCAGCACGACATCGACTACGTCGAGCGGCGCCTCGCCGGCGAAAACGCCGATGCGCTGATCGCGCAGCGGCGGGCCGAAGCCGGCACACGGCGCGCACGCAAGGATCGCGAATGAACGCGGCGCCGGGGCCGCCGCCGCTGTGGAGCCGCGCGAACCTGCGCGCGGACCTGTTTCCATGGGCACTCGCGCTCGTCACCGGCCTCGACTACTTCGACAACGCCGTCTTCTCGTTTTTCGCGAGCTACATCGCGGGCGGCATCAACGCGTCGCCCGACGAACTCGTATGGTCGTCGAGCGCCTACGCGGTCACGGCCGTGCTCGGCATCCTGCAGCAGCAATGGTGGGTCGACCGGCTCGGCCACCGCCGCTACGTCGCGGGCTGCATGCTGATGTTCTCGTTCGGCGCGATCGCGGCGGCGCTGGCCGACACGTCGCTGGAGCTCGCGTTCGCGCGCGGCTTTCAAGGCTATTTCGTCGGCCCGATGATGGGCGCGTGCCGGATCCTGATCCAGATCAGCTTCAAGCCGCAGGAACGGCCGCCCGCGACGCGCGCGTTCCTGATCATGATCCTGCTCGGCAGCGCGCTCGCGCCGATCGTCGGCGGGCTGCTGGTCGCACATTCGACGTGGCGCGCACTGTTCGCGTGCACGGCGCCGGCCGGCATCGCGTTCGCGATCCTTGCGCTGCTCACGCTGCCCGATTCGGGCCGCACGCCGGACGACGAACGCGGCTCCGGCCATTTCTGGCCGTACGTCGTGTTCGCGCTCGCGCAAGGGGCGCTGCAGATCGTGCTGCAGCAGGTGCATTACCAGCTCTACAGCGGCTCGCCGACGCTGATCCTGCTGACGATCGCGGGCCTCGGCGCGCTCGCGTGGTTCGCGTATCACCAGTGGCATCACCCGACGCCGCTCGTGCGGCTGCACGCGTTTCGCGAGCGCACGTTCCAGATCGGGCTGCTGCTCTATATGTTCTATTACTACGAGACGACGGGCTTCAGTTACCTGACGTCGCGGTTTCTCGAGGGCGGGCTCGGCTATCCGGTCGAGAACGCCGGGCGCCTGGTCGGCACGATGTCGCTGATCTCGGCCACCGCGCTGTTCGCGTACCTGCGCTATGCGAAGTTCGTCACGCACAAGAAATGGTTCGTCGTGCCGGGGTTCGCGATCGCGATCACGGCTGCGCTGTGGATGACGCGGATGACGCCGCAGGTCGGCGACGCCGCGCTGATCGTCCCGCTGCTGCTGCGCGGGCTGCTGCTGCTGTTCATCGTGCTGCCGGTCGCGAACCTGACGTTCCGGATCTTCGCGATCGACGAATACACGCATGGCTACCGGCTGAAGAACATCGTGCGGCAACTGACGATCTCGTTCGCGACCTCGTCGGTGATCATCGTCGAGCAGCACCGGGTGGCCGTCCACCAGACGCGGCTCGTCGAGCGCGCGAACGTGTTCGATCCGCTGTTCCAGCAGACCGTCGATGCGCTGACGCGCAGCTATGCGGCAGCCGGTTACGCGCTGAATGACGCGCACGGCCTCGCGATCGCGTCGATCGCGCGGATGGTCGCGCAACAGGCGTCGTTCCTCGCGTCGCTCGACGGCTTTTACTTCCTCGCGGGCATCGCGCTCGTCGGCGGCCTCTTCGCGGCATGGCAAAAACAGATCGATTGAGTTAAAAGACAGGCTTTGGATTTTCGTCCGCCGCCTCCATGCTTTCGAAACTGACCCGCTGGTTCGACGACCGCCGCCGCGACCGCGCGCTGCGCAGCCACCCGATCCCCGACGCGCTGTGGCACGAAACCGTCGAGCGCCTGCCGTTCCTCGCGACCCTGCCGCCCGACGCGCTCGACCGGCTGCGCGAGCTGACGAGCCTGTTCATCGCGAAGAAGTCGTTTTCGACCGCGCATGGGCTTGAGCTGACCGACGCGATGATCGTCGCGATCGCCGCGCAGGCCTGCCTGCCCGTGCTGAATCTCGACCTGTCGCTGTACGACGGCTGGGTCGGCGTCGTCGTGTATCCGGGCGAATTCGTGATCCGCAAGACCGTGCAGGACGAGGACGGCGTCGTCCACGAAGTCGAGCAGGATGCAAGCGGCGAGGCATGGGAAGGCGGCCCCGTGATTCTGTCGTGGGAAGACGCGCAGATGACGGACGGCCGGGACGCGTACAACGTCGTGATCCACGAGTTCGCGCACAAGATCGACATGGTCAACGGCGCGGCCGACGGCTATCCGCCCCTGTTTCGCCGCTGGCATGCGCCGCACCTCGACGCGCAGGCGTGGGCCGACGTGTTCGAACACGCATACGATCAGTTCTGCGCGCGCGTCGACGCAGTGCCGGACCGCGCATGGGCGCGCTTCGAGCGGGACTCGCTGATCGATCCCTATGCGGCCGACCACCCGTCGGAATTCTTCGCGGTGTGCAGCGAGGCGCTGTTCGTGCGGCCGAAGGCGTTCGAGTCCGAATTTCCGGAGCTGTACCGGCTGCTCGCGCGCTACTACCGGCAGGATCCGGCCGGCACCGGCGCGCTCGACGCACCATGAAAATTATTCGTCAACCGTCTGATTTTCTGGCATAATCGCCGTTTTTCGACCTTAGGCAAGTGGCTCGCGCCGGGCTTGGCGTCGTCTGGTGATACGCAAATTTGCGCACGCCGGCACGGCAAGCGGCGGGTTGGCTACCGCTCTCACCAAGGAAAGACCATGAAAGAAGGCATCCACCCGAATTACCGCGAAGTCGTCTTCCAAGACATGTCGAACGGCTTCAAGTTCATCACGCGCTCGACGATCCAGACGCGCGAAAACATCGAACTCGACGGCAAGACCTACCCGCTCGCCAAGATCGAAGTGTCGTCGGAATCGCACTCGTTCTACACGGGTCAGCAAAAGATCATGGACACGGCAGGCCGTGTCGAGAAGTTCAAGAACAAGTTCGGCGCACGCGCCAACGGCAAGGCGGTAGCAAAGTAAGCTTTGCACCGATCCGGTGGTGGCAACGCACCGGTACCGCACGAAAGGGCAGCCCAGGCTGCCCTTTTTTGTCTCTGCTCGCCCAAAAGGCGCCGTCCGGCGCCCGGGAAACGACCTGACGCACAACAGCGGGCGCGACTACAATGCCGGATGCTCGAAACCGGCTCGACCGCGCGCAATCGCGCCGGCCGCCCGCCCATAACAAATCGCTCATCTGCATGAAGCCTGTCGTCCGTCTCACCGCCTCCGCCACGCGTGCGCTGCCGCGCTGGCTGCTGCTCACGCTCTGCTTCGTCTACGCGGCGTTCGGCCTGTTCGGCCGCGACCCGTGGAAAAACGAGGACGCGGCGGGCTTCGGCGTGATGTGGACGATGGCCAAGGGCGGCTGGCACGACTGGCTGCTACCGAACCTGGTCGGCAAGTTCATCACGACCGACGCGCCGCTCGGCTACTGGCTCGGCGCGCTGTCGATCCGTGGCCTCGGCCCGTGGGTCGACGCGAGCAACGCGTCGCGCGTCGATACCGGCGTGCTGTTCTGTCTCGCGTGCGCGTTCGTCTGGTACGCGGCCTACCTGCTCGGCCGGCGCGCCGAGGTTCAACCGTTCAAATACGCATTCGGCGGCGAGCCCGAGCCGCGCGACTATGGCCGCACGCTCGCGGACGGCGCGCTGCTGGTGCTCGTCGCCTGCTTCGGCCTCGCCGAACGCGGGCACGAAACGACGCCGCAGCTCGCGCAGTTCGCGTGGATCGCGATGCTCGTATACGGGATCGTGCGCGGCATCGACAAGCCCCTGCAAGGCGCATTGTGGTGGGGCCTCGCGATCGGCCTCGTCGCGCTGTCCGGCAACCCGGTGCTGGTCGTCGCGCTGCTCGCGGGCACAGCCGCGCTGTGGCTCGTCACGCCCGAGATGCGCAACCTGCGCCTGCCGCTGGTCGGCGTGCCGCTCGCGGCCGCGATCTTCGCGCTGTGGCCGCTCGCCGCCTTCGTCGCGGCGCCGGACGACGCCGCGTGGTTCTTCAACCAGTGGATCCACGGCAGCCTGATGCGCTTTTCGGGCCCGCCGACGGCCGTGCTCGGCTATGCGGCGAAGAACCTGCCGCTGTTCACGTGGCCCGCGTGGCCGCTCGCGATCTGGGCGTGGTGGAGCTGGGCCGGCATGCGCCGCCGTGCGCACATCGCGATTCCGCTGTCGGTCGCCGTGCCGCTCGTCGCGCTCGTGATCCTGCAAAGCCAGCAGTCGAACCGCATGTACATGCTGCTGCTGCCGCCGCTCGCGGTGCTCGCGACGTTCGCGCTGCCGACCCTCAAGCGCGGTGCGATCAATGCGATCGACTGGTTCGCGGTGCTGAGCTTCACGATCCTCGGCACCTTCGTGTGGCTGGTGTGGCTCGCATCGCTCACCGGCTTCCCGCATCCGCTCGCGCGCAACCTCGCGCGCCTCGTGCCCGGCTACGAGCCGCACTTCAAGATCCTGTCGTTCATCTGCGCGGTGATCGTCACCGTGTGCTGGTGCTTCCTCGTGCGCTGGCGCGTCTCGCGGCAGCCGAAGGTGCTGTGGCGCAGCGTCGTGCTGTCGAGCGCGGGCACCACGCTGATGTGGGTGCTGCTGATGACGCTGTGGCTGCCGATCGTCAACTACGGCCGCACCTATCGCGATGTCGCGCTACAGATCGCCGTGCACCTGCCGTCCGACTACGAGTGCATTTCGCCGGTGCGGCTCGGCGACGCGCAGATCGCGACCTTCGCGTACTTCGGCAACATGCACTTCGATTTCTCCGGCGACTGCGACGTGATCCTGCGCCAGGACCGCGCCGACTTCGGCGAGCCGAGCGCGATGTCGCAATACGTGTGGCGTCTCGTCTGGGAAGGCCGCCGCGTCGCCGACCGCGACGAGCGCTTCCGCCTGTACGAGCGCATCGAACGGCCGAAGACGCCCGTCAAGCGGCGTCCGCCGCGCCGCCGGGCGGCCGATTGACGATGTTCGGCGACATCCGCCGGATCGTCGGTCTCGCGTGGCCGGTGCTGGTCGGCCAGCTCGCGATCATCGCGTTCGGCGTGATCGACACCGCGATGGTCGGCCGCTACTCGGCCGTCGATCTCGCCGCGCTCGGGCTCGGCTCGTCGATCTACGTATCGATCTATATCGGCCTGACCGGCATCCTGTCCGCGCTGCAGCCGATCACCGGGCAACTGTACGGCGCGCGGCGCTATGCCGAGATCGGCGAGGAAGTGCGCCAGGCGCTGTGGCTCGCGCTGCTGCTCGCGATTCCCGGCTTCCTGCTGCTGCATTTTCCCGAACCGCTGCTGCGCGTCGCGCACGCACCCGCCGCGCTGCACGACCGGACCGTCGACTACCTGCGCATCCTGTCGTACGGGCTGCCCGCCAGCCTCGTATTCCGTATCTACAATGCGCTGACCAACGCGGCCGGCAAGCCGCGGCTCGCGATGATCCTGCAGATCGGCGCGCTGCTGCTCAAGTTTCCGCTGAACGTGTGGTTCATCTTCGGCGGCTTCGGCGTCCCGCCGCTCGGCGGCCCCGGCTGCGGGCTCGCCAGCACGCTGATCAACTGGGCGCTCGCGCTGATCGGCTACACGCTGCTCGCGAGGCTCGACGTGTTCGCGCCGCTGGCGATCTTCTCGCGCTTCTGCTGGCCCGTGTGGGCGCGCCAGAAGGCGATCCTGAAGCTCGGCGTGCCGATGGGCCTGTCGTACCTGATCGAGGTCACGTCGTACACGTGCATGGCGCTGTTCATCGCGCAGTTCGGCACGACGACGCTCGCCGGCCACCAGATCGCCGGCAACATCGGCGCGGTGCTGTACATGACGCCGCTGTCGATCGGCGTGGCGGCGTCGACGCTGGTCGCGCGCGCGCTCGGCGCCGGACGTGCCGAGGAAGCCCGGCTGCTCGGCCGGCACAGCGTGATGTTCGCGTGCGGCATTGCGGCCGCCTACGGCGTGCTCGTGTTCTCGCTGCGCCCGCTGATCATCGGCGGCTATACGCCGAACCCGGCCGTCGCCGCGGCCGCGATGCCGCTCGTCGCGATCGTCGCGTGCTACCACGTGTTCGATGCGCTGCAGGTCACGTCGGCGTTCGTGCTGCGCGCGTACAAGGTGGCGATCGTGCCGACCGTGATCTATGCGGTCGCGCTGTGGGGCGTCGGGCTCAGCGGCGGCTACCTGCTCGGCTTCGACGTCGGCGGCATCGCACCCACGTGGCTGACCGGCGCGCGCGGCTTCTGGTTCGCGAACACGGTCAGCCTGATGCTGGCGGGCGCCGGGCTCGTGCTGTACCTGCGTCACATCAGCCGCGCGCACGCCACCGCCACCGCCGCGGCCGCGGCCTGACGCGCGGCGCGCTACGCGTCCTCCAGCACGTCGGCCGCGTGATACGACGACCGCACGAGCGGGCCGGCGACGACTTCCCTGAAACCGAACGCGAGCGCCTCGTCGCGCCATGCGGCGAACGCATCCGGGCTCACGTAGCGCCGCACCGGCAAATGGTGCGCTGACGGCGCGAGATACTGGCCGAGCGTCAGCACGTCGACCTCGTGCGCGCGCAGGTCGTGCAGCGTGTCGCGCACCTCGTCGTCGCGCTCGCCGAGCCCGAGCATCAATCCCGATTTCGTCACGAGCGTCGGCCGCGCGGCCTTCGCCTGCGCGAGCAGTTCGAGCGAGCCGCGATAGTCGGCGCCCGGCCGCGCCGCCCGGTACAGCGACGGCACCGTCTCGATGTTGTGGTTGAACACGTCGGGCCACGCCGACGACAGCGCGTCGAGCGCACGTGCCGCGCGGCCTCGGAAGTCCGGCGTCAGCACCTCGACGCCGATGCCCGGCACGCTCGCGCGCACCGCCGCGATGCACGCGGCGAAATGCGCGGCGCCGCCGTCGCGCAGGTCGTCGCGGTCGACCGACGTGATCACGACGTAGCGCAACCCGAGCGCCGCCGCGGCATCGGCCAGCCGCGCGGGCTCGTCGGGATCGAGCGGCTCGGGACGGCCGTGCGCGACATCGCAGAACGGGCACCGCCGCGTACACAGCCCGCCCATGATCATGAAGGTCGCGGTGCGCTGCGCGAAGCATTCGCCGATGTTCGGACACATCGCCTCCTCGCAGACGGAATGCAGCCGATGCTCGCGCAGCACGGCGGCCATGTCGGCCACCGCCGCGCTCATCATCGGCCGAGCGCGCAGCCATGGCGGCTTCGGCAGCGCCGCGCCGGCCGCGGGCTCGACGCGCACCGGAATGCGCGCGAGCTTGTCGCGACTTCGCGCGCCGGGCTGGCCGAGCGCCGTGAGGCTGGATCGTTCGAGCGCGGCGGTCATCGTCAGTCTCCGAGGAACGCGATGATCAGGCGGTTCACGTCTGCGGCCGCCTCCATCTGCACCATGTGCCCGCTGCCGGCGATCACCTCGGCGCGCACGCCGTCCGGCAAGCCCTGCGCATGCTGCGCGGGAATCACCTGGTCGCGCTCGCCCCAGATCACGAGCGTGCGCGGCGCAAGCGTCGCGATGCGCTCACGGAACACGCGGCGCTGGGTCGCGCCGTCGAACGCGGCGTTCGCGATCTTCTCCAGCGCGGCCGGCACGCCTTCGAGCCGCTTGTACTTGACGAGATCCTCGACGAGCTGCCGCGTGACCAGCGCGTCGTCCGCGAACAGCGCGCCGAGGTGCGGCTTCAGCGTGTTGCGGCTGTTGCCGGCGACGAAGCCGTCGATGTACGCGCGGTTGATGTCGGCGCCGAGCCCCGCGCTCGCGATCAGCGTGAGCGAAGCGACGCGTTGCGGCGCGCGCTCGGCCGCCGTCATCGCGACCGCGCCGCCCATCGAATGGCCGATCAAGTGCGCGCGCTCGATGTGCTGCGCATCGAGCAGCGCGAGCACCGCGTCGGCCAGTTCGTCGAGGCTGCCGGTCTCGACCGCCTTGCCCGATTCGCCATGGCCGGGCAGATCGAGCGCCCACACCGGCCGGTGCGCGGCGAGATCCGCATGATTGAACAGCCAGTTGTTCAGGTCGCCGCCGAAGCCGTGGATCAGCACGGCCGGCGTGCCCGAACCCTCGCCCAGCTTCAGGAAGCGGATCGTACGGCCGCCGATCTGCGCCTTCTCGGGCTGCGGGCCGGCCGCCTCGTCGGAAGCCGCGCTCGGCACGAAATCGCGCTGGAAGTCGGCGATCGCCGCATCGATGTCGGCGTCGCTCGCATCGGCGGCCGCGACGACGCCGAGCAGCGCGCCGACGGGCAGCGTCTCGCCCTCCTGCGCGACCTGCCGGCGCAGCGTGCCGTCGAATGCGCATTCGACGCCCGACGAGATCTTGTCGGTCTCGACGTCGAGCACCTCGTCGCCCTTCGCCACGCGTTCGCCGATCGCCTTCAGCCAGCCGTTGACCTGCCCCTGCTCCATCGACAGCCCCCACTTGGGCATCGTGATCATGTGAATCGACATCGTGTCAGCTCCTCGTCTTGAGTACCGCCTGCGCGATCGCATCGGCGGACGGGATATACAGGTCTTCCAGCACGCCGGCGAACGGCGCGGGCGTATGCGGCGCGGTGACCAGTTCGATCGGCGCCTTCAACGAATGGAATGCGCGCTGCGCGACGAGCGCGGCGATGTCGGTCGCGATCGAGCAGCGCGGGTTCGCTTCGTCGACGACCACCACGCGCCCGGTGCGCGCCGCACTTTCGAGGATCGTTTCCTCGTCGAGCGGCGACGTCGTGCGCAGGTCGATCACGTCGCACTGGATGCCGTCCTTCGCGAGCTTCGCGGCCGCGTCCATCGCGAGATGCACCATCCGGCCGTACGTGACGATCGTCGCATCGTCGCCGTCGCGCATCACGTTCGCCTCGCCGAACGGAATCGCATAGGATTCCTCGGGGACGTCGCCCTCACGCGTATAGAGCAGCTTGTGTTCGAGGAAGATCACGGGATCGTTGTCGCGGATCGCCTGGATCAAGAGCCCCTTCGCGTCGTACGGCGTCGACGGGCACACGACCTTCAGCCCCGGGATGTGCGTGAACAACGACGTGAGCATCTGCGAGTGCTGCGCGGCCGCGCGCAGGCCCGCGCCGTACATCGCGCGAATCACGACCGGCGTGACGGCCTTGCCGCCGAACATGTAGCGGAATTTCGCCGCCTGGTTGAAGATCTGGTCGAAACACACGCCCATGAAATCGATGAACATCAGTTCCGCGACGGGACGCATCCCGCACGCGGCAACTCCTACCGCCGCGCCGATGTAGCCGCCCTCCGACAGCGGCGTATCGAGCACGCGGCCCGGAAACTTGTGGAACAGCCCCTTCGTCACGCCGAGCACGCCGCCCCATGCGTCGTCCTCGCCCGGCGCGCCCGCGCCGCCCGCGTTGTCCTCGCCCATCACGATCACGCTGTCGTCGCGCGCCATTTCCTGCGCGAGCGCCTCGTTGATCGCCTGCGAATAAGTGATCTTCCTTGCCATGTCTGTCTCCTGGAATGTTCGGTTCGCCGTGCCGGCTGCTGGATCAGGCCGCGCTCACGGATACGACACGTAGACGTCGGCCAGCAGGTCGGCGGCATCCGGCAGCGGCGCCGCCTTCGCCTGCGCGACCGCGTCGTCGATCAGCGCCTTCACCTGGGCGTCGACCGCACGCAGGTCGTCGGTCGTCAGCGCTTCGGCGCGCACGACGCGGGTTTCGAAATGCTTCAGGCAGTCCTTCTCGTCGCGCAGCTTCTGCACTTCGCCCGGCGCACGGTAGGTTTGCGCATCGCCCTCGAAGTGGCCGAAATAGCGCGTCAACTTCACCTCGACGAGCGTCGGGCCGCCGCCGTTGCGCGCACGCTCGACGGCCTCGCCGAGCGCCTCGTGCACCGCGAAGAAGTCGAAGCCGTCGACGATCACGCCCGGCATCCCGAACCCGTTCGCCCGATCGGCGATGTTGTCGGTCGCGACCGACCAGCTCGACGACGTCGCTTCCGCATAGCCGTTGTTTTCGGCGACGAAGATCGCGGGCAGCCGCCACACCGACGCGAGGTTCATCGATTCGAAGATCACGCCCTGGTTCGACGCGCCGTCGCCGAAGAAGCACACGCCGACGCCGCCGGTCTTCTTGTGCTTGGCCGCGAGCGCCGCGCCGCACACGAGCGGCCCGCCCGCACCGACGATCCCGTTCGCGCCGAGCATCCCCATCGACAGGTCGGCGATGTGCATCGAGCCGCCCTTGCCGTGGCAGACGCCGGTCTTCTTGCCGTAGATCTCGGCCATCATCCCGTGCACGTCGACGCCCTTCGCGATGCAGTGGCCGTGGCCGCGGTGCGTGGTGGCCACGTAGTCGTCGAGGCCGAGGTGCAGCATCGTGCCGACGGCGGACGCCTCCTCGCCCGCATACAGGTGAACGAAGCCGGGGATCTCGCCGGTCGCGAATTCGACGTGCAGGCGTTCCTCGAATTCGCGGATCGTGCGCATCAGCCGATAGGCGTCCAGCAGCGTGTCCCTGCCGAGCTGTGTCGAAGCGGTCATGTGTGTCTCCTGGTTAGGTCTGACTGCGAATGCCGCCCCGGCCGTGCCGTGGCGGCGGATTGCACGGCCTCGCGGCCGTCAGTGAAACGTGAAGCCGCCGTCGACGTTCACGGCCTGGCCCGTCACGTTGTCCATCGTCGCGAAGAACAGCGCGAGCCGGCCCATGTCTTCCGGCGTCTGCGCGCGGCCCTGCGGAATCAGCGTCAACTGGTGCCGCTGCCACGATTCCTCGACCGATTCGCCGTCGGTCTTCCATTCGTCGGACAGCCGGTCCCACATATAGGTACGGACGATGCCGGGGCAGATCGCGTTGACGGTCACGCCGTCGCGCGCGAGTTCCTTGGCCAGCGCGTTGGTGAAGCCGACGACCGCGAATTTCGATGCGCTGTAATGCGCGAGATTCGGAAAGCCTTCCTTGCCCGCGATCGACGCGACGTTGATGATCCGGCCGCGCCCCTGTGCCTTCAGGTGAGCCAGTGCCGCCCGGCAGCCGAGGAACGTGCCCTTCGCGTTCACGTCCATCACGAAATCCCAGTCGCGCTCGGTCAGTTCGGCGACCGGATGAATGCTGATCACGCCCGCGCAGTTCACGAGGATGTCGAGGCCGCCGAGGTCGGCGAGCGCCTGCGCGACCATCGCGTCGACCTGCGCGGCCTGCGTGACGTCGACCTGCGCGATCGCCGCTCGGCGACCGAGCGCGCGCACCTCGCGTGCGGTGGCGTCGAGCGCGTCGTCGAGCAGGTCGGCCAGCAGGATGTCGGCACCGGCGCCGGCGAGCGTCAGCGCGATGCCGCGCCCGATGCCGCGCGCGCCGCCCGTGACGATGGCGACCTGTCCTTCGAGTGGGGCTGTCATGGCGATGTCTCCTTGATGATCGTTATGGATGGCGAAACGTCGTTCGTAGAACCGATATATCAGTCGTGCCACGCACCGGCATCGCGCAGCAGTTGCCGCGACGACGCGTAGCGCAGCGTGCGGCCGACGTCGATCGTCAACGGCCCGCGCCAGTCGAGCACAATCTCGTAGCGATCGCCGCGCGCGACCTCGATCTCGCGCTCGCCGTCGAACGCGAGCGTGCCGCGCTCGAATGGAATCGCGTGCCACGTGCCCGGTTCGAGCCGCTCGCAACTGCGCATCACGACGCGGTCGACGCGCCCCGGCGCGATCGGCGCGACGAGCGGCGTGCCGGCCGACTTGCCGGCTTCCGCGAAGCGCATCGCAAGCCCGTGCGGCGCGCTGCGTTCGAGCGGCGCCCATGCGCCGCCGAGCGCGGACAGGCCGATGCCGTCCGGTTCCGCGAACGTCAGGTAGAGCGCGTCGATGTCGTCGGAGCCGGAGATCGCGCGCGCACCGATGAAGCGCTGCCGCGCGGCGCACACGTCGACGAGCGCGATCTCCTCGCGCCCCGGCTGCGCGCCCGCGACGCAGCGCACGACGAGCCGCTTGTTGCGCACGAACGCGACCTCGGCCGGCACGGCGCCGGTCGCGGCGAGCCCTGCGGCGACGCCGGCGACGGTCGCCTCGCGATGTTCGGGAAACGCGTTGTTGGTGCCGGTGGACAGCGCGACGAGCGGCGTCGCGCCGCAATGCGCGGCCACCGCGCGATGGGTGCCGTCGCCGCCGAGCACGACGATCAGCGACACCTCCATCCGGTGCAGGTACGCGGCGCCGGCCTGCGTGTCGGCGACGGTATCGGTGATCGGCAGGTCGACGAATTCGACCTCGGGCCAGCGCTCGTGCGGCGCGACCGCGCGATGCGTGTCGATCGCGCGCAGCAGCAGCGTCGCGATACCCGTGCGGTCGCGCAGCGTCAGCACGCGCTCGACGCCCATCGCGCCGAGGCCGGCCAGGAGGCGCACGATCATGTTCGCCTTCTCCGCGGTCGGAAACACGGATGCATGCGTCGTGAGGCGGCGGATGTCGCGCCCCGATGCGGGGTTCGCGATCACGCCGACGGTAACGGGCGTCGTCACGGGTTTGTCTCCATCCAGTTGGCGAGGCCTGCGCATTGGCACGCGCCGGCTCCGCCTGTTTCGTCCGCTGCCATCGACGGGCGGCGGATCGTCGTCGCCGACGCGATCGCGCCGGCTTGCCCGTCATCTCTGCAAGCGGCGTGCCATCGTGCGTGCGATGGCCGCGAAACCCGCGTCCGCACTGGCGCGGCGGGCATGCGCGTGCTCGGGATGCGCGGCCGTGACGATGCGGCGCGCGTTGAATTCAGTGGGACGTCTCACGTCGTCGATACGGCGACGCGATCGTCGCGGCGTCTGCGCATGCCCGGCGTTCTGCCCGCAAACCCTGCGTTCGCGCGGCGCCGCGCATGTAACGCCCCGCCGGACGACGGCCGCACGCCACGCATGTGACCGTCTCAACTGCGCGAGACACGCTGCGATACCGGTGAGACGACCGTCTCACGCGCGCCGCGTGCTGCGATGCAATGTGATCCGCCGGACCGGATGTGCTACAAGAACAGCGACATCCCCGCCGTACGGAACCGGAGCCGACCATGCCCTATGCCGTCCCCCAGGCCCAGCACGCCGACCGTGTACTCGGCGCGCTCGCCGGACGCCTGCCCGCGCCGGCCGATTCCACGCGCCTCGTGTCGTCGTGGCAACGGTCGCTGGAACGCTACCGTCTCGACCCCGCTTCGTCGATCGGCCCGCGCGTGCTGACCGCGGCCGAGCTGCGCGAAGTGCGCGACAAGGAAGAAGCCTTCCTGCGCGCGTCGGGCCAGTGCCTGACGCGGCTGCACGACATGATTCGCGTGGCCGACTACTGCGTGATGCTGACCGACGCGCACGGCGTGACGATCGACTACCGGATCGACCGCGAGCGCCGCAACGACTTCCGTCATGCGGGGCTGCACATCGGCTCGTGCTGGTCGGAAAGCGAGGAAGGGACCTGCGGCGTCGCGAGCGTGCTGACCGATCTCGCGCCGATCACCGTGCACAAGACCGATCACTTTCGCGCGGCGTTCACGACGCTCACGTGCAGCGCGGCGCCGATCTTCTCGCCGGGCGGCGAGCTGATCGGCGTGCTCGACGCGTCGGCCGTGCATTCGCCGGACGGCCGCGACAGCCAGCGCCTCGTCTATCAGCTCGTGCGGCAGAGCGCGGCGCTGATCGAGGACGGCTACTTCGTGCACAGCACCGCGCAGCACTGGATATTGTTCGGGCATCCGAACCGTCACTACGTCGAGGCGCAGCCCGAATGGCTGATCGCGTTCGACGAATGCGGCAACATCGTCGCCGCGAACCGGCACGCGCGCGACGCGCTGCCGGCGCTGCGCGAGCCGCGCCATATCGACGAGATCTTCGATGCGACCGAGATGCCGCTGCGCGACGCCGCGCGGCTCGATGCGATCGTCGCGCTGCGGCTGCGCGCGACCGGCGCCCCGCTCTACGCGCGGCTGCGTGCGCCGCTACGGCGTGCCGGCCGCGAACCCGGCGCGGCATCGCGCCGCCCGGGCACCGCCGCGCCGCGTCACGTCGGCGCGCTGACGCCGTTCCTGAACAGCAGCGACCCGCGCATCGCGCAACAGGCCGAACTCGCGCTGCGCGTCGCGAGCAAGCGGCTGCCGATCCTCGTGCTCGGCGAAACCGGCGCGGGCAAGGAAGTGTTCGCCCGCGCGATCCACGACGCCGGCGCGCGGCGCACGCGGCCGTTCGTCGCCGTCAACTGCGGCGCGCTGCCGGAAGCGCTGATCGAGAGCGAACTGTTCGGTTATGCGGCCGGCGCGTTCACCGGCGCACGCAAGCACGGCGCGCGCGGCAAGATCGCGCTCGCCGACGGCGGCACGCTGTTTCTCGATGAAATCGGCGACATGCCGCTCGCGCTGCAGACGCGCCTGCTGCGCGTACTCGCCGACGGCGAAGTCGTGCCGCTCGGCAGCGATACGCCCGTGCGCGTCGATCTCGACGTGATCTGCGCGACCCACCGCGATCTCGCGCGGATGGTGGCCGACGGCACGTTCCGCGAAGATCTGTACTACCGGTTGAGCGGCGCGACGTTCGACCTGCCGCCGCTGCGCGAACGCGCGGACGTGCGCGACGTGATCGCCGCGGTGTTCGCCGAGGAAGCGCAGGCGACCGGCCACGTGCTCACGCTCGACGCGACGCTCGCCGAACAGCTCGCCGCGTACCCATGGCCGGGCAACGTGCGGCAACTGCGCAACGTGCTGCGCTATGCGTGCGCGGTGTGCGACGCCGCGCGCGTGACGCGGCGCGACCTGCCGGCCGATCTCGCCGCGCAACTCGGCGGCGCCCCGGCGGGCGCGCTGCCCGACGACGAACGCGGCCGCATCGTCGCCGCGCTCACCGCGCATCGCTGGCGGCCCGACGCGACCGCCAGCGCGCTCGGCATCTCGCGCGCGACGCTGTACCGGCGCATCGCGAAGTACCGGATCGTCGCGCCGCACCGCGCGTGACGCGCGGGCGCGCGCTCCGTCATGCGGGCTGCCCGGCCGCTTCGTTCGCGTGGTCTGCCGCGCCGGCCGCTTCGTCGCGCCGCGTGAACACCTCGTGCGCGGCAAACAACGCGTTGAGCGCGGCCGGCATCCCCGCATACACGGCCATCTGCATGAACACCTCGACGATCTCGTCGCGCGTGCAGCCGACGTTCAGCGCGGCCTCGATATGCACCTTCAATTGCGGCTGCGCATTGCCGAGCGCGGCCAGCGCGGCGATCGTCGCGATTTCGCGCGCCTTCAGGTCGAGCTGCGGCCGGCTGTAGATGTCGCCGAAGCTGAATTCGACCAGCAGCCGCCCGAAGTCCGGCGCGATCGGCGCAAGCGCCGCGATCACGCGTTCGCCCGCTTCGCCGTCGATTTCCTTGAGTTTGTTCCAGCCGCGCGTGTAGCGATCCTCAACGAGTCGTTCCATCGTGTCCGTCCTGTTCCGATAAAGAGTGAGAAGGATTCGCCCGTCGTTCCGTTTCCCGTTCCTGCGCCTCGTAGTACGCGATCTTGTCGCCGATCGCATCGAGGCTCGCCTGCAGCTCCGCGATATGCGCGCGCACCGCGTCGCGATGCGCGACCAGCAAGTCGCGCCGCGCGCCGAACGTCGACTCGCCCTGCTCGCGCAGCACCGCGAACGCCTGCATCTGCGCGATCGGCATGCCGGTCGCCTTCAGGCGCATCACGAAGGCCAGCCAGTCAAGGTCGGCCGGCGCATAGAGCCGGTGCCCGGCCGCCGTGCGCGAAATCGCGCGCAGCAGGCCGGCCTGCTCGTAATACCGCAACGTATGCGTCGACACGCCCGTCAGTTCGGCGACTTGCCCGATCGTCAGCGGGCCGGCGGCGGTGGATTGGGATACGGTTTTCGACATGGCAGGAACAAGGTTAGGAGTTAGAGTTCACTCTAAGTCAAGCGTTGTCGAACAGCCAGCGTCGCGTTTCCCCGCGATACCCCGGCAACACCGTAAAGAATGGTCAAAATCGGCGCCCGGCACCGGTTTCGGCCTTTACAGCACCGCAAGCCTTCAGCAAGATTCGGTCAGCCTGTCTCAAAAAGGGCACGCATTTGTCCTATGCTTAACGGCGACGCCCGGCCACCTCGCGCCCCGTCGTCCGTTGCAACAGCCATTCATCCGTCAGAACCAGGGAGCCTTTGCCATGCTGAAAAAGCTGCTGATGCTGTTCGTCGCGCTATCGCTGTCGCTCGCCGCCGGCCTTGCCGCGGCCGTCGAAGTCAACACGGCTGACCAGGCCGCGCTCGAATCCGTGAAGGGTCTCGGGCCCGTGAAGTCGAAGGCGATCATCGACGAACGCACCAAGAACGGCCCGTTCAAGGACGCCGACGATCTCGCGAACCGCGTGAAGGGCCTCGGCACCAAGTCGGTCGGGCATCTGGAAGAAAACGGCCTGACGATCGGCGGCGCGTCGACGCCGCCGAAGGGCGTGAAGCTGTCGAAGCCGGCCGCGACGACGTCGGCGACCCCGTCGACCACGACGTCGGCAGGCACCGCATCGACGTCCACGGCCGCGACGGCCGGCACGACAACCGCGGCGCCCGCGCCGGCGGCGAGCGCACCGGAAGCGGCCGCCAAGCCGGCCAAGACCAAGCGCGCATCGAAGAAGGAAAAGGCGGCAGCGGCTGCCGCGGCATCCGCCGACGCGGGTGCGAGCGCACTGGCGGCCGCGTCGTCCACGAAGGCGACGAAGGGTTCGAAGAAGAAGAGCAAGAAGGACAAGGCAGCCTCCGCCGCCGCGGCGTCGGGCGCCTGATGTGCGCCGCGCGCGCGACGGCGTGCGCGCGGCATTCGTTCAACGGGCGCCGTCGTCACGGCGCCCTTTTCAGTGAAGGTGAAGAACCATGGGTCTCCTCGACATCGTTGGCGGTCTGATCGGCGGCCAGGCCGGCGGCAACTCGCAAAGCGCGCTGATCACCACCGCGCTCGAATTCATCAACAACCAGCCGGGCGGCCTGAACGGGCTGATCGAGAAGTTCAAGGCCGGCGGCGCCGGCGAGGTGATCGGCTCGTGGGTCGGCACCGGCGAAAACCAGCCGATCTCGCCGGACACGCTGCAGAACGTGCTCGGCTCGGACATCGTCGGCTCGCTCGCGAGCAAGGTCGGCATCGATCCGTCGCAGGCCTCGTCGATCCTCGCGCAGGTGCTGCCGCACGTCGTCAACGGCGCGACGCCGAACGGCGAAGTGCCGGCCGGCGGCCAGATCGACACGTCGAACGTGCTCGGCACGCTCACGCAGCTCGCCGGCATGTTCGGCGGCAACAAGCAGGCCTGAGCCCGCACCGCTTCGACTGACTGCCGGGCAGCGGTTTCGGCCGCCCCATATGCAAACACCCCGCCTGAGCGGGGTGTTTGTTTTTGCGCGCCCGGCGTGAACCGGGCGCGAACCAGGCATACGCCGATCGACGGCGCTCAGTGCACGACGCGGTCGAACACGAACGTGCCGTCGTTGACGTCGACCGGAATCACGTCCTTCGGACCGAAGCGGCCGGCGAGGATCAGCTTCGCGACCGGGTTCTCGATCTCCTGCTGGATCGCGCGCTTCAGCGGCCGCGCGCCGAACACCGGATCGTAGCCGACCTTCGCGATCTGTTCGAGCGCCGCGGGCGACACGTCGAGCGCCATGTCGAGCTTCGCGAGCCGGTCGTGCAGGCGCGCGAGCTGGATCTTCGCGATCGACTCGATGTTGCTGCGGTCGAGCGCATGGAACACGACGACGTCGTCGATCCGGTTCAGGAACTCGGGGCGGAAATGCTGCTTCACCTCGAGCCATACCGCGTCCTTGATCTCGTCCTGCGGCGCACCCGTCATCGCCTGGATCACCTGCGAGCCGAGGTTCGACGTCATCACGATCACCGTGTTCTTGAAGTCGACCGTACGCCCCTGCCCGTCGGTCATGCGACCGTCGTCGAGCACCTGCAGCAGCACGTTGAACACGTCCGGATGCGCCTTCTCGATCTCGTCGAGCAGGATCACGCTGTACGGCTTGCGGCGCACGGCTTCCGTCAGGTAGCCGCCCTCCTCATAGCCGACATAGCCCGGCGGCGCGCCGATCAGCCGCGCGACGCTGTGCTTCTCCATGAACTCGCTCATGTCGATGCGGATCAGGTGCTCTTCCGAATCGAACAGGAACGACGCCAGCGCCTTGCACAGCTCGGTCTTGCCGACCCCCGTCGGGCCGAGGAACAGGAACGAGCCGTACGGACGGTTCGGATCGGCGAGACCCGCGCGCGAACGACGGATCGCATCGGCCACCGCGCTGATCGCCTCGTCCTGGCCGACCACGCGCTCGTGCAGCTTTTCCTCGATGTGCAGCAGCTTCTCGCGTTCGCCCTGCATCATCCGCGACACGGGAATGCCCGTCGAACGCGACACGACTTCCGCGATTTCCTCGGCGCCGACCTGCGTGCGCAGCAGGCGCGGGCGCGTCGGGTTGTGCTGCTCCTGCTCTTCCGCCTGCGTGACCTGCTTCAGCTGTGCCTCGAGCTGCGGCAGCTTGCCGTACTGCAGCTCGGCGACCTTCTCCAGCTTGCCTTCACGCTGCAGGCGCGCGATGTCCGCCCGCACCTTCTCGATCTCTTCCTTGAGCTGCGCGCTGCCCTGCACCGCCGCCTTCTCGGCGGTCCAGATCTCTTCGAGATCCGAATACTCGCGGCCGAGGCGGTCGATCTCTTCCTCGATCAGTTGCAGGCGCTTCTGCGACGCTTCGTCCTGCTCCTTCTTCACGGCTTCGCGCTCGATCTTCAGCTGGATCAGACGACGGTCGAGCTTGTCCATCTCTTCGGGCTTCGAATCGATTTCCATCTTGATCTTCGAAGCGGCTTCGTCGATCAGGTCGATGGCCTTGTCGGGCAGGAAGCGGTCGGTGATGTAGCGATGCGACAGCTCGGCCGCGGCGACGATCGCCGGGTCGGTGATGTCGACACCGTGGTGCAGTTCGTACTTCTCCTGCAGCCCGCGCAGGATCGCGATCGTCGCCTCGACGCTCGGCTCGTCGACGAGCACCTTCTGGAAGCGGCGTTCGAGCGCGGCGTCCTTCTCGATGTACTTGCGGTATTCGTCGAGCGTGGTCGCACCGATGCAGTGCAGCTCGCCGCGCGACAGCGCCGGCTTCAGCATGTTGCCCGCATCCATCGCGCCTTCGGCCTTGCCCGCGCCGACCATCGTGTGGATCTCGTCGATGAAGACGATCGTCCGGCCTTCGTCCTTCGCGATGTCGTTGAGCACGGCCTTCAGGCGTTCCTCGAACTCGCCGCGATACTTCGCACCGGCGAGCAGCGCGGCCATGTCGAGCGACAGCACGCGCTTGCCCTTCAGCGTCTCGGGCACTTCGCCGTTGACGATCCGCTGCGCGAGCCCTTCGACGATCGCGGTCTTGCCGACGCCCGGCTCGCCGATCAACACCGGGTTGTTCTTGGTGCGGCGCTGCAGGATCTGGATCGAGCGGCGGATTTCGTCGTCGCGGCCGATCACCGGATCGAGCTTGCCCGCGCGGGCGCGCTCGGTCAGGTCGACCGTGTATTTCTTCAGCGCCTCGCGTTGGCTTTCCGCATCCTGGCTGTGCACCTGCGAGCCGCCGCGCACCGCGGCGATCGCGGCTTCGAGCGACTTGCGCGTGAGACCGTGCTGGCGTGCGAGCTTGCCGGCCTCGCCCTTGTCGTCGGACACGGCGAGCAGGAACATCTCGCTCGCGATGAACGTGTCGTTGAGCTTCTGCGCTTCCTTGTCGGCCTGATTCAGCAGCCCGGCCAACTCACGGCCGATCTGGATGTCGCCGCCCGTGCCCGTCACTTGCGGCAGGCGCGAAATGGCTTCGTTCAGCGCGCCTTGCAGCGCCTGCACGTGAACGCCCGCACGCGACATCAGCGAGCGGGCCGAGCCGTCCTGCTGCGCGACCAGCGCCGCGAGTACGTGAACGGGTTCGATGTATTGATTGTCGCGGCCTGCCGCAAGGCTTTGCGCGTCCGCGAGTGCTTCCTGGAACTTGGTGGTGAGCTTGTCGATTCTCATTTAGTCGAGACCTCCAATTTTCGATTAACACCAAGATGAGGATGGTTATGCGGCTTTCAAGCGAAATTCGGGTTGATTCAGCGCAAAAATTGCCGGATCGCCTGAGAACGGCCCGGCGGCGTGCTGGGGTGGGCGCGAAGTGGGCGCGCGGCGCCTGCGTGTCAGTTGGCCTTGGACGACGGCTCGGCGGCTGCCGGCGCGTCGTCCGGCACCGGCGCGGCACGCACGAGCGCGACCGGACGGATGCCGAGCAGCGCCGCGAGCGGAGAGGCGGGCTCGGCCAGTTCGCCGAGCGTATGACGATCGAGTTCCGCGAAGAACGCATCGCGCGCGGCCGCCAGCACGCCCTTCAGCCGGCACTGCGGCTCGATCACGCAGCCGCGCGACTCGCCGCCGTCGGGCGAAAAGCAGCCGACCAGCGCGAAGTCGTTTTCGGTCGCCCGCACGACCTGGCCGACCGTCAGTTGCAGCGAATCGGCAAACAGCCGCAACCCGCCGTTGCGGCCGCGAACGGTGTCGACCCAGCCCAGCTCGCCGAGCTGCTGGACGACTTTCATCAGATGGTTCTTCGAGATGCCGTAGGCGTCCGAGATCTCCTGGATCGTCGCCAGCCCCTCGCCGCGCACGGCCAGGTACAGCATCACGCGCAGCGAATAGTCGGTGTAGTCGGTGAGTCTCATGAGCGAATACGGAAAAGATCGATCGTGCCCCGATGACGTGAGCCGGGCGGATCGCGATGCGTGCAGGGCCGATGGAGGGTGCCGTGGCACAGCCCCAGGTTGCCGGGATCGCGTGCGCACAATAAGATGCGTGATATTTACACGTTTTCCAGGGGTTATAGGACGCTATTTTGCGTCAAAATCCGGCCGGCGTCCTGCGCGTCGCCCGCGCCGCCGCCCCGATCCACCGGCCCCTTTTCGTCATGACTGCCCTGCCCGCCTCGCCCGAACCCGCACCGGCCCGCCCCCGCGACGCCGAGCCGACCGAAGACAACATCCGCGATCTCGTCTACGCGTTCTACGACCGCGTGCGCGCCGATCCGCTGCTCGGGCCCGTGTTCGACGCGAAGCTGGCCGGCCGCTGGGACGATCATCTGCCGAAGATGGTGACGTTCTGGTCGAGCCTCGTGCTCGGCACCAAGGGCTATCGCGGCAACGTGCAGCAGGCGCACCAGCCGCTCGACGGGATCGAACCGGCCCATTTCAGCCGCTGGCTGTCGCTGTTCCTGAGGACCGTCGAGGCGCGCTACGCGCCGCCCGCGGCGATCCGTTTCATGGAGCCCGCGCTGCGGATCGCGCAGAGCCTGCAGTTGAGCCGGTTCGGTTGGGACTACCGGATTCCGCCCGAGCAGCAGGCGCTGCTCGACGCGATCGCACCGCGCCGCCGCGACGCGGGCGACGATCCGCATGCGTTGCCGTCGCGCGCCCGCGGCGAGCCGTTTCCGACCAAGATCATCGGGCGCAGCGTCGACCCGGACGCGTAACGCCCGTCACGCGCGACGACGGCACGCATGCGGCACATCGCCGCATCGTCCCGCGCGCCGCGCTCAGCGCGGCGTGTTGCCCGACTCGACGCCCCAGCGCGCGAGCGCGGCGTCGTCGGTACTGCGCGCATCGACCCAGCGCTCGCCGTCCGGCGTCGTTTCCTTCTTCCAGAACGGCGCTTCGGTCTTCAGATAGTCCATCACGAACTCGCACGACGCGAACGCATCGCCGCGGTGCGACGCGACCGTCGCGACCATCACGATCTGGTCGAGCGGCAGCAGCCTGCCGACGCGATGCACGATCGCGACGTCGATGCCCGGCCAGCGCCGGCCGGCCTCGGCCGCGATCTTCTCGAGCGCCTTCTCGGTCATTCCCGGATAGTGCTCGAGCTCCATCGCGGCGACCGCATCGCCTTCGTTCAGGTCGCGCACCGTGCCGACGAAGCACGCGACCGCCCCGATCTTCGGGTTGCGCGCACGCAATGCCGCCACTTCGGCATTCAAATCGAAATCGTCCGTCTGGACTCGTATCGTTGCCATCACCGGTCCCTGTCGACCGGAGTTGGCGCTTCAGCGCTTACTCCGGTCCCATGCAAAGCTCAACCGCCCGTCACCGGCGGGAAAAACGCGACCTCGCAGCCTTCGGTGAGCCGCGTGTCGGGGTCGGTCATCTCGTGGTTGCAGGCCATCCGCAATGCGCGCCCTTCGGCGAGCGTGTCGGCCCACGCGCCGCCGCGCACGCGCAGCCACGCGCGCACGTCGCCGACGGTCGTCACGCTGTCCGGCACGTTGGCTTCTTCGTCGGCCACGCCCAGTGCTTCACGCACGCTTGCAAAAAATTTCAGCTGAATCTTCATGGTTCGGGAAGCCGTCGCGTTACGACAGCAATTCGGAAAACGGAATGAAACGCACGGTCTCGCCAGCGCTGATCGCGTGCTGCGGCGGATTGTCGATCAGGCCGTCGCCCCAGACCGTCGACGTGAGCACGGCCGAGCTCTGGTTCGGGAACAGGTCGAGGCCGCCGGCCGCATTGACGCGCGCACGCAGGAATTCGTTGCGCCGGTCGCCCTTGCTCTGCGAAAAATCGGCACGCAGCGACAACGCGCGCGGCGCGACGTCGCGCACGCCGGACAGGCGCAGCAGGAACGGCCGCACGAACAGCAGGAACGTGACGAAGCTCGAGACGGGGTTGCCGGGCAGCCCGATGAAATGCGCGTCGGCGCGCTCGTCGCCGCGGCGCACCGCGCCGTACGCGAGCGGCTTGCCGGGCTTCATCGCGATCTGCCACAGCGCGAGCCGCCCTTCGGCCTCGACGGCCGGCTTCACGTGATCCTCGTCGCCGACCGACACGCCGCCGCTCGTCAGGATCACGTCGTGATCGCGGGCGGCCTCGCGCAGCGTATCGCGCGTCGCGGCCAGCGAGTCGGGCACGATCCCGTAGTCGGTCACGTGGCAGCCGAGCCGCTCGAGCAGCCCGCGCAGCGTGAAGCGGTTCGAGTTGTAGATCGCGCCGGGCTTCAGCGGCTCGCCCGGCATCGTCAGTTCGTCGCCGGTGAAGAACACCGCCACGCGAATCCGCCGCGCGACCGACAACTGCGCGCAACCGACCGATGCGGCGAGACCCAGCGCCTGCGGCGTGAGCCGCGTGCCGGCCGGCAGGATCACCGAACCCTGGCGGATGTCCGCGCCCTGCGCGGTGATCCATTCACCGGCCTTCGGCGTGTGCAGGATTTCGACCGCGTCGCCGTCGGCCGATGCCTGCTCCTGCATTACGACGGCGTCGGCGCCGGGCGGCACCGTCGCGCCGGTGAAGATCCGCGCGGCCGTGCCGGCCGCGAGCGGGGCGGCCGGGTGCCCGGCCGGAATGCGCTGCGACACCGGCAAGCGCCGATCGCCGTGCAGCAGGTCGGCGACACGCACCGCATACCCGTCCATCGCGCTCGTATGCATCGGCGGCACGTCGAGCGGCGAGCTCACGTCGGCCGCCAGCACGCGGCCGAGCGCGTCGAGCGCGTCGAGCGTGGCGACGGTTTCGGCGCCGGGCAGCGGCTTCGCGGCATCGAGCAGCGCGGCGAGCGCCTCGGCGGTCGACAGCATCGGCGCGCGCGGCGCCGCGGGATTCGGGTTCGACATCGATGGAATCGGGGATCGTTGGAGTCAATACGTCATTGTAGCGACGCCGCCACGCGCACGCGCGATATGGCGAGCATGCGAAGACTGTGATCGGCGCGAACGCGCGGGTCTGGCACTTGTTTCGCGCGGCGTGCAATGCCGGGAAGACCAAACGAAACGGCCGGAACCCCGATCCGTTCGACGAATCGGCATTCCGGCCGTCCTGCGCCGCCGGGCTTGCAACCCGCGGCCCGGTGCTGCGTCATGCGCCCGTATGAGCGACGATGAAGTCCTTCACCTGCTGCGCGTCGGCCCTCACGACCTCGAAGCGCTGCGGCAGCGCCTCGAGCCCGTCGAATGCGGCCGGCCGCTCGGCTTCGCGATCGAGCGCTTCGCGGATCGTCTCGCCGAACTTGATCGGCTGCGCCGTCTCGAGCACGACCATCGGCACGCCGGCCTCCAGATGCTCGCGCGCGACCTTCACGCCGTCGGCCGTGTGCGTATCGATCATCGTGCTGTAGCGCGAGAACACGTCGCGGATCGTCGCGATGCGGTCGGTGTGGCTGCTGCGGCCCGACACGAAACCGAATTCGGCGACGCGCGCGAAATCGCCGCTCGCCGCGAGATCGAAGCCGCCCTTCTCCTCGACGTCGCGGAACAGCTGCATCACGCGGGCCGGATCGCGGCCGAGCAGGTCGAACACGAAGCGCTCGAAGTTCGATGCCTTCGAGATGTCCATGCTCGGGCTGCTCGTGTGATAGGTGTGCTCGGCGCTGCGCACGCGATACGCGCCGGTGCGGAAGAACTCGTCGAGCACGTCGTTCTCGTTGGTCGCGACCACCAGCTTCGCGATCGGCAGCCCCATCATCCGCGCGATGTGGCCCGCGCAGACGTTGCCGAAGTTGCCCGACGGCACCGTGAACGACACGCGCTCGTCGTTGGACTGTGTCGCCGCGAAGTAGCCCTTGAAGTAGTACACGACCTGCGCGACGACGCGCGCCCAGTTGATCGAGTTGACCGTGCCGATCTTCTGCTGCGCCTTGAACGCGTGATCGTTCGACACGGCCTTCACGATGTCCTGGCAATCGTCGAACACGCCTTCGACCGCGAGGTTGAAGATGTTCGGATCCTGCAGGCTGAACATCTGCGCCGTCTGGAACGCGCTCATCTTCTTGTGCGGCGACAGCATGAACACGCGCACGCCGGCCTTGCCGCGCATCGCGTATTCGGCCGCGCTGCCCGTATCGCCCGACGTCGCGCCGAGAATGTTCAGCGCTTCGCCATGCTTCGCGAGCGTGTACTCGAACAGGTTGCCGAGCAACTGCATCGCCATGTCCTTGAACGCGAGCGTCGGGCCGTTCGACAGTTCGAGCAGCGACAGCGCCGTGCCGTTCTCGGTGCCGAGCGTCTTCAGCGGCGTGATGTCGGATGCGTTCTCGCCGTGGCGCGTGTTGCTGTACACGTCGGCCGTGTACGTGCGGCGCGTGATCGCGCGCAGGTCGTCGGCCGGCACGTCGTCGCAGAACTTCGACAGGATCTCGAACGCGAGATCCGCGTACGACAGCGTGCGCCAGCGCGCGAGCTCGTCGGCGGACACCTTCGGATACTCGGCCGGCAGGTACAGCCCGCCGTCCTTCGCGAGACCGCCGAGCAGGATGTCGGAGAACGTATGGCGCTCGCCGATGCCGGCGCCGCGCGTGGAGATGTAGTTCATGTCGTCCTCAGCTCAGTTCAGCGCTTCCATGCGCAGCTTCGTTACCTTCGAGACCACCGTCGCCAGGCTCTCGATCTGCGCGATCGCCGCATTGACGTTCTTCTCGACCGTCTCGTGCGTGATCAGGATGATGTCGGTTTCGCCGTTCGCGCCGTCGATCTGCTCCGATTCCTTCTGCAGCAGCGCGTCGATCGAGATGCCCGATTCGGCGAGGATCCGCGTGATGGCGGCGAGCACGCCGGTCTGGTCGGCCACGCGCAGGCGCAGGTAGTAGCCGCTCGTGACCTCCTCGATCGGCAAAATCGGCGTGTTCGACAGGCTGTCCGGCTGGAACGCGAGGTGCGGCACGCGATGCTCGGGATCGGCCGTATGCAGGCGCGTGACGTCGACGAGATCCGCGACCACGGCCGATGCGGTCGGCTCCGCGCCCGCGCCCTTGCCGTAGTACAGCGTCGTGCCGACCGCATCGCCGTGCACGACGACCGCGTTCATCGCGCCCTCGACGTTCGCGAGCAGGCGCTTTTCCGGGATCAGCGTCGGGTGCACGCGCAGCTCGATGCCGTTTGCGGCGCGGCGCGCGATGCCGAGCAGCTTGATCCGGTAACCGAGCTCTTCCGCGTAGCGGATGTCGGTCGCGTCGAGCTTGCTGATGCCTTCGACGTACGCGCGGTCGAACTGCACCGGCACGCCGAACGCGATCGCGCTCATGATCGTCGCCTTGTGCGCGGCGTCGACGCCTTCGATGTCGAAGGTCGGATCGGCTTCCGCGTAGCCGAGTTCCTGCGCGGCCTTCAGCGCGGTCGCGAAGTCGAGCCCGCGGTCGCGCATTTCCGACAGGATGTAGTTCGTCGTGCCGTTGATGATGCCGGCGATGTACTGGATGCGGTTCGCGGTCAGGCCTTCGCGCAGCGCCTTGATGATCGGGATGCCGCCGGCAACGGCTGCCTCGAACGCGACCATCACGCCTTGCTCGCGCGCGGCTTCGAAGATCTCGGTGCCGTGCACCGCGAGCAGCGCCTTGTTCGCCGTGACGACATGCTTGCCGTTCGCGATCGCGCGCAGCACGAGCTCGCGCGCGATGCCCGTGCCGCCGATCATCTCGGCGATGATCGCGATCGACGGATCGTCGACGACTGCGTTGAAATCGTCAGTGATCTGCACGGTGCCGGCGTGCGCGCCGAGCGCAGCCTGCGCCTTGGCCGGGTTGCGCACGGCAATGCGCGCGACCTCGATGCCGCGCCCCGCGCGTCGTTTGATTTCTTCCTGGTTGCGGTGCAACACCGTGAAGGTGCCGCTGCCGACGGTGCCGAAGCCCAACAGGCCAACTTTGATCGGTTCCATGCTGCGTGTGATCGATGAGTAAGAAGTAGTGAGTGCCGTGTGGCCCTGCCCGCTCAGACCGAATGGCGCTTGCGGTAGCCGTCGAGGAAGCGTGCGATCCGGTTGATCGAATCGGTCAGGTCGTCGAGGTTCGGCAGGAAGACCACGCGGAAGTGGTCCGGCGTCGCCCAGTTGAAACCCGTGCCCTGTACGAGCAGCACGCGTTCCTCGAGCAACAGGTCGAGAATGAACTGCTGGTCGTTCTGGATCGGGTAGAGCTTCGGGTCGAGGCGCGGAAACATGTACAGCGCGGCCTGCGGTTTCACGCAGGTCACGCCCGGGATCGACGTCAGCATGTCATACGCGAGTTCGCGCTGCTTGTACAGACGCCCGCTCGGCACGATCAGCTCGTTGATGCTCTGGTAGCCGCCGAGCGCCGTCTGGATCGCGAACTGGCCGGGCACGTTCGCGCACAGGCGCATCGACGACAGGATGCCGAGCCCTTCGAGGTAATCCTTCGCGCGCCGGCGGTTGTCGCCGCCGAGGCCCGACACGGCCATCCAGCCCGCGCGATAGCCGCACGAGCGATAGCTCTTCGACAGGCTGTTGAACGTGACGGTGATCACGTCCTCCGACAGCGCACCCATCGCGGTGTGCTCGAGGCCGTCGTAGACGATCTTGTCGTAGACCTCGTCGGCGAACACGATCAGCCCGTGCTGGCGCGCGATCTCGAGCAGCTCGAGCAGCAATTCGTCGGAATAAAGCGCGCCGGTCGGATTGTTCGGGTTGATCACGACGATCGCCTTCGTGTTCGGCGTGATCTTGCTGCGGATGTCGTCGAGATCGGGCATCCACGCGTTCTGCTCGTCGCACACGTAGTGCACGGGCGTGCCGCCCGACAGGCTCACGGCCGCCGTCCACAGCGGGTAGTCGGGCGCGGGCAGCAGCACTTCGTCGCCGTCGTTCAGCAGCGCCTGGGTCGCCATCACGATCAGCTCGGACGCGCCGTTGCCGATGTAGATGTCGTCGAGGCCGACGCCGACGACGCCCTTTTCCTGCGTGTAGTGCATCACGGCCTTGCGCGCCGAGAACACGCCCTTCGAATCCGAATAGCCGGACGACGCCGGCAGGTTGCGGATCATGTCCTGGATGATCTCGTCCGGCGCGTCGAACCCGAACGGCGCGAGGTTGCCGATGTTCAGCTTGATGATGCGGTGGCCTTCTTCCTCGAGGCGCTTCGCGTGCTCGAGCACCGGGCCACGGATGTCGTAGCAGACGTTGAGCAGCTTGTTCGACTTCTGAATCGGTTTCACGACGACACGGTTCCTGGGTTGGCCTTGCGGCCGGGGGACGGGATCAAAACTGGAAAGCGGCCGGTCTGTGCGCGCTGTCTAGACTGGGAAAAAGCGGCGGTCGGACGCGGCTTGTGGCGGCGCACGACGCAAGTGGCGCCCGCAGGCGACCAAAAAGTTATAATTTAGCGGATTTTGGCCGACTTTCGCAATGCACCATAGCCGCGCCGGGCCCGCGCCGTCGGGCGTCCGCGCGTGCCCGAGGGCGCGAAACCGGCCAGCCGGGCCCGTACGGCCCTGCGAACCCATTCCCCTACGGAACCGCGGAATACCGATTTGAAACTGCACCAGGACACGAGCGGCGCGCTCAACACCGTCACCGGCTACGGCCCCGATTATGTCGACGTCAATCTCGAACGCCATGAAACGAGCGTCATCGTGCTGCCCGGCGCGCCGGTCCAGGCCTGGCCGGTGTCGTCGTTCGACGCGCTCGCGCCCGAGCATTTCGCGATGCTGCTCGACCCGACGCCCGAACTCGTGATCTTCGGCAGTGGCGCGCGGCTGCGCTTTCCGCACCCGCGGCTCGTCGCGGCGCTCACCGCGAAGCGGATCGGCGTCGAGACGATGGATTTCCAGGCCGCCTGCCGCACCTACAACATCCTGATGGCCGAGGGCCGCAAAGTCGCCGCCGCGCTCTTAATTGAACGTTAATCCCCGATACGGTAAAACTCGGGCCGGCGCAGCGGGTCGATCCCCGGATCGCCCCGGCCAGGCCGCCCGCCCCCGGCGCACCCCGCCGGCGGCCCGTCACAACAACCAACAGGCTGAAAACCCATGAACGATACGCCGTCGAGGCTACCGCTCAATCGCATCACGCTCGTCCTCCTGCTCGCCGCGCTCACGATCGTCTGGTTCGCGCCGCTCGGGCTGCGCCACCTGATCCCGAGCGACGAAGGCCGCTATGCGGAAATGGCGCGCGAGATGTTCGTCACCGGCGACTGGATCACGCCGCGCTACAACGGCTACAAGTACTTCGAGAAGCCGCCGCTGCAGACCTGGCTGAACGCGCTGACGTTCGCGTGGTTCGGCATCGGCGAATGGCAGGCGCGCCTCTATACCGCGGTGGCGAGCTTCGCCGGCGTGCTGCTCGTCGGCTACACCGGCGCGCGCCTGTTCAACCCGCTGTCGGGCTTCCTCGCGGCCGTCGTGCTCGCCAGCTCGCCGTACTGGAACCTGATGGGCCACTTCAACGCGCTCGACATGGGGCTCGCGTTCTGGATGGCGCTGTCGCTCTGCTCGCTGCTGCTCGCGCAGCGGCCCGGGCTGCGCCCGGCCGCGGTGCGCGGCTGGATGTGGGCGTGCTGGGCCGCGATGGCGTTCGCCGTGCTGTCCAAGGGCCTCGTCGGCCTGATCCTGCCCGGCGCCGTACTGGTGCTGTATACGCTGATCGCGCGCGACTGGGCGCTGTGGAAGCGGCTGTACCTGGTCAGCGGCCTCGTGATCTTCTTCGCGATCGTCACGCCGTGGTTCGTGCTCGTCCAGCAGCGCAACCCCGAGTTCTTCAACTTCTTCTTCGTCGTCCAGCAGTTCCGCCGGTACCTGACCCCGGAACAGAACCGCCCGGGCCCGCTGTACTACTTCGTGCCCGTGCTGCTGGTCGGCTTCCTGCCGTGGCTGTCGGTCGCGTGGCAGAGCATCCGCCATGCGCTGCGCATGCCGCGCCAGCCGAACGGCTTCGCGCCGATGCTCGTGCTGCTGATCTGGAGCGCGTTCATCTTCCTGTTCTTCAGTGCGTCGCATTCGAAGCTGATCTCGTACGTGCTGCCGGTCGCGCCGGCGCTCGCGCTGATCATCGGCGCGTACCTGCCGCTGATGACGGCCGACCGCTTCCGCCGCCACCTGCTCGGCTACCTCGTGTTCTTCGTCGCCGCGGCGTTCGGGATCATCTTCCTCGCGTACCAGGGCGACGCCCGCACGCCGAACGCGCTGTACCGCGCGTTCCAGATGTGGCTGTACGCCGGTCTCGCGGTCGCGGCCGCGCTGACGCTCACGGCCGCGTGGCTGAACCGGCGCGCGGGCGTGGCCGCCGCGCTCGCCGCATTCGGCGCCGCATGGCTCGCGTTCGGCACGATCGGCGGCACCGGGCACGACGAGTTCGGCCGCTACAGCTCGGGCGCGCTGCTCGCGCCGGCCGTGCGCGCCGAACTGGCGAAGCTGCCGCCCGATACGCCGTTCTACTCGGTCGAAATGCTCGATCACACATTCCCGTTCTACATGGGCCACACGACGATCATGGTGCAGCGCCAGGACGAGCTCGCGTTCGGGATCTCGGTCGAGCCGAACAAGTGGATCCCGACCGTCGGCGAATGGATCACGCGCTGGAAGCAGGACACCCATGCGCTCGCGATCATGGGGCCCGGCCAGTACGACACGCTGGTCAAGGAAGGCGTGCCGATGCGCGTGATCGCGCGCGACAACCGCCGCGTGATCGTCGAGAAACCGCAATCGTAAGGACGTCCCCCGCATGAATCCCGTTTCGTTCGTCTGCATCATCACCGGCGTGATGCTCAACGCCTGTGCGCAACTTCTGCTGAAAGCCGGCGTCAACGCCGTTGGACACTTCGAATTCAGCCGTGCGAACATCATCCCGGTCGGGTTCAAGATCGCGACCCAGCTGCCGATCATCGGCGGCCTCGGCTGCTACGTGCTGAGCGTCGTCGTGTGGATCGTCGGGCTGTCGCGGGTCGACGTGTCGATCGCGTACCCGATGCTGTCGCTCGGCTACGTCGTCAACGCGTTCGCGGCGTGGTACCTGTTCGGCGAGGTGCTGTCGATCCAGAAGTTCGTCGGCATCGGCATCATCCTGATCGGCGTGCTCGTGCTCGCGCGCAGCTGAGCGCGGCCCGCGGCGTTAAGCGTCCGCCTACAAAAAATCACGGTACGAATCCGCCAACCGGTGTTTAATGCCGGTTTCGGACGGATCGCCCGACCCTTTTATTACACGCCATTACAGGCCCAACGCGTTCATGAGCCAGACTACCGCTCCGTTTCTGCCGTTCACCCGCCCCGAGATCGATGAGGAAACCATCCAGGGCGTCGTCGACGTGCTGCGCTCGGGCTGGATCACCACCGGCCCGCAGTGCCAGAAATTCGAAGCCGCGCTGTCCGAGTACTGCGGCGGCCGTCCGGTCCGCGCATTCAACTCGGGCACCTGCACGCTCGAGATCGGCCTGCGCATCGCGGGCGTCGGCCCCGGCGACGAGGTGATCACGACGCCGGCGTCGTGGGTCTCGACCAGCAACGTGATCATCGAAACGAGCGCGACGCCCGTGTTCGCGGACATCGATCCCGTCACGCGCAACATCGACCTCGACAAGCTCGAGCAGGCGATCACGCCGCGCACGAAGGCCATCATCCCCGTGTTCCTGTCCGGCCTGCCGGTCGACATGGACCGCCTGTACGCAATCGCCCGCGCGCATAACCTGCGCGTGATCGAGGATGCCGCGCAGGCGTTCGGCTCGACGTGGCACGGCAAGCGCATCGGCGCGATCGGCGACATCGTGTCGTTCAGCTTCCACGCGAACAAGAACCTGACGACGATCGAAGGCGGCGCGCTCGTGCTGAACAACGAGGACGAAGCCGTACTCGCGCAGAAGTACCGGCTGCAGGGCATCACCCGCACCGGCTTCGACGGGATGGACTGCGACGTGCTCGGCGGCAAGTACAACCTGACCGACGTCGCCGCGCGCGTCGGCCTCGGCCAGCTGCCGCACATCGAGCGCTTCACCGCGCAGCGCCGTGCGCTCGCCCGCGCGTATTTCGCCGCGTTCGACGGCGGCGCGGCCGTGAAGCTCGGCGTCGGCCTGCCGGTCGCCGAATTCGAGAACGGCAACTGGCACATGTTCCTGGTCACGCTGCCGCTCGAGCGGCTGACGATCACGCGCGCCGAATTCATGGCGCAGATGAAGGAACGCGGCATCGGCACCGGTATCCACTACCCGGCGATCCATCTTTTCACGCTGTACCGTGCGCGCGGTTTCAAGGAAGGCATGTTCCCCCACGCCGAACGGTACGGCGCGTCGACCGTCACGCTGCCGCTGTTTACGCAGATGACGGAAGGCGACGTGCGTCGCGTGGTCGACGCCGTCAATCAGATTTGCGAACAATACGGAAAATAAGCGTACATGAGTCACCTTGAAGCACGCGTCGGGCATCCCGGCGCCGGGCACCCGGGCGCCGCGCACCTGGACGCCGGCCGGCCCGAAGTATCGGTCATCATCCCCGTGTACAACGAGGAAGACGGCCTTGCCGCGCTGTTCGCGCGGCTGTATCCGGCGCTCGACGCACTCGACACGTCGTACGAAGTGATCCTGATCAACGACGGCAGCCGCGACCGCTCGGCCGCGATGCTCGCCGATCAGTTCCACGTACGGCCCGACACGACGCGCGTGGTGCTGCTCAACGGCAACTACGGCCAGCACATGGCGATCCTCGCCGGCTTCGCGCAGTCGCGCGGCGAGATCGTCATCACGCTCGACGCCGACCTGCAGAACCCGCCGGAGGAAATCGGCAAGCTGATCACGAAGATGCGCGAGGGCTACGACTACGTCGGCTCGATCCGCAAGCAGCGCCAGGACAGCCTGTGGCGGCGCAAGGCGTCGCAGATGATGAACCGGCTGCGCGAGCGCATCACGCGTATCAAGATGACCGACCAGGGCTGCATGCTGCGCGCGTACAGCCGCCGCATCATCGACACGATCAACGTGTGCGGCGAAGTCAACACGTTCATCCCCGCGCTCGCGTACACGTTCGCGCAGAACCCGACCGAAATCGAGGTCGCGCACGAGGAACGCTTCGCGGGCGAATCGAAGTATTCGCTGTACAGCCTGATCCGGCTGAACTTCGACCTCGTGACGGGCTTCTCGGTCGTGCCGCTGCAGTGGCTGTCGTTCATCGGCGTGATCCTGTCGCTCGGCTCCGCCGCGCTGTTCCTGCTGCTGCTCGTGCGCCGCTTCATCGTCGGCGCGGAAGTGCAAGGCGTGTTCACGCTGTTCGCAATCACGTTCTTCCTGCTCGGCGTGATCATCTTCGCGCTCGGCCTGCTCGGCGAATACGTCGGCCGCATCTACCAGCAGGTGCGCGCGCGGCCGCGCTACCTGATCCAGGCCGTGCTCGAGCAGCACGACGGCGTGCCGCCGGTGCCGGCCGCCGCGCACCGCCCGGGAGCCGTGCAATGAAGCCGCGCGCGGTCGTCTTCGCGTATCACAACGTCGGCGTGCGCTGCCTGCAGGTGCTGCTCGCGCGCGGCGTCGACGTCGCGCTGGTCGTCACGCACGAGGACAATCCGAACGAGAACATCTGGTTCGGCAGCGTCGCGTCCGTCGCGGCCGAGCACGGCATTCCGGTCGTCACGCCGGCCGATCCCGTCGATCCGGCACTGCGCCGCGCGGTGTCCGACGCGCAGCCCGATTTCATCTTCTCGTTCTACTACCGGCACATGCTGCCGGTGGACCTGCTCGCGATCGCGCCGCGCGGCGCGTACAACATGCATGGTTCGCTGCTGCCGAAATACCGGGGTCGGGTACCGACCAACTGGGCCGTGCTGAACGGCGAGACCGAGACCGGCGCGACGCTGCACGAGATGGCCGCCAAGCCCGACGCGGGCGCGATCATCGCGCAGACCGCGGTGCCGATCCTGCCGGACGACACGGCCGCGCAGGTGTTCGACAAGGTCGCGGTGGCCGCCGAGCAGACGCTGTGGCGCGTGCTGCCCGCGCTGCTCGCGGGCGAGGCGCCGCACCTGCCGAACGATCTCGCGACCGGCAGCTACTACGGCGGGCGCAAGCCCGAGGACGGCCGCGTCGACTGGTCGAAGCCGGCCGCGCAGGTCTACAACCTGGTGCGCGCGGTCGCGCCCCCGTATCCGGGCGCATTCACGGACATCGGCGGCGCGCGCTTCGTGATCGCGCGCGCCCGCCTCGCGGCGCCCGGCAGCGCGGCAGCGGCCGCCGCGGCAGATTTGCCGCCCGGCCTGCACGTAAGCGATAATGCGCTATTCGGCGTCTGCGGCGACAGCCGCGCCCTATCCATTCTCGAGCTGTGGCAGCAGCGCGACGGCAGCGAAACCGTCGTGACGCCCGCGGAATTCGCGCAGTTCATTCATTCTTCCCGTCATTCATGAAAGCAAAAAAAGTCCTGATCCTGGGTGTGAACGGCTTCATCGGCCATCACCTGTCGAAGCGCATTCTTGAAACCACCGATTGGGAAGTGTTCGGCATGGACATGCAGACCGACCGGCTGGGCGACCTCGTCAACCACGAGCGGATGCATTTCTTCGAAGGCGACATCACGATCAACAAGGAGTGGGTCGAGTATCACGTGAAGAAGTGCGACGTGATCCTGCCGCTCGTCGCGATCGCCACGCCGGCCACCTACGTCCAGCAGCCGCTGCGCGTGTTCGAACTCGACTTCGAGGCGAACCTGCCGATCGTGCGCTCGGCCGTCAAGTACGGCAAGCACCTCGTGTTCCCGTCGACCTCCGAGGTCTACGGCATGTGCTCGGACGAGCAGTTCGACCCGGACGCGTCGGCGCTCACCTACGGCCCGATCAACAAGCCGCGCTGGATCTACGCGTGCTCGAAGCAGCTGATGGACCGCGTGATCTGGGGCTACGGGATGGAAGGCCTGAACTTCACGCTGTTCCGTCCGTTCAACTGGATCGGCCCGGGCCTCGACTCGATCTACACGCCGAAGGAAGGCAGCTCGCGCGTGGTCACGCAGTTCCTCGGCCACATCGTGCGCGGCGAGAACATCAGCCTCGTCGACGGCGGCTCGCAGAAGCGCGCGTTCACCGACATCGGCGACGGCATCAGCGCGCTGATGAAGATCATCGACAACAAGGACGGCGTCGCGTCGGGCAAGATCTACAACATCGGGAATCCGAAGAACAACTTCTCGGTTCGCGAGCTCGCGCACAAGATGCTCGAACTGGCGGCGGAATTCCCCGAGTACGCCGATTCGGCCAAGCAGGTGAAGCTCGTCGAAACGACGTCCGGCGCCTACTACGGCAACGGCTACCAGGACGTGCAGAACCGCGTGCCGAAGATCGACAACACGATGCAGGAGCTCGGCTGGGCGCCGCAGGCGACGTTCGACGACGCGCTGCGCAACATCTTCGAAGCGTATCGCGGCCACGTCGCCGACGCGCGCGCGCTCGTCGAACAGCAAGGTTGACCGGGACGTTCGCTTGGCTCGTATCGTCCTCAAGATCGACGTCGACACGCTGCGCGGCACGCGCGAAGGCGTGCCGAACCTCGCGCGCATCTTCGACCGCTTCAATGCGCGCGCGACCTTCCTCTTCAGCCTCGGGCCCGATCACACGGGCTGGGCGCTGCGGCGCGTGTTCCGCCCGGGCTTCCTGAAGAAGGTGTCGCGCACGTCGGTGGTCGAACACTACGGCGTGAAGCAGCTGATGTACGGCGTGCTGCTGCCGGGCCCCGACATCGGCCGCCGCGCGATCGCCGACATGCGCGCGATTCACGAGGCCGGCTTCGAATGCGGGATCCACACGTGGGATCACGTGTACTGGCAGGACAACGTGCGCGTACGCGATCGCGACTGGACCGCGCGTGAAATGCAGAAGAGTCACGCACGCTTCATCGAGATCTTCGGCGCGCCGCCCGTCACGCACGGCGCGGCCGGCTGGCAGATGAACGACGCCGCGTTCGAGCAGATCGACGCATGGGGGATGCGCTACGCATCCGACGGTCGCGGCCACTCGCCGTACCTGCCCGTCGTCGGCGGCCGCACGCTGTCGCACGTGCAGATGCCGACCACGCTGCCGACGCTCGACGAAGTGCTCGGCATCGACGGCGTCGACACGCACAACGTCGCCGCGCACCTCCTCAAGTTCACCGAAACCAATCCGCACGACCAGGTGTTCACGCTGCATGCGGAACTGGAAGGCCAGAAGCTCGCGCCCGTATTCGAGCAACTGCTCGCCGGCTGGCGGGCGCAAGGCCACACGTTTGCGACGATGGGCGACTACCACGCGACGCTGGACCGCGACTCGCTGCCATCGTACCCTGTCACGTGGGGCGAAATCCCCGGCCGCTCCGGTGAACTGATCGTCCAGCCCGACTGAGTTCGCGCGCGAGCCGGCGTCGCCGCCGCGCCCTTGCGGCGCGCTGCCGCGACGCCCCGCCGAACCGCGCCGCCGCAGCGGCGCCCTTCCATAACAACAGGAGAAACACGTGTCTGTCGAAGTTGACCGTCAAGTTCCCGATTTCACCGCACCGGCCACGGGCGGCGACATTTCGCTGTCCGACCTGAAGGGCAAGAAGCTCGTGCTGTACTTCTATCCGAAGGACAACACGCCGGGCTGCACGACCGAAGGGCTGCAGTTCCGCGATCTCTATCCGAAGTTCAAGAAAGCCGGTGCGGAAGTCATCGGCGTGTCGCGCGACAGCCTGCGCTCGCATGACAATTTCAAGGCCAAGCTCGAACTGCCGTTCCCGCTGATCTCCGATGCCGACGAAGCGCTGTGCGCGGTGTTCGATGTCATCAAGATGAAGAAAATGTATGGCAAGGAAGTGCGCGGAATCGAGCGCTCGACGTTCCTGATCGATGCCGACGGCGTGCTCCGCCAGGCATGGCGCGGCATCAAGGTACCGGGTCACGTGGACGACGTGCTAAAGGCTGTACAAGCGCTTTGAGGCGCGTTATATTGGGCCGCAATGAATGCCAGTTCGCCCCATATTTCTCGTAGCTGCGCCGGTGCCCGTTGCAATGCTTCCCGGCACCTGACGCGCATCACGACGGCATCAGCCGAGCCGCATGTCCCTGTCGACGGGGCAGCGGCTTTTTTTATGGATCGCGCGCCGGCCCTCCCCGGTCCGGCCCTTACCGTATCGAGGAGCTGATCGACACTTAGGCGAACCGGCTAGACGAAAATCCTGTGCGCCACCGCGCGCAAACTGCATGCGTCTACGTCACGCAGGATGCGATCAGCGGCGCACTTCATGCGACACGATTCCTCCCGAGGGACACCATGCCTTTGCCTACTCCCCCCAGCAAGCTCGGCAGCCTGCTGCCGCCCGACGAATACAAGGCGAAAGCGCGGCCCGCGAAAGCCGCGAAGAAATCCGCCGAAGGGGACGCATCCACAGCCGGTGACTATGGTCCGGCCAGCGTGGCCCAACCGATGATCGAAGCCGCGAACACGGCCGCGCCGCTGCGCGCCGTCGCGTCTTCGGCGCCCGAGGCCGCGAGCGCACCCGCGCGCGGCCGCAAGACCAGGCAGACGGCCGCGTTGCTGCAGCCGCTGCAGGCGCCCGCCGAACCCGCGGCGCCGGTCGTCGCGCGCAACGACAAGCCGGCCGCCGACAAACCGGCCGCCACGCCCGCGCGCGGCGCCGGCGCCGCGACGAAGTCGCGCGGCCGCAAGCCTGCCGAAGCCGAACTGCAGAAACTGTTCGTGCTCGACACCAACGTGCTGATGCACGACCCGAGCAGCCTCTTCCGCTTCGAGGAACACGACGTCTATCTGCCGATGATGACGCTCGAGGAACTCGACAACCACAAGAAGGGGATGTCCGAAGTCGCGCGCAATGCACGCCAGGTCAGCCGCACGCTCGACGCGCTCGTCGCCGACGGCGGCCCGATCTCGGCCGGCATTCCGCTGTCGCGCCTCGGCAGCCGCGACGCGCTCGGCCGCCTGTACTTCCAGACGAAGCTTGCCGACATCGCGCCGATCGAAGGCCTGCCCGAAGGCAAGGCCGACAACCAGATCCTCGGCGTCGTGCGCGCGCTGCAGCGCGACCGACCCGATCGCCAGGTCGTGCTGGTGTCGAAAGACATCAACATGCGGATCAAGGCGCACGCACTCGGCCTGCCCGCGGAAGACTACTTCAACGACCAGGTGCTCGAGGATTCGGACCTCCTGTACAACGGCGTGCGCGAACTGCCGCAGGACTTCTGGACCAGGCACGCGAAGGGCATGGAGAGCTGGCAGGACACCAAGACGGGCACCACGTACTACCGCGTGACCGGCCCGCTCGTCGCGTCGATGCTCGTCAACGAGTTCGTCTATCTGGAGCCGCAGAACGGCGAGCCGACGTTCCACGCGATCGTCCGCGAACTGAACGGCAAGACGGCGCTGCTGCAGACGCTGCGCGACTACAGCCACCACAAGAACAACGTGTGGGGCATCACCGCGCGCAACCGCGAGCAGAACTTCGCGCTGAACCTGCTGATGAACCCCGAGATCGACTTCGTCACGCTGCTCGGCCAGGCCGGCACCGGCAAGACGCTCGTCGCGCTCGCGGCCGGCCTCGCGCAGGTGCTCGACGACAAGCGCTACAACGAGATCATCGTGACGCGCGCGACCGTGCCCGTCGGCGAGGACATCGGTTTCCTGCCCGGTACCGAGGAAGAGAAGATGCAGCCGTGGATGGGTGCATTCGACGACAACCTCGAAGTGCTGCAGAAGACCGACGACGCTGCCGGCGAATGGGGCCGTGCCGCGACGCAGGAGCTGATCCGTTCGCGCCTGAAGGTGAAGAGCATGAACTTCATGCGCGGCCGCACGTTCGTCGACAAGTACCTGATCATCGACGAGGCGCAGAACCTGACGCCGAAGCAGATGAAGACGCTCGTCACGCGCGCGGGCCCCGGCACGAAGATCGTGTGCCTCGGCAACATCGCGCAGATCGACACGCCCTACCTGACCGAAGGCAGCTCGGGCCTGACCTACGTCGTCGACCGCTTCAAGGGCTGGGGCCACAGCGGCCACGTGACCCTCGCGCGCGGCGAACGCTCGCGGCTCGCCGACTACGCGTCGGACATCCTGTAACGCGCAGGCCGGCCGATCGGCCGGCTTTCGACGCCACGCGGCGCTCCGTTTCCGGAGCGCCGTTTTTATTTGGGGTCGAAGACAAAAGTAATGCTTCGTCACGCAACAACGCAGTTTACGCGCGAAACTTCAAGTAAATTCTCAAGAATGGTTGCTTAAGCCCCGTCGGAGCGTCTACCATCGGGCCTATCTGTTGTCATACGATTCGCGAGCGCGCCGCGCTCGCCCGCCTTGCCATGCTTCGAATCTGGGTTCCCGTCGCCGTCGTCTCCCTGCTTGCGGCCTGCTCCAGCGTGCCGCCGCAGTCGGCATCGCGTTCCGCTTCGGGCATGAAGATCACGACGCCGCGTGCCTTCCCGCCGCCCGCCAATTTCCCGAAATTCGTCGACCACAGCGTCGGTCAGGAAGAAATCTCGATCCAGGCGATGAGCCTCGTCGGCGTCCCGTATCGCTGGGGCGGCAACACGCCGACGAGCGGCTTCGACTGCAGCGGGCTCGTGCGCTACGTGATCGGCCGCGCGGCCGACGTGAACCTGCCGCGCACGACCGCCGACATGAGCGGCCGCGGCGTGTCGGTCGAACCCGACGAGATCGCGCCGGGCGACCTGATCTTCTTCAATACGACCGGGCGGCCGCATTCGCACGTCGGCATCTATGTCGGCAAGCTGCGCTTCGTCAACGCGCCGTCGACGGGCGGCACCGTACGGCTCGACTACCTGACGAACCCGTACTGGGCCAAGCGATTCGACGGCATTCGCCGCGTCGCGCCGCCGCGCTCGGCCCCGACGCCGTTCGATGCGCCGACCTACGAGGCCAAACGCGACGAGCCGCGCAATCCGCCGGCGGTCGCGGCCGCTCCGGTGGTCGTGACGGCCGCCGCCGCGCCGCGGCAGCCCGCGTATGCGCCGTCGCAAGCGAGAGCGACGCGGGCGCCGGCTCCGGCCACCCTGACCACGCCGGTCGTGACGGCCGCCGCAGTTGCACCGGCAGCACCGGCCGCCGATCCGTACGAACCGCCGCCACCGCGGATGCAGGCGGCCCAGCAGCAGGCGACATCCGTGGCTGACGCCATGCCCGCGACGACGGCCAATGCAGCACCGGCCGCGCCGGCGGAAGTCGGCACGCAGATTCCGACGACCGCGCTGACGGCCGCCCAGGCCGCCGCCTTCGATGCCGAACCGCCGCCCGCCACCGCGTCGACGCCTCCACGCAGTATCGAGCCCGCACCCGTGCAGGTGTGGCGTGCAGCGACGCAATCCGCGCCCGTCAGCCCGCGCACGAGTACGGCAGACGATCCGATCGCGCGGTTTGCAAACGGCAGCTACTGACCGCCGTTGCTCGAACCCGACCGTCGACGATGTTGGCGGCATCCGCCGCCCTCCACCGCGTCGTCGCCCCCTTCCGCCGCCCCCAAAAGAAAATGCGCCGCAGCCTTTCGGCTTGCGGCGCATTTCATATCGATCCGGCCGTGTCGGCGCTCAGAAGATCTGGCGTCCGAGCCACCACCCGCCGGCCGCGAACAGCGCGGCCGCCGGCAGCGTCAGCACCCACGCCCACACGATGTTGCCGGCGACGCCCCAGCGCACGGCCGACAGCTTCTGCGTCGCGCCGACACCGACGATCGCACCGGTAATCGTGTGCGTGGTCGACACGGGAATGCCGAGGAACGACGCGATGAACAGCGTGATCGCGCCACCGCTTTCCGCGCAGAAACCGCCGACCGGCTTGAGCTTCGTGATCTTCTGGCCCATCGTGCGCACGATGCGCCAGCCGCCGAACAGCGTGCCGAGGCCCATCGACAGGTAGCACGCGCCGATCACCCAGGCCGGCGGCGCATCGGCGGTCGCCGACGCGTAGCCGCTCGCGATCAGCAGCATCCAGATGATACCGATCGTCTTCTGGGCGTCGTTGCCGCCGTGACCCAGGCTGTACAGGCCAGCCGACAGCAGCTGCAGCCGGCGGAAGCGCCGGTCGACCTTGCTGGGCGCGGTACGGAAATACAGCCACGACACGCCGAGCATGAACAGCGAACCGAGGATGAAACCGAGCAGCGGCGAAATGAAGATGAACGCGATCGTCTTCAGCAGCCCGTCGATGTTCAGCGCGCTCCAGCCGGACTTCGCGAGCGCGGCGCCGACGAGGCCGCCGATCAGCGCGTGCGACGAGCTCGACGGGATCCCGTAGTACCACGTGATCACGTTCCAGCCGATCGCACCGACCAGCGCGCCGAACACGACGTAATGGTCGACGATCTCGGGATCGATCGTGCCTTTACCGACGGTCTGCGCGACTTTCAGGTGGAAAATGAAGTACGCGATCACGTTGAACGCGGCCGCGAACACCACGGCCTGCTGGGGCTTCAGCACCCCGGTCGACACGACGGTGGCGATCGAGTTCGCCGCGTCGTGAAAGCCGTTCATGAAGTCGAATACGAGCGCGACGAGTACCAGCGTCGCGACCATCCATAGGGCGAGTTGTATCGAATGCATCGTGGTCCGCTCAGGCGTTTTCCAGCACGATGCCTTCGATGATGTTCGCGACGTCCTCGCACTTGTCGGTGATCTCCTCGAGCAGCTCGTAGATCGCCTTCAGCTTGATGAGCGTCTTCACGTCGTCTTCCTCGCGGAACAGCTTCGACATCGCCGAGCGCAGCACGCGGTCGGCCTCGGACTCCCAGCGGTCGATTTCCTCGCATTGCTTGAGGATCTGTGCCGACTGCTTCATGTCGGACAGCAAGCCGACGGCCTGCTGCACGTGTTGTGCCGACTGCGTGACGATGTGCGCGAGCTGGCTCGCCTCGGACGTGACGGACCGCACGTCGTACAGCGACACGGCCGTCGCGACGTCTTCCATCAGGTCGAGGATGTCGTCCATCGTCGTGATCAGTTTGTGGATCTCGTCGCGATCAAGCGGCGTGATGAAGGTCTTGTGCAACAGATCGATCGCCTCGTGCGTGAGCTTGTCGGCGGCCTTCTCGGCGATTTGCACGTTTTGCTTGTGAATCTCGGCGTCGGCGAGATTGTCGATCAGCAGTTCGAGCTCGCGGCCACCGGAAACGATGTGCTTCGCGTGCGCGTTGAAGAGTTCAAAGAACTTGCCCTCGGTGGGCATGAATCGACCGAACATGGGATTCCTGAGAGATTGTCAAACTACTGTCACGAAAACGGGCGACATTGTACCGTTTTCGGTCGCGCCGCGACGCGCGCACATGCGCGCGCCGGGATTGGATACAACGTTTGGCGATTTAGGACTTTACAACCGGCGTTACTCGCCGTAGAAGGTCTGCGCTCCGGCAAAATTGTCGAACTTCGTGTATTGCCCAATGAACGTGAGGCGAACGGGGCCGATCGGACCGTTACGCTGCTTGCCGATGATGATTTCGGCCGTGCCCTTGTCGGGGCTGTCCGGGTTGTAGACTTCGTCGCGATAAATGAACAGGATCACGTCCGCGTCCTGCTCGATTGCGCCCGATTCGCGCAAATCGGACATCACCGGACGCTTGTTCGGACGCTGTTCGAGGCCGCGGTTCAACTGCGACAGCGCGATCACCGGTACGTCGAGTTCCTTCGCCAGGCTCTTCAGCGATCGCGAGATTTCCGAGATTTCGGTCGCACGGTTTTCGCCCTGCGACGAACCCGACATCAGCTGCAGGTAGTCGACGATGATCAGGCCGAGCTTGCCGCACTGGCGCGCCAGACGCCGCGCGCGCGAGCGCAATTCCATCGGGTTCAGGCCGCCCGTTTCGTCGATGAAGAGCTGCGCCTCGCTCATCTTCTGCACCGCGTGTGTCAGTTTCGGCCAGTCCTCGTCCGTCAGGCGGCCGGTACGCATCCGGTGCTGGTCGAGCCGGCCGATCGAGCCGAGCATACGCATCACGAGCTGGGTGCCCGGCATTTCCATCGAGAACACCGCGACGGGCAGCCCGTACTCGACCGCGACGTATTCGCCGATGTTCATCGAGAAGGCCGTTTTACCCATCGACGGTCTTCCGGCCACGATGATCAGTTCGCCGCCGTGCATCCCGGACGTCATCCGGTCGAGGTCGATGAAGCCCGTCGGCGTGCCGGTGACGTCGCTCGGGTTCGCGGTGTGGTACAGCGTGTCGATGCGCTCGACCACCTGCGTGAGCAGCGGACCGATCTCGAGGAAGCCCTGGTTGCCGCGCGCGCCCTCTTCGGCGATCGAGAACACCTTCGATTCGGCTTCGTCGAGCAGCTGGCGGACTTCCTTGCCCTGCGGATTGAATGCGTCGGCCGAGATCTCGTCGGCGACCGACACCAGCCGGCGCAGCACCGCGCGATCGCGCACGATTTCCGCGTAGCGGCGGATGTTCGCCGCGCTCGGCGTGTTCTGCGCCAGTGCATTCAGGTAGGCGAGCCCGCCGACGTCGTCGGCCTTGCCGGACGTGACCATCGCTTCATACACGGTCACGACGTCGGCCGGGCGCGTCGACGCGATCAGGCGGCCGATGTGCTCGTAGATGATCCGGTGGTCGTAGCGGTAGAAGTCGCCCTGCGACAGGAAGTCGGCAATCCGGTCCCATGCCGCGTTGTCGAGCAACAGGCCGCCGAGCACCGACTGTTCGGCTTCGACCGAATGCGGCGGGACTTTCAGCGATTCGATTTGGGGATCTTGCGGCGCGTTCATGGGTTGGGATTATCGCGAATAGATGGCGGCAGCGCTACCACCGCTTGCCGGCGAGCGGGCAATAAAAAAGGCAGGCCCCGGTTGCCCGGGCGCCTGCCCTTGTCCGGACGGCGGAAGCCGCCCGGAAAGCTTGCATACGCTTACGCGTGGTCGCCGATCACGTTGATCGTGACGTCGACGACGACGTCCGTGTGCAGCGCGACCTGGACGTTGTGCTCGCCGATCATCTTCAGCGGGCCTTCCGGCATGCGCACTTGCAGCTTCTCGACTTCGTAGCCTGCCTTCTTCAGCAGTTCCGCGACGTCGCCGTTCGTGACCGAGCCGAACAGACGGCCGTCGACGCCCGACTTCTGCGTGACTTCGAACGTCTGGCCGTTCAGCTTCTCGCCGACTGCCTGCGATGCTGCCAGCTTTTCAGCGGCGATCTTTTCGAGTTCAGCGCGGCGCACTTCGAATTCGGCGATCGCTTCCTTCGTTGCACGGCGAGCCTTGCGGTTCGGGATCAGGAAGTTGCGAGCGTAACCGTCCTTGACCTTGACGATGTCGCCGAGGTTGCCCAGATTGGCGACTTTTTCCAACAGAATGATTTGCATTCGAATTCTCCTTATTGCGTCGCCTGATTACGCCTTGTGCTGATCGGTGTACGGCAGCAGCGCGAGGAAACGCGCACGCTTGATTGCCGTATCCAGCTGACGCTGATAGTGCGACTTCGTACCCGTCAGGCGAGCCGGCGTGATCTTGCCGTTTTCGCCGATGAAGTCCTTCAGCGTATCCGTGTCCTTGTAGTCGATCTGCTCGACGCCTGCGGCCGTGAAACGGCAGAACTTCTTGCGCTTGAAGAGCGGGTTTTGTTGCTGACGACGCTTGTCGAATTTCTTACCAGTCGGGCGGGCCATGATTTCAGTCCTTTCCAATGTCCTGCAATGCAGTGATGTGAAACACCAAGGTTCTCGCGTTGCGGCTTTTCTTGGCCAGGAAGCCCGTGAACAGCGTCTCGACGCCCATTTCACGACTTTCCAGCTTGCCGCTCGCCTCACCGGCCGCCACCGCGTCGATCGTCATGTCGACCTGACGGGGAATGCCTGCTTCGACGACTTCCGTGCGGTGATGCAACGTGGCGCTGGCGATCGGAACACCCGCCGGCGTATATCGCACCGGTGCGCGTTCGACGACGCTTGCCTTCAATTGCAACCTGTTCACGGGAGTGACGCGCTCCTTGATGGCTTAATGAGTGACGAACTTAAGCCTGCGCTTCGGTCGGCTGAGCTGCAGCCGCCTTCTTGGCTTCTTCGCGCTGAACTTCCTTCATCATCGGCGACGGGCCGGTCTCGGCCTTCTTCATCTTGACGATGAGGTGGCGCAGCACGGCGTCGTTGAACTTGAACGCGTGTTCGAGTTCGTCGAGCGTCGTCTGGTCGCACTCGATGTTCATGCAGACGTAGTGAGCCTTCGCGAGTTTCTCGATCATGTAGGCCAGTTGGCGACGGCCCCAGTCTTCGACACGGTGGATCTGACCGCCGTGCGACGTGATCGTGGTCTTGTAACGCTCGATCATCGCGGGCACTTGCTCGCTCTGATCCGGGTGCACGATGAATACGATTTCGTAATGACGCATTACACACTCCTTGTGGATTAAAGCCACCCGGGCGTCTGAACCGGTGTGGCAAGTGAGAAGCCGAAGATTCTAACCCGGTTACGGGGCGCATGCAAGGCCAATCGACGATTCGCAAACGGATTCGGCCGTGTTTTCAAAGACTTGAACAGGTATGCCGGGGCAAGCGGCCCCGGTTCGGGCCTTCTGGCATCGGGGTCGGAGCAGTCACGCTGCCGGCCCCCGCCGCCGCCGCGGTCATTCGCCGTGCGTGCCCGCAAGCCGCGCGTCGAGCGCCGTCCGGAACGCCGCGAGCGCCGACGGCTCGGCGTCGGTCACGGCCCACCACGTCATCCCGGCCGCGTTCCAGCGGTCGAGCGCATAGCCCTGCGACACGGTCGTGTACGGGGCCGCCGGCCGTTCGCCGGCCGGCCGCACATAGACGTCGACCACGTGCTGCCGGTGGCGGTAGACGAGCACCGCGACGCGGCGACGCCCGACGTAGTCGAGCCGGCCGCCGACCAGCGCGAAGCCGTTCTTGGCGAGATCCTCGACCGGCGGCGCATAGTCGAGCCGGCCGTTGAACCACGGCTTGACCGTGTGCTGGTCGGTCGAGATCACGTCGATGTCGCGCGCCGACAGGTCGGCCCGCACGTGGCTCGCGACGAGCTCGTCGACCGTTCGGTCGGTGTCGGCGTGGCGGGCGGACCAGGCCATTCCGCCCGCCGCCGCGAGCGCCATCAGCAACGCGACGCCCCAGCCGAGGCCCGGCAACGCGGCCACGCGCGGCCCGGTGCCGGCCGGCGCCGGTCGTGCCGACCCGCCACGCCCGGTCAGCCAGGAGAACCAGTCGCGCCCGCGCGGCCGCCGCGGCGGCGGTGACTGGGGCTCGGGCCGCGGCTCGGCCCGCGACGGCTCATCGGCACGTGCGTCGGCCGCTGCCGGCAGGCGCGCGAGGATGCTCGCCCGCAGCGCATCCGGCGCGCGGTGATAATCGGCCTGCCGCACCGCCTGCACCAGCGTGACGATCCGCGCGCGTTCGCGGCGGCACAGGTCGCACCCTTCGACATGCTGCTGGACCCGCAACGCATCGGGCGCCGACAACTCGCGGTCGACGTCCGCGTCCAGCAACGCTCGCGCTTCGTTACAGTCCATCGATAGCCTCCGATGCGGTTCCGCCCGCCGGCGCACGGCCCGGCCGGCCTTCGGTCGCCGGCGCCGGCGCGTCGCCCAGCAGCGCGGCGAGCTTGCGCCGCCCGCGCGCGAGCCGCGACATCACCGTGCCGACCGGCACGTCCGCGATCGCCGCGATCTCGCGGTAGCTCAGGTCCTCCATCTCGCGCAGCACGAGCACCTCGCGGTATTCGGGCGGCAGCTTCGCAAGCGCCGCATTCACGAGCCGCACGTTCTCGCCGCGCAGCAGGTGCGCGAGCGGATCCTCCGTCGCCGGCTGCCAGTCGTCGGGTACGTCGGTGTCGTCGAGCGTGTCGGGCAGCGCGACCTCGTGCGCATGCGTGCGCCGCCGCCACTCGGTGTACCAGGTGTGGCGCACGATCGTCAGCAGCCATGGCCGCGCGTTGTCGCCGCGACACGAATCGACGAAGCGCAGCGCGCGCATGCACGCGTCCTGGACGACGTCGTCCGCATCGCCGGCGCTGCCGCTCAGCCAGCGCGCGAGGTTGTACGCGGCGTCGAGATGCGGCAGCACGAGCGCGCGAAACCGCTCGCCGCGCGCGACCGCATCGTCCGCCGCCCGTTCATCGACCGCCTGTCCGGCTTGCCCCACATGGCCTCCCTGGTCCCGGCGGCCGACGCCGCGCCCGTTCCGCGCACGGCGCCCGGACAGACCGGCAACGTGCGCGCTCGATGACCTTACCGCTGCTGCGTCGAGTTTATTCCCGCGCCGCGCGCATGAAGCGTAAAAATCGCCGGACGGCCGGGCGGCCAGCCGGTTAGGGCGTGGTGCTCCAGTAGCCGGGGCGCGCGTACGCGGCGCGCAGGTAGTCGATGAAATAGCGCACGCGCGCCGGCACGTAGCGCTGCTGCGGGTAGACCGCGAGGATGTCGTAGTCGGGCAGCGCGTATTCGTCGAGCACGGTCTCGAGTTCGCCCGTTTCGAGCTGCGCGGCGATTTCCCAGGTCGAGCGCCAGCCGAGCCCGAGCCCTTCGGCCACCCAGCGGTGCAGCAGCTCGCCGTCGTTGCAGTCGAGATTGCCGGTCACGCGCATCGTCGCGATCTTGCCGTGGCGCTGGAAATACCAGCCGCGGTTCTGCCCGCCCTGAAGATTGAAGGCCAGGCAGTTGTGCTTCAGCAGGTCGTCGAGCGATTTCGGCCGGCCGTGCTGGCGGAAATACTCGGGCGTGCCGCACACCACGCGCCGGTTCGACGCGAGCTTCACCGCGACGAAATTCGGATCGACCGCGCCGCCGATCCGGATCGACAGGTCATAGCCCTCGCGCACGAGATCGACGACGCGGTCGGTCAGGTTGAACGACAGCTGCATCTCCGGCTTGTCGGCCAGGAAGCCGGGCGCGTGCGGCGCGACGTGCTTGCGCCCGAACGCGGCCGGCGCCGACACGATCAGGTGGCCGCTCACCGCGCGCCGCCCGGCGGCCAGCTCGTTCTCGGCCTGATCCCATTCGGTGAGCAGCCCGCGGCAGCGCTCGAGGAATGCGGCGCCCTCCTCGCTGACGACCAGCCGCCGCGTCGAGCGGTACATCAGCTTCACGCCGAGGCGCTTCTCGAGCGCGTCGATGCGCCGCCCGAGCACCACCGGCGACACGCCCTCCTCGAGTGCCGCCGCCGCGAGGCTGCCGGCATCGGCCACCCGCACGAACGTCTCGATCTGCTTGAAACGATCCATCTCCTGTCTCCGTCCCGGCTCCGACACCGGCGGGAAGCCCCGTCCGGCCGTCATTCCATACTTTTAGTTTCGAAATAAGCGACTTCGGCGGATCTTATCAAACCTTTCCTGCATCCCTAAAGTGTCCTCAACAGACCGATTCGCAAGATTCCACCATCCAAGGAGACATTCATGGCCAAGATGAGAGCCGTCGACGCAGCCGTACTCGTGCTCGAGAAGGAAGGCATCCAGACCGCGTTCGGCGTGCCGGGCGCCGCGATCAACCCGTTCTACTCGGCCATGCGCAAGTCGGGCGGCATCAGCCACGTGCTGGCGCGCCACGTCGAAGGCGCGTCGCACATGGCCGAAGGCTTCACGCGTGCGGCACCGGGCAACATCGGCGTGTGCATCGGCACGTCGGGCCCCGCCGGCACCGACATGATCACCGGCCTGTACTCCGCGTCGGCCGATTCGATTCCGATCCTCGCGATCACGGGCCAGGCACCGCGCGCGCGCCTCTACAAGGAAGACTTCCAGGCCGTCGACATCGAATCGATCGCGAAGCCCGTCACCAAATGGGCCGTCACCGTGCGCGAACCGGCGCTCGTGCCGCGCGTGTTCCAGCAGGCGTTCCACCTGATGCGCTCGGGCCGTCCGGGCCCGGTGCTGGTCGACCTGCCGATCGACGTGCAGCTCGCCGAAATCGAATTCGACATCGACACGTATGAACCGCTGCCGGTCTACAAGCCCGCGGCCACCCGCGCGCAAATCGAGAAAGCGCTCGCGATGCTCAACGACGCGGACAAGCCGCTGATCGTGTCGGGCGGCGGCGTGCTCAACGCGGCGGCCGAAGACCTGCTCGTGCAGTTCGCCGAAACGGTCGGCGTGCCGGTGATCCCGACGCTGATGTCGTGGGGCGCGATCGCCGACGACCACCCGCTGATGGCCGGCATGGTCGGCCTGCAGACGTCGCACCGCTATGGCAACGCGACGATGCTCGCATCCGACTTCGTGCTCGGCATCGGCAACCGCTGGGCGAACCGCCACACGGGCAGCGTCGAGGTCTACACGAAGGGCCGCAAGTTCGTGCACGTCGACATCGAGCCGACGCAGATCGGCCGCGTGTTCGGCCCGGATCTCGGCATCGTGTCCGACGCGAAGGCCGCCCTCGCGCTGTTCGTCGCGGTTGCACGGGAATGGAAGGCCGCCGGCAAGCTGAAGGACCGCAGCGCGTGGGTCTCGGAATGCCAGGAACGCAAGCGCACGCTGCAGCGCAAGACCCACTTCGACAACGTGCCGGTCAAGCCGCAGCGCGTGTACGAAGAGATGAACAAGGTGTTCGGCCGCGATACCTGCTACGTCAGCACGATCGGCCTGTCGCAGATCGCCGCCGCGCAGTTCCTGCACGTGTTCAAGGCACGCAACTGGATCAACTGCGGCCAGGCCGGCCCGCTCGGCTGGACGATCCCCGCCGCGCTCGGCGTGCGTGCGGCCGACCCGAGCCGCCCGATCGTCGCGCTGTCCGGCGACTACGACTTCCAGTTCATGATCGAGGAACTGGCCGCCGGCGCGCAATTCAAGCTGCCGTACGTGCACGTCGTCGTGAACAACTCGTACCTCGGGCTGATCCGCCAGGCGCAGCGCGCGTTCGACATGGACTACTGCGTGCAGCTCGCGTTCGACAACGTCAACGCACCGGAACTGAACGGCTATGGCGTCGACCACGTGGCGGTCGCGGAAGGCCTCGGCTGCAAGGCGCTGCGCGTGTTCAAGCCGGAAGAGATCGAGCCGGCGCTGCGCCAGGCGCAAACGCTCGCGGAAGAGTTCAGCGTGCCGGTGGTCGTCGAAGTGATCCTCGAGCGCGTGACGAACATCTCGATGGGCACCGAAATCGACGCGATCAACGAATTCGAGGACCTCGCCGAAAAGGCCGAGCACGCACCGACCGCGATCTCGATGCTCGACTGAACCGCACGACTTTTTTGACTGACCGACCGAAGAGGCTTAGCTCATGCCGAAGTTTGCTGCAAACCTGACCATGCTGTTCAACGAAGTGCCGTTCCTCGACCGCTTCAAGGCGGCCGCGGACGCGGGCTTCGACGCCGTCGAGTTCCTGTTCCCGTATCCGTACGCGAAAGAGGAACTCGCCGAGCGGCTCGAGACGCACCGCCTGCGCCTCGTGCTGCACAACCTGCCCGCCGGCAACTGGGATCAGGGCGAGCGCGGCATCGCGTGCCTGCCCGATCGCGTCGGCGAATTCCAGGAAGGGGTCGGCCGTGCGATCGAGTACGCGAAGGCGCTGAAGGTGCCGCAGCTGAACTGTCTCGTCGGCATCCCGTCGGCGAGTACAGCGCGCGACAAGACCTTCGTGACGATCGTCGACAACCTGCGCTTCGCCGCCGATGCGCTCAAGCGCGAAGGCATCCGCCTGCTGGTCGAGCCGTGCAACCGCTTCGACATCCCGGGCTTCGCGCTGAACCGCTCGTCCGAAGGGCTCGACGTGATCCGCGCGGTCGGCTCGGACAACCTGTTCCTGCAGTACGACATCTATCACATGCAGCGCATGGAAGGCGAACTGGCCGCGACGATCGAACGCAACCTCGCATCGATCGGCCACGTCCAGCTCGCGGACAACCCGGGCCGCAACGAGCCGGGCACCGGCGAGATCAACTACGCATTCCTGTTCGCACTGCTCGACCGGCTCGGCTATGCCGGCTACGTCGGCTGCGAATACAAGCCCCGCACCACCACGACGGAAGGCCTCGGCTGGCTGCACAGCGTCGCCGGCTGCGCACCGGGCTCGGCGCGTCGCGCCGCCTGAGTCGCGCCCTTCCCGTTTTCAGCCCTATAGGAGACTTTCACATGGCAACCATCGGTTTCATCGGCCTCGGCATCATGGGCGCGCACATGGCGCGCAACCTGCTCAAGGGCGACCACCAGCTCGTCGTCAACGGTGCGTTCCCGGTCCCGGACGACCTGCGCGCGAGCGCGAAGGTCGTCGCGAACTCGACCGAAGTCGCGCAGCACGCCGACATCATCATCTCGATGGTGCCGGACACGCCCGACGTGCGTAACGTGCTGTTCGCCGACGACGGCGTCGCGAAGGGCCTGACCGCCGGCAAGCTCGTGATCGACATGAGCTCGATCTCGCCGCTCGACACGCAAGCATTCGCAAAGCAGATCAATGCACTCGGCTGCGACTACCTCGACGCGCCGGTGTCCGGCGGCGAAGTCGGCGCACGCGAAGCGACGCTGACGATCATGGTCGGCGGCCCGGAAAAGGCGTTCGAGCGCGCGAAGCCGCTGTTCGAGAAGATGGGCAAGAACATCACGCTCGTCGGCGACAACGGGGCGGGCCAGACCTGCAAGGTCGCGAACCAGATCATCGTCGCGCTGAACATCGAGGCGGTCGGCGAAGCGCTGCTGTTCGCCGCCCGCTCGGGCGCCGATCCGGAACGCGTGCGCCAGGCGCTGATGGGCGGCTTCGCCGCGTCGCGCATCCTCGAAGTGCACGGTGCGCGGATGACCAAGCGCACGTTCGATCCGGGCTTCCGCATCGAGCTGCACCAGAAGGACCTGAACCTCGCGCTCGACGGCGCACGCAAGCTCGGCCTCGCGCTGCCCCACACCGCGAGCGCGCAACAGCTGTTCAGCGTGTGCGCATCGCACGGCGGCAAGGCATGGGATCACTCGGCACTCGTGCGCGCGCTCGAGATCATGTCGAACTTCGAGATCGGCCAGACGCCGGCCGCGTAACGCGGATGTCACAACACGCGTTTTCGCTGCGATGGCGGAGGCGCGCGACGCATACACGCGACTCGGCCGCGGCCGGTCGCATCGATGCGCGAACCTGCGCGCATCACGGTGGGGCGCCCCGCCCGGCATCGCTGAAACGCGTGCGGGACGGGGCGAAAAACGCCGCTCTGGGCTGAGAGCGGCGTGGTGGGGTCCGCAGCGGCACCCGGCGGCGCCGGGGAAGCCTTGGTCGGTCAGACGTCGTCGTCGGGTGTCCGCCTGTCGGATTTCGCGTATTACATTTCTTTACGTTCGAGCGTGCGATTTTTCATGCAATCGTCGCGATGAACGCCTACACTTTCGCCACGCCTTTCGAGAAATCCGCCGCGCTTGCGCTCACTCCGGTGACCGTGTCCAGCGCGGTGTTTTTTTCGCCACTTCACGGCGCGTTTTCTTTTTCAACCACCTAGGGAGTACAGCGATGGGTCTTCTTTCGTTTATCAAAGAGGCGGGTGAAAAACTGCTGGGTCACGCCGACGCGCAAGCGGCGGAAGATCCGAATGCCGCGAACCAGACCGCGGCCGATGCGATCAAGAATTACATCAACTCGCAAGGTCTCGACACGTCGAACCTGACCGTCTCGTTCGACGGCGCATCGCGCACCGTCACGCTGTCGGGCAGCGTTGCCGATCTCGACACGAAGGCGAAGGTCAAGGTCGCGGCCGGCAACGTCCAGGGCGTCGCGGGCGTCAACGACGACGATCTGCAGCCGGACGATCCGGAAGTCCAGTACCACGACGTGAAGCCGGGCGACACGCTGTCGGCGATCGCCAAGGAAGTGTATGGCGACGCGAACAAGTACCCGGCGATCTTCGAGGCGAACAAGCCGATGCTGTCGAGCCCGGACCGTATTTATCCGGGCCAGAAGCTGGTGATTCCGCCGCAGTCCTGAGCGTTCGCGCAGCACTGACGCAAAAATGGCAGGCCACTGGCCTGCCATTTTTTATGCGCGCTGCGCGCCGCCCGAGCGGCGGCCATCCGTCACAGCGTATCGAACGCGCGCTGCAGTGCAGCTCGATCCTGAATGCCGTTCGCGAGCGCGAGCATCAGCAGCACGCGCGCCTTGAACGGGTGCAGCGAGCCCCCGCTCACGAAACCGAGCGCATCGTCGCTCGCGGCGCCGTTGCGCATCACGTGCCCCGAACCGACGCGCGACGCACGCACCACCGTCACGCCCGCGTTCACCGCATCGGCGAGCGCCGACTGCAGCGTCGCATGGATCGACCCGTTGCCGGTGCCCGCGACGACGAGCCCGCGCACGCCGGCCGCGACGAGCGCATCGACGGCCGTGCGTGTCACGCCCGCATAGCTCGCGACGACCTCGACCGGCGGCCAGGTCGCGGCGATCGCCAGTTGCGTGTCGCGCGTGCGCGTGACGCGCCGTGCGAATTCGACGCGACCGTCCTGCACCCAGCCGAGTGCACCGAGCTCCGGCGACTGGAACGCGTCGACCGCATAGGTGCTCGTCTTCACGACGTCGCGCGCGCCGTGGATCCGGTTGTTGAACGCGACCAGCACGCCCTGCCCGCGCGCGGCCGGATGCGCGGCCACCGTCACCGCGTTCAGCAGGTTCAGCGGGCCGTCGGACGACAGCGCGGTGGCCGGCCGCATCGCGGCCGTCAGCACGACCGGCTTGTCGCCCCGGACGACCAGATGCAGCGCATACGCGGTTTCCTCGAGCGTATCGGTGCCGTGGGTGATCACGATGCCGTCGATGGCCGGGTCGGCCATCAGCGCGTCGATCCGCGCGGCGAGCGTGTTCCACAGCGGCAGCGCGAGATCCTTGCTGTCGATGCTGGCGACCTGCTCCGCGTCGATACGAGCGACCGACGCGAGCGCCGGCACGGCGTCGACCAGGAAATTGACGCCGAGCGCGCCGGCCTGGTAGCCGGCCGTGCTGGCTGCGTCGGGCGCGGCGCCGGCGATCGTGCCGCCGGTGGCGAGTACGGCGATGCGCGGCAGAGGCGTCGCCGACGGAGGGGATGCGGGATTCTGAGTATTCATGGCCGCGATTGTAATGGCTCGCGGCCGGCATCCGTCAGGTCACGCGCGTTCAACGGGGAGCAAACGCCCCGTGTCGTGGTTTGTCCCGATCGCCGGCGCGCGCACGCCGTCAACGGCCACGCCGGCCGCCGCGTTATAGAAATGCCGTTCTGGTGTTTTCACATTGATTTGCCATAATCGGAGCGCGCGGCGCGATGCGGCCCTGTTCCCGTTGCGTCGTGCTTCGTGACGGCGTCGATATAAAACGCAATTCACCCCATGGGAGTGTCGAAATGAAAATCCAATCGCTCGTAGCCGCAGTGCTGCTCGGCGGCATGCTGGCTTCCCCCGCTTTCGCGGCCAACAGCCAGCAGGACAAGATGAAGGCCTGTAACACCCAGGCAGCCGGCAAGACGGGCGATGAACGCAAGGCGTTCATGAAGGACTGCCTGTCGACGAAGCCCGCGAAGGCGATGACGCAGCAGGAAAAGATGAAGGCGTGCAACACGCAGGCCACCGGCAAGAAGGGCGACGATCGCAAGACGTTCATGAAGAGCTGCCTGAGCAGCCAGCCGGCCGCCTGAGTTTCGGCGCTCCCGTCTCGAATGCCGCGCCCCGCTTCGGCGGGCGCGGCATTTTTGTTTTCGTTGCACGCGCATCGACGCGCGCATGCCAGTCTTTCCCGCCCCGTTTTTCCGCCTGCCGGCCCGGCGCCGCCATATGGTGCGGCAATTCGCCGCGTTTTCTTCTATGATGGCTGCAACGCGGCCCACCCAAGACCAAGAAGCGCCATCGGGCCGCCCTCGAGACGGACGCGCACGCGCGTCAAACGGAGGCTTGGATGGCATGGAGACAACACCGCTGGTTCCGCCGCTGGCTGATCGTGATCGTGTTCTGGGCGGTGCCCGTCGCGATCATCGCCGTGCGCGAGATCCGCGAGGAAATGGCCTACAACAAGGCGGACCTGCAGCTCGCGCTGACCACCTGGCAGCTCACCGACGCGCAGCAGGCCGCCGGCGCCACCGCGAAGTGCCACGGGGATCCTGACGAAGCGCGCGCGGCCGGCTGCCCGGCCGATGTGCTCGCCGCCAACGCGCCGCGCCAGCAGGCGGCTCGCGACGAATACGTGGTGCGCCGCAATACGCTCGCCGGCTATCTGTGGCACGCGTTCGTCGGCTACTGGGTCGTCCCGGCCGCGTTCCTGTTCGCGTGCGGCGTCGTGATCGCGCTGATCCGCCGCGCGCTGCGCCGCCCGCCGATCAAGCCGCCCGTTCCGCCCGTCACGCACTGACCCTGGCGCGCGCCCCAGGCGCCGCCGCCCTCTGCCCGACCGCCGCACTCCCCGCTCGCCGACCACGCGCGGGGCGCGCGTCGGCGCCGCTTCGTCCGTTGGCGCGCCGCGACACCCCCGCGCGATTTGACGCTTTTTCACGCGGCAACGAAAAAAGGCCTTAATCCACTGTGATATAACTGCCGACGTGAACCGCTCCTTGAGCGAGACTCACTCCGAACATCATCCGATGGAGAACAACGATGCAAAAACGGAATCTTGTCCTGAAAGCCGCCGCCGCACTCATCGTCGGTAGCCTTGCGCTCACCGGTTGCACCACCACCCCGGACAAGCCGGACAACGCCGCGACCAACGCGTCCAAGCGCCAGTCGATCGACGCGAGCGTCGACGCCACGCTGTCGCGCATGTACTCCACGGTCAAGGGTTCACGCGAGCTCGTCGCGAAATCGCGCGGCGTGCTGGTCTTCCCGGAAGTGCTCCAGGCCGGCTTCATCGTCGGCGGCCAGTCCGGCAACGGCGCGCTGCGCGTCGGCGGCAGCACGGTCGGCTACTACAACACGTCGTCGCTGTCGGTCGGCCTGCAGGCCGGCGCGCAGTCGAAGGCGATCGTGTTCCTGTTCATGACGCAGCAGGCGCTCGACGAATTCCGCGGCTCGGACGGCTGGGCAGCCGGCGCCGGCGCATCGGTCGCACTCGTGAAGATGGGCGCGAACGGTGCGGTCGACTCCAACACGGCCACGGCACCGATCCAGGTCGTCGTGCTGACCAACGCCGGCCTGATGGGCGACGTGTCGATCAACGGCACCAAGGTCACGAAGCTCAAGATCTGACGTTGACGCACTGCCCGCGCGCTGCGCGCGGGTCTTGCGCAAACGGCGATGTCCTTGCGGGCATCGCCGTTTTTTTTATCCGCCGGCGCCGCGCGCCAAGGCGGTCAGGTTGCTCGGGCCGCTCAGGTCGTCGAATCGATCACCTTGAAGCGCGAGCGCTTCTGCGCGCGGATCACCGACTGGTACACGTCCACGTACTCCTGCGCCATCCGGCGCGACGTGAAGCGTTCCTCGAAGCGCTGCCGCACGCGCGCACGCGGCAGCAAGTGCAGCCGGTTCACGGCGGCCACCGCGCTGATTTCGTCCTCGACGATGAAACCCGACACGCCCTCGTCCACCACTTCTGGCACCGCGCCGCGGTTGAACGCGATCACCGGCGTGCCGCACGACATCGCCTCGATCATCACCAGGCCGAACGGCTCCGGCCAGTCGATCGGAAACAGCAGCGCATGCGCGCCCGACAGGAATTCGGCCTTCTCGTGATCGGCGATCTCTCCGATGTATTCGACGTGCGGCAACGCGAAGAGCGGCTTGATCTCGCAGTCGAAGTATTCCTGGTCGGCCGCGTCGATCTTCGCGGCGATCCGGATCGGCAACCCGCACTGGCGGGCAATGCGGATCGCGGTGTCGACGCGTTTTTCCGGCGAGATGCGGCCGAGGAACGCGAGATAGCGCGGCTGGACGGGCTGCGGCATGTACAGCGTATCGGGCAGCCCGTGATAGACGGTCGTCAGCCATTTCGCCTGCGGCAACGGCTGGCGCTGCGCATTGGAAATCGAGATCACCGGCGCCGTGCTGAACGTGTCGAACACCGGTTGCTGCTCGGGCAGGTCGAGCCGGCCGTGCAGCGTCGTCACGTAAGGCGTTTCCTGCCGGTTGAAGACCGAGAACGAGTAGTAGTCCATGTGGAAATGGAGCACGTCGAAATCCTTCGCGCGGCGCGCGACCGTCTCCATCAGCAGCATGTGCGGCGCGACCCGGTCGCGGATCGACGTATCGAGCCGCAGCGCGCGCGGCCACACGGGCTCGAGCTTCGCCCGCGTCGTCGAATCGCCGCTCGCGAACAGCGTCACATCGTGGCCGAGCTCGACGAGCGCCTCGGTGATGTAGGACACGACGCGCTCCGTGCCGCCGTACAGCTTCGGCGGCACGGATTCGGTCAGCGGGGCGATCTGGGCAATTCTCATGGTCCACGTCTCCTGTGTCCTGTCCGTTGCGGTACGGCCGGCGGCGGCCCGCGCTTGCGCGCGCCCGCCCCGCGTCCATGCAGCGCCGGCCGGCGTGGCGCCAGCCGGATATCTCATTATTATTCGCGATCCCGATGAGCGGAACCGCCGGTCTTTCATTTTTTGGGGGTTGTTACAGACCGGATACATTCCGCTGAGCGGACCCGACCGCCTCGCATCGGGCCCGGCCGGGCCGATCCGGCGCCGCCGGCCGCCGATCGCGACCCCAAGCGCGCCATCGGGCCTGTCAACGCGACGGCCACTTCCAGGCCGGCAGGTCGCGCGAATCGGCGTCGACGAGCGCGGTCGCGCCGAGCTGCTTGTCGAGCACCAGCGATTCGCAGCCGGCCTCGCGCTCGAGCGTCGCGATGAGCCGCGCCGCGTGCGACACGACCAGCACCTGCGAACGCCGGGCGGCCTGCGCGATCAGGCGGCCGAGCGCCGGCAGCAGATCGGGATGCAGACTCGTCTCCGGTTCGTTCAGCACCATCAGCGCCGGCGGCCGCGGCGTCAGCAGCGCGGCCGCGAGCAGCAGGTAGCGCAGCGTGCCGTCGGACAGCTCGGCCGCCGCCAGCGGCCGCAGCAGCCCCGGCTGGCGCATCAGCACGTCGAAGCGGCCGCGGCCGCCCGGATTGTCGATCTCGACCGACGCGCCGGGAAACGCGTCGTCGATCGCCGCGTCGAGCGCCGCCGCGTCGCCGATTTCGCGGATCGTCTGCAGCGCGGCGGCCAGGTCGGCCCCGTCGTCCGCGAGCACCGGCGTATGGGTGCCGATGTGCGACTGGCGCGCCGGCGCCTGCGCATCGGTCCGGAAATGGTCGTAGAAGCGCCACGAGCGGATCCGCTCGCGCACCGCGATCATCTCGGGCGCGCCGGTCGGATCGGCGAACTCGGTCATCATGCTGTCGAAGCTCGCGACCGGCTGCGGAATCGTCTGCCAGTCGCCCGACGCGGTACGCGCGCGGATCTGCGCGCCCTGCCGGTCGACCAGCAGCGTGGACGGACGCAGCAACGCGCCGCCCCAGATGCATTCGCGCTTGACCACCGGATCGAGCGCGAACTGCGAGCGGCTCGGCAGCGGCAGGCCGAGATCGATCGAATAGCCGAAATCGTCGCACGCAAAGCCGAGCTTCAGGCTCACCGGGCCCTTGCGCACCGTGCCCGTCACCGGCTCCTCGCCGGCCAGCATCGCGCGCGAGAAGCGCTCGGGGCCGGCCCACAGCGTCGACGGCAAGCCGCCCTCGCGCGCGAGCGACGGGATCACGCGGCCCTGCGCGGTATCGGCGAGCAGCCGCAGCGCGCGGTACACGCTCGACTTGCCGCTGCCGTTCGGCCCCGTGACGACGTTGAGCGCCGCGAGCGGCACGATCAGCTCGCGCAGCGAGCGGTAATTGGCGATGGCGAGCGTCTTCAGCGCGGTCATGGGAATGAGGAATGGGCGACGGGGAATGGCAGGCAGGCGCCGGGCCGCGTTCAGCGGCCATCGACGGCCTGCGGGTCGGCTGCGGTGTTGGCCGCCGTGCTGGCGGCGGGCGACCGCGCGTGCGGCCGTTCGGGATTCGGCGCGTGGGGCGCGGATTCGTGCGGATACAACTCCATCCGGCTGCGCGGCAGGCATTGCGGATAGCGGTTCTGCAGATAGGCGATCAGCCCTTCGCGCACGCGGCAGCGCAGATCCCAGCACGACGACGAATCGGCCGCGCTGACGAGCGCACGCAGTTGCATCGTGCGCTCCGTCGCGTCGGTCACCTGCAGCACCTGCACGCGGCCGTCCCATTCCGGCGCGGCGTGGACGAGCCGTGCGAGTTCCTCGCGCAGCGGCGCGAGCGGCGTGCGGTAATCGACCGACAGGTAAACGCTGCCGATGATTTCCGCGCTGCTGCGCGTCCAGTTCGTGAACGGATTCTCGATGATCCACTGCAGCGGCACGACGAGACGCCGCTGGTCCCACAGCCGCACCGACACGAACGAGCCGGTGATTTCCTCGATGCGCCCCCACTCGCCCTGGATCACGACCACGTCGTCGAGCCGGATCGGCTGCGTGAGCGCGATCTGCAACCCGGCAATCAGGTTGCCGAGCACCGGCCGCGCGGCGATACCGGCGACCAGCCCTGCCACACCGGCCGATGCCAGCAGGCTCGCGCCGATCTGGCGCACGTTCGGGAACGTCATCAGCGCGGCGCCGGCGCCGATGATCACGATCAGCACCATCACGGTCCGCACGAGCACCTTGGCCTGCGTATGGATGCGCCGCGCCTGGAGATTGTCGGCCGTATCGATCGGATGGGCCTGGATGATCGCGTCGCCGACGCCGGCCGCGAGCCGCACCAGCAGCCACGTGAGCGACACGATGGAGCCGACCGCGGCCGCGGTGCGCATGCCGCGCACGAACGACATGCCGTCGTCCGCCTGGACCCACAGGAATTCGAGCGCCAGCAGCGCCAGCACGACGAGCGACGGTTTGTCGACGTAGCGCAGGATCGCGCTCATCAGCGGATACGGCTGCGCGATGCGCTTGACGATGCGTGCGCCGAGGCGGTGCACGACCGTGACGACCAATATGACGATGACCGACACGCCCAGCGTGCCGAGCCACGAATGCAACGGCGCATCGGCGATGCGCTGCAGTTCCTCGATTGAAATCATCGGCGCCCTCGAGTGATGAAGCGCACAGGCTTCGTCCTGGATGCGTCGGCGACGTCCGGGCCACGCACGCACCCGGACACGGCGTCAGATCAGTTGCCGCTCCTGCAGGGAAACGCCTTGCCGAGGCCGAGCGACACCGCGGTGCTCGCGTTGTAGTCGGCCAGCTTCGGATTTTCCGCGATGTACTTGCGCACCGCGTCCGTCATCTGTTGCGCCCGGATGTCGGGCGGCAGGCAGAAGTACTGACCGACGCGCGGCCCCGTGGTGCCGCCGATCGCATCGATCGTGTTGTAGACGCCGTCGGCGGCGCCTTCGATATAGGCCGCGCACGACGCCCGCGACTTGACGTCCGTCTTCGCGCACAGCCGGTCGAGATCCGCGCCCGTGAAAGCCGCCGCCGACAACGGCACGGCAAACGCCGCGGCACAAAACATTGCGCGCAACATGGTGTTCCTTATGTCAATGCGGCCGGAGACCGCCTGCTGCTTGGCCGGTGCGGCGCCGGATGCCCCACGCCGGCCTGAAGCCGGCCGGGCGGACAGGCGCCGCCGCACCAAAAGCCGTTATTTTGCACTCTTTTGAGCATCTGCCGGCGTCGCCGCACCGATACGCGTCGTCCGCTTGCTCAGGATCCCGATCGCGTCCGGCGCGTTGTAGTGCTTCGCGAACTCGAGCGCGGTGATGCCGAGCTGGTTCTTCACCTGCGGATCGGCGCCCTGGTCGAGCAGCAGCGTGACCGTCGACGCATGGTTGCCGCGCGCGGCCATCATCAGCGGCGTCGTGCCGTTCGGCGATGCGGTGTCGATGTACGCGTCGTGGTCGAGCAGCACCTTGACGACCGCGTCCTGGCCGTTGGTCGCCGCGTAGTGCAGCGGCGCCCAGCCCTTCTTGCCGACTTCCGCGCCCTTGTCGATCAGCAGCTTGACGAGGTCGAGGTCGCCGTTCAGCGATGCGAGCATCAGCGCGTTTTCGCCGGCCTTGTCTTCCTTCTCGAGATCGACGTTCGGCGTCGTGGCGATCGCCGCCGCGACCTTGTCGGACTTCTCGCGTGCGGCGATCACGAGGATCGGGTCGCCGTTCGGCGCGAGCGTGTTCGGATCGAGCTTGCCGCTCTTGAGCTGCTTGCCGATATCGGCGATGTCGTCGAACTTGACGGCCTTGACGATCGCGTCGAGCGACTCGGCCTGCGCGCCGGCGGCGGCGAACAGCCCGCTCGCGACGAATGCGGCCGCGACGAGTGCGCGTTTGGGCAGATGATTGGTCGGCTTCGTCATTGTTGTGGGCTCCTTCCCTGGGTTGTCGGCTGCGCGCACGTCGTTAGCGGGCGATCTTGAACAGCCGGAAAAAGTTCTGCGTTGTCGCATCGGCGAGCGCCTCGACGGCGATCCCGCGCTCGGATGCGATAAAGCGTCCGACATGGCTGACGTACGCAGGTTCATTCGGCTTGCCGCGATACGGCACCGGCGCGAGGTACGGCGAGTCGGTTTCGATCAGCAGCCGGTCGAGCGGCACGCGCCGCGCGACGTCCTGCACGTCGGTCGCGTTCTTGAACGTGACGATGCCCGACAGCGAGATATGGAAGTTCTGCGCGAGCGCCTGCTCAGCGACGGCCCACGGCTCGGTGAAGCAGTGCATCACGCCGCCCGGCACGTCCGCGCGCTCCTCGGCCATGATCCGCAGCGTGTCCTCCGACGACGAACGCGTGTGGATGATCAGCGGCTTCATCGTCGCGGTCGCCGCGCGGATGTGCGTGCGAAAGCGTTCGCGCTGCCATTCCATGTCGGCGATCGAGCGGCCTTCTAGGCGGTAGTAGTCGAGGCCGGTTTCGCCGATCGCGACGACCTTCGGGTGCGCGGCCAGCTCGACGAGCTCCGCGAGCGTCGGCTCGTGCACGTCCTCGTGATCCGGATGCACGCCGACCGACGCGTACACGTTCTCGTACGCTTCGGCGATCGCGAGCACGTCGGGCAGTGTCTCGAAATCGACCGACACGCACAGCGCGTGCGTGACGTCGTGCTCGCGCATGTTCTCGAGAACGGCCGGCAGGCGGTCGGCCAGGCCCTTGAAATTGATGTGGCAGTGAGAGTCGACGAACATCGTGTTTCCTGAATACGTGAGACGGGCGCTCATGCGCCCGCCGGCATGCGGCACTGGGCAGCGTGGGCGGGCCGGCCGGCCACGGTCGCGCCCCCGCGTGATCCATTCATCGTTTCGCAACCCATCGGAAACAATGCCGGATCAGGAAAATATTTCCCGATATCCGAGAAACAATTCCTCGAATACGAGCCGCGCGTTGAGCGGATGGTTCTCGACCGTCCGCTGCCGCGTCACGGCTTTCATGAAGCGCGCGAATGCGTTCGCGTCGACCGCTTCCGCGCAGCGCGCAAGGGCCGCCGCGTGCATCGGGAAGTAGCGCGGCGCACCGGCCATCCGCTGTGCGAGCAGATCGTACAGCCAGCGCTGCAGCCAGCCGAGCACCAGCGGCACCGGCAGCTTCTGCAGCGTCTCGCCGCATGCGAACGGATCACAAGCCCCACCGGCGGCCAGTTGCCCGAGCGTGTAGTCGCGCAGCGGGCGGTTCTCGTCGCTCGCGAGCGCCAGCGCGGCGAGCGGCGCGCCGCCGGCTTCGGCGAGCAGCGCGCTTGCGTGGTCGACGCCCTGCGCCGCGAGCCACGCGGCGGCCGCCTCCGGCGCCGGCACGGTCATCGGCCACTGGCGGCAGCGGCTGATGATCGTCGGCAACAGGCGGTCGATGCGCGCCGACACGAGCAGGAACACGACGCCGGCCGGCGGCTCCTCCAGCGTTTTCAGCAGCGCGTTCGACGCGGCGACATTGAGCGCCTCGGCCGGATACAGCACGACGACGCGCGCGCCGCCGCGGTGCGAACCCACCCCGCAGAAGTCGAGCAGCGCGCGCACCTGCTCGATCTTGATTTCCTTGCTCGGCGCCCGCGTCTTCTTGCCGCCTTCGTCCGCGTCGGCCGGCTTCGCGTCGTCCGCCGCGCCCGGCGCCTCGCCCGCCAGCACCTCGGGCAACACGATCCGGTAGTCCGGATGGTTGCCCTGCGAGAACCAGTTGCAGGCCGCGCAGGCGCCGCACGGCTCGCCGTTCGGCTGCGGCGATTCGCACAGGAAGCCCTGCGCGAGATGCTGCGCGAACTGCAGCTTGCCGATCCCGGCCTGACCGTGCAGCAGCAGCGCATGCGGCCATTGCGTGCGCAGTTGCTGCAGGCGGTTCCAGTCGTCGGTTTGCCACGGATAGATCATGGGGTGCGTTCCTTGCGGGTTACAGCGCGGCGAGCACGCGCTCGAGCTGCTGGCGAATCTCCGGAATCGAGCGCGTCGCGTCGACGATCGCGAAGCGATGCGGCGCCTCTTCCGCGCGCCGCAGGTATTCGGCGCGCGTGCGGGTGAAGAACGCGTCGGACTCGCTTTCGAACTTGTCGGGCATGCGCGCGGCGCCGCGGCGCTCGCTCGCGACCTGCGGCGCGACGTCGAACAGCACCGTGAGGTCGGGCTGGAAACCGCCCTGCACCCAGCGCTCGAGCGTCTCGAGCTTGTCGCGCGGCAGCCCGCGGCCGCCACCCTGGTACGCGAAGGTCGCGTCGGTGAAGCGATCCGACACGACCCAGTCGCCGCGCGCGAGCGCCGGCTCGATCACGAGCGCGAGGTGTTCGCGCCGCGCGGCGAACATCAGCAGCGCTTCCGTCTCGAGATCCATCGGCTGGTTCAGCAGGATCTCGCGCAGTTTCTCGCCGAGCTGCGTGCCGCCCGGCTCGCGGGTGACGACGACCTGCCGGCCGGTCGCGGCCAGCCGGCCCTGGAGGCGTTCGCAGAACCATGACAGGTGGGTGGTCTTCCCCGCCCCGTCGATACCTTCGAACGTGATGAATTTACCGCTCGCCATTATTGACCTCGTATGTACTTGTCCACGGCCTTGTTGTGGTCGCCGAGCGTGTCCGAGAACACGCTCGTGCCGTCGCCCTTCGCGACGAAATAGAGCGCGCTCGTCGGGGCCGGATTGATCGCCGCCTGCAGCGCGGCGACACCCGGCAACGCGATCGGCGTGGGCGGCAGCCCGCGTCGGGTGTAGGTATTGTAAGGAGTGTCGGCCTGCAGGTCGCGCTTGCGCAGACGGCCGTCGTACGCGTCGCCGAGCCCGTAGATCACCGACGGATCGGTCTGCAGCGGCATGCCGATGCGCAGCCGGTTCGCGAACACGGCCGCGACGAACGCGCGGTCGGCCGCGTGGCCGGTTTCCTTCTCGACGATCGACGCGATCGTCAGCATTTCGTAAGGCGTCTTGTACGGCAGCCCCGGCGTGCGCGCGGCCCATGCCTCGTCGATGCGCGTCTGCATCAGGCGGTAGGCGCGCCGGTAGATGTTCAGGTCGCTCGTGCCCTTGTCGAACAGGTAGGTATCGGGGAAGAACAGCCCCTCGCCGCTGCCGCGCTGCACCGCGCCGTCCGATGCGCCGATCGCGCGCAGCAGCTCGGCGTCGCTCATGCCGGCCGTCGCGTGCGCCAGATCGGGGTTCGCGTCGAGCTCCGCGCGCATCCGCTTGAAGGTCCAGCCCTCGATGACCGTCGCGACGTACTCGTTCACGTCGCCGCGCGCGATCTTCTGCAGCACGTCGTAAGGCGTGATGCCGGTCTTGAATTCGTAGTTGCCCGATTTGAGCCGGCTCGACAGCCCGAGCATGCGCGTCATCGCGACGAATGCGAGCGGCTCGACCGGCACGCCGCCGCGCTTGAGCTGCAACGCGACGCTCTTCACGCTGCTGCGCGGCTTGATCGTGACGTCGAGCGATGCCGAGCCCAGCAACAGCGGCCGGGTCGCCCAGTAATACCCGCCGCCCGCGCCGGCAGCGGCCACAACGACGGCCAGCGCCACGATCGTCGCGGCGCATTTCTTCAGTAGGGACATGGAAACGTGACTCAGGTAAGACCCATATAATACTTGCTCGCCTCCGTCAAAGTCAGGGTTGACTGTTCCCTCATTCCATGAGCACACCGTTCGCTTCACCGGCTGCCCAGGCCTCATCTGCCTCGCTCCCCGTTTTCCCCCGCCCGTCCGCCGCCGATTTCGAAGCGCCGGGCGCCTGCATGCCGCTGCCGCAGTTCGGCGTGATCGACGTGGCCGGCGACGACGCCGCGACGTTCCTGCACAGCCAGCTCACCAACGACATCGAGCATCTCGATGCCGGCAGCGCGCGGCTGTCCGGGTACTGCTCGGCGAAGGGCCGCCTGCTCGCGTCGTTCCTCACGTGGCGCGCCGGCCACGGCGTGCGCCTGCTCGTGTCGAAGGACGTGCAGCCGGCCGTGCAGAAGCGGCTGTCGATGTTCGTGCTGCGCGCGAAGGCGAAGCTGACGGACGCGAGCGACACGCTCGCGGTGGCCGGCTTCGTCGGCGACGTGCGCGAGGCGCTGTCGGGCATCTTCGATGCGCTGCCCGACGGCGTGCACGTGAAGGTCGACGGCCCGGCCGGTGCGCTGATCCGCGTGCCCGATGCGGCCGGCCGCAAGCGCTATCTGTGGATCGGCCCGCGCGCCGAAGTCGATGCGCGCCTCGCCGCGCTGGCCGGCACGCTGCCGGTCGTGTCGCCCGCCGTGTGGGACTGGCTCGACGTTCGCGCGGGCGAGCCGCGCATCACGCAGCCGGCCGTCGAACAGTTCGTGCCGCAGATGGTCAACTTCGACGTGATCGGTGCCGTTAACTTCAGGAAAGGGTGCTACCCGGGCCAGGAAGTGGTGGCGCGCAGCCAGTACCGCGGCACGATCAAGCGCCGCACCGCGCTCGCGCACGTCGCCGGCGAGACCGATACCGTGCATGCCGGCGTCGAGCTGTTCCACAGCGACGACCCGGGCCAGCCGTGCGGGATGATCGTCAACGCGGCGGCCGCGCCGGCAGGCGGCGTCGACGCGCTCGTCGAGATCAAGCTCGCCGCGCTCGACGGCGGCACGGTGCACGTCGGTTCGGCCGACGGCCCGGCGCTCGCATTCGACGCGCTGCCGTACGCGTGGCCGACCGAAGCGTGATGCACTGACAACCCGTTCGGGCGCCGGCTCGCGAGTCGCAGCCGGCGCCCGATGTTTCCTGCGAGAGATTCGCCCGATGTGTCTGATTGCCTTCGACTGGCAGCCCGATGCCGCCGCCGGTCCCGTCTTTACCCTCGCCGCCAATCGCGACGAGTTCTTTCGCCGGACCAGCGCGCCGCTCTCGTGGTGGGAGGACGTGCCGGGCGTACTGGCCGGCCGCGATCTCGAAGCGGGCGGCACGTGGCTCGGCGTATCGCGCGACGGCCGCTTCGCCGCGCTGACCAACTACCGCGCGCCGTTCGACATCCGCGCGGGCGCGCCGACCCGCGGCAAGCTGGTATCCGACTTTCTCGGCGGCACGTCCGTCGCGCCGCTCGACTACCTCGTGCAGCTTGCCGAGCATGCGGCCGTGTACAACGGCTTCAACCTGCTCGTCGGCGACTGGCACCGGCGCGAACTCGCGTGGTTCTGCAACCGCGCGCCCGAGGGCGAAAGCCGTGTCGCCGCGCCCGTCGCGATCGCGCCGGGCGTGCATGCGCTGTCGAATGCGCGGCTCGACACGCCCTGGCCGAAAGTGGTGCGCAAGCGCGCGGAGCTCGGCACGCTGCTCACCGACAATCCGACCCCGTCGCTCGACGAACTGATCGCGCTGATGCGCGACCCGCACGTCGCGGACGACGACGCACTGCCGCACACGGGCATTCCGATCGAGCGCGAGCGTGCGCTGTCGGCCGCGTTCATCGAAACGCCCGAATACGGCACGCGCGGCACCACCGCGCTGCGCGTCACGATGAAGGAAGGCGTGCGGCTGACGGTCGAGGTCAAGGAGCGCAGCGACGACGACGGCTCGCACCGAACCGTCCGTCCGGGCGCGTTCGAGCGCGCGTTCACGTTCGATATCGACGCAGCGCGGCCGCGCTGAACGCACGCGTGGCGCGCTACGGCGCGCGCGCCATCTCGACGTGCGGCACGCCGGCTTCGACGAACGGTTCGCCGACCGCCGCGAAGCCGTGCCGCAGATAGAACGACACCGCCGAATCCTGCGCGTACAGCCGCACGACGGCTTCGCCGCGCCGCCGCGCGGCGTCCAGCAGCGCATTCAGCACGGCCGACCCGACACCCTGGCCGCGCATGTCGGCCAGCACCGCGACGCGGCCGATCGTGCCGGACGGCAGCAGCCGCCCCGTCGCGACCGCGCGGCGCAGCCCGGTCGCCGCGTCGATCCGGTACGCGACCGCATGCAGCGACAGCGGATCGTCGTCATCCAGTTCCCATTCCGGCGGAATCTGCTGCTCGCGCACGAACACCGCGTCGCGGATCCGCGCAGCGTCGCCGCCCAGTACCGTCCAGTCGCCCGTTTCCACCCCGCCCGCGCCATTCGTCATCGCAGCTCTCCTGCGGCATGCGCGCCGTCGGGCGCTCGCCGTCAAACCTCGTCGAATGCAGCCTTCAGCGCCGCGACCGCATCGGCATGCGCGGCCCGCACCTCCGGCACGTAGCCGCCCATCTTGAAGAATTCGTGGATCATCCCCGGATAACGGACCAGCGTGACCGCGTTGCCGGCCGCGCGCAACTTGTCCGCGTACGCGGCGCCCTCGTCGCTCAGCGGATCGAATTCGGCCGTCGCGATCCATGCCGGCGCGACACCCGCGAACGACGGAGCATCGCGCGTGCCGTCGAGCGGCGCGAAACGCCAGTCGTCGCGATCCGCCCGATCGCGCACGTATTGCGTGAAGAACCACTGGATCGTGTCCTGCGTCAGCAGGTAGCCGTTGGCGTGCCGCGCGTGCGATTCGGTGTCCTGGTAACCCGTCACGCCCGGGTAGATCAGCAGTTGCAGCGCAACGCAAATGCCGGCGTCGCGCGCGAGCACCGCGCAGACCGTCGCGAGCGTCCCGCCCGCACTGTCGCCGCCGACCGCCAGCCGCGCGGCGTCGATGCCGAACGCGGCGGCCTCGCGATGCAGCCACTGCAACGCGTCGTCCGCGTCGTTCACCGCGGTCGGAAACCTGTGTTCGGGCGCGAGCCGGTAACCGACCGACAGCACCGCGCATTGCGCATCGTGCGCGAACATCCGGCACAGCGCATCGTGCGTGTCGACGCTGCCGACCGTGAAGCCGCCGCCGTGGTAGTACACGAGCGCGGGCAGCGGCTCCGCCAGGCTCGGCGCGACCGGCAGATACAGTCGCGCACCGATCGTGCGGCCGTCGCGCGTCGGCACGACGCATTCCTCCACCGAATGCATCGGCGCCGGCGCGACGTCGAGGATCGGCGCGCTCTTCTCGTACGCGGCCCGCGCCTGCTGCGGCGTCTGGTGGTGATACGACGGACGTTTCGCGCGCTCGATCATGTCGAGCACCTGGGCGATCTTCGGATTCAGCGGCATCGGTGTGGACGGCGCCGGCGCGGCGCCGTGAACGGACAAGCGTGACATGATGCCACGCGGGGGGGGGGGGGGGGGGGGCGGACAGGCGCGGCGCGCAGTGTGCCGGCATCCCGTCCTCCAAAAACAAACGGCCCTGCCTCATCGAAGAGACAGGGCCGTGCGTGCAGGCGCTTACGCGTCGCTCGGGCCGGGCTGGGCGTCCGGTGCCGTGCGCGAGCGTTGCCGCTTGATGTCGCGGCCGACCGCGAGCCGCCGCATGTACTTGAACGTACCGAGCGCCTTCGCGACGAAATTGCCGTCGCTGTCGCGCACTTCGCCTTCGCAGTAGGCCATCGTCGTCGAGCGGTGCATCACGCGCCCGTAAGCGCGCAGCTCGCCGCGGCCCGGCTGCATGAAGTTCACCTTCATCTCGACCGTGACGACGCCGACGCCGTCGTCGGTCAGGCTGCGCGCCGCCATCGCGAGCGCGATATCGGCGAGCGTCATCGTCACGCCGCCGTGCGCGATGCTCCACGTGTTCATGTGGCGCTCCTCGAGCGGCAGCACGATCTCGCTCGCGCCATCCTTCGCGGACACGAGCTGCACGCCGAGCAGATCGACGAACGGGCTTTCGATCGACGGGCCTTCCGCCGGAGTTGCCGCGTCGCTCATCGTGCGTTGTCGACGATGTAGTCGACGCACTCGCGCGATTCGGCCACCGCGACGACGAACTTCTTCACTTCCTGGTGAACCGGATGCACCTGGTACGCGTCGAGCGCGGCCTTGTCGGCGAAATCGGAGACGAGCACGATGTCGGCGGTCGCGTCGAGGCCCGGCGTCGCCACGCCAACGTCGATCTGCAGGGTGCCCGGCACGAGGTCACGGCAGCCTTCGAGCTTCTCCTTCAGCTTCAGCGCGTTCTGCGCACGCGTCGCGCCTTCCGCCGATTCCTTCAACTTCCACATGACGATATGTCTGATCACTTCGTTCGCTCCTGTTCGTGTTGGTTCGGCGCTTCGCCTGCAACCGTTGCCAGTCGGGCGCTTTCCGCCCTTCCACCGTTCGCTCGCATTCGCTCGAAATCGCGCTCGGTCGAGAAAAAACGGGTATCGCCTGCCATTTTCAAGGGCGGCGCCCGCGTCTCGTCGTGCCACTTGCCGACGTCAAGATCCGACGAGCAAACACAGACGACAAGCCTACCAAACTTACCGGCGCCAATGGACCGTATCTTGGGGTTCGTCCATCAGGCGCCAAGCTCTGGCGCTACCGATACAGGATTGCCGGGAAGGAGAATTTATTCGCGATCGACGAATATCCGCCGTTGATCTCCAGGACGGCGGGCCGATGCAGATCCCGCATCCGTCTCGCGCCATTCGGAACCGGCCGACAACCTGAAAACGACGATATTACCGCGCAACGGTAGACGCCCCCTCCGTCAAGCGAGGGGGTGACCGTCGACGGTGATCACGCCAAGGAGCACGTCGATTGCCGCACGCCCGGCGGCTTCAGCGATGAGATACGCCCACCGGCGGGTATAGGGGCCGTTGTGCAGCGAAATCTTGCCTCCGCGCTCACCCACGATACGAAGATTGTCGGCGCCCTTGATCTGAAACGTGACGTCGTAGAGATCCACTGCGGCCTGACTGAGTTCGACATGGATCTCGAATCCACGGTACACGATCATCCGATACATGAGACGCTCCGTTGAGAGTCAGAGGGCAGCCGGTAACCAGCGCGGGGTTCGCTTCAGCCACTGCGGACCCGTGCGCAGCCCGCACCGCGGCCCGCGAGGCAATGTGCAAGCACATCGACGTTGATTCGCACGGCCGGGACCGGTCTGGAAGAAGCCCTGCGCCGGGCTCGTCGCTTCACGCCGAGGTGCGGTCCGCCGCTTTCCACCGCGGATCGATTCTTCCGAAAAAAACGATGGTGAAACAGGCCGGCAGCAGCAGCGCCGGTCAATTGCTCGCGTACGCCCGCAACGCTTTCACATGTCGACGACTGAAGCTCCGCTCACCTTTCCGTCGACGATGTCCTTTCCCTGCTGCCGGGCAGCACGCCTCGCCACGCCAAAATCGGAGAATGTATGGGGCTGGTTCAGCCGAAAAACGCGGCTTGCCGGAGCGCTTGCCATCGAGGCCGGACGACAGATTCGCACCGCGATGTCATACCCTTCGGCGTAACGGGAATGTCTGTCGAAGCGAATGAACGTGCGGGAGAAGACAAGAGGATGAAGTTCGTACCCCTTGTAGAGAAGAAACGGGTATGCCGGCATATTGGTCACTCCACAGGGGGAAGCTCACTATACAGGGGAACAGGCAACGCAGGGCGACGCGGATTTCTCCGCCCTGCATTTGCCGAAGGCGCTCTCGCGCGTATCGCGATCACCCGGTCTGCAAGCGGATCGCTGCCCGCACGTGACGACGGATATCGGCCGGCGAATCCGGCACCCGCACCGCCCGGACCGGCGGTGGCTCGTTCCCCTGCGCTCGCCCCCCCGAACGGCTCGCCCTGTTTGTTCGTAGTCTTTATAAATAGGCGATCACGAACGACGACATCGAATACGAGTACGTCGCGTCGCAGCCGAAATAAAACCGTTGCGTCATTGGCGATGCGCGTATGATGGTTTCATCCGAGCCCCGTGTGCAGATTGACGGCTCACCCCTCTCCCCGGTTTTGTGCCGCCCCTGTTTGCGCACAACCTTCCCGCCTCCTACCACACCCATCGTGCGGCAGTGCCCGTGCTCGGAATCGGCTCCTGCGCCGTGAACTCGAGTGTTCTCGCGGGGCAGCGCGTCAAGAGGCAAAACGTAATCAAAAGGCGGCAAACATGAGCGGGTACTGCGATATGAGCGGGTACTGCGATGCGGAACGCGAATTGGTCCATATCAGGCGAGCGATCGGACTGCTTGAGCAGGCCCGACATGCCTTCATCAACAGATCGTCTGTCAGCGATCCGGCGTATTGGCGAGTCAGGCTCAACAAACTTCGCACGCAATCCGAGCGAAACAGGATCCTCGAACTCCAGGTGGACGAGCTTTTGGGGCGTCTCGGACGAATCCAGGATTCGCGCCGCCGCAAATAGGCACCTTGTTTCGCACCCTTTTCCTGTGCACGCGTAATCCGGGAGGCCGTTCGAGCGAGTCGGATTCAAACTTCGGAGCAACATCATGATCGACGCCAATCCACGCAACACGTTTCGGCACCTTCCACTCTCGCCAGAGCAAGACGCGGAAATCCGGCACTACATCAAGAAGAAGAAACAAAGGGGCGAACCATGGGACACCCCGGAACTGGCAATGATGCTGGGAGACATGCTGTCCCCGCCGCCCAGCGACGACGAGGCGCCCGATCCTGACGTCGAGGAAACGAAGCTCGCGTGCGAGTACGCGTTGGCATCGATCGACGAAGCCATGGAATCCGGTTCCGCAAGCGAAGAACGACTCGCGGTCGTGGAAGCCGAGGAAATGAAGCACCCCAGGCGATAGGGCGTTGCCCGCGCTCACGTGTCATGTCCGCGACTTGACGATCACGGGTGGCCGCCGTCGCGGATACCTTCGAGAGCAGGTCGGATAGCGCTCCTCTCGCACAGGGACTAGCATGCGGGCAACAGCAGCAAGCCGCCGAGGTGATGGGCTCGATGATCGGCTCGAATGGGTCGACAGCGTTCTCGACGACGACCACGTCTGGAGGAGAAAATGCGCTTCGATTCGACACGATTCCGGATCGATCCGACACCACGCAGGGCCGATCGGCAGTACGTCGCACACGTGAGGATTACCACGACACTCGTTGACGGAGCGGAGCGAGAAGTCCACACCAGCGGCGATTTGGCGGCCTTCGAGCGTCGTGACGATGCAGTTGCGTACGCAACGAAATGGGCGGAGGGATGGCTGACGTCACAGTTTGGTTGACCGCCGTCTCGATACTCCGTCCCTCACTACGTTGTTGTGCAGGACGGCTGGCGGCCGGACAGAGGGATCGAGACCGCACATCAGGTGCGGTTGCCAGCAGATCCCTGAAGCGTGCGGCACAGCAATGCTTCGATCGACGGCAAGTCGCCGACAGCGGCGCAATGGATCTCCATCTTCGCCCCTTCGGTCGGATGCTAGATGCTTCGCTCGTTCATACGCCGTGAAAGCGCTTCGGCGCTCTCCTTCCGCTCGCTGTACCGATCGACCAGGTACGGGCCGACGTCTCTCGTCAGCAACGTAAATTTAACCAATTCTTCCATCACGTCCACGACGCGATCGAAATAAGCGGATGGCTTCATCCGCCCCGCTTCGTCGAACTCCATGAAAGCCTTCGCCACCGACGACTGGTTCGGGATGGTCAGCATGCGCATCCAGCGCCCGAGCACACGCATCTGGTTCACCGCGTTGAACGACTGCGAACCGCCGCTGACCTGCATCACCGCGAGCGTCTTGCCCTGCGTCGGCCGCACGGCGCCAACCGACAGCGGGATCCAGTCGACCTGCGACTTCATGATGCCGGTCATAGCGCCGTGCCGCTCCGGCGAGCACCACACCATCCCTTCCGACCACATCACGCATTCGCGAAGCTCGACGACCTTGGGATGACTGTCGGGCGCGTCGTCGGGTAGAGGCAGTCCGCTCGGATTGAACACGCGGGCTTCGGCGCCCATCGCCGTGAGCAAGCGTGCCGCTTCCTCGACCAGCAAGCGGCTGAACGAGCGCTCGCGGAGCGAGCCGTAGAGCAGCAGAATCCGGGGAGGATGGGTCGACGGCGTTGCTGGCCGCAATTGGGCGGCATCCGGCACGCGGAACAGCTCGGTGTCGAGTTGCGGTAAATCGTTCATGTAGTCAGTCATGTGCAGATCCCTGGTGTGCTCAGGCCCGGCACTCGTACCAGCCCTTCGACCGGTTGACGACACGCACGACCAGCAACATCACCGGCACCTCGATCAGCACGCCGACGACGGTCGCCAGCGCGGCGCCTGAATGAAATCCGAACAGGCTGATCGCCGCTGCGACGGCCAGCTCGAAGAAATTGGATGCACCGATGAGCGCCGACGGACAGGCAACGCTGTGCTTCTCGCCGACCGCGCGGTTGAGCCAGTAGGCCAGTGCCGAATTGAAGAACACCTGAATCAGGATCGGTACCGCGAGCAGCGCGATCACCAGCGGCTGCGCCAGAATCGCCTCGCCTTGAAATGCGAACAGGAGTACGAGCGTCGCGAGGAGCGCGGCGATCGACCAAGGCGCGATCGTCACCATCGCGGCATCGAATGCGGCCATGCCCTTGGCGAGCAGGCGCTTGCGCCACACCTGCGCGAGGATCACCGGAATGACGATGTACAGCACGACCGACGTGAGCAGCGTCGCCCACGGCACAGTGATCGCCGACATGCCGAGCAGCAGCCCGACCAGCGGTGCGAACGCGATCACCATGATGCTGTCGTTCAGCGCGACCTGCGACAACGTGAACAACGGATCGCCACCCGTGAGCCGACTCCACACGAATACCATCGCCGTACACGGCGCCGCGGCCAGCAGAATCAGGCCCGCGATGTAGCTATCGAGCTGGTCCGTCGGCAACATCGGTGCGAACAGGTGGCGAATGAACAGCCAGCCCAGGAAGGCCATCGAGAACGGCTTGACGAGCCAGTTCACGACGAGCGTGACGCCGATGCCTTTCACGTGTCGACGTACCTCGTGCAACGCGGCGAAGTCGACCTTGACGAGCATCGGGATGACCATCACCCAGATCAGCAGCCCGACGGGCAGATTGACCTGCGCGTATTCCATCCGGCCGATCTGCTGGAACAAACCGGGCAGCAGCCGGCCGAGCGCGATCCCCGCGACGATGCACAGCGCGACCCAGAGAGTGAGGTAGCGTTCGAAGAAATTGATGGCCGGCTTGGCAGCGGCCTTGCTCGGCGGGGCGGCGTTGTACGGGGTCATTGGACGGGGTCCGGTCTCGAAGGCGTCGCCCGCCGCTCACGCCGGCGGGCCGTCGTACGGGCGTCAGTTTCGCGAGATATCGGTCAACGCGTCCTGAAGCTCGGCATTGCTCATGCGCTCGAGCGGCAACGCCAGCAACTGCAGCATGCGATAGCCGATCGCTTGACGCGTAAGGTCGAAGACAAGTCGCTTGCCTTCGTCACCGCCGACCGCATTCGACGGATCGGCGTAACCCCAATGGACCTTGACGGGGCTGCCGGGCCAGTACGGGCACGTCTCGGCTGCCGCGCCATCGCACACCGTGATGACGACACGCATCTCAGGCGCCCCGTCGCCGACGAATTCGTCCCAGCTTTTGCTGCGGTATCCGTCGACGTCGGCGCCGGCGTTTGTCAACGCCTCCAGCGCGAACGGGTTCAGGCGACCGCTCGGCGCACTGCCGGCGCTGTACGCCCGGACGTCCTTGCCGAGCGTCGCGGCCCATAAATTGAGCATGCCCTCTGCCAGCACGCTGCGGGCAGCGTTGTGGGTGCAGAGAATCAGTACGTTCGTGGTCATTGGCGATGCACGCGAATGCGCGTCAGGATCGGCAGCTACCGGGCGTCGAGCACGCCGACACCGGCGAACAGGGATGACCGCCGCAGCAGTTCTCGGTGAGGTACGCCAGCAAGCCGTTCATCGTCGCGAAATTTGCGCAATAGAACACGAAGCGGCCTGCTTGCCGGCTCGTCACGAGCTGCGCGTACGCCAGCTCCTTCAAATGGAAGGACAGTGACGACGGCGGCACGTCCAGCAACGTGGCAATCTGCCCGGCGGACATGCCTTCCGGCCCGGCCTGGACGAGCGCGCGAAACACGGCGAGCCGGGACTCATGCGCGAGCGCTGCAAGCGCGGCGATGGTTTGGTTCGTTTCCATATTTCGATAATAGTCGAAATATGGAACACCGTATAGCTCTGCGCGCGAATTTTGAGTGGCATTAGGTTCGCTGCCAGCCTGCAAAAAGGGGGTATCAGAGGCCCTTACCAGTCGGGCATCTTACGCCCGCCCGCCGTTCGCTCTCGTTCGCTCGAAATCGCGCCCAGTCGGAAAAAGCGGGCATCGTTTGAAATCTTCAGGGACGATACCCGCTTTTTTCACCGTGCCACTTACCGACATCAAGATCCGACAAGCGAACGCAGCCAACAAGCCTGCCAAACTTGCCGACGGCAATGGACCGTACTTGAGGTGCGTCCGTCAGGTTCGACGCTCTGGCGATACCGATACAGAAGGGCCCCAAAGGAGAACGTAATCGCGATCGGCGCATATCCACGGTCGGTCTGCAAGACGCTTGCGAATCCGCGCGCAAACCGCTTCGGTCACCGCTGGCGCGAGTCTGACGGGAGGCGCAATGCAGCGATCTCCGTCAATCCGCCGGCTGTAGGGCGGCGACCTTGTTCCGACCGGTCGCCTTCGCGTAGTACAGCGCCTCATCAGCCGCCTTGATTACGGCATCAGGCTGCCCTTCCTGATCCGGCATCCAGCACGCCAGGCCAATGCTCGCAGTGACACGTCCGTATTCGCTGCCAGCGTGCTCAAGGGCCAACGCATCGATTGCCGCACGGATCCGCTCGGCAATCTGCGCCGCTCCGGTCTGTGGCGTGTCAGGGAGCAGCACGACGAACTCCTCTCCGCCATAACGAGCCGCCGTATCGGCCGGCCGGCGAATATTCTCGCCGATGCACCGCGCGACAGCCGCCAACGCATCGTCCCCGGCCTGATGACCGTATGTGTCGTTGTAAGCCTTGAACCGGTCCACATCCACGAACAGCAGCGAGAAAACGGAATGCGCACGTCGTGCGCGACGCCACTCCTGGTCCAGTACCTCGCCAAAGCTGCGGCGATTGCTCAGGCCGGTGAGACCGTCCGTCCGAGCGAGCAGCACGAGTTCCGACTCGGCCCGCATACGGCGCCGCAGCTGCGAACCGAGCAGAAGGGACAGCGCGATAAACGCCACCCCGAACGTCGCGACCAGTCCGCCGATCGTGATCGCACGTTGCCGCCATGCAGCGTAAATGTCCTGCTCGGCCTCTGCCACCATGATGATCAGTGGCAGTTTCGGCAAATGCTTGAAGTAGTACAGGCGGCGCACGCCGTCGATCGATGAGGTTTCGGAGAAGGAGCCCTCTCGCGCGGTCTGAAAGCGCCGGAACGTTGCGGCTTTGCTGAGGTCGCGGCCGATAGTATGCACATCGTACGGCTGACGCATCACCATCTTGCCGTCGTCGCCGATCAGCGAAATCGAGCCATGTTTGCCAAGCGAGAGCCCGGCGAAGAGTTGATGGAAATATTCAAGATTGACCGCGATAACGGCAATGCCGCCAAACGATCCATCGGGGTTCGAAATCCGCCGCGTGAGCGCGATACTGAGCATGCCTCCACGCAAACGGGATACGAACGGGTCACTGATATAGAGTCCGACGTTCGGATTATCGCGGTGGACCGTGAAGTATGGGCGATCGGCGAAATTGCCTTTGCGCGGCTCGTCGTAGCCCGAATCCAGAATGATATTGCCGCCCGCATCCATCACGAGCATCGAACCGAGAAATTGTGCGGTCATGGCGTGATCGAACAGCACCGCACGGCGCAGACTGGGCGAAGCGTCCATCACATCGTGGCGCTGCAACCCATGGATGACCGCTTGCAAAGACAGGTCGTACAACTCGATATTGCGTTCGATGTCGCGCTCGGCGACAAGTCCGAGGTTGCGTGAAGTTTCCCTTGCACGCTCCATCGCGTCGTCGCGGCTCTGCAAGAGTTGCAGCACGCAGAGTGCCATGAGAGCGCATGCGATCACGGAAGCAATTGCCACGATGACGTAAGGGGCAGTCTTACGGGGATGCATGGGTCTCCTCACGGCGAATGAGCGCCTCTCCCGTCGAGCGCAGATTGCTCATACTAAATCAGTTGGGCCGATATTCGCGCCCAGCGCGAACGGAAAAGCTCCGTCGTGCGCGATTATAAATATCCAGCGCGAAAAGTTGCCCGCTCGTAGCGGGCTTTTGCCTCCCGATACACGCGTTCGACGCGTTTATGGTTGTCTCGCCCGCCTTCCCGGCGAAGCATCCCGTACACGCGGGGCGCACCGTAATGCCCCCCACTTCCGTGATTGCCTCGATGCGCATCTCCAGCGCGCTTTGATCCCGCGCGACCGACTCGTAACGGTAGACCGTGCGGGACAGCTGCAACGACGCGCAGCTCTGCCGCTGGCTTGCGCGGATACGCTGGTCCGTGACCCGTTCACGGCACCGGGAATGCCTCGGAACTTTTGAACGCACATCCTGCAGTATGGCCTCGTCCAGCGACAGATCGACCACGAGCCGCTCGAGCTTCGCGTTCTCTTCCTCAAGCTGCTTCAGCCGGCGAAGCTCCGAAGGCGACAGCGCGCCGTACTTCGTCCTGGGCCGTTCGAGATCAGGCGACGATGCCTCGTAGTGCGGGCATGCGCAGGAACGCGGATTGCGGGGCTTCGCGCGCGCTGTTGCGGCGCATGCCGGCCTGTCACGACCCTGGTCGACACAATGCGGCGATTCGTTTCCTGTCCGGCATCAATCGCCGGCGCGATACGCCATTGCCGATCGCTTTGCCACTGGATATCCGGAGTGCATTAATCCGCATCCATTAAATCGCACATTTTACCGGCGCGACGGGTAATAATTGCGACCGGTTTTGCAATTCAATATTCGAAAACAAAAAACATTATTGACTTCGACTTTCCCGTAAATTTAGAATCGCCTACGACGGCTTACGTATCGTTTTCTTCGCTGCCCCGGATTCGTCACTCGCCTGCGCGAAGGCCTTTCGCATCGCCTTTTCCCGCGGGGCATCGGCGCGTCACCCCTGCTGTTTTCAGTTTTCGGCATTGATCGGCCATTCGGTTATTTGCCAACCCATTTTCCTTTCGAAGAATCGCAACACCCCGATTAATTCCCGTCATTCGCCAGAATGAATGCAAACCGGGATCAAACGGACCCAAGATCCGCCGATTAGAACATCCAGATAAAAATCGCCAGTCATCAGGAGGGACATCAACATGCATCGCCTTGCGAAGTCGCTGTGTCTCGGGCTCGTCTGTGCCGGCTTGCTGTCGGCCTGCAACGACGACGACGTCAAATCGAACAGCCCGCCGTCGAACACCGCCGCGTTGTCGTTCCGCATGGATACCGGCGGCCAGATCAACGCGTTCTACCGGCAGGACAAGGTCGCCGCGCACCTGCTGGTGCGCTCGTCGACGAAGCCGCGCCTGCTCGTGGTGTTCCCCGCCGGCAACAGCGGCACCGGGCTGTGGTTCGACGACACCGCGCAGCCGGTGAACTGGAGCCTCGACACGCCGCCGTCCGCGCTGTCGGCCCCGGACGCACACGGCCGCCCGCTGTATGGCATCGGCGCCGACGTGTCGGTCGACACCGGTACGCTGACGATCCGCCAGGGCGTGCTCAGCAACGTGCGCTTCCTGCGCGACTTCAACGGCGGCGCGACGATTCCGCAGCAGATCCTCACCGCGCCGACGGTCCAGGGCAGCGCCGCGCAATGGCAACGCGACCGGCTCGACGGCGCGCCCGGCTATGCGCTGCGCATCACGCTGCGCGACGGCGGCAGCATCGCGCCGGCAGCGGGCGGCAAGCTCGTGCTGAGCGCGCCGGCGGGCTCGCACACGCTGAAGCTGCACATCGATGCGCTATCGGGCGAGACGCCACTGTCGCCGATCACGCACGCCGACCTGTTCGCCCCGTCCGTGAATCCCGACCCGGTCAGCCAGAACGTGCTCGAATTCCTGAGCTTCAACGACAAGCTGCTGGCCGGCTCGTGGCAGTACGACACGTACTTCGGCCGCGACACGCTGATCTCGGTCCGCATGCTGATGCCCGTGCTCGAACCCGCGGCGATCGAGGCCGGCCTGTCGTCGGTACTGAGCCGCCTGTCGGCCGACGGCAAGGTCGCGCACGAGGAAGGCATCGGCGAATTCGCGCTGGTCGACAACCAGAAGAACGGACGGCCGAACGATGCGACACCGACCTACGACTACAAGATGATCGACAGCGACTACCTGCTCGCGCCGATCGCGGCCGCGTGGCTGGTCGACGATCCGCGCGGCCAGACCCGCGCGGCTGCGTATCTGGCGCAGCGCGGCAGCGACGGGCAGACCAACGGCAGCCGCCTCGTCGTCAATCTGCTGCACGTCGCGACGACCGCGCAGCCGTTCGCGCAGCAGCCGTCGGTCGCGAACCTGATCCACCTGCGGCCCGGCGAAATCGTCGGCAACTGGCGCGACAGCACCGACGGCCTCGGCGGCGGCGTCTACCCGTACGACGTGAACGCGGTGCTCGTGCCGGCCGCACTGCGCGCGGCGAACGCGTTCCTCGCCCGCGGCCTGCTCGATCCGTACCTCGATGCCGGGCAGCGCGCGACGCTCGCCAACACGGCGAACCAGGCGGCCACCTGGGAAACGCAGGCGCCGCCGCTGTTCCAGGTCAGCGTGCCGGCCGCTCAGGCGGCCACCGACGTGTCGGCCTATGCACCGTCCGCCGGCGTGCCGGCCGGCGCCGCGCCCAACGCACCGCTGGCCTTCTACGCGCTGTCGCTCGACCAGCAGGGCAACCCGATTCCGGTGGTGAATTCCGACGGCGGCTTCGCGCTGCTGTTCGGCACGCCGCCGGACGATCAGCTTCAGCGGATCGTCGCCGACGTCACGCGGCCGTTCCCGACCGGGCTCGTGACCGATGTCGGGATGCTGATCGCGAACCCCGCGTATGCGAACGCGTCGCTGTGGCCGAAGTTCACGAGCTCCGCGTATCACGGCACGGTGATCTGGTCGTGGCAGCAGGCGATGTGGGTGGCGGGGCTCGATCGCCAGCTTGCGCGCCAGGACCTGTCGGCCACGACACGCACGCTGCTCACGCAGGCGCGCCAGACGATCTGGCAGGTGATCTCGAACGGGCGCGACATGCGCACGTCGGAAATGTGGACGTGGTCCTACGTGAACGGCAAGTACCAGACCGACGCATTCGGCACGCGGAGCGCCGATGCGACCGAAGCCAACGCGGCTCAGCTCTGGAGTACGACGTATCTCGCGATCCGCGATCCGCAGCAGCGCGCGGGCAAGTACTGGTGGCAGGCGTCGCAGCCGAAGCAGGCGACGGCGGTGGCGTCGCGCTAGCGTGTCGCCGCGCGTGTGCCGGCCGTCACCGGCCCCGGCGCCGGCCTGCAAAAGCCCCGACGGCGCGCCCGCCGCCGGGGCGTCGGTGGAATGCGGATTACCGCGACACCACGCGGTTGCGCCCTTCCCGCTTCGCCTGGTACAGCCGCTCGTCGACCATCCGCAGCAGCGCATCGACCGTGCTGCCGTCGACGCCGTATTGCGCGACGCCGACACTGACCGTCACCTGCACGCGCTTGAAGTCGAGCCCGAACGGCGCACTCGCGATCGACGAACGCACGCGCTCGGCCGTCATCCGCGCGCCCTCGAGCGGCATCTCCGGCAAGAGCGCCATGAACTCCTCGCCGCCGACCCGCGCGAGCGCGCCCGCCGGCCGGATTGCCTCGAGGCACTGGCGCACGACGCCGCGCAGCACCTCGTCGCCGATCTGGTGCCCGTAGGCATCGTTGATGTTCTTGAAATTGTCGAGATCGAGCGCGAGCAGGCAGAACGGCGTGCCCTCGCGCTCGGCCCGCACGATCTCGCGCTCGACCTGCGCGATGAACTGCCGGCGGTTCGACGCGCCCGTCATCGGGTCGGTCGCGGCCATGTACTCGAGCTTCTGGTTCGTGCGCCGAAGCTCCTGCAGCGCGCTTTCGGCGCGCGCCATCGATTCCGACAGCCGGCTCATCAGGTCTTCCTGGCTGTAGATCGCCGAGAACGAGCGCGTCGTCTGCAGCGCCTGCACGACGCCGTAACTGAGCAGGAAGAATCCGCCCGCGAAGATCGCATGCGCGAGCCACCACATGTGATTCCACGGCTTGCCGAGGATGAACGCGAGCGACGACAGCGCGAACGCCATGATCGACACGCCGTAGATCACCATCAGCGGCGAGCGGATCCGCCGCGCGAGCAGCAGGCACACGTTCAGCAGCGAGAACACCAGCGCGCCGCCCTCCATCGACAGCCGCGTGCCCAGCGCGCCGGCGACCGGCGAATACGCGACGTACGCGACGGCCACGTTGACGATCAGGAAGAACACGATCCACGGCAGCCACGTCCGCACGCTCGTGCGCTTGTCGATCCGGTCGGGCGGACGCGAATACGACAGCAGGCCCGTAAGCAGCAGCGCCGACATCACGAACCGCGACGCGGGCCCATACAGCAGGAACAGCCAGATATTGTGGTGCGCCATCCCGGTGAATGCACCGTGCAGCGAATAGATCATCGCGAAGCCGAGAAAGCCGAGCGTCAGCCAGCGCAGCAGCGGCTCGCCGGACGACCGGTAGCACACCCACGTCACGTAGGTGACGAACGCGCCTTCGAGCGTCGCCGCCGCGATCGCGATTTCATGGAAGGCGTGGTTCTCGAACACGACGCTCCGGTCGCTGAAGAACCACAGATAGGCAATCAGATACGCAGGCAGCAACGCGAATCCGACCAGCAGGCATTTCGCGTAGAGCCTCGCGGCCGCGCTGACGACGCGCGGCGGTTCCCCGGCTGCATAGGTCGTACTCATTCGATCCCCGGTCGGTCTGCTGCGTTGGTTCGAATCTTCGCGGCACGGATCGCGCAACGCACGATCCGGCCCATCATGCCGAAAGGCAAATGTCAGAGCAAGTATAGGAGGGGTAATTCGTTTGACAAGTCAGGGGAAACGGCATTGCCGGGTGCATGCCTTTTGATTCCCGATTGTTTCGAATGGCGTGTCGGCCGCGCCGATTCGCTGCGGCGGCGCCGCGGTGGCGCCGATGCGCCGCCGCGGCGGCCGCCGGTCAAAGATCAGAGGATTTCGAACAGGCCGGCCGCACCCTGCCCGCCGCCGATGCACATCGTGACGACCACGTACTTCACGCCGCGCCGCTTGCCTTCGATCAGCGCATGGCCGGTCAGGCGCGCGCCCGACACGCCGTACGGATGGCCGACCGCGATCGCGCCGCCGTTCACGTTCAGGCGGTCCTCGGGAATCCCGAGCGTGTCGCGGCAGTACAGCACCTGCACCGCGAACGCCTCGTTCAGCTCCCACAGGCCGATGTCGTCGACTTTCAGCCCGGCCTGCTTCAGCAGCTTCGGCACCGCGAACACCGGGCCGATGCCCATTTCGTCCGGCTCGCAGCCGGCCACCGCGAAGCCGCGGAACACGCCCAGCGGCTGCAGCCCGTCGCGCTGCGCGGCCTCGGCGCTCATCACGACGCACGCCGACGCGCCGTCCGAGAACTGGCTCGCATTGCCCGCGGTGATCACGCCGCCCGGCACGGCCGAACGGATCTTCGACACGCCTTCGAGCGTCGTGTCGGGGCGGATGCCTTCGTCGGCCGATACCGTCACTTCCTGCGTGAACAGGCGGCCCGTCGCCTTGTCGGCGATGCCCGCGAGCACGGTGATCGGCACGATCTCGTCGCGGAAACGCCCGGCTTCCTGCGCGGCCGCGGCGCGCAGTTGCGACTGCACGCCGTACGCGTCCTGCCGCTCCTTCGAGATGCCGTAGCGCTTCGCGACGTTCTCGGCGGTCTGCAGCATGTTCCAGTAGATCTCGGGCTTGTGCTGGACGAGCCAGCCTTCCTGGACCATGTGCCGGTTCATCTCGTTCTGCACGCACGAGATCGATTCGACGCCGCCGGCCACGTAGACCTCGCCTTCGCCCGCGATGATCCGCTGCGCGGCCAGCGCGATGGTCTGCAGCCCCGACGAACAGAAACGGTTCACCGTCATCCCCGGCACGCTTACCGGCAAGCCGGCGCGCAGCGCGATCTGCCGCGCGATGTTCGCGCCCGTCGCGCCTTCGGGGTTCGCGCAGCCCATGATCACGTCCTCGACGCGCGCCGGGTCGAGCTTCGCGCGTTCGAGCGCGGCCGCAACCACGTGGCCGCCGAGCGTCGCGCCGTGCGTCATGTTGAAGGCACCGCGCCAGGATTTCGCCAGCGGCGTGCGTGCGGTCGATACGATTACGGCTTCGGTCATGCGAGTCTCCTTCGGTCCTGCTTCATGTCCTGAATCGGATGGGAATGCGCTACGCCGCCGGGCGCGCGCCCGCGGACGTCACATGTGCGACGCCCGCTGCCTGCATCTGCTGCCATGCGTGCGCGAGCGACCCGTTCAGGTCGATCGCACGGCACGCATCGTTGATCACCGCGGCTTCGAAGCCTGCCGCGCGCGCATCGAGCGCCGACCACGCGACGCAATAGTCGGTCGCGAGCCCGCAGCACCACACGCGCTTCGCGCCGAGTTCGCGCAGGTAGCCCGCGAGCCCCGTGCGCGTCGTGCGGTCGGCTTCGACGAACGCGGAATAGCTGTCGACCTGCGCGTCGCCGCCCTTGCGGATCACCAGCCGCGCGTGCGGGATGTCGAGGTCGCGATGCAGCGCCGCGCCGTCGGTGTTCTGCACGCAATGCACGGGCCATAGCACCTGCTCGCCGTACGGCAGCGCGAGCGTCGAGAACGGCTCGCGGCCCGGGTGGTTCGCCGCGAACGACACGTGCTCGCGCGGGTGCCAGTCCTGCGTGAGCACGACCTGGTCGAAACGTTGCGCGAGCGCGTTGATCACCGGCACGACCGCATCGCCGTCGGGCACCGCGAGCGCGCCGCCCGGCATGAAGTCGTATTGCACGTCGATCACGAGCAGGACGTCGTCGGTGCGTTTCATTGCGTGTCTCCAGACAGGATCGGTCGCGCCGCGATGCGGCGTCGTCAGCCGTTGAACCCGCGGCCGGCCTTCGCCAGTTCCGCGATCGACGGCGCGAGCTGCCAGGCGTCGCCGTTCGGCGCGGCCGCATAGCGGCGAATCGCGCGCTCGACGTTGTAGAGGCCGACCGCGTCCGCGTACAGCATCGGGCCGCCGCGCCACAGCGGGAAGCCATAGCCGGTCAGGTAGACCATGTCGATGTCGGACGCCTTCGACGCGATCTTCTCCTCGAGGATCTTCGCGCCTTCGTTGACGAGCGCGAACACCAGCCGCTCGACGATCTCGTCGTCGCCGATCTTGCGCCGCTCGACGCCGCGCTCCTTCGAATACGCGACGACCATCTCGTCGACGAGCGACGACGGCTTCGCCTTGCGATCGCCCGGCACGTAGTCGTACCAGCCGGCGCCCGTCTTCTGGCCGAAGCGGCCCTGTTCGCACAGGCGGTCGGCGATCTTCGAATACTGCAGGTCGGGCTGCTCGACGTAGCGTCGCTTGCGGATCGCCCAGCCGATGTCGTTGCCGGCGAGGTCGCTCATCCGGAACGGCCCCATCGCGAAGCCGAACTTCTCGATCGCGCGATCGACCTGCGCGGGCAGCGCGCCTTCCTCGAGCATGAACAGCGCCTGGCGGATGTACTGCTCGATCATCCGGTTGCCGATGAAGCCGTCGCACACGCCCGACACGACCGCCGTCTTGCGGATCTTCTTGGCCACCGCCATCACGGTCGCGAGCACGTCCTTCGCGGTCTGCGCGCCGCGCACGACCTCGAGCAGCTTCATCACGTTCGCCGGGCTGAAGAAGTGCATGCCGACCACGTCCTGCGGACGCTTCGTGAACGCCGCGATCTTGTCGACGTCGAGCGTCGACGTGTTCGACGCGAGGATCGCGCCCGGCTTCGCGACTTCGTCGAGCTTGCGGAACACCTGCTCCTTCACGCCGAGTTCCTCGAACACGGCCTCGACGATCAGGTCGGCGTCCTTCAGGTCGTCGTAGGACAGCGTCGGCGCGATCAGCGCCATGCGCGCGTCGAGCTTCTCCTGCGTGAGCTTGCCCTTCTTCACCTGCGCGTCGTAGTTCTTGCGGATCGTCGCGATACCGCGCTCGAGCGCGTCCTGCTTCGTCTCGAGCAGCGTGACGGGCAGCCCCGCGTTGATGAAGTTCATCGCGATCCCGCCGCCCATCGTGCCCGCGCCGATCACGCCGACCCGGCGGATCTCGCGCAGCGGCGTGTCGGCCGGCACGTCGGGAATCTTGCTCGCCGCCCGCTCGCCGAAGAACGCATGGCGCAGCGCGCGGCTTTCCGGCGTCATCATCAGCGCGACGAAACCTTCGCGCTCGGCGATGCTGCCCTGGTCGAAACCGTTCAGCACGCCAGCCTCGATCGCGTCGATGCACTTGTGCGGCGCGGGGAAATTCGGCGCGGCGGCCCGTGCGGAATTGCGCGCGAACTGGATGAAACCCGCCGCGTTCTCGTGGACGATCTTGCGATCGCGCACGCGCGGATGCGGCCCCTTCTGCGCGCCGACCTTGCGTGCGAACGCGACGGCCGCGTCGAGCAGGTCGCCGTCGGCCATTTCGTCGAACAGCCCGCTCTTCGCGAGCTGCTCCGACGGCACCGGCGCACCCGACACGATCATGTTCAGCGCGGTTTCGAGCCCGACCGCGCGCGGCAGGCGCTGCGTGCCGCCCGCGCCCGGCAGCAGGCCGAGCTTCACTTCGGGCAGCGCGACCTGCGCGCCGGGCGCCGCGACGCGGTAATGCGCGCCGAGCGCGAGTTCGAGGCCGCCGCCCATCACGACGCTGTGCAGCGCCGCGACGACCGGCTTCGCGCTCGCCTCCACCGCGCGGATCACGGTGTGCAGCGTCGGCTCCTGCAGCGCCTTCGGCGTATTGAATTCGGTGATGTCGGCGCCGCCCGAGAACGCGCGGCCCGCGCCGGTCAGCACGATGGCCGTGACCGACGGATCCTGCGCGGCGCGATCGAGCGCGTCCATGACGCCCTGGCGGGTCGACAGGCCGAGCCCGTTGACGGGCGGATTGTTGAGCGTGATGACGGCCACGCCGTCGCGAGTCGAGTAATCCACTGCCATCTGCCTGCCTCCATGCATCGCGCGCCGGATTGGCTGCGCTTCATTGTGCGCGGTCGAACGGCCGCATGTCCGGATGAACGCAGGCAGCATACAACGAAAAAGCACGGTCGTTCAATTTGAATTTCGTTCCCGATCCGGGGACGGATCGGGCGACCGGCATCGGGTGACCGGCATGGGCGACCGGCATCGGGCGACCGGTTCGCAGGCCGTCGCCAGCCCGGGCGCTGCGCTTACGGCTCGCACACCGCCGTCGGCAATACGTAGTCGCGGAACGTCTCGCGCAATTTCAGCTTCTGCAGCTTGCCGGTCGCGGTGTGCGGCAGCGATTCGACGAACACGACGTCGTCGGGAATCCACCATTTCGCGACCTTGCCCTCGTAGAACGCGAGCAGCGTGTCGCGGCTCAGGTTCGCGCCTTCGCGCGGCACCACGACGAGCAGCGGCCGCTCGGTCCATTTCGGGTGCGCGCAGGCGATGCAGGCGGCTTCGGCCACCCCAGGATGCGCGATCGCGACGTTCTCGATGTCGATCGAGCTGATCCACTCGCCGCCCGACTTGATCACGTCCTTGCTGCGGTCGGTGATCTGCAGGAAGCCGTCGGGGTCGATCGTCGCGACGTCGCCGGTCGGAAACCAGCCGTCCGACAGCGGCGACGCGTCGCCGCGAAAGTAGTGGTCGATCACCCATGGCCCACGCACCTGCAGTTCGCCGAACGCGACGCCGTCCCATGGCAACTCATGGCCATCGTCGCCGACGATGCGCATGTCGACGCCGCAGATCACGCGCCCCTGCTTCTCCAGCAGCCGGCGCTGCGCGTCGAGCGGCCGCTGCGACTGCGCCCAGTTGAGCTTCGCGAGCGTGCCGAGCGGCGACAGTTCGGTCATCCCCCACGCATGAATCACGCGCACGCCGTATTCGTCCTCGAACGTGCGCAGCATTGCGGGCGGACACGCGGAGCCGCCGATCACCGTGCGGTTCAGCGTCGAGAAACGCACGCCGGCTTCGCGCATGTAGTTCAGCAGGCCGAGCCACACGGTCGGCACGCCCGCGGAGAACGTCACGCGCTCGGCCTCCATCAGCTCGTACAGCGATTTCCCGTCGAGATCCTTGCCGGGCAGCACCAGCTTGCCGCCCGTCAGCGGCACCGCGTACGGCAGCCCCCAAGCGTTGACGTGGAACATCGGCACGACGGGCAGCACGGCGTCCATCGCGGACAGGTTCATCGCGTCGGGCAGCGCGGCGCCATACGCGTGCAGCACGGTCGAACGATTCGAATACAGCACGCCCTTCGGGTTGCCGGTCGTGCCGGACGTGTAGCAGAGCCCCGACGCCTGCTGCTCGTCGAGGCGCGGCCAGTCGTAGCGGCCGTCCTCGGCTTCGACGAGCGTTTCGTAGCAGAGGAACGGTGTGGCGCCGGACGGCAGGTGCGCGGCGTCCGTCAGCGCGATCCAGCCCTTCACGCGCGGGCATTGCGGCGCGATCGCGTCGACCAGCGGCGCGAAATTGATGTCGAACAGGACGTAGCCGTCTTCCGCGTGATTGACGATGTACGCGATCTGTTCGGGAAACAGGCGCGGGTTGATCGTGTGGCACACGGCGCCCATCCCGCCGATCCCGTAATACGCCTCCAGATGCCGGTAGCCGTTCCACGCCAGCGTGCCGACGCGCTCGCCGGTTTCGACGCCGAGCCGCGCGAGCGCCTGCGCCAGTTGCTTCGCGCGGCGCTCGCAATCGCGGTACGTATAGCGATGCAGGTCGCCTTCCACGCGCTTCGACACGATCTCCGTGTCGCCGGCGTGCCGCGCGGCATGCGAAATCAGCGACGACACCAGCAGCGGCACATCCATCATCTGGCCCAGCAACGGCTTACCCATCGTCTTGTTCTCCCTGAGGATGCGAATCGGTGACCAGCGTGGGGGCTGTTTCCGGACGGAAGCAGTCCCGCTGCGCGCCTGTCGGCGGCCCCGGACGGGCGTGGCGCGCGGTGCGCGGGCCGCCATGCGGGCGGCGCGGCGCCGCCTTACAATATCGGCTTACCCAGAGGCGCTCAACATGTCGTTTTCCCGAAGCGCAGCCGATGCGGCTGACACCCTGCCCGACCTCGCCGCGACGCTCGGCGCGCCCGCCGAACGCGCGTTCGTCACGCTCGGCGACGCGTTTCATACGCGGCTGCCGGCCGCGCCGCTCGCCGCGCCGTACGTGGTCGGCTGTTCCGACGAAGTCGCGCAACTGCTCGACCTGCCGCCCGAGATCGCCGCGCAGCCCGGCTTCGCCGAGCTGTTCGCCGGCAACCCGACGCGCGACTGGCCCGCGCACGCGATGCCGTACGCGTCGGTCTATTCCGGCCATCAGTTCGGCGTGTGGGCCGGCCAGCTCGGCGACGGCCGCGCGCTGACGATCGGCGAATTGCCCGGCACCGACGGCCGGCGCTACGAACTGCAGCTCAAGGGCGGCGGCCGCACGCCATACTCGCGGATGGGCGACGGCCGCGCGGTGCTGCGCTCGTCGATTCGCGAATTCCTGTGCTCGGAAGCGATGCATCACCTGGGCATCCCGACCACGCGCGCGCTGACGGTGATCGGCTCCGATCAGCCGGTGGTGCGCGAGGAGATCGAGACGGCGGCCGTCGTCACGCGCGTGTCGGAGAGCTTCGTGCGCTTCGGCCACTTCGAGCACTTCTTCTCGAACGATCGCCCGGACCTGCTGCGCCAGCTTGCCGATCACGTGATCGACCGCTTCTATCCGGCCTGCCGCGACGCGGACGATCCGTACCTCGCGCTGCTCGAAGCCGCGACGCTGCGCACGGCCGACCTCGTCGCGCAGTGGCAGGCCGTCGGCTTCTGCCACGGCGTGATGAACACCGACAACATGTCGATCCTCGGCGTGACGATCGACTACGGTCCGTTCGGCTTCGTCGACGCATTCGACGCGAACCACATCTGCAACCATTCCGATACCGGCGGCCGCTATGCGTACCGGATGCAGCCGCGCATCGCGCACTGGAACTGCTATTGCCTCGCGCAGGCGCTGCTGCCGCTGATCGGGCTGCAGCACGGCATCGCCGACGACGATGCGCGCGCCGAGCGCGCGGTGGACGACGCGCAGGCCGTGCTCGCGAAATTCCCCGAACGCTTCGGTCCCGCGCTCGAACGCGCGATGCGCGCGAAGCTCGGCCTCGAGCTCGAACGCGAGCACGACGCCGACCTCGCGAACAAGCTGCTCGAGACGATGCATGCGAGCCACGCGGATTTCACGTTGACGTTCCGCCGGCTCGCGCAGCTCTCGAAGCACGACGCGAGCCGCGACGCGCCCGTGCGCGACCTGTTCATCGACCGCGAAGCGTTCGACGCATGGGCGAACCTCTACCGCGCGCGGCTGTCCGAGGAAACGCGCGACGACGCGGCTCGCGCGGTTGCAATGAACCGCGCGAACCCCAAATACGTGCTTCGCAACCATCTGGCCGAAGTCGCGATCCGGCGCGCGAAGGAAAAGGATTTTTCGGAAGTGGAGCGGCTCGCGCAGATCCTGCGCCGCCCGTTCGACGAACAACCGGAGCATGAAGCGTACGCGGCGTTGCCGCCCGACTGGGCCGGCTCGCTCGAAGTGAGCTGCTCGTCCTGAGCCCGCAACCCGCGCATCTCGACCGACCGATCAGGAGAACCCCCATGTCACACGATTCCGACGATAAAACCTTCCCGTACCAGAAGGACGACGCCGAACTGCGCCGCCGGCTCACGCCGATGCAGTACGAGGTCACGCAGCACGCGGCGACCGAGCGCGCGTTCACCGGCGAATACACCGACACCGAGGATACCGGCATCTACAAGTGCGTCGTCTGCAGCACGCCGCTGTTCGAATCCGGCGCCAAGTTCCACTCGGGCTGCGGCTGGCCCAGCTACTTCAAGCCGCTCGACGGCGAGGTGATCGACGAGAAGGTCGACTACTCGCACGGGATGGTGCGCGTCGAGGTGCGCTGCAATCACTGCGGCGCGCATCTGGGCCACGTCTTCGAGGACGGCCCGCGCGACCAGACCGGTTTGCGGTACTGCATCAATTCGGCTGCGTTAAACTTCGAGTCCCGACCCGAAAACGAATGAGCGGCGCCGGGCGGATCGCCGAGGCAGCCAGCCCCGGGCTGGCCGCCCCGATCCGCGACGGCGATGCCTGGCGGGTCCCTACAACGATGACAGGCCGCGCCAGCGGCCCGTCACGCAGCTGCGAGCGCCATGAAATTCCTGTTCGATCTGTTTCCGATCATCCTGTTTTTTGTCGCCTTCAAGGTCTGGGGCATCTTTACCGCCACTGCCGTCGCGATCGTCGCGACGCTGGCCCAGGTCGCATGGGTCGCCTTCCGGCACCGGAAGGTCGACACGATGCTGTGGGTCAGCCTCGGCGTGATCGTCGTGTTCGGTGGCGCCACCCTCGTCCTGCATGACGAGAAATTCATTCAATGGAAACCGACTGTGCTGTACTGGCTGTTTGCGATCGGGTTGCTCGCCGCGCGTTATGCGTTCAGCAAGAACCTGATCGAGAAGATGATGGGCAAGCAGCTCACGCTGCCGTCCCCCGTGTGGGACAAGCTGAACCTCGCGTGGGCGCTGTTCTTCGCGGTGCTCGGCGTCGCGAACCTGTACGTGGTGCACAACTTCACCGAATCGCAATGGGTGAACTTCAAGCTGTTCGGTACGACGGGCGCGATGGTCGTATTCATCATCCTGCAGAGCCTGTGGCTCACCAAGTACCTGAAGGACGAGTGACATGAGCGACACCTTTCTCCACGCCTCCCCCGACGAACGCATCGCGCTGATCGAAGCGCGCCTGACCGCGTCGCTCGCACCGCAGTCGCTCACCGTGCGCGACGACAGCGCGCAGCACGCAGGCCATGCCGGCGCGGCTGCCGGCGGCCATTTCACGGTCGCGATCGTATCGTCCGCGTTCGCGGGCAAGCCGCGCGTCGCGCGGCATCGGCTGGTGTATGATGCGCTCGCTGATGCGATGCAGCGCGGCATTCACGCGCTCGCGATCGTGGCTTACACGCCCGAAGAATTCAACGAATCTTCAATCTAGTCTCATTAGGAATTCCCGATGATCCTGAAATCCCCCCGCCTGTGGGTCGCGGCGGCTGCTTTTGCAGCGGCACCTGCATTTGCCCAGAACATCGCCGTCGTCAACGGCACGCCGATTCCGAAGTCGCGCGCCGACGCGATGGTCGCGCAGCTCGTCCAGCAAGGCCAGACCGACGGCCCGCAACTGCAGCAGGCCGTGCGCCAGGAACTGGTGAACCGCGAAATCCTGATGCAGGAAGCGATCCGCGAAGGCATCCCGAATCGTCCGGACGTGAAGGCTCAAGTCGCCGTCGCGCAGCAGACCGTCGTGCTGCGCTCGATGATCGAGAGCTTCCTGAAGAAGAACCAGCCGACCGACGCCGAAGTGAAAGCGCGCTACGACGAACTCGTCAAGGGCGTGGGCGGCAACCGCGAGTATCACCTGCACCACATCCTCGTCGACAACGAGCAGCAGGCGAAGGACCTGATCGCGAAGATCAAGGGCGGCACGAAATTCGAGGATCTCGCGAAGCAATACTCGAAGGATCCGGGTTCGGGCAAGAACGGCGGCGATCTCGACTGGTCCGACCCGAAGGCATACGTGCCGGAATTCGCGGCGGCCGCGCAGAAGCTGCAGAAAGGCCAGATGACCGACACGCCGGTGAAGACGCAGTTCGGCTGGCACATCATCCGCGTCGACGACATCCGCGACATCGCCCCGCCGCCGTTCGACCAGGTGAAGGCGCAGATCGCGCAGCAGCTCGTGCAGCAGAAGCTGCAGGCGTTCGAGGAAGGTCTGCGCCAGCAGGCCAAGATCCAGTAACGCCGGCGCGCATCGCACGCGCATCGAAAGCCGCTCTTCGGAGCGGCTTTTTCTTTTGGCGCGCACGAACAGGTGTCTCGCGACGCGATGGCGTTCAGCCAACGCGCAATAAAAAACCGCTCCGAAGAGCGGCTTTTCCCGTGCCAGGCGTCACCCGCCCGCAGCGTTCGCTACGCGGGATAAAACACGTCGTGATAACGCGCTTCGCCCGACGGCGGCGGGGCCGATTCGTCGAACGGCAGCGCGAGGAAATACTCGGACGGCACGCCCGGAAACACGATGTCGCCATGCGGCTCGAACCCGAAACGCGCGTAATACGCCGGCTCGCCGAGCACCACGCAGCCGCGCGCGCCGAGCCGCCGCAACGCGTCGAGCCCCGTGCGCACGAGCCCCGCGCCGATGCTTTGCCGCTGGCAATCGGGCCGCACCGCGAGCGGCGCGAGCCCGTACCACGGCTGGCTGCCGGCCGGCTCGCGGCCAATCGCAACCGGCGAGAACGCGACGTGCCCGACGATACGCCCGTCGCGCTCCGCGACGAGCGATACGCTCAGCGCACCGTCCGCGCGCAGCGTCTCGACGATGCGCTGTTCGAACTGCCCGCCCTGCGGCTCGCCCGCGAACGCCGCCCGGATCACGCGGCCGATCGCGTCGGCCTCGCTCGCACGTTCGTCACGCAGCGTGACGACCTCGACCGGCGCGTTCGGGTCGAACATCATCCGGATCAGCCGATCCAGCGGCGTGCGTTGCGGAACACCCGCATCCACGGGCTCGCCTCACCCCAGCCTTCCGGGTGCCAGCTCATCGCGACCGTGCGATGCACGCGCTCCATGTGCGGCATCAGCACCGAGAAGCGGCCGTCGGCCGTCGTGACCGACGTGATGCCGGCCGGCGAGCCGTTCGGGTTGAACGGATAGCGCTCGGTGGCTTCGCCGCGGTGGTCGACGTAACGCATCGCGACCGCGACGCGATCGATGTCGCCCTGCTGCGAGAAGTCCGCATAGCCTTCGCCGTGCGCGACCGCGACCGGAATCCGCGAGCCTTCCATGCCCGCGAAGAAGATCGACGGCGACTTCTCCACTTCGACGAACGAGAAGCGCGCCTCGAACTGCTCGGACTTGTTGCGCGTGAACTTCGGCCAGGCTTCCGCGCCCGGGATCATCGACGCGATGCTCGACAGCATCTGGCAGCCGTTGCAGATACCGAGTGCGAACGTATCGGGGCGCGCGAAGAAGGCCGAGAACATGTCGGCGAGGTTCGCGTTGAAACGGATCGTCTTCGCCCAGCCTTCGCCCGCGCCCAGCACGTCGCCGTACGAGAAGCCACCGCACGCGACCGCGCCCGCGAAATCGGCCAGCGTCGCGCGGCCCGCGAGCAGGTCGCTCATGTGCACGTCGTGCGCGTCGAAGCCTGCGCGGTCGAACGCATACGCGGTTTCCAGATGCGAGTTCACGCCCTGTTCGCGCAGGATCGCGACGCGCGGCCGTGCGCCCGTCGCGATGAACGGTGCGGCGATGTCGTCGGCCGGATCGAACGTCAGCACCGGCGAGAGGCCCGGATCGGCGGCGTCCAGCAGTGCGTCGTATTCGGCATCCGCGCAGGCGGGGTTGTCGCGCAGGCGCGCGATGCGCCAGCTCACTTCGCTCCATGCGCGATGGAGTTCGGTGCGCGGCGCGTCGAAGATCTTCTTCGCGTCGCGGTACACCTCGATCACGTCGCGATCGTTGACCGTGCCGATCACGTGCGAGCACGTCGACAGGCCGAACTCGCGCAGCGCGCCGAGCACCGCGTCGCGGTCGGACGCGCGCACCTGCACGACGGCGCCGAGCTCTTCGGAGAACAGCGCGCGCAGCGTGCGGTCGTCGCGACGGCCGCTCGTCTGCTTCGCCCAGTCCTTCGCGTCGCCGTAGTCGGATTCGTGGTTCGGGTCGAGCGTCAGCATGTCGACGTTCAGCGATACGCCCGCATGGCCCGCGAACGCCATTTCGCACACGGTCGCCCACAGGCCGCCGTCCGAGCGGTCGTGGTACGCGAGCAGCTTGTCTTGCGCATTGAGCGACTGGATCGCGTTGAAGAAGCGCTTCAGGTCTTCCGCGTCGTCGACGTCAGGCGTCGCATTGCCGACCTGCTGCGTGACCTGCGCGAAGATGCTGCCGCCCATCCGGTTCTTGCCGCGGCCGAGATCGATCGCGATCAGCACGCTGTCGCCCGCGTCCGCCACGCGGCGCAGTTGCGGCGTGAGATGGCGGCGCACGTCCTCGACCGGCGCGAATGCGGAGATGATCAGCGACACCGGCGACACGACTTCCTTCGCGACGCCCTGCTCGTCCCACTTCGTCTTCATCGACAGCGAGTCCTTGCCGACCGGGATGCCGATCCCGAGCGCCGGGCACAGCTCCATGCCGATCGCCTTGACCGTGTCGAACAGCGCGGCGTCCTCGCCGGCCGTGCCGCACGCGGCCATCCAGTTCGCCGACAGCTTCAGCTTGTCGAGCGACGCGATCGGCGCGCTCGCGATGTTCGTGATCGCTTCGCCGACGGCCATGCGGCCCGATGCCGGCGCGTCGATCACCGCGAGCGGCGTACGCTCGGCCATCGTCATCGCTTCGCCCTTGAAGCCCGCGTAGTCGAGCGCGGTGATCGCGCAGTCGGCCACCGGCACCTGCCACGGGCCGACCATCTGGTCGCGCACCGACGTACCGCCGACCGAACGGTCGCCGATCGTGATCAGGAACGACTTGCTGCCGACCGTCGGGTGCTTCAGCACGTCGAGCGCGACTGCCGACAGCGCGATGCCCGTCACGTCGACCGGCGCACGCTCGGTGCTCACGCGCACGACGTCGCGGTGCATGCGCGGCGGCTTGCCGAGCAGCACTTCCATCGGCATGTCGACCGGGTATTCGTCGGCGCCCGTCGCTTCGTCGTCGACGAGCTTCAGCTGGCGTTCGTCGGTCGCGACACCGACCACCGCGAACGGACAGCGCTCGCGCGCGCAGATCGCCTCGAAGCGCGGCAGGTCGGCCGGCGCGATCGCCAGCACGTAGCGCTCCTGCGCCTCGTTCGACCAGATTTCGCGCGGCGACAGGCCCGATTCCTCGAGCGCGACCTTGCGCAGTTCGAAGCGCGCGCCCTTGCCCGCGCCGTCGACGATTTCGGGGAACGCGTTCGACAGGCCGCCCGCGCCGACGTCGTGGATGCTCAGGATCGGGTTTTCCGCGCCGAGCTGCCAGCAGCCGTTGATCACTTCCTGCGCGCGGCGTTCGATTTCCGGGTTGCCGCGCTGCACGGAGTCGAAGTCGAGCTCGGCCGTGTTCGCGCCGGTCGCCATCGAGCTCGCCGCGCCGCCGCCCATGCCGATTCGCATGCCGGGGCCGCCGATCTGGATCAGCAGCGAGCCAGCCGGCACGTCATGCTTGTGCGTGTGCTGATCCGCGATGTTGCCGAGGCCGCCCGCGATCATGATCGGCTTGTGATAGCCGTGCACCGTGCCGCCGACGTTCTGCTCGTACACGCGGAAGTAGCCGCCGAGGTTCGGGCGGCCGAATTCGTTGTTGAACGCGGCGCCGCCGAGCGGGCCGTCGATCATGATCTGCAGCGGCGACGCGATGCGGTCCGGACGGCCGTACGGGCCGTGCTGCTCGTTCGGGTTGCGCTCGGCCACCGGCTGCGCCGCGTCGCGCGCGTTTTCCCACGACTGGCGGGCGTCCGGCAGGTCGAGGTTCGACACGGTGAAGCCCGTGAGGCCGGCCTTCGGACGCGCGCCGCGGCCCGTCGCGCCTTCGTCGCGGATCTCGCCGCCTGCACCGGTCGCCGCCCCCGGGAACGGCGAGATCGCCGTCGGGTGGTTGTGCGTTTCGACCTTCATCAGCGTGTGCGTGAGCTCGGTGTGGCGGCCGTAGCGTTCGCCCGGCTCGCCGGCCGCGCCAGCCTTGCGCGGGAACCAGCGCTCGGCTTCGGCGCCGACCATGATCGACGAGTTGTCCGAATACGCGACGATCGTGCCTTGCGGGTTCAGCTTCTCGGTGTTGCGGATCATCGCGAACAGCGACATGTCCTGCGCCTCGCCGTCGATCGTCCACTGCGCGTTGAAGATCTTGTGGCGGCAGTGTTCGCTGTTCGCCTGCGCGAACATCATCAGCTCGACGTCGGTCGGGTTGCGTTCGAGCTTGCGGAACGCGTCGACCAGGTAGTCGATCTCGTCGTCGGCGAGCGCGAGGCCCAGCTCGACGTTCGCGCGCTCCAGCGCGCCGCGGCCCACACCCAATACGTCGACGCTCGCGAGCGGCTTGGCCGGCAGTTCGTCGAACAGGTGCTTCGCGTCGTCGCGCGTCGCGATCACGCTTTCGGTCATCCGGTCATGCAGCGCGGCCGCGACGGCTGCGCGCGCGTCGTCCGACAGCGCCTTCTTGCCGCCGAGCAGGCCCGACTTCAGCGTGACCGTGAATTCGACGCCGCGCTCGATGCGGCGCACCTGCGTGAGGCCGCAGTGCTGCGCGATGTCGGTCGCCTTGCTCGCCCACGGCGAGACCGTGCCGAAGCGCGGCAGCACGACGAAGGTCTCGGTCGCGCCCTTCTCGCCCGCCGGCTGGAACGGCGCGCCGTAGTGCATCAGCGCATCGATGCGCGCGCTGTCGTCGGCCGACAGCGGCTCGGCCGCATTGACGAAGTGCAGGAACTGGCCGCGCACCGCGACGATGTTGGCGTCGATTTGCCTGAGCGTGTCGAGCAGACGGGTTTGACGGAAATCGGAGAGGGCCGAAGCGCCGGGAAAACACGAGAAGTGAGCCATGGGCTGGACTGACGTCGATGAGTCGCGCGAGGTGGCGACGTGGGGCGAAAGGAAGGCCGTAATTATACCCGGAAGTCGGCCGCCCAAGACCGGCCGATCGGTAGTCCGCATGCACCGCACCGGTGCCCGGGCGCGCGGCGCGCACGGCCGCCCGCCGGGCCGGCCTGCGCGGGCCCGCGCGCCGGCCGCCGTGGCGCGACCGCACGGCCCATGCTCGGCCGGCGCCGGTTCGCGCACTTTTGGCGCTATCATTCCGGGTTCACCGGGCCCGGGCCCTCAGCGAATTCTCACCGGGCGGCGCGCGCGCCGCCCGTCATCGAAGCAATCCAATGGATGTCATCGTCATCGGCGGCGGAATCAGCGGCGTCGCCACCGCCTACCAGCTGCGCGCGGCCGGCCATCGCGTGTGCGTGGTCGAACGCCACGCGACCGTCGCGCAAGGCGCGACCTACGGCGACGGCGGCGCGCTGCTGCCGAGCCCGCTCGACGTCTGGTTCGGCCCGACCTTCATGCGCCAGCGCCAGCCGCGCGACAGCGGCATCGTCTACAAGCCGGGCTTCAACGGCGGCGTGCGCCACTTCGTCAAGCAGCTCGGCACGCTGCGCGAGCCCGACGCGTTCGCCGCGCAGTACGCGCGGCTGCGCCCGCTGATCGACGTGTCGCGCGACACGCTCGCCGATATCGAGGCGCGCCTCGAGCTCGAATTCGAACAGAAACCCGGCATCCTGCACGTCGTGCGCGATCCGCGCGACTGGGACGCGCTGCAACCCGCGCTCGACCTGCTGCGCACGCTCGACCAGCCGTACCGCACGCTCACCGCCGACGAATGCGCGGCGCTCGAACCGTCGGTGCCGGCCGAGCCCGGCTTTGCCGGCGGCGTGCTGCTCGAAACCGAGCGCACCGGCAACTGCCCGCTGTTCGCGAAACTGGTCAAGCAGACGCTCGACGAGCACGGCGTGCAGTTCCGTTTCGGCGCGGACGTCGCCGCGATCCGCGTCGACAACGGCCGGGCCGCGGTCGAGCTCGTGCCGCCGGGCAACCGGAGCGCGGCGAAGGCGCGCGAGGTCGACGTGATTTCCGCCGACGCGATCGTGGTCGCCGCCGGCGCCGGCAGCATTGCGCTGCTCGAACGGCTCGGCTGGCGCCTGCCGCTGCACCCGGTGCGCGTCCACACGCTCACCGCCCCCGTCGCATACGAAGAACACTCGCCGCACCTTTGCGTCGTCGATTCGATCAAGCGGATCTCGATCACGCGCACCCACCAGCGGCTGCGCGTCGGTGGCGCCGCCGTGCTGCAAAGTCTCGCCGACACCGCGAAGCCGCTCGCCGAACCGCTGTCCGAGGCCGCGCTCGCGCTGCTCGGCCAGGCCGTCCATGACTGGGTGCCCGGTGCTGCAAAGATCTCGGCCGCGCTGTCGTGGCGAGGCGTGCAACTGCTGTCGCCGGACGGCCTGCCCGTCGTGGGTCCGACCCCGCATCCGCGCGTGTTTGTCAATTTCGGCCATGGCCCGGCCGGCTGGGGCCTCGCGTGCGGGTCTGCTAAAGTGGTGACCGACTATCTGGGCGGCAACGTCCAGCACTGGCCCGCCGACACGCTCGCCGCGCTGAGCGCCGGCCGCTTCACGACCTGACCGCCGCGGGCCGACCCGTGGCGGCATCCTTGCCAGCCGCCACGATCCCGCGATGACCGTTACCCGCCCGCTTCCCGATTCCGACCCGATCGCGCTGCTGCGCGTCGCCGACCTGCGCGCGGCCGAAGCCGACGCAACCGCCGCGCTGCCGCCGCACACGCTGATGGGCCGCGCGGGCGCCGCCGCCGCGCGCTGGCTGTCCGAGCGCGTCGCCGGCGACGATCGCCCGGTCTGGTTCGCGGTGGGCCCCGGCAACAACGGCGGCGACGCGCTGGTAGCCGCCGCGCAGCTCCAGCAGCTCGGCGTCGCGACGCATGTGTGGATGCCGGTGCCGGTCAAGCCGGACGACGCGCAATGGGCGCTCGGTCTCGCGCGCACGGCGGGCGTGCCGCTGTCGGCCACCCCGCCCGCGTCGCTGGAAGGCTATGCGTGGGTCGTCGACGGGCTGTTCGGCATCGGTCTCGGCCGCGCGCTCGACGGCGCGTTCGCCGAGCAGGCCGCACGCATCGCCGCCCATGCGCGCAGCGGCGGCCGCGTGCTCGCGCTCGACGTGCCGAGCGGGCTCGACAGCGACACGGGCCGGATCGTCGGCGCGGGCGTCGCCGTCGCGGCCACCCACACGCTCACCTTCATCGGCGCGAAGCCCGGCCTCTACACGGGCGACGGCCGCGATCTCGCCGGCGCAATCCACGTCGCGTCGCTCGACGTCGCGCCGCCCGCCGCGCCGGCCATCGTGCTGAACGCGCCCGCGCGGTTCGCCGCGGCGCTGCCCGCGCGCGCCTTCGCGTCCCACAAGGGCACGTACGGCAGCCTCGCGGTGCTCGGCGGCGACACGGGCATGTGCGGCGCGCCGATCCTCGCCGCCCGCGCCGCGCTGTTCGCGGGCGCCGGCAAGGTGCACGTCGGCTTCCTTGGCGCCGGCGCGCCGCCGTACGACCCGCCCTTCCCCGAACTGATGCTGCATCCGGCCGACACCCTCGATCTCGGCGCGATGACCGCGATCGCGGCCGGTTGCGGGCTCGGCACGCGCGAAGCCGCGGCAACGCTCGCGCGCGACGTGCTCGCGCACGACATCGCGACGCTGCTCGATGCCGACGCACTGAACCTCGTCGCGACGCACGCGGATCTCGCGGCCGCCGTCGCCACGCGCGGCGCGCGCGGCAATCCATGCGTGCTGACGCCGCATCCGCTCGAAGCCGCGCGCCTGCTCGGCGGCGACACGGCAGCCGTGCAGCGCGATCGCGTCGCGGCCGCGCAGGCGCTCGCCGCACGTTACGCGAGCATCGTCGTGCTGAAAGGCTCGGGCACGGTGATTGCGGCGCCCGACGGGCGGGTGGCGATCAACCCGACCGGCAACGCGGCGCTCGCCACCGGCGGCACCGGCGACGTGCTCGGCGGCCTGATCGGCGCGCTGCTCGCGCAGCGGGTCGCGCCGTACGAAGCCGCGCTGGCCGGCGTCTATCTGCACGGCCTCGCGGCCGACACGCTGACCGCGAACGGCACCGGCCCGGCCGGGCTCACCGCGGGCGAGCTCGCGCCGATGGCGCGCACGCTGATCAATCGCCTTTTTTATCCGTCGCCGCGCGCCGACACGTAACGCCGCTATACTGACTGCCCCGCCGCACGGCGGGCCTTCTCGTCCGCCGGCTTTCCGATCCCGATGAGCCGGCGCGGCATTCCTCCCGATTCACGCTTCACTCGAACCGCCATGACGCTGAAATCGCTCCCCGCCTGGACTGCCCTTCAATCCCACTTCGAACAGATCCGCCACGCGCGGCTGCGCGACTGGTTCGCGCCGGAAAACGACCGCGCGCCGACCCGCGCCGAACGCTTCACGATTCCGGGCGGCGGTCTCGCGGCCGATTTCTCGAAGAACCGCATCGACGACGAAACGCTGCGCCTGCTCGTGCAGCTCGCGCGCGACGCGGGCGTCGAAGCGCGCCGCGACGCGATGTTCGCGGGCGAGATCGTCAACCCGACCGAAGGCCGCGCGGCGCTGCACACCGCGCTGCGCGCGACCGACCCGCAGGCGCCGTTCCACGCGCAGGTGAGCGCCGAGCGCGCGAAGATGGCGACGTTCGCGCGCGCCGTGCGCAGCGGCACGTGGACGGGCTATACGGGCAAGCGCATCCGCCACGTGATCAACATCGGCATCGGCGGCTCCGATCTCGGGCCGAAGATGGTCGTGCATGCGCTGCACCACGTCGCCACGCCCGAAATCTCGACCCACTTCGTGTCGAACGTCGACGGCGCCGATCTCGCGCGCGTGCTCGAACGGGTCGATCCCGAGGAAACGCTCGCGATCATCGTGTCGAAGACCTTCACGACGCTCGAGACGATGACGAACGCACGCTCGCTGCGCGACTGGTTCGTCGCGCGCGGCTGCCCCGAGGACGCGCTCGCGAAGCACTTCGTCGGCGTGTCGGCGAACCCGGCCGAAGTCGTGAAGTTCGGCATCGCCGCAGAGAACGTGTTCGAAATGTGGGATTGGGTCGGCGGCCGCTATTCGCTGTGGTCGGCGGTCGGCCTGTCGATCATGATCGCGGTCGGCCCCGAACAGTTCGACGAGCTGCTGGCCGGCGCGAACGACATGGACCGCCACTTCCGCGAAGCGCCGCTCGAGCGCAACCTGCCGGTGCTGCTCGGCCTGATCGGCATCTGGTACCGGAATTTCTTCGGCTCGCAGAGCTATCTCGTCGCGCCGTATTCGGAAGCGCTGCACTACCTGCCGTCGTACCTGCAGCAGCTCGAAATGGAGAGCAACGGCAAATCCGCGCGCCTGGACGGCACCTTCGTCGACTACCCGACGTCGGCCGTCACGTGGGGCGAGCCGGGCACCAACGGCCAGCATGCGTTCTTCCAGATGCTGCACCAGGGGCCGACGATCGTGCCGATCGACTTCATCGCGGTGCTGACGCCCGAGCATCCGCTCGCGAGCCATCACCCGAAGCTGCTCGCGAACTGCTTCGCGCAGAGCGAGGCGCTGATGCTCGGCCGCACGCTCGAAGAAGCGCGCCAGGTCGCCGGGCCCGGCAAGGAAGCGCTCGCGCCGCACCTGACGTTCCCCGGCAACCGGCCGACCACGACGCTGCTCGTCGATGCGCTGACGCCGCGCTCGCTCGGCGCGCTGATCGCGCTTTACGAGCACAAGGTGCTCGTGCAGGCGACGGTATGGGACATCAATCCGTTCGACCAGTGGGGCGTCGAGCTCGGCAAGATTCTCGGCAAGGTCGTCGAAGCCGACCTGTCGGCCGAATCGGTCGACCCGGCGAAACACGACTCGTCGACCACGGCGCTGATCGAGCGCGCCCGCGCGGCGCTCAAGCGTTGAAGCGTTGAAGCGCTGACGCGACGGCGTCATGCCCATGCCGGCCGCGCGATCCACCCTGCGCGGCCGGCACGAATATTCACGCGTTGCGCGAAGCCGCTTGCGGCGCGACGATGCGCCCGGCGTCGATGGTGACCGTCGTTGCGCAGCGGCGCGCGAGTTCGGCATCGTGCGTGACGAGCACGAGCGTCGCGCCATGCGTGCGGTTCAGTTCGAACATCAGGTCGATGACCGCGTGGCCGGTTGCCGCGTCGAGGCTGCCGGTCGGCTCGTCGGCGAACAGGATCGCCGGGCGCGTGACGAACGCGCGTGCGAGTGCGACGCGCTGCTGTTCGCCGCCCGACAGCAGCTTCGGATAATGCGCGGTGCGTTCGCCGAGGCCGACCTGCACGAGCAGCGCCCGGGCGCGATCGGCCGCATCGCGCGCACTGATGCCGCCCTGCAGTTCGAGCGGCAGCATCACGTTCTCGAGCGCCGTCAGATGCGGCATCAACTGGAACGACTGGAACACGAATCCGACCGCGCCGTTGCGCAGTGCCGCGCGTTCGTCCTCGTCGAGCTGGTCGAGCGCGCGGCCGAGCAGGCGAACCGTGCCGCTCGTCGCGCTGTCCAACCCCGCAAGCAGGCCGAGCAGCGTCGATTTGCCCGACCCGGACGCGCCGACGATCGCGAGGCTGCTGCCCGGCTGCACGGCGAGCGTGATGCCGTCGAGGATCGTCAGCTCGCCCGTGGCATCGGCAACCCGCTTGCACACGTCATGGACTTCGATGATCGGATCGGTAATCTTGAACATGGACACGACATTCCGCTGGAAAAGACGCGCGGCGGCCGCCGCGCTGCTGGGCACCCTGCTGGCCGTCACCGTGCCCGCACGCGCCGCGACGGCGCCGGCATCGAGCCCGCCCGTGATCGTCGTGCTCGGCGACAGCCTGTCGGCCGAATACGGATTGCCGCGCGACACCGGCTGGGTGTCGCTGCTGCGGCAACGACTCACGACAGAGCGAATCGATTATAGCGTCGCGAACGCCAGCGTCAGCGGCGACACCACGAGCGGCGGCCGCGCGCGGCTGCCCGCGGTGCTGCAGCGACTCAAGCCGTCGATCGTCGTCGTCGAGCTCGGTTCGAACGATGCGCTGCGCGGCGTGCCGCTCGCGACGACCGAGCAGAACCTGCGCGACATCATCGCCGGCGCGCGGCGTGCGCAGGCAAAGGTCGTGCTGGTCGGCATGTACGTGCCACCCAATTACGGCCCCGACTACACGCAGAAGTTCCACGCGGTCTATACGCGGCTGTCGAAAGACCTCGGCGTGCCGCTCGTGCCGTTCCTGCTGGCCGGCATCGAGAACAAGCCCGAGATGTTCCAGGCCGACCAGATGCATCCCGCGCAGCAGGCCCAGGGCGTCCTGCTCGACAATGTGTGGCCGGCACTGAAGCCGTTGCTCGGCAAGCCGCGCGGCTGACCGCCGTACACCGGAAAACAAAAAGCCCCGCTTCAAGCGGGGCTGTTTGATGGTTGCGGGCGAAACGATGCTCAGTTGTCGCCGTCCTGCTGCTGGCTGGCCGTCGTGCTGCCGTACAGCTTCACCTTCGAGCGATCGCGCAGCGCGGCGAGATACGCTTCGCCTTCGCTCTGCGCGTCGACCTGCGCCATCTGCTGCTGCGCGGCCGCCAGTTGCTGCGGATCGACCGCCGAACCCGGGATCACCGCGTTCACACGGTAGATCGCATAGCCGTCCGCGCCGAGATCGACACCGACGTAAGCCGGCAGCGTCTTCGCATCGACCTTGTAGACGGCGCTCAGCGCAGCCGGCGTCAGGCCCTGCGACTGCGTGCGCGACACCTTCTGCGCGGCCGCGAACCCGTCGGTCGACTTCGACTTCTGCAGCTCGGCCAGCTTCGCCGCACCGTCCTTCTTCGCGAGTTCCGCGGCCTGCTCGGCGATGACCTTCTGGCGCACGACGTCCTTGATCGTGTCGAGCGCGGGCACCGCAGCCGGCTTGTAGTCGGTCACGCGCGCCGAGATCAGCGTGTTGTTGCCGACGTCGATCGCCTGCGTGTTGTTCTGGTTCTTCACCGCGTCGTTCGCGAACACGGCGGCCAGGAACTTCGGATTGTTCAACGGGCTCGTCGGCGGCAGTTGCGGATTCGGCGTCGGCGTGACGGTGGCCGTCTGGATCGTCAGCTTGTACTTGTCCGCGGCCGGCTGCAGCGTCTTCGCCTTTTCATAGACGGTCGACGTGAAACCTTCCGCGTTGTCCGTGAACGCCTTCGATGCGTACTGCTGCTTCAGGTCGACCGCGATCTGGTCCTTCACTTCCGCGAACGGCTTGACGACCGCCGGCTTCACTTCGGTCGCCTTCAGGATGTGGAAACCGAGATCCGACTGCACGATCCCGCTCACGTCGCCCTGCTTGAGCGAGAACGCCGCATCGTCGAACGCCTTGCCGCCCGCGGTCGAACCGCGCGTGATGAAGCCGAGGTCGCCGCCCTTCGCTGCCGACGGCGCGTCCTGCGAGCTCTTCTGCGCGATCTGCGCGAATTGATCCGGATGCGCCTTCACGTCGGCGAGCAGTTGCTCGGCCTTCGCCTTTGCGGCTGTCTTGTCGGCCGCGCTGGCGCTCCCCGGCGCGGCGATGAAGATGTGGCTCACGCGCACCTGTGCTTCGCTACGGAAGTGCGTCGGATTGTCGTCGTAGAACTTCTTGATGTCCGCTTCGGTCGGCTGCGCGCTCGCGGCCGCTGCGGCCGGCGAATAGACGAGGTACTGGATCGTCGCGGTTTCCGGCGTCGCGAAGCTCTGCTTGTGTGCGTCGTAGTACGCGGTGAGCTGCGCGTCGGTCGGCTGGACCTTCGCTGCGAAGTCGCTCGTCTTCAGCACGAGCGCCTGCACTTCACGCTGCTGCGCGGCGAGTTCGGACAGGCGTTGCGCGAGGCTCTTCGGCGTGAACGCGCTCGACACGATGCTCGCCGGAATCTGCTGCAGCGAGAGGCTGTAACGCACGCGCTCCTGGTACTGCTCGGGCGTCATCCCCTGGAACGACAGCAGTTGCGCGTAGCGTTCGACGTCGATCGTACCGTCGGGCTTCTTCAGCGACGCGATCATCGGATCGCTCATCAGCGCGTCGCGCACAGCGTTGTCGGATGCGGTCAGGTGCAGGCGTTGCGTCTCGTCGGCCAGCACGCGTTGCTGGATCAGGCCGTCGAGCACCTGCTTGCGATGCTCGGGCGTGTCGAACATCTTGATGTCGAACTGGCCGCCGAGCGCCTGGCGCGCCTGGTCGATCTGCTGGCGGAACGCGCCGTCGAATTCGACCCGCGTGATCTTGTGCCCGTTGACTGCCGCGACGTTCGCACTGTCGTCGAAGAAGCCGCGGAAGCCTTGGATCCCGACGAAACCCAGCCCCGGCAATACGATCAGGAGCAGGAGCGCCATCATCAGGCGCTGGTGATTACGGAAGAAATCGAGCATGCGTGACGGGAAAATTGGACAAAACGACCGATATTACAACATACGGGGTGGGACGGGAAAAAAGCAGACGTGCCGCGGGCAGGCGCAGCCGGAAATACAAATGAAAAAGCCCACACGAGGCGGGCTTCTTCATTTTCTGGCGGAGCGGACGGGACTCGCCTACCTCCCGCAGGCCGCGGCTGCGCGTGCACGCGCAGCCCTTCGAGTCCCGCCGGAAGCCGCGCAGGCGGCTTCCTCCGCTCCGCAGTCACGCGCCCGCCCGCGGGCGCAACCGACAATACAAATGAAAAAGCCCGCACGAGGCGGGCTTTTTCATTTCTGGCGGAGCGGACGGGACTCGAACCCGCGACCCCCGGCGTGACAGGCCGGTATTCTAACCGACTGAACTACCGCTCCTTGGTCTGGCTGAATCGGGAAACTGGTGGGTGCTGAGGGGTTCGAACCCCCGACCTACGCCTTGTAAGGGCGCCGCTCTACCAGCTGAGCTAAGCACCCGTTTCCGATTCGTTCTGACTGCGATCTGCGTTTCCGCATCAACAATCAGCGAGCCCGCAAGTTTAATTCATCCCCGATCATTTTGCCAAGCCTGCGCGTGAATTTTTTTAACGCACGCGCTCGCACGATTCCGAAGCGCATAAAAAACCCGCGGACACCGCCGCGGGTTTCGTGAACGACCGTCAGCAACGACGGTGCTCGGGGCCTCAGTGCTTGACCACTTCCGTCGAGCCGGCATCCTTCGCCGCCTCGCCGACCGGCGCCGCTGCCTTCGCTTCTTCTTCCGGCGGCAGCGGAGTCGGCGAACGCTCGAGCGCGAGCTCCAGCACCTTGTCGATCCAGCGGACCGGCACGATCTCGATCGCGTTCTTCACGTTGTCCGGAATGTCCGCGAGATCCTTCACGTTCTCTTCCGGAATCAGCACGAGCTTGATGCCGCCGCGGTGAGCCGCCAGCAACTTTTCCTTCAGCCCGCCGATCGGCAGCACTTCGCCACGCAACGTGATTTCGCCCGTCATCGCGACGTCGGCCCGCACGGGAATACCCGTCAGCACCGACACCAGCGCGGTCGTCATCGCACCGCCGGCGGACGGACCGTCCTTCGGCGTCGCGCCTTCCGGCACGTGGATGTGGATGTCCTGCTTCTCGAACGCTTCGTCCTTGATACCGAGACGACGCGAACGCGAACGCACGACCGAACGCGCAGCCTCGACCGACTCCTTCATCACGTCGCCGAGCGAACCCGTACGGATCACGTTGCCCTTGCCCGGCATCACCGCGGCTTCGATCGTCAGCAGGTCGCCGCCGACTTCCGTCCACGCGAGGCCCGTCACCTGACCGACCTGGTTTTCCTTCGCCGCGAGGCCGAAGTCATACTTGCGCACGCCGAGGAACGTGTCGAGGTTCTCGCCATCGACCTTGATCGCGCCCGATGCCTTCTTCAGCAGCAGCATCTTCACGACCTTGCGGCAGATCTTCGACACTTCCCGCTCGAGCGAACGCACACCGGCTTCGCGCGTGTAGTAGCGGATGATGTCGCGGATCGCCTGCTCGGTGACGTCGATCTCGCCTTCCTTCAGCCCGTTGTTCTTCTTCTGCTTCGGCAGCAGGTAACGCTGGGCAATGCTGACCTTCTCGTCTTCCGTGTAGCCCGACAGACGGATCACTTCCATCCGGTCGAGCAGCGGCGGCGGGATGTTCAGCGAGTTCGACGTCGCGACGAACATCACGTCCGACAGGTCGAAGTCGACTTCGATGTAGTGGTCGGCGAACGTGTGGTTCTGTTCCGGATCGAGCACTTCGAGCAGCGCCGACGACGGATCGCCGCGGAAATCCATGCCCATCTTGTCGACTTCGTCGAGCAGGAAGAGCGGATTGCGCACGCCGACCTTCGCAAGGCTTTGCAGGATCTTGCCCGGCATCGAACCGATGTACGTACGGCGGTGGCCGCGGATCTCGGCTTCGTCACGCACGCCGCCGAGCGCCATCCGGACGAACTTGCGGTTCGTCGCACGGGCGATCGACTGGCCGAGCGAGGTCTTGCCGACGCCCGGAGGCCCGACGAGGCACAGGATCGGCGCCTTGACCTTGTCCACGCGCTGTTGCACCGCGAGATACTCGAGGATCCGTTCCTTGACCTTCTCGAGGCCGAAGTGATCCTCGTCGAGCACCTGCTCGGCGTTCGACAGGTCGTTGTTGACCTTGCTCTTCTTGCGCCACGGCAGGCCGATCAGCGTGTCGATGTAGTTGCGCACGACGGTGGCTTCCGCCGACATCGGCGACATCAGCTTCAGCTTCTTCAGCTCGGCGTCGGCCTTCTTCTTGGCTTCCTTCGGCATGCGCGCGGCGTTGATGCGCTTCTCGAGTTCCTCGAGATCCGCCCCTTCCTCGCCTTCGCCCAGTTCCTTCTGGATCGCCTTGACCTGTTCGTTCAGGTAGTACTCGCGCTGGCTCTTTTCCATCTGGCGCTTCACGCGCCCGCGGATGCGCTTTTCGACCTGCAGGATGTCGATCTCGGCTTCGAGCTGCGCGAGCAGGTGCTCGAGGCGCTCGATGACCGGGAACATCTCGAGGATGTGCTGCTTCTGGTCGAGCTTCAGCGGCAGGCGCTCGGCGATCATGTCGGCGAGACGGCCCGCTTCGTCGATGCCCGACAGCGACGTGAGGATCTCCGGCGGGATCTTCTTGTTCAGCTTCACGTACTGGTCGAACTGCGACACGATCGCGCGGCGCAGTGCTTCCGTTTCGGCGCTGTCGGCGTGATCGGGCTCGAGCGGCATCACTTCGCAGGAGAACTGCGTCTCCTGTTCTTCGATCGACAACGCCTTCGCGCGCTGCAGGCCCTCGACGAGCACCTTCACGGTGCCGTCCGGCAGCTTCAGCATCTGCAGGATGTTGGCGATACAACCGACCTCGTACATGTCCTTTTCGGTCGGTTCGTCCTTGGCCGCGGTTTTCTGGGCGACGAGCATGATGTGCTTGCCGCCTTCCATCGCTGCTTCGAGGGCCTTGATCGATTTCGGCCGGCCCACGAAGAGCGGAATCACCATGTGCGGGAAAACGACGACGTCCCGCAGCGGCAGCAGCGGGAGCGTGATGCGTTCCGGCGGGAGAAGTTGGGTGCCTGACATTTTCATTTCCCCATGAGTGGAATCAATTGTTCGGTAATTGAGGCCGCCACAACGAATTGCAAGCCTTCAAGTGCGGGAAATATTCGGTAAGAAAGTAACCACCGCGTGTCGAGTCAGAGTTACCCACAAGATAAACGAAAAAAAGCCGCCCACGGACTCATGAACGGCCTTTTTCGATGAACATCGTCGGCAAGCCGGTCAGTTCGAACCCGCCACCTTCGGCGTGTCCTCGTAGATCAGCAAGGGCTTGCCGTCCCCATCGATGACGTTCTCGTCGATGATGACCTTGCTGACCCCTTTCATCGTCGGCAGCTCGTACATCACGTCGAGCAACGCCTGTTCGATGATCGAACGCAAACCGCGCGCGCCGGTCTTGCGGCGGATCGCCTTGCGGGCGACTGCCTGCAGCGCGCCCGGCCGGATTTCCAGCTCGACGCGCTCCATTGCGAACAGCTTGTGATACTGCTTGACGAGCGCATTCTTCGGCTCGACCAGGATCTTCATCAGCGCGGCTTCGTCGAGCTTGCCGAGCGTCGCGACCACCGGCAGGCGGCCGATCAATTCGGGGATCAGACCGAATTTGATCAGGTCTTCCGGTTCCGTTTCGCGCAGCACTTCGCCCGCGTCGCGTTCCTGCTTGCTCTTGACCGTCGCGCCGAAGCCGATGCCGGTCTTCTCGGTACGATCGGTGATCACCTTTTCGAGACCGTCGAACGCGCCGCCGCAGATGAACAGGATGTTGGTCGTGTCGACCTGGATGAAATCCTGGTTCGGGTGCTTGCGGCCGCCCTGCGGCGGCACCGACGCCATCGTGCCCTCGACGAGCTTCAGCAGCGCCTGCTGGACGCCCTCGCCCGACACGTCGCGCGTGATCGACGGGTTGTCCGACTTGCGGCTGATCTTGTCGATTTCGTCGATGTAGACGATCCCGCGCTGGGCCTTGTCGACCTCGTAGTTGCAGTTCTGCAACAGCTTCTGGATGATGTTCTCGACGTCCTCGCCGACGTAGCCGGCTTCGGTCAGCGTCGTCGCATCGGCGATCACGAACGGCACGTTGAGCAACCGCGCGAGCGTCTGCGCGAGCAGCGTCTTGCCGGAGCCCGTCGGGCCGATCAGCAGGATGTTGCTCTTCGACAGCTCGACGTCGTCCTTCTTGTCGAGATGCTTCAGGCGCTTGTAGTGGTTGTACACGGCCACCGCGAGGATTTTCTTCGCGCGCTCCTGGCCGATCACGTACTGATCGAGGATGTCGCGAATTTCCTGCGGACTCGGCAGATCCGACCGGGACAGGGTGGCCTCGACGCCGGCGGCAGCCGCCTCGTCGCGAATGATTTCGTTGCAGAGGTCGATACATTCATCACAGATGAACACCGACGGGCCCGCGATGAGTTTTTTCACCTCATGCTGGCTTTTCCCGCAAAACGAGCAATACAACAGCTTCTCGCTGTTCGAACCTTTTTTGTCCGCCATGAATGTAGAGCCTCCGGACAGGTAAATGACATGATACGCCGATTGCTCCGAACGCCGCGCCTAGGGCGCGACCGGAGCCGGCTGGATGCGCTTGCCGCAGATGCTCAGGGGCACTCGGGACGTTTGGGGGCGCCGCGCGAATCGGGGCGGCACCCCGTTTAAGCTCACGGGCGCTTCAACAGCACCTGATCGATCAGCCCGTACGCCTTCGCGTCCTCGCTCGACATGAAGTTATCACGGTCGGTGTCGCGCGCGATGCGCTCGACGTCCTGGCCCGTGTGCTGCGCGAGCAGGTTGTTCAACCGTTCCTTCAGGTAGAGGATCTCGCGTGCCTGGATCTCGATGTCGGATGCCTGGCCGCGCGCGCCGCCCAGCGGCTGGTGAATCATCACGCGCGAATTCGGCAGCGCGAAGCGCTTGCCCTTCGCACCCGACGCGAGCAGGAACGCGCCCATGCTGGCCGCGAGGCCCATGCACAGGGTCGACACGTCCGGCTTGATGAACTGCATCGTGTCGTAGATCGCCATCCCGGCCGACACCGAGCCGCCCGGGCTGTTGATGTAGAGGCTGATGTCCTTGTCGGGATTCTCGCTCTCGAGGAACAGCAATTGCGCGACCACGAGGTTGGCGGTCTGGTCGTTCACTTCGCCGACCATGAACACCAGGCGCTCCTTCAGGAGACGCGAATAGATATCGTACGAACGCTCGCCGCGGCCGCTCGTTTCGACGACGATCGGCACCAGCCCCAGCGCTTGCGCCTCGAAACCCTGCGGCGCGTTCGAAGCAAGCATGTCCAGCAATTCAGCGCGAGTGATCATTCAATGAACCTTGTTCGAATGGAAAATTGAACGGAAGGAAGCCGCCCGCTCAATCGCCATATTAATGGCAACCGTGCGCTTGACGTAAAAACGGCGTGCGGGCCGTCGCTCCGACAGCCGGCACGCCGCTAGAGCGACACTTACGCTTGCGCCGATGCGCTCGCGAGTGCCTCGAAGCTCACTTCCTTGTCCGTCACCTTTGCCTTGCCCAGCACGAAGTCGACGACGTTGCTTTCAACGACGAACGCTTCCATCTCGGCGAGGCGCTGCTGGTTGGAATAATACCAGCGGACCACTTCCTTCGGGTCTTCGTAGCTCTTCGCGAACTCGTCGACTTCCGCGCGGATCTGTTCCGGCTTCGCTTCGAGGCCGTTCGACTTCACCAGCTCGGCCAGCACGAGGCCCAGCTTCACGCGGCGCTCCGCCTGGTCGGCGAACATCTCGGCCGGGATCGGTGCGTCCTTCGCGTTCGGCACGCCGCGCTGCGCCAGGTCCTGGCGAGCCATTTCGACGAGGCGTTGCTGGTCCTGCTCGATCAGTGCCTTCGGCACGTCGAGTTCGGAAATCTTCAGCAGCGCGTCCATCACCTGGTTCTTGACGATCGACTGCGTGCGACGCTTCGCTTCGCGCTCGAGGTTTTCCTTGATCTCGGCGCGCATCTTCGTGAGGTCGCCGTCTTCGATACCGAGCGACTTCGCGAATTCAGCGTCGATTTCCGGCAGGTGCGGCCACTCGATCTTCTTCATCGTGACCGTGAACTGCGCCGTTTTGCCGGCGACGTCTGCACCGTGGTAGTCGTCCGGGAACTTGAGGTCGAACGTACGCTGTTCGCCGACCTTCAGGCCCAGCGCTGCCGTTTCGAATTCCGGCAGCATGCGGCCTTCGCCGAGCACGAACGGGAAATCTTCGGCCGTGCCGCCCTGGAACGCGACATCGTCGATCTTGCCGACGAAGTCGACCGTCACGCGGTCGCCGTTCTTCGCTGCGGTGTCCGCGCCGCCGTCGCCGTGCTCGCCGGCTTCGCCACGCGCGTGGAAGTGCACGCGCTGCTTGCGCAGGATGTCCAGCGTACGGTCGATTTCGGCGTCGCCGATCGACGTCGTCGAGCGCTCGACTTCAGCCGTCGCCAGATCGCCGATCTTCACTTCCGGGTAGACCTCGAACGTCGCGTCGAACGCGTATGCGTCTTCAGCCTGTTCCTGCTTCGGCTCGAAGCTCGGCTGGCCGGCGACGCGCAGGTTTTCCGCGCGGCTGACCGTGAAGAATTCCTGGCCGATCTTGTCGCTCAGCACTTCGGCTTCGACCTGACCCGCGTATTGCTGGGCGACCATCTTCACCGGCACCTTGCCCGGGCGGAAACCCGGCATGCGCACGGTCTTCGCGAGTTTCTGGATGCGGGCGTCGATTTCCTTCTGCACGGTGTCTTTCGGCAAAGAAATCGTCACGCGGCGTTCAAGCTTGCCGAGGTTCTCAACAACGTTAGCCATGGCTTCAATCGTCCTAAAATTATTCGAGCGAATCGGGTTTTCCTTGCCGTGCCTGCCTGCAGCGTGAGGTGCATCACATGGGTGCGTCGCACTCACACGCCGCGCCGGAGCGCCACGCCATCCCTGCACGCGCCGGATGGCTAGCGCAAGCGGCTCGGAGCACGGCTTTGGCCGGAAGAATCGACTATTCTAGCAAACAATTTTCCTCGTACCGCCAGATCAGCGCGACACGCGTGCGTCCCCGCCCCATCGACGGCCCGTTGCACGACCCTGCACGCGGATCGCCGCTATGCCGAACGGCGTATCCACCCCGGGCCTGCCATCCTGTAAGCTCCGATAGCGTGTGAGCCACCCTCGTGGCACCACCGTTCATTCTTCACACCAATAAAGCCCTCCGGAGACACCATGCCGCACCACCCGTCCGCGCCTGTCGTCGTCATCGCGCCCGATTCGTTCAAAGGCTCGCTTTCCGCCGAGCAGGTCGCGGACGCGATCGCCACCGGCATTCGCCGCGCCCGGCCCGACGCCGTGGTGCGCTGCTGCCCGATGGCCGACGGCGGCGAAGGCACGCTCGACGCGATGCTGGCGGGCGGCGGCACGCGGCGCACGCTGCGGGTGGCCGGCGCGTCGCTGGCGGCACGCGACGCGGCGGTCGGCGTGATCGATGCGCGCACCGCGATCGTCGAGACGGCCGAGGTCGTCGGCATTACCGACCCGGTCGGCATGAGCGTGCCGGTCGACGCGCGCAGCACGCGCGGGATGGGCGAGGCGATCCGCACGCTGCTCGACGACGGCGTGCGCCGCTTCTTCGTCGCGCTCGGCGGCAGCAGCACCAACGACGCGGGCGCCGGGCTGCTCGCGGGCCTCGGCCTGCAGTGCTTCGACGCGGGCGGCCAGCCGGTCGAGCCGGTGCCGTCGCGGCTCGCCGATATCGCGCGCATCGACGCGTCGGGGCTCGATCCGCGCCTGAACGAAACGGAATTCGTCGGCATGTCCGACGTCGACAACCCGCTGACGGGAGCGCATGGCGCCACCGCCGTGTTCGGTCCGCAAAAGGGCGTGACGGCCGCACAGGTTGCGACCCTCGATGCGGCCCTCGCCCGCTTCGCCGACCTGCTCGAGGCCGCGCTCGACCGCCGCGGCCGCGATCTGCCGGGCGCGGGCGCCGCGGGCGGCCTCGGTTTCGCGCTGCACATGTTGGGCGCACGGTTCGAGGCCGGCGCCGAAGTGGTCGCGCGTCAGGTCGGGCTCGACGCCGCCCTGGCCGGCGCCGACTGGCTGATCACCGGCGAAGGCCGCTCCGACGTGCAGACGCTGCACGGCAAGGCGCCGTTCATCGCGTGCCGGCACGCGCAGGCCGCCGGCGTACCCGCATCGCTGCTGTCGGGCGCGGTCGATCCGGCCGCGCTGCCGCGCCTGTCCGAGCATTTCTCCGGCTGCTTTTCGCCGGCTCCCGGGCCGATCACGCTCGACGTCGCGATCCGCGACGCGGCCAACCTGCTCGCGAACGAGGCAGAACAGTTGACACGCCTGAAGTACGGTGCACACTGACCGTTGACCCGAGCGCGCGATACAGGAACAATCGGGCCCGCCCTTTTTCTTCAGGATTCGACATGAAAGGCCGTCAAGCCGGGCTCGATCAGTTTCTGACCTATCGCCTCCATGCGCTCACGAAGCGCTCCGACCGCGGGATCGGCGAGGTGTACCGGCACAAGCTCGACATCTCGCTGCCCGAGGCGCGCGTGATCGCCGCCGTCGGCGCGTTCGGCCCGTTCTCGATCATGGATCTCGCGCGCCACACCAATCTCGACAAGAGCCAGGCAAGCCGCGCGGCCGAAGCGCTGCTGCGCCAGGGGCTGCTCGAGCGCAGCGCGAGCGAGGAAGACGGCCGGATCGTGCTGATCGCGCTGACCACCGATGGCCGCGCGCTGCATCGCAAGATCATGCCGATCGTGCGCAAGTGGAACGACGGCTTGCTCGCGTGCCTGTCCGACAGCGAACGTCAGACGTTCGAGCGGCTGCTCGACAAGGTCGTTGCGCACGCAGTCGACCGCGACGACTGAGCCGCGTGTCGGCCCCGGCATCGCCAGTTCGCCGGATGGCCGAGCGCTGCCGGCAGGATTGATCCGATGAATCAGACAGACACGCCGCCCGGGTCGCGTCACGCGCGATCCGGGCGGCCCGTTTTGCATCATGCGGCGGCATCGCGCGAAGCGCGTGTGGCCGCGTTGCCGACGGCCGCGAATTCAGCGGCATCGCGCACACTACAACCCGCTGTTCGTCGCACGCTGACGCAACAATCCGAGCACCGCGTCGCAGTACGGCGTCGGCACACCAAGCTTGCGGCCGAGTTCCGGAAACACGCCGAGAATCGGCCCGATCTCGAGCGAGCGCCCCGCCTCGAAATCCTGCAGCATCGACGTCTTGAATGCGCCGAGCTTGCGCGTGACCGCGATCCGCTCGGGGCCGCTCATCCCCGTGGACAGGCCGAGCTTCGCGCCGATCGCGGCCGCCTCCTCCATCATCCGCAGCGCGAGATCCTGCGTGAACGGATCGTCGAGCAACTGCTCGGCCGTCGACCCGGTCAACGCGCTCAGCGGGTTCATGTTCATGTTGCCCCACAGCTTCGTCCAGATCTCGGTCCGGATCGCGGGCGTCGACTCGACGTCGAAACCGCCGGCCGCGAGTGCCGCGGCGAACCGCGCCGTGGCCACGTCGAGCCGCGGATCGGGCGCGCCGACGATCAGCCGGTTGCCGCGCCCGCGCCGCACGACGCCCGGCGCGTCGGTACTCGACGACAGGTGCACGACGCAGCCGATCGCCTGCGCGGGCGGCAACGCGGCCGACACCGCGCCGGCCGGATCGACCGCATCGAGCGGCACGCCGTCGATCGCCCCTTCGAGCCCGTGCGTGAACCACCACGGCAGCCCGTTCATCGCCGCGACGATCACCGTATCCGGCCCGACCAGCGGCGCAATGCGCGCGGCGAGCGCCGGCAGCGCCTGCGCCTTCAGCGCGATCACCACGTAGTCCTGCACGCCGAGCGCGGCCGCATCGTCGCTTGCGCGCACCGGTACCGACACGGTTGCGCCGGCCTCGTCGATCACGCGCACGCCGTGCGCATTCAGCGCGTCGAGCGTCGCGCCGCGTGCGTACGCGCTCACGGCCATGCCCGCTCGCGACAACGCGGCCGCGAGCAATCCGCCGATCGCGCCGACCCCGACCACCGCCGCGCGCACCGACCCTGAATTCGTGTCGTTCATGATGGAATTCCGTCTCCTGGGAGCTGACGAGCATAACGCTCAATGGTTGCGGGCACAACCATTCAGGCAGCGCAGTGCGCACCGTGCGGCACGGGTTCATGCGCGTCAGCGCGGCATGCCGCCGGCTTCCACCGCGTCGTCATCGGTCGCGCCTCCCGTCGCGCCGAGCACGCCGGCGATCTGGCTCTTGTCGTGCATGCCGAGCTTGCGGTACGCGCAGCGCAGGTAGTGGCGTACGGTCGTCGGCGAGATCGCCATCTGCTGCGCGACCTCCTTGTGCGAACGCCCGGCGCCGTAATAGCGGATCGCCGCGAGCTCGCGCGGGCTCAGCCGGTCGAGCAGCGAGCGCGGCCGCGCCTCGATCTGGAACAGCCCCGCGACGGGCACGCACTGGATGCGCAGCGCGTCGCCGACGAACGGCTGGCCCGACTGGCGCCGCAGGTGCGCGACGAGCGGCTCCGGCACGCGTGCGCCGGCCCAGGCCGGCCACTCGGTGCGCAGCACGTCGTCGAAACCGTGATCGGCATGGTGCAGCACACCGAAGTTGTCGCACAGCGCACGCGCCGCCGGCGCGACCGTGTCGGCGCGCTCGCGCGTGAGCTGGGCGGCGCGATTGATCGTCAGCGCGGCGGCCAGATGCGGAATCACTTCCTCGAAACGCCGCGCGTCGTCGTCGCTGAACGGCCGGTTCAGGCCCTGGCGGTAGATCGACATGAAGGTCGTCAGGCCGAAGCGGCGATCGAGCGTACACACGCACATCAGTTGCGCGAGCCCGTACTTCACGCACCAGTCGCGAAACCGCGCATCGAGCCCCGGCTCGACGACCGACAGCCGCACCGCGCGGCCATGCGCGCCGTGCAACGTGCGGTGCGCGAGCGGATCGCAATCGCGCACGCGCTTCCAGTCGGTGAAGAACGCGTGCGGCAATCGGTACAAGAAGCTGTTGTGCATCACCGGGCCGGTCGGCACATGGGTCGCGACGCCCGTCCACGCGGCATCGAACGGAACGAGCGCCTGCAGCAGCGAAAAGAACCGGTATTCGAATTCGCCGATGGCGGATTGCGCGGCCACCGCGTACAGGTCGAGCAGCATCAGCCCGAGTTCGCGCTGCGCCGCGTCGCCACGCGTGACGCCATCGAAATCGGCGCGCCGGGACGGCAGCGGCGGCCACGCGAATTCGTCGAGCGCGATGGCGGCCGGCACGTCGCGCAGCGCGTCGAGATCCTGCCCGATATCCGTCGTGATCCTCACTTTCCGCTCTCCTGTCCGGTCGGGCTGCTGATGCGCGCAACGACACCGGCCGATTATAGCGAGCGGCTTTTTTGGCGGCCCACGGCGCCGGAACGCTCGCCAGCCCCATCCATTTGAACGGTGCACCGCACGTTGCTGCTGCGCAGCACGGCGCGCGGCGGCATCGCGCGGCGTTCACGCCGCGCACCGCGGGTTTTCCGCACCGTTCATCTGGACGACTGTTCGACGGTTTTCCCGCTGCGGACACTGCGTCGCGACAACACCCACGACACACCGATGCAGGACGGTATGGAGAGCCCCACGTGACGACACCCCGCTTCATCCGCACGGCCGCGGCCGCCGCGACGCTTGCCGCGTGCGGCGCCGCCGCGCAGGCGCAGTCCGCCCTCACGCTGTACGGCGCGCTCGACGCCGGCGTGCAATACCTGACGCACGCCGACGGGCGCCACTCGGCCGTGCGGTTGCAGAACTACGGCATCCTGCCTTCGCAGGTCGGGATCAAGGGCCACGAGGATCTCGGCGGCGGCTGGCGGGCGCTGTTCAAGCTCGAACAGGGCTTGAACCTCAACGACGGCACCGCGACCGTGCCCGGCTACGCATTCTTCCGCGGTGCATACGTGGGCATCGCGGGGCCGGCGGGCACCGTCACGCTCGGCCGCCAGTTCAGCGTGCTGTTCGACAAGACGCTGTTCTACGACCCGCTCTGGTACGGGTCGTACAGCGGCCAGGGCGTGCTCGTGCCGATGAGCGCGAACTTCATCGATCACTCGGTCAAATACCAGTCGCCGACCTTCGCCGGCTTCGACGTCGAGGCGCTCGCCGCGACCGCCGGCGTCGCCGGCAATACGCGCGCCGGCCGTGTGCTCGAGCTCGGCGGCCAGTACACGAGCAACGGCCTGTCGGTGAGCGCGGTGCTGCATCAGGCGCACGGCGACGTATCGGCGGCGGCCGATGCGTCCGCGCGGCGTCGCGAACTCGGCACGCTCGCCGCGCGTTATGCATTCGCCACGCTGCCGCTCACCGTCCATGCAGGCGTCGAACGCCTGACCGGCGACCTCGACGCGGCCCGCACGATCGTCTGGGGCGGTGCGCGCTACCTGACGTCCAACGGGATCGGCCTGAACGCGGGCGTCTACCACACCGATTCGCGCACGCCGGCGATCGGCCACCCGACGCTGTTCATCGCGAGCACAACGTACGCGCTGTCCAAACGCACCGTTGCCTACGTGAACGTCGGCTATGCGCGAAACGGCGGCCAGAGTTCACAGACCGTCTACGAATACGACCCGACGCCACTCGCCGGCGCGTCGCAGTTCGGCGCGATGGTCGGCATGTACCACCTGTTCTGATTCCCTCAACGAGATCCCGCCATGAAAACCCTGTCCCCGGATGCCGCCCTCTCGCCCGACGGCCGCGCGTCGACGTTCGCGCGCTCGACGCTCGTCGCGCTCGTCGTGTTCGCGGCCATCACGCCGCTGTTGCTGCTCGTGGCGCCCGCCGTCGCCGGTCAGCTCGCGACGCAGCTCGGCTTGTCCGCGTCGCAGATCGGCACGTACTTCTTCGTCGAACTCGGCGCGTTCAGCCTCGCGACCGTGCCGTCGTACCTATGGCTCGGTCGGGTCGACGCGCGCCGCGTCGCCGCGTTCGCCATCGCGCTGTTCGGCGCGGGCAACCTGCTGACCGCGCTGTGGATGCCGGGGTTTGCCGCGCTGCTCGCGCTGCGCGCCGTCACCGCGCTCGGCGGCGGCTCGCTGATGGTGCTCTGCATGACGAGCGCGGCGACGAGCAGGAACAGCGATCGCGTGTACGGCCTGTGGGTCGTCGGCCAGCTGATCGCGGGCGCGGTCGGCCTGTTCGTGCTGCCGCACGTGTTCGCCGCGTTCGGGCTGCGCGCGCTGTACGTCGCGCTCGCCGTGCTCGCGCTGCTCGCGGCGCCGCTGTCGCGCGGCTTTCCGTCGTCGCTCGGCTCGCGGACGGCATCCGCGCACACCGCCCACGGCGACGCGCCGCCGACGCCGCGACGCTTCGTCGTGCTCGCCATCGGCGCGGTGCTGACGTTCTATCTCGCGATCGGCAGCGTGTGGACGTTCGCGAGCCGCGCGGCGGCCGAGGCCGGGCTCGATCCGCAGTCGACCGGCAACGTGCTCGCGATCGCGAGCGTGATGGGGATCGCCGGCGCGGCGCTCGCGTCGTGCGCGGGCGGCCGGCTCGCGCGGCGCGCGATGCTGGCGGCCGGCTACGCGCTGCTCGCGGCGTCGCTCGTCGCGCTCGCCGCGATGCGTCACACCGGCGGCTACAGCGCGGCGATCTTCGCATTCAAGTTCGCGTGGACCTTCGTGCTGCCGTTCATTCTCGCGACGGTCGCGCAGATCGACACGTCGGGCCGCCTCGTTGCGACGCTGAACTTCGTGATCGGCGCGGGGCTCGCCGCCGGCCCGCTGCTGGCCGGCCTGATGCTCGACGCCGGCGGCACGATGCGCGCGCTGTTCGCAGCCGCGACGGCCGTCGCGATCCTGTCGTTCGCCGCGCTGCGCCACATCGATCGCCGTTCTTCCATTTCCTCCCAACCGTGACAGGTCACGCATCCATGAATCGCACTGCCTTCTTCACCGACGAACGCACTTTCTGGCATACCGGCGGCACGCACGCGCTGTTCTTCCCGGTCGGCGGCTGGGTCCAGCCGCCGTCGAGCGCGGGCTACGCGGAATCGCCCGATTCGAAGCGCCGCTTCCTGTCGCTCGTGCAGGCGTCGGGCCTCGCCGCCCAGCTCGACCTGCGCGGCGCCGAGCCCGCGACGACGGCCGACCTGCTGCGCATTCATCCGGCGCACTATCTCGACGCGTTCCGCGCGCTGAGCGACGCGAACGGCGGCGACCTCGGCGATCTCGCGCCATTCGGCAAGGGCAGCTACGAAATCGCCGCGCTGTCGGCCGGTCTCGCGATCGCGGCGGTCGATGCGGTCGTCGGCGAGCGCGCGGCGAATGCGTTCTCGCTGTCGCGGCCGCCCGGCCATCACTGCCTGCGCGACCGCCCGATGGGCTTCTGCCTGCTCGCGAACATCCCGATCGCGATCGAGGCCGCGCGCGCGAAACACGGCATCGAGCGCGTCGCGGTGATCGACTGGGACGTGCATCACGGCAACGGCACGCAGTCGATCTACTACGACGATCCGGATACGCTGACGATCTCGCTGCACCAGGACCGCTGCTTCCCGCCCGGCTACAGCGGCGCGGACGATCGCGGCGAAGGCGCGGGCGTCGGCGCGAACCTGAACGTGCCGCTGCTCGCGGGCAGCGGCGACGATGCATACCGGTATGCGTTCGAGCGGATCGTGCTGCCGGCGCTGGCGCGTTTCCGGCCCGAGCTGATCGTCATCGCAAGCGGCCTCGATGCGAGCGCGGTCGATCCGCTCGCGCGCATGCAGTTGCATACCGACAGCTACCGGTTCATGACGCGCGCGGTGAAGGAAGCCGCGCAACGCCATTGCGGCGGGCGGCTCGTGATCGTTCACGAAGGCGGCTATTCGGAGGCGTACGTGCCATTCTGCGGGCTCGCGATCGTCGAGGAACTGGCCGGCCTGCGCACCGAGGTCGCCGATCCGATGCTCGACCTGGCGATCGCACAGCAGCCGGGCGAGCGGTTCGTCGCGTTCCAGCGCGCACTGCTCGACGAACTGGCCGTGTCGTTCGGGTTGTAACGCGCGCTGACGAACGATACCGGGCCGGCATGCGCCGGCCCTTGCGCGATCGATGCGGATGGGGTTTCCTGTGTCTTTACCCCTGTTCCGGCCCGAGGCCGCACTCTTCCGATGAAATCGTCCCCGCGCGATAACAACGACAACGCCAAAACGCGCCGCCAGCCGTCGAAGCTGGCCCTGAACATCGCCGCCGTGACGGTCGGCCTCATCACGTTCGCGATCGGCGCGGCGTGGGTGATCTATAGCTGGATCGTCGATCGCGAAGCGCAGTATTTCGCGATTCCGCTGGTGTTCTCGGTGCCGGTGATCGTGGCCGTCGCGATCCGCAGCTTCTGGGAATAGGCGCGCCGGAAACGACGAAGCGCCGCGGTCGGGCGACGCGCGGCGCTTCGTATCGCGCTGGTTTCAACTGAAGCGGTGCGCTCCGCGATCCGCTTGCAAGCGAGTCACAGGCCGGGACGCGGGCACGGATTGGGGGCGGCGCCCTGATATCCGCCGGCGACGGCACCCAGCGCGGCGCCGGCCGCCAACGTGCCGAGCGTTTTCAGCACACCCTCGGTCGACAGCGGCTGGCCGTTGCCCGACATCGCGCGCCCCGAGTACGCGGTGCATGCCGACGACGACGCGACCGTCTTCACAGGCTTGGCACTCCAGGCGATATTATCGGCAGGCGTATTGGCGAAGGCCGGTGCAGCCAGCATCAGCGCCAGAACGGAAATCGGGATACGTACGGTGTGTTTCATCGGCGGCCCCTCGGTGTCGTTGTGCTGCTTGTATGAAAAGTGAGCACGATATTACACGCGGCCGGTTTGTCGGGCGAGGCCCGGATGCCGGGCGAGGAAACCGGCGTCAATAGTCAATAAAAAAGCGCTGCGGTCAGCCGACCGGCAGCGCTTTTTCGCGAACGGCCCCTGACGGGGGCGCGTTCGACTTCTGGTGCGTGAGGCCGGACTCGAACCGGCACACCCTTGCGGGCGTCAGGACCTAAACCTGGTGCGTCTACCAATTTCGCCACTCACGCGCATTTCCGTCGCCTGACCGCGCGGACGCAAGATGCGTGCTCCACGCGCCTGGGACTTCACGCCGGCCCGAAAACCGGCACGCCCGATCAGGCGAGCGCGAGATTCTACCCGATCCGTGCGGCCTTGTCTCGCCCCGTCGGCGCCCGTCGTGCCGCGGTGCTAGAATGCCGCGCTCGACGTTTCGGCAGCGCGCCGCCGCGCGTCCCCCGAACCCGCCCCACCCGATTCAGCCCGTGAACTTCGACGACTACTGTCAGCAAAAGGCCGCCCCCGCAGGCTCCAGCGTCTACTACGCGCTGCGCCAGGCGCCGCTCGTCACGCAGCCGCGCCTGACCGCGCTGTTCGCGCTGCGCCGCGAACTCGAGGAAACCGTCAAGGAAACCAGCGATCCGACCATCGGACACACGAAGCTCGCGTGGTGGCACAAGGAACTCGCGGCACTCGCCGACGGGCAGCCGTCGCACCCCGTCACGAAGGCGCTCGCGCAGCATCACCCGGCGATCGCCGCCGAGGCCGATGCGCTGCGCACGCTCGTCAACGGTTACGGGATGGACCTCGAACAGGCGCGCTACCTCGACTTCGCGAATCTGCAGCGCTATATCGCGCAGGTCGGCGGCACCTTCGCGTCGCTGGTCGCGCGCGCCAGTTCGGCGAACCCGGCCGCCCCGCAGCCGTGGGCCGCGGACGTCGGCCGCGCGCTGATGCTCGCGCAATTCGTGCAGGAACTCGGCAACGACGCGCGCCACGGCCGCATCTATCTGCCGATCGACGAACTGCAGCGCTACAACGTGACCGCCGCCGATCTGCTGAACCGCCGCTACAGCCCCGCCTTCACCGAATTGCTGCAATTCCAGACGGCCCGTGCGCGCGAGGCGCTCGCGGCGGCCGATGCGGCGATTCCCGCCGCCGAACGCCGCGCGCAGCGCACGCTGCGCGCGCAGATCGCGCTGGCCGGCGCGCTGCTCGACGAAATCACGCGCGACGGCTACCAGGTGCTGCACCAGCGCATCGCGCTGACGCCGATCCGCAAGCTGTGGACCGCATGGCGCGCCGTTCGCCGCCGCTAAGCGGCGCGCATCACGCCTTCAGCAGCGGCAGCGTGTCGAAACGCTGCTGCAGCACGCGCGTCGCGTCGAGCCCCCACCAGGACCCAAGCACGGTCGCGTAAAGCTGGCGGAAATCGACCGCGACCGGCAGGTTGCCGTTGCCGTCGAGCCGCCCGAGCGCCGGCGGCGCACCGTACAGCCCGCCCGCCACGCGGCCGCCCATCACGAAATGCGGCGCGGCGGTGCCGTGATCGGTGCCGTTGCTCTGGTTCTCGCGCACGCGCCGCCCGAATTCCGCATACGTCATCACGAGCGTCTCGTTCCAGCGCCCGAGTTCGATCAACGCCGCGCGCATCGCGCTCATCCCTTCCGCGAACTGCTTGAGCAGCGCGGCGTGCTGCCCCGGCTGGTTCTGGTGCGTGTCGAAGCCGTTGAGCGTCAGGCGCAGCACCGCGACACCGTCCTGCGCGCCGGGCCCCGACGCTTCGCACGCGGCCAGCACCTGCATCGCGGTCTTGACCGACGTGCCGAACGCACCGGCCGGAAAGGCCGTCCTGAATTCCCGCATCCCGCCGCGCGGGCGCAGCCGGTCGGCCGCCTTCACGATGTCGTTCTCGACGTCGATGATGTGCGCGAGCGCCGGGTTCTGCTCGCGCAGCGACGACGGCTCGGCGAGCCGGGCCGCACGGATGAACTGCGCGGGATTGACGAGTGCGATCGCGCGCGCGCCGTTCGACAGCGGTCCCATCTCGGCGCTGCCGAGCACGACGCCGTCCGCGGCGAAACCGGGCGGCACGGGCGCCTGCGCGAACGTGCGCGTGAGCCAGCCTTCGTGCAGGTACTGATCCGAACGCGATGCGGTGTCCCAGATCTCGATCGAGCGGAAATGCGACAGGTTCGGCTGCGGATAGCCGACACCCTGCACGACCGCGACCTGCCCGTCGTGCCACAACGGCATCAGCGGCGCGAGCGACGGGTGCAGCCCCGTCTGCGCGTCGAGTTGCAGCACCTGCTCGCGCTTGATGCCGATGCTGCGCCGTAACGAGTAGTACAGCGGGTCCGCGTACGGCACCACCGTGTTGAGGCCGTCGTTGCCGCCCTTCAGCTCGACGAGGATCAGCACGTTCGCATACCCGGCCGCCGGCTTTCGCCCGGCCTGCGGCGCGGCAGCCGCCATCGCGGGCGCCTGCCACATCGACACGCCGGCCGCCGCCGCAGCGCCCGTCAGCGTCAGAAAATCACGTCGGTTCATCGCACATCCTTTGGTTCGCCGCCCGGCGCCTTTGCCGCGGCGGCCGCCCGCTTCGTCGTCGTTTGCATCATTTCAGTTGATAGGCCGGATCCATCAGCAGCGCCTCGAGATACGCGCTGCCGGTCGAATCCGTGTCGATCGCCGCGACCGGCGAAAGCTGCAGCACCGCGTGCTGCAACTGCAGCTCGGTCGACAATCCCGCGATCGCCTGCGGCCGCGCACGATACTGCGCAAGCCAGCGCTCGAGATCGAAACGCAGGCCGCCGCGCGCCGGCTTCGCGGGCGTGCCGCGCATGCCGGTGCCGGACGCCGCGTCGGCCACCGGCATCGCGCGCGCACGCGCGTTCGGCGGCGGCGCGATCGCACGGGCCGGCGGGCGCATGCCGGCCGTCTCGGTCGCGCGGAACAGCTGCTCGACGAACTGCTTGCGCGACAGCAGCGTGGTGCTGTTGATCCACAGCGCGCCGCCCGGCCAGCCCTTCACGTTCGGCGGATAGAACAGGTTCTGCCCGAGCGTGCGCACGGTGTCCGCGAGCATCTGCGGATCGCCGTACGCCACGTCGAACAGCCGCACCGAGCCGACCACGAATTCCGCCGGCGACTTGACCAGCACGCCGCGGTTGCGCGGATCCCAGAACGCGTCGGTCGACCACAGCGCGGCGAGCGCCGCGCGAATGTCGTAGCCGCTCGCGCGAAACCGTTCGGCCACCGCGTCGAGCGCGCCGGGCTCCGGCGTATCGGACACGAACTCGCGCCACAGCTTGCCGGCGATGAAGCGCGCGGTGCCCGGCCGCTTGAGCAGGATGTCGAGAAAGCCGTCGCCGTCGAACGGCCCGGTTTCGCCGAGGATCGTCTTGTCGCCGGTATCGTGCCACTCGGGCCGCACCGCGAAGCGCAGCGTGTCGGGATCGACCGTCCAGCCCGTCATCGCGCGCGCGGCCTCGGTCACGTCGGATTGCGTGTAATGCCCTTCGCCAAGCGTGAACAGCTCCATCACCTCGCGTGCGAAATTCTCGTTCGGACGGCCCTTGCGATTGCTCGCGCCGTCGAGATACTGCAGCATCGCCGGATCCTTCGCGACCGCGTGCAGCAGCGTGCCGAAGTTGCCGAGCGCCTCGCGGCGAAACAGCGCGTTCTGCGCGGCCATCGTCTGCGGGTAAGGCACCTTGTCCTGCCCGGACGTGAAATGCCCGTGCCAGAACAGCGTCATGCGCTCGGTGAGCGGCGACGGCGTCGCGACCATCTCGTTGACCCAGGCCGCACGCAACGCATCGTAGCGGCGATTGCGCTCGCGCTGCTCGTCGCGCCGCATGTCGGGCGTCAGCGCCTGGCGCTGCGCGCGCGTCGGCGGCAGCTCGGCGAGCCAGTCGGGCCATGTCGCGACGGGTTCGCGGCGCACGCTGCCGAGCGTATCGGCCACGACCTGCGCGCGCGTCATGCCGACGATGCGCGCGACCTCGGCGGGCGCGGGAGAGAAACCGGTGCGACTGAGGAAAAACAGCGCGTCGTCGGCATCGAGCGGCGACTGCATGGCAGGCGACGGCGCCGGTGCGGCAGCGTTCGCTTTCATCGTCAGGGACTCCCGGAACGCACCGGCGGTGCGGATGCCCGTACAACGGCATTCGGCAGCCGAAAGTTGACGGAAAAAGTGCTACGAATTCTTTCCGCGCGGAGATTTCCGCGCAAGGCGAACGACGGCACGCTTCAGCGCTTGTACAGCTCGCGAACGGCGTCTTCGATGTGCTGGCGCAGCAGGTGCCGCTCTTCGGGCGTCATGTGCCCGTCGCGGCGGCGCTGTTCGAGATCGGGAGGCACGGCGGAACGGACCGTCATCTCGGCGGCGCGATCGGGTTGCGGCGCTTTGCCGCGCGGCAGCTTGCGCGACGATGCGCCCTGCTCGGGGCGCTGCGCATACGCGAAGTTCGACGCATACGGACCGGCAAGCGCGATCGTCAGCATCAGTGCAATCCGGGCAGATCGCATGACCGTCCTCGCTTCTTTGGTCGATTTGTTCCCTTCGTCACGCGGCAACCGGCTACCTCTGGTACTTGAAAAACCCTGCGGAATTCGGGTGTGCAAAGATGAAAGATTGAGTGCAGGGGAGTATCTACCGAATTTCGGCTTCGAGTAAAGGAGTCTCTATAGACTGCCTTTACTCCGCGCGACACTACGGGTAAATTTTGTAACCGACTGTAACGCACGAAAATACGCGGCCGTGCGCCAATTCCCATTCGCGATAAGATGCCGATCATGGAAACGAAAAACCCCTCCAAGATTCTCGTCGTCGACGACGACCCTCGCCTGCGCGACCTGCTGCGCCGCTATCTCGGCGAACAGGGTTTCAACGTCTATGTCGCGGAAAACGCGACGGCGATGAACAAGCTCTGGGTCCGCGAGCGTTTCGACCTGCTCGTGCTCGACCTGATGCTGCCCGGCGAAGACGGCCTGTCGATCTGCCGCCGGCTGCGCGGCAGCAACGACCGCACGCCGATCATCATGCTCACCGCGAAGGGCGAAGACGTCGATCGCATCGTCGGCCTCGAGATGGGCGCCGACGATTACCTGCCGAAGCCGTTCAACCCGCGCGAACTGGTCGCGCGCATTCATGCGGTGCTGCGCCGCCAGGCGCCGGCCGAACTGCCGGGCGCACCGTCGGAAACCACCGAGGTGTTCGAGTTCGGCGAATTCTCGCTGAACCTCGCCACGCGCACGCTGACGAAGTCCGGCCAGGAAATTCCGCTGACCACCGGCGAATTCTCGGTGCTGAAAGTGTTCGCGCGTCACCCGCGCCAGCCGCTGTCGCGTGAAAAGCTGATGGAGCTCGCACGCGGCCGCGAATACGAAGTGTTCGACCGCAGCCTCGACGTGCAGATCTCGCGCCTGCGCAAGCTGATCGAGCCGGATCCGGGCAGCCCGCGCTTCATCCAGACCGTCTGGGGCCTCGGCTACGTGTTCATCCCGGACGGCGCCGCCTGAGCTTTTTCCTTCCCGGTTTCGCCCCGCCCACGGCCCGTCCCATGCGTATCGACCGGCGCCTTCTGCAGCTCGCGTTCGGCGGGCTGTTCTGGCGCACCTTCCTGCTGATCGCGCTGCTGATCTCGGTCAGTCTCGCCGCGTGGTTCCAGAGCTTTCGCGTGATCGAGCGCGAGCCGCGTGCGCAGCGCGTCGCGCTCCAGCTCGTCGCGGTCGTGAAGCTCACGCGCACCGCCCTGCTCTATTCCGATCCCGACTTGCGGCGCGCGCTGCTGCAGGATCTCGAGAGCAACGAGGGCGTGCGCGTGTACCCGCGCGAGAAAACCGACAAGTTCAAGCTGCAGCCCGACGAATCGCTGAACCGTCTGATCGAACACGACATCCGCAGCCGCCTCGGCGACGATACCGTGATCGCGCAGTCGGTCAACGACATTCCCGGCGTGTGGATCAGCTTCAAGATCGACGACGACGATTACTGGGTCGCGCTCGACCGCGACCAGCTCGACAACGTCACGGGCCTGCAGTGGGCCGGCTGGGGGCTGTTCGCGCTCGCGCTGTCGCTGTTCGGCTCCGCGTTCATCACGAGCCTCGTGAACCGGCCGTTCTCGCGGCTCGCGCTCGCGGCGCGCCAGGTCGGTTCGGGCCAGGCGCCCGAGCCGCTGCCCGAGCGCGGGATGGGCGTCGCGGCCGACACCAATCGCAGCTTCAACCAGATGGTGCGCGACCTCGAACAGCTCGAGGCCGATCGCGCGCTGATGCTCGCCGGCATCTCGCACGACCTGCGCACGCCGCTCGCGCGGCTGCGGCTCGAAACCGAGATGAGCCCGTCCGACCAGGCGACCAAGGACGCGATGGTCGACGACATCGAACAGATGGACCGCATCATCGCGGCCTTCATCGACTACGCGCGCCCGTCGCAGCGCAAGCCCGAGCCCGTCGACCTGTCGTCGGTCGCACAGGACGTCGCCGCGCGCGTGTCGGGCGAGGACGGCGTCGAGATCCGCACGCGGCTCGCGCCGAGCGCAATCATCGAAGCCGACGAGACCGACATGCGGCGCGTGATCGGCAACCTCGTCGAGAACGCGCGCAAATACGGCCAGAGCACGCAGGACGGCATCTCGCGCATCACGCTCGAGACGCGCGTGTCGCATGCGCGCGTCGAGCTGTCGGTGAGCGACGAAGGCCCCGGCATCCCCGAGGATCAACTGCCGCTCGTGATGCGGCCGTTCTACCGCGTCGACACCGCGCGCACCAAGGCGGACGGCACGGGCCTCGGGATGGCGATCGTGCTGCGGCTCGTCGGCCGCTATCGCGGTGCGCTGCGCCTGCGCAACCGCGACCCGGAAGCCGGCCTCGAAGTCACGCTCGAATTCCCTGGCGCCGGCAAGGCGCGTGCGACCGCGTGACACGCGCGCGCACGCATCTCGCGCGCCACACTATCGACCCGGTTGACAAAAGCTATGAGGGTCGTTAGTCAAAATCTATTGAAGCGCACCGTTAATAGTGTTACAGTGTTCCGCATGCTGTCACATCACCGTTGCAGCACCGAGGTAGCTTGACTCAGTCTTCTTCCCAACTCACACAGGAGTATCCGCATGAAAACCGTGGGCGATAAACTCGAAGCATTCACCGTCGTAGCCGCGAAGCCGGGCTTCAACAATCACGAGGAAAACGGCCAGTCGGCGTTCGAGACCGTCACCGAAGCGTCGTTCCCGGGCAAGTGGAAGATCATCTACTTCTATCCGAAGGATTTCACGTTCGTGTGCCCGACGGAAATCGTCGAGTTCGCGAAGCTGACGAAGCAGTTCGAAGAGCGCGACGCGGTCCTGCTCGGCGGCAGCTCGGACAACGAATTCGTGAAGCTCGCATGGCGCCGTGAGCACAAGGATCTGGACAAGCTGAACCACTACTCGTTCGGCGACGTCAAGGGCGAGCTGATCGACCAGCTCGGCGTGCGCGACAAGGAAGCCGGCGTGGCCCTGCGTGCAACGTTCATCGTCGATCCGGACAACACGATCCAGCACGTTTCGGTGAACAACCTGAACGTCGGCCGCAGCCCGGAAGAAGTCCTGCGCATTCTGGACGGCCTGCAAACGGACGAACTGTGCCCGTGCAACCGTGCAGTCGGCGGCGCAACGCTGTAAGCGCATCGATGCACGAAGCCCGCGGCGCACGTCTGCCGGCGGGCTTTTTTAACGGCCAACCCATAGGAGATATCAATGGAATTCATCGATTCGATTAAGGCGCGTATCCCCGACTACGCGAAGGACATCCGCCTGAACCTGGACGGCACGATCTCGCGCTCGTCGCTCGAAGGCACCGATGCGGTCGGCGTGGCGCTGGCCGCGGCGATCGCGGCGAAGAGCACCGTGCTCGTGAAGACGATCCGCGAAGCCGGCGTGCTGTCGCCCGAAGAGACGAACGCCGTGCTGACCGCGGCCGCGCTGATGGGGATGAACAACACCTGGTATCCGTATGTCGAGATGGCCGACGACGCCGACCTGAAGACGCAGCGCGCCGAATTGCGGATGGGCGCGTATGCGACGCACGGTGGCGTCGACAAGCGCAAGTTCGAGATGTACGCGCTCGCCGCGTCGATCGTCGGCAAGTGCCACTTCTGCGTGAAGTCGCACTACGCGCTGCTGAAGAACGAGCAAGGGATGACGACGACGCAGCTGCGCGACGTCGGCCGCATCGCGTCGGTGATCAACGCCGCCGCGCAGGTGATCGCCGCCGAAGGCGAATGAGCGATCCGGCCGCGCGGCCGTGAGCGGCGCCGGCTGCAAACGAAAATGCCACGCATTCGCGTGGCATTTTTCATTCTGGCGACGCGGCGTGCGGCGCGAACCGCACGCCGCCACGGCCGGACGTCAGCCGCCCTGCTTCACCAGCAGCGCGGCGGCCTGTGCCTCGATGCCCTCGCCGCGGCCGAGATAGCCGAGCTTCTCGTTGGTCTTCGCCTTCACGTTCACGCGCTCGAGCGGCAGCCCGAGATCCGCCGCGATGTTCGCGCGCATCCCGTCGATATGCGGCGCGAGCTTCGGCGCCTGCGCGATCACGGTGCTGTCGACGTTCTGGATCGCGAAGCCGGCCGCCTTCACGCGGGCGACGCACTCGCGCAGCAGCACGCGGCTGTCCGCGCCCTTGAACGCCGCGTCCGCGTCGGAGAAATGGCGGCCGATGTCGCCGAGCGCGGCCGCGCCGAACAGCGCGTCGGTGATCGCGTGCAGCAGCACGTCCGCGTCCGAGTGGCCGAGCAGGCCGCGCGCGTACGGAATCGTCACGCCGCCGATGATGAGGGGGCGCCCTTCGACGAGCTGGTGCACGTCGTAGCCTTGTCCGATTCTGAAGTCCATGCGTAATCCGGTTTGAGATGAGGTGAAAGTCAGGAAGCGTTCGCGGGGCGCGCGAGAATCGCTTCCGCGAGCGCGAAATCTTCCGGGTACGTGACCTTGAAGTTGCGCAGGCTGCCCTGCACGACGCGCGGCGTGTGGCCGGCCCATTCGATCGCGCTCGCTTCGTCGGTCAGGTCGTGCCCTTCGCGCTGCGCGCGCAGGATCGCGTCGCGCAGCATGCCGATGCGGAACATCTGCGGGGTCTGCGCCTGCCACAGCGCGTCGCGCGACTCGGTACGCGCGATCGCGTCGCCGCCGGCCGGCACGCGCTTGAGCGTATCGGCCACCGGCAGCGCGACGATGCCGCCGACCGGGTCGTCCTTCAGCGTCGCGACCAGTGTGCGGATCAACTCCGGCGTGATCCCGGGGCGCGCGGCGTCGTGCACGAGCACCCAGTCGTGGTCGGTCGCGCCGAATTCGGCCAGTTCCAGCAGCCCGTTCAGCACCGACGCCTGCCGCGAGCCGCCGCCGCAGCGGCGCACCGCGAAGCGCAGGCCCGCGAAGCGGCGTGCGTCGAAATGGGAATCGTCGGGCGCGAGCACGACGAGCGTCTGCGCGAATTCGCTGCACGCGTCGAACGCGGCAAGCGAGTAATGCAGGAGCGCGCGGCCGGCCAGCGTGCGGTATTGCTTCGGCACGGCCGAGCCGGAACGGCTGCCCGTGCCGGCGCAAGGAATCAGGGCGAAAAGTCGGGGAGTCACGAAGGGGAAACGCCGGAAAGATGAAATCGAGAAGCGGATTTTATAATAGGTCTTTCGTCTCGACCGGCGCGCCGCGCCGCGCCGTGCCCGCCACCCCTGCCGTCCCTATGCCAGACAACGCTTCCACCCCGTTCGCCTCGCCCGTCGCCCGCGTCAAACCGGGCCAGCGTTTCGCCTTCGACGGCGCGCACGGCTCCGCCGACGCGCTCGCCATCGCCCGCTATCTCGCCGACAACCGCGACGCGGTCCCGCTCCTTGCGGTGATCTGCGCGAACGCGGTCGACGCGCAGCGGCTGTCGCAGGAACTCCGCTACTTCTCGCCCGATGCGCGCGTGCGCCTGCTGCCGGACTGGGAAACGCTGCCCTACGACACGTTCTCGCCGCACCAGGATCTTGTCTCCGAGCGCCTGGCGACGCTGCACGACCTCGGCGAGGGGCGCTGCGACATCCTGCTCGTGCCCGCCACCACCGCGCTGTACCGGATGCCGCCGGCGTCGTTCATGGCCGCGTACACGTTCGCGTTCGCGCAGGGCGAGCGGCTCGACGAGGCGAAGCTGAAGGCGCAGCTCACGCTGGCCGGCTACGAGCACGTGAGCCAGGTCGTGCGGCCTGGCGAATACTGCGTGCGCGGCTCGCTGATCGACCTGTACCCGATGGGCTCGCCGCTGCCGTACCGGATCGACCTGTTCGACGACCAGGTCGACTCGATCCGCGCGTTCGATCCCGACACGCAGCGCAGCCTCTACCCGGTGCGCGACGTGCGCCTGCTGCCCGGCCGCGAATTCCCGTTCGACGAAGCCGCGCGCACGGCCTTCCGCAGCCGCTGGCGCGAAACCTTCGAAGGCGACCCGAGCCGCGCGCCGATCTACAAGGACATCGGCAACGGCGTGCCGTCGGCCGGCATCGAGTATTACCTGCCGCTGTTCTTCGACGAGACGGCCACGCTGTTCCACTATCTGCCGCAGGACGCGCATCTCGTGTTCACCGGCGATCTCGAAGCGTCGATCCGCCGCTTCACGGCCGATACGAAGCAGCGTCACGCGTTCCTGTCGCACGATCGCGAGCGGCCGATCCTCGAGCCGCAGCGGCTGTTCCTGTCCGACGAGGATTTCTTCGCGTTCGCGAAGCCGTTCGCGCGCGTCGTGCTGCCCGCGCAGCCGGCCGGCGGCTGGGCGACCGCCCTGCCCGAACTCACGGTCGACCGCCATTCGGACGATCCGCTCGCATCGCTGCGCACGTTCGTCGAATCGTCGGGCAAGCGCGTGCTGCTGACGGTCGAATCGGCCGGCCGCCGCGAGACGATCCTGCAACTGCTGGCCGAACACCACCTGCGCCCCGCGTCGAACGACCACTTCGCGGGCTGGCTCGCGAGCGACGACCGCTTCGCGCTCGGCGTCGCGCCGCTCGCGAACGGCTTCGCGGTGCCGGGCGAAGGCTATGCGATCGTCACCGAGACCGAGCTGTACGGCGCGCTCGGCCGCCGCGCGGGCCGCCGCCGGCAGGAGCAGGCGAGCAACGTCGACGCGATGGTGCGCGACCTGTCGGAGCTGAAGGTCGGCGACCCGGTCGTCCACGCGCAGCACGGCATCGGCCGCTACATGGGCCTCGTGTCGATGGATCTCGGCGAAGGCGAGACCGAATTCCTGCATCTCGAATACGCGGGCGACAGCAAGCTCTACGTGCCGGTCGCGCAACTGCACGTGATCTCGCGCTACAGCGGCGCGGACCCCGACAGCGCGCCGCTGCACGCGCTCGGCTCCGGCCAGTGGGAGCGCGCGAAGCGCAAGGCCGCGCAGCAGATCCGCGATACGGCTGCCGAGCTGCTGAACCTGTACGCGCGCCGCGCGGCCCGCGAAGGCCATGCGTTCTCGCTCGATCCGCGCGACTACGTGAAATTCGCGGAAAGCTTCGGCTTCGAGGAAACCCCCGACCAGGCCGCGGCGATCGCGGCCGTGATCGGCGACATGACGAGCGGCAAGCCGATGGATCGCCTCGTGTGCGGCGACGTCGGCTTCGGCAAGACCGAGGTCGCGCTGCGCGCCGCGTTCATCGCGGTGCTGGGCGGCAAGCAGGTCGCGCTGCTGTCGCCGACCACGCTGCTCGCCGAGCAGCACACGCAGACCTTCGCCGACCGCTTCGCGGACTGGCCGGTGCGGATCGTCGAGCTGTCGCGCTTCAAGACCACGAAGGAAGTGAATACGGCGATCGCGCAGATCAACGAAGGCAGCGTCGACATCGTGATCGGCACGCACAAGCTGCTGTCGTCGGACGTGCAGTTCAAGCGCCTCGGCCTCGTGATCATCGACGAGGAACACCGCTTCGGCGTGCGCCAGAAGGAGGCGCTGAAGGCGCTGCGCGCGGAAGTCGACGTGCTGACGCTCACCGCGACGCCGATCCCGCGCACGCTCGGGATGGCGCTCGAGGGGCTGCGCGACTTCTCGGTGATCGCGACCGCGCCGCAGAAGCGGCTCGCGATCAAGACCTTCGTGCGCCGCGAGGAAGAAAGCGTGATCCGCGAGGCGATGCTGCGCGAGCTGAAGCGCGGCGGCCAGGTGTACTTCCTGCACAACGAAGTCGAGACGATCGAGAACCGCAAGGCGATGCTCGAGGCGCTCGTGCCCGAGGCGCGCATCGTGATCGCGCACGGCCAGATGCACGAGCGCGAACTCGAACGCGTGATGCGCGATTTCGTCGCGCAGCGCGCGAACGTGCTGCTGTGCACGACCATCATCGAGACCGGCATCGACGTGCCGAGCGCGAACACGATCATCATGCACCGCGCGGACAAGTTCGGCCTCGCGCAGCTTCACCAGTTGCGCGGCCGCGTCGGCCGCTCGCACCACCAGGCCTATGCGTACCTGCTGGTCCACGATCCGCAGTCGCTGACCAAGCAGGCGCAGCGCCGGCTGGAAGCGATCCAGCAGATGGAGGAACTCGGCTCGGGCTTCTATCTCGCGATGCACGACCTCGAGATCCGCGGCACCGGCGAAGTGCTCGGCGACAAGCAGTCGGGCGAAATCCACGAGATCGGCTTCCAGCTCTATACGGACATGCTGAACGACGCGGTGAAGGCGCTGAAGAACGGCAAGGAGCCCGACCTCACCGCCCCGCTCGCCGCGACGACCGAAATCAACCTGCATGCGCCCGCGATCCTGCCGGCCGACTACTGCGCGGACGTGCAGGAGCGGCTGTCGCTGTACAAGCGGCTCGCGAACTGCGAGCACGGCGACGCGATCGACGGCATCCAGGAGGAACTGATCGACCGCTTCGGCAAGCTGCCGCCGCAGGCGCACGCGCTGGTCGAGACGCACCGGCTGCGGATCGTCGCGAAGCCGCTCGGCATCGTGAAGATCGACGCGAGCGAGGTCGCGATCGGCCTGCAGTTCGAGCCGAACCCGCCGATCGACCCGATGCGGATCATCGAGATGGTGCAGAAGCATCGCCACATCAAGCTCGCGGGCCAGGACAAGCTGCGCATCGAGACGCGCTCGCCCGACCTCGCGATCCGCGTGTCGACGATCAAGGAAACGCTGCGCGCGCTCGCCCCGAAACAGGGAGCAGCCGTCGCGGCCCGTTGATGCGATCCTGACGGGCGCGACGTTGCTGCACCGCATCGCGCCCGACGAAGGCGGGCCGGCGCGTTTTTGAGTATGATTTCCCATTCATCAGACGGAGTTTTGCCATGTCCACTCTCGACGCGACGGCGCCGTCCGCCGCACCCGAAGGCGACGCATCGCTCGTCAGCCTGCCCTGGGTCAAGCAACTCGTGTCGATGGACACGACGAGCCGCGTGCCGAACCTCGGCCTGATCGAAACGGTGCGCGACGCGCTCGCCGCGAAGGGCATCGCGTCGACGATCACGCACGATCCGCGCGAAGGCTGGGCGAACCTGTTTGCCACCGTGCCCGCGCACGATGGCTCGACGAACGGCGGCATCGTGCTGTCGGGCCACACCGACGTCGTGCCGGTCGACGGCCAGCAATGGGACAGCAACCCGTTCGCGCCGGAAATCCGCGACGGCCGCCTGTACGGCCGCGGCACCTGCGACATGAAGGGCTTCATCGGCACGGCGCTCGCGCTGCTGCCCGAAATGCAGGCGACGAAGCTCGCGAAGCCGATCCATTTCGCGCTGTCCTACGACGAGGAAATCGGCTGCGCGGGCGCGCCGCTGATGATCGCCGATCTCGTGAAGCGCGGCGTGCAGCCGTCCGGCTGCATCGTCGGCGAGCCGACCAGCATGCGGCCGATCATCGCGCACAAGGGCATCAACGCGTACCGCTGCTGCGTGCGCGGCCACGCGGCGCATTCGTCGCTGACGCCGAAGGGGCTCAACGCGATCGAGTATGCGGCGCGCCTCATCTGCCACATCCGCGACATCGCCGAGCGCTTTCGCGCCGAAGGCCCGTTCGACGAACTGTACGACGTGCCGTTCACCACCGCGCAGACGAGCACGATCCAGGGCGGCAACGCGATCAACACGGTGCCGGCCGAGTGCCGCTTCGACTTCGAGTTCCGCAACCTGCCGACGCTCGATCCCGAGCAGATCTTCACGCGCATCGAAGCGTATGCGCAGGAAACGCTGCTGCCGCAGATGCTGCGCGAACATCCGAACGCCGCGATCGAGTTCTCGAAGATCGCCGCGGCGCCCGGCCTCGACGCGACCGAACAGGCCGCGATCACGCAGCTCGTGCGCGCGCTGACGGCCGACCAGGACAAGCGCAAGGTCGCGTACGGCACCGAGGCCGGCCTGTTCGAACGCGCGGGCATTCCGAGCGTCGTGTGCGGCCCCGGCAACATCGAGCAGGCGCACAAGCCGAACGAATATGTCGAGCTCGCGCAGCTCGCCGGCTGCGAGCAGTTCCTGCGCAAGTTCATCCGCAGCATGTCGGTCGACGCACACTGACTGCCTCCCGCCACGCCGGCCCGCGTGTGCGGGCCGGCCCACTCCGCCACCCGCCACGTCATGTCGACTGAACAACAGGGCACTGCCCATACGACGATCGACGGCGAGCCGATTCCGACGCTCGACGAAATCGCCGCGCAGCATTTCGCGTTGTCACCGTGGGTCGCGCGCACGCCCGTATTCGAGCGCGCCGACCTGCCCTCCCTCGAAGGCACGCACGTCAACTTCAAGTTCGAGCTGCTGCAGGCGAGCGGCAGCTTCAAGGCGCGCGGCGCGTTCACGCACCTGCTCGCGCTCGACGAAGGCCGCAAGAACGCCGGCGTCACCTGCGTGTCGGCCGGCAATCATGCGGCGGCCGTCGCGTATGCGGCGATGCGGCTCGGCAGCAGCGCGAAGGTCGTGATGTTCCATACCGCGAGCCCGACCCGCATCGCGCAGTGCAAGCAGTACCGCGCGGAAGTCGTGCTGGCGGGCAGCGCGTCGCAGACGTTCGATCTCGTGCGGCGCATCGAGGCCGAGGAAGGCCGCTTCTTCATTCATCCGTTCAACGGCTATCACACGATCCTCGGCACCGCGACGCTCGGCTATGAATGGGCGACGCAGACGCCGGACCTCGACGCGGTGATCGTACCGATCGGCGGCGGCGGGCTCGCGGCCGGCATGGCGACCGCGCTGCGGCTCGCGAATCCGCGCGTGCACGTGTACGGCGTCGAGCCGGAAGGCGCCGACGCGATGAGCCGCAGCTTCGCGGCCAATCACACGATCAAGATGAGCGCGATGCAGACGATCGCCGATTCGCTGATGGCACCGCATACCGAGGAATACAGCTACCAGCTGTGCCGGCGCCACCTCGACCGCATCGTCACCGTCTCCGACGACGCGCTGCGCGCCGCGATGCTGTTCCTGTTCTCGCACCTGAAGCTGTCGGTCGAGCCGGCCTGCGCGGCCGCGCTCGCCGCACTGCTCGGCCCGCTGCGCGAAACGCTGCAGGGCAAACGTGTCGGCGTGCTGCTGTCGGGCACGAATACCGACCCGGCCACGCTCGGCATGCATCTGGCGCACGCGCAACTGCAGCACTGATCGCGCAGCGCGCGTGCGCAGGCCCTATGGTCTGTTTACATATGGAACGCACATGCGAATGCCCGAAATCGCCCGTCCCCCAAGGGGACTTCCTTCGGGGCGTATGGCAAGAAGTGAGGAGCGCCGTTTGGCCGCGCCAAACAAGCGACGCGCGACGCCGCCATACGGGCAATTTCGGACATTCCCGTAGAATGTTTTTTAACTTGGGGTTGCCACGAGAACGGCCGCTCGCCGCGTTGCGCTCCTTGCGAATACGTCAAGTATTCGCGGCGTCGCGCGCCTCGCGAGCGGCCGTTCTCGTGGCAACGCATGCGCGTTCCATATGTAAACAGACCCTAGGGTTATCCCCAGATTATGTTGACAGCCCTGTTGATAACCCGCCGGACACGCCCGCAAGTGGTTGAGCGCGCAGCGTTTTGCGCGCGCGAAGGTCGATCGTCACGAAATGGGCAGATGCGACGGCTGGCTGCATGCGCGGCGGCGCTCGCGCTGCTCGCCGGTTGCGCGGCACCACCCTCGTCCATTTCCAGCGCGCAACCTGCGTCCTGCACGCAACCGGGCGAAAGCCGCATGCTGCAGGCCGACCTGCTGTTCGGGCGCGACATCGCCGGGCGCGGCCCCGTTACCGATGCCGAACGCGCGGCATTCCTCGCCGACACGGTCACGCCGCGCTTCCCCGACGGCCTCACCTACTGGGACACGCATGGCCAGTGGCGCGACCGCACGACCGGCGGCGTCACGCGCGAAGACAGCTTCGTGATCCGTATCATCGCCGACGATACGTCCGACACGCGCGCACGCCTCGCCGCGATCCGGCAAGCATACGTCCAGCGATTTCACCAGCAATCGGTCGGCATGACCGTCGTGCCGGCCTGCGCGTCGTTCTGATTCACGGCCTTCCGCTTTCGGCCGCGCGCAAAAAAACGGGCGCCCGAAGGCGCCCGTCGCATGGGTGAAGCACAGCGTACCGCTTACTTGTTCTCGAACATGTCCATGATCTGCTGCTTCTCCTGCGGCGTGACGGGCGGCGGCGCCAGCCCTGCCGCGCCGGCCGAACCGAGTGCGTCGTTCGCGCTGATCGCGTTCTCGGCCGGGTTGATGTCGACGTTCGCGACGAAGCCGTTGCCCGGCGTGCGATCGGCGTAGTACAGCTCGCCGTCGATCGAGGTCAGGCCGTCCGGCATCGGCATCTGCTGTTCGGGCACGCCGTTCAGCGCGGTGCGCATGTAGTTCACCCAGATCGGCAACGCGAGCTGCGCGCCGAATTCACGGCTGCCGAGGCTCTTCGGCTGGTCGAAGCCCATCCACGCGACCGCGACGAGCGACTGCTGATAGCCGGCGAACCAGCCGTCCTTCGCGTCGTTCGTGGTACCCGTCTTGCCCTGCAGGTCGTTGCGGCCCAGCGCGTTGGTGCCCGCGCCCGTGCCGGCCGTCGCGACCGAATGCAGCAGGCTGTTCATCACGTACGCGTTGCGGCCTTCGATCGTGCGCGGCGCCGTGCCGCCCGCGACCACCGGCTGCGACTTCTGCAGCGGCTGGCCGCGCGCGTCGTCGACTTCGGCGATCAGGTACGGATCGACCTTGTAGCCGCCGTTCGCGAACACCGCGTAGCCGGTCGCGAGCTGCAGCGGCGTCACGAGGCCCGCGCCGAGCGCCATCGGCAGGTACGGCGGCGTCTTCGCCGGATCGAAGCCGAAGCGCTGCGTCACGTACTGCTGCGCATACTGCGTGCCGATCGACGCGAGGATCCGGATCGATACCAGGTTCTTCGAACGCTGCAGGCCGGTGCGCATCGTCATCGGGCCATCCGGCTGGTCGTCGTCCTTCGGCTCCCATGCGGTGCCGCCCGGCACGCTCGGCGGGAAGTACAGCGGCGCGTCGTTGATCATCGTCGCCGGCCCCATCCCCTTGTCGAGCGACGCCGAGTAGATGAACGGCTTGAACGACGAGCCCGGCTGCCGCCACGCCTGCGTCACGTGATTGAACTTGCTCTTGTTGAAGTCGAAGCCGCCGACGAGCGAGCGGATCGCACCGTCCTGCGGCGCGATCGCGACGAGCGCGCCTTCGACCTGCGGCAGCTGCACGACCTGCCAGCCCGTCTTGCCGTCCTTCAGCACGCGCACGACCGAGCCCGGCTTGATGCGCAGCGTGTTGTTCGCGCGGGCCCCCAGCGCGGCCGACACGAAACGCAGCCCGGCCGGGCCGATCGTCGTGGTCGCCCCGCCGACGAACTGCACCTCGACCGCGTTCGGCGATGCCGACAGCACGACCGCCGACTGCAGGTCGCCGTTGTCCGGGTGATCGGCGAGCGCGTCGTCGATCGCCTCGTCGCGTTCGTCGCCGGCCGCCGGCAGGTTGATCGACGCTTCGGGGCCGCGATAGCCGTGACGGCGCTCATAGTCGAGAATGCCGCGACGCACGGCCTGGTACGCGGCCTCCTGATCGGCCGAGTTGATCGTCGTTGTGACGGTCAGCCCGCGCGTGTAGGTTTCGTCCTTGTATTGCTGGTACATCATCTGCCGCACCATCTCGGCGACGTACTCGCCGTGCACCGCGTACTGGTTGCCCGGCGTGCGCACGTGGATCTCTTCCTTGATCGCTTCGTCGTACTGCGGCTGCGTGATGTAGCCGATGTCGAGCATGCGCTTCAGGATGTATTCCTGACGCACCTTCGCGCGCTTCGGATTGACGACCGGGTTGTACGCGGACGGCGCCTTCGGCAGCCCCGCGAGCATCGCCGCTTCCGCGAGCGTGATGTCCTTCAGGTCCTTGCCGAAGTACACGCGCGCCGCGGCCGCGAAGCCGTACGAACGCTGGCCGAGATAGATCTGGTTCATGTACAGCTCGAGGATCTGGTCCTTCGTCAGGGCCTTCTCGATCTTGTACGCGAGCAGCATCTCGTAGATCTTGCGCGTGTAGGTCTTCTCGCTCGACAGGAAGAAGTTGCGCGCGACCTGCATCGTGATCGTGCTCGCGCCCTGGCGCGCGCCGCCGTGCATCAGGTCGGCCACGCCCGCGCGCAGGATGCCGACGAAATCGACGCCGCCGTGCTCGTAGAAGCGGTAGTCCTCGATCGCGAGCACGGCCTTCTTCATCACGTCGGGAATGTCCTGGAAGCGCACGAGGCTGCGACGCTCCTCGCCGAACTCGCCGATCAGCACGTGATCGGCGGTGAACACGCGCAGCGGCACCTTCGGCTGGTAGTTGGTCAGCGCATCGAGCGACGGCAGTTGCGGCGCCATCACGACCAGCGCATAGCCGACGATCAGCGCGCCGACGACCGCCAGCGTCGCGAACAGGCCGACGAACCACAGCGCGACGCGCGAGCCGAACGTGCGGCGACGCCCTCCGCCACCGCCGCTGCGCTGCTGCGCGCGGCGGCCGTCGTCGTGATCGTCGTCATCGGGGTAATAGGCTCCGGACGGCGAACGGCGCAGCGTGTAGTGGGGTTCGTTCCTGTCGGAAGAAGAAGGCGGTCGTTTGATAATTGGCATGTCGGAATGGCGGGCGTACGTGGCGCCCTCGGACGCATGCGGAAATGCAAGCGGATGAATCAGAGTGGGTGCATCGAGATACGGCTGTCACGTCGACAGACCCCGCCGCGCGGCGATCCGTTCCCGCGACGTGACAGCGCATTTTAATGAAATCGACCGGGGGCCTTCGCGATTTTTTGTAAAAATTCCCGCAATGCCGTGATTTCCGGCACGTATTGTCGGCATCCTCGGCCTATGATGGACACGCAATGCGGCACGCGCGGGCGAATTTCTTTCAGCCGCGAAAGGTTGGGCGTCCTGATGCGCGAGCCGCTTGAACTCGCGCGTTTAAGCCGTATTTAAGTGAACCGGTGGTGTAATATCCGCCGGCTCACGCGGGTCGGAACCGGCTCGCAGCGGGCACTGCCGCGGTCACGCGGCGCCTTTCAACCACGGAGGATTTCATGTCGCTTTTCGACTCTATTTCGCGCACGATCAAAGGCCTGCTGAATGATGCGGCCGATTCGGTACAGGATCCGTCGCGCGACGCACGGCAGATCGTGCGGGAGCTCGACGACAGCATCGGCCGTGCCGAGAATTCGCTGATCGAGATCGAGGCACAGGTCGCGACCCAACGCAGCAAGCGTGATGCGGCCGACGACAAGGTGAAGAAGTACGAGGACGGCGCGAAGCGCGCGCTGCAGGGCGGCGACGAAGCGCTCGCCCGCGAGGCGCTCGCGGCCCAGTCGAACGCGGAAGCCGAGCGCGATGCGCTCGCGGCCGAGCTGACGACGCTCGAGCCGTCGGTCGAGAAGCTGAAGGGGCAGATCGCCGACATGCGTCAGCGCCGCAACGACCTGAATGCGCGCTCGAACATCCTGCAGGCCAAGCAGGAAATCGCGCAGGCGAAGGACGTGGCCGCCAGCGCGCTGGGCGGCATCGGCGGCAAGAACCTGTCCGAGGATTTCCAGAAGCTCGAGGACAAGGTCGCGCTGCAGAACGCACGCTCGGATGCACGCATCAATTCGGCCGACACGGCGAGCGGCAAGGCGCTCGACGACAAGCTCGCCGCGCTGAACAAGGGCCCGTCGGTGGAAGATCGCCTCGCCGCGCTGAAGAAGCAGCTCGATACGCCCGCGCAGTAACCGCCACGCGGGCAACCGCGCCGCGCCCCGGCCCGGGTGCGCGGCGCGAACCGATCGTCAGGAGACGGGCGCCTGCGCCCGGTTCGACCATGAAGAAATCCCTCGCCGCACTCGGCCTCTCGCTGATGTTGCTGTCGTCCGCCGCGTTTGCGGTCCCGTCGCTGCAGCAGGTCGAGCAATCGATCGCGCAGCGCGACTGGCAACGCGCGGACACGCAGCTGTCGCAAGTCATCGACGCCCATCCGAACAACGCGCACGCGCGCTACCTGTATGCGCAGGTGCTGGACCGCGAAGGCCGCGCGTCCGACGCGCTCGCGCAACTGCAGCGTGCGAAATCGCTCGATCCGCAACTGAAGTTCACCGACGCGTCGCGCTTCGCGCAGACGGAGTCGCGCATTCGCGCCGACGCCGCGCGCGTGAGCGGCAACACGCCGTCGGCCACGCAGGCCGGCACGCTGCAGCCGGGGCTCGCCCCCGCCGTCGCGCCGGCCGAAAAACATGGCCCGTCGACCGGCATGTGGATCGGCCTCGGGCTGATCGTCGCCGTGATCGCGCTGGTGCTGCGCTGGACGCTGCGGCGCGCGCGCACGGCCGACAACGGCCGCGCCGACGACGAACGCCGCACGCAGCTCAAGCGCTCGACCGACGTGCTGAACGACATCCGGCCGCTGAAACTCGATGCGAAATTGTCGACGGCGCCCGGCGCCGCCGCGCTGACCGGCGAACTCGAGGCGATCGAGAACGACGCGCGCACGCTCGTCGAGACGCTGTCGAACGGCAAGAATCCGGTGCCGCCGTATCGCGTCGATGAACTCGAACAGCGTCACGCCAGCGTGAAGGCGCGCGTCGAAGGCCGCCCCGACCCGGCCGCGCAGCCCGCGGCGCCGGCGAACGGCAGCGGCTCCGTATACGCACAGGAAGCCGATCGCATGACGGGCGCCCAGGGCCAGCCGTATCAGCAACAGCCCTACCCGCCGCAACAACCCTATCCGCAACAGCAGCCGCCCGTCGTGATCCAGCAAGGCGGCGGTTTCGGCGGCGGAATGGGCGGGCTGCTGACCGGCGTGCTGCTCGGCGAAGCGATGTCCGGCGGCCGCGAGCGCGTGGTCGAACGCGACGTGATCGTCGACGGCGAGCACCGCCGGCAGGAAGCCGATCCGGGCGTCGACCTCGGCCGCGGCGACGATTCGAACTGGAGCGACGGCAGCGGCGGCGGTAGTGGCGGCGGGATGGACCTCGGCAGCAACGACGACGGCTGGACCGACGACAACACCTGAGCACCCGCGCACCGGGCGTCGACCTGCGTGTCGACACCCGGCCACGCACGCCAGGCCCTGCTGCATGACCGGCCGCGCCGACGCGCGGATTTGTCAATCATTTCAAGATGGGCTACCGGCAATGGGGCACGTTCGCTATCATGCGGCCATCGGCGTGCCACCGACCGTCATCCGACGCAAAGCAATCCTGCGCGTCGCGGCACGCCTCCCCTCGCCCCAACCAGGAGAAAGCCGCTCATGAGCATCATCAAGGAATTCAAGGAGTTCGCCGTCAAGGGCAACGTGATGGATCTCGCCGTCGGCGTGATCATCGGCGGCGCGTTCTCGAAGATCGTCGACTCGGTCGTGAAGGACCTCATCATGCCGGTCATCGGCGTGCTGACCGGCGGTCTGGATTTCTCGAACAAGTTCGTTCTGCTCGGCACCATCCCCCCGTCGTTCAAGGGTAATCCCGATTCGTTCAAGGACCTGCAGGCCGCGGGCGTCGCCGCATTCGGCTACGGCTCGTTCATCACCGTGGCGATCAATTTCGTGATCCTTGCGTTCATCATTTTCCTGATGGTGAAATTCATCAACAAGCTGCGCAAGCCGGACGAAGCCGCGCCGGCCGCGACGCCGGAAGACACCGTGCTGCTGCGCGAGATCCGCGATTCGCTCAAGCAGCGCTGATCGCTACACGCTCCGCCAGCCAGGCCCGCCCCGTGCGGGCCTTTTTATTGCGCCCGCGATGCACCGCCGCATGCGGCTCATCTCATTTTTTTGTGACGAGCGAATGCACGCGCGGGAAAAGCAGGTCTATGATGGAGACTAAACGACAGTACGGGCGCCAAGACGCTGGCTGTGTCGATCATGGCGAGCAGGTCGACGGGAGACATTGATCGTCGTACTGCACGAATGCAGCATTTTCGTGTGCTATAAAGGATCGACATGCGGCGTACATAGCCGGGAGTGGGTCGCATGAAAGTGCCGCATTTCTTGCAATTGTTTTTGAGGCGAGTGTTTATGTCCTTCCCGAAAAAACGTCGGCGTGCGCCGCAGGATGGCCAGGAGTCGTTCCTCGCGGTCTTGCGCCACTCGAAACCGTTTGCCCAGCTCGACACCAAGATTGCCCGCGCCCGCGCGCAGGACGAACCCGTCCTCTATGCGCACGTGCTGCCCGGCCTCGACGTGCTCCTGTGCAGCGTGCGCGGCGCGCAGCCGCCCTATCCGGCCATTGCCGAGCTGCGCAAGCGCTGCATCGAGTCGATCGCCAACGCGCTCGAGCAGCCGCTCGACGGCCTCGAGAACGGCGGATACTGGTACGAAGCGAACGGCTTCGGCTTCCTCGTGTTCGCGAGCCGTGCGCGTGCGCGCATCCTGCCCGAGTTTGGTGCAGGCACGAAAGCGAGCCTGCGCGGCGGCCTCGGCCGCCAGAACGCGGGCGACACGACACCCCGCTCGCTCGGCTGATCCTCCAGTCATTCGATGGGCCGCCTCCGGGCGGCCCATCTGCCATTCACGCGTCCCGCTTGCCCGTCACGATACCTGCCGACGGCCGTTGTTCGGCCGCACGATGTCGATGAACGCGGCGAAATCGGCGCCGGCGAGCCCCTGCGCGGCGCCGAGCCTCAGCACCTGCTGCACGGTGGCCGACACGGGCATCACCGCGCCCGTGTCGCGCGCCGCGTCGGCGATTGCATCGACATCCTTCTGGAACGTGCCGAGTGCACCGATCGGAGCGTGACCGCCCGACGTCATGCGCGGCACGAACGTCTGCAGCAGCACCGAATCGGCCCAGCCGCCGGCCAGCGCCTCGGCCAGACGCGCGGCGTCGATGCCGCTCGCCTGCGCCAGGCCGACCGCCTCGGCGATCGCGGTGACCGTCGCGGTGACGATCGCCTGATTGCACAGCTTGGCCGTCTGGCCCGCGCCCGCGTCGCCCATGTGCGTGATGCGCGACGCATACGTATCGATCAGCGGGCGCACCGCGTCGAGATCAGCCGCGCGGCCGCCGGCCATCACCGCGAGCGTGCCGGCCTGCGCGCCCGGCACGCCGCCGGACACCGGCGCATCGACCCAGCCGACTCCCAGTGCGGCCGCACGCGCCGCATAGTCGCGCGTGGCGGCCGGCGGAATGCTCGAATGATCGACGATGCGCTGCAGGCGGCGCGCGCTCGCGTCACCGGAAAGCAGCCCGTGTTCACCGAACACGACATCACCGACCGCACGACCGTCGAGCACGCACACGCATACCGTATCGACGCGCTCGGCCAGCTCGCGCGGCGTACCGACCACCTGCGCGCCGTCCTTCACCAGCGCGTCGGCCTTGTCGCGCGAGCGATTCCACACGCTGACGCGATGCCCGGCCGCCAGCAAATGCCGAATCATCGGCGCGCCCATCAATCCCGGTCCGCAAAATCCGACTTCCACGATGTTCCTCGTCTCCGATATGGGTTGCACTTGCCGCCCATCATACCTATCACTCAAGAAGCCGGGCACGCACGGCACCGTTGTGGAACCGTAGCGGGACCGCGCCTTGCACCGGCCCACCATACGAACGTCCCAGGGAGCGCATCATGAGCGACCACGTGTACAAATTGATCGAACTGACCGGTTCGTCGCGGCAATCGAGCGACGACGCGATTCGCAACGCGATCTCGAAAGCCGGCAAGACGCTGCGCAACCTGCACTGGTTCCAGGTGACCGAAACGCGCGGCCACATCGAAGGCGACCAGGTCGTGCACTGGCAGGTCACGCTGAAGGTCGGCATGCGCATCGACGACTGACGCGCCGCGCGCGTCACGCGCGCCGCCCCACTACCGGATGCGTGCAATGCGCATCCGCGGGGCGTCGCGCCCGCCTGCATTTCACCCCATTCTGGCCCCTTGTCGCTGCCCGGCCGGCGGGTAGCCGCGGGTATCCATCGCTTGACGCTGATTTTCGTTCATATTAAAAACGATATACCCGACCGACCCCTCGATCAGCCCAGCCATATAAACCGGAGATAACATGAGTCAGCAACGCGAGGCGATCGACACGTACCTCTTGCGCGTCTTGCACACCTTGTTGATGGAGCGCAGCGTCACGCGCGCGGCCGTCAAACTGAACCAGTCGCAACCGGCGATCAGCGCCGCGCTGCGGCGCCTGCGCGACATCACCGGCGATCCGCTGCTGGTGCGCGGCAAGTCCGGCATGGTGCCGACCGAATACGGGCTGCGCCTGCTCGAACCGGTGCAGAACGCGCTGCGGGAAATCGAGCGCATCAAGTTCCAGCAGCACAACTTCGACCCGGCCACGTCGATCCGCTGCTACCGGATCGGCTGCCCCGACTACCTGAACGTGCTGTTCGTGCCGACCGTCGTCGAACGCTTTCGGCTGGCCGCGCCGAACGCGACGCTCGAGTTCCACTCGCTCGGCCCCGCGTTCGACTACGAGCTCGCGCTGGAAGACGGCAAGCTCGACATCGTCGTCGGCAACTGGCCCGAGCCGCCCGAGCAGCTGCACCTGTCGAACCTGTTCGTCGACGAAATCGTCTGCCTGATGAGCAACACGCACCCGTTCGCGAAGCGCGGCGGGCTCACGCTCGACCAGTACCTGAACGCGCCGCATCTCGCGCCGACGCCGTACTCGGTCGGCCAGCGCGGCGCGATCGACGTGCATCTCGCGCGCGAGCGGCTCAAGCGCCACGTGGTCGTCACGCTGCCGTACTTCAACCTCGCGCCTTACGTGCTCGTGAAGTCGGACCTGATCTTCACGACCACGCGGCTGTTCGCCGATCACTACGCGAAGTTCCTGCCGCTGTCGGTCGTGCCCGCGCCGCTCGACTTCCCGCCGATGCAGTACTACCAGCTGTGGCACGAGCGCTGCCATTACTCCGACGAAGTGCGCTGGCTGCGCAGCCTCGTCGCCGAAGCCACCCGCACGCTGATCGAGGCGTAATCGCGCACGACCCGCGCATCAGGCAGGCCGTTGCGGCGTGGCCTGGTGTGGCGCGGTGTGGCGGTCGACAACTACCGCCGCGCGCGGCGCCACATCCCCACCGACGCGTCAGCGCGATGCCTCCACGAGCGCGTGCGCAAGCACGTTGTGACGCTCGATCACGGGCGGCAGATCGAGCGTCGCCAGCCGCCCTTCCCGCACCACCACCTTCCCGTTCACCACCGTGTACGCCGTCTGCGACGGCGCGCAGAACACGAGCGCCGCGACCGGATCGTGCAGCGCGCCCGCGAACAGCGGCTGACGCAGGTCGAACGCGGCGAAATCCGCGGCCATGCCGGGTTTCAGCGCGCCGATGTCGTCGCGGTTCAGCACCTTCGCGCCGCCGAGCGTCGCGATCTCGAGCGCTTCGCGCGCGGTCATCGCGTCGGGTCCGAAACCGACCCGCTGCAGCAGCAGCGCCTGGCGCACCTCCGCCACCATCTGCGCGCCGTCGTTCGACGCGGAACCGTCGACGCCGAGGCCGACCGGCACGCCCGCGAGCCGCATCTTCTTCACCGGCGCGATGCCGGAAGCCAACCGCATGTTCGAGCACGGGCAATGCGCAACGCCCGTGCCGGTACGCGCGAACAGGCCGATGCCCGCATCGTCGAGCTGCACGCAGTGCGCATGCCACACGTCGTGGCCGACCCAGCCGAGATCTTCCGCATATTCGGCGGGCGTCATCCCGAATTTCTCGCGGCTGTACGCGATGTCGTTGACGTTCTCCGCGAGGTGCGTGTGCAGCGACACGCCGTATTCGCGCGCGAGCACGGCCGCGTCGCGCATCAGCTCGCGGCTCACCGAGAACGGCGAGCACGGCGCGACCACCACGCGCAGCATCGCGTAGCGCCCTTCGTCGTGATAGGTCTCGATCAGGCGCTGCGCGTCGCGCAGGATGTCGGGTTCGCGCTCGACGACCGAATCGGGCGGCAGCCCGCCGTCGCGCTGGCCGACGCTCATCGCGCCGCGGCTCGCATGAAAGCGCATGCCGATCCGCTGCGCGGCGGCGATGCTGTCGTCGAGCCGGCTGCCGTTCGGGTAGATGTACAGATGGTCGCTCGACGTCGTGCAGCCCGACTGCAGCAGCTCGGCCATCGCGGTGAGCGTCGACACCTCGATCATCTCGGGCGTCAGGTGCGCCCAGATCCGGTACAGGTTCGTGAGCCAGCCGAACAGTTCGGCGTTCTGCGCGGCCGGCACCGCGCGCGTGAGGCTCTGGTACATGTGATGGTGCGTGTTCACGAGCCCCGGGATCACGAGGTGGCCGCGCAGGTCGAGCACTTCGTCGGCCGTGTCGGGCAGCTCGGCGCTCGGGCCGACCGCGACGATCCGGTTGTCTTCGATGTAGAGCCCCGCGTCGCGCAGCTCGCGGCGCGTGTCGTCCATGGTCACGAGCACGTCGGCGTGCTTGACCAGCAGGGTCGTCGGGCGGGATGAGGAGGGGTTCGGCGCGCGTGCGCCAGCGTGCTGCTCGAGATTCATGCGTTCTCCGCGTCGGTCTGCCTCCAGGGGCTGTCCTGGAGGCGGTCACACAGCCGTTCGAACGCTGAATCGCGGCACGCCCCGGTGCCTGCGTCCGTTCGAACGCCCTGGCCCGGTTACCCGGCGTGCTCGCCGTCTTCGGGGTACGCGCCGGCCACGGGCCGACGCGCACGGCGGGAGGATCGCCCAAGCGCGCGCCGCGCACAATGCGCGATCCGGAATACCGCCCTTCAGGGATTCGGTATGGTACGCCGCCCGACGCCCCGCCGGGCGGCCGAAATCGGCGCGCGAAGCCGTATCCGGCGGGCCGTCGACAGCCGCTCATGCGCGGCGCATTATCTTCGATATCGCGCCCGTATTTGCGCGGGGAACCTTTTTACAATGCCTGCACGGCGCTCGCTTCACTCTCGCCGACGGGTATGTAGCCACGTGACGTGGAGCCTCGATCCGCCGCACAGTCATGGATCGAGTCGCCGCCGAACCTCGCATTCACACAAGGACACAACGAATGGGAAAGCTCACTACCCACGTACTCGATACGGCGCACGGTCGCCCCGGCGCGGCCATCAAGGTGGACCTCTACGCGCTGGACGGCGAATCGCGCCGCGCGATCAAGACCGTGCTGACCAATAGCGACGGCCGCTGCGACGAACCGCTGCTCGACGGCGCGGCGCTCGCCGCCGGCGAATACGAACTCGTGTTCCATGCCGGCGACTACTTCGCGGCGCTCGGCGTGAAGGTGCCCGAACCCCGCTTCGTCGACCGCGTCGTCCTGCGCTTCGGCATCGCCGACACCGGCTCGCACTACCACGTGCCGCTGCTCGTGTCGCCGTGGTCGTACAGCACCTATCGCGGCAGCTGACAGACGAATCAGCGCCTGCATCAAGACAAACGATCTGAGTCTGGAGGAGTTTCATGGAAGGCTTCATCACCGACTGGCTGAACCTCGCGCTGCGATGGCTGCACGTCATCGTCGCCATTGCGTGGATCGGCGAGTCGTTCTATTTCGTCGCGCTCGACAACAGCCTGAAACCGCCGACCGACCCGAACCAGCGCAAGCGCGGTGTGTTCGGCGAGCTGTGGCACGTCCACGGCGGCGGTTTCTACAACATGCAGAAGTACACCGTTGCCCCGCCGGAAATGCCCGATGACCTGCACTGGTCGAAGTGGCCGTCGTACACGACGTGGCTGTCGGGCTTCACGCTGTTCTTCGTGCTGTACCTGCTCGCACCGAACACGTACCTGATCGACAAGAACGTGCTCGACATGGGCCCGGTCGTCGCCGTCGCGTCCGCACTCGGCTTCCTCGCCGCCGGCTGGATCGTCTACGACTCGCTGTGCCGCATCCTCGGCACCAACGACCGCGTGCTCGGCATCTGCGTCGGCCTCTACGTCGTCGTCGCGGCGTACCTCGCATGCCACATCTTCTCGGGCCGTGCCGCCTACCTGATCGTCGGCGCGATGCTCGCGACGATCATGTCGGCGAACGTGTTCTTCGTGATCATCCCGGGCCAGCGCAAGATGGTCGACAAGATGCTCAAGGGCGAGGAACCGAACCCGATCTACGGCAAGCGCGGCAAGCAGCGTTCGGTGCACAACACGTACTTCACGCTGCCGGTCGTGTTCGCGATGCTGTCGAACCACTATGCGATGACGTACACGAACAAGTTCAACTGGGTCGTGCTCGTGCTGATCATGCTGGCCGGCGCGCTGATCCGCCAGTTCTTCGTGATGCGTCACCGCGGCAAGCAGCTGTGGTACCTGCCGATCGGCGGCGTCGCACTGCTGTCGGGCGCGCTGGTGTGGACGATGCCGAAGCCGGTCGCCCCGGAAGCGCAGGCCGCGAATGCGCCGAAGATCGTGATCAACGACATCATGCCGATCCTGCAGCAGCGCTGCGTCGAGTGCCATTCGTCGAAGCCGACGCTGATGGGCAGCGCCCCCGCGGGCGTGATGTTCGACACGCCGGACGAAGTGTCGAAGAACGCGCAGCGCATCTACGACCAGGCCGTGCGCCTGAAGGCGATGCCGATCGGCAACGTCACGCACATGACCGACGACGAGCGGACGAAGCTCGCCGCGTGGTTCGAGGGCGGCGCGGTCAAGTAGCCGCCGCGCGCCGGAAGTGTCATTCGCCGGCGCCATCCTCTCCGTTCGCGGGCCCGGTAACGGGCCCGTTTTTTTGCCCGCGCGCAATGCCCTTCGCGCGTCAGCCGCGCATCGCGTCGCGCTGCAGTGCGATGAGTGCATCGCATGCGCGCGGGCCGTCATCGAACGGCACGAAGATGTGATCGTGATACGCGGCGGCCATCACGTTGCAACTGATGCAGGCCGCGCCGAGCGCCCGCGCGAACGCCGCCGTGAGGCCGACGGCCGCGAGGCCGGAATGCACGGTCAGCGTGATCCACGCGGCGCGGAACAGCACCGGCCAGCCGCGACGCGCGGCCGTTTCCTCGTCGACCACGACCGTCAGCCCTTCCACTTCGCGGAACGTCGCGATCACTTCGGATAACGATACGTCTGCGTCGTGCGGCAGCGCTATGAATGCGAACGCGCCCGGATGCAGTTCGGGCTGCATCGTGCGCAGCAGGACCGCGAGGTCGTTTTCAGGCTGGCTCATCGGAGGAACACGCCCGGAACCGGACGTCGTAGGGTGGCGATGCGGGCACGATAGCACGCACTACGCGCGCACCATCGCGACTTCGTCCGCGAGCCAGCCGCGCAACGCGACGATGCGCGGATCGTCCTGCAGGTGCGCCGGATACACGACGTGATACGCAAGCGCGGGCGCGACGTCGACGTCACGTCGAACAGCCGCACGAGGCGCCCCGCTCACGCGCCGGCCGTCTCCGGCAGCCGCGCGATCGCCTTGATCTCGAACTGGAAGCCGTACAGCCAGGTCACGCCGACGGCGGTCAGCGTCGGATGCGGTGCGTCGCCCCAGTATTCGGGCACGATCTCCCAGACCCGCTCGAACGTCGCTTCGGGATCGACGAGAAACACCGTCACGTCGACGACGTCGTCGAACGTGCAGCCGGCCGCGCGCAGCACCGCATTCAGGTTGTCGAACGCGCGGCGCACCTGCGCGCCCAGTTCCGGCTCGGGCGAGCCGTCCTCGCGGCTGCCGACCTGCCCGGACACGAACAGGAAGCCGTTCGAGCGCAGCGCCGGCGAATAACGGTTGCGGTCATACAGCGCCTGGCGACCCGGCGGAAAAACTACGCTACGCTTTGCCATTCGACACCTCCATCGGTCTGTGGGGCGGCATGCCCGTGCATCAACGATGAAGGCACTTTAAGGACCGTTGCGCGGCGGATAAACCGGCAACCTTGTCCAACACTGTTTGGTCACTCCAAACAATCTGCGACCGACGCGGAGCCCCGACCCGATGGATCGATTCGACGCAATGCAGGCGTTCGCCCGCGTGGTGGAAGCCGGCAGCTTCACCAAGGCAGCCGACACGCTGCACATGAGCCGCACCACCGTCACGCAACTGGTGCAGCAGCTCGAAGCGCGGCTGCGCGTGAAGCTGTTCAACCGCACGACGCGCAAGGTCGTCGTCACAGCGGACGGCGCCGCGTACTACGAGCGCGTCGTGCGGCTGCTGGCCGACATGGACGATGCCGAAACGAGCCTGTCCGCGGCGTCGGCGTCGCCGCGCGGGCGGCTGCGCGTGGACGTGCCGAGCCCGTTCGCGCGCCTGATCCTGATCCCCGCGCTGCCCGCGTTCCATGCGCGCTATCCGGACATCCAGCTCGACATGGGCGTGAGCGATCGCGTGGTCGACGTGATCGGCGAGAACGTCGATTGCGTCGTGCGCGGCGGCGAGCCGACCGACCGCTCGCTGGTCGCGCGCCACATCGGCGACCTGCGGCTCGGCGTGTACGCGTCACCCGCCTATCTCGCGCGCGCCGGCACGCCGTCGCATCCGGGCGAACTCGAAGACACGCATCACCGGGTGGTCGGCTTTCTGTGGGCGCGCACCGGCAAGGCGCTGCCGTTTGCGATGGCAGGCGACGGCGAACAGGTCCACGTGCGCGGGCGCTACGTGCTCGCGGTCGACGACGGCAATGCGTACCTCGAAGCCGGCCTCGCGGGGCTCGGCATCCTGTGGTTGCCCGACTACATGGCCGCCGCGTATCGCGCGAATGGCGAGCTGGTGCCGCTGTTCGATCAATGGCAACTCGAACCGATGCCGATGTATGTCGCATTCCCGCCGAACCGGCACGTCAGCGCGAAGTTGCGCGTGTTCGTCGACTGGGTCGCCGAGCTGATGGCGCAGCATGCGCCGGTCGTGAACCGGCGGCGCGGCGGCCGTGGTTTGCGCGACACGCGCGAGGCCGCGCCGACCTGATTCGCGAGCCAGCGAGCGCCCATAAAAAAACCCGCGCGGATTGCGCGGGTTTCGACAGACGGACGATCAGCCTGACTCAGGCCGTCAGCGCATCCAGCGCATCTTCGGTGAGCCACAGCGACTCCTGCAGATCCTGCTCGTTCAGGTTCAGCCCGTCACCACCGCGATCGACGACGATGAAGTCGCTGACGCCGCCGAGCGCGATCAGCGGGTGATGCCATACGCCCTTCGCGTAGTTGACGCCCTGCCAGCCGCTCGTCACGAATGCGCGGATCTTCGCCGGATCGAGATCGCCCGCGGGCGCGACGACGACGAGATACGGCTGGTCGTTCAGCGGCACGAACGCCTGGCTGCCGAGCGGATGCCGCTCCAGCATCTTCACTTCGAACGGCAGCGTGCGCGGCTGGCCGCGGAACAGGTTGACGAGCGTGCGGCCGCCTTCATCGGTCACGTCGACTTTCGCGAGATCGTGAAAGCGGATCGTCGTGCCGAGGTTGATCGGGATCTGCTTCGCCCCTTCCGTTTCGATCACGTCGCCGAACGGCGCAAACGCTTCCTTGGTCAGCGGTTCGATGGCAAGCGTCTTCATTTGTCGAGCGTCCCCCACAAACGCAGGCGCGACACGCCGCCGTCCGGAATGATGTTCAGTCGCACGTGCGTGACGGGGCCGAGCGATGCGATCTCCTGTTCGAAGTAGTGCTGCTTGTCCATCTGCAGCTTCTGTTCGCCGAGCAGCACCGGCCAGAACATCGACTGCGTGATCAGCGAGCTGTCGGTGCCGCCCGATACATAGGCGGCCTGGATCGAGCAGCGATCCGGATAGTTGCCCTTGAAGAACGCGGTATCGACTTCGATCTTGCGGATCACGCCCGGCTGCGCGAGCGCGATGATTGCCCAGTCGTTGCCCGGTTCGCGACGGCGGCGGGTTTCCCAGCCGTCGCCCATGTTCACGCCGCGGCCCGGCAGCAGCAGGTTCGACGCGACGCCGAAGTGCTGGTTGTTCGCCGCCACGACGTAACCGCCGTTTTCCATCGCCGCGAGGTCGAACTGCTCGGTCGCGCTCGCGCCGGCCCAGTCGAGCTGCGGCTGGCCGTACACGCGCAGGCGCGCGATGCCGCCGTCCGGGTAGATGTTCACGCGCAGGTGCGTGAACGCCCGCGTGTCGCTCGCTTCGACGTAGTGATGGCTGTTGCCCTGCAGCGTCGTCGACGGGACGATCTCGACCCACTCGGTCGCCTGCGTCGGCGCGCCGTCGGCCACGAACGCGGCCTCGATCGACGCGGCCGGCGGGAAGTTGCCGGTGAAGTGGCTCGTGTCGATGTCGAAGCCCTTGATCACGCCCGGGCGCGCGAGCTTGACGATGCACCAGTCGTAGCCGGTCGTGCGCTTGCGGCGCGTTTCCCAGCCGTCCATCCACTTGCCGTGGTCGTCGTACTTGCCGGGGATGAAGACGGCCGGCTCGGGGTTCAGCATCCGGTCCTTCGGCGCGAAGAAATCGTCGCTGGCCTCGAGCGCCTGCGCACCGAGACGCGGGTCGGCAAGATTCACGTAGCGCCGCGTGAAATCGGGTGCGTTCGGATCGAGAAGCGGAACAGCCATGATGTTTCCTTGTTTCAGTGAGACGATCGGGCCGCCGCGACGCGGCGGGCCGTATTGCGGTGTCAGGCGGCGGTGTCAGGCGTCGATCAGGTCGTCGAGGCGAAAGCGCGCGATCCGGTAGATCTGGTCGAGGCTCGCGCGCAGCTCCTCGTCGCGCGAATGATTCACGCGCGACTCGAAGTTCGCGATGATGCCGTGGCGGTCGTAGCCGCGCACCGCGAGAATGAACGGGAAGCCGAATTTCTCGCGATACGTGCGGTTCAGCGTCAGCAGCTTGTCGAATTCTTCCTGCGTGCACTGGTCGAGGCCTGCGCCGCTCTGCTCGCGGGTCGACTCGGCCGTCAGTTCGCCGCGCACGGCGGCCTTGCCGGCCAGCTCCGGGTGGGCGTTGATCAGCGCGAGCTGGCGCGCTTCGTCGCCGGTTTCCACCGCATCCGACATCGTCTTGTGCAGCGCGTCGATACTCGCGAACGGCCGTTGGCCCGCGGCGACCTCGGCCACCCACGGCGAATGTTCGAAAATCCCCGACAGCGCCGCGACGAATGCGCTCGGCGCCATCGTGTTCAGTTGTTCCAACGTGTAGCGCATCGCCTTCATGCTTTCCCTTCGTTTCGATGATTGGGCTGATACGGATGATGCTCACGCCAGTGACGCGCGATATCGACGCGGCGCGTCACCCATACGCGATCGTGCTGCTCGATGTGATCGAGGAACCGCTGCAGCCCGCGGAACCGGCCCGGCCGGCCGAGCAGCCGGCAGTGCATGCCGATCGACAGCATCTTCGGCGCCTCGTCGCCCTCCGCGTACAGCACGTCGAATGCATCGCGCAGGTAGTCGAAGAAGTGATCGCCGGTGTTGAAGCCCTGCGGCGTCGCGAAACGCATGTCGTTCGTGTCGAGCGTGTACGGCACGATCAGTTGCGGCGACGTGCGGCCGCCCGACACTTCGACGTCCATCCAAAACGGCAGGTCGTCGCCGTAGTTGTCGGAGTCGTACAGGAAGCCGCCGTATTCGGCGACCAGGCGGTGCGTGTTGGGGCTGTCGCGGCCGGTGTACCAGCCGAGCGGACGCTCGCCCGTCACGCGCTCGATCGCTTCCATCCCGAGGCGCATGTGCTCGGCTTCGAGTTCCGGCGTCATGCTCTGGTAATGGATCCAGCGCCAGCCGTGGCACGCGATTTCATGGCCGAGCTCGACGAAGGCACGCGCGAGCTCCGGATGGCGCTCGATCGCCATGCCGACGCCGAATACCGTCAGCGGCATCCCGCGCTTCTCGAATTCGCGCAGGATGCGCCACACGCCGGCCCGCGACCCGTATTCGTAGATCGACTCCATGCTCATGTGGCGGTCCGGATACGCGGCCGCGCCGACGATTTCGGACAGGAACTGCTCGGAGCCCGGATCGCCGTGCAGCACGCAGTTCTCGCCGCCCTCCTCGTAGTTCAGCACGAATTGCACGGCAACGCGGGCGCGCCCCGGCCAGTTCGCCTGAACGGGATGGCGGCCGTAGCCGATCAGGTCGCGAGGATAGTTGGGATCGAGTGGCATGGTTCGAAGTGCAACGAAAGCCGGCTCAACGAGCGGGCTGAAGTAATGGGTTCGCATCGACCGTGCGGTGCCGGAGGTCGGCCGCACGAGCCGATGCGATGACGGCCCAGTGTAGCGAAAACGTTCATACGCGCCCATACAGCGGCGCAGATAGTGCGTGTCAGACGGTGTGTATGTGCGGTTGCGGCAAATTCGGGCCCGGTTCCGCCGCATCCCCGTCCGGCGGGCTGAAGCGGGCGAACGCGCCGTCGTAGCGCTTCGGCAGCGGCCGCGCGTAGTCGCCGCGCTTCGCGGTCGCGAGGCGCAGCGCGACGAGCGCCTCGGCCCACTTGACGGCCGCCGTGACGCCCTCGACCACCGGCGCGCCGATCTGCTGCTCGATCTCGTGCGCGAATTCGGCCATCCCCGCGCAGCCGAGCACGATCGCGTCGGCGCCGTCCTCGTCGAGCGCGCGCCGGCATTCGTCGACGATGATCCGGCGCGCGGCCGAACCGGGCCGGTCGAGTTCGAGCACCGCGACGTCGGTCGCGCGCACGTTGCGGCAGAACCGCTTCATCCCGTAGCGCTCCGCGAGGTGCCACGCCATCCCGCAGGTGCGCGCGAGCGTCGTGACGACCGAGAAGCCCGGCGCGAGCACGCTCGCCGCATGCATCGCGGCCTCGGCGATGCCGATCACCGGCCCGCGCGCAAGCTCGCGCGCCGCATACAGGCCCGGATCGCCGAAGCACGCGATCACGTACGCGTCGCAGCCGTCGCGCTCGCCCCGCGCGACCTCGGCGAGCAGCCCCGGCGTCGCGAGCGCCTCGTCGTAATACCCTTCGATCGACGGCGGCCCCATCGGCGGGCTCACGGCCACGATCTCCGTGCCGGCGGCCGCGACCTCGCGCGCGCAGCGGCCCATCGCGTCGGTCATCCGCTGCGTCGTATTCGGATTGATCAGTCGGATCTTCATCGCATGCTCCTCACGCCTTCGCGCTCACGAGCAGCCGGTAGAACACGAAGCCGAGCCCCGCGCCGATGAACCACGAGAAATTCGCGACGCCCTGCCAGCCCGGCACCATCACGCAGACGACCGCGATCACCGCGGCCGGCAGCAGCGCGGCCAGCGCGCGGCGGTTCACGCCGCCCGTATACCAGTAGGTGCCGCTTTCCGACATCGTGTACAGGTCGTCGCGCACGAGGCGGCCGCGCTTGACGAAGTAGAAGTCGGCGATCAGCACGCCGTACAGCGGGCCGATGAACGCGCCGAGCACGTCCAGCGTGTAGTGGATCACGGCCGGATTGTTGAACAGGTTCCACGGCGTGATGAAGATCGACGCGACGGCGGCAAGCATCCCGCCCGCGCGCCAGCTGATCAGGCGCGGTGCGACGTTCGAGAAATCGAACGCGGGCGACACGAAGTTCGCGACGATGTTGATGCCGATCGTCGCGATCGTGAACGTCAGCGCGCCGAGAATCACCGCGGTCGGATGGTCGATGCGGCCGACGGTCGCGACCGGGTCGGTGATCAGCTCGCCGAACACCGGCAGCGTCGCGGCGGTGGTGATCACCGTGACGAGCGAGAACGCGAGGAAGTTGACCGGCAGCCCCCAGAAATTGCCGCGCTTCACGTCGCCGAACGAGCGGCAGTAGCGCGAGAAGTCGCCGAAATTCAGCATCGGCCCGGAGAAGTACGACACGACGAGCGACACGGCGGTGATCATCACCGGGATCACTTCCGCGCCGTGATACTTGACGCCGCCGAGGTTGATGCCGATGTTGCGCCAGCCCGCGCGCCACACCATGTAGCCGGCGAGGATGAACATCACGACGTAGACGGCCGGGCCCGCGAAGTCGATGAACTTCTTGATCGTCTCCATCCCGTTCCAGAACACCAACGCCTGCAGCACCCACAGCAGCATGAAGCCAGCCCAGCCGACCGCCGACAGCCCGAGGAAGCCGTAGCGATGGACGTCCGCATACGGTAGCCATTGCGGAAAGAATTTCAGCACGACGATCACGAGCGCGCTCGACGCGAGATAGGTCTGGATGCCGTACCACGCGATCGCGATCAGCCCGCGGATCACGGCCGGCACGTTCGCGCCGAGCACGCCGAACGTCGCGCGGCACGCGACCGGATACGGCACGCCGATCTGCTGGCTCGGCCGCGCGATCAGGTTGCACAGCCCGTTCACGAGGCCGATGCCGACGATCAGCGCGATCAGCACCTGCCAGCTCGTCAGCCCGAGCGCGAACAGGCTGCCCGCGAACACGTAGCCGCCGACGCTGTGCACGTCCGACATCCAGAACGCGAAGATGTTGTACGCACCCCATGTCTGATTTTTAAGGGGTGCCAAATCTTCGTTGTACAGACGTTCGCTGTAACCATCCGGCAATGCCGGACCACCGCCCTCGCCGCCTTCTTCCGCCGGATAGGCGCTGTCGTGCGCCACACTGAACTGAGCCATGACTTCTCCTTGACGCGGCCGGGTGGCCGCTCACCGTCATCGATATCGCTCCGGATCGTCGCCCGGAGTCGGACCAGCGGCCCGCGGCAAACACCGCAGGCCTGCATTACGCTCGTCGTGTGGCGCGCGGCCGGGTTCGCGTCGCCGCTCAGGCGCCGCCGAACACTTCGCGCAAGTCGACCTGCCCTTGCGCGGGCCGGTCCAGCATCTTCAGTTCGACATGCTGCAGGTGGCGCGCCATCAGCGTCACCGCCTGCTTCGGATCGCCCGCCTCCAGTGCGGCGAGGATCTCGTCGTGGTCGTCGCACGAGCACGGGCTGCGCCCGTGCGATTCGTACAGCGCCGACATCAGCGTCGAGCGTGCGACGAGCCCTTCGAGGCACTCGCTGAGCGTCGCATTGCCCATCAGCGTCGCGAGCGCCGTATGGAATTCCCCCGACAGCCGGATCCACGCCGCGAAGTCGTGCCGCTCGAACGCCTTGCGTTCCTTATCGATCAGCGCCGCGACGCCCTTCAGCCGCTTGGCGCCGGGGCCGGTCGCGAGCCGTTCGACCACGGCAAGCTCGATGATCCGGCGCATCTCGAACACTTCGTGCACGTCCTGCAGCGTCGGGCTCGCGACGAACGCGCCGCGGTTCGGCTCGAGCTCGACCAGCTTGTCGGTCGCGAGCTGCGCGAGCGCCTGGCGGATCGTGCCGCGCTTCACGCCGAACACGTCGCAGAGCTGCGCCTCCGTCAGCTTCGCGCCGGGCGCGAGCCGATGCTCGAGGATCGCGGTGCGGATCCGCTCGGCGATCGCTTCGGGACCGGCTGCACCGGACGGATGGGAATCGGGCTCGTTCATGATCTGCATCGTGTGATGGTCCTCATCCTAGGATGGACATAAAGATTGTCAACAATTCTTTTGCGGAATGCCGCACAACCGGCGTGCGATGGCGTGTCCCCATTCGGTGCAGCGCGCACGAAATCCATGCACGACAAGCCTGACAAGCAAGACTGAGGCCGTTCTCGTCGTATACCCTCCCGGCTATTTTGTTGACAAAAATGGTGCAAAACCAGACGAAGATCGTGTGGGCGTTGACGAAAAATATGGACCGTTAGTTGCGCATTCACATAAAGAAAAAGGCGGGGAAACCCGCCTTTCGATCGATCGCGCCGGCATCAGCCGAGATGCGGATAGTCCGACAGCGTCAGCCGGAACCCATGCGCATTCGCGACCAGTTGCGCCTGTGCACCGAACGGCAGCGTCAGCAGGTCGGGCACATGGCCGAACTGGAGCCCCGTGACGACCGGAATCCCGACCACCGCGCGCACCTGGTCGATCATCGCCTGCATGTCGTAGCCGTTGTCGTACTCGAACGGCCGCGCGCCGGTGAACTGGCCGAGCACGAGCGCCTGCTGGCGCGCGAGCAGCCCCGACAGGTGCAGTTGATAGATCATCCGCTCGATCCGGAACGGCTGCTCGTTGACGTCTTCGATGAACAGGATGCCGCCCTCGATGTCGGGCATGTACGGCGTACCGACCAGCGACGTGAGGATCGCGAGGTTACCGCCCCACAGCGTGCCCGTCACGTTCACCGTCTGCACCTGCGGTGCGTCGGCGACGATCGTCGTGCTCGGCTGCGTCAGCGTCTGCCAGAAATGCTGCATCGTGAAGTCGCTCGGCGTTTCCGCGCCGAAATCCGCCGACAGCATCGGGCCGCCGAACGTCTTGATGCGCGCCTTCGCGTACAGCGCCAGCTGGATCGCCGTGAAGTCGCTGTGACCGACGAGCGCGACCGGCTGGTCGCGCAGCCGGCGTTCGAGCCCGCGATAGTCGAGCCCGTGCAGGATGCGCGCGGCGCCGTAGCCGCCGCGCACTGCGAGCCCGATGTCCGGCAACGGCCGCTCGGGATCGGCCAGGCGGTTCAGGTCGCCCGCCCGCTCGCCGTCGGTGCCGCCGAAACGCTGGAAGCGCCGCTGCGTCGCCTCGATGTTCTCGATGCGCTGCTGCGCGGTGCTGAGGCGCTCGAGCGCGCGGTTAATCGCATCGGGGTCGTGCGGATAGCCGGACGGCGCCAGCAGGCGGATGGTGTAGGACGCGGCGGGCTGGAAGGACATGGCGAAAGGTGTCGGGGTCGTCAAACCTGCTTAGAGGGTCCGAACCGTGTCCGGTTCACGAAAACCGTGCACGCCCGGAACGCCGGGCGCGGCGGGAGCGCCTATGACGCGCCGGATTCGGCGTCGCGGGCGAGCCGCGCTTCGCGCAACGCGCGACGGCGCTCGGCGAAGAACGACTTCAGCGCGGCGCCGCATTCGTCGGCGAGCACGCCGCCGGTCACTTCGGTGTGGTGGTTGAGCTGCGGATTCGCGAATGCATCGATCACGCTGCCGCACGCGCCCGTCTTCGGGTCCGCGGCGCCATAGACGACCCGCGCGATACGCGCATGCATGATCGCGCCTGCGCACATCAGGCACGGCTCGAGCGTCACGTACAGCTCGCAGCCGGGCATCCGGTAATTCTGCAGTTGCTGCGCGGCCATGCGCAGCGCGGCCATTTCGGCATGCGCGGACGGGTCGTGCCCGCCGATCGGATGGTTGAAGCCGCGGGCGATCACTTCGTCGCCGCGCACGAGCACCGCGCCGACCGGCACTTCGCCGGCCGCGCGCGCCTCTTCGGCGGCGGCCTGCGCAAGACGCATGAAATGCAGGTCGCGCGCCGATACGGGCGCGGTGTCGTGAACGGGAGAATCGGCGGCGGGGTCAGCGGCCGGGGCGGCTGCCGAGCGGGCTGCGTCGTGCAGCGCGTCGGACGTCACATCGTCCCCGCTTCGGCGGGCGCGTCGTCGAGCCCGCGTTCGCACAGGCGTTCAGCGATGCGCCGGCAGTAGTCGCGCGGCATCACCATCGGGCCGCCGCGCAGCGATTCGAGCGCCATGTCGAGCGCGAGGATCTTCGCCTGCAGCCGGCAGCGCGCGGCACGGTCGCTGACCGCCTGCACTTCGTCGTGCAGGTTGCGCAGCGCGCGCAGTTGCTCGACGGCCGGCGGCACGAAGCCCGCGTTCTTCAGGATACGGTTGGCCACCCGCACCTCCTCGGGCACGAGCAGGTCGTCATCCAGCGCCTGCGGCGCGCCGGTACCCGGCAAATCGTCGAACTCTCCCCGCGCGGCGGCGGCGGCAATACGTTGTTCGACCAGGGCGTCAAGCAGTCTCATCAGTCAATCGGAACAATGCGGCAGGCCGAATTCTAGCAGGGTGACGCCGGTATGACAGGCCCTTCGAATACATGCTCGATATTGCATTTTTAGGGGCCGAATCGCTGCGCATGCGCGCCGATCGCCGTCACTTGCCGCTCTGCTGCGCCGCAGCAGGCTGAGCGCCGTTTGGACGCTTCCGGACGGAGGCGATGTCCGGACCCAATTTTTTTATCCACGACGATGCGGCGACCCTGCCGATCCAGCGAAAAGGCGACGCGCCCCGCCTCCGTTCCCCCATTACGCAGCCATCGTTTCCGATCGCGCTTTCGCGAACGGGCGGAACATCGTCGCGATCAGGAACGCGCCGATCCCGATCGCGAACGAGCCGAGGTACAGCCAGCCGTAGCTGCCGAATGCATCGACGATCAGGCCCCCGGCGACCGGGCCCGCGGCCATCCCGAGGCTGCCGGCCATCGCGCAGCCGCCGATCACGGTGCCCATCATCCGCAGCGGGAAATTCTCGCGCGCGAGCACCGAATACAGCGGCATCACGCCCGCATAGATGAAGCCGAACAGCGTCGCGACCGCGTAGAAGCCGTCGAGCGTGCGCACGAAGTAGTAGCCGAGCGCGCCGAGCGCCTGCGCGAGCAGCCCAGCGACCAGCATGCGCTTCGCGCCGAGGCGATCGCCGAGGATCCCGAACGCGATCCGGCCGCCCATGCCCGCGAGCCCTTCGACGCTGTAGATCGACACCGCGACGATCAGCGGAATCCCGCAGGTCACCGCGTAGCTGACCGTATGGAAGATCGGGCCCGAATGCGTCGCGCAGCAGAAGAAGTTGGTCAGCAGCAGCACCATGAACTGCGGCGAGCGCAGCGCATCCGCGACCGACATCGCGGCGGGAGCGCCGGCGGACGCAGGCGCAGGCGTCGCGTGCGCGGGTGCAGCGTCGAGCGCGGGCGCCCGGCGCACCAGCAGCGACACCGGAATCATCACGACGGCCGCCAGCGCGGCAATCAGCAGCATCGACGTGCGCCAGTCGCGCACCGACACGAGCCATGCGGCCAGCGGCGCCATCGTCATCGGCGCCATCCCCATGCCGGCCGACACGAGCGATACCGCGAGGCTGCGGTGCGTGTCGAACCAGCCGGTCACGCACGCCATCATCGGCGCGAATATCGCGGCCGTCGCGCTGCCGACGGCCAGGCCGAAGGTCAACTGGAACATGAGCAGCGACGGCGCGCGGCTCGCCAGCGCCAGGCTCGCCGACAGCAGCACGGCGCCCGCGATGACGACCGGCCGCGTGCCGACGCGGTCCGACAGGCTGCCCCACGCCATGCTCGCAAACGCCATCGCGATGAAGCCGAGCGTCATCGCGGCGGAAATGCCGGTCATCGACCAGCCCGTATCGTGCGCGATGGCCCGCAGGAACACCGGTAACGAAAACATCGCGCCGATCGCGACGCAGCCCATCAGGCCGCCCGCGGCGACGATCACCCAGCGGTATCGGGAATCCGGCATGTGGCGTGTCATGTGGCCTCTCCTCGCTCGTTGCGCCATTCGCGGCAACCGGGTGCCGGCCGCATGGGCGGCGCATTGCCCGGTCGATATCGATACGACGGGCGACCCATCGGGAAATCGACATGCGTGGCGCATGGGTCGCGGATTTTTTATCGTCGGCGATTCCGCGCGGCTCGCAAGGGACGGATCACCCGGTCGCCTCACCGCCTGCCACCCCGCTTTTCCGCAACGGGAAATTCGAAATCAGAAATCGTTGGTTGGGGCGCGCACTCACGCTGGCTACACTCGCCCCATCTTGTCATAACAAGTTGACCGATGACCCCGTCCAACGTCGTGCCGCTGTCCGCGGCCCCGCTCTACGTGCAGATCAAGGACACGCTGCGCGCGCGCATTCTCGACGGCACCTACGCGCCGCACAGCCGGATGCCTTCCGAGCACGAGCTCTGCGCGATGTTCGACGTCAGCCGCATCACGGTGCGCCAGGCGCTCGGCGACCTGCAGAAGGAAGGTCTGCTGTTCAAGCTGCACGGCAAGGGCACATTCGTGTCGAAGCCGAAGGCGTTCCAGAACGTGACGTCGCTGCAAGGGTTCGCCGAGGCGATGTCGTCGATGGGCTACGAGATCGTCAACCAGTTGCGCAGCCTGCGCACCGTGAAGGCCGATCGCCATCTCGCGACGAAGCTGAACGTGCCCGAAGGCGCGCCGCTCGTCGAGATCCATCGCGTGCGGCTGCTGAACCGCGAACCGGTGTCGCTCGAACAGACCTGGGTGCCCGAAGCGCTCGGCAAGCGCCTCGCCGGCGCCGATCTCGCGACCCGCGACATCTTCCTGATCCTGGAGAACGACTGCGGCATCCCGCTCGGCCATGCCGACGTGTCGATCGACGCGATCCGCGCCGCCGACGAAATCGTCGACGCGCTGCACGTCGAGGAAAGCAGCCCCGTGCTGCGCATCGAGCGCCTCACGCACGACGCGTCGGGTGCGCCGATCGACTACGAATATCTCTACTTCCGCGGCGACGCCTTCCAGTACCGGTTGCGCGTCGACCGGCAGAAGGCGCGCAAACCTGCAAGGAACCCGCGATGAATACCCATGTGCACGAATACGACATCGTCGTGGTCGGCGGCGGCACGGCCGGCCCGATGGCGGCCATCAAGGCGAAGGAGCGCGATCCGTCGCTGCGCGTGCTGCTGCTCGAGAAGGCCAACGTGAAACGCAGCGGCGCGATCTCGATGGGAATGGACGGCCTGAACAACGCGGTGATTCCCGGTCATGCGACACCCGAGCAGTACACGCGCGAGATCACGATCGCCAACGACGGGATCGTCGACCAGGAAGCTGTGTACGCGTATGCGACGCACAGCTTCGCGACGATCGAGCAGCTCGATCGCTGGGGCGTGAAGTTCGAGAAGGACGGCACCGGCGATTACGCGGTGAAGAAGGTCCATCACATGGGCTCGTACGTGCTGCCGATGCCGGAAGGACACGACATCAAGAAGGTGCTGTACCGGCAACTGAAGCGCGCACGCATCGCGATCACGAACCGGATCGTCGCGACGCGCGTACTGACCGACGCGCAGGGCCGCGCGAGCGGCGTGCTCGGCTTCGACTGCCGCACCGCCGACTTCCACGTGATCCGCGCGAAGGCCGTGATCCTCTGCTGCGGCGCGGCCGGCCGCCTCGGGCTGCCGGCATCGGGCTACCTGATGGGCACGTACGAGAACCCGACCAACGCGGGCGACGGCTACGCGATGGCCTATCACGCGGGCGCCGCGCTCGCGAACCTCGAATGCTTCCAGATCAATCCGCTGATCAAGGACTACAACGGCCCGGCCTGCGCATACGTGACGGGCCCGCTCGGCGGCTTCACCGCGAACGGCAAGGGCGAACGCTTCATCGAATGCGACTACTGGAGCGGCCAGATGATGTGGGAGTTCTACCAGGAACTGCAGAGCGGCAACGGCCCCGTGTTCCTGAAGCTCGACCATCTCGCGGAAGAAACGATCCGGACCATCGAGCAGATCCTGCATACGAACGAACGGCCGAGCCGCGGCCGCTTCCATGCGGGGCGCGGCACCGACTACCGCAGCCAGATGGTCGAGATGCACATCTCCGAGATCGGCTTCTGCAGCGGGCACAGCGCATCGGGCGTGTACGTGAACGCACGCGCGGAGACAACCGTGCCGGGGCTGTACGCAGCCGGCGACATGGCGGCCGTCCCGCACAACTACATGCTCGGCGCATTCACGTACGGCTGGTTCGCCGGGCAAAACGCGGCCGACTACGTGGCCGGCCGCGACCACGCGCTGGTGGACGACCAGCAGGTCGACGCCGAGCGCACGCGCGTGCTCGCGCCGCTGCTGCGCGAGCGCGGCCTCGCGCCGGCGCAGGTCGAGTACAAGCTGCGCCGCATGGTGAACGACTACCTGCAACCGCCGAAGGTGACGCGCAAGATGGAAATCGGGCTGCAACGTTTTGACGGAATTACTGAGGATATCGAAGAAATAAAGGCCGATAACCCGCACGAACTGATGCGCGCGGCCGAAGTGCGCGCGATCCGCGACTGCGCGGAAATGGCCGCGCGCGCGTCGCTGTTCCGCACCGAGAGCCGCTGGGGGCTGTACCACCATCGCGTCGATTTTCCGCATCGCAACGACGCCGAATGGTTCTGCCACACGTGGCTGCGCAAGGATGCCGCGGGCGCGATGCGCAGCGAGAAGCGGCCGGTCGAACCGTACGTCGTGCCGCTTGCCGACGACGAACGCGGCGCCTACGCGCAGTTGCGCATCCGCGAACCGGCCACGCTCGCGGCCGCCCTTTGAGGAACCTTGCCATGTCCCATACCCCGCACGACATCTTCCAGCGCAGCAGCGCGCCCGTGACGATCGACGAGTCGCTGTGCATCGCCGACAAGGGCTGCACCGTGTGCGTCGACGTGTGCCCGCTCGACCTGCTCGCGATCGACGTCACCAAGGGCAAGGCCTATATGCAGTTCGACGAATGCTGGTACTGCATGCCGTGCGAACGCGACTGCCCGACCGGGGCGGTCAAGGTCGAGATCCCGTACCTGCTGCGCTGACCCGGCGCGCCACCCGTGCACCGCTCCCCCGCTACCGGACTCACGCTGTTTCCGTGGAAGCGCGTGATCGACAACGTCGCGTTCGGCCTGAAGATGATGAAGACGCTGCTGCTCGACATCTGGTCGCGCATCGGCACGACCGTGCTGTTCGTCACGCACGATATCGACGAAGCGCTGTTTCTCGGCGACCGCATCCTGATGCTGTCGCCGCGGCCCGCGCGCATCGTCGCCGACATCCGCGTGCCGCTCGCGCGGCCCCGCACCGACGACAGCACGATCGAGCCCGCGTTCGTCGACATCAAGCGCCGCTGTCTCGCGCTGTTGCGCGACGCCGCCTGAGCGCGCGTACCTGCCCATTCACCGCACCGACTTTTTTCCATGACCGCTTCTTCCTCCGCGTTCCCGCTGCCCGGCGTGCCGGCCGCCGATCATGCCGCGCTCGTCGCGCGCCTCGCCGCAGCCGATGCATCGGTGCGCCGCATCGCGTTGCTCGAACTCGCCGATCTCGAAGCGCCCGAACTTGTGCCGTCGTTCGTCGCGGCGCTGCGCGACGACCCGTCGGCCGACGTGCGCAGCGAGGCCGCGCGCGTGCTCGACGCATGGGAGCAGCCCGATGTCGTCGACGCGCTGTGCCACGCGCTGCTCGATCCGGACGATGGCGTGCGCGCGACTGCCGCGCAGAGCCTGTCCGAACTGAAGGATGCGGCATCGGGCGCCGTGCTGTGCCGTTGGGCCGACCGGCCTGAGCCGTTCGTACGCGGCGCCGTGCTGCGCGGCTTGCGCGAGTTGCGCGACCCCGACGCGTTCACACCCGCGCTGCGCGCACTCGATGCGAGCGCCGCTGCCGTACGCGCGGAGGCGGTCGTCGTCCTCGGCTGGCTCAAGGACGGCCGCGCGCTGCCGCCGCTCGCGCGCGTCGCGACCACGGACGCCGATGCCGACGTGCGGCGCGCCGCGGTCGGTGCAATTGGATTTGCATCTGCCGGCGATACGGCCGTCGTCACCGCGTTGCTCGCGGCGCTGCGTGACGCCGAATGGCAGGTTCGCGAGGAAGCAGCGGCCACGCTCGGCAAGCTGCGCGTCACCGTTGCGCACGACCCGCTCGTCGACGCGCTCGACGACGATTACTGGCAAGTGCGCGTGCGCGCCGTCCGCGCGCTCGGCCAATTGCGCGATGCGGCCGCGGCACCGGCCGTCGTCGCGCTGCTCTCGCATGCGATCAGCAATCTGCGCAAGGAAGCCGCGCTTGCGCTCGGTGAATTGCGCGATCGCGCGACGCTACCCGCGCTGCACGATGCGCTCGACGATCGCGACCCCGAAGTGCGCAAGGCCGTACGGATCGCGATCCAGCAAATCGATGAGGCGTCGCGATGATCGCGCCGACCGAAATCGCACTCGATCACCCGGCACGCGTACTGACGCTGCACTGGCCAGACGGCGCGACGCAACGCATCGACTATGCGCGGTTGCGCTGCGATTGCCCGTGTGCGGAATGCCGAAAGATTCGGCTCGACGGCGGCCACATCGACGTGCGGCCGGCCCTGAAGCTCGACGGCGTGGAAGCGCTCGGCTACGGGGTGCGCTTCCTGTTCGGCGACGGCCATGCACGCGGCATTTATCCGTGGCCGTACCTGGCGGACCTCGTGTAGCGGCGACGACGCGGCTTCCGCGGTCGCGCGGGCCAGATGCCAGATGGCAGGCGTGCGAAAACGCTGCGATACTGACGCCCACGATCGTCGCCACCTACCGTTGGAGCCGCACCATGCAAACCGCAGTCGGATTCGTCGGCCTCGGCGTGATGGGCACGCCGATGGCGCTCAATCTCGCGCGGGCCGGCACGCCGCTCGTCGTGTGGAGCCGTTCGCACGGCAGCGACGACGCGCTGCGCGACGCCGGCGCACGCGTGGCCGAGGACATCGACGACGTATTCGTGTCCTGCCGCACCGTGATCCTGATGCTCGCGAACGACGCGGCGATCGATGCCGCCCTCGCGCGCAGCACGCCCGCTTTTGCCGCCCGCGTCGGCGGACACACGATCGTCAACATGGGCACGAATGCGCCCGACTACTCGCGCGCGCTCGCCGATGACATCGCCGCCGCGTCCGGCCGCTACGTCGAGGCGCCCGTATCGGGCTCGCGCAAGCCGGCCGAAGCCGGTCAGCTCGTCGTGATGCTGGCCGGCGCGCCGGACGACGTCGATGCCGTCCGCGCGCTCGTGAAGCCGCTGTGCCGCGACAGCTTCGTGTGCGGCGACGTGCCGTCGGCGCTGACGATGAAGCTCGCCGTCAACCTGTTCCTGATCACGATGGTCACCGGTCTCGCCGAAGCCACGCACTTCGCGCAACGTCACGGTATCGACCTCGCGCGCTTCGCCGACGTGCTGAATGCCGGCCCGATGGCGAGCGACGTGTCGCGCGTGAAGCTCGGCAAGCTCATCGCGGCAGATTTCTCGGTGCAGGCCGCGATCACCGACGTGCTGAAGAACGCGCGCCTCGTCGCCGAATCCGCGCGCGGCATCGGCATCGCGTCGCCGCTGCTCGACATCTGCCACGCGCTTTACGCCGAAACCGAGCAGGCCGGACATGGCGCGGCCGACATGGCCGCCGTGATTCGTGCGATCGAACAGCGTACCGGGGACGCACGATGAGCCGCGTGTACGCCCACGTATTCGTTCCCACCGGCGGGTAGGCACAACCATGTCCGCACCCGGCCACGCTGCACCGTTGCGCCCCGTTCCCGCCATGATCGGCATCGTGCTGCGCGAGCGCGACGCGCTGCTCGTGCGACGCGCGAATCCGCCCGATGCAGGCTGCTGGGGCTTCCCCGGCGGCAAGATCGAGCCGGGCGAACCGCTCGCGGATGCGGTCGTGCGCGGGATCGCGGAAGAAACGACGGTCGACGTGGAGGCGCTCGACGCCTTTACCGCGCTGGACGCGTTCGATTACGATGCGCACGGCGCCGTGCGCCAGCATTTCGTCATGGTCGCGGTGCTGTGCAGATGGTTGCGCAGCATGCCGGCCGCCGGCGACGACGCGCTCGACGCGCGCTGGTTCGGCATCGACGAGGCTCGACCGCGACGATTTACCGATGAGCGCGGGCGGGCGCGACGTCGCGCGACGGGCGATCGAGCGGACGGCGGCGCTGGGCAACGCGCGTCCGCCAAGCGCCTGACACTTCGCTGTTGCTTGCGCATCACCGCGATGCGTTCGCTCCGTCACGGAGCCGGCTACCTGCCGAGCGCCGGATCACCACACATCAAACCATGATCAGAATTCGACAATCCACCGAGGCCGACGCCACACGCGTACTGGATATCTGGCGCAATGCCGTCGATGCCACGCATCACTTCCTGAGCGACGACGATCGTCGTTCGATCGAATCCGAAGTCGTCGCGTTTCTGCCGGGCGCACCGCTCGATCTGGCCGTCGACGAGAGCGATCGTCCGATCGGCTTCATGCTGCTCGACGGCAGCCACATGGAAGCGCTGTTCGTCGATCCCGCCCACCATGGTGCGGGAGTCGGGCGGCGGCTGGTCGAGGAAGCGCTCAAGCGCCATCCCGACCTGTCGACCGACGTCAACGAACAGAACCAGGCGGCGGCGGGATTCTATGAACGACTCGGATTCGAGCGCTGCGGGCGATCGGCGCGGGATGGACAAGGTCGGCCTTATCCGCTGATTCATCTTTGTTATCGGCAGGGCGATCGGGACTGAGCCGGAGTTCGGGCGAGAACGGGACACTGCATCGGCCCGCTCCGGATGCGCTGAAAACGACACCACACTGCGGCATCACAATCATCCCGAGGGGCTGCCGGTCGTCAGCGGCCAGCGCCCCAACACGTCGTAGTGCGACTTGCCGAGCCAGCTATCGACCAGGACGAAGTCGAACACGGTCCAGGTAATCGGCTCGATCCGATACTCATCGGGCCTCTGTGCGCCATACAGCAGCGTCACGTGCGGGGTGAAACTCGCGGGAAGAATGCTCAGCCCCGCCTCTTGTTTGAGCGCACGTCGCAACTGCCGTCGAAAGTCGATCAAGTCTTCCAGACCGGCCCGCCCCATCAGCACCAGCGGCTGATGACCGGGCCGCCCGTTGAAGCTGATGATCTTGTCGAACCTCACGGAGAAAGACGGCACATCCACGCGGTCCGCGACCGCACGGGCCAGCGCAAGCGTAGCGTCCGGCACGTAAGCGAAGTCGCCTAGAGAGCCCAGCGTGATGTGCAGACGCTCGGTGCCCACCAGGCTGTCCGTCTCCAGCCGCATGCTTTTGGCCATGCCGGCAATGCGCCCCGCCGCGGCCGGATCCGGCATCACGGCGAAAAAGAAGCGGTGCAGAGGGACCGGCGGCGGCGCATCGAATCCGGGTAGCGTCAGTTGAGTCACGGCAGCATGTCCGACAGGCCTGGAGCGAGATTTTCATTATCGTCAATCGGAAGCCGACCCGCTCGCCGCGCGATGAACCCGCCGTTCGCGCGCCCGAAGATGCTACCCTCTCGGCCAAACTCGACACCCTCTGATGACGCACCCGAATTCAACCATGCAAACCGTCGCGGTACTGGACTTCGAAACCACCGGGCTGTCGCCGAATCTGGGCGACCGCGCGACCGAAATTGCCGTCATCCTGCTGCGCGACGGGCAAGTCGTCGACCGTTTCCAGAGCTTGATGAATGCAGGCAGACGCATCCCGTCCGATGTCGTTGCGCTCACCGGCATCACGAACGACATGATCGCATCGGCGCCCCCGGCGTCGAAAGTCATGAAGGAAGCGGCGGCGTTCGTCGGCAAGCATGCGGTCGTGGCCCACAACGCCGGTTTCGACAAGCGCTTCTGGCAGTCGGAGCTCGGGCTGCTCGACATGTCGGCCGACCATGCGTTTGCGTGCACGATGCTGGTGGCGAGGCGCATCTACCCGGATGCCCGGAGTCACCGCCTGTCGAGCCTGGCCGAGATGCTGCGGTTGCCGCAATCGGGCCGCGCGCACCGGGCAATGGTCGATGCCGAGATGGCCGGCCATCTGTGGTGCCGTTTGCAGCAGGACATTTCGCGGACTTACGGGCTGGATCGCATCGATCATGCGCTGATGTCACGTGTCCAGGCAACGACCAAGGCTAAGGTGCCGACGTACTTGCGTTCGCTCGTGCGCCCGCACGCGTGAGCGGCGACGGCACGGGAACCGCTCCAGATGATGCGGGGGGATGTTCGCAGCGCGCTTGCCGCTGGCGGCCGCCATGCCGGCAAGGTAGCCTGGGCTGCCGATATCGATACAAGCCGGATCCTGCCTGGCGCCGCGGGGGCCAGCGCCTGCATGCGGCGCGCTGCCGCTGGATAGGTACGGTGCCTGCCCGGTAGCGTCAAGCGCGCTGCTTCAGCAGCCCTGCCAGAAGCGTCAGCGCTTCTGTCAGATCGTCGAACGACGAGCCGCCGAGGCAAAGTCGAATCCCGCTCGCCCCATCTTCCGGATTCACCATCATGGATTCCGGAGGGGTCAACTTGATACGCATCGCCGCAGCAACGGATGCGAAATGATTGGCAGCGTCACGCTCCATCGGCAGCCACGCGTTGTAGGCGCCAGGATGCGAGACCAGTTCGCTCGCGCCGAGGAGAGCGACGGCCAGATTGGATCGACGCCGCGCCTCATGGTGCAGATCCCGCTGGATCGAAGAGATGACGTCGGTGGCCAACCATTCCTCGACCACCGCGCAAGCAAGCGGCGACGGAGCCATGGGCAGGTCCCGCAATGTGTCTTCCGCTACGTCGTCGAGCCCGGCCGGCAGCGCGAGCACGCCGATCTGCAAACCGGGGCCGAGAGATTTGGACAGTCCGTTCACATGAAAGGCGATCTCGGGTGCCAACGCCGCAAGCGGGGGCAAAGCCGGCTCTGCCGACGCATAGACGCCGTCCTCGATGATCCACGCGCCCGCCCGGCGGCAAATATCCGCGATGGCCTGCCTTCGTTCCATGCCCATCGTCGCGGTGGTCGGGTTGTGCAGCGTCGGCGTGAGATAGACCGCCTTGTTGCCGGTCGATGCGGTGCCGTCGAGTGCGTCCGCCAATGCCCCCGGCACCATCCCTTGCGCGTCGGTCGCGACGCCTTGCATCCGATATCCGTTGCGCCGAGCCAGCGCGATCGCGCCGGGATAGGTGATCCGCTCGGTCAGAAGCAGCCCTTGCGAGCCGCAGGCAAGCTCGAAGGCCAATGACAGCGCCTGGCGGGCGCCGCTCGTCAGCACCAGATGCGACGGCTCCACCATCAGGCCCTGCGTTTCGAGCCAGCGGGCCAGCACACGTCGGTGCTCCATATGTCCAGCGGGCGGGGCATAGAGATTGAGATGGTCCGCATCGATCTTGCGTGCGATCCCCGTCAATGTTCGCGCCAGCAGGCGAGCGCTGAGCATGGCCGGCGGCACATTGGACGAAAGGTCGATCTGACGATCATGGTGCGCCTGGCGGATCGCCACGAAGGTTCCCCGGCCCTTGATGCTGCGCGTCAGGCCTCGCCGTTCAAGCGCGGCATAGGCTTTCGTCACCGTGCCAAGGCCGATCCCCAGTTTCAACGCGAGATCGCGATGAGCGGGCAGACGGTCGCCTCCCGTCAGCCGCCCCTCGATGATGTCGTCGGCCAGGGCGAGGACCAGCCGCTCGGCCGTATTCGCCTCGATGTCGGCAAGCCGTGGCGACCAGGGGGATTGCAGGAGCATGTTCGTCGCCTAGATATTAGTGTCACGTGACACTATTTATATAAACAACAAGGGTAACATGCATTTCTGGAAGCGCCCGATCGCCACGACGGGCGCGTGGAGGGTCAAATGTTCAGCCATGTAACTGTTGGGGCGCGTGATCTTGAGCGGGCAGGCCGTTTCTATGACGCGGTGCTCGTTCCGCTCGGACTGAAGCGTCGCGTCGTCATGTCCGATGGCGGGCCCGCGGCGCTTTGCTGGGTAAACGGTCAAACGCCGCTGCCGCGCTTCTATGTCTACCTTCCCTACGATGGCGCGCCGGCGACCATCGGCAACGGCAGCATGGTCGCTTTTCTGGCCCCCTCGCAAGAAGCCGTGAACACGGCCTACGCGAATGGTCTCGAGTACGGCGGGACGGACGACGGCGCACCTGGGTTACGCCCTCACTACGGTGACGGCTACTTCGGCGCCTATCTACGCGATCCTGACGGCAACAAGGTCCATATCGTTCATCGCGGAGATCTCCAGCGCTAACGCTGGAGACGCCCCGCCGCTCTGGAGAAAATCGAATGATCGCCAGTCAGATCGCACTCGCCTACGGCACCTATCTCATCGCGACCGCCAGTCCCGGGCCGAGCAACATGGCGATCATGGGAACGGCGATGCGTGACGGCCGTCTCCCGGCCCTCGTTCTGGCGGCCGGCGTCATCACGGGCTCACTCTTCTGGGCGATCCTGGCGGCGACCGGCATTTCCGCCGTGCTGACGGCCTATGCCGATGCGCTTATCGTCATCAAGATGGTCGGTGGTGTCTATCTGCTCTATCTGGCGTTCCGCACGGGCAGGTCGGCACTGAAACCGGGCTCCGACTTCGCGAAGACGGAACCGGGACGCTCGACACCTCGCTATCGGTGGCTCTACCGCCAGGGCATTCTGATGCATATCGGAAACCCGAAGGCCGTTCTGGCCTGGATGGCAATCATGTCCCTTGGGCTTCGGGAGAACGCCCCCGGCGGTATCTTGCCGGCGATCATCGGCGGTTGCGCGTTCCTCGGCGTCATCGTGTTCGGTGGTTATGCGGTCCTCTTCTCGACCGCTCCGATGATCGCCCTGTATGCCAGACTCCGGCGCTGGATTGAAGGGACGCTATCCGCGGTGTTTGCCGTTGCGGGAGTCGAACTGCTTGCCTGGCAACGTTGATATCCCGGCTTGTCGACGCCATCACGAACTGATCTGAATTGAAAGAGCGATGTCATGAGCTTTGCGATCCATATGGTCGATGTCTTCGGCGCCGGGCCGCTTTCGGGCAACCCTCTGGCGGTCGTCATCGGTGCCGATGCGTTGGCACCGGATGACATGCAGCGGCTGACGCAGTGGCTCAACCTGTCCGAGACCGCTTTTCTCTTGCCCCCCACGCATCCTGAGGCCGACTACCGGGTCAGGATCTTCACGCTGGACAGGGAAATGCCCTTTGCCGGGCACCCGACGCTCGGCAGTTGTCATGCGTGGCTCTCGACGGGCCACGTGCCGAAGCGCGCAGCGGAAATCGTCCAGGAATGCGGAGCCGGGCTGGTTCCGATCCGACGCGATCACGAGTGGCTTTCCTTCGCCGCCCCGCCACTGATCCGCTCCGGCGCGCCGACACAGGATGCATTGGAGCAGGCTCGGCGACTGCTGGGGATCGAATCTGCCGATATCCTTGATGCCGCCTGGATCGACAATGGCCCCGGATGGCTGGGCATCAGGCTGGTATCGGCGGAGACAGTGCTCGCCCTCGATCCGCTCCGCAGTTGGCCCGGCCGGATCGATGTCGGTGTGATTGGCCCTCATGCAGCAGGCGGCGATGCCGCCTTCGAGGTTCGCGCGTTCTTCAGCACCCATCTGGGCGCTATCGTCGAAGACCCGGTCACTGGAAGCCTCAATGCTTCAATGGCGCAGTGGCTGTTCGCGACAGGTGCGGTTGAGGACGACTATGTCGCCGCCCAGGGGACACGCGTCGGCCGCCATGGCCGCATTCATTTGACCCGCGATGAGGCTGGCCAGGTCTGGGTCGGCGGCAGGACGCGCACCCATGTCGAAGGCCGGCTCCGCGGCCTTTGAACAGGCAAACGAGAAAGCGCCAACTTGATGTTCGGACGGGCTCGCGCGCATAACGCCCGTCCGGGTCGCGCCATACGCTGAACAGCGTGCTCGCATGACTGCTTGCCGGTGTGGCGCGACAACACCGGATCAACCCGAGCATCGTTCTGACATTCGAAAACACGCAAGGAGTTTCAGCATGTCTACCCTCCCGCAGAACCCGATGGCGCCATCCGGAACCACCGATCGCATCACACTGCCCGCCCTGGCATCAGACACCTTGAAAATGCTGGTGCGCTACAAGTGCTGGGCGAATGGACTGACGTTCAAGAGCGTGATGGACCTGCCGGCTGGCGAAGCCCTTCGACAGCGACCGACGCGGTTCGGAAACATGGTGCATACGTTGAACCATGCCTATGTAGTTGACGACATTTTCAGACATCATCTGCAAGGAAAGAAACACACCTACACCTCGCGCAACACCGACCATACGCCTGCTGTTTCCGATCTTTGGAAAGCGGTTCAGGAAATGGACCGCTGGTACATCGATCTTGTCGACACCTGGTCGGACGAGGATCTCGCGCAAGCCGTTCATTTCGAGTTTGTGGGGGGAGGAGAAGGCGTCATGACCCGCGAGCAAATCGTGCTGCATGTCGTCAATCACGCCACCTACCACCGCGGTTTTGTCGGCGACATGATGTATCAGGTGCCTTTTGCGCCACCGTCAAATGATCTTCCGGTATTCATCAGGGATCACTATCGCGGCGCTCGGTGAGCGCCTTTCGGCCGACCTGGCGCCCGCCCGCCACTTGTCTCGTACCTGTGCCGGCCGCGACCGCGAAGACCGTCGGGCGGTGCTCAGCCGCGTAGCGACAGGCCATGTCGGCTGGCCACTTCCTGGCTGGTGCCGGGCGCATTGCATCGAAGCCGGCTCCGCGGTCCTGTCGCAACTGCCGGTGCACGTCGTGCGTCAACTGCGCCCAGCCCCCGGCATCGACGGCCTGGCCATTACTGACGATCTGCTGAGGAGCTAGGCTGAAAACGCAAAAAGCCCGCATTTACGCGGGCTTAGAGGGACTTTAATGCTCTTTTGGTGCCGGTCTATGCCGGACGCGGGATCACTCCCACTCCATCATCAACGGGTCTCGCAAACCCGCGTGGTTAAGGGATTTGCCTGTGATTGACATGGGGCTTTACCGCCGCTTTTACCGTCAGAAGCACACATCTGTTGCTAGCACTGAAGATGGTGCAATTTGCCGGGCAACGACTCTAGTGACCCTAAAATCAATCACCTCGTAAGAATATACGAGGCGGCGAGCCGTGTCCCCCTTCCCCGTATTCAATCCATTCGCCTACGCCGGCCTTAACAGCTTCTCAAGGCCAGTGGCCACCGCCCCCAAGGTGCCAATGGCACCATCCAAGACGAAATCGAGTGCTCGTCCATAACCTGCGTTGACATTTGCTGTGTCGAACCCAAGCCGCTGCAAAGTTATCAGGCACTCCTCCACAGCCTCGTGCGCATCGGCAATTCTCAGATCATTGTTCAAAAACAAAGGCGCCATAGCGTCATTGCGATCGTTCCAGTCTTCTGGCTCGCTCACTGACGCAAAAGCGTCAACGGCCTCCTCGTGAGCATTCAGCCGTTCAACGATATTCAGAAGTGCCTGCAGCAACCGAAGGCTTCCCAGTTCCTTGACAACCGCCCGCGGACAACCGGCCCGCTCCAACAATGATTTGAGGTACCCGTTTGGAACTCGCTGCCATACCTCGTGCAAGCTCTTGCAGCGAGCCAAGAACATCTGCTGAGTCATGTTCAACGGTGCAACCTGGCCCAACCTGCTAAGCGCCGGATAGGCCAGCCAACCATTAACGGCCACCTCGGCACGATCAAAGCCAACCAGCTCTGTCGCAGCTTTGTTCAGCCCAACGGTTGCACCGAGCGAGGAAAGACCGTCACCCAATCGGAGAAGTACATCAAGCAATCGCTGTACCTTGGCGACCACGTGCTCTTCATCCTGATCCAGGTGCGCTAGCTCTGCCGGATCGACCGCAAATGACCGGGCATGCACAATCTCCCGATCCGGCTTTGGCTTGTACAACTCTCGCATCGGCACCTGGATCAGATTTCTTCCGACGCGCCGGCACTCAGTAAAGGCCCACTGCCCTCTGTATGACGGACTGCAGTACCACTGATCCCAAACAAAAGCTGGTGTCGAGTCGTAAAAAACGCTCTGTTCGTATTTCTGAAGAAACCGATCGTCGAGATAAACCGGATCGTGTCCGACTAGAGCGTCCGCACGCGCGTGGGTCATGGGCTGCGCGTCGCCAGGCCACTGAATGCCCTCTGCAGTTTGCTCTGGACAGAGGTCCGGCATGACCGCCTCGACCGAAGCCCAGAGTTGGAGCAGAAGCCGGCCCTTATGTTCGCGAATGTCCAGTTCATACCAAGCCACTCCGTCCGTAGGCTTGCGGAACACATGAGGCTCCCCTCCCATGATTGCGCGGACTTCCGGGACATCTGGCAGCAAGACTGAGTAATAGAAGACTCGCACACCCCGTGCCGCACGCAGCCAAAGGTAGCGACGGAGGTACTCGTTCGACATGCGCCAACTAACCGGTCTCTTCAAGCTCCAGTGGTATTCACTGGACACCTCGCCCTCGGCCACCCCGAACTCAGGAAGTCCCAAGTCATCGTAAACCAGACGTTGTTGATCGTTCCCGACGCAGCGGGGTGTCAGTCCAAGCGTCATCCAGACCTTTTCGGCCAGGTTGAAGGTGTAGAACGAGCCATCACCCCACGCCGCTACAATGTAGTCATGCCCCGATATCGATGGACAAAAATTTGCTGAACAGCCTTGCTCGTCGCCGACAGGAACAGAATATTCCACCACACCACTGCGAGTTTCAGACAGCACTTCCATCGGGCCATCATCCAGCCCGGGAACCACGGCCATCAGCAAATGAAGGTGCTCGGCCTGCTCCCCGTGGGGATCGGATTCCTGCTTTGAGGCCACCTCAACGAATTGGTTTGGCGACAAGCCAACAGGCTCCAGTAACCCGCGTAGCCTCGGCGGAATAACATGAGTTGGAATAGGAAATGCTGCCAGATAATCAAACGGCATAATTGTTCTCGTGAGACCTCAATAGTGGTCAAGTACTAAGGGCCTTGCTGTTGTGGTCCCTCCACGGCCGGCAACATAGCATCGCGTCGCCCTAGCCCCATCGTTAGGCGATGGCACAACCTGTCAGTCGCTCATTCACTTAAATCAATCGACTCAAAGGTCTTTGCCGAAGGTACAGACTGACGGGGAAAGTCGTGCCGCAGTTGGCGCGCAAGCTCGCCCACGGCGTCATCCCGATCGATTGCATAGTGCACCATCAACGAAGCAACCTGCCGAGCTTGCGCCTTCGCGCCAGGCTCACGACCGCTCTCTAAACCACGAAGTGCGTTGCGCCATCCTTTCTCTGCCGTCTTAAAGTCGATCTGATCCAGTATTCGAGTTGGGCCACCTGGCTCCACCTGTGCGAGCAGTCGTAGAAACAGCAGGGCATCATCGTAAAAACTCGGACTGACTTGGGACAACGCCTCCGCCAACCCGCGATAATGAGGTTCGAGAAAACTAGGAACTAGTGTGGGCTGCTCAGAGTGAACCATTCGCGCTAGGACCAATGCTCCCAGTTGCCAATCGACGTGCCCCCACTGGCAAAGCGCAATGTGCTTGCCCGCCGCCACATGACGCAACGCGCTGGCAGGGGCCATAGCTGCGAGATGCGTCGACATGTTGATGATATGCGATTCATTGCTGGCAACCATCGCTTGTATTGCGAGTCTCGCCGTCGACACGCCGTATGCGACACCGAGCAGCATTCTTGCATCGCCAATATCATCCGCCCAATCTTCGCCGATCGTTTGATTAATCGCGTCCCAATCGAGCGCTAGTACCGTCGCCTCAAACTGCTTCGGTGACGCCCTTTGCATGAAGCTGAGAAGCCCTGCGGCGGTTTGGAAGTTACGTTGTGTGCTGCGCGACAAACAGATAGCGAGATCCCTCGGCGACCAGCAATCGCATATCTTTCGCCCCACTTGCCGCATTCGGCGAGAGGGCGCCAACTTGCCAACATATATGTCAAGAGGATCGTAGAGCCGCAACGCGTTCCATACGATATCGCGCAGTTCGTTGAACGCGTCTTGAGGGTCTGCACGTAGACGATCAGCAATGGCCGGAATCAACGCCTCGATCAGCGAAAATCCAAACTCGGGCTCCAAATAGCAGAAATGCTCGCAAAGATCGGCGACGACTGACAAGTAGGCGTCCTGCGGCCACGTTGATACGATGCGACGGCAGGCGTCGCGATCAACGTGCTCAAGATAGCGGGCTTTCCAAGCATCATCTCGGCCAGCCCCCATCATCGAAAGCAAATCGGCGATCTCACCAGCGTGCAACGGGGTCGCAGCGCTAATCGCCCTTGCTAATGCGCGTGGATCGGTTAGCGCAACTATGCTTTCACCAAGCGCCCCATTTTTATTAAGCACATGATTGATTACGCGGCCAATTGCGTAGCTTGCGCCATCGGGCGCTGCCTGTATCCACTCCGCAAGCGTTTCCTTGTGATCGGCAATTACGTCCATCTCGTCGGACAGGTAGCCATGCAGGTTGCCGATTAGCCAACAGGCATGCCGAATGCCGAGCGGGTCTGTCGCTGCCCAGCAGCGCTCTAGAACGGGAGTCAGCCATTCCGGCTTCACGAGCCAACGCCACTTTCCGTACTCACTAGTGGAAAGCTCGCCAAGTAGCACGCTCAGGCCTCCGAGTGGCATCTCAACATCGGTGAGCACCGCTCTGAGCATCATGCCAATTGCCTGGCGTGCCTCGGTTGTCTGACCGTCGAGAATACGCGCCAGGAGAACGCTAGCGAGACGCTGGTGCGGACAGCGAAGATCATCAGCACTTAGCAAAAAACGTTGCGCTACTAGCCAAGAAATCGCGGCGCTGCCGTCAAAGTTCGGCAACGCGTCCCCAACAAACTGCAGCAGCGCCTCGCGTGAACATCGCGCATCGCGCGTTGCTAACTGTCGAATCGATGCGGCGGCAAGCACCAAGTCCGCCCCTGCTGCGCGCGCAGAGCTTGCCATTGCACTCGCTCTCCGCCATCCCCCTCCGAGGATGAAACAAAACTGCCACGGATACAGCGCCTGTTCGGTTGCCTGTTCGAGGCGAAAATCGAGACGCTCCTCCCCTATACGATCGCCAATCCGATCATCAGCTCGACGAACGGCAGCAAGTGTCGCTTCTGGGGAAGCCCGCAAACCGTCCGCAATTACCCGAACCGCGCGCTTGGCATCGAGCTGGATAGCGCCCGGAAAACCACCTTTGTCTTCGGAAATTGTGTGCGCGCTCAATACCCATCGCGATTCGGTCGCCCGCTCTTCCAACTCACGAAGGAATGCGGGGCGTGTCAGGTGTGCGTCATCAACGATGTAGAGCGTCGGTCTGAGACTGTCATCAAAGGGGGGTACCTTGCCCATCGGGTCAGCTAATCGTAAAACCCGCCAGCCGCGACCATACATTTGCCGTGCCACCTGAAGGATTGAGATTGATTTTCCAGCCCCAGGCACACCTGCAAGTCGAGCAGATCCCGCGCGCTCCAAGTCAGTAGTAAGCAGCAATACTTCTGGAAGAGTAGGACAAGCGGCGACATCTGCTGGGCCAAGAGATCGCCCCATCAGGGCAGGTCCAAGATCACGTGCAGTCTCGAACTTAACTTCGGACCACGCAGGTGCGTCGAGACTGATTACTGCTGATCGTGGCGCGAACGCGACGAGGCTCCGGCGAATCTGATCGAGTTCGTCCGCTCGCGGTAACGCACGCAGAGCCGTCATGATTCTCGGAAGATCGCCAGCATGCTCCGGATAGAATTCTTCGACCACTGTCTGATGACTGGACAGCAATCCTTGAATGGTGTCCCATCCGATAGCAACAACAGGAAATTTCCCTTCGCTCACGCGCCGCTCGGATTTGAGCCGGGCATGCTCTTGAAGCGACGCGTCGTTTGGCGATGTGGTAGCAAACGTCCAATGCCCAAGCGCAGGCTTGAACTTCTCCGCCTTGGCGAGTTCTGCATCGAACTCCGCGATAGTCGCTTTGGCTCCGTAGCCTTCGTTCTTCCCTTTGCACTGCACACCAAAGTTCTTTTCCGGCGTAGCCTGAGGCGCCCCGTATACGTCAACACCGTGCTGTTGCTGGCCGGACCTGCCGTTTTTTTGCGCGAGAGGTGTCCCCCACACTGCGGCAAACAGTGCGCGAGTCAAATCCTCGAACTTTTCCCACGACTTCGGCGGCGGGATCTGCTTGTCAATAAAGTCCATTCCACAGGTTTCCGAAACTATGCGCTGGATATTAGACGAGCCAGTATGGCAATGATTACGGGCTTGAGTTTCTCCGGGGACAGACTCCGAGCTGATTTTTCGCGAGTACCGACGAGAAGATCAGCCATCTAGGATGGCAGCACAGAATTTCTCGAATTGATCATCACGCTGGCGAAGTGCGTCGATATCAAGCGTTTCAGCAGCGCTCCGAGAAACTTCGACGCGTGATTTTCCGAGGCGCTTCGCGCCCTCAAGGTTGAGACCAAGCCAAGTCTCAATCGATGGATTCGGGATTGCTGCGACCCATTCGTGAAATTCTAGGCCATTACCGAGCATCGTAGCAGTGCCAACTGGGTCATTGTCGCCATCAGTGACAATGAGGACCTTGGATTCCGAGTGGAATGTGTTCCACATGGCATTGGCGACGCGCGGGATGGTGACCTTGCCCATGGCAGTCAAAATCTTGATCGAGCGACTAGAGCCTGCGGAAGCGAGGATACGCTCAGCGAGCGTGGCGATTACAACGCGGTCGGAATCCCCCTCGCACACGATGAGCAGATCGGCCGTGGCCGGTTCGGCGGGCCGGGTGGCAACCACGCTCCCGGTCGTCTGATCGAAGCGCAGCAAATCAATCTCAATGCTTCGGGTTTTCTTGGCGGTAACGAGTTCGCCTTCTGTCGGGAAGTAGATCGCGCCCTCTTCCGCAGCCTTGCGGAGCTTCAGTTTCAGAACGTTCTTGAAGCCGCCGCCACGGATAATCGCGGCGTCCATGTCACGCTGATCAAGAAGAACGATGTTCAGCGCCTTTCCAAGAATAAGCGCGTCGACGGCATCTTCCGCATAGCCGGACATAGAGATGAAAATGCCGATCGTGCCGGAGAGCTTTCCATCTACCTTACCCTTGAACTGGTAGAGCGTAGATGCCGGCAACGGGTCAGCGTGCCATTTGGCTTCGAGAAGATAAACCCTACCGTCTAGGTAGATGGAGCCATCGATCTGCTCGCCCGATGGCCGGTAGCCAGTGCGTGGCTCAAGTCCCTCGTACACAAAGAGCTTGTTCAATAGTCGCTCGAAATGGAATCCGCGCCGCCGTTTGGCGTCGCCGTCAGCATCGGTCGGCAGGTTTGCAAGGCCTTCGTATTCTTTCCTGATCTCGTCCAATTTTCTCATCTGACCACTCGGATCATCTTCTTGTCTGCAATAGTCGCATCGAAGGAAATAGCTCCTTTCGGCGAACCGATGGCGTACATGGCTGTATATAGCTCTACCCGATCATGCGGGGACGATTCGTCGATAAACTAGAGACCATCGGATTGTTCTTGGATTGCTCTGGGATGGCGGCGCTGGACTCCAATAGGGCAAAGTGGACTTCCCTGGCCTATCCATGACGATGGCAACGCTCTGCCTTGCTCGGGTCACGGCGACGTAGAAGCTGGAAGCGGAATTCGCTTCCAAATGGACACCCGTCGCAATGAACTTGGCGATTGGCCCAGTCGGCACGATCAGCACTCGTTCGTATGTCATACCGACGGTTGATACCGTCACGTACATCCCATCGCGGTCAGAAGCCTTATAAGTCTTGGACTTAGGCTTAAGGTTGCGCAGTGCGGTGTCGGTAAGCATCGAGGTTTTTCCTCCTGTTCGTGACGGCTTTTACCGTCAGGGGCCAGGAGACCTGCTGATGCCGGGAAAGCCGCATAAAACAAGCTTTCCCGAGGAGACTTTTACCGTCAAAGACCGGTTTGGTCTGAATAGTAAACGGGAGGGTCTTAATCCGGCCTCCGGTTCCTACCGTCAGTTCTACCGCCAACTCGTTCTGCTGGCCGGCGATAGTCATCGATAGCCACCGCGACGTATTTCTTTCAAATTCAATACGTTACGACATCTTTTCGATAGCTGACGATAGTCCCCGAAGGACCTGATTTCACTCCCACTCGATCGTCGCCGGCGGCTTCCCCGAGATGTCGTACACGACCCGGTTGATCCCGCGCACTTCGTTGATGATCCGGTTCGACGCGCGGCCGAGCAGCGCGTACGGCAGATGCGCCCAGTGTGCGGTCATGAAGTCGGTCGTCTGCACCGCGCGCAGCGACGTCACATAGTCGTACGTGCGGCCATCGCCCATTACGCCGACCGACTTGACCGGCAGGAACACCGCGAACGCCTGGCTCGTCAGGTCGTACCAGCTCTTGCCGACGTCGGCCTCGCCGCACAGGCCGGCAGCCGCATCCTGCGCGGTCGCGGTCGTGTTGCGCAGTTCCTCGATGAAGATCGCATCCGCGCGACGCAGCAGCTCCGCATATTCGCGCTTCACTTCGCCGAGGATCCGCACGCCGAGGCCCGGGCCCGGGAACGGATGGCGGTACACCATCTCCGGCGGCAGGCCGAGCGCGACGCCCAGCTCGCGCACTTCGTCCTTGAACAGGTCGCGCAGCGGCTCGAGCAGCTTCAGGCCGAGCGTTTCCGGCAGGCCGCCGACGTTGTGGTGGCTCTTGATCGTCGTCGCCTTCTTCGTCTTCGTGCCGCCCGATTCGACCACGTCCGGGTAGATCGTGCCCTGCGCGAGCCACTTCGCCTTCGACAGGTTCTTCGCTTCAGCCTGGAACACCTCGACGAACTCGCGGCCAATGATCTTGCGCTTCGCTTCCGGATCGGTCACGCCGGCCAGATGGCCGAGGAACTGCTCGGACGCGTCGACGTGCACGACCTTCGCATGCAGGCGGCCCTCGAACATGTCGAGCACCATCTTGCCTTCGTTCAGGCGCAGCAGGCCGTGATCGACGAACACGCAGGTCAACTGATCGCCGATCGCGCGATGGATCAGCGCGGCCGCGACGCTCGAATCGACGCCGCCCGACAGGCCGAGAATCACTTCCTCGTCACCGACCTGCTCGCGGATCTTCGCGACGGCTTCCTCGATGTGGTTCTTCATGATCCAGTCGGGCTTCGCGCCGGCGATCTGCAGCACGAAGCGTTCGATGATCTGGCGGCCCTTCACCGTGTGCGTGACTTCCGGATGGAACTGCACCGCGTAGTAGCCGCGCGCCTCGTCGGCCATGCCGGCGATCGGGCAGCTCGGCGTGGACGCCATCAGCGCGAAGCCCGGCGGCAGCTCGGCCACCTTGTCGCCGTGGCTCATCCAGACCTTCAGCATCCCGTGGCCTTCGGCCGTCGTGAAATCCTCGATGCCGTCGAGCAGGCGCGTATGGCCGTGCGCACGCATTTCCGCGTAGCCGAATTCGCGATGGTCGCTCCACTCGACCTTGCCGCCGAGCTGCACGGCCATCGTCTGCATGCCGTAGCAGATGCCGAGCACCGGCACGCCGAGATCCCACACGGCCTGCGGCGCGCGCAGCTGATGGTCTTCGTACGTGCTCGCGTGGCTGCCCGACAGGATCACCGCCTTCGGCGCGAACTCGCGGACGAAGTCGTCGGACACATCGTTCGGATGGATTTCGCAGTAGACGTGCGCTTCACGCACGCGCCGTGCAATCAGTTGGGTGACTTGCGAACCGAAGTCGAGAATCAGGATTTTGTCGTGCATGGCTGCGGACGGGATGAAGAGAATAAGAAAAGCAGCGCACGAAGCGCTGCGTCAAAAGCATGGACAGCGGCGTCGGGCGGCAGGCGGCACGCGCGACGCATCGCCGGTCAATCCTGCGACGGCGGGCGCGCGTCGAACGCGACGCTGCCTGACGCGCGGTCGGATGCGGCCGATGGGGCAGCCGCGGCCGGCGCCGAAGGCGCCACCGGACGGCTGACGACCGGCTCGACCCGCGGTTGCGCTGCGGAGGCCGGCGCCGGTTCGACCGGACGCTTCGCGTCCCGGCCCTCGAGCGCCTGCGCTTTCTCGCGCCGGCGCACGGCCGATGCGAGCCGCACGCCGCCGAGGCCCAGCACGATCAGCGCGACCCCGGCCAGCGCCGACAGCACCCGGCCGGCGGCCGCGAGCGCGGGCCCGCTGCCGGTGCCGATCGACCACACGATCGTCAGCACGCCGGTCAGCCAGTACACATGGCCGACCGCCCGTGCGACGGGCGCCGTGAGGTCGCCGTTGAGCGCCGCATGGCACGCGAGCCACGCGAGCCCGAGCAGCGCGATACCGAACGCCTGGCCGAGCATCGCCGGCTGGATGTTCGCCAGTTGCAGCGCGTTGAACAGCGCCTGCCAGGGCGTCAGCACGAACAGCACGCCGAACGCCAGCAGCAGCACGGCATCGACGATCAGCACGGCTCGCAGCAGCGGTTTCATCGGCGCTCAGTCCACGTGATAGTTCGGCGCTTCCTTCGTGATCTGCACGTCGTGCACGTGCGACTCGCGCATGCCCGCCGCGGTGATCTGGACGAATTCGGCCTTCTCGTGCAGCTCGTCGATCGTCTTGCAGCCGCAGTAGCCCATGCTGGCGCGCACGCCGCCGACCAGCTGGAACAGGATCGCGTTGACCGACCCCTTGTATGCGACGCGGCCTTCGATGCCTTCCGGCACGAGCTTGTCGATGTTCGCCGAGTTGTCCTGGAAGTAGCGGTCTGCCGCGCCGTCCTTCATCGCGCCGACCGAACCCATGCCGCGGTACGACTTGTACTGGCGGCCCTGGTACAGGAACACGTCGCCCGGCGCCTCTTCGGTGCCCGCGAGCATGCTGCCCATCATCACCGCGTTCGCGCCGGCCGCGAGGGCCTTCGACACGTCGCCCGAGAAGCGCACGCCGCCGTCGGCGATGCACGGCACGCCGGTGCCCTTCAGCGCTTCCGACACGTTCGCGATCGCGCTGATCTGCGGCACGCCGACACCCGCGACGATCCGCGTCGTGCAGATCGAGCCCGGGCCGATCCCGACCTTGACCGCGTCCGCGCCGTATTCGACCAGCGCCTTCGCGGCGGCGGCCGTCGCGATGTTGCCGCCGATCACCTCGACGTGCGGGAAGTTCTGCTTGACCCAGCGCACGCGCTCGAGCACGCCCTTGCTGTGACCGTGCGCGGTATCGACGACGATCACGTCGACGCCGGCCTGCACCAGCAGCTCGACGCGCTCTTCGTTGTCCGCACCGACGCCGACCGCCGCGCCTGCGCGCAGCTTGCCGTGTTCGTCCTTGCACGCGTCCGGGTGCTCGGTCTGCTTCGTGATGTCCTTGACGGTCATCAGGCCGCGCAGCTCGAACGCGTCGTTGACGACCAGCACGCGCTCGAGGCGGTGGCTGTGCATCAGCGCCTTCGCTTCGGCGAGCGGCGTGCCTTCCTTGACCGTGACGAGGCGCTCGCGCGGCGTCATGATCGACTTGACCGGCTCGTCGAGGCGCGTTTCGAAACGCAGATCGCGGTTCGTGACGATGCCGACGAGCTGCGGGCCTTCGACGACCGGGAAGCCCGAGATGCCATGCTGGCGCGACAGCGCGATCACGTCGCGCACCTTCATTTGCGGCGGCACCGTGATCGGGTCGCGGACGACGCCCGACTCGAAACGCTTGACCTTCGCGACTTCGCGGGCCTGTTCGGCCGGCGTGAGGTTCTTGTGGACGATACCGACGCCACCCTGCTGCGCCATCGCGATCGCGAGGCGACCTTCGGTGACCGTGTCCATCGCGGCGGACACGAGCGGCATGTTCAGGGAGATGTTGCGGGTCAGCTTGGTCTTGAGGCTGGTGTCGCGCGGGAGAACGTCGGAGAAGGCGGGAACGAGGAGCACGTCATCGAAAGTGAGTGCTTTTTGGATCAGACGCATGGCAAATCCTATGGGCGCAAAAGCGAATTATACGCGAAGCGCCGCGAATTTTCACAACACGAACAACGGCTTAGCCGGCTTCGGCGGTTCGGGGGCCGAATCGTTCGGATCGCCGTTCGGTTCGTTTTCGATCGCTTTTCGTTTCACCGCCGCATCGAGCCATTCGCGCAACCGGCGGCCGGGCGGCACGTGCCCGTGTCGCGGCGGGGCCACACGGCCGCGACGGCGGCGGCCGCGTACAGTCCGGCGACACGCCGCCGATGCGGCTTGCCTGCCCCGCCTCACGCCAGCCCGGCCGCGCGGACGATCATCACCATGCCGCCCGCCATCACCCCGCAACCGACGATCTGCGCGACGCGTCCGCCGGCCCGCGCCACGCGTTCGGCGGCGATCGCCACCGCGACGGCGGCCATCACGCGCAGATCCATCATGCCGGCCGCCAGCGCGACCGCCATCAGGTTCCCGCAACACGCGCCGCACCGGATGGCCGCGTGCACGCCGTACCGCCATGCCGTGACGACCGCCGGCCGCGGCCGGTGCGCGTGTGCCGCCGTGTGCCGGCAGCACGCCAGCCGGCGCACCTTCCATCTAGAGAATTGCCACGCGCCCGCGGCCAGCACGACGGCGCCGGCCGCGAACGGCAGCGCACGGGCGAGCGCCGGCAACCGGGCAGCGGCCGTCGTCAGTGCGGCGCCGGCCGGAAACACGAGCGCCCCGAGCGCCATCCAGACCGAGAAATATCCCGCCCCTGCGACGACGATGAGCCATGCCGACCGCGCCGTCTGCGGACCGATGCGCTGCCAGTAATGCCAGAGCTGCGGCGCGAGCACGGGCAGCATCATCGTCACCGTCATCGCGCCCCACATTCCGGCGAACGCCGCGAATGCGCGCGCGGCACCCTGGCCGCACGGCCGCAGCCATACGGCCGAGGCCATCCAATCGCCGGGCATCGGGTCGCCTCCCATCGCGGCCATCGACGCGTGCTGCGCCAGCGTCGCCATCGCGGCGACCGCGAACACGGCCACAGCCACCGCGCCGAATGCGCGCGGATCGGCGGCCGTCTCGCCGGTTGTCGGCCGTATCATCGCGCGCTCCCGCCCGTCGCCGGCCCGCTCAGCCGCGCGCGTACTCGTCGTGACGGCGCCACCACGGGCCGGCCTCGTTGCGACCGCGTGGCGCGCGATCGAGCCACTGGTACATCCCCCACAACCCGTCGAGGCCGCGCGCGTAGGTCGAATACGTGTGATAGACGGCGCCGTCCTCGCGCACGAACGCGCTCATCCCCGGCCGGTCGAGCGAATACGTGGCCGCGTCGGTGCCGCACGTGGCCGCGAACTGCACGACGGGCGCCGGCGGCGGATCCATGTCCATCGCGTGACCGGCCCGCGCATAGTTGTATTCGACGTCGCCCGCGCGCTGCTGCGTTTCGGTGAACGACACGTTGAAGTCGAAATTGAAATCGCTGCCGACCGACGACGCCCACGGGAACGTCCACCCCATCCGCTGCCGGTACGCGAGCAGTTTCGCGAGCGGCGCGCGCGACACGGCCGCGAGCGTCACGTCGTGGTTCGCCAGATGCACGGCGAAGCCGTCGAAGCCGTCGGCGAGCGCCGAGCACGACGGGCAGCCCGCCTTGTAGTCGGGGCCGAACATGAAGTGATAGACGAGCAGTTGCGACCGGCCGCGAAACAGGTCGTCGAGCGTCGCCTGCCCTTCCTCGGTATCGAACCGGTAGGTCTTGTCGATGCGCACCCACGGCAGCGCCTGGCGCCGCCGCGCGAGTTCGTCGCTTTGCCGCGTCAGCGCCTTTTCCGCGTCGAGCAGCGCGCGGCGTTCGGCCAGCCATTCGTCGCGGGTTCCTGTGAGATGGGTCGTCATTGCGGGTTCCTCCTTCCGATGGGTATCCGGGCACGGCGTACGGGGCCGTGTGCGTGGTGCTAGATTAGTGCCGGGCATCGGACCGGAGGGAGTGACAAGTGTGTCGGGATTCGAATGGATTCGCTGATCACGGCGGCCGCGCGCGCGCTCGCGGCCGGTGACGCGCTCGGTGCGCTGAACCGCGTCGCGCTGCGCGACGATGCGCCGGCGCTCGCGCTGCGCGGGATCGCGCTGGCGCAGCTCGGCGATTTCGAACGCGCACGGGCGCTCGTGCGCGGTGCCGCACGTGCATTCGGCGCGAAGGAAGCGGTCGCGCGGGCGCGCTGCGTCGTCGCCGAAGCCGAGATCGCACTCGCGTCGCGCGACCTGCACTGGCCGACGCGTGCGCTCGATGCGGCCTGTGCGACGCTCGACGCGCACGGCGACCGCGCGAACGCCGCGCATGCCCGCTATCTCGGCGTGCGCCGGTTGCTGCTGATCGGCCAGCTCGACGAGGCCGAGCGGCTGCTCGCGCATCTCGATCCCGCGCCGCTGCCGCCCGCGTCGCGCGCCGCCCATGAATTGATCGCGGCCGGCATCGCGATGCGCCGCATCCGCACGCACGCGGCCCGTGCGGCGCTTGCCCGGGCGCAGGCAGCCGCCCGCGCCGCCGGCATCGCCGCGCTGACGGCCGAGGTCGACACCGCGGCGCGCGTGCTCGACGCACCGGCCGCGCGGCTCATCGCGCGCGGCACGTCGCGGCTCGTGCCGCTCGACGAAGTCGAGACGCTGTTCGAGTCGAATGCGCTGGTCGTCGACGCATGCCGCCACACGGTGCGCGATGCGCGCACGACCGTGTCGCTCGCGCGGCGTCCGGTGCTGTTCGTGCTCGCCCGTGCGCTCGGCGAGGCGTGGCCGGCCGACGTGTCGAGAAACGCGCTCGTCGCCGCCGCGTTCCGCGCGAAACAGGCCGACGAATCGCATCGCGCGCGGCTGCGTGTCGAGATCGGCCGGCTGCGCGCGGTACTGCGTCCGCTCGCGAACGTCGTCGCGACACAGCGCGGCTTCGCGCTCGAACCGCTCGGCGTGCGCGAAACCGTCGTCCTCGCGCGCCCAGTCGACGATCGCCACGCAGCCGTGCTCGCGCTCCTCGCCGACGGCGAAGCGTGGTCGAGCTCCGCGCTGGCGCTCGCACTTGGCGCCAGCCAGCGCACCGTGCAGCGCGCGCTCGATGCGCTCGCGGAAACCGGCAAGGTGCAGGCGCTCGGCCGCGGACGCGCGCGCCGCTGGATGACGCCGCCGCTGCCCGGATTCGCGACGACCTTGTTACTCCCGGTTGCGCTGCCGGGCGATTAGGATGGCCCCATCGAACGACGAGGTGACGAACATGAAACGCTCCCCTGCAGACATCCTTCGCGAGTACGGCCCGTTTCCGGGCGTCGACGGCGTGCACGGCGTCACGTTCGACGGGCAGCACGTGTGGTACGCGTCCGGCGACAAGCTGAATGCGCTCGACCCCGAGCGCGGCACGATCGTCCGTTCGCTCGACGTCGCCGCGCACGCGGGCACCGCGTTCGACGGCCGCCACCTGTTCCAGATCGTCGAGGACCGCATCGAGAAGATCGACCCCGAATCGGGCCGCGTGCTCGCGACGATCCCGGCGCCCGGCGGCGGCGCCGATTCGGGGCTCGCGTGGGCGGAAGGCACGCTGTGGGTCGGCCAGTACCGCGAACGCAAGATTCATCAGGTGGATCCGCAATCGGGCGCCGTGCTGCGCACGATCGAATCGAACCGCTTCGTCACCGGCGTGACGTGGGTCGATGGCGAGCTGTGGCACGGCACGTGGGAAGCCGACCAGAGCGACCTGCGGCGCATCGATCCGCGCACGGGCCAGGTGCTCGAGCAGATCGACATGCCGGCCGGCGTCGGCGTCTCGGGGCTCGAGTCCGACGGTCATGACCGCTTCTACTGCGGCGGCGGCAACAGCGGCAAGCTGCGCGCCGTGCGGCGCCCGGTGCGAGCGCGGGTGTCGGGCGACGGCGCCGGTGCGACGCCCGATCCTGCCGACGGCTGATTCGACCGACAGCTGATCCGCACCATACCGCGGCCGCGAACCCTCGATAATCAGGAACGGATCGAGGCCGCTCCGTCGCGCGGCACGCCGAAGCCCCGCCATGCCCCGAGTGCAGGAATGAACAAGACGCCGCCGCGATGGCATCGCTAAGATGCGCGCACCTTGGTCATGTGTTCGGAGCGGTCGATGCAGCGCGGCGTGGTGTACGGTGTCCTGGCAGGCGCCCTGTGGGGCATGGTGTTTCTCGTTCCGCGGCTGCTGACCGATTTCTCGCCGCTGCTGCTGAGCGCCGGCCGCTACACGATGTACGGCCTCGTATCGCTCGCGGCCGCGTTGCCCGCCGCCCGCTCGCTGCTCGCACGGCTGACCCGCGAGGATCTCGTCGCACTGACGAAGCTCGCCGTCATCGGCAACGTCGCGTATTACATGCTGCTGTCCGGCGCCGTGCACCTGATCGGCATCGCGCCCAGTTCGCTGATCGTCGGCGTGCTGCCGGTGACCGTCACGCTCGCGGGCCTCGGCGACCACGGCGCCGTGCCGCTGCGGCGGCTCGCCGCCCCGCTCGCGCTGGTGATCGCGGGCATCGTCTGCATCAACGTCGACCTGTTTACGTCCGAAGCCGCGCACGCGACGACGCTCGCCCAGAAGCTCGCGGGCATCGCCTGCGCGGCGGGCGCGCTCGCGAGCTGGACCTGGTATGCGGTGGCGAACGCGCGCTACCTGCAGCGCCACCATCGTTTCGGCGGCAACGAATGGTCGGTGCTGTGGGGTGTCGTGACGGGCCTGCTCGGCGGCCTCTGCTGGCTGGCGATCCTCGCGCTGCCGGCCGGCATGGTGCAGGCGGCCGTCCCGGCATCGCGCTGGCAGTTGTTCTGGCTGCTGAACCTCGTGCTCGCGATCGGCGCGTCGTGGCTCGGCAACGGGCTGTGGAACGCCGCGTCGAAGCGGCTGCCGCTCACGCTGTCGGGTCAGCTGATCGTGTTCGAAACCGTGTTCGCGATGCTGTACGCGTTCGTGTACGACCAGCGGATGCCGCACGCACTCGAGATCGCCGCACTCGTGCTGCTGCTCGCCGGCGTATACGGCTCGGTGCGACGGCACGGCGACACGCCGGGCAGCGCAGGCAGCGCGTCGGCAAACGCAAACGCCGCGGCCCATTGAGCGCCGCGGCGTTTGATCAGACCAATCCGAGCGAACAACGCGTCAGCGCGCGTCCTTGTGCATCCACTTGCGGCCCTCGATCGAGCCGTCACGGCGGGATTTGTCGACACGCCGCTGGCGCGCGAGCTTCGGATCGACGATCAGCGGACGGTAGATCTCGACGCGGTCGTGATCGACGAGCGGCGCATCGAGCGACGCGAGCTTGCCGTACACGCCCGTCTTCGCCTGCGCGAGATCGATCTCCGGGTGCAGCGCGAGCACGCCGCTCGCGTCGATTGCGGAGCGCACGGTCGCGCCTTCGGGCAGCGACAGCGGAATCAGCGTCTGGCGGTCCGGCAGTGCGTAGCAGACTTCGATCGACAGCATCGCGTCACCCCTTTCCGTAGCGCTGGTCCGCGCGCTTCACGAACGAATCGACGAACGTGTTCGCGATGTGGCTGAACACCGGCCCGATGATCTTCTCGAGCAGGATGCTCGAAAACTCGTAGTGCAGCGCGAATTCGATCTTGCACGCATCGGCACGCAGCGCCGTGAAACGCCACGAGCCCGTGAATTTCTTGAACGGACCGTCGGTGAACTCCATGTCGATCCGCGTCGGGCGCTGCTGCGTGTTGCGCGTCGCGAAATGCTGCTTGATGCCCTTGAAGTTGATGTCGATGCGCGCTTCCATTCCGCTCTCGTCCTGACGGCGAACCTCGACACCGCCGCACCAGGGCAGGAAATTGGGGTAGTCGGCCACGTCGGTGACGAGGTCGAACATCTGTTCCGCCGAGTGACGGATCAATACAGTTTTCTGGACATCTGCCATAAATCGCGCGGCATCGCTTAAAGTAGGAGCGCCAAGCCGGGCGATTCTCGCCCCGCTTTGCTAAAATCGTGATTTTAAACGAGTTGGCCCGATCCTTTCATGAGCATCATCGACAACAGGAAAGCGCACTTCGATTATCACATCGAGGAACGCTACGAGGCGGGGCTCGTGCTGGAGGGCTGGGAAGTCAAGGCGCTGCGCGCCGGACGCGGCCAGATCAAGGAAGGCTACGTCGTGGTGAAGAACGCCGAGATCTTTCTGATCGGGACCCATATCAGCCCGCTGCCTGAAGCCTCGACGCACATCCAGCCCGACCCGGTTCGCACGCGCAAGCTGCTGCTGCACCGCGAGGAAATCAAGAAACTGATCGGCAAGGTCGAGCAGCGCGGCTACACGCTCGTGCCGCTGAACTTCCACTACAAGGGCGGTCGCGTGAAATGCGACATCGCGCTCGCGAAGGGCAAGAAGCTGCACGACAAGCGCGAAACCGAGAAGAAGCGCGACTGGGAACGCGAGAAGGCCCGCATCATGCGCGCCGGCACCTGACGCCCACGGCGTTCATCACAAACGACACGGCCCGCTCGAAGCGGGCCGTGTTGCTTTGGACTCTCTGAATCGCGCCGGCGGGTCACCCGGCTGCGCGACGATTCGCCGCACAACGATGCGCACGCGGCAGCCGCGTGCGCCTCGATCGTCGGGCTCAGCCCTTCGCGCCGGACGCCGCTCCCGCGCTCTTGACGATCGTCAGCGCCGACGAGATCGCGGTGCCGAGATCCGACAGGTTCGACGGCACGATCAGCGTGTTGCCCTGCTTCGCGAGATTCGAGAATGCGCCGACATACTGCTCGGCGACCTTCAGGTTCACCGCATCCATCCCGCCTTGCGACTGAATCGCGCTCGCGATCTTCTGGATTGCCTGCGCGTTCGCCTCGGCCACCGCCAGAATCGCGGCGGCTTCACCCTGCGCCTGGTTGATCGCGGCCTGCCGCTCGCCTTCGGACTTCTGGATCGCGGCTTCGCGCGCACCCGACGCGAGGTTGATCTGTTCCTGCTTGCGGCCTTCGGACGCGGCAATCAACGCACGCTTTTCGCGCTCCGCGGTGATCTGCGCCTGCATTGCGTGCAGGATCTCCTTCGGCGGCGTCAGGTCCTTGATCTCGTAGCGCAGCACCTTCACGCCCCAGTTCGCCGCGGCGTCGTCGAGCGCCGACACGATGCTGTGGTTGATGAAATCGCGCTCCTCGAAGGTTTTGTCGAGCTCGAGCTTGCCGATCACCGAGCGCAGCATCGTCTGCGACAGCTGCGTGATCGCGAGCACGAAGTTGCTCGACCCGTACGATGCCTTCATCGGATCCATGACCTGGAAATACAGCACGCCGTCGACCTGCAACTGCGTGTTGTCACGCGTGATACAGACCTGGCTCGGCACGTCGAGCGGAATTTCCTTCAGCACGTGCCGGTACGCGATGCGATCGACGAACGGCAGCACGATATTGAGACCGGGCGACAGCGTCGCGTGGTAGCGCCCGAAGCGCTCGAGCACCCATGCATGCTGCTGCGGCACGATCTTCACCGTCTTCGACACGATCACGATCGCGATGACGAGCAGGACAACCCAGATGATCAGCGAATCCATGAATATTTCCTCCTTGTTGTATCAGCGGACGGTCAGCCCGCGGGTTTCGCCACGACCACGAGGCGATTGCCGCGCACGGCGCTCACCTGGTACACGTGCGCATCGTCGCGCTCGCCGTGCGCGAGCTCGACGTCCCAGTCGGCGCCGCGATACTGCACGCGCGCGCGGCCGTCACGCCACGCGTCGACCGTGACGGTCGAGCCGATATCGAGATTGACGTCGGGATTCGTCGACGTGTCGCGCTTCTGCTTGCGGCCGAGCCCCGAGCGACGCAGCACGATCATCGCGACGATCGCGACCGCGGCCGCCGCGCCGAACTGCACGTGCGGCGCGAAACCGGCCAGTTGCAACAACCCGCCCGCGAGAAAGCCGAGCGCGATCATCAGCAGATAGAACGTGCCCGTCAGCAACTCGGCGACGACCAGCACGCCCACCCCGACCCACCAGAACAGATGCCCCGACATCATTATGGTCTCCAGAAAAACGTCCCCGATGCTCACTATATTCGCTGCGCTCGCAGCTGTGCGAAGCGGTCGGCGCTCCCGGGGCGGTCGGAACCCTGCGAACTGCCCGGCGAGTACCGACGAAAAAAAACACCCCGGTGCTTACCGGGGTGTTTATAGCACGAACCTTGCATTTTGCCTTCAACGAAAGCGCGGCGGACCGCCCTTTCGCCGAAGTTGCACGACGGATCGTTACTTGCGGTTGGCGGCGAGCGCCTGCCACGTATCGATGATCGTGTCGGGGTTCAGCGAGATCGACACGATGCCTTCGTCGGTCAGCCATTGCGCGAAGTCCGGATGATCGGACGGGCCCTGGCCGCAGATACCGACGTACTTGCCCATCCTGAGGCAGGTATCGATCGCACGCTTCAGCAGGAACTTGACGGCCGGGTCGCGCTCGTCGAAGTCGACAGCCAGCAGTTCCATGCCCGAATCGCGGTCGAGGCCGAGCGTGAGCTGCGTGAGGTCGTTCGAGCCGATCGAGAAACCGTCGAAGTGTTCCAGGAACTCTTCGGCAAGAATCGCGTTGGTCGGGACTTCGCACATCATCACGAGGCGTAGGCCGTTTTCGCCGCGCTTCAGGCCGAACTTCTCGAGCAGGCCAACGACGCGCGCCGCCTGCTTCACGGTCCGCACGAACGGCACCATGATCTCGACGTTGGTCAGGCCCATCTCGTCACGCACGCGCTTCAGTGCACGGCATTCCATCTCGAACGCCTGCGCGAAGTCGTCGGCGATGTAGCGCGACGCGCCGCGGAAGCCCAGCATCGGGTTTTCCTCGTCCGGCTCGTAGCGCGAACCGCCGATCAGCTTCTTGTACTCGTTCGACTTGAAGTCGGACAGACGCACGATCACGGGCTTCGGGTAGAACGCCGCGGCGATCGTCGCGACGCCTTCCGTCAGCTTGTCGACGTAGAACTGACGCGGCGACGCGTGACCGCGCGCCACGCTCTCGACCGCCTTCTTCAGGTCCTGGTCGATGTTCGGGTACTCGAGAATCGCCTTCGGGTGGACGCCGATGTTGTTGTTGATGATGAACTCGAGACGCGCGAGACCCACGCCGCCGTTCGGCAGTTGCGAGAAGTCGAACGCGAGCTGCGGGTTGCCGACGTTCATCATGATCTTGACCGGGATTTCCGGCAGCTCGCCGCGCTGCACTTCCGTGACTTCCGTCTCGAGCAGGCCGTCGTAGATCTTGCCTTCGTCGCCTTCCGCGCACGACACGGTGACGAGCGCGCCGTCCTTCAGGATGTCGGTCGCATCGCCGCAGCCGACGACTGCCGGCACGCCGAGCTCACGCGCGATGATCGCCGCGTGGCAGGTACGGCCGCCGCGGTTCGTGACGATCGCCGCCGCACGCTTCATCACCGGCTCCCAGTTCGGGTCGGTCATGTCGGCCACCAGCACGTCGCCCGGCTGCACGCGTTCCATTTCCGACGGATCCTGGATCACGCGCACGGGGCCCGCGCCGATCTTCTGGCCGATCGCACGGCCCGTCGCCAGCACCTGCGACTGGCCCTTCAGCTTGAAGCGCTGCTCGGCCTTGCCGCTCGCCTGGCTCTTCACCGTTTCCGGACGGGCCTGCAGGATGAAGATCTTGCCATCGCGGCCGTCCTTGCCCCACTCGATGTCCATCGGACGCTGGTAGTGCTTCTCGATGATGACCGCGTACTTCGCCAGCTCGATCACGTCTTCATCCGTGATCGAGTAGCGGTTGCGCTGCTCGTGCGGCACGTCGACCGTCTTCACGCGGCCCGGCTCGCCCGGCTGCGTGAATTCCATCTTGATCAGCTTCGAGCCGATCGAGCGGCGGATGATCGGGTACTTGTCCTGCGCGAGCGTCGTCTTGAACACGTAGAACTCGTCCGGGTTCACCGCGCCCTGCACGACGGTTTCGCCCAGGCCGTAGCTCGACGTGATGAACACGGCGTCCTTGAAGCCCGATTCGGTATCGATCGTGAACATCACGCCGGCGGCGCCGACGTCCGAGCGGACCATGCGCTGCACACCGGCCGACAGCGCGACTTCGGCGTGCGTGAAGCCCTTGTGCACGCGGTACGAGATCGCGCGGTCGTTGTACAACGATGCGAACACGTGCTTCATGCGGTCGAGCACGTCGTCGATGCCGACGACGTTCAGATACGACTCCTGCTGGCCGGCGAACGACGCGTCGGGCAGGTCTTCCGCGGTCGCCGACGAGCGCACGGCGAACGACAGCTCAGCCGGCGAGCCGTTCTTCAGCACTTCGAACTGTTCGCGGATTTCCTGCTCGAGGCGCGCCTGCATCGGTGCGTCGACGATCCACTTGCGGATTTCGGCGCCGGCTTCGGCGAGCGCCTTCACGTCGTCGATGTCGAGCGACTCGAGACGCTTGGCGATGCGATCGGTCAGGTCGTTGTGCTTGAGGAAATCGCGGAATGCGAGCGCGGTCGTGGCGAAACCGGTGGGTACGCGAACGCCTGCTTCGGAAAGCTGGCTGATCATCTCGCCGAGCGACGCATTCTTGCCGCCCACGATCTCCACATCGGTCATCCGCAACTGCTCGAACGGAATTACATACGCCTGGTCCTTTGCGACGTTTGCTGCGTTAGTCATACAAGCCCCTAAGTGTGAAAAAAATGCTCGATCGCGCAAGTGGGCTCGGACGCGGGCGCCTGCAAAAAGGCGCGGCGCGTCTTGCGCAACCTGTTAGATAAACACTCGCAGCGGCGGAAATCTTCCGACCCGATTTGCAAAAATCCCGGCAGAAGGGCGATATTTGCAGACAAATCGCCAGACTTGCCGGGAATTATGGAATCGCGCGGCCCAGCCACGGGGCGCCGTCCGCGCCCTGCCCCCGCAATTGCTTATCCAACAGGTTGCCGCTATTCTACCGTGCCGGCTGCCGGATGTGGCGCGACCTTGTCACTGGGTCTGGAGGCACACCTCCAGCCGCCCGCGCAACCGCCCTTCACGCTCGACGTCCAGATTCATGCTGCCTACCGTATTCATCGTCTCCGACGGCACCGGGATCACTGCCGAAACCTTCGCGCATTCGATCCTCTCCCAGTTCGACCAGAAATTCCGCCTCGTGCGCGTGCCGTTCGTCGATTCGCTCGACAAGGCCTATGCGACCGTCGAGAAGATCAACGAGGCCGCCGTGCACGACGGCCGTCGCGCGATCGTGTTCACGACGCTCGTCGACAGCGAATCGAACGACATCGTCAAGCGCTCGAACGCGCTCGTGCTCGACATGTTCCAGCGCTTCGTCGAACCGCTCGAGCAGGAACTGGAGCTCAAGTCGAGCCACGCGATGGGCCGCGGCCACCAGAACGCGGACACCGAGGAATACAAGACGCGGATCGAGGCGATCAACTTCTCGCTCGCGCACGACGACGGCCAGTCGAACCGCAACCTGTCGGAGGCCGACGTGATCCTCGTCGGCGTGTCGCGCAGCGGCAAGACGCCGACGAGCCTGTATCTCGCGATGCAGTACGGCGTGAAGGCGGCCAACTATCCGCTGATTCCGGAGGATTTCGAACGCGGCAAGCTGCCGTCGGCGCTGTCGCCATACAGCGACAAGCTGTTCGGGCTGTCGATCGACCCGCAGCGCCTGTCGGAGATCCGCAACGAGCGCCGGCCGGGCAGCAAGTACGCGGCGCCCGAAAACTGCCGCTACGAGATCAACGAGGCCGAGGCGATGATGCGCCGCGAAGGGATCAAGTGGCTGTCGTCGACGCACAAGTCGATCGAGGAAATCGCGACGACGATCCTGCAGGAAATCCGCCTCGACCGGCAGTCCTACTGAGCGCGGGAGCGCTGGCGCGGCCGTCCGGCCGCCGCCGCCGAAAACAACAAGGCCGCGTCAAACGCGGCCTTGTTTCGTTTTACGGCAAATGCAACGTGTGCGGCATCACGCAGGCCGCTGCTGCCGCACCTGCTCGAACAGGCATACTGCCGCCGCCGCAGCAACGTTCAGCGACTCCATCCCGCCCGGCTGCGGAATCGTCACGCGATGCGTGGCCGCGTCGCGCCAGAATGCCGACACACCGGCGCCTTCGTTGCCGAACACCCATGCAACGGGCCCCGACAGGTCGCAGTCGTAGACCGCCTGCGCGCCGTGCGAGTCGGTCAGCGCGACCGGTACGTCGAGGCGCTCGGCAAGCGCCGCCGCTTCGACGTCCTCATGGATCGACAACAGGAAATGCGCGCCCATGCCCGAGCGCAGCACCTTCGACGACCACGCATAGGCGGTGCCCGGCGCGCAGAACACGTGACGCACGCCGGCCGCCGCCGCGCTGCGCAGGATCGAACCGACATTGCCGGCATCCTGCACGCCGTCGAGCACGACCGACGTATGCGTGACGCGCCCGGGCAGCGGCTGCGCCGGCCGGTCGACCAGCAGCAGGAAGCCGACGCCGTTGACGACGTTCGACAACTGCCCGAACAGCGCGTCCGGCAGCGTGACGATCCGCTGCGCGTCGATGCGCGCGACGATCGCCTGCGCCTCGGCGTGGCCGAGCGCACCTTCGGTCGTGACGCACAGCTCGGGTGTCGCACCCGTGTCGAGATACGCGCTCGCGAGATGGAAACCTTCGAGTAGCGCCTGGCCGCTGCGGCGCTGATGGGGCGTCGAACCCGCGAGCGCCTTCAGGCGCTTGTACAGCGGGTTGTCGCGGGAAGTAATGCTTTTCATCGAATCAGATCAAGCGCCGCACGAACCGGCGCGAACGAGCGCCGATGCGCTTCGCACGGGCCGTGCTCGCGCAATGCGGCAAGATGTTTCGCGGTGCCGTAGCCCGCATGCACGTTGAAGCCGTACACCGGAAAGCGTTCGTGCAGGTCGACCAGCATCCGGTCGCGCGTGACCTTCGCGAGGATCGAGGCGGCCGAGATGCTCGGCACGAGCGCGTCGCCGCTGACGATCGCTTCGGCACGCACGGTCAGCGTCGGGCAACGGTTGCCGTCGATCTGCGCGAGCGTCGGCAGCACCGACAGACCTTCGACGGCCCGCTTCATCGCGAGCATCGTCGCGTGCAGGATGTTCAGCGTATCGATCTCGTCGACGCTCGCCGACGCGACGCAGTACGCGTGCGAACGCGCGACGATCAGGTCGTACAGCATGTCGCGCTTCTTCGCGGACAGCACTTTCGAATCGTCGAGCCCGTCGATCGGCTGCGCCGGATCGAGGATCACCGCGGCAGCCACGACCGGCCCCGCGAGCGGGCCGCGGCCGGCTTCGTCGACGCCGCAGACGATCTCGTCCGGGCGGCTGAAATCGAAACCGCCCTGCACGTCGCTCGACGCACGGCGGCGGGGTGCACGGATTGCGGTCATGCGCGCCCCTTGCGTTGTTCGAGCACGCGCACGACGGCCTCGGCCGCCTTCGCGGCCGTGTTCTGCCGCAGCGAGAGATGCATTTCGGTAAACACTTCGGTCAGCGTGCGGCGGTTCGCGTCGTCGCGCAGCTGCGTGAGCGTCGCATCGGCGAGCGCCTCGGGCGTCGCGAAATGCTGCAGCAGCTCCGGCACGACGAAGCGCCCCGCCAGGATGTTCGGCAAGCCGACATACGGCAGGTAGCCCTGCCGACGCATGATCTGCCCGGTCAGCCAGGGCACCTTGTACGAGATCACCATCGGCTTCTTCAGCAGCGCGGCTTCCAGCGTGACGGTGCCGCTCTTCACGAGGATCGCGTCGGCGGCCGTCATCGCGACCTGCGAGCGGCCGTCGGTGATCGTCAATGCGAGTTGCGGGTGCGCGTCGACGAGCGGCCGCAGCAGTTCGCGCAGCGCGGGCGTCGCGGCCGGCATCACGAACCGCACGCCGGGCTCGCGCTGCTGCATCAGCGCCATCGCCGCGAAGAACGTCGGGCCGATCAGCGCGATCTCCGAGCGCCGGCTGCCCGGCAGCACCGCGATCACGGGGCCGTCAGCCGGCAGACCCAGCGCGATGCGCGCGCCGTGCGTGTCGGGCTCGAGCGGAATTTCGTCGGCGAGCGGATGGCCGACGTAGGTCGATGCGACGCCGGCCTTGTCGAGTATCGCCGGTTCGAACGGGAACAGGCACAGCATGTGGTCGACGGACTTCGCGATCTTCTTGATCCGGCCGCCGCGCCACGCCCAGATCGACGGGCACACGAAGTGGATCGACGGGATGCCCGCGTCGCGCGCGGCCTGTTCGACGTTGAAGTTGAAATCGGGCGCGTCGACGCCGATGAACGCGTCCGGCCGCTCGGCGAGCAGTTGGCGCTTCAGTTCGCCGCGAATCCGCAGGATCTCGGGAATCTGACCCAGCGCCTCGACATAGCCGCGCACGGTCAGCTTGTCCATCTGCCAGTGCGAGTCGAAGCCCTGCGCGATCATGCGCTGCCCGCCGATCCCGTAATACTGGGCCGATTCGGGCAGACGCTCGCGCAGCCCGCCGAGCAGCGACGCCGCGAGCAGGTCGCCCGACGGCTCGCCGGCCACCATCGCGAGCCGCAGCTGATTGGTCGGGAGCGCCATCGCTTAGCGGATGATGCCGCGTTGCGACGCGTCGATGAACTCGACGAGCGCCGTCACCGGTGCATCGCCGTCGCCGCCCGCTTGCGCGAGCTCGCGCAGTTGCACCTTCGCTTCCTCGAGCGACAGGCCGTTCTTGTACAGCAGGCGGTACGCGCTGCGCAGCGCCGAGATCGCGTCGGGCGAGAAGCCGCGCCGGCGCAGCCCTTCGACGTTGATGCCGTGCGGCTCGGCCTTGTTGCCGGCCGCGATCACGAACGGCGGAATGTCCTGCACGAGCGCCGACGCGCCGCCCAGCATCGAATGCGCGCCGATGCGCACGAACTGGTGCACGCCCGACATGCCGCCGACGATCGCCCAGTCGCCGATCTCGACGTGGCCGGCCATCTGCGCGTTGCTCGACAGGATCACGTGGCTGCCGACGGTGCAGTCATGGCCGATGTGCACGTAGGCCATGATCCAGTTGTCGTCGCCGAGCGTCGTCACGCCGACGTCCTGCACGGTGCCCGTGTGGATCGTCGTGAATTCGCGGATCGTGTTGCGGTTGCCGATCACGAGCCGGGTCGGCTCGTCCTTGTACTTCATGTCCTGCGGACGGCCGCCGACCGACGCGTAATGGCCGATGCGGTTGTCCTCGCCGAGCGTCGTGTGACCTTCGATCACGCTGTGCGAGCCGATCGTCGTGCGCGCGCCGATCGTGACGTGCGGGCCGACGATCGCGTACGGGCCGATCTCGACCGATTCGTCGATCTGCGCACCCGGCTCGACGATCGCGGTAGGATGAATCCTGGTCATGCGCCGTTGCCTCTCGATATGATGTGTCGCGTTGCTCGCGTTACGTTACCCATGCGTGCCGCGTCGCTCAGGGCGCCGCGTCGGTCGTCTTGACCGTGCACATCAGTTCGGCTTCCGCCGCCACCTTGCCGTCCACTTCCGCCACCGCCTTGAACTTCCAGATGCCGCGGATGTAGCGTTCGAACGTCACGTTCAGGATCAGTTGGTCGCCCGGTTCGACCACGCGCTTGAAGCGCGCGCCGTCGATGCCGACGAAGTAGTACAGCGTGTTTTCCGGATCCTTCGGCTGCTCTTCCGAGAACGTCAGCAGCGCGGCCGCCTGAGCAAGCGCCTCGAGGATCAGCACGCCCGGCATCACCGGCCGCTTCGGGAAATGCCCCTGGAAGAACGGCTCGTTGATCGACACGTTCTTCAGCGCTTTGATCCCCTTGTGCGGCTCGAGTTCGAGCACGCGATCGACGAGCAGAATCGGGTAGCGATGCGGCAGCAGCGTGAGGATCTTGTGGATGTCGAGATTGATTTTTTCAGTGCTCATGATGGTTCGTCTCACGCAGAGGCTGCGCGGTGGTGATGCAAAGGCTGAAGCGGGCCGCCGCGCGGCCCTGTCTGGCAAACCGGGCCGGTTGCGCTGGCCGTGCCCGGTTGGTGGTCTCGCATGACGCGCTCAGGCGTCGGTGCCGCCCTGGGCGGCGAGCGCGGCTTCGAGCGCCTTGATGCGCTCGCGCAGCTTGTCGAGGTTGCGCACGAGCGCGGCGCTCTTGTTCCATTCGCCGTGGTCGACGGCCGGGAACGCGCTGGTATAGATGCCGGCCTTCGGCAGCGACTTCGATACGCCCGACTTCGCGGTGATGATGACATAGTCGCCGAGCGTCACGTGGCCGGCGATCCCCGCCGCGCCGCCGATCATGCAGTGGCGGCCGATCGTCGTGCTGCCCGCGATGCCGGCGCTGCCGGCGATCACCGTATACGCGCCGATCCGGCAGTTGTGACCGATCTGGACCTGGTTGTCGATCTTCACGCATTCCTCGATGACGGTGTCCGCCATCGCGCCGCGGTCGATCGTCGTGTTCGCGCCGATTTCGACGTCCGGGCCGATCGTCACGCCGCCGACCTGCGGGATCTTGACCCAGCTGCCGGTGCGCGCGTCGCCGTCGCCGACGAAATCCGGTGCGAAGCCGAAGCCGTCGGAGCCGATCACGGCGCCCGAATGGACGATCGCGCGCGGGCCGATCTTGCAGCCGTGGTACACCGATGCGTTCGGATAGAAATGCGAGCCGGCGCCGATCGTCGTGCCGCGGCCGACGAATACGTTCGCGTCGAGCTGCACGCCGTCTTCGATCACCGCGCCGGCCTCGACCGTCACGTGCGGGCCGATCACCGCGGTCGCGGCGACCTGCGCGGCCGGATCGATCGTCGCGCTCGGATGCACGCCGGCCGCGCGCGGCGGCGTGGCGAGATCGATGAACATCTGCGCGACGCGCGCGAAGTACGCGTACGGATTCGGCGTCACGATGAAGTTGCGACCATGGGCAGCCGCACCCAGCTTTTCGAGATCCTTCGGCGCGATCAGCACCGCGCCGGCGCGGGTCGTCTCGACCTGCGACAGGTACTTCGGGTTCGCGAGAAACGCGAGTTGCTGAGGGCCTGCCTGGTCGAGCGGCGCGAGGCCGCTGACCGTGCACTGTGCATCGCCGGCGATCTCGCCGCCGAACCGCTTTACGAGTTCCTCGAGCGTCAATGCCATTCGTCGTCTGCTCCGTTCAGTTCGTCGAGCCGGACGCGAGCGCCTTGAGCACCTTGTCGGTGATGTCGATGCGCGGGCTGACGTACACGGCTTCCTGCACGATCAGGTCGTAATTCTGCTGCTCGGCGATCTGCTTGATGACCTTGTTCGCCCTTTCCAGCACGGCCGCCAACTCTTCGTTGCGGCGCTGGTTCAGGTCTTCGCGGAACTCGCGCTGCTTGCGCTGGAAGTCGGTGTCGAGCTGCGCGAGATCGCGCTGCTTCTGCGCGCGATCGGCCGCCGACAGCGACGTGCCGTTCTTGTCGAGCGAATCGGACATCGACTTCAGCCGTGCCGCCAGGTCCTGCAGATCCTTGTCACGCTTCGCGAACTCGGCTTCGAGCTTCGTCTGCGCCGCCTTCGCGGGCGCCGACTCGCGCAGGATCCGATCCGAATTGACCGCCGCGATGCGGGCGACGTCCTGTGCGTGCACCGTCGCCGCGCCCAGGGCCAGCGCAACGGTCAGCGCGCACATCACTCGTTTCGAAAACTTACCGGTTAGCAAAATTACCCTCTCGTTGCTGTTGTCATGCGTTCGGTCAGAACGCCGTCCCGATCTGGAACTGGAATTTCTGGTACTGGTCGCCTTCATGCTTCTGCAGCGGGAAGCCGAGGCTCAGCTTCAGCGGGCCGATCGGCGAGATCCACGCGAGACCCACACCGTAGCCGTAGCGCAGGCCGTTGGAGCCCGTACTCGTGCCGCCCGGCGCATTGCCCCACACGTTACCGCCGTCGAGGAACGTGAACACACGCAGCGTGCGGTCGTAACCCGTGCCCGGCAGCGGGAACGTCAGTTCGATGTTGCCGACCAGCATCTTCGAACCGCCGATCGGATCGTTCGTCTTCGTGTCGCGCGGGCCCAGCGAGCTCGGCTCGTAGCCACGCACGGAGCCGATACCGCCCGCGTAGTAGTTCTTGAAGATCGGGTACGGGTTGCCGATACCGTTACCGTACCCGCCCTGCAGGTTCAGGCCCAGGATGAAGCCGCGCGAGAACGAATAGTAGTATTGCGCCTGCAGGTCGGCCTTGTAGTACTGGATCTTGCCGACCGGCACGCCGTACTCCATGTTCGCCTGCGTGAAGTAGCCGCGGCTCGGGATCAGCGCGCTGTCGCGCGCGTCGCGCGACCATGCGACCGTCAGCGGCACCGTGTTCGACACGCGGCCGAACTCGTTCACGTAATCCTGGTAGCTCTGCGGCGTGTTCGAATCGACGTCGAGGCGGTTCTGCTCGAAGCCCGCGCCGAAGTACACGGTATCGACTTCCGAGAACGGAATGCCGAACTTCAGGTTGCCGCCCGCGCTGATGATCCGGAAGCTCGAGTTCGTCGAATAGTAGAGCGGCTGGTACGTGCGGTAGAAGACGTCCGTGATCCGCTTGATGCCGTCGACCGTGAAGTACGGGTCGACCTGCGTGACGGTCAGCGTGCGGTAGCTCTTCGCGGTGTTGACGTTCACCGACAGGCTCGTGCCCGAACCGAACACGTTGTCCTGCGACACGCCGGCCGACAGCACGACCTTGTCCGTCGACGAGAAGCCGGCGCCCAGCGTGATCGCGCCGGTCGGCTTTTCGTCGACCTTCACGTTCACGTCGACCTGGTCGTTCGTGCCTTCGACCGGCAACGTCGTCACGTCGACGTTGGTGAAGTAGCCGAGGCGGTTCACGCGGTCCTTCGACAGCGCGAGGCGGTTCGAGTCGAACCACGAGCTTTCGAGCTGGCGCATTTCGCGGCGCACCACTTCGTCGCGCGTGCGCGTGTTGCCGACCACGTTGATGCGGCGAACATACACGCGGCGGCTCGGGTCGACGACGAGGTTCAGGTTGACCTTGTGGTTAGCCTGGTCGATGTCCGGCTGCGCGTTGACGGTCGCGAATGCGTAGCCGTATTCACCGAGCTTGTCGACGATCGACTTGGTGGTCTGCTGCAGCTTTTCGGCCGAGAAGCGGTCGCCCGGCTTGATCTTGATCAGCTTGTTGAGTTCGGCCTCGCGATCGAGCAGGTTGCCCGACAGCTTGATGCCCGACACCGTGTACGGCTCGCCTTCGTGCAGCGTGACCGTCAGGTACATGTCCTTCTTGTCCGGCGAGATCGACACCTGGGTCGACTCGATGTTGAACTCGAGGTAGCCGCGGTTCAGGTAGTACGAGCGCACGGCCTCGAGGTCGCCCGTGAGCTTTTCCTTCGAGTACAGGTCGTTCTTCGTGTACCAGGAGAACCAGTTCGGCGTCGACAGCTGCATCTCGTCGCGCAGCGTGCTGGTGCTGAACGCCTTGTTGCCGATGAAGTTGATCTGGCGGATCTTCGCGCTCGGGCCTTCGGCGACCGCGAACAGGATCGACACGCGGTTCGCGTCGACCGGCGTGATCGTCGTCTTGACCTCGGCCGCATAGAAGCCGCGCGTCAGGTACTGGCGCTTGAGCTCCTGCTCCGCCTTGTCGACGAGCGCCTTGTCGTAGTAGCGGCCATCGGCGAGGCCGACCGCGCGCAGCGCCTTCGTCAGGTTGTCCTTGTCGAATTCCTTCGTGCCGGTGAAGTCGATCGACGCGATGGCCGGACGCTCCTGCACCTGCACGATCACGACGTTGCCCTGCGTGGCGATGCGCACGTCGTTGAAAAAGCCCGTCGCGTACAACGCACGGATTGCTTCGGATGCCTTGTCGTCCGTGAAGGTATCGCCCTGCTTGATCGGCAGATAGGCGAACACCGAACCCGCTTCGACGCGCTGCAGCCCCTCGATCTTGATGTCTTGCACCACGAACGGTGCCGCTGCATGCGCCGCGAGGCCGTGCGCGGCGAGCGCGGCCGCCGCAACTGTCTTAGGTACAAAGCGATGAGGTTTGAACAACATGCATCCCCAATATTTAGCTGCATCAAATCGGGCGGCTGGCCAGCGGCCGCCGCCTGACGCTTCAGAAATGGATTAACCGAGCCAGATCGTTGAACAGCGCGATCGCCGACAACGCGACGATGCAGATCAACCCGGCTCTTTGCAGAATCAGCTGCCAGCGCTCCGAGACGGCTTTCCCGGTCGCGGCTTCAACCGCATAATATAACAGATGCCCCCCGTCCAAAACGGGAATCGGCAACAAGTTCAGGACGCCAAGGCTAATGCTGACAAGGGCGAGGAACGACAGGAACGCCGACGGACCGAGCCGCGCGCTCTTGCCTGCGTAGTCGGCGATCGTCACCGGTCCGGACAGGTTCTTCAGCGACGCGTTGCCCGTGATCATCCGCCCGAACATCTTCAGCGAATACACGGAAATGTCCCACGTGCGGTGCGCGCCGAGCCGCAGGCTGTCGATCGGCCCGTAGCGCACGTCCACCGACGGCGCGTGCATCGACAGCGCCGCGCCGATGCGGCCGACCTGCTGCCCGGATTCGTCGTCGCGCTGCGTCTGCGGCACGATCGACACCGTCCGCGCGGCGCCGTCGCGCTCGATCTGCAGCTCGAGCGGCCGGCCCGCATGGTGCTTCACCGTATCGATGAAACGCGCCGCGCCGCCGATCGGCTTGCCGCCGAGCGCGACCAGCTTGTCGCCGGCCTTCAGGCCGGCCCGCTCCGCCGCGCTGCCCGGCTGCACCGACGCGACCGACAACGTGCCGCCGCCGGCCTCGAAGCCCAGGTGGGCCATGAAGTCGTCGTCGAGCTGGCTGTCGGGCACGTTGCGCAGGTCGACGCGGAAATCGAACGTCGCATTGCCGTCGCGCGCGCCGAGCACGACCTCGCGATGGTCGAACGCGGCCGACAGCAGCTTCCAGCGCAGGTCGGACCACGATCGCACCGGCTCGGACTCGCCGCCCTGCGCGTCGCGGATCGACACGACCGTCTCGCTGCCGTCGAAGCCCGCGCGGGCCGCCGCCGTGCCGGCGGCCGGCGGCGCGACGATCGCGGTCGGCTCGGTCACGCCGGTGGCGAATACGATGGAGAACAGCGCGATTGCCAGCAGGAAGTTCGCAATCGGCCCGGCCGCGACGATCGCGATGCGCTTGTAGACCGACTTCCGGTTGAATGCCTGGCCGAGCTCCTCGGGCGGAATGCCGGGGCCCGGATCGCGCTCGTCGAGCATCTTCACGTAGCCGCCGAGCGGCAGTGCGGACAGCGTCCACTCGGTGCCGGTCCTGCGGCTGACCCAGCGCGCAACGGGCTGGCCGAAGCCGATCGAGAAACGCAACACCTTCACGCCGCACCAGCGCGCGACACGATAATGTCCGTACTCATGCACGACGACCAGTACCCCGATCGCCACCGCAAACGCGACCAGTTCGACCAGCACGTTCATGAGCACCCCATTCAGACCGTACGCTCCACGCGTGGCGCAGGCGCTTTTGCAATGATCGCGGCGGCGAGGCGGCGAGCCTCGGCATCCGCCGCGAGGACGTCGTCGAGCCCGTCGGGCGCGCGGTTCGGCAGCGCGTTGAGCACTGCGTCGACCGTCGCCGCGATCGCCATGAAGCCGATCCGGCGCTCGAGAAATGCTTCGACCGCCACTTCGTTCGCCGCGTTCAATGCGGCGCTCGCGATGCCGCCTTCCTCGAGCGCCTTCAGCGCAAGCGCGAGGCACGGGAAGCGCGCGTAATCGGGCTTCTCGAATGACAGCTGGGCGATCTGCGCGAGGTCGAGCTGATCGACGCCCGCATCGACGCGCTCGGGAAACGCGAGCGCGTGTGCGATCGGCGTGCGCATGTCGGGGTTGCCGAGCTGCGCGAGCACCGAACCGTCGCGGTACGACACGAGCGAATGGATCACGCTCTGCGGATGGATCAGCACGTCGATCCGGTCGCCCGGCAGCCCGAAGATCCAGTGCGCCTCGATCACCTCGAGGCCCTTGTTCATCATCGTCGCGGAATCGACCGAGATCTTGCGGCCCATCACCCAGTTCGGGTGCTTGCACGCCTCGTCCGGCGTCACGTCGACGAGCGTGGCCGGCTCGCGCGTGCGGAACGGGCCGCCCGACGCGGTCAGGATGATCTTCGAGATCCCGCCGTGCTCGGCCGCGTCGCGCGGCATGCACTGGAAGATCGCGTTGTGTTCGCTGTCGACCGGCAGCAGGATCGCGCCATGGTCGCGCACGGCGTCCATGAAGATCGCGCCCGACATCACGAGCGCTTCCTTGTTCGCGAGCAGGATCCGCTTGCCGGCGCGGGCGGCCGCCAGGCTCGGCGCGAGGCCGGCCGCGCCGACGATCGCCGCGACCACCGTGTCGCAGCCGTCGCTCTTCGACACGTCGACGAGCGCCTGCGGCCCGTGCAGCACGACCGTCCTGCTGCCCGCCGCGCGCAGTTTCGCGTCGACGTGCGCGGCCGTCGCGGCATCGCCGACCACCGCCACTTCAGGCGCGAAGCGCAGACACTGCTCGACGAGCTTGTCGCCGTTGCGGTGCGCGGTCAGCGCGTAGACCGAGAAGCGCTCGGGATGGCGCGCGACCACATCGAGCGTGCTGTCTCCGATCGAGCCCGTGGAACCGAGCAATGTCAGACGTTTTTGCATAACAGAAATAAGGGTTTAACCAAGCAGCAGCATCGCGAGCGGCAGCACCGGCAGCAGCGCGTCGACACGATCGAGCACGCCGCCATGGCCCGGCAGCAGTCCGCTCGAATCCTTCACGCCCGCCTGCCGCTTCAGCAGCGACTCGAACAGGTCGCCGATCACGCTGTACGCGACCAGCAGCGTCAGCGCGGCCCACGCGCCGGCCATCCCGTAGCGCGCGGCGAATGCAGAAAACAGGGTCGGTTCGAATGCGTGCACGGCCATCGCGACACCGGCGACGACCATCACTGCGAACCAGCCTCCGATCGCGCCTTCCCAGCTCTTGCCGGGGCTGATCGTGATGGCCAGTTTACGCTTTCCGAAGGCCTTGCCCGCGAAGTATGCGCCGATATCGGCCAGCCAGACGACCAGAAGCAGCGACAGCACGAACGGCACGCCCTGCGCGCGGGCTGCAACGAGCGCGTGCCAGCAGGCGGCGAACACGACGAGGCCGGCGGCCAGCAGGAACGCCCGCCAGACGCCGCCCGCGAGGTCGGGCTTGCGCCGCAGCGCGAACGGGCCGACCAGCAGCCAGAACACGCCGGCCGCCATGAAAAGGGGACGGGACGAAGCCGCGTCGACGCCGAGCGGCGCGGTGGCCGCGAGCGCGAGCGCCGCGACGACCGCATAGACGACCGGGCCCGCGCCGCCGAGCTTCAGCAGGCGCGCCCACTCCCACGCGGCGAACACGAGCACGACGCCGATCAGCGCGCCGAACCCGTTGAGCGGCGCGAACAGCGTCACCGGCAGCAGCACTGCCAGCATCACGATCGCCGTGATCACACGGGTTTTCAGCATGAAAGGGAGTCGGCGCTCTGCGATTGCGGTTCGAGCTGCGCACTCGTGCGCCCGAAACGGCGCTCGCGCTCGGTATACGACGCCATCGCGTCGGCCAGTGCCGCGCCGTCGAAATCCGGCCAGTACTTGTCGGTGAAATAGAATTCGGCGTACGCGAGCTGCCACAGCAGGAAGTTGCTGACGCGCTGCTCGCCGCCGGTGCGGATGAAGAGATCGGGCTCCGGCGCGTAGGCCATCGCCAGATGCGGCGCGAACGCGTCCTCGGTCACTTCGACCTCGCGACCTTCGCGCACGGCCTGCTCGACGAGCTTCTTCGTCGCCTGCAGGATGTCCCACCGGCCGCCGTAGTTGGCTGCGATGGTGAGCGTCAGACGGGTATTGCGCGCCGTCTTGGTTTCGGCGCGGCGAATCAGTTCGCGGATGCGCGGCTCGAAACGGTCGAGATCGCCGACGACACGCAGGCGGATCCCGTTCGCATGCAGCTTGCCCACTTCGCGCTCGAGCGCGGTGATGAACAGCCGCATCAGGAACGACACTTCGTCGTTCGGCCGGCGCCAGTTTTCCGAACTGAACGCGAACAGCGTCAGGTATTCGACGCCGGCGCGCGCGCAGCCTTCGACCACCGCCCGCACGGCATCGACGCCGCGGGTATGCCCCGCGACGCGCGGCAAGCGGCGTTCGGTCGCCCAACGGCCGTTGCCGTCCATGATGATCGCGATGTGACGCGGCACGACACCGACGTCAGGCACGCGAACGGTAGAGCTGGTATAGGTCATGGCCGTTGAGACAGTAATGCGGGAAGAAGGCGGCGCGCGAGGACGGTCGTCAGACCGTCATGATCTCGGCTTCCTTGGTCTGCACGAGCTTGTCGATTTCGGCAACGTGCTTGTCGGTCAGCTTCTGCACGTCGTCGCTCGCACGGCGCTCGTCGTCTTCCGAGATTTCCTTGTCCTTCACGAGCTTCTTCAGCGCTTCGTTCGCGTCGCGGCGCAGGTTGCGGATCGCGACCTTGGCCGTTTCGCCTTCGCTCTTCACGACCTTGGTCAGCTCGCGGCGGCGCTCTTCGGTCAGCGCGGGCATCGGCACGCGGATCAGGTCGCCGGACGTTGCCGGATTCAGGCCCAGATCGGCTTCGCGAATGGCCTTCTCGACCTTCGCGACCATCGGCTTTTCCCACGGCTGCACACCGATCGTGCGTGCGTCGACGAGCGTCATGTTGGCAACCTGCGAGATCGGCACCATCGACCCGTAGTAGTCGACCTGCACGTGATCGAGCATGCCGGTGTGCGCACGGCCCGTACGGATCTTCGCCAGATCGCTCTTGAATGCATCGATCGAGCGTTGCATCTTCTGCTCGACGCCCTTCTTGGTATCAGCGACACTCATTTCAACCTCCGAACCTTCAAACCTTCAAAAAACGCGGGCCCTGCCCGGCGCGCCACGCGCACCAGGGCCGATGACCCGCATCCGCGGGAGTTTACACGTGGACGAGCGTACCTTCGTCCTCGCCCAGCACGATGCGCTTGAGCGCGCCCGGCTTGTTGATCGAAAACACGCGAATCGGCAGCTTCTGGTCGCGGCACAGCGCAAACGCCGTCGCGTCCATCACCTGCAGGTTGCGGCTGATCGCCTCGTCGAAGCTGATCGTCGTGTAGCGCGTGGCCGACGGATCCTTCTTCGGATCGGCAGAATATACGCCATCGACCTTGGTCGCCTTCAGCACCACTTCGGCGCCTACTTCCGAGCCGCGCAGCGCGGCGGCGGTATCCGTCGTGAAGAACGGGTTGCCGGTGCCGGCCGCGAAGATCACGACGCGGCCTTCCTCGAGCTGACGGATCGCGCGGGGCCGGATGTACGGCTCGACGACCTGATCCATGCGCAGCGCGGACTGCACGCGCGCCTCGATGCCGGCGTGGCGCATCGCGTCCTGCAGTGCCAGCGCGTTCATCATCGTCGCCAGCATCCCCATGTAGTCGGCCGTCGCGCGGTCCATGCCGGCCGCGCCGCCCGCGACGCCGCGGAAAATATTACCGCCACCGATCACGACCGCGAGCTGCGTACCGAGACGCACGACTTCCGCGATATCGGCCACCATCCGTTCGATCGTCGCGCGATTGATGCCGAAGGCATCGTCGCCCATCAGCGCTTCGCCGGAGAGTTTGAGGAGGACGCGTTTATAGGCATTGGACATAGGGGCTTCCGAGCGACGAGAGGATGACAACCACGAACTGTAGGGGCGAAATACTGATTCGGGCAAGCGCCGACGACCGGACCGGGGTTCCCGGCCGGCCGGCGACGCCGCCGGCCGCGGCGGAGCGGACGCCCGCCGCGGATACTGCCTGACTGCTTACTGCTGCTTGGCTGCTGCGACTTGCGCGGCCACTTCGGCGGCGAAGTCGTCCTGGCGCTTCTCGATGCCTTCGCCGACGACGAACAGCGCGAACTTCTGCACTGCGGCATTCGCTGCCTTCAGCATCTGCTCGATCGTCTGCTTGTCGTTCTTCACGAACGTCTGGTTCAGCAGCGACACTTCCTTCAGGTACTTCTGGACGCTGCCGTCGACCATCTTCGCGACGATTTCGGCCGGCTTGCCCGATTCGGCAGCCTTCTGCTCGGCCACGCGGCGTTCCGTATCGATCAGTTCCGCCGGCACGTCGGCCGACGACAGTGCGACCGGCTTCATCGCGGCGATGTGCATCGCGACGTCCTTGCCGACCTGCTCTTCAGCACCCGTGTACTCGACGATCACGCCGATACGCGCGCCGTGCAGGTACGTGGCGATCTTGTTCGCGGTTTCGAAACGGACGAAACGGCGGATCGACACGTTCTCGCCGATCTTGCCGACCAGCGCCAGACGCACTGCGTCGACCGTCGAGCCGTCGAGCGGCAGCGCCGACAGCGCGGCCACGTCGGCCGGGTTTTGCGTCGCGACGAGTTCTGCCACCGTCTTCGAGAACGCGAGGAAGTCGTCGTTCTTCGCGACGAAGTCGGTTTCGCAGTTCAGTTCGACCAGCGCGCCCGCGTTGCCGCCGACGAACGAGGCGACGACGCCTTCGGCCGTCACGCGCGATGCCGCCTTGCTCGCCTTGTTGCCGAGCTTGACGCGCAGCAGCTCTTCAGCCTTGGCCAGATCGCCGTCGGCTTCCGTCAGCGCCTTCTTGCACTCCATCATCGGTGCGTCGGTCTTTGCGCGCAGTTCTGCCACCATGCTTGCGGTAATTGCCGCCATCATTCGCTCCTTGAGTCTGTATTCACAACGCCGCCCGCTTGGACGCGAACGGCCGAGATTCGTTTCCGGACCCGCGCCGATTCGGCGCGATCAGGTCCGGCGCACAAGCTTAAAAAAAGGGGGCCTGTTGAGAGCCCCCTTTTTGCGCCGGCTCGGGGCCAGTTACGCGTTTTCCTCGACGTACTCGTCGTCGCCGCGTGCGGCCTGGACCACTTCGTTGACCGCATTCGCACGGCCTTCGAGGATCGCGTCGGCCACGCCTTCGGCGTACAGCGCGACTGCCTTGCTCGAGTCGTCGTTACCCGGGATCACGTAGTCCACACCTTCCGGCGAGTGGTTCGTGTCGACCACGGCGATGACCGGCACGCCCAGCTTGTTCGCTTCCGTGACGGCGATCTTGTGGTAGCCGACGTCGATGACGAAGATCGCGTCCGGAATGCCGCCCATGTCCTTCACGCCGCCGATCGACTTCTGCAGCTTGGCGATTTCACGTTCGAACAGCAGCGCTTCCTTCTTGCTCATCTTCTCGGTTTCGCCCGATTCGACGGCCGCTTCCATGTCCTTCAGGCGCTTGATCGATACCTTCAGCGTCTTGAAGTTGGTCATCATGCCGCCGAGCCAGCGTGCGTTGACGTACGGCATGCCCGCACGTTGCGCTTCCTGGGCGATCGTGTCACGCGACTGGCGCTTCGTGCCGACGAACAGGATCGTGCCGCGGTTCGCTGCCAGCTGGCGCACGTACTTCTGTGCGTCCGTGAACATCGGCAGCGTCTTTTCGAGGTTGATGATGTGAATCTTGTTGCGGTGACCGAAAATGAACGGAGCCATCTTCGGGTTCCAGAAGCGCGTCTGGTGACCGAAGTGGACACCCGCTTCCAGCATTTGGCGCATCGTAACTGCCATGTAAATTCTCCACGAGGGTTGGGTCTTAAGCCGGCTGCCGTACCGCCGCGCGAACCCGCCCGAAGGGCGCGAATTCCGCGCGGCCGGCACCCTTGGTTGCGCCGGCTTGCGAGTCGGCACGTGCAAAATGCCCGTGCCGTAAGCCTTTCACCGTGATGCCGCCCCAAGATGGGGAAAATTCGGCATTTGGATATCGACTTAGCCAAAGAGTATAGCACGCGGATTTGTCCGCTCTCAAGTCGCGCGGCACTTTCGCGTGCCGCGCGGCAGCGGGCCGGACAATCCGCGAAAACCCGCATCCGCGCGGCCCGCAGGGGCTGCGAGGCCCGCCATAAGGTGCGATAATCCGTCAATTCACCGCATTCCAGGCATACCTCGATGGCTATTACGCTCAAAAACGAACACGATATCGCGGAGATGCGCGTCGCCTGCCGTCTCGCGAGCGAAGTGCTCGACTTCATCACGCCGCACGTCGTCGCGGGCGTCACGACCGCCGAACTCGACCGGCTCTGCCACGAGTTCATGCTCAACGAGCAAGGCACGATCCCCGCGCCGCTGAACTACCAGCCGCCCGGCTATCCGCCGTACCCGAAGGCCACCTGCATTTCGGTCAACGACGTGATCTGCCACGGCATTCCCGGCGAGAAGGTGATCAAGAACGGCGACGCGCTGAACATCGACATCACCGTGATCAAGAACGGCTATTTCGGCGACACCAGCCGGATGTTCATCGTCGGCGAGGGATCGATCCTCGCGAAGCGCCTCGTGCAGACCACCTACGAATGCATGTGGCTCGGCATCGACCAGGTCAAGCCCGGCGCGCACCTCGGCGACATCGGCTACGCGATCCAGAAGCACGCGGAGGCGCAGGGCTACAGCGTCGTGCGCGAATACTGCGGCCACGGCATCGGCACGGTGTTCCACGAGGATCCGCAGGTCGTCCACTACGGCCGCCCGGGCACCGGCATCGAGCTGAAGGCCGGGATGATCTTCACGATCGAGCCGATGATCAACGCCGGCAAGCGCGACATCCGCACGATGCCCGACCAGTGGACGGTCAAGACGCGCGACCGCAGCCTGTCCGCGCAGTGGGAGCACACGGTGCTCGTCACCGAAACCGGCTACGACGTGCTGACCGTGTCGGCCGGCACGCCGGCGCGCCCCGTGTTCGCGCAACCGGCCGCGGCCGTCTGAGCGCCGTCGCGCCCGCCCCACTTTCGCACCTGAACGGCCGCCCATGAGCGCTCACGCTGCCCCCTCGCCCGAAGCGCTGTCGCGGCGCGCCGAATTCAAGGCCGCCAAGACGGAGATGCTCGAGCGCTTTCGCCGCGCGGCGAACGTCGCGTCGCTGATGCACGCGCTGTCGAAACTCACCGACGACGCATTGAAGCGCGTGTGGGACGACTGCGGGCTGCCCGCGACGCTCGCGCTCGTCGCCGTCGGCGGCTACGGGCGCGGCGAGCTCGCGCCCTACTCCGACGTCGACATCCTCGTGCTGCTGCCCGATGCGCACGACCCGGCACTCGACGCGCGCATCGAGCGCTTCATCGGGATGGCGTGGGATCTCGGCCTCGAGATCGGCAGCAGCGTGCGTACGGTCGCGCAGTGCATCGAGGAGGCGTCGCAGGACGTCACGGTGCAGACCTCGCTGCTGGAAGCGCGCCGCATCGTCGGCAGCACCGCGCTGTTCGAGCGCTTCACCGTGCGCTATCACGAAGCGCTCGACGCACGCGCGTTCTTCACCGCGAAGGTGCTCGAGATGCGCCAGCGCCACGCGAAGTGCCAGGACACGCCGTACAGCCTCGAACCGAACGTGAAGGAAAGCCCCGGCGGGCTGCGCGACCTGCAGACGATCCTGTGGATCGCGCGCGCGGCCGGCTTCGGCAGCAGCTGGCGCGAACTCGACACGCGCGGCCTCATCACCGACCGCGAAGCGCGCGAGCTGCGCCGCAACGAAGGCTTCCTGAAGACGCTGCGCGCGCGGCTGCACGTGATCGCCGGGCGCCGCCAGGACATGCTCGTGTTCGACCTGCAGACGCAGGCCGCGGAGAGCTTCGGCTACCAGCCGACCCAGGCCAAGCGCGCGAGCGAGCAGCTGATGCGCCGCTACTACTGGGCCGCGAAAGCCGTCACGCAGCTCGCGACGATCCTGATCCAGAACATCGAGGCGCAGCTGTTCCCCGCGACGAGCGGCATCACGCGCGTGCTGTCGGCCGATCGCTTCGTCGAGAAACAGGGGATGCTCGAGATCGTCGACGACGGCGTGTTCGAACGCCATCCCGACGCGATCCTCGAAGCGTTCCTGCTGTACGAGACGACGCGCGGCGTGAAGGGCCTGTCCGCCCGCACGCTGCGTGCGCTGTACAACTCGCGCGAAATCATGAACAACGCGTGGCGCCGCGATCCGCAGAACCGCGACACGTTCATGCGGATCCTGCAGCAGCCCGAAGGGATCACGCACGCGTTCCGGCTGATGAACCAGACGAGCGTGCTCGGCCGCTACCTGCTGAATTTCCGCCGCATCGTCGGGCAGATGCAGCACGACCTGTACCACGTGTACACGGTCGACCAGCACATCCTGATGGTGCTGCGCAACATCCGCCGCTTCGCGGTGGCCGAGCATGCGCACGAATATCCGTTCTGCAGCCAGCTGATCGGCAACTTCGAGCGTCCGTGGGTGCTGTATGTCGCGGCGCTGTTCCACGACATCGCGAAGGGCCGCGGCGGCGATCACTCGACGCTCGGGATGGCCGACGCGCGGCGCTTCTGCCGCGAGCACGGCATCGCCGGCGACGACGCCGCGCTGATCGTGTGGCTCGTCCAGCATCACCTGACGATGAGCCAGGTCGCGCAGAAACAGGACACGAGCGACCCCGAAGTCATCAAGCGCTTCGCCGAGGTCGTCGGCAACGAACGGTATCTCACCGCGCTGTACCTGCTGACCGTCGCCGATATCCGCGGCACGAGCCCGAAGGTGTGGAACACGTGGAAGGGCAAGCTGCTCGAGGATCTCTACCGCATCACGCTCGCGGTGCTCGGCGGCGCGAACCCCGACGCGCATTCGGAGCTGAAGTCGCGGCAGGAGCAGGCGCTCGCGCTGCTGCGCCTGGAAACCGTGCCCGACGATGCGCACCGCGCGTTGTGGGATCAGCTCGACGTCGGCTTCTTCCTGCGTCACGACGCGGCCGACATCGCGTGGCAGACGCGCGTGCTGTACCGGCACGTGAACGCCGAAACCGCGATCGTCCGCGCGCGGCCGTCGCCGATCGGCGATGCGCTGCAGGTGCTCGTGTACGTGAAGGACCGCCCCGACCTGTTCGCGGGCATCTGCGCGTATTTCGACCGCAACGGGCTGTCGGTGCTCGATGCGCGCGTCAGCACGACGCGGCACGGCTATGCACTCGACAACTTCATCGTCACGCAGACCGAACGGGACGTCCGCTACCGCGACATCGCGAATCTCGTCGAGCAGCAGCTCGCGACGCGGCTCGCCGAAACCGCACCGCTGCCGGAGCCGTCGAAGGGCCGCCTGTCGAGGCTGTCCCGGACGTTTCCGATCACGCCGCGCGTCGACCTGCGGGCCGACGAGCGCGGCCAGTACTACATCCTGTCCGTGTCGGCCAACGACCGGCCGGGCCTTCTCTATTCGATCGCGCGCGTACTCGCCGAACATCGGATCGGCGTCCATGCGGCGCGGATCAATACGCTCGGCGAGCGCGTCGAGGACATCTTCCTGCTCGCGGGCGTCGGCCTGTCCGACAACCGCCTGCAGATCCAGCTCGAAACCGAATTGCTGCGCGCGATCGCAGTCTGAATGAATCCCAGCGTTTATGCGCACCAAATTAACCGTCAAGAATCCGAAGCCGGCGTCGCCGACCCGCGCCCCTGTTCGCTCCGGCAGCCTCGTCGCCCGCAAGGCGGTGCGCCCCGCTGCGCCGCCCGCCGGTGACAAGCCGGCCCGCCCGAAGAAGGCGTCTCCGGCAGCCGCCACCGGCGAGCGCTCGTTCAAGCCGCGCGGTGCCGCCGGCGCCGAGCGCCCGGGTGCGGACCGCGCACCGGCCAAGCGTGCGCCGCGTGACGGCGGTGCCGAACGCGGCCCGCGCGCCCCTTATCGCGACAACGCGGCCGGCGAAGGCGCGAAGCGTAGTTTCGGCGACCGACGCACGTCGTCGGATCGCCCGCCGCGCCGTAGCGATGACGATGCACGGCCGCGTCGCGCCGGTGCCGACGAAGGCAAGCGTCCGTCCTATCGTGACAACGCAGCCGGCGAAGGTGCGAAGCGCAGTTTCGGCGATCGACGCACGCCGTCGGATCGGCCGCCGCGCCGCAACGATGACGATGCACGGCCGCGTCGTGCAGCAGGTGGTGACGACAGCAAGCGTCCGTCCTATCGCGACAACGCAGCCGGCGAAGGCGCGAAGCGCAGCTATGGCGAGCGCCGCACGCCGTCGGATCGGCCCGCTCGCCGCAGCGATGACGATGCACGCCCGCGCCGTGCAGGCGCCGAAGGCGGCGCACGCACGCCCTATCGCGACAAGGCGGCCGGTGAAGGCGAGAAGCGCAGCTATGGCGAGCGTCGCACGTCGTCGGACCGCCCGCCCCGCCGCGATGACGATGCACGTCCGCGCCGTGCGAGTGCCGAAGGCGGCCCACGCGCGCCCTATCGCGACAAGGCTGGCGGCGAAGGCGAGAAGCGCAGCTTCGGCGAGCGCCGCACGTCGTCCGATCGACCGCCGCGCCGCGATGACGATGCACGTCCGCGCCGCGCAGGCGCTGAAGGCGGCGCACGCGCACCTTATCGCGACAAGCCGGCCGGCGAAGGCGAGAAGCGCAGCTTCGCCGACCGCCGCACGTCGTCCGATCGCCCGCCGCGCCGCAGCGACGACGATGCGCGTCCGCGCCGCGCAGCCGGCGGTGACGACAGCAAGCGTCCGTCCTATCGCGACAAGGCAGCCGGCGAAGGCGCGAAGCGCAGCTTCGGCGACCGCCCGGCCCGCCCCGCGCGCGACGACGAGCGCCGTTCGTTCGGCGCGGTGAAGACCGCGCAACCCGTCAAGCGCGCGGCGGCCGACGTCGACTACGGCGACGAAACGGGCCTGATGCGCCTGTCGAAGCGGATGTCCGAACTCGGCATGTGCTCGCGCCGCGAAGCCGACGAATGGATCGAAAAGGGCTGGGTGCTCGTCGACGGCGAACGCATCGACACGCTCGGCACCAAGGTGCGCGCCGACCAGAAGATCGAGATCGACGAGCGCGCGAGCGCCGCGCAGGCCGCGCAAGTGACGATCCTGCTGCACAAGCCGGTCGGCTACGTGTCGGGCCAGGCGGAAGACGGCTACGAGCCGGCGGCCGTGCTGATCACGCGCGCGAACCGCTGGAGCGGCGATCATTCGCCGGTGCGCTTCTCGCCGCAGCACCTGCATGCGCTCGCACCGGCCGGCCGTCTCGACATCGACTCCACCGGCCTGCTCGTGCTGACGCAGAACGGCGTGATCGCGAAGCAGCTGATCGGCGAGCAGTCGGACATCGACAAGGAATACCTGGTGCGCGTGCGCTTCGGCGAACAACTGATCGACATCGACCAGCACTTCCCGGCGGAATCGCTCGCGAAGCTGCGCCACGGCCTCGAGCTCGACGGCGTCGCGCTGAAGCCCGCGCTGGTGAGCTGGCAGAACGGCGAGCAGCTGCGGTTCGTGCTGCGCGAAGGCAAGAAGCGCCAGATCCGCCGCATGTGCGAACTGGTCGGCCTCGAGGTGATCGGCCTGAAGCGCGTGCGGATGGGCCGCGTAATGCTCGGCGCGCTGCCGCAGGGCCAATGGCGCTACCTGTCCGCCGACGAGACGTTCTGACCGCGGGCACGCAACGTGCGCCCCGCCTTGGAGAAGCCCGCTCGCGCGGGCTTTTTCGTTTCTGCGAGAGAGCGGACGATCAGTCGTCGTCGGCCGGATCGAGCCCCGGGAACAGCACCTCGGTGAAGCCAAAGCGCGTGAAGTCGGTGATCCGCATCGGATACAGCTTGCCGATCAGGTGATCGTATTCGTGCTGGACCACGCGCGCATGGAACCCCTCGGCGACGCGATCGATCTTCTCGCCGAACTGGTCGAAGCCGCTGTAGCGCACCTTCGCGTAGCGGCTGACGACGCCGCGCATGCCCGGCACCGACAGGCAGCCTTCCCAGCCCTCTTCCATGTCCGGCGGCAGGTACTCGATCTTCGGGTTGATCAGCACGGTCTCCGGCACCGGCGGCGCATCCGGGTAGCGGTTGTTGTTGCCGAAGCCGAAGATGATGATCTGCAGCCCGACGCCGATCTGCGGCGCGGCGAGCCCGGCGCCGTTCGCGTGGTGCATCGTCTCGAACATGTCCGCGACGATCTCGTGCAGCTCGGCCGTATCGAACCGCTCGACCGGTTGGGCGATTTCGAGCAGGCGCGGATCGCCCATCTTCAGGATCTCGCGAATCATGGCGTATTGCCCTCCAGGAGTTGGTGCAGACCGTCTTCGTCCAGCACGGGGATGCCGAGTTCCTCGGCCTTCGCGAGCTTGCTGCCGGCGTCGGCGCCCGCGACCACGTAATCCGTCTTCTTCGATACCGAACCGGCCACTTTGGCGCCCGCCGCTTCGAGCATCTCCTTCGCCGCATCGCGCGTGAGAGTCGGCAGCGTGCCCGTCAGCACGACCGTCTTGCCGGCGAGCACGCCCTGCGGCGCCTTCGGCGCGGGCGGCCCTTCCTGCCACGTGACCTTGCCCGGCGCGCGCAACTGCTCGATCACGGTCCGATTGTGCTCCTCCGCGAAGAACTGGTGGAGCGACTCGGCGACGATCGGGCCGACGTCGTTGACTTCGAGCAGTTCCTCGATCGACGCGTCCATGATCGGCGTCAGCGAGCCGAAATGCTTCGCGAGATCCTTCGCGGTCGATTCGCCGACATGGCGGATGCCGAGCCCGTAGATGAAGCGCGCGAGCGTCGTATGCTTCGCCTTCTCGAGCGAATCGAGCAGATTCTGCGCGGACTTCTCGGCGAACCGGTCGAGTTCGGCCAGCGTCGCGAAACCGAGATTGAACAGGTCGGCCGGCGTGCGGACCAGATTCAGCTCGACGAGCTGGTCGATGATCTTCTCGCCGAGGCCGTCGATGTCGAGCGCGCGGCGCTGCGCGAAATGCCACAGCGCCTGCTTGCGCTGCGCCGGGCAGAACAGCCCGCCCGTGCAGCGCGCGATCGCCTCGTCCGGCAGGCGCTCGATCTTCGAGCCGCACACCGGGCACTCGGTCGGCATCACGAATTCGGCCGCGTCCGCCGGGCGCCGGTCGAGCAGCGCGCCGACGACTTCCGGAATCACGTCGCCCGCGCGGCGCACGATCACGGTGTCGCCGATCCGGATGTCCTTGCGGCGCACTTCGTCCTCGTTGTGCAGCGTCGCATTGGTCACGGTCGCGCCGCCGACGAACACCGGCTCGAGACGCGCGACCGGCGTGATCGCGCCGGTGCGTCCGACCTGCACGTCGATCGCGACGAGCTTCGTCAGCGCTTCCTGCGCGGGAAACTTGTGCGCGAGCGCGAAGCGCGGCGCGCGCGACACGAAGCCGAGCCGCTCCTGCTCGTCGCGCCGGTTGACCTTGTAGACGACGCCGTCGATGTCGTACGGCAGCGCATCGCGCTTCTCGCCGACCTTGCGGAAGAAATCGAGCAGGCCTTCGGCGCCGTGCACGACCGCGCGCTCGCGGTTCACGGGCAGGCCGAACGCCTCGTACCAGTCGAGCAGCGCGCTATGCGTGTCGGGCATCGGCATCCCGTCGAGCACGCCGATCCCGTACGCGAAGAACGACAGCGGCCGCTGCGCGGTGATCTTCGAGTCGAGCTGGCGCAGGCTGCCGGCCGCCGCGTTGCGCGGGTTCGCGAATTCGCGCTGCTCGGCCGCGCGCTGGCGTTCGTTCAGGCGTGCGAAATCGCGCTTGAACATCAGCACCTCGCCGCGCACGTCGAGCACGGCCGGCACGTGCTTGCCCTTCAGCTTCAGCGGAATCGAGCGGATCGTGCGCACGTTCTCGGTCACGTCCTCGCCCGTCGTCCCGTCGCCGCGGGTCGATGCCTGCACGAACACGCCCTGCTCGTAGCGCAGCGAAATCGCGAGGCCGTCGAACTTCAGTTCGCACGCGTATTCGACCGGGTCCGTCACCGAGCCGGCGAGATCGGTCGTCTTGGCCAGCGCGTCGGCGACGCGCTTGTCGAACGCGACGATGTCCTCGTCGGCGAAGCCGTTGTTCAGCGACAGCATCGGCGCATCGTGGACGACCGGCGTGAAGCCGCCGGCCGCTTCGCCGCCGACGCGCTGCGTCGGCGAATCGGGCGTCACGAGTTCGGGATGGTCGGCTTCGAGCTGCTGCAACTCACGGAACAGCCGGTCGTATTCGGCGTCGGGCAGATCCGGCTGGTCGAGCACGTAATAGGCGTAATTCGCCCGCTCGAGTTGGTCGCGCAGCCACGCGGCGCGTGCGTCGGGCTGGCTGGCTGGCGGTTCGGCTTGGGTTCGGGCCATGCTGGCGGCAGATTCGTTCTGAAAAAAATCGGATGCCCGATTATCTCAGTTTGACGCCGCGGCGGGGCACGCAATGCGGGCCGGATGACGTGCTGCAGCGCACACGAAACGGTGCGCGCCGCGGCGACGAACGACGGCGCCGAAGACCGCCGTCCGCGCCATCGCGTTACTGGCTGAAGAGGCGGCGCGTGACCGGCGAACCGGCCGGGATGCCGGCTTCCTCGAGCTTCGCGTACAGCTTCATCAGTTGCTGGTCGATCGCGACCAGCGTCGATTCCGGCAGCGGCCGGCGTGAATCGTCGACGACGCGCGCGCCGATCCGCTCGGACAGCGACTTCGCGTAATCGCACATCAGCCGGAACGGCAGGATGTCCTCTTCGGCCACCGGCACGTCGAGCACCAGCGTGATCATGTTGCCGCCCTTGTACGTCAGGTCGTCGCGCAGGAAGTTCGTATCGCCGAACTGCAGCATGAACACCGGGTTCTGCTTCGCGTCGAGCTTCACGAAGCGCGTGCCGTCGCGCGACAGCAGCAGCCCGTCCTGGGACGCGACCGCCTGCACGTAGTTCGCGGACCACGGCGCGCCGTCCGACATCACGTTGATCGACAGTTGCGCGTCGCACTGCGCGGCAAACGCGTCGAGCTCGCGCGCCATCGCGACCGTTTCCATCATGTCCGGGAATTCCGGCGCGCCGTCGATCGCGTCGGCGAACTGCTGGACGCCCGTCACGAATTCGGAGAATTCGAGCTCGTTCAGCGCGCCGCTGCGGTTCGCGAGCTGTGCGGCCGCGCGCAGCTCTTCGTAGCGCACGCCGTTCTGCAGCAGCTCCCATTGGCCGCCTTCCGGCTTGCCTTCGATGTGGACGGGCTTGCTGCCCGCGCGGCGCAGCCGCTGCGCGACCGGCAGAATCTTGTCGCCCGGCAGCGGCCCGGTGAGGCGGATCGGCACGATGCAGTCGATCCGGCGGTCGACGATCGCGGGCGGCGCCGACGAGACCGTCGTCGCGGCCGGCATCACCGGTTCGGTCGGCTCGGCCGGTTCGGCCGCCGCTTCATGCGTGGCGGCGGGCACGGCTTCTTCGCCGGCAGCCGATTCGGTCGATTCGGACGACGCGTCGACGCCCGTCGCCTCGGCCTGCAGGTCGGCCGGCGTATCGGCCGGCGCCGCGCCGCCCACGGCTGCGCCGAACGTCGGCTCGACGCGCGCGGCTTCGGCCGCTGCCGCCGTCGCCGCGACCGGTGCCGCGGGCTCGCGGCGCACCGGCTGACGCACCGGTTCGATGAACGGCAACTCTTCGTCGCGCTCGGGGCGGTTCATCGCCTCGGCCGTTTCCTCCGGCATCGGGCGCGGCATCCTGCGCCGCACCTTCGCGCCCTGCCACGCGTTGTAGACCACGACGCCGCCCACCACGACGGCGCCCGCGCCGATCAAACCGAGTGTCAACTCGTCCATGCACGCTCCATCAGCAATTCTTTTTCGTCGGAACCGCGAACGGGCGCCCATGCGCCGCGCGAACGCGGTCCGGTTTCGTCAAACGTCAATTCTGGGCAAAACCCGCGGCGGTTTCCATGTCCACCGCAACGATCCGCGACACGCCCTGCTCCTGCATCGTCACGCCGATCAGCTGCTGCGCCATTTCCATCGCGATCTTGTTGTGCGAGATGAACAGGAACTGCGTCTTGTTGGACATCGCGCGCACGAGATTCGCGAAACGCTCGGTGTTCGCGTCGTCCAGCGGCGCGTCGACCTCGTCGAGCAGACAGAACGGCGCCGGGTTCAGCTGGAACATCGCGAACACCAGCGCGGTCGCGGTCAGCGCCTTCTCGCCGCCCGACAGCAGGTGAATCGTCGCGTTCTTCTTGCCGGGCGGCTGCGCCATCACCTGCACGCCGGCATCGAGAATCTCGTCGCCCGTCATGATCAGCTTCGCCTGGCCGCCGCCGAACAGGCGCGGGAACAGGTCGCTGAAATGACGGTTGACCTCGTCGAAGGTGCCCTGCAGCAGCGTGCGGGTTTCCTGGTCGATCTTGTGGATCGCGTCCTCGAGCGTCGTGATCGCGTCGATCAGGTCGGCCGATTGCGCGTCGAGGAACACCTTGCGCTCGCTCGCGGCCTTCAGCTCGTCGAGCGCGGCCATGTTGACCGGGCCGAGCGCGTTGATCGCGTTGTTCAGGCGCGTGACTTCGCCCTGCAGGTACGACGGCTTCAGATCCGGCGTCAGCTTCGCGGCCAGCGCGGCCTCGTCGACCTCGGCGGTCGCGAGCTGCTCGGCGAACTGCTCGACGGACAGGCGCGCGGCCTGCTCCTTCAGTTGCAATTCGGTGATGCGGTCGCGCAGCGGCTGCAGCGAACGCTCGGCGACGAGTCGCTGCTCGTCCGACGCGCGCAGCTTCGCGGTCAGGTCGTCGAGCTCGATCCGCGCGGCCTGCAGCGCCTCTTCCTTCACCGCGCGAATCTCGAGCGCGTCCTGCAGGCCCGTGTGCGCGGTCTGCTCGTTGATCGTCTCGAGTTCGGCGCGCGCGTCTTCCAGCGACGCGGCAACGCGCTCGCTCTGCTCGTGCGCCACCTGGATCGTGCGCTTGAGTTCGTCGATCCGGGTCACCGCGTTGCGGGCGGCGAAGCGCGCGTCGTTCGCGCCGCGCTCCAGGTCGCGCGCTTCCTGACGCGCCTGCGTCAGCGATTCGTCGAGCGACTCGAACGCGAGCTGGTTGTCCTCGAAGCGCGCCTGCAGTTCCGCGAGCTCGCCGTCGAAGCGCTCGAAATTCGCTTCCGACTCCGCGCGCAATGCACGCTGCTCTTCGATCTGCGCGCCGATTTCCTCGAGTTCCTCGCGGATCTGCGTGCTGCGCTGCGTATAGCGTTCATGCGCCTGCGCGAGCTTCAGCACGTCCATCTGCAGCGCATGCACGCGCTGCGTCGCACGTTCGGCCTGCGCGCGCAGGTCGCCGAGCGCCTGCGTGGCCTGCGTGTGCGCGGCTTCCGCACGCACGGCAGCCGTGCGCGCCTCGTCGGCGAGCAGCGCCTGCGCACGCACCTGGCGCGCCAGGTTTTCGATTTCCTGCTGGCGGGCCAGCATCCCGGCCTGCTCCGAATCGGCCGCGTACAGCTGCACGCCGACGCGCGTGACGATATGGCCGGCCTTGACGACGAACGCGCCGCCTGCCGGCAGCTGCGCGCGCGTCGCGAGCGCCTGCGCGACGTCGTCGGCGACATACACGTTGCCGAGCCAGTCGTTCAGCACCGCGCGGATGCCTGCGTCGTCGATGCGCACGAGCGACAGCACCGGGCGCAGCCCGGCCACCGCGGCGGGCGGCTCACCGGCCGCGGGCGGCGCGTAGAACGCGAGCTTCGCGGGCGGCGCATCGGTCGCGAATGCCTTCACCCAGTCGAGATTCGATACTTCGAGCGCGGCGAGACGCTCGCGCAGCACGGCCTCGAGCGCCGCTTCCCAGCCGGCCTCGACATGCAGCTTCTTCCACAGACGCGGCAGCGCGCCGAGCTCGTGCTTGTCGAGCCACGGCTGCACCTTGCCTTCGGTCTGCACGTTTTCCTGCAGCTGCTTCAGCGCGGCGAGGCGCGCCTCCAGCTGGTGGATCTGCGCGGCTTCGGCCTGCACGCGCTCCTGCGCGGCGCGGCGTTCGCCGTCGAGACGCGGCACCGTTTCCTGTGCGTCGGCAAGGCGTGCCTGCGCTTCCGCGAGGATCTCTTCCTGCTCGGCCAGCTGCATGCGCAGCTCCTCGAGCTGCGTTTCGTCCGGCGCGTCGAGCCCGCCCGCTTCGCTCTTCAGGCGCTCGTGGCGCTGCTGAAGCTGCTGGAGCTGCTGGTCGGCGTTGCGCTGGTGCGCGGCTTCGAGCTTCAGCGACTGCTCGGTCTGCGCGATCCGCGCGCGCTCGTCGTTGAGCTGCGCCTGTGCGTCGCGCCACTTCGCTTCGAGCGCCGGCAGCGCATCGTGCTTCGCGGCCGCGTTGTCTTCGGCGAGCGCGGCCTTCTCGTCGGCCATCGCGCGCGCCTCTTCGGCTTCCTCGAGCTCGTCCTGCGACTTCTCGGCCTGCGCGCGCCACTGCTCGCGCTGCGCGTTCAGCGCGGCGATCTGCGCCTGCACGCGATTGCGCGATTCGACGATGAACTTGATCTCGGCTTCGAGGCGGCTCACCTCGGCATTCGCCTCGTAGAGCGAACCCTGCGCGCCCTGCATCGCGTCGCTCGCCGAGTAGTGCGCGACGCGCAGCGTCTCGAGCTGCGCCTCGACTTCGCGCAGCTTCGCCGTCTGCGCCTCGAGGTCGATCTGCGCCTGTTCGATCGCGCGCTGCTGCTTCTGCTGCTCGCCGGCGGCCTCGTTCTTGCGCAGCAGCCACAGCAGGCGCTGCTTCTCCTCGCCGTCGGCGACGAGTTCCTTGTACTTGGTCGCGACCACCGCCTGCGCCTCGAGCTTCTCGAGGTTCGCGCCGAGTTCGCGCACGATGTCCTCGACCCGCGTCAGGTTCTCGCGCGTGTCGTGCAGGCGGTTCTCGGTTTCGCGGCGGCGTTCCTTGTACTTCGACACGCCGGCGGCTTCCTCGAGGAACACGCGCAGCTCTTCGGGCTTCGCCTCGATGATCCGCGCGATCATGCCCTGCCCGATGATCGCGTACGCACGCGGCCCGAGGCCCGTGCCGAGGAAGATGTCCTGGATGTCGCGGCGGCGCGCCGGCAGGTTGTTGATGTAGTAGCTCGACGTGCCGTCGCGCGTCAGCACGCGCTTGACGGCGATCTCGCCGTACTGGCCCCACTGCCCGGCCGCGCGGCCGTCGGAGTTGTCGAAGATCAGTTCGACGCTGGCCCGGCTGCCGGGCTTGCGGGCGGTCGAACCGTTGAAGATCACGTCCTGCATCGATTCGCCGCGCAGCTCGGACGCGCGCGACTCGCCGAGCACCCAGCGCACGGCATCGATGATGTTGGACTTGCCGCATCCGTTCGGGCCGACCACGCCGACAAGCTGGCCCGGAACCTGGAAATGCGTGGGATCGACGAAGGATTTGAAGCCAGCGAGTTTGATCGAGCTCAGACGCACGGCGGTATCGGATGTGAAGAAGGTGTGAAACGGACGGGGCCGCCCGGCGCGGGGCCGGAGAGCCCCTGCGCGCCACGCGCCCCGGAATTCAAAAACGGGGCCGCGCGCATCCAGCGTTGGGCCCCGCAAACGGCTTCCATCATACCATCGCGCGTGCACCGCCCCGACCGTCGCCGGGTTTGTCCGGTGCCGGCGCGGCACGATGGACCCGGCTCGACAGCAGCGTCGCCAGCACGATGCACGCGCCGCCCGCCCACTCGCGCGCGCTCGGCAGCTCGTTCGCGAACACCCACGCCGACAGCGCGGTGATCACGATCTCGAACAGCATGATGATCGACGCGCGGTTCGCCGGCACGCGCGCAAGGCCGTACTGGACGAGCAGGTTGTTCGACGCCATCGTCACGCCGATCGCCGCGATGATCAGCGCGGCCACGCCCAGCTGGCCACTCGCTGGCGCGGCCGGCAGCCCTTCGAACAGCGATGCGATCGCGCCGAACACGGCCGCGCCGCCGAACAGCGTCGCGGTGCGCATTTCGGCGCGCATGTCGGGTAATTCACGGCTCGCCTTGATCACCAGCACGTTGCTCATCGCGAAGCTCAGCCCGGCCGCGAGGCCGGCCCATTCGGCCGGGTTGGCCGGCAGCGGCAAGCCGAGCGTTGGCGACCACAGCATCAGCATCGCGCCGCCGATCGACAGCGCAGCCAGCCCCGCGCCGGCCCAGGTCAGCCGTTCGCGCAGCAGGAAGTGCGCGTAGATCGCGGTCCAGGCCGGCGTCAGGTAGAACAGCAGCATCACGCGCAGCACCTCGCCGTGAATCGTGCCCCATACGAACCCGAGGTTCGTCACGCCGGCCGTCACCGCGATGCCCGGCAGCACCCAGTGCCAGCGCAGCGTCGCGATCGTGCGGTGCCGCGCGACGATCACGAACAGGAACGCGACGAGGCTCGTCAGCGCGCTCGCCAGCGTGCCCGTCACGTCGAGCGACGCGAGGATCCGCAGCGGATACCAGATCAGGCCCCATACCGACGCGCCGATCAGGATGGCCAGCGTCGGCAGGCTGCCGCGTACCGCGTTGTTCATTTGTTCGATACCCTTTATTCGACCGGCCCGGCCGCCGCTCCGGCAGGCCGTGACCGCATTCCGTCACGCTATAATTGTCCGTTGCGAGCCGCGCGCCCCGGCGCCCGTTCGCAGCCGCGCGGCGCGCCCGCCGCTTCTTTCGCTCCAACCGGCCGCGATGGCCGCTTCGCCCGTGAACCCTCGACTCGACTCGCTCCAGCCCTATCCCTTCGAAAAGCTGCGCGCCCTGTTCAAGGACGTGACGCCTTCCGGCGACCTCAAACCGATCAGCTTCGGCATCGGCGAGCCCAAACACGCGACGCCGGCGCTGATCCGCGACGCCGTGGTGGCTGCGCTCGACGGCCTCGCGTCGTACCCGGCCACCGCCGGCTCGGACGCGCTGCGCACGTCGATCGCGCACTGGCTCGAGCACCGCTACGGGCTGCCGGCGATCGATCCGGCCACGCAGGTGCTGCCGGTGTCGGGCTCGCGCGAGGCGCTGTTCTCGCTCGCGCAGACCGTGATCGACGCGCGCCCGCGCGCGGACGGCAAGAAGGCGATCGTACTCTGTCCGAATCCTTTCTATCAAATTTACGAAGGCGCGGCGCTGCTGGCCGGTGCCGAACCCTATTTCGCGAACAGCGACCCGGCGCGCAACTTCGCGTGCGACTACGCGGCCGTGCCCGATGACGTGTGGGCGCGCACGCAGCTGCTGTACGTGTGCTCGCCCGGCAACCCGACGGGCGCCGTGCTGACGCTCGACGACTGGCGCGAGCTGTTCGCGCTGTCGGACCGCCACGGTTTCGTGATCGCGTCCGACGAATGCTATTCGGAAATCTATTTCGACGAAGCGGCGCCGCCGCTCGGCGGCCTCGAGGCCGCGCACCGCCTCGGCCGCGGCTTCGAGCGGCTCGTGATGCTGTCGAGCCTGTCGAAGCGCTCGAACGTGCCGGGCATGCGCTCGGGCTTCGTCGCCGGCGACGCCGCGCTGCTGAAAAAGTTCTTGCTGTACCGTACGTACCACGGCGCCGCGCTGTCGCCGGTCTGGCAGCACGCGAGCATCGCCGCGTGGAACGACGAGGCGCACGTGCGCGAGAACCGCGCGCTGTATCTGCAGAAGTTCAATACGGTCACGCCGATGCTCGCCGACGTGATCGACGTGAAGCTGCCCGACGCCGCGTTCTACCTGTGGGCCAACGTCGCGCGCACCGGCCTGTCGGACACCGAGTTCGCCCGCCGCCTGTACGCCGACTATAATGTGACGGTTCTGCCCGGCTCGTATCTGGCGCGCGACGCGCACGGCACGAATCCGGGCCGCGATTTCATCCGGATCGCGCTCGTCGCGGGCACCCCCGAATGCGTCGAGGGCGCGCAACGCATCGTCGATTTCTGCCGCGCTCTCGCACGGTAAGACGTCCATCCCGATCAATTCCATTCATCTCCTGCGAAAACGAACATGTCGCAACAACTTCAGCAAATCATCGATACCGCCTGGGAAAACCGCGCCGAGCTGTCGCCGAAGGCCGCGCCCGCCGACGTCCGCGAGGCCGTCGCTCACGCGATCGAGCAGCTCGACAAAGGTGCACTGCGCGTCGCCGAGAAAATCGACGGCAACTGGACCGTGCACCAGTGGCTGAAGAAGGCCGTGCTGCTGTCGTTCCGCCTGGAGGACAACGCACCGATGCCGGCCGGCGGCTACTCGCAGTTCTACGACAAGGTGCCGTCGAAGTTCGCGAACTACACGGCCGAAGACTTCGCCGCGGGCGGCTTCCGCGTCGTGCCGCCGGCCATCGCGCGCCGCGGCTCGTTCATCGCGAAGAACGTCGTGCTGATGCCGTCGTACACCAACATCGGCGCGTACGTCGACGAAGGCACGATGGTCGACACGTGGGCGACGGTCGGTTCGTGCGCGCAGATCGGCAAGAACGTGCACCTGTCGGGCGGCGTCGGCATCGGCGGCGTGCTCGAGCCGCTGCAGGCGAACCCGGTCATCATCGAAGACAACTGCTTCATCGGCGCGCGCTCGGAAGTCGTCGAAGGCGTGATCGTCGAGGAGAACTCGGTGATCTCGATGGGCGTGTACCTCGGCCAGAGCACCAAGATCTACGACCGCGAAACGGGCGAAGTCAGCTACGGCCGCATCCCGGCCGGCTCGGTCGTCGTCGCCGGCAACCTGCCGTCGAAGGACGGCTCGCACAGCCTGTACTGCGCGGTGATCGTGAAGAAGGTCGACGCGAAGACGCGTGCGAAGGTCGGCCTGAACGAGCTGCTGCGAGGCGACTGATGGCGAAGCCGCACACCGTGGTCGTCTACGGCATTCCGAACTGCGACACCGTGAAGAAGGCCCGCGTGTGGCTCGACGATCACGGCGTCGAATTCGAGTTCCACGATTTCAAGAAGCTCGGCGTCAGCGCGCCGCTGGTCGAAGACTGGCTGAAGGACGTGTCGCTCGACGCGCTCGTGAACAAGCGCGGCACCACGTGGCGCGGCCTGGACGACGCGATGAAGGCGGCCGCCGAAACGAAGACCGGCGCGGTCGCGCTGATGATCCACAAGCCGTCGGTCATCAAGCGCCCCGTGCTCGTCGTCAACGGCCGCGTGAAATCGCTCGGCTTCGTGGCCGATCAATACGCGGCGCTGTTTGCCGCATAGGGCCGCCCGCGCTGCGCCTGCGGGCGTAGGGCCTGTTCACGCTAATAACGGGCTTGCGAACGTGCCTTTCCGCCCGTCCCCCAAGGGGACTTCCTTTGGGCGCGTGCAAGGAGTAAGGAGCGCCGTTTGGCCATGCCAAACAAGCGACGCACGACGCCGCAATGTGGGCGGAAAGGCACGTTCCCCTGTTTGGAAAAATGCATTCGTGGGGCTGCCCCCCAGAAGGGCCGATCGCCGCGTCATGCTCCTCGCGAATACGTCGAGTATTCGCTTCGTCGCAATCCTTGCGCTCGGCCCTTCTGGGGGCCAGCGCAAGCCCGTTATTAGCGTGAACAGGCCCTGGCCCGACGCCCTGTCGCTGCCGGCCATCGCGCCGGCATTTTTTATCGAAAGTGGTCCGAACCATGTCCGCCACCCTAGCCCTTACCGAACAACTGATCGCACGCGCGTCCGTGACGCCCGACGACCAGCACTGCCAGCAGATCATGACCGAGCGCCTCGCCGCGCTCGGCTTCGAATGCGAGACCATCGCGTCGCACGGCGTGACCAACCTGTGGGCCGTCAAGCGCGGCACCGACGGCCGCGACGGCAAGCTGCTCGCGTTCGCGGGCCACACCGACGTCGTGCCGACCGGCCCGCTCGAGCAGTGGACCTCGCCGCCGTTCATCCCCGCCCATCGCGACGGCAAGCTGTACGGCCGCGGCGCGGCCGACATGAAGACGTCGCTCGCGGCGTTCGTCGTCGCGTCCGAGGAATTCGTCGCGGCCCATCCCGGCCACCGCGGCGCGATCGCGTTCCTGATCACGAGCGACGAGGAAGGCCCGGCCACCGACGGCACCGTAAAGGTCGTCGAGCTGCTGCAGGAACGCGGCGAACGCCTCGACTACTGCATCGTCGGCGAGCCGACGTCGAGCGCCGAGCTCGGCGACGTCGTCAAGAACGGCCGCCGCGGATCGATGTCCGGCGAACTCGTCGTCAAGGGCGTGCAGGGCCACATCGCGTATCCGCACCTCGCGAAGAACCCGATCCACCTGCTCGCGCCGGCGCTCGCCGAGCTCGCGGCCGAACGGTGGGACGAAGGCAACGAATACTTCCCGCCGACCACCTGGCAGGTGTCGAACCTGCATGCCGGCACCGGCGCGACCAACGTGATCCCCGGCCACGCCGACCTGCTGTTCAACTTCCGCTTCTCGACCGCGAGCACGGTCGAAGGCCTGCAGGCCCGCGTGCACGCGATCCTCGACAAGCATGGTCTCGAATACACGCTGAAATGGTCGGTGAGCGGCCTGCCGTTCCTCACGCCGCGCGGCGACCTGTCGGGCGCGCTGGAAAACGCGATCCGCGCCGAGACCGGCATCACGACCGAGCTGTCGACGACGGGCGGCACGTCCGACGGACGCTTCATCGCGCGCATCTGCCCGCAGGTGATCGAGTTCGGCCCGCCGAACGGCAGCATCCACAAGATCGACGAGCACATCGAGGTGCGCTTCGTCGACCCGCTGAAGAACGTGTACCGACGCGTGCTCGAACAACTGATTGCCTGACGGAGCCTCGCATGACGACACCTTTTGCCACCATCCGCGACCTGCTGCGCTACGCGGTCACGCGCTTCTCGAAAGCGAAGCTCGCGTTCGGCCACGGTTCCGACAACGCGTACGACGAAGCGGCCTACCTCGTGCTGCATACGCTCGACCTGCCGCTCGACACGCTCGAGCCGTTCCTCGACGCGCGCCTCTTGCCCGACGAAATCGCGGCCGTGCTGGCGGTGATCGAACGACGCGCGACCGATCGCGTGCCGGCCGCCTACCTCACGCATGAAGCGTGGATGCATGGCCACCGCTTCTACGTCGACGAACGCGTGATCGTGCCGCGCTCGTTCATCGGCGAACTGCTCGACGACGGGCTGCAGCCGTATGTCGCCGATCCCGAGCAGGTCGGCGCGGTGCTCGAACTGTGCACCGGCTCCGGCTGCCTCGCGATCCTCGCGGCGAGCGCGTTCCCGAACGCCGAGATCGACGCGGTCGACCTGTCGGACAAGGCGCTCGAGGTCGCGGAAATCAACGTGCGCGACTACGGCCTCGAAGACCGCATCGGGCTGCACCGCGGCGACCTCTACGCGCCGCTGCCCGCATTCCGCACCGATCCCGACTCGCGCTACGACGTGATCCTGACGAACCCACCGTACGTGAACGCCGCGTCGATGGCCGCGCTGCCGCCCGAATACCGGCACGAGCCGGAAATGGCGCTCGCCGGCGGCGACGACGGGATGGACATCGTGCGACGCATCGTCGCCGAAGCGCACCGCTGGCTGCATGACGACGGCGTGCTCGTCGTCGAGATCGGCAACGAGCGCGAGCACGTCGAAGCGGCGTTCGGCGGCCTCGAGCTCACGTGGCTGCCGACCAGCGCGGGCGACGACGCCGTGTTCCTGATCCAGGCGTCGGACCTGCCGCGCAAGGCCTGAGCGGTTCCGGCCCGCCCGCCGTGCGGCGCACCATTGCGCCGCACGGTTGGGTAAGATGCGCGTAGGCGGCCGCCCGGCCGCACGACCGCCGGAATCCCTCGGGGAGTCCGCTCGGGAGTCCTTTACGCGCCCATGACCCTCGACTGGCTACATCTCGGCACCCTGATCCTGACCATCCACGTGCTCGGGATCCTCGCGGCGTGCCACGCAATCATGAACACGCGCACGTCGCAAGGCGCGATCGCGTGGGCCGTCTCGCTCGCGGCCATGCCGTACCTGACGCTCGTTCCGTACCTGTTCCTCGGCCGCAGCAAATTCTCCGGCTACGTCGACGCCCGGCGCCACGAGCTGGAAATGTTGCGCACGCACACACCGCGTTCGCCGTGGCGCACCACCGACGCGACCGACGGGCCGGCCGCCGACGCGCTGGGCCAGGCCGCCGTGCTCGCGCTCACGCGGCTCGGCGGCATGCCGTTCCTCGGCGGCAATTCGGTGCGCACGCTCGTGAACGGCGACGCGACGTTCTCGGCCATCCTGTCGGCGATCGACGCCGCGCGCGACTACGTGCTCGTCCAGTTCTTCATCGTGCGCGACGATGCGCTCGGCCGGATGCTGCGCGACTCGCTGCTCGCGCGCGCGGCAGCCGGCGTGCGCTGCTGCCTGCTGTACGACAGCATCGGCAGCTTCGACCTGCCGCACAGCTACGTCGACGCATTGCGCCGGGGCGGCGTCGAAGTCCGTCCGTTCGCGACCAACCGGAAATTCGTCAACCGCTTCCAGCTGAACTTCCGCAACCATCGCAAGATCGTCGTCGTCGACGGCAATCGCGCGTTCGTCGGCGGCCACAACGTCGGCGTCGAATATCTCGGCGCGAAGTCGCGCCTGTCGCCATGGCGCGATACCCACATCGAGATACGCGGCCCCGTGGTGGCGAGCATCCAGTACGTGTTCGCCGAAGACTGGCACTGGGCGACGCAGAAGCTGCCGCCCATCGCGCTGCCGCCGCCCGCGCAGCCCGGCGACGGCATGCATTGCCTCGCGGTGCCGATGGGGCCGGCGGACAAGCAGGAAACCGGCTCGCTGTTCTTCGTCGAATCGATCAATGCCGCCCGCGAGCGGGTCTGGATCACCACGCCGTACCTGGTTCCCGACGAAGCCGTGCTCTGCGCGCTGAAGCTCGCCGTGATGCGCGGCGTCGACGTGCGCATCCTGATCCCGAGCCGGCGCGACCACTACGTCGTGTTCGAGGCGTCGAAGCTTTACGCGCGCGACCTCGTCGATGCGGGCGTGAAGGTGTTCCGCTACCGGCCCGGCTTCCTGCACCAGAAGGTCGTGCTGATCGACCGCGTCGCGGCGGCGATCGGCAGCGCGAATCTCGACAACCGCTCGTTCCGCCTCAATTTCGAGGTCATGGTGCTGACCGTCGACCCGGCGTTCGCCGACGAGGTCGAGACGATGCTCGACGCCGACTTCGCGCAGGCGTACGAGGTGGATGCGGACGAATACCGGCAGTCGCCCGCCTGGCGGCGCATCGCGATGCACGTCGCGCGGCTGTTCGCGCCGATCCTGTAACGGCGCTGACGACCGCCGCGCCCGCGCGATCCGCACCGGCACGGCGCACGCCGCGCTGCGCCGTCACAGCAGCTTGTCGATGTCCGCGGCGATTTCGTCGGGCTTGGTGGACGGCGCGTAGCGCTTGACGATGCGCCCTTCGCGGTCGATCAGGAATTTCGTGAAATTCCACTTGATCGCCTTGAGGCCGAGAATGCCGGGCGCCTCGTCGGTCAGGTAGCGATACAGCGGATGCGCATGGTCGCCCTTCACGTCGATCTTCGCGAACATCGGGAACGTGACGCCGTAGTTGCGCTCGCAGAACGCACCGATCTGCGCGGCATCGCCCGGCTCCTGCTTGCCGAACTGGTTGCACGGGAAGCCGAGCACGAAGAAGCCGCGCGCCGCGTACTGGTCGTACAGCTTCTGCAGACCCGCGTACTGCGGCGTGAAACCACACTCGCTCGCGGTATTGACGATCAGCAGCACCTTGCCGCGATACGCATCGAGCGATACCGGCGCACCGGCGAGCGTCTCTGCGCTGAACGAATACAGGGTGGACATCGGGCACTCCTTTTACGAAACCGGATCGACGTGGAGTCTAGGCGAAATTGCGCCGTTGCGGCACCCGCCGAACGGCCGATGCCCGGCGCGAGCGGCGCGCAGTCTAGAATAGCGGTTTTGGCCAGTCATTTCCGCCGTGATCCGTTTCAATCAGTTCAGCCTTGCGCGCGGCACCAAGCCGCTGTTCGAGTCGACCTCGTTCGTGCTCAATCCCGGCGAGAAAGCCGGCCTGATCGGCGCGAACGGCGCCGGCAAGTCGACGCTGTTTTCCGTCCTGCGCGGCGAGCTGCATTCCGACGGAGGCGATTTCTCGATGCCGCCGTCGTGGCGGATCGCCCACGTGTCGCAGGAAACGCCCGCGGTCGACCGCTCGGCGCTCGACTACACGCTCGACGGCGATGCCGCGCTGCGCGAGATCGAGGCCCGCATCGCCGCCGCGTCGGCCGCGCATGACGGCGCCGCCGAAGCCGACGCGCACGCGGCGTTCGCCGATGCCGACGGCTACACCGCGCCCGCCCGCGCCGAAGCGCTGCTGCTCGGCCTCGGCTTCACGCTCGCGCAAACGCGCGAATCCGTCGCGAGCTTCTCCGGCGGCTGGCGCATGCGCCTGAACCTCGCGCAGGCGCTGATGTGCCGCTCCGACCTGCTGCTGCTCGACGAACCGACGAACCACCTCGACCTCGATGCGATCGTCTGGCTCGAGGACTGGCTGCACCGCTACCCCGGCACGCTCGTCGTGATCTCGCACGACCGCGAATTCCTCGATTCGATCTGCAACGTCACGCTGCATCTGGAAAACCGCCAGGTGAAGCGCTACGGCGGCAACTACTCGCAGTTCGAAGTGCTGCGCGCGCAGCAACTGGCGCTGCAGCAAAACGCGTACGAAAAGCAGCAGAAGACGATCGAGCACCTGCAGAGCTTCGTCGACCGCTTCAAGGCCAAGGCGACCAAGGCCAAGCAGGCGCAAAGCCGGATGAAGGCGCTCGAGAAGATGGAGCTGATCGCGCCCGCGCACATCGCGTCGCCGTTCACGTTCGAATTCCGCACGCCCGATGCCGCACCGAACCCGATGATGGTGATGGAAGACGTCCGCTGCGGCTACCACGCCGACGACGGAGCGGAGATCCCGATCGTCGAGCGCGTCGCGCTGTCGATCCAGAACGGCCAGCGCATCGGCCTGCTCGGCGCGAACGGCCAGGGCAAGTCGACGCTGATCAAGACGCTGGCCGGCACGCTCGCGCCGCTGTCGGGGCAGGTCCGCGACGGCAAGGGGCTGACGATCGGCTATTTCGCGCAGCACCAGCTCGAGACGCTGCGCGAAGACGATTCGCCGCTCGCACACCTGGCGCGGCTCGCACCCGACACGCGCGAGCAGGAATTGCGCGACTTCCTCGGCGGCTTCAATTTCTCGGGCGACATGGCGACCAGCCCGGTCGGGCCGTTCTCGGGCGGCGAAAAAGCCCGCCTCGCGCTGGCGCTGATCATCTGGCAGAAGCCGAACCTGCTGCTGCTCGACGAACCGACGAACCACCTCGACCTCGAAACGCGCCACGCGCTGACGATGGCGCTCGCGCAGTTCGAAGGCACGCTGATCCTCGTGTCGCACGACCGTCACCTGCTGCGTGCGACGACCGACCAGTTCATGCTGGTCGCGAAGCACCGGCTGCAGCCGTTCGACGGCGACCTCGACGACTACCGCGACTGGCTGCTGCAGCATGCGGCCGAGCAGCGCGCGGCCGCGAAGGCCGACAGCGCGGCAGCCGCGGGCGCCGATCCGGGCGTGAATCGCAAAGATCAGAAGCGCCAGGCGGCCGAGGAGCGCCAACGGCTGTCGCAGCTGAAGAAGCCGCTGCAGAACCGCATCACGAAGCTCGAAAAGGAAATGGAAACGCTGCACGCGGAGAAGGCGCGCCTCGACGCGTTCGTTGCCGATCCGGCGAGCTACGAAGCCGCGCGCAAGACGGAACTGACCGACGCGATCCGCAAGCTCGGCGAGGTCAACACCCGGCTCGAGACGGTCGAGGCGGACTGGCTCGCCGTGCAGGAAGAACTCGAGCAGATCGGCTGAACGCGGCCGCCGGGGCCGTCAGCCGATGATCGCGTCATCGGCGGCACGGCGCGTCGGGGCGTCAATGACCCACGAACCCGCCCGGCCGCGCCGGCCGCGGAAACGACGAAGCCGGGCACCCTGGCCCGGCCTCGTCGTCATTGCTGCATTTGATGTGGCTGCGTCGGCCGGCGCCCGTATGCCCGCCCGCGCCATCCGCTCAGCGGCGCGGCAGCGTGTCGCGCGGCATCTGCTCGTCGTCGCCCATCAGGTACCGGCGCCCTTGGGTCGGCCGGCGGATCGCCGCGGCGACTTCCGCTTCCGTCACATCCTCGGACACGACCTTGCGCGCGAGGCGCCCTTCTTCGTCGATCCACTCGACGATCCGGCATCCGCCGCCCCACGGCTGGCGAATCGGCTCCGACACGCGGCAGCCGCGCAGGTTGTAAAGGCGTCCGCCAGGCGCTTCCCCGTACGATTTCAACATAGGTTCCCTTCGCATTGCGCGGTTCGACAATCCGGCAAAGGATAGGGAAAAGCGATGTCCGGCGGGTTACAGCAGCCTACATATTCTTTACAGCGAATTACGCGACAGATCGCCCGGCGGCGCACGGCCCGTGCGTGCGCCGGGCCGCTCATTCAAGATCGCGCACGCGGTCGATCGCCTGCTCGAGCCGCTCGACGGCCATCACGTTCAGCCCTTCGATCGGCTGTTTCGGCGCATTCGCCTTCGGGATCAGCGCAGACGTGAAGCCGAGCTTCGCCGCTTCGCGCAGCCGTTCCTGCCCGCGCGGGGACGGCCGGATCTCGCCCGCCAGCCCCACCTCGCCGAACACGATCAGCCCTTTCGGCAGCGCCTTGTTGCGCATCGACGAGTGAATCGCGAGCAGCACCGCGAGGTCGGCGGCCGGCTCGGTGATCTTCACGCCGCCCACGGCATTCAGGAACACGTCCTGGTCGAAGGCGGCGATGCCCGCGTGCCGGTGCAGCACCGCGAGCAGCATCGCGAGCCGGTTCTGCTCGAGGCCGACCGCGAGCCGGCGCGGGTTCGGCACGTGCGCCGTATCGACGAGCGCCTGGATTTCGACGAGCAGCGGGCGCGTGCCTTCCTGCGTGACGAGTACGCACGAACCGGGCACGACCTGCTCGTGCTGCGACAGAAACAGCGCGGACGGGTTGGCTACGCCGCGCAGCCCGCGCTCGGTCATCGCGAACACGCCGAGTTCGTTGACCGCGCCGAAGCGGTTCTTGAACGCACGCACGAGCCGGAACGACGAATGCGTGTCGCCCTCGAAGTACAGCACCGTGTCGACGATGTGCTCGAGCACGCGCGGGCCGGCGAGATTGCCCTCCTTCGTCACGTGCCCGACCATGATGATCGCGGTGCCCGACTGTTTCGCGATGCGCGTGAGCTGCGCCGCGCATTCGCGCACCTGCGCGACCGAGCCCGGCGCCGACGTGAGCGCGTCCGAATAGACGGTCTGGATCGAGTCGATGACGGCCACGTCCGGCCGCTCCGCATCGATCGCGGCCTGGATCTTCTCGAGCTGGATCTCGGCGAGCAGCTTCAGCTCGGCCGCCGGCGTGCCGCCGTCGAGCAGTGCGAGCCGTTGCGCGCGCAATGCGATCTGCGCGGCCGATTCCTCGCCGCTGATATAGAGGGCGCGCCGCTCGTTCGCGATATCCGCGAGCGACTGCAGCAGCAGCGTCGACTTGCCGATGCCCGGGTCGCCGCCGATCAGCACGACGCCGCCGGGCACCAGCCCGCCGCCCAGCACGCGGTCGAATTCGCCGATGCCGGTCGAGAAGCGCGGTACGTCGGCGGCCTCGATGTCGACGAGGCGCTGCACCGGAGCCCGCTTCGCGAGCGACTGGAAACGATGGACAGCCGGCGATTCGGCGACCGATTCAACGAGGGTGTTCCACGCTTGGCACGACGGGCACTGGCCCTGCCACTTCGGGGTTTGTCCGCCGCACTCGCTGCAGACGTAAACGGTTTTCTGTTTGGCCACGCGCGACGCCCTTATTCCGCTCGCACCGGCACGCGGCCGGCGACCGCGCACATCAGCTCGTAGCCGATCGTGCCGCAATGGCGCGCGACGTCGTCGATCGGCAGCGCGTTGCCCCACAGCTCGACGCGCGCGCCGACGCCGGCCTGCGGGCACGGCGTCAGGTCGACGGTGATCATGTCCATCGAGACGCGACCGACGATCCGCGTGCGGATGCCGTCGACGATCACGGGCGTGCCTTCCGGCGCGACGCGCGGATAGCCGTCCGCGTAGCCGCACGCGACGACGCCGATCCGCATCTGCGCCTGCGCGGAGAACGTCGAGCCATAGCCGATCGCCTGGCCCTTCGCGATCGTCTGCACCGCGATCAGCTCGGACGCGAGCGTCATCGCCGGCTTCAACCCCGTGTCGGCGATATCGGACGACAGCCCGGACGGCGACGCCCCATACAGCACGATCCCCGGCCGCACCCAGTCGAAGTGCGTATCGGGATGCCACAGCACGGCCGCCGAATTCGCGAGACTGCGCGCGCCGGCGATGTTTTCCGCGCCGCGCTCGAACGTCGCGAGCTGCTCGGCGACGCCGCGCTCGTTGTCCGCGTCCGAAAAATGGGTCATCAACGTGATCTGGCCGATGCCGGGGCACGCGCGGGCGCGTTCCCACGCGGCACGGTATTTTCCCGGCACGTAACCGAGCCGGTTCATCCCGCTGTTCATCTTGAGCTGCACGTTGACGGGCTTCGACAGCCGCGCCGTTTCCAGCATCCGCATCTGCTCGTCGTTGTGGACGGTCGTGGTCAGGCTGTAGCGGTCGATCACGTCGATGTCGGTCGAGCGGAAGAAGCCTTCGAGCAGCAGGATCGGGCCTGCCCAGCCGAGCTCGCGCAGCTTCACGGCCTCGTCGAGGTCGAGCAGGCCGAAGCCATCGGTGCCGCGCAGGCCGGGAAACGCGCGGGCGAGACCGTGGCCGTACGCGTTGGCCTTGACGACCGTCCAGACCTTGGACGGGCCGGCAAATCGGCGGACGACGGAGAGATTGTTCGCGAGAGCGGCGGTGTGGATGGTGGCGGAGATCGGGCGCGGCATGGGAAATTTACGTAAAGACGCTTGCGAATCATCAGCTTACCGCGCCTTTTGAGCACCGAAGCCGACAATTTGCGGAACGATCGGGGGATCTTGCTAGTCCGAATTCGCGTATTTTCATGTTATAAAGCCGTGCGCACAACCCATTTCGAACGGAATAAGCCGATCGCATACGAGGCGGCCTACGCGGCCCTGCCGCAGCGACGAAAGCATCGCATCAGATGAAAAAAGGTTTTTACACCATCATGGCCGCGCAGTTTTTCTCGTCGCTGGCCGACAATGCGCTCCTCATCGCCGCCATCGCCCTGCTGAAAGACCTCCACGCCCCCAACTGGATGACACCGCTGCTGAAGCTGTTCTTCGTGTTGTCGTATGTGGTGTTGGCGGCGTATGTGGGTGCGTTCGCGGATTCGCGCCCGAAGGGCCGCGTGATGTTCATCACCAACTCGATCAAGGTGGTCGGTTGCCTGATCATGCTGTTCGGCGCCCACCCGCTGATCGCGTACGGGATCGTCGGCTTCGGCGCGGCGGCCTACTCGCCGGCCAAGTACGGGATTCTCACCGAGCTGCTGCCGGCCGACCGGCTGGTCGCCGCGAACGGCTGGATCGAAGGCACGACCGTCAGCTCGATCATCCTCGGCACCGTGCTCGGCGGCGCGCTGATCAGCCCGCACATCGCATCGCACGTGATCGCCCACACGCCCGCGTGGATCGGCACGCCCGCCGAAGCCGCGATGGCGATCATCATGGCGATCTACGTGGTCGCCGCGCTGTTCAACCTGCGCATTCCCGACACGGGCGCCCGCTATCCGAAGCAGGAACGCGGCCCGGTCAAGCTGCTCACCGATTTCGCCGACTGCTTCATGGTGCTCTGGCGCGACAAGCTCGGCCAGATCTCGCTCGCGGTCACGACGCTGTTCTGGGGAGCGGGCGCGACGCTGCAGTTCATCGTGCTGAAGTGGGCCGAGGTGTCACTCAACATGTCGCTGTCCGAAGGCGCGATCCTGCAGGCCGTGGTCGCGGTCGGCGTCGCGGGCGGCGCAATCGCCGCCGCCGCCCGGATTCCGCTGAAGAAGTCGCTGAGCGTGCTGCCCGTCGGCATCATCATGGGCATCGCGGTGATGCTGATGGCGTTCTACACGCGCGACCTGTTCCCGTCGCACTGGGCCGTGCATTTCGGCCATCTGCGCATGCCGTTCTACCTGATCGTCGCGTACATCTTCCTGATCGGCGTCGGCGCGCTGTCCGGCTACTTCGTCGTGCCGATGAACGCGCTGCTGCAGCATCGCGGCCACGTGCTGCTGTCGGCCGGCCATTCGATCGCGGTGCAGAACTTCAACGAGAACCTGTCGGTGCTCGTGATGCTGTGCCTGTATGCGGTGCTCGTGTGGCTCGACGTGCCGGTCGGCGTCGTGATCGTGCTGTTCGGCACGTTCGTCTGCCTGACGATGTGGCTCGTGATGCGCCGCCACCAGGCGAACCAGCGTCAGTTCGACTCGGTCGCGCTGATCGGCGAATCGCGGCACTGACGCTACACTTTCGGTTTTCGTCCGCCGGCGCCGGTCCTCGAACCAGCGCGTTGCCCTCATGACGCACCCGATACCCAACATCCTGACGATCGCCGGCTCCGATTCGGGCGGCGGCGCAGGCATCCAGGCCGACCTGAAGACGTTTTCCGCGCTCGGCGCGTATGGCGCGAGCGTGATCACCGCGCTGACCGCGCAGAACACGCGCGGCGTGACGGGCGTGCATGCGCCGGACGCCGCATTCGTGACCGCGCAGCTCGACGCGGTGTTCGACGACATCCGCATCGATGCGGTCAAGATCGGGATGCTCGCCAACGCGGCGATCGTGCAGGCGGTGGCCGACGCGCTGCGCCGTTACGCGCCGCGCTTCGTCGTGCTCGACACGGTGATGATCTCGAAGAGTTCGCACGCGCTGCTCGCGCCCGATGCCGTCGACGCGCTGCGCGACACGCTGCTGCCGCTCGCGACGGTCGTCACGCCGAACCTGCCCGAAGCGGCCGCGCTGCTGAACGTTGCGCCCGCCACCACCGAAGACGACATGGTGCGGCAAGGCCAGGCCCTACTGCAGACCGGCGCGCGCGCCGTGCTGATGAAGGGCGGCCACCTGCCCGACGCGTCCGCGAGCCCCGACTGGCTCGTCGAAGCGACACGCACCGTGCGGCTCGACGGCGCGCGCGTGCCGGTCAGCAACACGCACGGCACCGGCTGCACGCTGTCGTCGGCGATCGCCGCGCTGCTGCCGCAGCAGCCCGACCTGGAAAGCGCGGTACGGGAAGCCAAGACCTACCTGACCGGCGCGATCGCCGCGAGCGGTCACCTCGACGTCGGCCACGGCGTCGGCCCGGTCCATCACTTTCATCGCTGGTGGTGAGCGCCGGCTGACGCGGCGTCAGTGATCCTGCGCTGCGAACGCCTGCGCGCGCACCGGCCAGTCGTCGGGCACGACGAAACCGCGCGCCGTCTCGCGCCACGTGCCGTCGCCGCCCTTTTCATGGATGCCGATCAGGTCGGGTGCCTGGCGCGTCGCCAGCACGGGCGGCAGTTCCGGTGCGCTCGCCAGCGGCTCGGGCTCGAAACCCGTACCGGCGGCGGCACGCCGCGGCGCCAGCCACGCCAGCCTCGGCAACACGCTCCATGCCGCACCGTCACGCTGCGCGGCCGCCCACGCCGGCCACTGCGCGTGCGTCAGCCAGAAACCGCGCGGATGATCCGGCGCGATTTCGGCGGACACCGGCGGCACCGGCGCGCCGTACGGATGGAACAGCCAGCCCTTGATGAACATCTGCGCGTCGGACGGCGCGCCGTAGCCGAGCCGGGCAAAGCCGTCGTGTTCGCCGAGCCGCAACTGATGGTCGAGCAGCCGGCTGCGCTTGCGGTCGAACCGGTCGACGAGATTGGGGCCGACGAAGTCGGCGAGCGACGCGCCGTCGCGGACCGGCGCGCACAGATAGCACTTCACCGCGAGTTCCCAGTGCAGGCGCCGGCCGTCCGGCGTATCGACGAGAAAGTCGACTTCGCCGAGCGTGCGACCGTTGCTGCGCAACGGGAGATTGGCCGCGACGAGCCGCAGCGACGGCCCGTGCGTCAGAAAGTACTCGAGCAGGCATTCGGCGTAGCGACCGAGCCGGGTGGGCCGAAACCCGTCGAGCGCGCGATGCAGCGGCCCGGGCTGCGCATCGAGCGCGGCGAGCCACGCTTCGACGGCCGCTTGCCCGGCCGCATCCGGCCACGGGCGCGCGAGCGGCGCGCCCGGCACCGCGGTGAGCAGGCTCGGGCTGGCCAGCAGCCAGCCCAGGTCGCGCACCGCGACGTCATGCAGCGTATCGACGAACGCGAACGCCGCGCCGGTCGTCATTGCCCGGCCGGGCCGTTCGCGTCGGCGCCATCCGCGCGCCGGAACGTGTCGCGCGCGAGGCACAGGTCGGCCCACGCCTTCGACTTGTCCTGCAGGCTGCGCAACAGGTAGGCCGGGTGGTAGGTGACGATCACCGGCACGCCCTCGTACGCATGCACGCGGCCGCGCAGCGACGCGATGCTCGCGTCCGTCTTCAGCAATGTCTGCGCGGCAAAACGGCCGAGCGCGACGATCAGCTTCGGCTTCACGAGCGCGACCTGACGCTGCAGATAAGGCTCGCAGCTCGCGACCTCGTCCGGCTCCGGGTTGCGGTTGCCGGGCGGCCGGCACTTGATCACGTTCGCGATGTACACGTTGTCGCCGCGCTCGAGCGACAGCGACTGCAGCATGTTGTCGAGCAGCTTGCCGGCCTGGCCGACGAACGGCTCGCCCTGCTTGTCCTCGTTCTCGCCCGGCGCTTCGCCGATCAGCATCCAGTCCGCTTCGCGGTCGCCGACACCGAACACGGTGTTGGTCCGCTTCTCGCACAGACGGCACAGCGTGCAATCGGCCACGCGCGCGGCCAGCGCATCCCAGTCGAGCGCGGCGACCGGCGTGCCGGCGGGGCGCGATGCGGCGGCCGGCACGGGCACGGATTCGCCCGGCGGCGCCGCGTCGAACCATGCGAAATCGTCGTCCCCGGCAGGCGGCGCATCATCCGTCGGCGGCATCGAATCGGGCGATGCGGCCGATGCCGCCTGCGCAGGCAGGCGATCGCCATCGCCGACACCGTGCGCCGACGCCCCCGACTCGCGAGCCGGCAAGCCGCCGCCAGAGCCACGCGCGACGGCCGGCGGCGCATCGTCCTGCACCGGTGCTCGCGCTGCACGCACCGGCCGATCGGCCGCGACGACGGCCCCGTCGTCGGCCGCCGCAGTTTGCGCGGCGGCAGGCGCGTCGGCTGCCGCGCCCTCGTCCGCGCGCTGCCCGCGCCGCACCCAGATCTGCGCGAGGCCCAGTTCCTCGAGCGCCGCTTCAGCCCACGCCATGCGCATTCCCCTCGTCCTTGTTCAGCGTCAGACGCATCACGATCGCGTCCTCCCGGCCACGATGCTTCGCCGGATAATAGTTCTTGCGCCGGCCGATCGTCACGAAGCCGAAGCGCTCGTACAGATGGATCGCGCGCGGATTGGACGGCCGCACTTCGAGCAGCACGCCGTCGAGCCGCTCCGCGCGCGAAATGCGCACCGCCTCGCGCAGCAGCGCGAGGCCCGCGCCCGCATGCTGCGCGGCCGGCGCGACACACAGGTTCAACAGATGCATCTCGTCGACCACGGGCATCAGCACGCAATAGCCGACGAGCGCCCCGGTCACGTGCCGCAGGCACACGCCCAGATAGCCGTTGCGCAACGAATCCTCGAAGTTGCCGCGGCTCCACGGGAATTCGTACGCGACGTGCTCGATCGCGACGACCTCGTCGAGATCGGCGTCCGTCATCGGCGCCAGATAGCGGTCGCTCAGCAGGACACCCGTCATCCCTTCGCCCCGCCCGTCTGCGCGGCCCGTGCCGCGATGCGCTCGGCGGTGGTCTGGGCGACCTTGTCGCGCACGTATTCGGGCGCGGCCTGGTCGGCCGGCACCGCACGCCCCGCGCGGAACGCGCGCAGCGCGGCATGCGCGACCGCCAGCGCATGCGGCATCGCATCGCCGTCGATCGCGGCTGCCCGCGCGGCGGCCGGCAATTGCGCGCCGAACGCTGCAGCCGCATTGCCGGCGAGCGTGAACGGCGCGTCGGGTACGCCGACGGCGCCCGGTGCGTCGAGCGACGCCGGATGCAGCGTGCGCCAGTCGCCGGCGCTGTCGTCCCACGCGAAATCCGCCCAGTAGGCTTCGTCCATCCGCGCGTCGAGCGCGGCGAGCACGCGGGTCGTGCCGGGTGCGCGCAGCCGCGCGTGCTCGGCGCACGCGAGCAGCGTGCCGATCGGCACGACCGGCAGCCCGCCCCCGAACGCGAGGCCCTGGGTAATGCCCGTCGCGGTACGCAGGCCCGTGAACGAGCCGGGGCCCGCGCCGAACGCGATCGCGTCGCAGTCGGCGAGCGTCAGTCCGGATTCGGCGAAGAGCTCCTGGATCGCCGGCAGCACGCGCGTGCTCGACACGGCGCCCGTCAGCTCGTGACGGACCCAGGTTTGCGGGGTGGAAACGGCGTCATCGGCCGGGGCCGAGCGCAGCAGCGCGACCGAGCAGTATTCGGTCGACGTATCGATGGCGAGGAGCACTGTTTGCGTCATGGCCGACATTGTAATGCGCCGCCCCGCTCCCACGGGCGATCAGGCCCGATCTGTGCGCGCGTGCGGCGCCGGTGGCGGTTTGGAAGGATCGCTCGACCCCGCGCGGCGGTCCGCTTGTTAAGATCGGCCGATCTGAAACCCTTACGGAGACACCCGATGAGCGAACTCGCCGCCCAATTCGACCAGGCCCAGATCGACGTCAAGCAACTGACGGAACGGCCGGGCAACCTGACCCTGCTGCGCCTGTACGCACTCTTCAAGCAGGCGACCGACGGCGATGCGCACGGCGACAAGCCGGGCTTCACCGACATCGTCGGCAAATACAAGTACGACGCGTGGGACGCGCTCAAAGGCACGTCGCAGGATGCGGCGAAACAGCAGTACATCGAACTCGTCGAATCGCTGAAAAACGGCACGGCGTCCTGACCGGATCGCCCCCGCCGCAATCGGCAATCAAATCAGTGGCGCAGCGCAGCAAATTTCTTTATAATGCGGCCTGCGTCACCTCCGCGCTCGGCTCGCAAGCCGTCCGGCCCGACGCTTCATAGCGTTAAGCTCCAATCCGGTTTAGAACCTGTCCCCTCCTGCTTCGACCCTTGCGGTCGTCAACTAGGCTGGCGGCCCCGCTCCAGAAGCGCGCCGCACCCAAAACAGCTTCTAATGCCTCATCCGCCGACGGTTCGGCGGATTGCACCCGTTTCCCGATTTGCTCGCTGAATCCGACGACTTGGGTATGCGCGATTGGCGCCGACGTTTCACCCACTGTGTTTCAAGGATTGTTATGACTTCGAGCATCAACTCCAGCCCGCTCAACGCGATCGCCGACCAGGCGCTCGGTCTCGACGACGCCGCCGCACCGGCCGCGGTCGAACCGGCGTCGGACGAGCCGACTTTCGCGTCGCTCGGGTTGTCGCCGGAGATCGTCTCCGCGCTGGAGGCCGCCGGCTACGCCAAGCCGACCCCGGTCCAGCAGCGCGCGATTCCGGCCGGCATCGCCGGTCGGGACCTGCTGGTGTCGAGCCCGACCGGTTCGGGCAAGACCGCCGCATTCATGCTGCCCGCGATCGAGCGTTTCGCGCAGCTCCAGAAGACGCAGGCGCAGCAACCGCGCGCGCCGCGTGAACCGAACCAGGGCGACCGCCGCGTGCGCCGCCCGCAACCCGTCGCCCGCCCGGGCCTGCTCGTGCTGACGCCGACCCGTGAACTCGCGATGCAGGTCACGACGGCCGCATCGACGTACGGCAAGCACCTGAAGCGCCTGCGCACGGTCAGCATCCTCGGCGGCGTCGCCTACGGCCAGCAGCTGATGCTGCTCGCGAAGAACCCGGAAATCCTGGTTGCCACGCCGGGCCGCCTGCTCGACCACCTCGAGCGCGGCCGCATCGACCTGTCGGAACTGAAGATGCTCGTGCTCGACGAAGCCGACCGCATGCTCGACATGGGCTTCATCGACGACATCGAGACGATCGTCGCCGCCACGCCCGCGTCGCGCCAGACGATGCTGTTCTCGGCCACGCTCGACGGCAAGATCGGTTCGCTGACGGGCCGCCTGCTGAAGGATCCGGAACGCATCGAGATCCAGCAGCGTCTCGAATCGCGCACGAACATCGCACAAACCGTGCATTACGTCGACGACCGCGACCACAAGGATCGCCTGCTCGATCACCTGCTGCGCGACGACGCGCTCGACCAGGCGATCATCTTCACGGCGACCAAGATCGACGCCGACCAGCTCGCCGGCCGTCTCGCCGACGCAGGCTTCGAATCGGCCGCGCTGCACGGCGACCTGCCGCAGGGCGCACGCAACCGCACGATCCGCGCGCTGCGCGAGCGTCGCGTGCGCGTGCTGGTCGCGACCGACGTCGCGGCACGCGGCATCGACATCCCGGGCATCACGCACGTGTTCAACTACGACCTGCCGAAGTTCGCGGAAGACTACGTGCACCGTATCGGCCGTACCGGCCGAGCAGGCCGTTCGGGCACCGCGGTGAGCCTCGTGCACCATGCCGAGCAAGGCGCGCTCAAGCGTATCGAGCGCTTCGTGCGCTCGCCGCTGCCGGTCAACGTGGTCGAAGGTTTCGAGCCGCGCAAGTCGGCCCCGCGTAACGGCGGCACCGGCGGCCGCGGCCGTCCGGGCGGCGGCAACGGCGGTGGTCGACGCTTCGGCGGCAAGCCGGGCGGCGGTAATAGCGGCAACGGCCGCAGCTACGGCGGCGGCAATGGCGGCGGCTGGAGCGGCAAGCCGGGCGGCAGCCGTGACGGCGGCCCGCGTCGCGATGGCCAACGCAGCGCCGGCCCGCGTCGCAGCAATTCGGCGTCGTAAGCACGCCCGGGCGGCCCTCCGGCCGCCCCGCCCATCCGGCAGACCGGCGCACCCGCGCCGGTTTTTTTTCGTCCCGCACCAAATTTCACGATGCGGAAAATTTTTTTGCGTCGTAAAAAGTCATGCTGCGCGGCACAACCTTACAATTGCGGGATGGGAAAAATCGCTTCTCATTGCAAAATTCACAATTCAAGTCATTGATTAATAACAATTAAAAAGTTTCAAACTTCCTGATGTCGCCCCTGTTTCACTTCGATCGGTTTGCCTAGACTCTTATACAAGACTTCACGAAATGGACTGCACTCCGTCCCGCTTCGAGAACAGCATCACTACCGTCCGATTCGCACCATTAGGCAACACACCGCATCAAGGAGCTCATCATGTCGCGTCAGCAACAGGCACAGGAACTGCAGCAGCAATGGGAAACCGATCCGCGCTGGAAGGGCATCAAGCGCAGCTACTTGGCTGAAGACGTGGTCCGCCTGCGCGGCTCGATCCCGATCGAGCACACACTGGCCAAGCGCGGCGCGGAAAAACTGTGGAGCCTCATCAACAACGAGCCGTTCGTCAACGCACTCGGCGCGCTGACCGGCAACCAGGCGATGCAGCAGGTGAAGGCCGGCCTGAAGGCCATCTACCTGTCCGGCTGGCAAGTGGCCGGCGACGCGAACGTCGCGGGCGAAATGTACCCGGACCAGTCGCTGTACCCGGCGAACTCGGTGCCGCTCGTCGTGAAGCGCATCAACAACACGCTGACGCGCGCCGACCAGATCCAGTGGTCGGAAGGCAAGAACCCGGGCGACGAAGGCTACGTCGATTTCTTCGCGCCGATCGTCGCGGACGCCGAAGCCGGTTTCGGCGGCGTACTCAATGCGTTCGAGCTGATGAAGGCAATGATCGAGGCCGGCGCGTCGGGCGTTCACTTCGAGGACCAGCTCGCGTCGGTGAAGAAGTGCGGCCACATGGGCGGCAAGGTGCTCGTGCCGACGCGCGAAGCCGTCGCGAAGCTGTCGGCCGCGCGGCTCGCGGCTGACGTGATGGGCACGCCGACCGTGCTGGTTGCCCGCACCGACGCGGAAGCGGCCGACCTGATCACGTCCGACGTCGACGACAACGACAAGCCGTTCCTGACGGGTGAGCGCACGGTGGAAGGCTTCTTCCGCACCAAGCCGGGCCTCGAACAGGCGATCTCGCGCGGCCTCGCGTACGCGCCGTACGCCGACCTGATCTGGTGCGAAACGGGCAAGCCCGATCTCGAGTACGCGAAGAAGTTCGCGGAAGCGATCCACAAGCAGTTCCCGGGCAAACTGCTGTCGTACAACTGCTCGCCGTCGTTCAACTGGAAGAAGAACCTCGACGACGCGACGATCGCGAAGTTCCAGAAGGAGCTCGGCGCGATGGGCTACAAGTTCCAGTTCATCACGCTGGCTGGCTTCCATGCGCTGAACTACTCGATGTTCAACCTCGCGCACGGCTATGCCCGCACCCAGATGAGCGCGTTCGTCGAACTGCAGCAGGCCGAGTTCGCGGCCGCCGACAAGGGCTTCACGGCCGTCAAGCACCAGCGCGAGGTCGGCACCGGCTACTTCGACGCGGTGACGCAGACGGTCGAACGCGAAGCATCGACGACCGCGCTGCATGGCTCGACCGAAGACGAACAGTTCTTCGACGGCAAGAAGGTCGCGTAACACGCACAGGCGTTACGCCGATGCCGCGTCTCGCGACGCCGCGGCATCGGCCACCGGAACAACAATCAGGGAGGAGACGGCAGGCGCGCGATGAACGTCGCGCGACCGGCCGCGCGGCCTGCGGGCCGCCAGCAACGACGCGCGCCGGCTTCGTCCGGCGCGCCCTTTTTCTGCGGTGCAGCCCGCCCGGCCACGGCCGGCGCTGCCCTACCGATAGACGATCACCGGAATTTTCGTATGGGTCAGCACGCGCTGCGTCTCGCTGCCGATCAGCAGGCTGCCGAGCCCGCGGCGTCCGTGGGACGCCATGAAGATCACGTCGCAGCCGCCGCGCTCGGCCGCCTCGATGATGCCGAGATACGGCGACGGATGCACGCTCGTCCACGTGTCGCACGCGACCCCGGCCGCCTTCGCGGCCGCTTCCACCTCGTCGAGATGCGCGCGCGCCTCGCGCTCGCTGCGCGCGCGGAAATCGGCGGGCGGCTCGATGATCACTTCGGAAAACGGCGAGTACGGATACTGCGGCAGGCACGCGTAGGCCGTGACCTGCGCGCCGACCGCGCGCGCCAGGTCGATCGCGCCGTCGATCGCCTTCTGCGACAGTTCGGAACCGTCGGTTGGAACCAGGATGTGCCGGAACATCGCGCCCTCCTGCGTCAGTCGCACCGCGCGCGCCGCGAACCCATGCGAGCCGGCTTCGGCGCGTCGCGCATGCCAGTCTCGATTGTAGTGCGCGAAATCGAGCGACCGGCATCGGCAGCGGGTTCGCCCTCATATCGGAAACGCGCGGGCCGCGCCGGCCACGGCCCGCTACCGGCGCCGCCCCGCGCGCCGGGCGGGCGCGCCCTACTCGCCCCAATAACCGGGCCGCTCGTACGTGTGCTTCAGGTAATCGAGAAACAGGCGCACCCGCAGCGGCAGATGCCGGCGCTGCGGAAACACCGCGTGGATGCCGATCGGCGGCGCGGCGAACGCATCGAGCACGCTGACGAGCCGGCCGGCCGCGATGTCCTCGCCGACTTCCCACCACGAGCGCCACGCCAGGCCATAGCCCTCGAGGCACCACTCGTGCAGCACCGCGCCGTCCGAGCATTCCATCGTGCCGTTCACGCGGATCGACACCACCTTGTCGTCCTCCAGGAACGCCCAGCCGCGCTGCTGGTTCGCATTCGCCGCGAGCGCGAGGCAGTTGTGACGCGCGAGTTCCGCGAGCGTGGCCGGCGTGCCGCGCCGCGCGAGATACGCGGGCGACGCGACGCACACGCGGCGGTTCTCGCCGAGTTTCAGCGACACCAGCGACGAATCGGGCAGCTCGCCGAGCCGCACCGCGCAATCGAACCCTTCGTTGACGAGGTCGACCATCCGGTCGGACAGGTCGAGCGTGACCGACACGTCCGGATGCGCGCCGCTGAATTCGGGCACGAGCGGCGCGACGTGCCGCCGGCCGAAGCCGGCCGGCGCGGAAATCCGCAGGTGGCCGCTCGCCTTCACGCCGCCGGCGGACACGCTCGCCTCCGCGTTCTGCATGTCGTTGATGATGCGCAGGCAATCCTCGAGGAACGCCGAACCTTCGAACGTCAGCGTGAGCTTGCGCGTCGTGCGCACCAGGAGCTTGACGCCGAGCCGCTCCTCGAGCGCGTCGAGGCGACGGCCGATGATCGCCGGCGCGACGCCTTCCGCGTGCGCGGCCGCCGACAGGCTGCCTTTGGCCGCGACCGCGGCGAACGTTTCGATCTGTTTGAACCGGTCCATAAGTCGGGAGGACGGCATCGCCGCCCTTCAAATAGCTTGAGCCGCTCGAGATTAGGTATATGAAAGTAAAAGATCAAGTGATGATTAGCGTCTTTTTTAGCACCTTCGATCACGAATAGAATCGACCCCGACCTCTGAAACTGGAGCGCAAGGCTATGTCGGCCACAACGACACTCTCCTCTCCCGACGCCATCCTCTTCGACGCATTCGGCACGTTGTTCGACGTGCATGCGGTCGTGGCCGCGGCAGAGCAGATGTTTCCCGGTCACGGGGACCGGTTGTCGCAGCTGTGGCGACGCAAGCAAATCGAATACTCGCAGTTGCGCACGCTCGCCGATCCGGCCGGCGCGCGCTATCGCCCGTTCCGCGACATCACGCTCGACGCGCTGCGGTTCGCCGCGCGCGCGCTCGGCCTCGCGCTGAACAGCGCGGCCGAGAAGCGGCTGATGGACGAATATGCGTGCCTGTCGACCTATCCCGACACGGTGCCCGCGCTGCGCAAGCTGCGCGCGCTCGACCCGCGCCCGCCGCTCGCGATCCTGTCGAACGGCAATCCGCAGATGCTCGACATCGCGATCAAGAGCGCCGGCATGACCGGCCTGTTCGATCGCGTGCTGTCGGCCGACGCGGTGCGCGCGTACAAGCCGAGCCCGGCCGCCTACGCGCTCGGCACCGCCGCGTTCGGCGCGAATCCGCGCGACATCGTGTTCGTGTCGTCGAACGGCTGGGACGTCGCGGGCGCCACCTGGTTCGGCTACACGACGTTCTGGCTCAACCGCACGGGCGCGCCCGCCGAGGAACTCGGCGCGCCGCCCGACGGCACGGGCACCGGCATGGCCGACCTGCTCGCCTTCCTCGCCACCCCGGCTCCGTCCGGCAGACCCGCGAACCGCGCGCGCCCCGGCCCGGGCGCATGACGTTCGCAGCGCTGCTGCCTTCCCCCTTCACTGAAACCGCAACTGACCGACCAAGGAGATGAGACTCATGAGCACCCCGATCACGCTGCCGCAAGGCATGACGATCACCGGCGAAATCAAGCCGGGTTACGAAGCCATCCTGACGCCCGACGCGCTGGCACTCGTCGCGGCGCTGCACCGCACGTTCGAATCGCGCCGCCAGGCGCTGCTGCAGGCGCGCGTCGAGCGCACGAAACGCCTCGACGCAGGCGAGCGCCCCGACTTCCTGGCCGAGACGAAGGCGATCCGCGAAGGCGACTGGAAGGTCGCGCCGCTGCCGGCCGACCTGCAATGCCGCCGGGTCGAGATCACGGGCCCCGTCGAGCGCAAGATGATCATCAACGCGCTGAACTCGGGCGCCGATTCGTACATGACGGACTTCGAGGATTCGAACGCGCCGAGCTGGACGAACCAGATCGACGGCCAGATCAACCTGAAGGACGCGGTGCGCCGCACGATCTCGCTCGAGCAGAACGGCAAGTCGTACCGGCTGAACGACAAGGTCGCGACGCTGATCGTGCGGCCGCGCGGCTGGCACCTCGACGAGAAGCACGTGACGGTCGACGGCCAGCGCGTGTCCGGCGGCATCTTCGATTTCGCACTGTTCCTGTTCCACAACGCGAAGGAACTGATCGCGCGCGGCTCGGGCCCGTACTTCTACCTGCCGAAGATGGAAAGCCACCTCGAGGCGCGCCTGTGGAACGACATCTTCGTCGCCGCGCAGGAAGCGGTCGGCGTGCCGCGCGGCACGATCCGCGCGACGGTGCTGGTCGAGACGATCCTCGCCGCGTTCGAGATGGACGAGATCCTGTACGAGCTGCGCGAACACAGCTCGGGCCTGAACGCCGGCCGCTGGGACTACATCTTCTCGGCGATCAAGAAGTTCAGGAACGACCGCGACTTCTGCCTGGCCGACCGTTCGAAGATCACGATGACGGTGCCGTTCATGCGTGCGTATGCGCTGCTGCTGCTGAAGACCTGCCACAAGCGCAACGCGCCGGCGATCGGCGGGATGAGCGCGCTGATCCCGATCAAGAACGATCCGGAAGCGAACGACAAGGCGATGGGCGGCGTGCGCTCGGACAAGCAGCGCGACGCGACCGACGGCTACGACGGCGGCTGGGTCGCGCACCCGGGCCTCGTGCCGATCGCGATGGAAGAGTTCGTCAAGGTGCTCGGCGACAAGCCGAACCAGATCGCGAAGCAGCGCGACGACGTGCAGATCGAAGGCAGGAACCTGCTCGACTTCCAGCCGGAAGCGCCGATCACCGAAGCCGGCCTGCGCAACAACATCAACGTCGGGATCCACTACCTCGGCGCGTGGCTCGACGGCAACGGCTGCGTGCCGATCCACAACCTGATGGAAGACGCGGCCACCGCCGAGATTTCCCGCTCGCAGGTGTGGCAATGGATCCGCTCGCCGAAGGGCGTGCTCGACGACGGCCGCAAGGTCACGGCCGAACTCGTGCGTGAATACACGAAGGCCGAGCTCGACAACGTGAAGCGCTCGGTCGGCGGCAACACGCAGCCATACGAACGCGCCGCGGCGATCTTCGAGCAGATGTCGACGTCGGAAGGCTTCACCGAATTCCTGACGCTGCCGCTGTACGAGGAAATCTGACGACGCTGTCTGCTGCGATCGCCGGCTGGCCACGCCGTGCCGGCGGTCGCATGCGATGACGGCATGAAAAAAGCGCCCCGCGGGGCGCTTTCTCTTTGCGGCGAATCCAGCCGCCGCCCGCAGGCACGCTCAGGCGGCTTCCTGCTCGCGCCGGTGCTGAACCCAGTCGCCCGACGCGATGCGCGGGCGCCCGGCCGCCGCATGCGCGGCCACCGGATAATACAGGCACGCGTACTGCCGGCCGCCGAGCTCGACGGTCACCTCTTCCGGCTTGAACAGCGAGTCGACGCCCGGATAGACGCGCTCGATCTCGTCGAGCACCGGGACGAGTTGCTCGTCGACCTCGTAGACGTCGCCCCAGACCAGCGACTTGCCGGCCGGCCCGGCGATCATGCCCGGATACGTGCCGAAATCGACCAGTTCGCCCGGCAGCGCGGCGGCGCCCAGCAGCGTCGGCGCGGCGATTCCGTGGCGGGCGGCCGCATGGCCGATGTCGTTGGCCTGTCCGGCTCTCAAGGTGCCATAGACGAATACGTGGCGCATCGTGGTTCTCCTCTTCGATTCGTGTGTTGCCGTGTTCGCGTGCGATCGGTGCGCGATGGGCGTGCAATTGCGCACGCATCGATAGACCGCGATACCGGCCTGATGGTTCGAACCGTCGGCGCGGGCAGCCGCCCCGGATTCGCCGGTGCCCACACAAAGTTCATTTGAACCCGGCATGATGGCCCGAAAAACCGCCGCATGCGCAAGCGCGGCGCCTTCTAAAATAACGGCATCGCCGCCGCGCCGCCCGAACCGTTCATGAATCCGCCCGCCCAAGCCGACGTATCGAACCCGTACGACGTCATCGACATCCCGCCGGAATTCGCGCCGACCGCCGTCCATCCGATGCGCGTGCGCGCACGACAGGTCGATGCCGGCCGCCGCATTCCGCTGCACACGCATGCGTGGGCGCAGCTCGCGTACGCGTCGCGCGGCGTGCTGCGCGTCGCGACGACCGGCACGACCTGGATGGTGCCGCCGTCCCGTGCGATCTGGGTGCCGCCGCACGTGTCGCACGAAGTCGTGATCGTCGAAGAGGCCTATCTGCGCACGCTGTATATCGACGAGTCGATCGTGCCGGACGGGCTCGATGCGTGTCGTGTCGTCGAAGTGACGGGACTGCTGCGCGAGCTGATCGTCGCACTCGACGCGCGCGACCTGAGCGCCGCACGCGAGCGCCTGCTGTGCGGGCTCGTGCTCGACGAACTGAGTCATGCCGAACCGTTGCCGCTCGCGGTGCCGATGCCCGACGAGAAACGGCTGCGCCTGCTGTGCGAAGCGGTACTCGCGCACCCCGCGCATGCGGAGTCGCTCGAGCACTGGGCGAGCGAGGTCGGCGCGAGCACGCGCACGATATCGCGGCTCTTCAAGCAGGAACTGGGCGTGAGCTTTTCGCAGTGGCGCCAGCAGGCGCTGCTCGCGCGGGCGATCCCGCTGCTGAACCAGGGGCGCCCGCTGTCGCATATCGCGCGTGAGCTCGGCTACCAGAGCCAGAGCGCGTTCTCGGCCATGTTCCGCCGCGCATTCGGCGAAAGCCCGCGCGCGTTCATGCTGCGCGGCTACGAGCATCGAGGCCCGGAAGGCGGCGTCGCGGAAAACGAAACGCCGGACGACGACGACGCGATCGACACGGTGCGCTGATTGCGCGCTCCCGCGCGCCGGCCCCTCAGACCGGCCGCACCATGTGCCGGATCGAGCCGAGTTGCGCGAGCCGCGGCCCGGTGACCTGGTAGCCCATGCGCAGGTACAAACGCGCGGCAGGATTGTCGACGAACACGCGCAACTGCAGTTCGTGCAGCCCGCGCGCACGCGCCCAGCGATGCGACATCTCGAGCATGTAGCTGCCGGCGCCCTGCCCGCGATGGCCGGCCGCGATCTGCACGTCGCGGATATGCAGCGAATCACCCTCCTCGGTCACGCGCAGCACGCCGATGCGCTCGCCATCGGCCTCGAGGATGAAGTTCTCGGATTCGCGCCAGCTCGCATAGAACAGGTCGCTGCGCCACACGAGCCCATGGCGCTTGTAGTAGCCGCCCATGTTGCCGTGCGTCAACGCTTCGGCATACGGAAAATCGCCGGGCTCCGCGGGCCGGAGCTGATACAGGAGTCGCAGGTCGGTCGGATCGAGCATCGTGCAGGAGTCAGAAACGCATCCCGCCACGATAGCGTAGTCGCGTGCGGATGCAATCGCGAATTTCTCGTAGGGGCGCGATATCCGATGCAGCACGTGATATGGGCGGAAGACGCCCCCAGAAGTGCCAATGAAAAAGCCCGCACGAGGCGGGCTTCTTCATTTTCTGGCGGAGCGGACGGGACTCGCCTACCTCCCGCAGGCCGCGGCTGCGTTTGCAAGCGCAGCCCTTCGAGTCCCGCCGGAAGCCGCGCAGACGGCTTCCTCCACTCCGCAATCACGTGCCCGCGAGCGGGCACAACGAGCGATACCAATGAAAAAGCCCGCGCAAGGCGGGCTTCTTCATTTACTGGCGGAGCGGACGGGACTCGAACCCGCGACCCCCGGCGTGACAGGCCGGTATTCTAACCAACTGAACTACCGCTCCAGTCTTGCTGCTTGCCTGGCAGGCGTCGGTTACTTCCTGCCGGCGCGTCGTTTGTTCGAACGACGCCGAAATCTGGCGTCCCCTAGGGGATTCGAACCCCTGTACTCACCGTGAAAGGGTGATGTCCTAGGCCTCTAGACGAAGGGGACAACGTACTGCTTACATCTTTAATACAAAAGCCCGCTCAAAAACGTCTTGAACGGGCTTCGTTCTGGCGGAGCGGACGGGACTCGAACCCGCGACCCCCGGCGTGACAGGCCGGTATTCTAACCGACTGAACTACCGCTCCAGCTTTCTTACCCAACCTGCAGGACGTCGGTTACGTTCCTGCAAGCCTTGCGACACTTCTACGAAACGCCGCTGAATCTGGCGTCCCCTAGGGGATTCGAACCCCTGTACTCACCGTGAAAGGGTGATGTCCTAGGCCTCTAGACGAAGGGGACAAAATCTTTTCAGATTTGTCTGACTTTCGCTATTTACTTCCGGTCAACAGCGAAGGCCGAAATTCTAACTGCTTTGAATCATTTTGTGAAGCATTTATTACTACCGCTACTTCGCAAATCAATCCAGCTTGTTCTGTTGGTGGAGGTAAGCGGGATCGAACCGCTGACCTCTTGCATGCCATGCAAGCGCTCTCCCAGCTGAGCTATACCCCCTTGCAGAACAGAAATGAGATTATATGGACCGATTCTGAACTTGTAAATACCCTTTTTACGATTCGCACGAAATTTTTTGCGAAGCCGCCGCGCACTCACGCGCGGACAGCTTCGCTCGCATACGAACGTCAGGTCAGCGCAGCCTCGATGCGCGACACCACGACGTCGCGACCGAACAGCACGAGCACCGCGTCGATCGACGGCGTGTGCGTCGTGCCCGCCACCAGCAGACGCACCGGCATCGCGAGCTGCGGCATCTTCAGCTTGTGCGTGGCGAGCGTCGCCTTCAATGCGGCGGACACCGCTTCCTTCGTCCAGTCGGCCGCCTTCAGCGCGGCGACGAGATCGGCCAGCGCCGGGCGCACCGCATCGGTCACGTGCTGCGCGAGCGCATCGGCCTCGGGCGCCGGCACGCGGTAGAACATCGTCGCGCCTTCCGCGATCTCCTTGACCGTCGTCGCACGATCCTTCATCAGGCCGACCACCGCGTCGAGCGCGGGGCCCGTCGCGATCGCCGCGTCTTCGATGCCGAGCGCCGCGAGGAACGGTTTCGCGAGTTCGGCGAGGCGCGCGTTGTCGGCTTCCTTGATGTAATGCGCGTTCAGCCAGCTCAGCTTGCTGTGGTCGTACTGCGCGGGCGACTTGCCGAGATGCTCGAGATCGAACCATTCGACGAACTGCTCGCGCGAGAAGATCTCGGCGTCGCCGTGCGACCAGCCCAGACGCGCGAGATAGTTGACGACGGCCTCCGGCAGGAAGCCCGCGTCGCGGTACGCCATCACGCTCATCGCGCCATGCCGCTTGCTCATCTTCTCGCCCTGCTCGTTCAGCACGGTCGGCAGGTGCGCATAGACGGGCGGCTCGCCGCCGAGCGCATTCAGGATGTTGATCTGGCGCGGCGTGTTGTTCACGTGGTCGTCGCCACGGATCACGTGCGTGATGCCCATGTCCATATCGTCCACCACCACGCAGAAGTTGTAGATCGGCGTGCCGTCCGGGCGCGCGATCACGAGGTCGTCGAGTTCCTCGTTCGAGATCTCGACACGCCCCTTCACCGCGTCGTCCCACACGACCGTGCCCGTCAGCGGGTTGCGGAAGCGCAGCACCGGCTTCACGCCGGCCGGCGGCTCCGGCAGCACCTTGCCCGGCTCCGGACGCCACGTGCCGTCGTAGCGCGGCTTCAGGCCGGCTTCGCGCTGGCGTTCGCGCAGCGCGTCGAGTTCCTCGGCCGACATGTAGCACGGGTACGCGAGGCCCTTCTCGAGCATCTGCGCGAGCACTTCGCGATAGCGGTCCATCCGCTGCATCTGGTAGATCGGCCCTTCGTCGAAATCCAGCCCGAGCCATTGCATCCCTTCGAGGATCGCATCGACCGCTTCCTGCGACGAGCGCTCGACGTCGGTATCCTCGATGCGCAGCACGAACGTGCCTTTCATCTTGCGGGCGAACGCCCACGGATAAAGCGCGGAGCGGATGTTGCCGAGGTGGATGAAGCCGGTGGGACTCGGCGCGAAGCGGGTACGGACAGGACGGGTCATAAACGGTAACTCGAACGCCTGGGGCGCATGAATGATTCGACGCGGGACGACGACGGCAGCCCGGACAGCAACGGAGCCGGCGACGCCCGGAACGGGAAAGAAGCCGGAATTATACTCGCGCCGGACATCGCGCCAAGCGCACCGCTTGCTTTATGATGTGCGCGCCGCGGCCGCCAGCCGGCGCGGCGCCGGCCGCACGGAACCCGCTGCGCGGCCGCTCGGAACCTATCGCCGCCGCGGGCCGTGTAACCCGCCGCCAAGCCGCCGGAGAACCATTCGATGTCGTCCCCTCGCCTGTCGCGCCGCCACTTCACGATCGCGTGCGCGTCCGCCAGCCTCGCCGCCTGTACGTCCTTCGGCGACAAATCCCGCTCCGGCACGGCCCTGCCGCAGGAGAAGCCCGTCAAGATCGGCATCGCGCTCGGCGGCGGCGCCGCGCGCGGCTTCTCGCACATCGGCGTGCTGAAGGCGCTCGAGGCGCGCGGCATTCCGATCGAGATCGTCGCCGGGACGAGCGCGGGCTCGGTGGTCGGCGCGCTCTACGCGTCCGGCATGAGCGCGCTGCAGATCAACAAGATCGCGCTCGACATGGACCAGGCGTCGATCAGCGACTGGGCGCTGCCGTTTCGCTCGCGCGGCCTGCTGCAAGGCGTCGCGCTGCAGAACTTCCTGAACAAGACGCTCAACAACCGGCCGATCGAGAAGATGGCGAAGCCGCTCGGCATCGTCGCGACGGACCTGCAAAGCGGCCAGCCGATCCTGTTCCAGCAAGGCAATACCGGGCTCGCGGTACGCGCATCGTGCAGCGTGCCGTCGGTGTTCGAGCCGGTGAAGATCGGCAATCGCGAATATGTGGACGGCGGCCTGGTGAGCCCGGTGCCGGCGTCGTTCGCGCGCAAGATGGGCGCGAGCTTCGTGATCGCGGTCGACATCTCGGCCCGGCCGGACGGCGCGGCGACCAACAACCCGATCGAGATGCTGCTGCAGACCTTCACGATCATGGGCCAGACGATCAAGACCTACGAGCTCGACAAGTATGCGGACGTCGTGATTCGCCCGAACCTCGCGGCGATGGGCGGCAGCGACTTCAACCAGCGCAACGCGGCGATCCTCGCGGGCGAGGAAGCGGTCGCGCGCATCATGCCGGAACTGCAGCGCAAGCTTGCGGCGGCACGCGGCGTGGCTACGACCGCGTAAGCCGCGAGGTGCGGGAGGCCGCGGCACACGCCGCCTCCCGGTGGCCGACGGAACGACTTCCGCCTCGTCGGCCGCGCCGGCCCCAAAACAAAAAACCCTGCCGCCTTTCGGTGACAGGGTTTTTTATCGTCCGGCCCGACCAGCCGGCAACCGTCAGTTGTTGCCGTTCGCCGAATCGTCGCCGATCGTCGCGCGCACACGCCGCAAGTCTTCCGGCTTCATCGGGAATTCCGATTCGATCCGGCGCGCGCCGGTGAAACGCTTTTCCCAGTAGCCGCTGTCGAGATCGTCGACGCGGACGGTGCTGCCCGTCGACGGCGAATGCACGAACTTGTTGTCGCCGATGTAGATGCCGACGTGCGAGAACGTGCGGCGCATCGTGTTGAAGAACACGAGATCGCCCGGCTTCAGGTTGCTCATGCTCACCTTCTCGCCGACGCGGCTCATTTCTTCCGCGCGACGCGGCAGCGACATGCCGAGCGTGTCCTGGAACACGTAGCGCACGAAGCCGCTGCAGTCGAGGCCCGAATCCGGCGAGTTGCCGCCCCAGCGATAGCGCACGCCGATCATGTTCAGCGCGCCGACCACCACGTCGCCTGCCTTGCCCGCCATGCCGGCAAGGAACGACTTCGCACCGCCGCTCGACGGCTGCGCGCTGGTCTGCTGGAGGGAGGCACCCGACCCGATTTGAGTCGAATTGGTGACATTCTGGTTAAAACTGCTGACTTCGTCGGCGAACGCGCCGGGAGCTGCTGCGAACAGGGCGCCGATGAAGAGCCCGGCGATGGTGCGCGCGCATGCCTGGGTCAGGGATCGATGCTGCATTGGTCGATGGAATTTGCTTAAAAATCAGCTGATTGGCGGAAAATTTCGGTCGATACTAGCCAGCGCGTAATCGTTTGTCAAAACAAATTAATAAATACAATCGAGATGGTCAGACCATTGGACGCCTATCACGCTTTCCAGACCGCTTTCAACAGCTTTTGTGTGTAAGGATGTGACGGTCTGGCGAAGATCTCGGACACCTCCCCCGACTCGACGACGGCGCCGTCCTGCATCACCGCGACGCGGTGCGCCATCGCGCCGATCACCTCCAGGTCGTGGCTGATGAAGACATAGCCGAGGTTGTATTTCTGTTGCAAATTCGCGAGCAGCTTCAGCACCTGCTGCTGGATCGACACGTCGAGCGCCGACGTCGGCTCGTCGAGGATCAGGATGCGCGGCTCCAGCACCAGCGCGCGCGCGATCGCGATCCGCTGGCGCTGGCCGCCCGAGAATTCGTGCGGATAACGATGCAGCACCGTACGGTCGAGGCCGACTTCGCGCAGCACCGCGAGCGACTTCGCGCGGCGCGCGTCGGGCGTCATGTCCGGGCGATGCAGCTCGAGCCCCTCGCCGACGATCCGCTCGATCGTGTGACGCGGCGAAAGCGAACTGAATGGATCCTGAAAGACCACCTGCATGTTCGAGCGCAGCGCGGTCTGTTCGCGGCCGCGATAGGTCGACAGCGCGCGTCCCTGGAATTCGATCTCGCCGCCGGCCGTCTTCTGCAGCCCGAGCAGCGCCATCGCGAGCGTCGATTTCCCCGATCCCGATTCGCCGACGATGCCGAGCGTTTCGCCCTGCCTCACCGACACCGACACGTCGGCAACGGCCGTCACCGGCACCGTGCCGAACCAGCCCGCGAAGCCCGGCCGCTTGCGCGCGAACTGCACGCTCACGTGGCGCGCGTCGAGCACGACGGGCGCGATCGGCATTACCGGCGTGACTGTGCGCTGCGGCCGGCTGTTCAGCAGCCGCTGCGTGTACGGATGCTCGGGCGCCGCGAAGATCCGCTCGACCGGCCCGCTCTCGACGAGCCGGCCGTGCTCCATCACCGCGACGCGCTCCGCGAAGTGCCGCACGAGATTCAGGTCGTGCGTGATCAGCAGGATCGACATCCCGCGCTTTTCCGCTTCGTCGCGCTGCAGCTCCAGCAGCAGGTCGACGATCTGCGCGCGGATCGTCACGTCGAGCGCGGTGGTCGGCTCGTCGGCCAGCAGCAGGCGCGGCCGGCACGCGAGCGCCATCGCGATCATCGCGCGCTGCCGCTGGCCGCCCGACAACTGGTGCGGGTAGCTGTCGACGCGCCGCTCGGGCTCCGCGATGCCGGTGCGCGCGAGCAATGCGATCGTGCGCTTGCGCGCCTCCACGGCCGATACGCCGTCGTGCAGCACGATCGTCTCGCCGATCTGCACGCCGATCGTATACAGCGGGTTGAGCGCCGTCATCGGCTCCTGGAAGATCATCGCGATGTCCGAGCCGCGCAGCCCGCGCATCTCGCGCTCGCTCTTGCCCATCAGGTCCTGCCCCGCGAAGCGGATCGCGCCGCCGACTTCGGCGTCGTGCAGCAACCGCAGGATCGACAGCGCGGTCACGCTCTTGCCGGACCCCGACTCGCCGACGAGCGCGACCCGCTCGCCGCGCCCGATCGCGAGCGTCACGTCGTCGACGGCCACCGTGTCGCCGAAGCGCACATGCAGATGCTCGAGCGACAGCAGCGGTTCGTCCGCCTTCGATACGACCGCGTCGCTCATCGCTGGCCTCCCGCTGCGCGCACCGAATCGGCGATCCGCGTGTCGAGCGCGTTGCGCAGTGCATCGCCCATGAAGGTCAGCAGCAGCAGCGTCGCGACCAGCACGCCGAACGTCGACAGCGAGATCCACCACGCATCGAGGTTGCCCTTGCCCTGCGCGAGCAGCTCGCCGAGGCTCGGCGTCGGCGGCGGCACGCCGAGCCCGAGGAAGTCGAGGCTCGTCAGCGCGAGGATCGAGCCGCTCATCCGGAACGGCAGGAACGTGATCACCGGCGTGAGACTGTTCGGCAGCACGTGGCGCCAGATGATCTGCCCGTTCGTGAGCCCCATCGCACGGGCCGCGCGCACGTAGTCCTGCGTGCGGTTGCGCAGGAATTCCGCGCGCACGTAGTCGGCGAGGCCGATCCAGCCGAACAGCGACAGCAGCACGATCAGCAGCAGGAAGCTCGGCTCGAAGATCGACGCGAAGATGATCAGCAGGTACAGCTCCGGCAACGAGCTCCAGATCTCGATCAGCCGCTGCCCGACGATGTCGATGCGCCCGCCGAAGAAGCCTTGCACGGCGCCCGCGGCGATCCCGAGCAGCGTGCCGATCACGGTCAGGATCAGCCCGAACTCGACCGAGATGCGGAACCCGTACACGAGCCGCGCGAGCAGGTCGCGGCCCTGCGCATCGGTGCCGAGCCAGTTCTCGCGCGACGGCGGCGCCGGGTTCGGCACGTTCGAGAAGTAGTTCAGCGTGTCGTAGTAATAGCGGTTCGGCGGATAGACGACGAAGTTGCCGGGCGCCTCGAGCCGCTTGCGCACGTACGGATCGAGATAGTCGGCCGGCGTCGGGAAATCGCCGCCGAAGGTCGTCTCCGGGTACGCATGGAACATCGGGAAATAGGTCTGCCCGTCGTAGCGCACGACGAGCGGCTTGTCGTTCGACCACAGCGGCGCCGCGAGGCTCGCGGCAAAGGCCACGACGAAGATCACGAAGCTCCAGTAGCCGAGACGCTGCTGCCTGAAGCGCTGCCACACGCGGCGGGTGGGCGACGGCGACACGCGCGCCCGCGCGGCTTCGATGCGGGTAGAGGCGACGGCCCGGTTCATCGCGCGCCTCGCCGGCTGGCGCCGGGCATGCGAATGGCTCGTTTCATGTCAGCGCTCCAGGTTGTCGAATTGAATGCGCGGATCGACCCACACATAGCAAAGATCGGAGATCAGCTTGGTCGCGAGCCCGATCAGCGTGAACAGGTACAGCGTGCCGAGCACGACCGGATAGTCGCGCCGCACCACCGATTCGTACGACAGCAGCCCGAGGCCGTCGAGCGAGAACAGCGTCTCGATCAGCAGGCTGCCCGTGAAGAACGCACCGATGAACGCGGCCGGGAAGCCGACGATCAGCGGCAGCATCGCATTGCGGAACACGTGCTTCCACAGCACGCTGCGCTCGGAGAGCCCCTTCGCGCGCGCGGTCAGCACGTATTGCCGGCGGATCTGGTCGAGGAACGCGTTCTTCGTGAGCATCGTGACGACCGCGAAGCTGCCGACGACCGACGCGGTGATCGGCAGCGCGATGTGCCACAGGTAGTCGAGCACCTTGCCGGCGAGCGACAGCTGCGCGAAGTTGTCCGACGTGAGGCCGCGCAGCGGAAAGAGCTGCCAGAACGAGCCGCCGCCGAACAGCACGAGCAGCAGCACGCCGAGCACGAAGCCCGGAATCGCATAGCCGACGAGCACGACGAGACTCGTCGCGACGTCGAACGGCGAACCGTTGCGCACCGCCTTCGCGATACCGAGCGGCACCGAGATCAGGTACGTGAGGAAGAACGTCCACAGCCCGATGCTGATCGACACGGGCAGCTTCTGCACGACCAGCGACCACACGCTCTGGTGACGGAAATAGCTGTCGCCGAGATCGAAGCGCGCGAAGCGCTTCAGCATCAGCCAGTAGCGTTCGAGCGGCGGCTTGTCGAAACCGTACAGCGCCTTGAGCTGCGCGAGCTGCTGCGCGTCGACGCCGGTGTGCGCGCGCATCCCGAACGGCGTCGCGCCCTGCTCCGTCGCGCCCTTGCGCAACTCCTGCACGGCCTGCTCGACCGGGCCGCCCGGCACGAACTGGATCACCGCGAACGTGAGCGTCAGCACGCCGACGAGCGTCGGGATCATCAGCAGCAGGCGTTTGAGGATGTAGCTCCACATAGGGCGTCGACTCGTGATCGGGTGGCGGGGTTGGACGTAGGGCCGGCGCGGCTCAGTGATCGGGCTTCGCCCACCAGGTCGACACGACCCAGCCCTCGGCCGAATAGTACAGCGGCAGCGTCTGCGGATAGGCGAGCGTGCGCCTGTACGCGACGCGGTGCGTCGTGCTGTACCACTGCGGGACCGCGTAGTAGCCGTGCATCAGCACGCGATCGAGCGCGTGCGTCGCGTCGAGCAGTTCCTCGCGCGTCTGCGCGGTGCCGAGGGCATGCAGCAACGCGTCGACGGCCGGCGACTTCAGCCCAATGACGTTGTCCGATCCCGGTTCATCCGCGAACTTGCTGCCGTAACGCGCGAACTGTTCGCTGCCGGGCATCTGTACGCCGATGTAGCGGATCGGCGTCATGTCGTAGTCGAACGCGTCGAGGCGCTTTTGCAGCAGCGCGTAATCGGCCGTGCGAAAGCGCACGTCGATGCCGAGCTTCGCGAGGTTGCGCTGGTAGGCTGCAACGATCCCCTTGAACGGAGAACCCGCATCGTCGAGGATCTCGAATGTGAACGGCTCTCCTTGCGCATTGCGCAACGCGCCGTCGCGATAGGTCCAGCCTGCCTGCGCAAGCAACTCCCGCGCCTTCAGCAGGTTCGCGCGTAGCGAATTCGGCGGATTCGTGTTTGGCTGCACGACCATCGGGCCGAACACGGCCGGGTCGAGCTGCGCCCGCAGCGGTTCGAGCAGCTTGAGTTCGCCCGGCCCCGGCAGACCGGTCGCCTGCAGGTCGGTGTCGGCGAAATAACTGTCGAGGCGCGTATAACCGCCATAGAACAGCTGGCGATTCAACCATTCGAAGTCGAGCGCAAGATCAAGCGCCTGGCGCACGCGCACGTCGCGAAACAGCGGCCGGCGCAGGTTCATGAAGAACCCCTGCATGCCCGCGCCGTTGTGCTGCCGGAACTCGCGCTTGATCAACTCGCCGCTGTCGAAACGCTTGCCGACATCCTGCCGTACCCAATTGCGCGCAATGTTCTCGACGAGCACATCATATTCACCCGCCTTGAACCCCTCGAGACGCGCGACGCCCTCGCCGTACAGCTTGTAGACGATCCGATCGAAGTTGTGGGTGCCGACTCGCACCGGCAGGTCGGCGCCCCAGTACGCGGAATTGCGCCGGTAGGTGATATTGCGGCCGTTGTCGTAGCGCTCGATCACGTACGGGCCGCTGCCAATCGGCTGCTCGAACGCGAGCTGGTCGAACGGGATGCGCGAGCCGTCCGCGCGCAATCCCCACTTGCGTGAAAATACCTGCATCCCCCCGGCGATCAGCGGCAGCTCGCGATTTGCGCTGCGGAACTCGAACCGCACGGTCGCCGGATCGACGACCACGGCCTTCGCGATCTCCGCGAAATACGCACCGAACTGCGGTGCGGCCTGCTTGCTCTTCAGCGTGTCGAACGAAAACTTGACGTCGTCGGCCGTGACGCGATCGCCGTTCGAGAAGCGTGCGCGCGGATTCAGGTGGAACGTGACCGAGCGGCGGTCCGGCGCGACGTCGATGTCGTCGGCCAGCAGCCCGTATGCGGACGCCGGTTCGTCGGAGCTGCCGGTCGCGAGGCTCTCGAACAGCATGTCGATGCCGGGTGCGGTGTTGCCGCGCATCGTGAACGGATTGAACTTGTCGAACGACATCAGCCGGCTCGGGTTCGCGAGCACGAGCGTGCCGCCCTTCGGCGCGTCGGGGTTCACGTAGTCGAAATGCCTGAAGCCCGGCGGATACTTCGGCTCGCCGTACTGCGCAATGGCGTAGGCCGCGTGCGCGGCCGGCGCGGCCAGCGCCGCGTGCAGCGCCAGCACCGCGGCCACGCGGCCGGCGGCCCGCAGCGCGCCGAGGCAGGCGCGCGCGGCGGCGGCCCGGGGCGAACCCTTCGTCATAGAGGCTCTTCGGTCGAATGAGGGTAGTAACGTGGAACGATTCTACCCATTCAATCCGTCGAGCCAAAAGAAAACCGCCACGCGGGCGGTTTTCTCACGAGCAGTTGTCGCGCACGCGGCACGCATGCGCGACCGGCCGATCAGCGCCAGCCGTTGTGGCGGCCGTTGTCCCAGTGACCGTGACCGCGATCGCCGCCCCAGCCGCGGCCGTGACGGCGGTACCACTCGTCGCGGCCCCAGTAGCGGCGGCCGTCCCAGTAGCGGTCGCCGTGCCAGCCGATCACGACCGCCGGTGCGTACACGGGCGCCGGTGCATAGACAGGCGCCGGCTGATAGACGACCGGCGGAGGCGGCGGCGCATACACGGGCGCGGGCGCGACGTAGACCGGTGCCGGCACGCCGACGTTGATCCCGACATTGACTCCCGCCATTGCTGCGCCCGACACGAGCAAGGCCGTCATACCGGTCAGGAGCGAGGCAACACGCAAAGTCTTCATGGATTCCTCTTCTGGTTGTGTCATGTGTGATTCGACTATAGCGGCAAGCGCCGCCCCCGCATATTTCAAGTTTGTAAGAACTGATGCGCGGCATCGCAACGGGAAGCCCGCGCTAACGTCTTGTAACAATCGATGCCGATTTGCCGTCCGAGCCCGCGCACATCGAGTCGCAGTCGTTCCGCAACGCCGGGATCGTCAGGATATTCCTCCGCTCGAGCGTCGATATCCGCACCCGTCATCCGCCCGTGTCGAACCGGAAGCCGAATCGCGCAACCGTTTCGATCCGCGCGGAAAACGCATGCGCGGCCAGCTTGCGCCGCAACCGTACGACCAGCGCATTGACCGTTTCGGGTTCGATGTCGGCATCGTCCCAGGCATAACGCAGCACGGCGTCGCGCCCGACCGGCCGCCCTGCTTCGCGCAGCAGGCATTCGACCACGCGAAACTCCCGTGCGCTGAGCGCGAGCCGCCGGCCACGCTCGTCGAGTGCGCGCGTCGCCGTGTCGAGCCGGATCGATTCACGCATCGCGATGATGCCCGCGCGGCGCCATAGCGCGTGCAACCGCTCGTGCAATTCGACGAACGAATACGGATAGGCAAGACATACATCGCAGCCGGCCTTGAGCATCTGCGCGCGCTGGGCGGACGTTGTGCCGGCGACGATCGCGACGATCGTGGCGCTGCCAGCCGACGCGGCGAGCAGTGGCAATCCGTCGAGAATCGCCGGCGTGGAAGCACCATCGGTCGCGACGATCACGAGCGCGTCGAACCGCTCCTGCGTCGCCGCGAAACAGCCGTCGCGCCATTCGCCGACGCGCTCGACGCCGTGCATGCTCTCTCGAAACGCCTTGTCGAGCCGCAACGCGTCCGGAGTCGGCGGAGCAATCAGCAGGATGCGCATCGATCGGCCCCCTCCTCCGTCACGCGAGCGAACGCGGCCAGCATTCGACCGTGATCGCCGCACCGGCCGGCTGCGCATCGCCGATCCGCAGCGCGAAACCGTGCACACGCATCACCGCCGACACGATGCTCAACCCGAGCCCCGAGCCGTTCACATGACGCGTGCGCTCGCCGCGATAGAAGCGTTCGAGCACCGCATTGCGCTCGCCGGGCGGGATGCCCGGCCCGGTGTCCTCGAACCGGACGAGCGGACCATGCGGCGCCGTCTGGAGCACGATGTGCACGCGGCCGCCCGGCGGCGTGAACTTGATCGCGTTGTCCGCGAGATTGCTGAACGCCTCGAACAGCAACGCACGATCGCCATGGATGCCGTCGACCGTGGCCGCATCGAGCTCGAACGACACGTCGACGGCCTCGGCGAGCGGCTCGTAAAGCTCGCACACGTCGCGCAGCAAGGCCGCGACGTCGACCGCGGCAAACCCGCCGCGCCGGCTCAGCGTGCCGATCTCGGAGATGCGCAGCATCGCGCGAAAACGTTCGAGCAGGCGGTCGGTTTCGTCGCGCGCCGACGCCAGCAGCGCCGCCGACGCGGGATCGTGCGTGCAGAACGGCTGGTCGGCGAGCCGCGCCAGCATCGTATGCACGCGTGCGAGCGGCGTGCGCAGGTCGTGCGCGATCCCGTCGCAGGTATGCCGCACCTCGCCCATCAGCCGCTCGACTTCGTCGAGCATGTGGTTCACCAGATGCGCGAGCAGATCGAGTTCATCGTAGCGGCCGACCGGCAGCCGCTTGCCGAGATCGCCTTCGGCGATCTGTCGCGTGACGCGCCGGATCGCGGCGACGCGGCGCATCTGCCGCATGCCGAGCATGCTGCCACCGGCGATGCCCGCGATCAGGATCATCACGCCGCCGATCACGAGCCCCCGGATCGCGACGTCGCGGACCTGGATGAAGTGCGACAGGTCGCGTGCGACGACCAGCGTCATCCCGTTGTCGCGGCGCACGGCCATCGCGCGCGCGATCGGTGAGGATTGGCCGTCGAGCGGTGCGAGCGTGCGGTTCAGCGTCCGGCCGTGGCGATCGGTGTGCAGCGCCGGCGGCGTCGCGATGTCGCCGGCCACGCGGCGCCCGCTCGCATCGAACAGCCCGTAGAAATTCGTATGCATGTGCTCGTGCTCGAGCCGCCGATGAATCGCGAGCGGCAGCTCGGCGTCGGGAATCGAATCGAAATAGATCAGTTGCCACGCGAGCACCTCGTCGGTGTCGCGTGTCATCGTGTGCGTCGCGGCCACGCTGACCACGCCCGCGAGCAGCAGCAGCGACACCGAGAAGATCGCCGCGTACGCACACAGCCAGCGAAACGTCGTCGTATGCCAGCGGCGCGTGAAGTTCGCCGCGCGGGCTGCGTCCATTCGTGCCTCCGTCAAGCGAGCATGTAGCCCGACCCGCGCACCGTCTGGATCATCGGGTTCGCGCCGGGCGGGTCGATCTTCTTGCGCAACCGCCCCATGTGGACGTCGATCAGATTAGTGCCGGGATCGAAGTGATAACCCCACACGGCCTCGAACAGCATCGTGCGCGTGATCGTCTGGCCCGCGTTGCGCATCATGAATTCGAGCACGCGGAACTCGGTCGGCAGCAGCGGAATCTCGTCGGCGCCGCGGCGCGCGCAGCGCGAAATGAGGTCGAGCTCGAGCGCGCCGACCTTCAGCAGCGTCTGCTGCGGCACGCCCGATGCCTGCCGGCGGCGCAGCAGCACTTCGATGCGCGCGCTCAGTTCGCCGGAATCGAACGGCTTCGTCAGGTAATCGTCGCCGCCCGCGCGCAGCCCGCGGATGCGCTCGTCGACGTCGCCGAGCGCGCTCAGCATCAGCACGGGCGTATCGATGCCGACGGTGCGCATCGCGGTCAGGATCGCGAGGCCGTCCGCGCCCGGCAGCATCCGGTCCAGCGTGATCGCGTCGTACGATGCGCTCATCGCGCGCATCATCCCTTCGCGGCCGTTGTCGATCCAGTCGACCTCGAACCCGCGTGCGTTCAGTTCGCCGACGATTTCGTTCGCGGTCACCGCATCGTCCTCGACCGTCAGTACTCGCATGATTCTCCTCGCAATGAACTTCAAGACGGGCGCGCAGGATGCGCCCGCCACTATCGTAAGCGCTGCGATCGCCGTGCAGCGCGAGATGAAAATAGCTTCATCCTGCATCGCGCCGAGCGCACATGAAACATGTTTCATCCGTGCGTCGCCCGCGCTGCGACCGGGGCCGCCTACGCTGACGTCATGCGGCATCGGGCCGCGAAACCAGGAGCTACCGGATGAAACTGTCGACCACCGTCGCCTGCATGCTGCTCGCATGCGCCAGCACCGCCGCGTTCGCGGGGCCGCACCTCACACCGCAGGAATGCAACGCGTACCCGTTCGTGCACACGGGTCGCGGCGTCACGCGTGCGGACCTCGTGCGCGAGCTGACCGAGCTCGAACAGGTCGGCTACGAGCCAGCCCACGCGAGCCCGTACTACCCCGACGATCTCGACGGCGCGAAGCATCGGCTCGCCGTCGAGTACCGCGCCGACTGCACGCATGCGCTGACGGCCGACGCGGGCGCGCGGCACTGACCGCACTGTCCGGCGCAACGCAACAGCCGGAAAAAGCAAAAAGGCGGCACGTGCGTGCCGCCTTTTCTTCGTGAACGCGCATGGATATGGACCCGCTGCGCCACGCTGCCGCTCAGCGCGACATCATGTTCATGCTGACGTTGTGCATCACCCACAGCGTGCCGACGATCAGGATCGCCACGGTCAACACCGTATAGCTGAACGCCATCACGTTCCAGCGCTGGCCCGACGAGCCGTTCATGTGCAGGAAGTACACGAGGTGCACGACGATCTGCACGAACGCGAGCACGGCCAGCCCGATCAGCGACGCATGCGGCGACAGCACGCCGCCCATCACGAGGCCGAACGACGCGACCGTGAGCAGCACCGACAGGATGAAACCGGCGACGTAGCCGCCGACACTGCCGTGCCCTTCTTCGAGTTGAGACGAATGCGAATGGGCCATTTAGATCACGCTCGCGAGATAGACAAAGGAAAACACGCAGATCCACACGATGTCGAGGAAGTGCCAGAACAGGCTCAGGCACGTCAGGCGTCGCAGGTCGCGATCGGTCAGGTCGCCGCCGCGCAACACGATCTGCCCGGCAAGCACGATCATCCACATGAGGCCGGCCGTCACGTGCAGCCCGTGCGTGCCGACCAGCGTGAAGAACGCCGACAGGAACGCGCTGCGCTGCGGGCCGGCGCCTTCCGCGATCAGGTGCGAGAACTCGCGCAGTTCCATCGTGAGAAACGCCGCGCCGAGCACGAACGTCACCGCGAGCCACGCGAGCAGCGCGCCGCGCCGCTGCTTGTACGCCGCGAGCATCGCGAAACCGTACGTGATGCTCGACAGCAGCAGCGCGGCGGTTTCCACCGCGACGCCCGGAATGTCGAACAGCTCTTTCGCGGTCTGCCCGCCCGCGTACTGGTGGCCGAGCACCGCGAACGTCGCGAACAGCGCCGCGAAGATCACGCAGTCGGTCATCAGGTACAGCCAGAAACCGAACACCGAATGCGACGGCGGATGGTCGTCGTGCTCGAGCAGGGTCGCGCTCAAGGTTTTCTGCAACATCAGTTGGCCTCCAGTTCGACGTCGTCGACGCGCGCCGTGCGCTTCGTCGGCTGCTTGTCTTCGGTCTTGCGCACCGTCGACGCAGGGATGTAATAGCCGTCGTTATCGCGCGAGCTGTAGATCACGAGCGTCGCGATGATCCCGACGAGCCCGCCGATCGCCATCCACCAGATGTGCCACACCAGCGCGAAGCCGAGCACCAGGCTGAAGATCGCGATCACGAGGCCCGCACAGGTATTCGACGGCATGTGGATGTCGCGAATCGATGCGGGGTTCGGCCGGCCTTCGCCGCGCGCCTTCATGTCCGCATACGCGTCGAGCGTGCGCACCTGCGGGATCACCGCGAAGTTGTAGTCGGCCGGCGGCGACGAGGTCGCCCATTCCAGCGTACGGCCGCCCCACGGGTCGCCCGTCGTGTCGCGGTACTCGGGCAGATGGCGATTGCGGATGCTGACCACCAGCTGCAGCAGCTGGCACGCGATGCCGATCGCGATCAGCACGGCGCCGAACGCGGCGACCAGCAGCCACGGATGCCAGGCCGGGTTGTCGTAGTGGTTCAGGCGGCGCGTCATGCCCATGAAGCCGAGCACGTAGAGCGGCACGAACGCGACGTAGAAGCCGACCTGCCAGAACCAGAACGCGGCCTTGCCGAGCTTCTCGTTCAGCTTGAAGCCGAACGCCTTCGGGAACCAGTAGTTGAAGCCCGCGAGATAGCCGAACAGCACGCCGCCGATGATCACGTTGTGGAAGTGCGCGATCAGGAACAGGCTGTTGTGCAGCACGAAGTCCGCGCCGGGAATCGCCATCATCACGCCGGTCATGCCGCCGATCGTGAACGTGACCATGAAGCCGATCGTCCACAGCACGGGCGTCGTGAATTCGATCCGGCCGCGGTACATCGTGAACAGCCAGTTGAACACCTTCACGCCGGTCGGAATCGCGATGATCATCGTCATGATCCCGAAGAACGCATTCACGTTCGCGCCCGAGCCCATCGTGAAGAAGTGATGCAGCCACACGAGGAACGACAGCACCATGATCGCGCAGGTCGCGTACACCATCGTCTTGTAGCCGAACAGCGGCTTCTTCGCGAACGTCGCGATGACTTCCGAGAAGATCCCGAATGCCGGCAGGATCAGGATGTACACCTCCGGATGACCCCACGCCCAGATCAGGTTCAGGTACAGCATCGCGTTGCCGCCGGCGTCGTTCGTGAAGAAGTGCATGCCGAGGTAACGATCGAGGCCGAGCAGCGCGAGCGTCGCGGTCAGGATCGGGAACGACGCCATGATCAGCACGTTCGTGCAGAGGGCCGTCCACGTGAACACCGGCATCTTCATCAGCGTCATGCCGGGCGCGCGCATCTTGATGATCGTCACGAAGAAGTTCACGCCGGTCAGCAGCGTGCCGACCCCAGAGATCTGCAGCGCCCACAGGTAGTAGTCGACCCCTACCCCCGGACTGAACTGCAGCTCCGACAGCGGCGGGTACGCGAGCCAGCCCGTCTGCGCGAATTCGCCGATCACGAGCGACAGGTTGATCAGGATCGCGCTGACCGCCGTCATCCAGAACGACAGCGAGTTGATGAACGGGAACGCGACGTCGCGCGCGCCGATCTGCAGCGGCACGACCAGGTTCATCAGGCCGACCATGAACACCATCGCCATGAAGAAGATCATGATCACGCCGTGTGCCGTGAAGATCTGGTCATAGTGGTGCGGCGGCAGGTAGCCGGGCGCGTTGTACGCGAGCGCGAGCTGCATGCGCATCATGATCGCGTCGGCGAAGCCGCGCAGCAGCATGATCAGCGCGACGATGATGTACATCACGCCGAGTCTCTTGTGGTCGACCGTGGTCAGCCATTCCGTCCACAGCCATTTCCAGCGGCCGGTGATCGTCAGCGCGGCGAGAATGCCCAGTACGACCAGCCCCATGAAGGCACCGGCCCCCATGATGATGGGCTGATCGAACGGGATCGCCGAAAGTGTGAGTTTGCCGAACATGCGTTACCCCTTCGTGCCGCAGGCGGCGTCCTTCAGATCGAGGACGTGGCCATCGTTGTATTTCGCGATGATGTTGTGGAAGAGCCGCGGATCGACCGACGAGAAGTAGCGCACCGGCGCCTTCTCGCTCGGCTGCGCGACGCTGCCGTATAGGGTCGCGTCGAGCCGGTCCGGCGACGCCTTCACCTTCTGCACCCAGGCGTCGAACTGCTCGCGCGGCTCGGCAAGGGTGCGGAACTTCATGTCGGAGAAACCGCGGCCGCTGAAGTTGGCGGACGTGCCCGCGTAGTTGCCGGGCTCGTCAGCGATCAGGTGCAGGCGCGTCTGCATGCCGGCCATCGCGTAGACCTGGCCGCCGAGCTGCGGGATGAAGAACGAATTCATCACCGAATCCGACGTGATGCGGAAGTTCACCGGCGTGCCGACCGGAATCGCGAGCTGGTTCACCGACGCGATGCCGAGTTCCGGATAGATGAACAGCCACTTCCAGTCGAGCGCGACCACCTCGACGTCGATCGGCTTCACCGCCGATTCGAGCGGCTTGTACGGGTCGAGCTCGTGCGTGGTCTTCCACGTGAGCACGCCGAGGAACAGGATGATCAGCGTCGGCACCGTCCAGATCACGACTTCGATCGCGGTCGAGTGCGACCAGTTCGGCGCGTAGGCGGCGTTGCGGTTCGACGCGCGGTAACGCCACGCGAACCACAGCGTGAGCAGGATCACCGGCACGACGACGATCAGCATCGCCCACGTCGAGGTTGCGATCAGCGCCTTTTCGGCGGCGCCGACGCTTCCTTTCGGATTTAGTACATCTAAATTACAGCCTGACAGGCTCAACGCCGCGCCGATTGATATCAGCGCCGCCCCGCCTCTTGAAGCTCTTCTTTTCATCACACCGCCCGAGGGTCATTGAATCCATTTGCGTATGCCCGATGCGCATTCGATTCACGAAATTGGCCGAATCATACGTCGCGCGAGTGCGATGAAAAACCGGTGCATGCGGCAAATCATCATTGCAAAATCTGCCGTGAGTCACATTGTCGCGGGGCAATTTCACGCAGCCGGAAGCGGGCCCGGCACTCCCCGTGCCGGGCCTCGATCGATGCGTGCGCAACGATGCCCGCCGCGCGACGCGGCGCGCTTGTGCGGCGCGGTGTGCCGCGCTCAGTCGTGCGTCGATGCCATGTACGACGGCAGCGCCCGCGCGGGGCCATCCCCTGCCGGCACCTTCGAATGGCTCGCTTCCTGGATCAGCTTGCCGACGGTCGGATCGATCGCATCGGTGAACGGCTTCGGATCGATGCCGACCGCCAGCACGATCAGCGCGAGCGACGCGAACATCACGATCTCGCGGCGGTTCAGGTCGGCGAGCTTCGCGATCCGCTGGCTCGCGACCTTGCCGAACACCACGCGCTTGAGCATCCACAGCGTGTACGACGCGCTGAGGATCAGCGTGAGCGCCGCGATCGCGCCGATCCAGAAGTTGAAGCGGATCGCGCCCATGATCACCATGAACTCGCCGACGAACCCCGACGTGCCCGGCAGGCCGACGTTGGCCATCGCGAACAGCAGCGTGAAGGTCGCGAAACGCGGCATCACGCCCGCCACGCCGCCGTACGCGGCGATCTCGCGCTGCTGGGTGCGATCCACGAGCACGTTCACGCACAACAGCATCGCGCCCGCCACGAAGCCGTACGACACGAGCTGCACGATCGCGCCTTCCACGCCGATCCGGTTGAACAGGAACAGCCCGAGCGTGACGATCCCCATGTGCGCGACCGTCGAATACGCGAGCAGCTTGCCGAGATCGGTCTGCGCGAGCGCGATCAGGCTCGCATAGACGATCGCGAACAGCGACAGCGCAATCACGGCCGGCGCGAAGAAGTGGCTCGCGTCGGGCGTGATCGGCAGCGCGAAGCGCAGGAACCCGTAACCGCCGAGCTTGAGCATCGCGAGCATCAGCGCGGCACCCGTCGGGCCGTCCGTGTACACGTCGCTCAGCCACGTGTGGACCGGCCACATCGGCACCTTGACCGCGAACGCGGCGAAGAAGCCGAGGAACACCAGCAACTGCGGCGCGAAGCCGAGTTGCAGCGTGCGCCACACGGCCATGTCGAACGTATGCGACTGCGCGTACAGGTACAGCATCGCCATCAGCAGCAGCAGTGAGCCGGCGAACGAGATGAAGAAGAACTTCACGGCCGCATACACGCGGCGCTCGCGCCCCCACGTGCCGATCAGCAGGTACAGCGGGATCAGCGTCGCCTCGAAGAAGATGAAGAACAGCAGCCCGTCCTGCGCGACGAACACGCCGACCATCAGCCCCGACAGGATCAGGAACGACGCGTAGTACTGCGCGACGCGCACCGTGACCGATTCCCACGACGCCACCACCACCACGAGCGTCGTGAACGCGGTCAGCACGACGAGCCACAGCGACACGCCGTCGATGCCGACCCGCCATCCGGCATTGAATGCCGCCAGCCAGTCGCGTCTTTCGACGAACTGCATCGCCGCCGAATGCGCGTCGAAACCGGCAATCAGCGGGACGACGGCCGCCAGCCCGGCAATCGCGCCGACCAGCGCGATCAGTCGTATCCGGCGTGCATGCTGGTCGGAACCGGCGCGCAGCAGCCCCGCGCCGAACAGTATCGGAACCCAGATGGCCAGGCTCAGGAAGGGGAAATCATGCATGTCAACAAGGCCTTGAGGAGGTCGCGCCTTGCATCGGGGACAGGCGCGACGAAAGGAACGAAATCAAATCGACAGGTAGATTTCGTGAATCGCCAATGTTGGCAAAATGTAAAGCGGCATCACTGGAAAACTTGACGCCACTCAAACGCGATCGGGTTAACCAGCATAAGACGATTGATTATTTTCTGCAGCGCAGCAGAACATTGTTTTTCAGCGTCGGCGTAGTTCGCTGATTTATATGAGTAATTTTTTGTATTGCTCGATGCGCTACGCGACGAAAATCGACGCGGCGCCGCATTTTTGATGTCAAGGGTCATGTCGAAGGGCCGGAACGACAGGATCATCGTTCCGCAGTGCCGCGATCGCGCGGCACCTCTTACCTTACACCGATACTTTCATTGTTATTTCATTCGACCTCGTGCCGCGCATACCGGAGATCGAGCGGCCGTCGCCCACCTCTTCTCACGCGACCGGCCGTTAGCGCAGGTGACTCAAGCGATCCCATACGCGCATCGTCACCGCGCGATAGTGATCATGCTGGGCGGGGAAATGGACGAAGCGGCTGTCGCGCGTCGCATAGACGGGCGATGACGCGAGTGTCGTCGCATCGACGATATAGCGTGCGTCGATCATGCCGGATTCGAGCAACTCCACATAGATCGCCTGCTGATCGCCACCACTGGCGTAGACCGACGAACGATCGTCGAACCGCTCGATGCGCGCGCAGAGGCGCTCGACCAGTTCGCGCATCGGCGCCACGTTGCGCACACCGATCATGCACGAGTTGATCGCCCACGCCGTGTGATCGGTGCCGATCACGAAGTCGCGCCCCTCGATCGTGCCGTCGATGCGCTGGCGCTGGTCGATCGCGAGGATGTCCGCATCGACCCAGAACACGAATGCGTGATGCGGCAGATGTTCGCGAATCAGATGCAGCTTCGCCCAGTTCGCATCGATGCCGTCCGGCAGGAATGCGGGCGCGGCGCGATACGTGTGGTACGCATAGCCATGTCGCGTGCAGTAGCGCACGAAATTCTCCTCGTGCAGGTCGCCGTAGCCCGCGATATGCGACGTATGCAGGCTCACGAACGCAATCCGCACGTGCGGATTCACGTGCCGCTCCGCTTCGCGCGGTCGCTGCTGCGCGGCGCGCCAGTCGTCCATCGCGCGCGGGCAGTCGCCGCGCTGGTACCGTTCGGCATCGTCGACGAGCGCCGTCACGTAACGGAAGTCGTAATCGGGCGCCGGCGCCCAGACGCCGTTCACGTCTCGCCACTCGGGTGCCTGGTGCGCCACGAGCGGCCGTGCGCCGGCGATCGAATCGATCGAGACGCCATCGCTCCAGACCGTCTGGGCCGACGCGAAATGACCGTTCGCAAGCGGGGCGTCGAACGGCAGCGGTGGAAAGTGCTCCGCCAGCAGCGTCGCCTCGCACGCGTGCCGCCGCTCCGGAAGATGCATCGCCCACTTGCCCAGTTCGACCGCCAGCCGGCGTAACTGCTCGCGCACTTCGCGCACGTTGCGAAAGATCATGCCGCTCGCGGCGGGCAACGCCGATTGCGACGTCTGCGTCGTGACGATCGCATCGTAACCGTGCGCGACGTCCGGCAGCGCGTGCGGATCGAACACGACGGAGAACGGATCGAGCACCAGCAGCAACGCACCCTGCTCCATCGCAACGAGTTGCGCGATGATCGCGTGGTACTTGTGCAGCACCTGCTGGCGCTCGCCGTACACGTGCATGCCGTCGACCGTCACATGCCGGTAGCCGTGCAGGTGCGCGTAGCGTGCGTGGTTGTCGATCAATCCGTCGACAGGTCGATGAGACAGGATGGTCAGAACGGAATGCGGGTTTGCCAAGAGCATCACCTCGAGTCGCGTCGGACGATACGCGATATGTAGCGCATGACCGCCACTCAAGTCGAGCACTCATTGCCCGAATGCCGTATCGACGATGCGCGCCCGAGGGTGAGATTCGACGGCATCGATGCTTGGCGCACGGCACCGCACGGTGCGTGCCGGAAAAAGAAAAAGCCCCGCAAGTCCGAGAACTTGCGGGGCTTTGTCACCGCTTTTGGCGGAGACGGAGGGATTCGAACCCTCGATCCAGGTTTTGGCCCAGATGCTCCCTTAGCAGGGGAGTGCCTTCGACCTCTCGGCCACGTCTCCCAAACTTTCGCTCGCACCAGGGAGGCAGTGCGACGAGAACGAAATAATATAGGGTTTCGAACCGCACGTCAATTTCCGTGATGCATTTTCTTCAATGCATCACGGAAAATTCACGATGCCTGGTCGAGTTCGAACACCTTGTGCAGCGCGCGGACGGCCAGCTCCATGTATTTCTCGTCGATCAGCACCGAAATCTTGATTTCGGACGTCGAGATCATCTGGATGTTGATGCCCTCTTCCGACAACGTGCGGAACATCTTGCTCGCGACGCCCACGTGCGAACGCATGCCGACGCCGACGACCGACACCTTCGACACCTTCGGGTCGCCCTGCACGCGCTCGGCGCTCACATGGCCCTGCACCTGGTTGGTGAGGATGTCCATCGCCCGCTGGTAGTCGCCGCGACCGACCGTGAACGTAAAGTCGGTCTTGCCTTCGACGCTCTGGTTCTGGATGATCATGTCGACGTCGACGTTCGCATCGGCCACCGGGCCGAGGATCTGATATGCGATGCCCGGCTTGTCGGGCACGCCCATCACCGCAATGCGTGCTTCGTCGCGCTGGAACGCGATGCCGGAAATGACTGCCTTTTCCATGGTCTCGTCTTCTTCAAAAGTAATCAGGGTGCCCGAGCGCATTTCTTCGTCGAGCGCAATCAGCGGATCGGTCAGGCTCGACAGCACACGCGTCTTCACCTGATATTTGCCGGCGAATTCGACCGAGCGGATCTGCAGGACCTTCGAGCCGAGGCTGGCCATTTCCAGCATCTCCTCGAACGTCACGCGGTCGAGGCGGCGCGCCTCTTCGACGACACGCGGATCGGTCGTGTAGACGCCGTCGACGTCGGTATAGATCAGGCACTCTTCGGCACCCAGCGCAGCCGCCACCGCCACCGCCGACGTGTCCGAGCCGCCACGGCCCAGCGTCGTGATGTGGCCGTCCGGATCGACGCCCTGGAAGCCCGTGATGATCACGACCTTGCCTGCGTTCAGATCGTCCTTCACGCGCTCGTCGTCGATCGAGTGAATGCGTGCTTTCGTGAATGCGCTGTCGGTCTTGATCGGCACTTGCCAGCCGGCATAGCTCACGGCCTCGACGCCGATTTCCTGCAGCGCGATCGACAGCAGGCCGACGCTGACCTGCTCGCCGGTCGCCGCGATCATGTCGAGCTCACGCGGGCTCGGCTGGCTCGAAATCTCTTTCGCAAGACCGAGCAGACGGTTGGTTTCGCCGGACATCGCCGAAGGCACGACCACCATCTGGTGCCCGGCCTGATGCCATTTTGCGACGCGTTTCGCGACGTTCTTGATGCGCTCGACCGAGCCCATCGAAGTGCCGCCGTATTTGTGTACGATGAGTGCCATTGTCGTTCTGAACTGGAGGAGAAACCGCACGGGCGCGCTGGGCAGGCCGCATGGCCGTTCGGTCACGCGGCTTGTGGCTGTGGACGGACGACGAGGGGAACGGCTGGGACGCAACGCACAAGCGTGACGGATTTTGCCCGGAAGGCCGATCAGGCCGCGCAAACCGGGTACGTCACGCGGAAAACCTGCACAAAACGCTCAAAAATCGAGCCGAGCAAACGACCGAGCGTACCCGATAGAAGCCCGCTTGACAAGCCGCGCGCCGTGTCGGCGGCCGTTCCGGCGCTGTTTACCAAATGGTGAAAATGGGCACGCCATCGCGCCGCCGGCAGCCCGCCGCCGCTAGGCGATCAGCAGGTCGGGACGCCACTCGATCCGGCGCCATGCGGCGGCGCCGGGCGCCGCGCCGTCAGGCACGTCGATGTCGCGATTGACGCCCAGCCGCGGCACGTAGATCAGCCGGTCGCCCGCGAACAGCAGCGGCACGTCGCGCTGCCAGGCCGGCACGCCGCGCTCCTGGAACAGGTTCTTCAACGTGCGGCCCGGCCCGCCCGGCGACGTACGCATCCGTTCGCCGCCGGCCCGGGCGCGCGCCGCCAGCCGCGCACCGCGCAGCAGCCCCTCCGGCACCGCATCGGCGCTGCCCGCGTCGGCCGGCGCGAACACGAACGTGCCGCGCCATCCCGGCAGGCGCCACACTTCCTGTCCGTCCCATGCGAGCGCCGCCTCCGGTTGCGGCGTCCCCGTGCCGTCGTCGGCCGGTTCGCTGCTGTCGCCCGCTTCCCAGTAGACGACATCGCGATAGAGCCGCAGGCACTGCCCCGCGTGATCGACGCGCAGCGCATGCGCGTCGTGCGCCGCGCGCAGTTGCCGCATCATGTTGGCGAGCCGGGCAGCCGATGCGCCCGGCAAACCGAGCCGGCGCATCCAGAAGCGCAGCAGGTTTGCGCCGCGCGTATCGTCGAAGCCGATCAGCGCGTCGCGCGACAGCGCCTGACCGTCATCGCGCGCGGCGACGGCGAAATCCAGCTCGGCCAGATCGTCGAGCAGCCGCTGAGCGGCCGCCGCATGCTGGGCCGCGCGACCGAGCGCGTCGCGAAAGCCCGGGAAATGCACGGCCAGCGCCGGCAGCACGTCGAGGCGGAGCGCATTGCGCGCATAACGCGTATCGCCGTTCGATTCGTCGTCGATCCACGCGAGCGCATGCTGCTCCGCATAGCGCTCAAGTTGTGCGCGCAACAGTCGCAGCAATGGACGCACACGCTCGATGCTCACGCCGTCGGGGCGATAACGCGGCGCCATCGCGGCCAGCCCCGCGATTCCCGCCCCGCGCAACAGTTGCAGCAACACCGTCTCGGCCTGGTCGTCCGCATGTTGCGCAAGCCACAGCGCTGCCACGCCGTGGCGTTCGCCCATCTCGTCGAGCGCCGCGTAGCGACGCTCGCGCGCCGTCGCCTCGATACCGAGCCCGCTGTCGCGCGGCACGTCGACGCGCATCGATTCGAATGCGACACCGAGCCGCGCGGCTTCCGCCTCGGCATGCGCGACCCACGCGTCGGCGTTCGCGCTCAGGCCGTGATGCACGTGCAGCGCGACGCAGCGCGATGCGCCCGCGACGCGCACGGCCGCATCGAGCAGCACCGTCGAATCGAGGCCGCCGCTGTAGGCGATCGCGATGCGCGCCTCCGGCGGCAGGCCGGAAAGCGCAACGCCGACCGCGTCGAGTACGACGCGGTCGGCGGAGAATTCGGTCGGGGGGATCACGAGAGAAACGCGCGCCGAACGGCGCGCGATGCGAGCACGCCGGTCATGCGCCGGGCGTGGTTTCCTTGAACTTGCCGTAGGCCATCAGGCGCTCGAAGCGGCGCTCGCGCAGCGCGTCGATGCTCATGCCCTGGAACTGGCGCAGCGAATCGGCGAGCGCACGGCGCAGCAGCGCGGCCATGCCCTTCGGATCGCGATGCGCGCCGCCGAGCGGCTCGTTGATGATCTTGTCGATCAGGCCGAGCGCCTTCAGGCGATGCGCGGTCAGGCCCAGCGCTTCCGCGGCTTCCGGCGCCTTCGCGGCGCTCTTCCACAGGATCGATGCGCAGCCTTCCGGCGAGATCACCGAGTAGGTCGAGAACTGCAGCATCATCACGGTGTCGGCCACGGCGATCGCGAGCGCGCCGCCCGAGCCGCCCTCGCCGATCACCGTGGTAATGATCGGCGTCTTCAGCTCGGCCATCACGTACAGGTTGCGGCCGATCGCCTCCGACTGGCCGCGCTCTTCCGCGCCGATGCCCGGGTACGCGCCCGGCGTGTCGACGAACGTGAAGATCGGCAGCCCGAACTTCTCGGCCAGACGCATCAGCCGTTCGGCCTTGCGATAGCCTTCCGGGCGCGGCATCCCGAAGTTGCGCGCCGCGCGTTCCTTCGTGTCGCGGCCCTTCTGGTGACCGATCACCATGCACGGATGGCCGCCGAAGCGTGCGAGACCGCCGACGATCGACAGGTCGTCCGCGAACGCGCGGTCGCCATGCAGCTCGTGGAAATCGGTAAACAGTTCCGCAACGTAATCGAGCGTGTACGGACGCTGCGGGTGCCGCGCGATCTGCGACACCTGCCACGGCGACAGGTTCGCGTAGAGGTCTTTCGTCAGTTGCTGGCTTTTCTTCGACAGCCGCTCGATTTCTTCCGAAATATCGACAGCCGAGTCGTCCTGCACGAATCGCAGCTCTTCGATCTTGGCCTCGAGTTCGGCGATCGGCTGTTCGAAATCCAGAAACGTGGTCTTCATGTGTTCGAATCCTTGGGTCTTGCGGCAGCGCGTATTCTACCCGCGCGGGCGACGCTCAAAACCGGCTCTCAACTATTGATGTTTAAAACCCGATAGCCAACGCTCAGGCGTCGGCGTCAGGCGCATCGAGGCTGCGCCACATGTACCAGGTCGCGACGGTGCGCCACGGCTCCCAGTTGGCGGCCACCTCGCGCGCCTCGCTGCGCGTGACGGGTTCCCCGCTGAAGTAATTGACGCTGATCGCACGGATCAGGCCCGGGTCGTCGAGCGGCAGCACGTCCGGCCGCGACAGGTTGAAGATCAGGAACATCTCGGCCGTCCAGCGGCTGATGCCGCGGATCTGCGTGAGTTCCGCGATCACGTCCTCGTCATCCATCGACGTCCATTTGTCGACGTGCAGCGCCCCCGACACGAAATGCTGCGCGAGATCGAGAATGTATTCCGTCTTGCGCTTCGACAACCCACACGCGATCAGCTTGTCCGCGCCGAGCCGGATCACCGGTTGCGGCGCGAGTTTCGGACAGGCGTCCTCGATGCGCGCCCACAGCGACTGGGCAGACGGCACCGAAATCTGCTGACCGACGACCGAGCGCGCGAGCGTGACGAACGGGTCGCCGCGCTTCACGAGATGCGCGGGGCCGAACTTCGGAATCAGTTTCTTCAGGATCCGGTCGCGCTTGACGAGGTCCGCGCACGCCTTGTCCCAATAGGCAGGACGCACGACGACCTCCGCGCCGTCCGCTTCGGACACACGTGTCTTGCGGGCCGCGTCGGCGGCCGGCAGCGCGGCCGCGGGCTGCGCATGACCGTTCAGCGCGCCGTTCGGCACGGCGCGCGTCGCGTCCGTCTTCGCCGCCGACGCACGCTTGGCTGCCGGACGCGCGGCGACCGGGGTCGCGCGCCTGACCGGCGCTTTTCTGGCCGTTGCCATCTTGCCTCCTACCTGACGGATCGGTCAGTGGAACGCGCCGCGCTCATACGCGACGCCATTCGGTCGATCCGCCCGGTTTGTCTTCAAGTGCGATACCGGCTTCGAGCAATTCCGCCCGGATCCGGTCCGCTTCGGCATAGTCCTTCGCTTGCTTCGCCGCGACGCGCGCGGCGATCTTCGCGTCGATCTCGTCGGCAGCGAGCCCGCCCGCCTGCGCGGCGCCGGACGCCTGCTGCAGGAACGCGCGCGGTTCGCGGCCCAGCAGGCCGAGCAGGCCCGCCAGCTGTTTCAGTTGCCGTGCGAGCGACGCGTCGCGCGTGCGGTTGACTTCGCCCGCCAGCTCGAACAGCGTGGCCACCGCGACCGGCGTGTTGAAATCGTCGTTCATCGCGGCCGCGAAACGCTGCGCGTGCGGCTCGTTCCAGTCGAGCGCGAGCGTATCGGCATCGACATCCTTCAGCGCGGTGTACAGACGCGTGAGCGACGCGCGCGCATCGTCGAGATGCACGTCGCTGTAATTGAGCGGCGAACGGTAGTGCGTGCGCACGATGAAGAAGCGCATGACTTCCGCGTCGTAACGCTCGAGCACTTCGCGGATCGTGAAGAAGTTGCCGAGCGATTTCGACATCTTCTCGTTGTCGACCTGCACGAAGCCGTTGTGCATCCAGTAGTTGACGAACGTCTGGCCGGTCGCGCCTTCGCTCTGCGCGATCTCGTTCTCGTGGTGCGGGAATTGCAGATCCTGCCCGCCGCCGTGGATGTCGAAGTGATTGCCGAGCAGCGAGCAGCCCATCGCCGAGCACTCGATGTGCCAGCCCGGGCGCCCCATCCCGTACTTCGACGCCCACGACGCGCCGTCCGGCTCGTCCTCCTTCGCGCGCTTCCACAGCACGAAGTCGAGCGGATCCTGCTTCGCATCGTTCGCGGCGACGCGCTCGCCCGCGCGGAGGTCGTCGAGCGACTTGCCCGACAGCTTCCCGTAGTTCGCGAACTTGCGCACCGAGTAATTGACGTCGCCGTCGCTCGCCTGGTACGCGTAGCCGTTCGCTTCGAGCGTCTCGATCATGCCGAGCATCTGCGGAATGAACTGCGTCGCGCGCGGCTCGATGTCGGGCCGCTGGATGCCGAGCGCGGCTTCATCCTCGTGCATCGCGCCGATGAAGCGGTCGGTCAGCGACTTGATCGTCTCGCCGTTCTCGACCGCGCGGCGGATGATCTTGTCCTCGATGTCGGTGATGTTGCGCACGTACGTGACCCGATAGCCGATCGCACGCAGCCAGCGCTGGACGAGGTCGAACACGACCAGCATGCGCGCGTGGCCCACGTGACAATAGTCGTAGACGGTGATCCCGCATACGTACATCCGCACTTCGCCGGACTGGCGCGGCACGAAAACTTGCTTGTCACGCGCGAGCGTGTTGTAGATGCGCAGTGATTCCATAGAGATGAACCGTGAGCCGAAGGAAACCGCCCTGGCGAAGCTCGCCCAGCATGTGAAACGGACGGACCATCTGCCGTGGCGCCAGGCCGCGCGTCCTCGATATCACATGGGGCGGTCAGGCTGCAAGCACAGCGGTGACGGCCACGAGAGGCTAAGAAAGACTGTCTGACGCTCGCCGGAACGCGCAGACGTTTTGTTAGAATGGGTCGGAGTATAACATTCCGATTTACGCCTATGAAACCTCATCGCGGCCGCGCGCCGAGCGCTGCGACCCTCGTTGCGACCACCGTCATGGGCGTCGCGCTGACGCTTTTCGCGGCTCCCGCGGCGCATGCGCAAAAGGCCCCGGCGGTCGCCGACGGCACGCCCGAAGTCGACGCGTCGATCGCCGGCAAGCAGTGGAAGCAGGCGCTCGCGCAGCTCGACGCGCGCATCGCGTCGAACCCGCACGACGTGCAGGCGCAGTTCAAGCGCGGCACCGTGCTGGCCCGCCTGAACCGCGACGACGACGCAATCCAGCAGTTCGTCGCGATCACGCAGGCGTACCCCGAACTGCCCGAGCCGTACAACAACCTCGCGGCGCTCTACGCGAAGCACGGCCGCTATGACGAAGCGCGCACCGCGCTCGTCACCGCGACGCAATCGAACCCGGGCTACTCGCTCGCGTACGAGAACCTCGGCGATCTCTACCTGCGGCTCGCGGCCGAATCGTACAAGCGCGCGCAATCGCTCGGCCGCACGAGCGGCGCGACCGCGCAGCGCCTCGCCGATCTGCAGAAGATCGTGTCGCCGTCGAAGGCCGCGCCGAACGCCCGCGCGACGACGCCGGCCACGCGCGACTACACCGACCGCGCCGCCGCGAACGTGAGCACCACCACGCTGCCGATGTCGCCGACGTTCCAGTTCAGCGGTCCGTCGGGCGCACTGGCGGCGCCGTACGTCGCGCCGTCTAAATAAGCGGCGCGGCCTCCTTTCCCTCCCAACCTGAGGATCGCAATGAAACGTCTGTTGCTGGCGCTTGGCGGCGCCGCCCTTCTCGCGACCGCGCCCGCGTTCGCGCAAACGGCCACCGCGCACCCCGTCGTGCAGCTGAAGACCTCGCAGGGCGACATCCGCGTCGAGCTCTACCCGGAGAAGGCGCCGAAGTCGGTCGCCAACTTCCTCGATTACGTGAAGTCCGGCCAGTACAACGGCACGATCTTCCACCGCGTGATCAAGGGCTTCATGATCCAGGGCGGCGGCTACAAGACCAACTTCGAGGAGAAGCCGACCCGCGCGCCGATCCCGCTGGAGAGCCGCAATGGTCTGAAGAACCTGACGGGCACGATCGCGATGGCGCGCACCAGCGACCCGAATTCGGCCACCGCGCAGTTCTTCATCAATACGGTCGACAACAGCGGCCTCGACTACCCGAACCCGGACGGCAACGGCTATGCGGTGTTCGGCAAGGTCGTGTCGGGTCTCGACGTCGTGAAGAAGATCGAAGGCGTGGCGACGACCTCGCGCGGGCCGATGCAGGACGTGCCGGCCCAGCCGGTCCTGATCGAATCGGCGAGCATCGTCTCGAAGTAAGAACCTGCCGGCACGTCCGGCGCCTCACGCGGCCGCGTCGCACGACCGGCCGCGTGCCATTTAAACTGCCTCACCGAAGGAATTCATCATGGTTGAACTGCATACGAACCACGGCGTGATCAAGCTCGAACTCGACGCCGCGAAGGCACCGAAGACGGTCGAGAACTTCCTGAACTACGTGAAGAAAGGCCACTACGACGGCACCGTGTTCCACCGCGTGATCAACGGCTTCATGATTCAAGGCGGCGGCTTCGAGCCGGGCCTGAAGCAGAAGCCGACCGACGCGCCGATCGACAACGAAGCGAACAATGGCCTGAAGAACGACAACTACACGGTCGCGATGGCGCGCACGAACGATCCGCACTCGGCGACCGCCCAGTTCTTCATCAACGTGAACGACAACGACTTCCTGAACCACTCGTCGCCGACGCCGCAGGGCTGGGGCTACGCGGTGTTCGGCAAGGTCGTCGAAGGCCAGGACGTGGTCGACAAGATCAAGGGCGTCAAGACGGGCAACGCCGGCTTCCACCAGGACGTGCCGGCCGACGACGTCGTGATCGAAAAGGCCGTGGTGGTCTGACGCACCAGCCGTTACGGAGGCACTTCGATGTTGCAGGAGAGTCCGCCGCGAAGCGTCTCCGCGGGCGTGCCGGGCGAGCGCGAGTACGCGCAAGCCGCACGCCCGTTCCTGTTTCTCTCCGATCTGCACCTGAGCGAAGCGATTCCGAAGACGGTCGCCGCGTTCGAGCATTTCGTGAAATACACCGCCGACAGCGCCGATTCGGTGTTCATCCTCGGCGACCTGTTCGAATACTGGATCGGCGACGACATCCTCGACGACGATCCGTTCGCCGCGCGCATGGCCGCGCTGATGCACACGTTCTCGGAACGCGGCATCGCGCTCTACGTGATGCACGGCAACCGCGATTTCCTGCTCGGCCGGCGCTTCATGAAGGCCGCCGGCGCGATGCTGCTGCCCGATCCTTCGCTGATCATCGCGTTCGGCCAGCGCATCGTGCTCGCGCACGGCGACGCGCAATGCACGGCCGACCGCGGCTACCAGGTGTTTCGTCACTTCGCGCGCAACCGCGCTGCGCAATGGCTGTTTCTCGCGTGGCCGTTGCGCTGGCGCCGCGCGCTCGCGCAGCGCATGCGCTCGACCAGCGAAGCGGGCCGGACGCGCCCTGCGTCGGCCATCTACGACGTCACGCGGGAAGGCGTGGCCGCGCTGTTCCGGAAAAGCCGCGCGAGCGTGATCATTCACGGCCACACGCACCGCCCCGCGCGCCACGCGGAACCGGGCGGGGTCCGCTGGGTGCTGCCCGACTGGGATCTCGATCACGGCACGCGGCGCGGCGGCTACCTGCGCGTCGACGCGGAAGGCATCCACGCGATGCCGCTCGACTGACGCCGCCGCTGCCGCGCTGACCGGCAGCCGTCGGCACCCTTCTCGTTCGTTACATCTGGCGTTCGACCGTCTTGCCTTCCAGCACCGCCGACAGCCTGCGCAGGTCGAGGCGCGCCGCGTCGGCGCCCTGCAGCGTTTCCAGATGCGTGCCGAGCCGCTCGAGCGCCGCGACGATCTCGTCGACGCGGCGGCTTTCCTTCGCCGCGTGATCGATCAGCCCGTGAATCGCGAGCGACATCGGATCGTCGGCGTTCGGCGTGATCCCGTACGCGCAGAATGCCGCGCGCTCGGGCTGCGGCTTCGGCTGCGCCGGCATCACGATGCGCGCCGGATTGCCGACCGCCGTGCCGCCCGCCGGCACCGGCTTGACGACCACCGCGTTCGAGCCGATCTTCGCGCCCGCGCCGACCGTGAAACCGCCGAGCACCTTCGCGCCGGCGCCGACGATCACGCCGGCCTCGAGCGTCGGGTGGCGCTTCGCGCCGCGCGTGAGCGACGTGCCGCCCAGCGTCACGCCCTGATAGATCGTGCAGTCGTCGCCGATGATCGCCGTCTCGCCGACCACGACACCCATGCCGTGATCGATGAACACGCGCCGGCCGATCGTCGCGCCGGGGTGGATCTCGATCCCGGTCAGGAACCGGCCGGCCTGCGACGCGAACCGCGCGAGCCAGTAGCGTTTCGCGCGCCAGCATGCGTGCGCGAAACGGTGCAGCACGAGCGCATGCAGCCCCGGATAACAGGTCAACACTTCCCACGCACTGCGAGCGGCGGGATCCCGCTCGCGAATCGTTGCAACGTCTTCGCGCAGTCTCGTGAACATGATGTGATCTGGGAAAAGGCCGGCGCGCATCGCCGGCAATGCCGGCCGTTATCGCGCCGGGTCATTTGCTTATGACGTCCGGCGATTGTAGGGCCAGTCGCGCCGGGCCGCACGCGGTCGCGCGTTCACCCCGCCGCCGGCGCGGGTATTCGGCCGGGACGCTTGCTGCGGCGGGGTTTCCGGGGACGGTCGGTCCGAAGAAAGCGCCGCTGCGACGCTCCCGGTCGGTCGCCGCATGGCCTGCCCGGCCACACGCCGCATCCGCCGGACTCCCCCGCGCCCGGCAATCGGAGCGCCGGCTGCTTACGCGTCGCCGCCCGGCTTGCCCGACTTCAGCAGGATGTGCTTCGCGACGCCGCGCAGGATGTTGACTTCCTCGCGCTCGAGGCCCGTGCGCGCGAACAGGCGCCGCAGCCGCGGCATCAGCTTCTTCGGATTGCGCGGATCGAGGAAGTCGAGCGCGATCAGTGCGTTCTCGAGGTGCACGTACATCCGCTCGATCTCATCGCTCTGCGCGAGCGTGCCGGCTTCGGCCGGCGGCTGCGCCGACGGCTCGCTCGCCTGCTCGAGAAACGCGACGCGCAACTCGTACGCGAGCACCTGCACGGCCTGCGCAAGATTCAGCGAACTGTAGGCCGGATTGGCCGGAATGTGCGCGAGCGCGCTGCACTGCTCGACATGCTCGTTCGCGAGACCGGTGCGCTCGTTGCCGAACACGAGCGCGATGTCGCCCGCGCCGACCTGCGCGCTCGCCTGCGCGGCGGCCGCGCGCGGCGCGAGGCGCGGCGGCCCGTATTCGCGGGTGCGCGCGGTCAGCGCGATCGACCAGTGCACGCCGGACAGCGCTTCGCCGAGCGTCGGCACGACGTGCGCGGACGCGAGGACGTCGTCCGCGCCGCTGGCCATCGCGATCGCCTCGGGATCGCTCTGCACGTGCGGCACGCGCGGCGCGACCAGCACGAGGCGCGAGAAGCCCATCGTCTTCAGCGCGCGGGCGGCCGCCCCGACGTTGCCGGGATGGCTCGGCTCGACGAGCACGAAGCGGGTGGACGTGAAGCCGCCGGACGGCGGCGGGGACGAGGCCGCGCCCGATTCGGACGGCGCGGCGGTGTTCTGCGGAGTTTCCACTACGATACGACTCGGTTCATCAGAATGGCCGTATGGTATCGCCATCGCTCCCGCAAACCCACTCGTCCGGACGGCCAGTGGGGTTTCCCCGCATGTCGCTCGCCTGAAACCGACGAAAATCGGGTAAAATCATGCCTTTACGCGTTGCGCATCGCGCGCAGCGCGGGTCGTACCCCGCTCTTTGTCAATTCGCGTCTCACCTCGCCCCGGCACGCTTGCGCCGTTCCGGGCGGTTGTCCCACTTCGTGGCGGCCCGTGCCGCCGGCTACAGGATCCAGGCTCATGCATCCCATGCTCAACATTGCTGTCAAGGCTGCGCGCCGCGCCGGACAGATCATCAATCGCGCGTCCCTCGATCTCGACCTGATCGAGATCCGCAAGAAGCAGCAGAACGACTTCGTCACCGAAGTGGACAAGGCCGCCGAAGACGCGATCATCGAGACGCTGAAGACCGCCTACCCCGACCACGCGATCCTCGCGGAGGAATCGGGCGAATCGGAGAACGAATCCGAATTCAAGTGGATCATCGATCCGCTCGACGGCACGACCAACTTCATCCACGGCTTCCCGTATTACTGCGTATCGATCGCGCTCGAGCACAAGGGCGTCGTCACGCAGGCCGTCGTCTACGATCCGAACAAGAACGACCTGTTCACGGCCACCCGCGGCCGCGGCGCGTACCTGAACGACCGCCGCATCCGCGTCGGCCGCCGCGACCGCCTGTCGGATGCGCTGGTCGGCACGGGCTTCCCGTTCCGCGAGAAGGACGGCCTCGACGCGTACGCGCGCCTCTTCACCGAAATGACGCAGGCCTGCACGGGCCTGCGCCGCCCGGGCGCGGCGGCGCTCGACCTCGCGAACGTCGCGGCCGGCCGCCTCGACGCGTTCTTCGAGCAAGGCATCAACGTGTGGGACATGGCGGCGGGCAGCCTGCTGATCACCGAAGCCGGCGGCCTCGTCGGCAACTACACGGGCGACGCCGATTTCCTGCATCGTCATGAGATCGTTGCCGCGAACCCGAAGATCTACGCGCAGATGATCCCGATCCTGAACCGCTACAGCCGCGTGCATCCGGCAGCGGAGTAAGCCCGGGCCGCGCCCGCGTGGCGCGGCTTTCGCGCAAACCGCTCGCGCGGCATCGTCATGATGGCGCGCCGATCGCCCGACACGCGGGACAATCTTCCGTGCACACGGGTTGCTTCGTGCGCCTATCCTGAAGTTGCTCGAGTTGCCCGTACGGGTCGGCGTACTGCCGCTCGCACCGCTTGTCCCGCAACGACAGCGCATGGTTTGCGTCCGGCATGCCCGCGCGGCGAACACCGCCGCCGGCGTGCCGGCCCCGCCTGTATCAACACCGCCACGGCGCCGTGGCAATCGCATCCGAGTCCCCATGTTACGGCTAAGCGAAATTAAACTCCCCCTCGACCACCCCGACAGCGCGCTCGAGGCCGCGATTCGCGCGCGCCTCGCGGAACTCGGCGTGGCGGCAGACGGGCTGCTCCGTTACACCGTGTTCCGCCGCGCGCACGACGCGCGCAAGCGCGCCGACATCAAGCTCACGTACATCGTCGATATCGAAGTCGACGACGAAGCGGCCGCGCTCGAGCGCATCTCCGGCAAGCCGCATTGCGGCGTGACGCCCGACATGGCGTACCACTTCGTCACGAAGGCGCCCGAACACGCCGATTTCCTGCGCCCGGTCGTCATCGGCATGGGGCCGTGCGGGCTGTTCGCCGGGCTGATCCTCGCGCAGATGGGGTTCCGTCCCATCATCCTCGAACGCGGCAAGGCCGTGCGCGAGCGCACCAAGGACACCTTCGGCCTGTGGCGCAAGAGCGTGCTCAATCCCGAATCCAACGTGCAGTTCGGCGAAGGCGGCGCGGGGACGTTTTCCGACGGCAAGCTGTACAGCCAGATCAAGGATCCGAACCACTATGGCCGCAAGGTGCTGGACGAATTCGTCAAGGCCGGCGCGCCCGAGGACATCCTGTATCTGAGCCGGCCGCACATCGGCACGTTCCGGCTCGTCAGCATGGTGGAAAAAATGCGCGCGTCGATCCACGAACTCGGCGGCGAAGTGCGTTTCGAAACCCGCGTCGACGACATCGAAATCGACCAGGGCAAGGTGCGCGCGCTCAAGCTGTCGAACGGGGAAACGCTGCGGTGCGACCGCGTGGTGCTGGCCGTGGGCCACAGCGCGCGCGACACGTTCCAGATGCTGCACGACCGCGGCGTCTACATCGAAGCCAAGCCGTTCTCGCTGGGTTTTCGCATCGAACATCCGCAGGGGCTGATCGATCGCAGCCGCTTCGGCAAGTTCGCGGGCCACAAGCAGCTCGGCGCGGCCGACTACAAGGTGGTCCACCACGCAAGCAACGGGCGCGCCGTCTACAGCTTCTGCATGTGCCCGGGCGGCACGGTGGTCGCCGCGACCTCGGAGCCCGGCCGCGTGGTCACCAACGGGATGAGCCAGTATTCCCGCGCCGAGCGCAATGCGAATGCGGGCATCGTCGTCGGCATCACGCCGGACGACTATCCGGGCGGCCCGCTCGCCGGCATCGCGTTCCAGCGCAAATGGGAAGAACGCGCGTTCGAACTCGGCGGCGGCGACTACCGCGCGCCGGGCCAGTTGGTCGGCGACTTCATCGCGGGCCGGCCGTCGACGTCGCTGGGCGCCGTGGAGCCGTCGTACAAGCCCGGCGTGAATCCGACCGATCTCAGCACCGCGCTGCCGGACTACGTGATCGAAGCGATCCGCGAAGCCCTGCCCGAGATCGACAAGAAGATCGCCGGCTTCGCGATGCATGATGCCGTGCTCACCGGCGTGGAAACGCGCACGTCGTCGCCGATCCGGATTCGACGCAAGGACGACTACCAGAGCATGAACGTCGAAGGCCTGTATCCGGCCGGCGAAGGCGCCGGGTATGCGGGCGGCATCTATTCGGCAGCGATCGACGGCATCGAGGTCGCGCAAGCGGTGGCGCTCAGTCTGACGTCGGGACACGCGTCCTGATCTGCGATACGGGGCCGGCGCGCGCAGGTTCGTGACCTGAGCGCGCCGGCTTTCGCAGGTCCGCCGCACCCATGCGCGTCATCGACGCTCAGCCATGGCGCGCTTTCGGCATTCCCGTCAGAACACGCCTGGAATCAGCCGGTACCGTACCTTCGTCTTGTACGCACGATAATCCGCATCTTCCGACAACACCCGCTCCTCCATTCTGATTCGCCCGATCTGCAACAGCATCCAGACGCCGATCGTGAGCGCGTTCCGGGTACTGAAGTTCGCGAGCAGAAAACCGATTTCGGACAGCAGGTAACCGGCATAGATCGGGTGACGCATGAACCGGTACGCACCCGTCGAGACGACCCCGCGATTGGCTGGCAGCAGGCCGAACGAGCGCCCCAGCGACAGCTTCGCGAACAGTTGCCACGCAATCCCGCAAATTTGCCAGGTGCCTCCGGCCCACTCCGGAATCAGTTGCGTACTGGCGGTCAGTTGATAAGCCAGGCAATAGAACGATCCGCCAAGAGAAAAGCACACCGCGACGGGGTGCCAGTCCCGCCGCGTCGGCAATTTCGCAAAAGCCGACATGCCGACGGTCAGTATCGCGGAAACCAGCAGCAGGATCAGCGTGATCCGGCTCGGATCCGATCGCCACGACATGTAAATCAGATAAGCAAACACACCCAGCACGGTCACTGACGCCACGCGCGCGCCAAGCTCGATCAGATTGATCCGCTCCGACTCGTCTGCGCCCGCTGCAGCGGGCGGCGCCAGGGTACTTTGCGCGCATGCGCCCCCCACGTCCCCTATGGCCTGCTTCATGTTTGTGCCCCGTTATTTATTGCGTTTTTATATATTGCCATTTCAGACTATCACGCCCATTCCATTTAAACGTATTTAAGTTTCGGTTTTGCGCGGTTGATTGGTATAAGTCCCGAGTGCCTCGGCAAATAAAAAGGCCGACGGACCGGATTAAGCGGACTGCCAAACGTTTCACCGGTCTATCAGAACATGAACATCGAAGACCTGTATCCCTCCGGCGAAGATGCCGGGTATGCGGGCGCTATCCATTCGGCGGCGATCGCGCCTAAAGCGATACCCGCTCCAGAAACTTCCGGATCTCGAGCGAATAGGCACCGGGGTGCGAGAACCTGAACATGTGGCCGGTGCGCGGCATGACGACTTCCTGCGCGCCCTTTATGCCGTTCAGGAGAATCCCCGCGGCTTCCTTGCCGATCAGCTTGTCCTCTTCCGGCGTCAGGATCAGCGTCGGAACGTTGATCTGCTTCAGCCGGGTCGTATAGTCCGCCTTCTCGATCGAACGCATGCGGTTGACGTACGCGCGGTGCGGCGTCTCCCGGACGAAGAAGGCGCGACTCTTTCCGGCAGACCACGGAATCTCCCCTTCGCTGTCGAACGACGAAGCCAGTTGCGCCGCGTGGATCCGAAGCGTCGTCTGCCGGTAAAACGGCCCCGGGAAGAACGGTGCAAGCGCCGCCAGCGCCTTCAGCAACGGCGACGTGATCGGGCTCCTGGCGAAGCCGCCGGAAATCACGAGGCCCTCGAGGCCCTTCGGCTGCCGCGTCACCACCGCGATCGACGAGACCGCGCCATACGAATCGCCCACCAGCACGTAGCGCTCGAGGTCCTTCACCTGGTCGACGATGAAATCGGCCAACGTTTCCAGTTCGTACACGTCATCCGGCAAACGAAGCGTACGCATCGCGCGGTTCTGCAATGCGGTCAACTGGTCGAGCTGCCACGGAGCCCCGGCGAAGCAAGGGATCATCACCAACGTGGGCGCGGTTTTCATCGGGTACTCCTGGGGGGTTGATTGAACGACGCCCCCACTCTAGGAGGACCGCGGCATACGATCCAATGGCATCGGCACATCGAGTCGATGCACGAGATTCATGACGTCGCGTCGCTCGGGCCGCACCAGGCCCCCGCCGCTGCGTGACCGGAGATCATCATGTTCGTCACCCACTCGACGGCGGGCTCGTTGGCGCGCCCGCGGGCTCGAATGACGAGCACTTCCCAGGTCGGCAGCGCCAGCGGCAATTCGAACAGACTGAGCTGCGCGGTCTCCTGCAACCGCAATGCGATTCGCTCGGCAACCACGGCAATCGATTGTGACGCGCCGACCATGAACGGAACGGCCAGGAAGCCGGGGCAAGTGACGTGCACGTTGCGGGTACGACCGAGGCTCTCCAGCGCCTCGTCGACCGCGCCCCGTGCATCGCCGCGCGGCGAGACCAGGATGTGCGGCAGTCGAGCGAAGTCGTCGAGGTCCATGTGCAGCTTCCTGCCCCGCTTGATCAGCGCGGGATGGCCCTTGCACGCGATGCCGACGAAGCGCTCCTTGTGGACGAGCCGGCAATCGAAACGCTGCGGGATCCGGGCAAAAGAGCCGGACCCCAGCACGATGTCGAATTCGCCGGCGTCCAGCATGCGCAGCGCGGATTCGCTGTCGGCCGGCCTCAGTTGCAGCACGAGCCCCGGTGCGGCGGCCTGGATCGTGGCGAGAACGGGCGCGATCACGGTCAGGACGGCGTGATCGGTGGCCGCCACCGACAGCGTCGCCTGCAAGCGGCCGGGATCGAACGGGCCGCGCGGGCTGGCCACGAGCCTGACCGACTCGAGCACCGCCGCCACTCGCGGCATCAATTCCACGGTCAGCGGGGTCGGCACGATCCCGCGCGGATTGCGGATGAAAAGCTGATCGTCGAAGGCCGTACGCAGCCTCGACAACGCATGGCTGGTAGCGGACTGGGTCAAATGCAATCGTTCGGCCGCGCGGCCGACGTGCCGCTCGACCCACAGCGCTTCGAGCACGACCAGCAGATTGAGATCGAAACGCGTCAGATCCAGTGGCTTCATAGACTCTTCATTCGTGGCTCGACGCACGGAATGTCGTCCCGCCCTTGCCGCGGCGGCGAGCATACCCGATCAGGGCAACGGAGCGCGACCTGCGCCACGATAGCGCGAGCGCTCCGTCGCTACGCCATACGCGGAGGCGGTGCTTGGCGATATCCGAACCTTGGTCAGCCTTCCGAACGCTCCACGACCACTTCACTGATTTGCAGCACGGGTTGTATATCCGTGTAATTGGCTATGTCGGCCATGATCTCCTGCGCGTGCGGGTCGCGGGCTGCCTGGAAAGCTTCGACGGACGTGCAGACGAAGTCACACTTGGCGACATAAACAGGGTCGGCGCCAGGCGCACCGCCTGCGATGCCTTTGTCCACCGTGTAGTACAGACATGCCGCGCCGAGCCGCTGTTTCACCATGGGCATATGCCTGTCGCGGTAGTAAGTATGGTCGAATCGCGCGCCTGCGGCGTACGGGTACATGACACTGACTTTGATCATCGGGTTCTCCTGTTGCTGCACGGTAATCGAGGCGCCGCCGCCCGCGAGACGACATCGAGGTCGCCAATGTAGGCGTCGTCAAGGCTTCTTCCGGAATCGGCGCGCTCATTTTTCTGATTGTAAGCAGCGGCGAACCCGTCTTGCCAATTTGGTGGCGCTGGGTGCCCAGCGATTCGGGAGCGGTTAGGCGATGTCGGACGCTTCGTGGGTCGGCAGTCGCGTGAGTACGTCTTTCAAATCGCTACTCCTCGGCACCACCGGTAATCGGCCAAACGGCCAACTTCGCACGTTCACATCGAAGCCACTGGTAAACTCGGGCAACCCAAGCAACAACTTCATGCCTGACCTATGACCACGCTGTCGCCCGAGGCCTTTGCCGGCCACACCCCGATGATGCAGCAGTACCTGCGCATCAAGGCCGATCATCCGGACACGCTCGTCTTCTACCGGATGGGCGACTTCTACGAGCTGTTCTTCGAGGATGCGGAAAAAGCGGCACGCCTGCTCGACCTGACCCTCACGCAGCGCGGCGCGTCGGCCGGCACGCCGATCAAGATGGCCGGCGTCCCGCATCACGCGGTCGAGCAGTATCTGGCGAAGCTCGTGAAGATGGGCGAATCGGTCGCGATCTGCGAGCAGATCGGCGATCCGGCCACGTCGAAGGGCCCGGTCGAGCGCAAGGTCATGCGCGTCGTCACGCCCGGCACGCTGACCGATGCCGCGCTGCTGTCCGACAAGAACGACGTCTACCTGCTCGCGATGTGCACCGGCCACAACAAGCGCGGCGTCGCGGTCAATGTCGGCCTCGCGTGGCTGAACCTCGCGAGCGGCGCGTTGCGGCTCGCCGAAATCGAGCCCGAGCAGCTTGCCGCCGCGCTCGAACGCATCCGGCCGGCCGAAATCCTGACGCCGGACGGCGCGACCGACGCCATTCCCGCCGGCACGGGCGCAAGCAAGCGCGTGCCGGCGTGGCACTTCGACATCGCATCGGGCACGCAGCGTCTGTGCGACCAGCTCGACGTCGCGAGCCTCGACGGGTTCGGCGCGCATTCGCTGACGAGCGCATGCGGCGCGGCCGGCGCGCTGCTGCTCTATGCCGCGGCCACGCAAGGCCAGCAACTGCGGCACGTGCGCAGCCTGAAGGTCGAGAACGAAACCGAATACATCGGGCTCGATCCGGCCACGCGCCGCAACCTCGAACTGACCGAGACGCTGCGCGGCACCGAGTCGCCCACGCTGTATTCGCTGCTCGACACCTGCTGCACGACGATGGGCAGCCGCCTGCTGCGTCACTGGCTGCATCACCCGCCGCGCGCCTCGGTTGCCGCGCAGTCGCGCCAGCAGGCGATCGGCGCGCTGCTCGATGCACCGGCCAGCGCGAGCCTCGATGCGCTGCGCAGCGCGCTGCGCCAGATCGCCGACGTCGAACGGATCACCGGGCGTCTCGCGCTGCTGTCCGCGCGCCCGCGCGACCTGTCGAGCCTGCGCGACACGTTCGCCGCGCTGCCGGCACTGCGCGAGCGCATCGGCGCGATCGTCGCGAACGCGGATGCGCTCGCGCGCGTCGACGCGGCGCTCGCGCCGCCCGCCGAATGCCTCGACCTGCTGACGAGCGCGATCGCCACCGAGCCGGCCGCGATGGTGCGCGACGGCGGCGTGATCGCGCGCGGCTACGATGCCGAGCTCGACGAGCTGCGCGACATTTCGGAGAACTGCGGGCAGTTCCTGATCGATCTCGAAGCGCGCGAGCGCGCACGCACCGGCATCGCGAACCTGCGCGTCGAATACAACAAGGTGCACGGCTTCTACATCGAGGTCACGCGTGGCCAGACCGACAAGGTGCCCGACGACTACCGCCGCCGCCAGACGCTGAAGAACGCCGAGCGCTACATCACGCCGGAACTGAAGACCTTCGAGGACAAGGCGCTGTCCGCACAGGAGCGCGCATTGGCGCGCGAGCGCGCGCTGTACGACTCGGTGCTGCAGGCGCTGCTGCCGTTCATCCCCGAGTGCCAGCGCGTCGCATCGGCCCTCGCCGAGCTCGACCTGCTCGCCGCCTTCGCCGAACGCGCGCGCGCGCTCGACTGGGTCGCGCCGACCTTCACCGATGAGATCGGCATCGAAATCGAGCAGGGTCGCCATCCGGTGGTCGAAGCGCAGGTCGAGCAGTTCATCGCGAACGACTGCCGGTTCGGCACCGAGCGCAAGCTGCTGCTGATCACCGGGCCGAACATGGGCGGTAAGTCCACGTTCATGCGGCAGACCGCGCTGATCGCGCTGATGGCGTACGTCGGCAGCTACGTGCCGGCGAAGTCGGCATGCTTCGGCCCGATCGACCGGATCTTCACGCGCATCGGCGCGGCTGACGATCTCGCGGGCGGCCGCTCGACCTTCATGGTCGAGATGACCGAAGCCGCGGCGATCCTCAACGACGCGACGCCGCAAAGCCTCGTGCTGATGGACGAAATCGGCCGCGGCACGTCGACCTTCGACGGCCTCGCGCTCGCCTGGGCGATCGCACGCCACCTGCTGGCGCACAACGCGTGCTACACGCTGTTCGCGACGCACTACTTCGAGCTGACGCAACTGCCGGCCGAATTCCCGCAGGCGGCCAACGTCCACCTGTCGGCCGTCGAGCACGGTCACGGGATCGTGTTCCTGCACGCGGTCAACGAAGGCCCGGCAAACCAGAGCTACGGCCTTCAGGTCGCGCAGCTCGCGGGCGTCCCGGCGCCGGTGATCCGCGCCGCGCGCAAGCACCTCGCGTATCTCGAACAGCAGTCGGCCTCCCAGCACACGCCGCAACTCGACCTCTTCAGCGCGCCGCCGGCGGCCGTCGACGATCTCGAATGCGCGGACGCGCCGGCGCTGCCCGACACGCCGCATCCGGCGCTCGAAAAACTGCGCGACATCGATCCCGACGATCTCAAGCCGCGCGAGGCGCTCGACCTGCTGTACGAACTGCGCACGCTGGTCCGGTCGCACGATGCCGACGGGCACGCGTAAGCGCATTCCGCGGGGTCTGCCGGCCCGCGCCGCCGCCGCGCTCGCCGCGGCGGTGCTTGCGCTGGCGCAGGCCGGTGCGCTGGCCGCGCCGCCCAAGCGCAGCGCCGCGCCCTACTCGTTCGCGGTCGTGTCGAGCGTCATCAACGGGCCGGCGGACGAACCGGCCGCGCAGCGGCTGCTCGATGCGATCGCACGCGAGCGCAACCTCGCGTTCGTCGTCTACGCGGGCGATCTCAAAGACTCGAAGGAAGCATGCCGCGACGCGCTGTATTCGCAGCGCGGCGCGATCCTGGATTCAGCACGCGTGCCGCTCGTGTTCATTCCCGGCCACGACGACTGGATCGCGTGCAACACCGCGGCCGGCGGCGGCTACGACCCGGTCGAGCGGCTCGATTTCCTGCGACAGACGCTGCTCGCCGAGTCGGCGCTGCCCGACCCCGGTGCGCTGCAGATTACGCGCGAGAGCGAAGTCGCACGGTTCCGGCCATATCGCGAAAACGCACGCTGGATGCGCGACGACATCGTCTACGTCGCACTCAATGCGCCGGCGCCGAACAACCATTATTTGACGGCGGGCGGCCGCAACGGCGAATTCGAGGACCGCATCATCGCGAACGGCTTCTGGATCGACCACGCGGCCGAATATGCAAAGCGGCGCGAAGCGCGCGCGATGGTCGTGATGTTCGAGGGCGATCCGCAGTTCGAACGCTATGAACGCTCGGAGCGCTTCGCGTGGCTGCGTTTCAACCGGTCGCGCGTGCGCGACGGCTTCCGTGAACTGAAACGAACGCTGGTGAAGGCGGCGGCGACGTTCCGCGGCCCGATACTGGTGATGCACGCGAGCGGCGAACCGCTGGCGAACGGCTTTCTGATCGACCGTCCGCTGCATGCCGACGACGGTGAGCTGGTAGGAAACGTGACGCGGGTCGCGATCGGACCGCGCCATCCGGCGAATCAGTGGGTAAAGGTAAGCGTATCGCCGGCGCGGCAGACGATCTTCAACGTGAGCCTGCAGGAGGTGCCGAAGAACCTGCCGGTACCGCCCACCCTGCCGCTCGTGCCGCGCGACGACGTGCCGCTGCCGCAGATGCCGGAAATCCCCGCGCTGCCGGCGCTGCCCGACTCGTCGTCGGTCGCGCCGCCGTTGCAGGGCGACGGCGCCGCACCGGGCGGCGCGTCGTGGCCGGCACCGCCCCCCGCATCGGGGCCGGCGCCGGGCCTGCCGGCAAGCTCAGTGCAGGGTACGCCCTGACGGCGCTTCGCCGTCTTCGTCGTCATCCTCGTCGACGATCTCGAGCCCTTCCGCGCCATGCGCGTGCTCATGCTCGATTTCGTCTTCGGTGGCTTCGCGAACGTCCTTGACGGTCAGCGCGAAACGCAACGCCATGCCCGCCAGCGGGTGATTGCCGTCGAGCACGACCTTGTCTTCGGCGATATCGGTGACCGTATAGATCAGCGAGTCGACTTCCTCGTCAGCGTCTTCCGGCGTGCCTTCGAACTGCATGCCCACTTCGAGCGGCTCGGGAAAACGATCGCGCGGCTCGATCTTCACGAGCTCGGGATCGTAGTCGCCGAACGCGTCCTCCGGCTCGAGCTGGACCTGCGCCTGGTAGCCCGCCTCGTGCCCGTCGAGCTGTTCCTCGATCTTGGGGAACGTGCCATCATAGCCGCCGTGCAGATAGACCATCGGCTCGTCGCTTTCCTCGATCAGATTGCCCTGTGCGTCCGACAGCTTGTAAGTGACCGATACGACGGTGTTTTTTGCGATTTTCATCCAATTCTCCCAAATACAAGTCTCATTATACGATGCGCAACCGGTCTCAAGCCGAACCGCGGGATGCCGCTGCCGCCCCGCTCGGCGCACCGCACCCCGATCTTCCCACGCCGCTGCTCGGCGGTCTTACGCCGGCGCAATTCATGCGCGGCTACTGGCAAAAGAAGCCGCTGCTGATCCGCCAGGCGATCCCTGGCGTCGCGTCGCCGGTCACGCGCGATGCATTGTTCGAGCTCGCCGCCGACTATGACGCGGAATCGCGATTGATCACCCATTTTCGTAACAAGTGGCAACTGGCGCACGGTCCGTTCGAGCCCGACTCGCTGCCTGCGGTCACGCGCAAATCCTGGACCTTGCTCGTGCAGGGGATCGACCTGCACGTCGACGCGGCTCGCGCGTTGCTCGACCGCTTCCGCTTCATCCCCGACGCGCGGCTGGACGACCTGATGATCTCGTATGCGACGGACGGCGGCGGCGTCGGCCCGCACTTCGACTCATATGACGTATTCCTGCTGCAGGTCGAAGGCCGGCGCCGCTGGCGGGTCGGCGCGCAGAAGGATCTGTCGCTGCAGCCGGACGTGCCGCTGAAGATCCTCGAAAACTTCGAGCCGAGCGACGAATGGGTGCTGGAGCCCGGCGACATGCTGTACCTGCCGCCGCACATCGCGCACGACGGCGTTGCCGAAGGCGAGTGCATGACCTGCTCGATCGGCTTCCGGGCCCCGTCCGCCGGCGAGCTGGGCGCCCAGTTCCTGTACTACCTCGCGGAGCGCGGCGGCCTGCGCGACGCGGCCGGCGACGACCTCTACCGCGATCCGAAGCAGCCGGCCGTCGACGCGCCCGCGCAACTGCCGCCGGCGATGGTCGAACGTGTGACCGAGATCGTCGACGCGATCCGCTGGCGCAAGCGCGACGTCGCCGAATTCCTCGGCTGCTACCTGAGCGAACCCAAATCGAACGTCGTTTTCGACCCGCCCGAGCGTCCGCTGTCCGAAGCCGCGTTCGTCGCGCAAGCATCACGCCGTGGCGTGCGTCTCGACAGAAGGGCCGCATTGATGTATAACGCGCGCTCGTACTTCATTAATGGCGAGGAAGGACCGCTCGAGCAAGCCGATGAATGGCTGCCCGAACTGGCCAATCAACGCCAGATGGAGGCGAAACGGTTTGTAACACTATCCCGGGTTCCCTCGATGACAGCCTTGTTGCACGAGTGGTATCGTGCGGGCTGGCTACGGGTCGGCAGCCGGAATTAGTGTGAGTCGCCCCGTATGCCCGTACAGATCAAATTCTGTATGGGAAAGACAACGTATTGACCCCGCATTTGTCGACGGTCGATAGGAAAGTGCATATAATTTCCGCCCAAGCCGTAGGGAAGATTCACGCTCTAGAAGTGCGTCTCCACCAGCGGCCCAGGTCGGTGTTGGAGCACATTACCGGTATTGTTTCGCGCTGTTGCTTACCTTTAACCATAAAAGGACGTGATCATGAAGAAATCCCTCCTCGTAGCTTCCCTGTTGGCTGCTGTTGCACTGGCTGCTTGCAACAAGAGCGCTGATCAAGCTGCTTCGTCGGCTGCTAGCGACGCATCGGCTGCTGCTTCGTCGGCTGCTTCGGCAGTTGCTGGTGCTGCGAGCGACGCTTCGGCTGCTGCTTCGTCGGCAACGGCTGCTGCGAGCGACGCTGCTGCTGCAGTGGCGTCGGCTGCTTCGGCAGCGACGGCTGCTCCGGCTTCGGGCGCAAGCCAGTAAGCCTTCAGCATCAGCTGAAAAAAAACCGGCCCGAGGGCCGGTTTTTTTACGTCTGCCGCTTTCGCATCGAGCGCCCGGCAGCCGCGTGGGGCCGCCGCAGCAGCCCTTATCCGAGCGTCAACCAGTCGAAGCCCGCGTCCTGCGAGGCCACGATCACGTCTTCCCCGTCCGTCCCGAGTACGCCGCCAAACGCCTGGCGGGCCAGTTCCGGCTGGTTGTTCTGCTGGCTCAGATGGGCCGCGACCAGGTGCTGGAGACGGCTGCGTTCCAGCGACGCGAGGATGTCGGCCGCCGCGTCGTTGCTCAGGTGGCCGTGATTGCCGCCGATCCGCGCCTTCAGCGACTGCGGATAGCGGCTGGCGGCCAGCATCGCGGTATCGTGGTTGGATTCGAGCACCAGCGCGTCACAGCCGCTCAGGACGGCCGTGATGTGCGGCGTGGCCATCCCGACGTCCGTCAGCACGCCGAGCCGGCGGCTTCCGTCCATGAAGACGAACTGGAGCGGTTCCCGCGCATCGTGAGGGACCGTATAGGGCATCACGGCCAGATCGCGTATCGCGGCCGTCTCGTCGCCCCACAGCACGTGGAGATCGACATCGGCCTCGTCCGCGCCGACCGCGCGCGCGGTGCCCCAGCTCATGTAGAGCGGCAGCGACGCACGGCGCGCGAGCGTCAGCGCACTGCCGACGTGATCGCTGTGTTCATGGGTAATGAGGATCGCATCGAGATCGGCGATGCAGAGATTCAGTCGGCCGAGCCGGCGCTCGACCTCCTTGGCGGAAAAGCCGCAGTCGAGCAGCACGCGGGTGGTCGTCGTGCCGCTCGAGGCCTCGACGACCAGCGCATTGCCTTCGCTGCCGCTTCCGAGGCTGGCGAATCGCACGCGCTCAGTTCAGCTGCGCGTGCAGCAGCGAAATGAGCCGCTGCGCGTCCGACGAGTTGTCGACCTGGCCGTTCGCGCCGACCACCGCGACCTGCGTGCCGCCATTGCCCTGCGCGCGCACGTTGATCAGATATTCCTTGCCGGGCTTGGCCGCCGACGGGCCGCCGTAGAACAGCTTGCCGAACAGGCCGTCACGCTTGAGCTCTTCCATCGAATTCGCGTAGCGCACGGTGTACATGCCCTTCTCGCGGTCGCGATTGTCGACCGTGAAGTTGGTCCGGTCGAGCGCCAGGCCCACGCGCAGCCACGCGCGGTCGAACGACTCGGCCAGTTGCAGCGTCGCCGCGCCGCTGCTCGTATCGCCGACCTGCGCCGGCGCCGTCGCGGGGCGCGCATCGGTCAGCAACTGCTTCGCCTGCGCGTCGGTCAGGCCGAACTTCTGCATCAGCTTCGACAGGAACACGGCTTCGAGCACCGGGTTGCGCGGACGCTCTTCCCAGCGCGACGACGTGCCGCCCTGCGGGCCGACCATCATTTCTTCCATCGCGCTGTGCGTGATCGAGATGTCGGTGTTGCCGTCCGACGTCCGGTTCACGAGCGTGCGGAAGCGGTCGCGCGTACCCGACGAATAGGCGAAATCGATGACCTTGCCGATCGTGCGGCGGAACCAGTCGTCCGGAATGTTCGCACGGTTCTCGGCCCAGTCGGTGGCCATGATGCCCGTCGACGGTGCATCGGTCTTCAGCGAGAAGCCATTCTCCTGCCAGAACTCCTTCAGGATCGGCCACAACTGCTCGGGCGTCCGGCCGTCGACGACGAGCCAGCGGCGATCGCCGTCGCGCTCGATGTGCATGCCGAGCGGATCCTGCGCGCTCGGGATGCCGTCGGTCGCGTTGCCGGCCTGCGTGGTGGCCCGCGGCGGCAGCGTGCCGAGCCCGGCGTTGGTCGGCGGCGCGACGAACTGCTGCGTCGTCTGCACCGGCTTCAGGTCGCTCGGCACCGCGAGCGGCGGCGCCGAGCCGGTGTTCTTGTAGTTGACCCGGTCAGGGGCCAGGTAGTCGTTCAGCGTATCGCAGCCAGCGAGCGCGCCCAGCGCCAGCGCCACCACCGACAGCTGGATGGCGCGAGAGGAAAAGGCGAAACGTTTCATGAAATCCTTCGTCTTGCTAGAACGCTCGTCAGGAGCGGCGCCGGACGGAGCCGGCCGGTGCGGGTTGATCAGGGGTCGAGCCGGCGGCCGCAGGACGCGGCCGCCTCGGCATCAGGCGAGAACGCCGGCCTCGACGAGGGCCGAACGCACGGCATCGTGGCAGCGCTCGTCGAGCGCCGTGAGCGGCAGCCGGATGCCGCCCTGCATCTTGCCCATCGCCTGCAGCGCCCACTTCACCGGGATCGGGTTCGCTTCGATGAACAGGTTCTTGTGCAGCGACAGCAGCTTCATGTGCAGCTCGCGCGCCGTCGCTACGTCGCCGGCCAGCGCCGCGCGGCACAGCTCGCTCATCGCGCGCGGCGCGACGTTCGCCGTCACCGAGATGTTGCCGTGGCCGCCGAGCAGCATCAGCGCGATCGCGGTCGGATCGTCGCCGCTGTAGATCGCGAAATGCTTCGGCGCGGCCTTGATCAGGTGCGCGGCGCGATCGATGTTGCCGGTCGCTTCCTTCACGCCGATGATGCCCGGCACCTGCGCGAGGCGCAGCGTCGTCTCGTGCGTCATGTCCGCGACCGTACGGCCCGGCACGTTGTACAGGATCACCGGCAGGTCGACCGCTTCGGCGATCGTCCGGAAGTGGCGGTACATGCCTTCCTGCGTCGGCTTGTTGTAGTACGGCACGACCTGCAGCGTCGCGTCCGCGCCGACCGCCTTCGCCTGCTTCGTCAGCTCGATCGCCTCGGCGGTCGAATTGCCGCCCGCGCCCGCGATGATCGGGATGCGTTTCGACGCATGCTCGACCGCCGTGCGGATCATCAGGATGTGCTCTTCGACGCTGAGCGTTGCCGACTCGCCGCTCGTACCGACGACGACGAGCGCATCGGTGCCTTCCGCGATGTGCCAGTCGACCAGTTTGCGAAACGCCGGCAGGTCGAGACTGCCGTCTTCGAGCATCGGGGTGACGATCGCGGGGATGCTGCCGCGGATTTGAATGCCGTCTTGGGTGCCGTTAGCCATGAAACGCGATTGATTGATGTACCGGTAAACGTTGGATTGTAGCGGATTAGCCGGGCAGTTCGTAACGTGGAATTCCCGCCCCCGCCTTCGGGGTCGCGCCCTCGCGCACTGCGCAGAGACGCTGGACGAACGCCTCGCGCGGCGCGGCGACGAAACCGTCCTCGTACGCGACCACCCGCAGGTGGCCGTGCACGGCGTCCAGCAGCTCGCCCGGGGCGAGCAGGAACGCGGGGTTGGACGGTTTTCCGACCGTTTCGTTTCCTTGCGCGAAGGTTTCGTAGATCAGCACGCCGCCCGGCGCCACCGCATCGAGCAGATGGGGCCAGAGCGGACGATGCAGGTAATTCGTGACGATCACGGCCACGAACCGCTCGTCGGCCGGCAGCGGCCACGGCGCGCCTTCGAGATCGGCCGCGCGGGCGTCGACGCCGGGAATCGCGCGCAACGCGGCCAGCGCGGCCGGATCGCGGTCGAGCGCGACGACCGGATGCCCGCGCGACGCAAACCAGCGCGCATGGCGGCCGCCGCCCGCGGCGACGTCGAGCACCGCACCGCCGGCCGGCACGAGCCGCGCCCATTGCGCAACCCAGCGCGACGGCTCGGCCTGGCCGACGTGGCCGCCCGCGGCGGCGATGACGGATTCGCTCATGCGCCGGATCAGTTGTACGACAGGCCCATCGCGTCGCGCACGTCGCGCATCGTTTCCGTCGCGTACTTGCGCGCCTTGTCGCAACCGTCCGCGACGATCGCACGCAGCAGCGACGGATCGTCCATGTACTTCTGCGCACGTTCGAGCATCGGCTGCTGTTCGCGCAGGATGCCTTCGACGACCGGCTGCTTGCAGTCGAGGCAGCCGATGCCCGCCGAGCGGCAGCCCTTCTGCACCCATTCGTGCGTCGCTTCGTCCGTATAGACCTGGTGAAGCTGCCACACCGGGCACTTGTCGGGATCGCCCGGATCGGTGCGACGCACGCGTGCGGGATCGGTCGGCATCGTGCGGACCTTCTTCGTGATCGTCTCGGCGTCCTCACGCAGGCCGATCGTGTTGCCGTACGACTTGGACATCTTCTGTCCGTCGAGGCCCGGCATCCGCGACGCTTCGGTCAGCAGCGCCTGCGGCTCGACCAGGATGATCTTGCGTGAGCCTTCGAGATAGCCGAACAGGCGCTCGCGATCGCTCATCGACAGGCTTTGCGATTCCTGCAGCATCGCGCGCGCCTGTTCGAGCGCCTCGTCGTCGCCTTCCTGCTGATACGCGTTGCGCAGCTCGTGATAGAGCTTCGCGCGCTTGCCGCCGAGCTTCTTCGCGGCTTCGAGCGCCTTCTCCTCGAAACCGGGCTCGCGGCCGTACAGGTAGTTGAAGCGGCGCGCGATCTCGCGCGTCATCTCGACGTGCGGCACCTGGTCCTCGCCGACCGGCACGAGCGAGCCGCGATACAGCAGGATATCGGCGGCCATCAGCACCGGGTAGCCGAGGAAGCCGTAGGTGGACAGATCCTTGTCCTTCAGCTTCTCCATCTGCTCCTTGTAGGTCGGCACGCGTTCGAGCCAGCCGAGCGGCGTGCTCATGCCGAGCAGCAGCGCGAGTTCCGCGTGCTCGGGCACCTTGCTCTGGATGAACAGCGTCGCCTGCCCCGGATCGATGCCGGACGCGAGCCAGTCGATCAGCACGTCCCACACGTTCTTCTCGATGACCTCGGGCGTCTCGTAGTGCGTCGTCAGCGCATGCCAGTCGACGACGCAGAAGAAGCACGGGTACTCGGACTGCAGCTTCACCCAGTTTTTCAGCACGCCGTGGTAATGACCGAGGTGCAGCGACCCGGTGGGTCGCATGCCGGAGAAAATACGTTCTGGGAACATGATTGTCGTTAGAAAAGCGAGGCGAAGGGAGACAGGATGGCGCTCAGGACGGCGTAGCCGACATTGACGAGCGGGCGCAGCCAGAAATTCGTCAGCACGCCCGTCGTGACGAGCACGAGGACGATGATGAAACCGTACGGCTCGATGCGCGACAGCGCGATCGATTGCCTGGTCGGCAGCAACGCCGCCAGGATGCGGCCGCCGTCGAGCGGCGGCAGCGGAAACAGGTTCAGCACGCCGAGCACGAGGTTCGCGCTGACGCCGGCGAACGCCATCCGCGTGAAGAACGGCTCGTCGACGCCGACGGCCGGCAGCACGAGGGTCAGCAGGCCCCAGACCAGCGCCTGCACGAAGTTGCAGGCCGGCCCCGCGAGCGCGACCCACAGGCTGCCCCAGCGCGGATTGCGCAGGTTGCCGAACGATACCGGCACCGGCTTCGCATAGCCGAACAGGAACGCGCCGCCGGTCAGGAAATACATCGCGAGCGGAATCGCGATCGTGCCGAGCGGGTCGATGTGGCGCATCGGATTGAACGACACGCGCCCCATCGCGTAGGCGGTGTTGTCGCCGAGCAGGCGCGCGGCGTAGCCATGCGCGGCCTCGTGCAGCGTGATCGCGAAGATCACGGGCAGCGCGTAGACGGCGATGGTCTGTATCAGGGAAGCATCCATATCGCGTTATTGTAACAAGCGCACTCGCGCAAAAATGAACGGCACGCTTACGCGACCGAGAGTCCGAACGGTTCGAGCGCGCCGCGCCCCGCGCGGATGAGTTCGGGCGCATCGCCGGTCAGGTCGATCACCGTCGACGGTTCGCGCGGGCAGGCGCCGCCGTCGATCACGAGGTCGACCTGTTTCTCGAGCCGCGTGCGGATTTCCTCGGGATCGTTCAGCGGTTCGTCGTCCGGCGGCAGGATCAGCGTCGTGCCGAGCAGCGGCTGGCCGAGCGACTCCAGCAGCGCGAGCGTGATCGCGTGATCGGGCACGCGCAGCCCGATCGTCTTGCGCGACGGGTGCGACAGCCGGCGCGGCACTTCCTTCGTCGCCTGCAGGATGAACACGTACGGGCCCGGCGTCACCGACTTGATCTGCCGGTACTGGCGGTTGTCGACCATCGCGAAGTTGGCGAGCTCCGACAGGTCGCGCACGAGCAGCGACATGTGCTGCTTCTCGTCGAGGCCGCGAATCCGGCGCACGCGCTCGACCGCATCCTTGTCGTCGAGATGGCACGCGAGCGCATAGCTCGAATCGGTCGGCATCGCGATCACGCCGCCCTTGCTGACGATCTCCACCGCCTGCTTGATCAGGCGCGGCTGCGGATTATCCGGATGAATCCTGAAGAACTGGGACATGGGGACACGTAAAGAGGGAGAAGTCGGATTTGCGCCTCGGCGGCCACGCGGGCGGCCCGAAGCCGCCCGGCGTCAGAGCCAGCGCTCCCAGACCGGTGTCAGGTCGGGCGGCAACGGCGGCAGGCCGCCGAGCTCGACGCGGCCCTCGCCCGGCGCGTGGAAATCCGAGCCGCGCGACACTTCGAAGCCGAAGCGGCGCGCAACGTCCGCGTATTCGCGGTACTGGTCGGGCGTGTGACTGCCCGTGATGACCTCGATCGCGCGGCCGCCGAGATCGATGAACTCGCCGAAGAACGCGTCGAATTCGACCGGCGTATAGCGATAGCGGCCCGGATGCGCGACCACCGCTTCGCCGCCTGCCGCGCGGATCCAGCCGACCGCGTCGGACAGCGACGCCCAGCGATGCGGGACGAAGCCGGGCTTGTCGTCGCCGAGCAGGCGGTCGAACACGTCGGATGTCGATTCGGCGTGGCCGTTCTCGACGAGAAAGCGCGCGAAGTGCGTGCGCGAGATCAGGTCGGGATTCGATACGTATTTCAGCGCGCCTTCGTACGCGCCGGGAATGCCGAGCGTCGCGAGCTGCTCCGCGATCGCCAGCGCGCGCGCCGCGCGGCCGTGGCGCGTGCGGTACAGGCCGTCGACCAGCGCCGGATGGGCGGGATCGATGTGCAGACCGACGATGTGCACGGTGCGCGATGCCCACGTGACCGAGATCTCGACGCCGCTCAGGTAGCGCATGCCGAGCGCTTCCGCCTCGCTGCGCGCCGCCGCCTGGCCGCCGATCTCGTCGTGGTCGGTCAGCGCCCACAGGGTCACGCCGCCCGCATGCGCACGGCGCGCGACGTCGGCAGGCGACAGCAACCCGTCGGAAACATTGGAATGGCAGTGGAGATCGGCGTTCATTGTCGGCATGGCAGGTAAGGCCTCATTCTACTGCAACGCGGCAATTGCGCCGCCCGCCTGCCGTGCCGCCGGCACCACGCGTCTACGCGCAGAACGCCTCGATCAGCGCCGCGATCTGCGCGGGCTGGTCGTGATGCACCATGTGGCCGGCATCCTCGACGAGTTTCTCGCGCCAGTCGGGGAATGCGTTGAAGCGCGCCTTGAATTCGGGCAGCGGGATGTCGCCGGCGAGATGCGCGAGCGTCGGCGAATTGACGGCCTCGACGTGCAGCACCTTCGCGCGCACCTGCTTCCAGATCGCCATCACCTCGTCGAGCCGGTACAGCAGCGGGCCCGGCATCTTGTGCGCCGGGTCGGCCAGCAGGTGGTAGAGGCCGTCGTCGCCGCGTGTCGACCAGTGCGCGGCGAGAAACGCGGCGCGGCGCGGATCGAGCCGCGGATTGGTCTTGATCAGGCGGGCCGCCACGTCGTCGAGGGATGCGTACGGCCGCAGCGCGGGCGGCTCGCGCAGCTCGTCGAGCCAGCCGCGCAGCCGGCGCGGCGCCTGTTCGGCGCGGGCCGGCGCGAGCCCGAACCCTTCGAGGTCGACCACGCGGCGCACGCGTTCCGGCCGTGCGCCGGCATACAGGCACACGACGTTCGCGCCCATGCTGTGTCCGACCAGATTGACCTCGCCGGTCGGCGCATAGCGGTCGACGAGCGCATCGAGGTCGCCCAGGTACTCGTGGAACCAGTAGTGGCCGCCGCCCTGCCGCGCGACCGGCCAGTCGGACAGCCCGAAGCCGCGCGCGTCGGGCGCGATCACCTGCCAGTCGCCCGCGAGCGCATCGACGACGAACTGGAACGACGCCGCGACGTCCATCCAGCCGTGCAGCATGAACAGCGTCGGCGCATCGGGCCGGCCCCAGCGCCGCACATGCAGCTGGACGCCGCGCACCGTGACGAAATCGGAAACAGAGCTCGAGGCACTCATTGCAGCCGCCAAAAAAAGAATGGTCGTTCGATTATAGCGGCGACGCCCCGGTTCCGGCAGCCGGCGATCGAGGTAGCGCTCTAGCGGCGAGGTCGTACGGGCCAAGCAGGAAGATGCCATCGGCCGCGGGCACGCGAGCCCGCCGACGGCCGCCCCCGACGCAGCCGAAAGCGATCCGGCTAATGAGCGGCGCTCCCGTCCGCCGCGTCCTGCGCGGCCAGTTCGTCGAGTTCGGCCTGCTCGAAGCCGGCATCGCGCCGCGCATCGAAATTGAACGGGCCGCGCAGCCGCGGCGCGTGGTATTGCCCGGCGAGTTGCCGATAGGTCGGCACGGGGTCGCGGCCGGCTGCGTCGCACAAATGGCGGAACCAGCGGTTGCCGATCGCGACATGGCCGATTTCGTCGCGCAGGATCACGTCGAGGATCGCGGCCGACGCGTCGTCGCCCGCCTGCACGAGCCGCGCGCGGATCGGCGGCGACGCGTCGAGCCCGCGGGCCTCGAGCGTCCGCGGCACGAGCGCCATGCGCGCCAGCACATCGTCCTTGGTTCGCTCGCACATCTCCCACAGGCCGTTGTGTGCGGGAAAATCGCCGTATGCGTGCCCGAATGCCGCGAGCCGGTCGGACAGCAGCGTGAAGTGATAGGCCTCCTCGGCCGCGACCTTCAGCCAGTCCGCATAGAACGCGTCCGGCTGCCCGGCGAAGCGCCACACGGCGTCGAGCGCCAGGTTGATCGCGTTGAATTCGATATGGGCGAGCGCATGCAGCAGCACGGCGCGCCCTTCGGGCGACCGCATGCTGCGCCGCTCGAGCTGGCGCGGCTCGACGAGCGGCGGCCGCGCCGGGCGCCCGGGCAGATCGGCCGGTTCGCGCAGTTGAAGCGACGGCGCGATCGCGGCCTGCCCGGCCCGCAGCGCATCGTACAGCGCGCGCACCTGCGCGGCCTTGGCCGCCGGCTCGACAACACGCAGCGCATCGAGCGCCACGCTGCGCACACAGGCCGGCGCCTGGCCGAAAGAAGAAGACGCGATGCTCATAAACGGGGACACCTTGCGTACGCATCGCGGGAGCACAGGCACGCGACGGTTTACAATATGCGTTTGCTCCGCGGCGCCATGCGCCGGGCAAACCGGACGCGCCATTCTACCGGCGCCCATCATCGAACAGACAAGGAGACTCCGTGACGATCTACAAGCTGGGCGAGACGGCCCCGACGATCCACGAAAGCGTGTTCGTCGCCGATACGGCGGCCATCATCGGCAAGGTCGTGCTCGAGGAAAACGCGAGCGTGTGGTTCGGCGCGACGATCCGCGGCGACAACGAGACGATTACGGTCGGCACCGGCAGCAACGTCCAGGAAGGCGCGGTCCTGCATACCGACCCGGGCTTTCCGCTGACGATTGCCGAGAACGTGACGATCGGGCACCAGGCCATGCTGCACGGCTGCACGATCGGCGAAGGTTCGCTGATCGGGATTCAGGCGGTGGTCTTGAATGGAGCGGTCATCGGCCGCAACTGTCTGGTCGGTGCCGGCGCGGTCGTGACGGAAGGCAAGACGTTCCCGGACAACTCGCTGATTCTCGGCGCACCGGCGAAAGTCGTGCGCGAGCTGTCGGCCGAAGACGTCGCGCGGCTGCGCGCAAACGCGAAGACGTATGTCGAGCGACGCGCGCATTTCAAGGAGCAACTCGTGCGGATCGGGTGATTCGCACGGATTTCAAGGAAGAAGAGTGAGCGACCAGTTACAGAAATTCATGTTCAATGCGGCGCCCGTGCGCGGCGAGATCGTTTCGCTGCGCAACACGTGGCAGGAAGTGCTCGCCCGCCGCGACTACCCTGCCCCCGTGCGCACGGTGCTCGGCGAGATGATGGCCGCGTGCGCGCTGCTGTCCGCGAACCTGAAATTTCACGGCACCCTGATCATGCAGATCTTCGGCGACGGGCCGGTCCAGATGCTGGTCGTCCAGTGCGGGTCCGATCTGTCGATGCGGGCCACCGCGAAGTTCTCCTCGGGTGAAGCCGCGCAGACGATCGGCGACGACACGAGCTTCGCGGCGCTCGTCAATGCGAGCGGCCACGGCCGCTGCGTGATCACGCTCGACCCGGCCGACAAGCTGCCGGGCCAGCAGCCGTACCAGGGCATCGTGCCGCTGAACGGCGTCGACGGCCCGCTCGAATCGGTGTCGCAGGTACTCGAGCACTACATGCATCACTCGGAGCAGCTCGACACGCGGCTGTGGCTCGCGGCCGATCGCGACCGCGCGGTCGGCATGCTGCTGCAGAAGCTGCCGGGCGACGGCGGCATCGTGCCGCGCAACGCCGAAACCGATATCGACACGTGGGAGCGCGTGTGCACGCTCGGCGGCACGCTGTCCGCGAAGGAGCTGCTCGAGGTCGAACCGGAAGTCGTGTTCCGCCGGCTGTTCTGGCAGGAAAACGTGCAGCACTTCGAACCGGCCGGCACGCGGTTCCAGTGTTCGTGCTCGCGCGAGAAGGTCGGTGCGATGCTGCGCATGCTCGGTCATGAAGAAGTCGACAGCGTGATCGTCGAGCGCGGCCACGTCGAGATCCACTGCGAATTCTGCAACCAGCGCTACGAATTCGATCCGGTCGACGTCGCGCAACTGTTCGCGGCACCCGGTGTCGAAACCGGCATCGCGCCCGCGACCGATCAGCGTCACTGAGCCGCGCGCCCGTGCCCGCCACCGGCGCGGCACGGGCGCATAATGACGCACGAGCGCCGCATGCGCGGCTCAGGCGCCGGAGGCCCGGCCTTCCACGCCAGCCGCTTTCACGATCGGCGCGCTGCAGGAGAAACACATGAATCGCCTCCGCCCGTTTTGCACCATTCGCACCCTCGTCCTGACGAGCACGGCCGCCGGGACGCTCGCGCTTGCCGGCTGCGCGATGCCGCCGCCGACTTCCACGCTCCTGAGCCGCCTGCCCGAACCGGGTGCGTCGGGCGGCCAGCCGCCCGTGCTGTCGAGCGCCGAACGCAAGCGCTACGACGAGATCGACCGGCAGGTCCTGCGCGAGCAGAACAGCGCGATGGCAGCCGAAGCGGCCGCGCGCGCGTGGGCCTATTACTCGCCGCCGCCCGTGACGGTCTACGGCGGGTACTACGGCGGATGGGGCAATCGCTGGGGCACGGGCGTCAGTTACGGCTACCCGGGCTGGTGGTGGTGAGCAAGTATCGCCCGATCGATTGACGACTGGCAGGAAATAAAAAAGCGCGGCATTTCCCGCGCTTTTTCAATGGATTCGACATACCGCGCTCAGTGATGCGCCGCCTTGCCCTTGTCGCCGCCGTGATGCCGCGACGGCTTCGCGATCGACTGCGGATTCGGCACGACCCGCACCGGCGCCGCGGAGACGGTGCCGCGCGTCGACGTATTCGACGGCGTGGTGTTCAGCGGCCCTGCAGGCGCGTTCGGCGACACGAACTGCACGAATACTTCGCCGTCCTTCACCATGCCCATCTCGTAGCGCGCACGCTCCTCGATCGCCGCGGTGCCGCTCTGCAGATCCTGCACTTCGCCGGCGGTGCGCTCGTTGCGCAGCTTCTCGTCCGCGTTCTTCTGGAGCTGGTCGTCGAGCTGCTGACGCAATTCGTGCACCCGCAGCCAGCCGCCGTGTCCCCACCATAGGGGGTACTGAATGAGCGCCAGCAAGGCAATCAGGACGACAGTGACAAGCCGCATGTAAGAGACGCAGATATAAGAAGCGCCGCTCCGCGCACAGGCACAGAGCGGCGTCGAGATGACGAACCCGATAGTAGCGCGTTAGCGCAGGTTATAGAAAGCCGATTTGCCCGGGTAGCTCGCGATGTCGCCGAGATCTTCCTCGATACGCAGCAGCTGGTTGTACTTCGAGATGCGGTCGCTGCGCGACAGCGAACCCGTCTTGATCTGACCGGCGTTCAGGCCGACCGCGATGTCCGCGATCGTCGAATCTTCCGTTTCGCCCGAGCGGTGCGAGATCACGGCCGTGTAGCCCGCGCGCTTCGCCATTTCGATCGCCGCGAACGTTTCGGTCAGCGTACCAATCTGGTTGATCTTGATGAGGATCGAGTTCGCGATGCCCTTCTCGATGCCTTCCTTCAGGATGCGCGTGTTCGTGACGAACAGGTCGTCGCCGACGAGCTGCACCTTCTTGCCGAGGCGATCGGTCAGCAGCTTCCAGCCGTCCCAGTCGCTTTCGTGCATGCCGTCCTCGATCGATACGATCGGGAACTTGTCGGCGAGCGTCGCGAGGTAGTCGGTGAATTCGGCCGACGACAGTTGCAGGCCTTCGCCCGCGAGCTGGTACTTGCCGTCGTGGTAGAACTCGGATGCCGCGCAGTCGAGCGCGAGCAGCACGTCTTCGCCCGCACGGTAGCCGGCCTTCTCGATCGCCTGCAGGATCGTCGACAGGCACTCGTCGTTGCTGCCGAAGTTCGGTGCGAAACCGCCTTCGTCGCCGACGGCCGTGCTCATGCCGCGGTCGCTCAGGATCTTCTTCAGCGCGTGGAATACTTCCGCGCCGCAACGCAGCGCTTCACGGAACGTCGGCTGGCTGACCGGGACGATCATGAATTCCTGGATGTCCAGGCTGTTGTTCGCGTGCGCGCCGCCGTTGACGATGTTCATCATCGGCACCGGCAGTTGCATCGCGCCCGAACCGCCGAAGTAGCGGTACAGCGGCAGGCCGGCTTCTTCAGCGGCGGCCTTCGCGACGGCCATCGACACGGCCAGCATCGCGTTCGCGCCGAGACGCGACTTGTTGTCGGTGCCGTCCAGTTCCAGCAGCGTCTTGTCGAGGAACGCCTGTTCCGACGCGTCGAGGCCCATGATGGCTTCGGAGATTTCGGTGTTGATGTGCTCGACCGCCTTCAGCACGCCCTTGCCGTTGTAGCGGCCGGCTTCGCCGTCACGCAGTTCGATCGCTTCACGCGAGCCGGTGGACGCGCCCGACGGCACCGCCGCGCGGCCCATCGTGCCCGATTCGAGCAGCACGTCGCATTCGACGGTGGGGTTGCCGCGCGAATCCAGAATCTCGCGGCCGATGATATCTACGATTGCACTCATGGGTTTCCTCTGAGAATGACGATGGATTCTTCAAACTGCGACGGCGCGCGCGCCGGAACCGCTTTCGCTACAGACGCGCGAAGCCGTCGCAAGGTTCATTCGATCTTTAATTGAAATCGTTTTCCAGGAACGGATTGCGCTTCACCGCCTGGTCGAGCGTGACGAGCGTCTCCAGCAGCGCACCCATCCGGTTCAGCGGCACCGCATTCGGGCCGTCCGACTTCGCCTCGGCCGGATTCGGATGCGTTTCCATGAAGAGGCCCGCGACGCCCGTCGCGACCGCCGCACGTGCGAGCACCGGCACGAATTCGCGCTGGCCGCCCGAGCTCGTGCCCTGCCCGCCCGGCAACTGCACCGAGTGGGTCGCATCGAACACGACCGGCGCGTTCGTCTCGCGCATGATCGCGAGCGAACGCATGTCCGACACGAGATTGTTGTAGCCGAACGAGACGCCGCGCTCGCACGCCATGAAGCGGTCTTCCGACAGACCGGCCTCGCGTGCGGCGTCGCGCGCCTTGTCGATCACGTTCTTCATGTCGTGCGGCGCGAGGAACTGGCCCTTCTTGATGTTGACGGGCTTGCCCGAGCGCGCGCACGCATGGATGAAATCGGTCTGACGGCACAGGAACGCCGGCGTCTGCAGCACGTCGACGACCGACGCGACCTGCTCGATCTCGTCGATCGCATGCACGTCGGTCAGCACCGGCAGGCCGAGCTGGCGCTTCACCTCGGACAGGATCCGCAGGCCCTCGTCCATTCCGAGGCCGCGAAACGATTTGCCCGAGCTGCGGTTTGCCTTGTCGTACGACGACTTGTAGATGAACGGAACGTTCAGCTTCTCGCAGATCTCCTTCAGGCGGCCCGCCGTGTCGATCGTCATTTGCTCCGATTCGACGACGCAGGTACCCGCGATCAGGAAGAAAGGCTTGTCGAGACCGACCTCGAAATCGCACAGCTTCATGCTTGCACTCCACGCGCTTGCTTGTTGGCGAGCGCGGCTTCGACGAACGACTTGAACAGCGGATGACCGTCACGCGGCGTGGACGTGAATTCCGGGTGGAACTGGACGCCGACGAACCACGGGTGCATCGAACGCGGCAGCTCCATCATTTCCGGCAGATCCTCGCTCGGGGTACGGGCGCTGATGATAAGGCCGCCGGCTTCGAGCTGGGGCACGAAGCGGTTATTGACTTCATAACGGTGGCGATGGCGCTCGTTCACGTCCTTGCCATAGATCTCTGCGGCCATCGTGCCGGGCTTGATCGGGCAGCGTTGCGAGCCGAGGCGCATCGTGCCGCCGAGATCGGATTCCTCGGTGCGCGTCTCGACCTTACCGTCGCGGTCGTACCATTCGGTGATCAGCGCGACCACGCGTTCCGGCGTTTCCGCGTCGAATTCCGTGCTGTTCGCCTGCTTCAGGCCGACGACGTCGCGCGCGAATTCGATCACCGCGAGCTGCATGCCGAGACAGATGCCGAGATACGGCACCTTCGACTCGCGCGCGTAGCGAACCGCGGCGATCTTGCCTTCCGTGCCGCGACGGCCGAAACCGCCCGGCACCAGCACGGCGTCGAGATGCTTCAGGCTGTCGACGCCGTTCGCCTCGAGCTCTTCCGAGTCGATGTATTCGATGTTGACCTTGGTCGACGTGTGGATCGACGCATGGCGCAGCGCCTCGATCAGCGACTTGTACGACTCGGTCAGATCGACGTACTTGCCGACCATGCCGATCGTCACTTCGTGCTGCGGGTTCTCGAGCTTCTCGACGAGCTCCGACCACATGCTCAGGTCGGCGTCCTTCGGCGACAGCTTCAGTTCCTCGCAGATGATCCGGTCGAGGCCCTGGTCGTGCAGCATCTGCGGAATCTTGTAGATGCTGTCGGCGTCCCACACCGAGATCACGGCGTCTTCGGGCACGTTCGAGAACATCGAGATCTTCTTCGATTCGTCGTCGGGGATGCGGCGGTCCGCACGGCACAGCAGCACGTGCGGCAGGATGCCGATCTCGCGCAGCTTCTGAACGCTGTGCTGGGTCGGCTTCGTCTTCAGCTCGCCGGCCGTCGCGACGTACGGCACGAGCGTCAGGTGCACGAAGCACGCGCTGTTGCGGCCGAGGCGCAGGCTCATCTGGCGCGCGGCCTCGAGGAACGGCAGCGACTCGATGTCGCCGACCGTGCCGCCGATCTCGACGATCGCGACGTCCGGCTCGCCGCAGGTGGCCGATGCCGCCCCGCGCTCGATGAACGCCTGGATTTCGTTCGTGATGTGCGGAATCACCTGCACGGTCTTGCCGAGATAGTCGCCGCGGCGTTCCTTGCGGATCACCGATTCGTAGATCTGGCCGGTCGTGAAGTTGTTGGCCTTGCGCATCTTCGTGCTGATGAAGCGCTCATAGTGGCCGAGGTCGAGGTCGGTCTCCGCTCCGTCTTCCGTCACGAACACTTCGCCGTGCTGGAACGGGCTCATCGTGCCGGGATCGACGTTGATGTAGGGATCGAGTTTGAGGAGGGTGACTTTCAGACCGCGCGATTCGAGGATCGCGGCGAGAGAGGCGGCGGCAATACCCTTGCCGAGGGAAGAAACTACGCCGCCGGTGACGAAAACATATTTGGTCATCGCTGGATGCTCGCGGGAAAAACGGATTATACCGTAAAGCCCGCCCTTTTCTCAGCAATTGGCGCGATGATCGCGCCCTTTCGGGCCGACCCGCGCCGGCCCGCGCCGACCGTGCGCGACGGCGCGAACCGGCCGGCCGGTCGGCGCCGCGCGCATGCGCCGGCGGGCGTTCCGGCCGCCCGACGAAACGTCAGGCGCGCTTCGCGAGCGGCGCGCCGGCCTGCAAAGCGCTGCCCTCTTCCGCCTTCAGCGAATTCAGCATCCGCTGCAATGCGCGAGCGGTCTCGATCGGCCGTTCCATCGGGAACAGGTGGCTGCCCTCCAGCCATTCGATGCGCCCGCGCGTCGCGCGGCGCGTCGCATCGAGCCCGACCTGCCGCACCTCGCGCGAGCGCGTGCCGGCGAGAAAGCCGAGCGGCACCGGCGCGCCGTGCGCGAGCCGCGGGCCCAGCGTGTGCGGCAGCGTCCGGTAGATCAGGTATTCGACCTGCCGGTCGAATGCGAGCGCGCGCTCGCCGTCGGCGCCGGCCTGCGGGATCCCGTGGTCGATATAGTCGGCGAGCATCCGCTCATCCCAGCGCGCGAACGCGGGCTTCTCGCGGAAGTGCCGCCACACTTCGTCGCGGCTCATCCAGCGCGTGCGCCGGTTGCGCGTCGCCGCGGCCGGCGACAGCCGCTCGTCGAGCCCCGCCCACTGGCTCGCGCGCAGCGCGCCGGCACGCCAGCCCGCGATGATCGGTGAGTCGATCATCACGACGCCGCGCACCCACTGCGGCTTCTTCAGCGCAGCCATCAACGACAGGTAGCCGCCGAGCGAATGGCCGACGAGCCAGACCGGGCGCTCGTAGCGGCTGCCGATGTCGTCGAGCAGTTGCTCGACGAGATGCGGCCAGTCGCGCGTCACCGGGTAGCGGCGGTCGTGGCCGATCCGTTCGATGTAGCGCAGCTCGTAGTCGTCGGCCAGTTCGGCGAAGATCGTCCGGTACGTCGACGCCGGGAAGCCGTTCGCATGCGAGAAGTGGAGGATGTCCTTCAAAACGCCGATGTCTCCTTTGTCGGTGGGAGTAAGTGCTTCAGCACTTACTCCCACCCCATGCTTCGCGGTCGGCGGGAGTTGGTGCTTCAGCACCTATTCCCACCCCATGCTTCGCGGTCGGTGGGAGTGAGTGCTTCAGCACCTACTTCCACCCCATGCTTCGCGGTCGGCGGGAGTGGGTGCTTCAGCGCTTACGCCAGTCCCATGCTTCGTATTCTGTCGGAACCGTGCTTCGGCACGCTACGCCGGCCCCGCGCTTTCTGTCCTGATACGCCGGCCTTCGCCGCGCTTACCGGTCCATCCAGTACCGGCGCCGTTCGTCGCGATAGCGCGTGAAGGCGAACCCGCCGCCGGCCGGCGCGACGTCGAACCGCACGGCGCCGTCGCGATCGGTGCGCGGCAGCGGAATCCCGCGCGCCTCGTAGCGGGCGAGCACGGTCCGGTGCGGATGCCCGAAACGATTGCGATAGCCTACAGGAAATACCGCGACGCGCGGCCCGACCGAATCGAGGAAAGGCTCGATCGACGACGTGCGGCTGCCGTGGTGCGGAACGACCAGGATCTGCGCGGCCAGCGCGTCGCGCGCATCGGCCACCAGCCGGCGCTCGGCGGCGGCCTCGATGTCGCCCGTCAGCAGGGCCGACGTGCCGCCCGCATCGATGCGCAGCACGCACGATTGTCCGTTCGACGAACCCGTGCCCACCCCGCCCGGCGGCCACAGCATCGTGAAAACGACGCCGTCCCAGGTCCACCGCTGCCCGGCCGCACAAGGCAGCCGATCGGCCACGCCGGCCGCCTGCGCATCGCGCCACAGCCGGTGCCGCGGCGCAATGCCGGCCAGCAGCTGGCGCACGTCGGTGGCCGCATAGACGGCCGGTGCGCCGCCCGCATGATCGGCATCCGCATGACTGAGCACGAGCGAATCGATCGTCGCGATGCCGCGCGCCCGCAACGCCGGCGCGACGATCCGCGTACCGGCGTGGGACGACTCCGCACCCGGCCCCGCATCGAACAGCAAGGTCCGCCGCGCGGTTTCGACCAGCACCGCCGCGCCCTGCCCGACGTCGAGCACGGTCAGCCGGAAGCCGCCCGGCGGCGGTGCATCCGGCGTCGGCGCGACGAGCGGCAGCCACGTGAGCGGCGCCGCCCAGCGCAGCGGCCAGCCGCGCGGCATCAGCGCCCACACGACACCCACGCAGGCCAGCGCCAGCACCGGCCAGTCGGGCATGCGCAGCCAGAACACGCCGCCCGGCCAGTCGGCCAGGTGCCCGAGCAGCGTCATCATCGGTGCGAGCGCCGCATGCGCAAGCCGGAAGGCAGCCGCATCGAGCGGCGGCGGCAACGCGATGCCGGCCAGCACGACCGGCGTCACGACCGAGCTGACCCACGGAATCGCGAACGCATTGCCGAACGGGCCCGACAGGGAAACCTGCGCGAACCACGCGGCGGTGAGCGGCGCGAGACCGATCGTCACCGCGTACTGCACGCGCGTCGCCTCGGCGATGCGGCGCCGGCAGCGCGTAGCCCACCCGCGCAGCCGGCGCCGCAAGCCGGCCGTGCCGCTTTCCGCGCCCGCTTCGTCGATCTCGTCGCCCTCGTCAGCCTCGCGCACCGCGCGCCAGCCGGCGACGGCCAGCAGGATCACGGCGACCGCGCCGAACGACAGCCAGAATCCGGCCGACAGCACGGCCCACGGATCGGCGAGCAGCACACCACCGAGCGCCGCGCACAGCACCGCCGACGTCGGCACGCTGCGCCCGGCCAGATACGCGATGCCGCCGCCCGCGATCATCCACCATGCGCGCTGCGCCGGTACGTTGAAGCCGGCGAGCGCGGCATAGCCCGCCGCCGCGGCCAGCGCGGCGAGCGCGGCCGCGTACGGCGCCGGCAACACGAGCGTCGCGGCCCGCGCGCGCCAGCGCACGCGGCGCCAGACCATCGAGACGAGCCAGCCGGCGATCGCGCCGACCAGCCCGACATGTAGACCGGAAATCGCGACCAGATGGCTCGTGCCGGTGTTGCGCAGGACGCGCCAGTCGTCGTCGCCGATGCCCGACTGGTCGCCGATCGCCAGCGCGGCGACGATGCCGCGATGCGCGGCATCGATACCGAGCACCTCGCCGATGCGCGCCCGCAGCGTGTCGCGCACCCGATCGATCGATGCACGCCATCCCGATGCGCGCGCATCGAGCAATACCGCCCGACGCGGCGCACTGACATAGCCGATCGCACGAATGCCCGCGGCGAGCCACGCCGCCTCGCTGTCGCGCACGCCGGGATTGGCCTCGGCATGCGGACGCTTGAGACGCACGACGAAACGCCAGCGCTGGGCCGCATGCAAATCGGGCAGCGCATCGCGTGTCGCGGATGCGCCATACGCGCGCCACGACAACCGGATCAAGGGCGGAAAACGGGTGAGCCCCGCATCGTTCGATTCGACCGCGAACAGCAGCCGCGCGCCTGTCTCGTCGACGACGGGCAACCCGCGGATCACGCCCGTGACGACGATGTCGCGCCCTTCCCACTCTGCCGGCAGACTGTCGCGCAGCCGCCATTCGGCTCGCGCGGCCGCATAGCCGAACCCCGCGACGCAGGCCGCGAGCGCGCACAGCATCCAGCCGCACACGACGACCGCACGCGTGCGCCGTCGACGCACGCACCACGCGCCCAGCGCCGCGCAGCCCGCGAGCACGGCTGCTCCGACCGCCCATGCGATCGCCCCCGGCAACGCCGCCTGCCGCTGCAGCACGACGACGCCGAGCGCGAACGCGATCCACCACACGCGCATTCCGCCTCCTCGTCGACCCGGCGCCGCCCCTGCCAATGCGGCGCGTTCCGGCAACGATTATGCGGACGAAAGTGCGAGTCGCGGCAGCGCGGCGAGCGCGTTAGCCGAAGTGCATAGGGACAATTCGCCGGCATCGAGCCCGCGCAATTCGGCGAGCACGCCGCCGATGCGCGGCACCTGGTCGGGCGTATTGCGGGATTTGTATGCCCATTCGGGCGCGATGTCGGGCGCGTCGGTCTCGACGACGAGCGCGTCGAGCGGCAATTCGGCGGCGAGCCGGCGGATCTGCCGCGCGCGCGTGAAGGTCACGTTGCCGCCGAAGCCGAGATGCAGCCCCTGCGCCAGATACGCTTCGGCCTGCTGGAAACTGCCGTTGAACGCATGCGCGATGCCGCGCCGCACGCCGAAACGGCGCAGCCCGGCCAGCACGCGGTCCTGCGACTTGCGCACGTGGCACAGCACCGGCAGATCGAATTCCCGCGCCAGCCTGAGCTGGCCCTGGTAGAAGAACTGCTGCCGGTCTTCGTCGAGCCCCGGCACGAAATAGTCGAGCCCGATCTCGCCGATCGCGACGAAACGCGGATCGTCGAGGCTCGCCTCGATCTCCATGCGCAGCCGGTCGAGATCCGCGTCGCGGGCCTGCGGCGTATACATCGGATGGATGCCGAGCGCGTACGCCGCGCCCGGCGTGCGCTGCGCGAGTTCGCGCACCGTCGTGAAGTTGTCGCGCCCGATGCTCGGGATCACGATGCGCGACACGCCGGCCGCGTGCGCAGCCTGCGCGACCGCGTCGCGGTCGGCGTCGAACTCGGCGGCATCGAGATGGCAGTGCGTGTCGATCCACATGGCAGCGGTCCTGCGCCGTTGCGCCGCGCCGGACGAACCGGCGGCCGGCCAAAGGCGCGTTGCTTCTTACACCGGCAGCGCCGGCTCCTCGTGCAGCACCCCGTCGCGCAGCCGCATGATGCGGTCGCAGCGCGCGGCGAGATCCGGGTCGTGCGTGACGATCACGAAGCTCGTTTCGAGCGTCTCGGACAGCTCGAGCATCAGGTTGAACACCGTGTCGGCCGTCGTGCCGTCGAGGTTGCCGGTCGGCTCGTCGGCGAGCACGCAGGCCGGCTTCGTGACCAGCGCGCGCGCGATCGCGACGCGCTGCCGTTCGCCGCCCGACAGCTCGCCCGGCCGATGCTTCGCACGCGGGCCGAGCCCGACACGTTCGAGCATCGCCTGTGCCTGCTCGCGCGCGTCCTCGGTCGTCATCCGGCGGATGCGCAGCGGCATCGCGACGTTGTCGAGCGCCGTGAACTCGGGCAGCAGGTGGTGGAACTGGTAGACGAAACCGAGCGCGCGGTTGCGCAGCTCGTTGCGCTCGCGTTCGGCGAGCTGCGTAAACGGCTTGCCGAGCAACGACACTTCGCCGGCGCTCGGCTCGTCGAGCCCGCCCAGCACGTGCAGCAGCGTGCTCTTGCCGGAGCCCGACGCGCCGACGACCGCGAGCTTCTCGCCGCGCCGCACCGTCAGCTCGGTATTGTTGAGCACCTGCACGTTGAAGCCGCCCTGCACGAACGCCTTCGTGATCCCGCGCGCCTGAAGCACGTATTCCTGCATACCTGCCGAATCCTGTCTGTTGTGTTGTCGTGAATCCGCGAATGCGGTCGCGCGGTCATTCATAGCGGAGCGCCTCCGCCGGCTTCACCTTCGCGCCGCGCCAGCTCGGATAGAGCGTGGCCACGGCCGACAGCGCGAACGCGATCAGCCCGATCCGGATCACGTCGCTCGCGACGAGTTCGGACGGCAGCTCGCTGATGAAGTACACCGACGGCGGCAGGAACTGCACGCCGAACAGGTGCTCGATCATCGGGATCAGCCACGGGATGCTCCACGCGATCAGGCAGCCGAGCGCGACGCCGGTCGCGGTGCCGACGAAGCCGATCGTCACGCCCTGCACGACGAAGATCTTCATGATCGAGCCCGGCTGCGCGCCGAGCGTGCGCAGGATCGCGATGTCGGCCTGCTTGTTGGTCACCGTCATCACGAGCGACGACACGAGATTGAACGCGGCCACCGCGATGATCAGCGTGAGGATGATGAACATCATCCGCTTCTCGATCTGCACGGCCGAGAACCACGTCTTGTTCTGCTGGGTCCAGTCGCGGATGTACAGGCTGCCCGACAGCGTATGCGACAGCTCGACCGCGACCTGCGGCGCCTTCTGCATGTCGGTGAGCCGCAGCCGCACGCCGGTCGGCGCGCTCATCCGGAACAGCGCCTCGGCATCGCGGATGTTGATCATCGCGAGCGTGCTGTCGTATTCGTAGTGGCCCGACTCGAACACGCCGACGACCGTGAACTGCTTCAGGCGCGGCATCATGCCGGCCGGCGTGATCGAGCCTTCGGGCGCGACGAGCGTGACCTTGTCGCCGACCGTCACGCCGAGGTTGCCGGCGAGCGCGTCGCCGAGCACGATGCCGAACTGGCCCGGCACGAGCGCGCCGAGCTGGCCGGCCTTCATGTCCTTGCCGATGTCGGACACCTGCGGTTCGAGCGATGGCTCGACGCCGCGCAGCATCACGCCGCTCACCGCGTCCTGGCGCGTGAGCAGCGCCTGCGCGTCGACGTACGGCGCCGCGCCGATCACCGACGGATTGCGGCGCGCTTCCTGCGCGGTCAGTTGCCAGTCGGGCATCGAACCCGTCGGCGAGAACACCTCGACGTGCGCGAGCACCGACAGCATGCGGTCGCGCACTTCCTTCTGGAAGCCGTTCATCACCGACAGCACGACGATCAGCGCCGCGACGCCGAGCGCGATCCCGAGCATCGACACGAGCGCGATGAAGGAAATGAAGCCGTTGCCGGTCGTGCGTTTGCCGGCGCGCGTGTAGCGCCAGCCGATCTGCCATTCGTACGGAAGTTTCAAGCGAATCCTTTCTGCTGGTTACGGCGGACAGGCGCGCCGCGGCCGGACCGCCGCCGGGTGGCGGCCGGCAGCCCGGGCACGGTCGAAAAACGGCCGCCGGACGCGAACGGGCCGTCAGCCGGCCCGATCACGCGCGCAGTTTGCCATACAATGCGCACCATCATGCACGACCGACGCCTCCATTTTCTCGTTCCGTTCGCGCTGCCGTCGGCGGCCGATGCGGCCTCGTCCCTGCACACGCTGGACAGCCCCGCGCTCCAGAAGTTGCTCGCCCGCGCGAGCCTCGTCGAGCGCGTGGCCGGCGAGGACTTCCAGCGCACGCTGCCGCACGAGCGCTGGCTGGCAAGCCGGTTCGGCGCCACGCAGGGCAACGCCGCGGACGAGGCGCCGCTCGCGCCCTACATGCTGCTGGCCGACGGCGGCGATCCCGGCGCGCACGCATGGGCGTGCGTCGAGCCCGTGCACGTCGAAATCGCGCACGATCACCTGGTGCTCGTCGATCCGGCCGCCCTCGCGCTCGACGACGGCGACGCGGCCGCGCTGCTCGCGGTCGCGCGGCCGCTGATCGAGGAGCTGGGCGTGCGGCTCGAAGCGCCGAACCCGGCGCGCTGGTATCTGTCGAGCGACCAGCTCGCGCGCCTCGCCGGCGCCGCGCCGCTGCGCGCCAGCGGCCGCAACATCGAGATCTGGCTGCCGCACGAGGCGCATACGGGCGAGCGCTCGCGGATGTGGATGAAACTGCAGAACGAAGTGCAGATGGCGTGGTTCCAGCATCCGGTGAACGAAGCGCGCGAGGCCCGCGGGCTGCCGGCCGTCAATTCGATCTGGTTCCATGCACAGGGCACACTGAAGCCTGTGAGCAAGCCGTTCGCACGCGTGCTGTCCGCGTCGCCCGCCGCGCGCGGCCTCGCGCGCGCCGCGCAAACCGAAGCCGGCAGCCCGCCCGCGACGTTCGGCGCGCTGTCCGCTATCGACGGCGCGACGCTCGTCGAACTGCCGGCGCTGACCACCCCGTTCATCGAGCAGGACTGGGCGCGCTGGCACGACGGCCTCGCCGCGCTCGAGCGCGACTGGTTCGCGCCCGCGCTCGCCGCGCTGCAGAACGGCGAGCTGGCCGCCGTCGATGTCACGCTGTGCGGCGACACGAGCTCCGTGACGCTGCACGCGACGCGCGGCGACCTGCGCAAGTTCTGGCGCCGCCGCGCGCTCGCCTCCCTGTTCGAATAACCAGCAGACCCCGAATGACCCGGATCGTTACCCGCCCCGTCGCGCCCGCCGACGCCGAAGTGCTCGCGCGCCACGGCCTGCACCCCGTCCTCGCGCGCCTGTACGCGTCGCGCGGCGTGCAGTCGCCCGTCGACATCGAGACCGCGCTCGCGCGCCTCGTTCCGCCCACCGAGCTGAAAGGTTGCGCCGATGCGGCGGCGCTGCTCGCCGACGCGATCGCCGACAAGCGGCGCCTGCTGGTCGTCGCCGACTACGACTGCGACGGCGCGACCGCCTGCGCGGTGGCGGTGCGCGGCCTGCGGATGTTCGGCGCGCAGATCGACTACCTGGTGCCGAACCGCTTCGAATACGGCTACGGCCTGACGCCCGAGATCGTCGAACTCGCGGCCGCGCGCAAGCCCGACCTGCTGATCACCGTCGACAACGGGATCGCGAGCGTCGCGGGCGTCGAAGCCGCGAACGCACGCGGCATCGACGTGCTCGTGACCGACCACCACCTGCCCGGCGACGCGCTGCCCGCCGCACGCGCGATCGTCAACCCGAACCAGCCCGGCTGCGCGTTCCCGAGCAAGCACCTCGCCGGCGTCGGCGTGATGTTCTACGTGCTGCTCGCGCTGCGCGCCGAGCTGCGCCGCCGCGGCGCGTTCGCGAGCAAGGAAGCCGAACCGCGCCTCGACGGCCTGCTCGACCTCGTCGCGCTCGGCACCGTCGCCGACGTCGTGCGGCTCGACGGCAACAACCGCGTGCTCGTGGCCCAAGGGCTGCAGCGCATCCGCAACGGCCGCATGCAGCCGGGCATCGCCGCGCTGTTCCGCGCCGCCGCGCGCGAAGCGCGCACCGCGTCGGGCTTCGACCTCGGCTTCGGCCTCGGTCCGCGCCTGAACGCCGCCGGCCGGCTGTCCGACATGTCGCTCGGCATCGAATGCCTGATCACCGACGACATCGGCCGCGCGTGGGACCTCGCGCAGCAGCTCGACGTGATGAACCGCGAGCGCCGCGAAATCGAGGCCGGCATGCAGCAGCAGGCGCTCGCGGATCTCGCCGACGTCGATCCGGCCGACGCATGCACGATCACGCTGTTCAATCCCGAGTGGCACCAGGGCGTGATCGGCATCGTCGCCGGCCGGCTCAAGGAAAAATTCCACCGCCCGTCGTTCACGTTCGCGCACGCCGACGACGAAGGCAAGCGGGTCAAGGGTTCCGGCCGGTCGATCGCCGGCTTCCACCTGCGCGACGCGCTCGACCTCGTGTCGAAACGCGAGCCGGACCTGATCGTCGCGTTCGGCGGCCACGCGATGGCGGCCGGCCTCACGCTCGACACCGAAAACGTGCCGCGCTTCGCGGCCGCGTTCGAGGCCGTCGCGCGCGAATGGCTATCCGACGACGCGCTCGCCCGCGTGATCGAGACCGACGGCGAACTCGAGGACGCGTACTTCACGCCGCAGTTCGTCGGCCTGCTCGATGAAGCCGTCTGGGGGCAAGGGTTTCCGGCCCCGCTTTTCTCGGGCGAATTCGACGTCGTATCGCAATCGCTCGTGAAGGAAAAGCACCTGAAGCTACAGCTCGCGCGCGGCCGCCAGCGCTTCAACGCGATCTGGTTCAACCACACCGAGCCGCTGCCGGCGAGCGCGCTGGTCGCGTACCGGCTCGTCGCCGATACGTGGAACGGCGTCACGCGCGTCCAGCTGATCGTCGAACACGCGGCCGGCTGAGCACGCCACCCGGCCCGCGACGCGCCGCCGCACACGTGCGCGCCGCGCCGGACGGGGCCGTCAACACGCGTACAGGCACCGTTTGCGTCACCGGGCAAGCCTGCCGATCAGCTATAATTCCGCTTTTTTACGAAGCCGGAACAGCGAACGATCATGGAAGCGGAACGTCTCAACGCGATCGAAAGCTCCCTGCTCGACCTGCGCAATCGCGCGGGCGAGCTTCGGGGGTATCTTTGACTACGACGCCAAAGCTGCGCGTCTGACCGAAGTCAACAAGGAACTCGAAGACCCGAACGTCTGGAACGATTCGAAGAACGCCCAGGCGCTCGGCCGCGAGAAGAAGCTGCTCGAAGGCGTCGTCACGACGCTCACCGCGCTCGATAGCGACCTGCGCGACGCGCTCGACCTGTTCGAGCTGGCACGCGAGGAAGGCGACGAGGATACGCTGCTCGCGTCGGAGGACGACGCCGCGAAGCTCGAGGCGCGCGTCGGCGACATCGAGTTCCGCCGGATGTTCTCGAACCCGGCCGATCCGAACAACTGCTTCATCGACATCCAGGCCGGCGCCGGCGGCACCGAGGCATGCGACTGGGCGTCGATGCTGCTGCGCCAGTACCTGCGCTACTGCGAACGCAAGGGCTTCAAGGCCGAAGTACTCGAAGAGTCCGACGGCGACGTCGCCGGCATCAAGAACGCGACGGTCAAGGTCTCGGGCGAATACGCGTACGGCTTCCTGCGCACCGAAACGGGCATCCACCGCCTCGTGCGCAAGTCGCCGTTCGACTCGTCGGGCGGCCGCCACACGTCGTTCTCGTCGGTGTTCGTCTATCCGGAAATCGACGACTCGATCGAAGTCGAGATCAACCCGGCCGACCTGCGCATCGACACGTACCGCGCATCGGGCGCGGGCGGCCAGCACATCAACAAGACCGACTCCGCGGTGCGGATCACGCACATGCCGACGGGAATCGTCGTGCAGTGCCAGAACGACCGCTCGCAGCACCGCAACCGCGCCGAAGCGATGGCGATGCTGAAGTCGCGCCTGTACGAAGTCGAAATGCGCAAGCGCCAGGCCGAGCAGGACAAGCTCGAATCGAGCAAGACCGATGTGGGCTGGGGCCACCAGATCCGCTCGTACGTGCTCGACCAGAGCCGCGTGAAGGACCTGCGCACGAACGTCGAAATGAGCAACACGCGGGCGGTGCTCGACGGCGATCTCGACGACTTCATCAGCGCGAGCCTCAAACAGGGCGTGTAAGCGCCGCGGCGCGGCCAGCCCGCGCCGCCCTTTCCGTTTGCGTTGCCGCACCCCACTCCGAATTCCGACCATCATGACCGAACCGACCCAAACGCAGCCCGCCGTCACGGCGGACGACAACCAGATCATCGCCGAGCGCCGCGAGAAGCTGCGCGCGTTGCGCGAGCAAGGCGTCGCCTATCCGAACGACTTCCGGCCCGAGCACCACGCAGCCGACCTGCAGGCCAAATTCGCCGATTCGGACAAGGCCGCGCTCGAAGCGAACCCGGTCGAGGTGTCGGTCGCCGGCCGCATGATGCTCAAGCGCGTGATGGGCAAGGCAAGCTTCGCGACGGTGCAGGACGGGTCGGGCCAGATCCAGTTCTTCGTGACGCCGAACGACGTCGGCGCCGACACCTACGACGCGTTCAAGAAGTGGGACCTCGGCGACATCGTCGCCGCGCGCGGCGTGCTGTTCCGCACCAACAAGGGCGAGCTGTCGGTCCAGTGCAAGGAGCTGCGCCTGCTGTCGAAGGCGCTGCGGCCGCTGCCGGACAAGTTCCACGGCCTGTCCGACCAGGAAATGCGCTACCGCCAGCGCTACGTCGACCTGATCGTCACGCCGGAAACGCGCGACACGTTCCGCGCCCGCACGAAGACGATCGCGTCGATCCGCAAGTTCATGGACAACGCCGAGTTCATGGAAGTCGAGACGCCGATGCTGCACCCGATCCCGGGCGGCGCGGCCGCGAAGCCGTTCGTCACGCATCACAATGCGCTCGACATGCAGATGTTCCTGCGCATCGCGCCGGAGCTGTACCTGAAGCGCCTGATCGTCGGCGGCTTCGAGCGCGTGTTCGAGATCAACCGCAATTTCCGGAATGAAGGCGTGTCGCCGCGACACAACCCGGAATTCACGATGATGGAGTTCTACGCCGCGTACACCGACTACCGCTGGCTGATGGACTTCACCGAGCAACTGATCCGCCAGGCGGCGATCGATGCGCTCGGCACCGCGACGATCCAGTACCAGGGCCGCGAGCTCGACCTCGCGAAGCCGTTCCATCGCCTGACGATCACGCAGGCGATCCGGAAGTACGCGCCCGACTACACCGACGGCCAGCTGTCGGACGATGCGTTCCTGCGCACCGAACTGAAGCGCTTCGGCGTCGACGTGTCGCAGCCGGCGTTCCTGAACGCAGGCATCGGCGCGCTGCAGCTCGCGCTGTTCGAGGAAACGGCCGAAGCGCAGCTGTGGGAACCGACGTTCATCATCGACTACCCGGTCGAAGTATCGCCGCTCGCACGCGCATCGGATACGGTGCCGGGCATCACCGAGCGTTTCGAGCTGTTCATGACCGGCCGCGAGATCGCGAACGGCTTCTCGGAGCTGAACGATCCGGAAGACCAGGCCGCGCGCTTCAAGAAGCAGGTCGAGCAGAAGGATGCGGGCGACGAGGAAGCGATGTTCTTCGACGCCGACTACATCCGCGCGCTCGAATACGGGATGCCTCCGACCGGCGGCTGCGGGATCGGCATCGACCGTCTCGTGATGCTGCTGACCGACAGCCCGACGATCCGCGACGTGCTGCTGTTCCCGCACCTGCGCCGCGAAGACTGACGGCCGCAAGCGCGTGTGCGCCGCGCCCCGTGGCGCGCACGCATCAGCTTTGTAACGACGCGTAAATCCCGCCAGCCGGCGTATGCCGGCCCTCGATCCTCCCCCGTTTTATTCCCTCGTCGCGACGCCCTTCTCCGGGTTTTCCCGGAAACGGCCGCCGGCGCCCCGCTGCAATTCGTTACACCTTGATACGGCGCGCCGCTTGGCCGTGGACGACACTCCGGTTGCGTCACCACGCATGACCACGGGACCAGAACGAGGCGCCGGAACGCCAAGTCTGCTCGCTCCCGAGCGTGGGATCCTGCTCCGGCGCAGCGCGCCGATCCGGATCGACCTTGGAGAAAAAAATGGACAACCAGAATCAGACCACGCCGCAAAAGCAACGCCTCCACCCGCTCATCGCCACCGCGGCCGGCGCCGTCATCGTCGCCAGCCTCGCCGCGACGGCAGCGATCACGGGCGTATTCCCGAAAGCCACCAGCAGCAACGAACAGAACGGCCAGACCCAGGCCGCGCTGATCGCGTCGCAGCCGGCCGTCGATACGGCCGCGGCCGCCAGCGCCACGCTGGCCGCGCAAGCGCAGCGGCAGGCAGCGGAACAGGCCGCCGCGCAGCAGAAGGCCGCCGTCGCGCAGGCCGAGCCGAAGCCGGCCCCGCGCCCGGCTGCGCCGCACCGCCGTCACACGACCGCCCCGCAGCCGCCGCAATACGCGCAGCAGCCGTCGGCGCCTGCGCAAGCCTACTGCCAGAGCTGCGGCACGGTCGTCGCGATCACGCAGACGCGCACGCCGGGCCAGAGCTCGGGGATCGGCGCCGTGGGCGGCGCAGCGGCGGGCGGCCTGCTCGGCAACCAGTTCGGCAACGGCAACGGCCGCACCGCGATGACGATCATCGGCGCGCTGGGCGGCGGTCTCGCCGGCAACCAGGTCGAGAAGCAGGTCCGCGCGGAAACCGACTATCAGGTGCAAGTGCAGATGGAAAGCGGCGCGACGCGCACGTTCACGTACCACAACCCGCCGCCGTTCGGCCAGGGCCAGCGCGTGCGGATCGAGAACGGCACGCTGGTCGGCGCGTAAGCAGCTGATCGCATCATTGCCGGCGTCCCCTGCGCGCGTGTCGTGCGCAGGCAGCCCGCCAAAAACGAAAACGGCTCGCGAGCAAGCGCTCACGAGCCGTTTTTCATGGGCGCGGCGTGCACCGTTGCAGCGCACGCCGTGACCGGTCGGTCAGTCCTCGTCGTCGAAATCCGATTCGTCGATCCAGTGTGCCTGGATCGCCTCGAGGATCTTCTCGCCCGAGTGCGTCGGATCGTCGTCGAAACCGTCGAGCGCGAGCACCCACTGGCGCAGGTCGACGAAGTTGATCCGCTGCGGGTCGATGTCCGGGTGCTTGTCCGCCAGCGCAATGGCTATTTCACGCGAATCGGTCCATTTCATCGCCTGCCTCCGGTTCCTGTCAGTGATTTTCCTTCGCGTGGTTGATCGAGTACTTCGGGATCTCGACCACCAGGTCCGAATCTTCCTTCACGATCGCCTGGCACGACAGGCGCGACGTCGGCTCGAGGCCCCACGCCTTGTCCAGCAGATCGTCCTCGTCCTCCTCGGACGGCGTCAGATCGTTGAAGCCTTCGCGGATCACCACGTGGCACGTCGTGCATGCGCACGACTTCTCGCATGCATGCTCGATCTCGATCCCGTGATCGAGCAGGTTGTCGCAGATACTCTTGCCGGGCGTCGCGTCGATCACTGCGCCATCCGGGCACAGTTCGACGTGAGGCAGCACCACCAGTTGAGGCATGTCCGTTCCGTCAGTCAGGGTGCGGCGCCACGCGCCGCACGGTTCATCATCGCGCGGGCCGTTGCCGGCCGATGCGCGGTTCGTGGATTCAGATCTCGTCGAGCCGGCGGCCCGACAGCGCGCGCTTGATGCTCTTGTCCATCCGGCGCGCCGCGAATTCGTCGGTACCGTCGGCCAGCGCCTTGGTCGCTGCTTCGATCGCATGCGTATCGTCGCCCTGCGCGACCGCGCGCAACGCCCCGGCCAGCGCGTCGACCTGCTCGCGCTCGCCGGCATCGAGCAGTTCGCCGTCGGCCGCCAGCGCGGCCTGCGTCGCCTCGAGCATCCGCTGCGCCTCGACCTGCGCTTCGCGCAGCGCGCGGGCGCGCATGTCGATTTCGGCGGTCTTGAAGCTGTCTTCCAGCATCTTCGCGATGTCGTCGTCGGCGAGGCCGTACGACGGCTTCACGACGACCGATGCCTCGACGCCCGAGTGCTGTTCGCGTGCGAACACCGACAGCAGCCCGTCCGCATCGACCTGGTAGGTCACGCGAATGCGCGCCGCACCCGCCGTCATCGGCGGAATGCCGCGCAGCTCGAAGCGCGCGAGCGACCGGCAGTCGGCGACGAGCTCCCGCTCGCCCTGCACGACGTGGATCGCCATCGCGGTCTGGCCGTCCTTGAAGGTCGTGAATTCCTGCGCACGCGCGATCGGAATCGTCGAGTTGCGCGGAATGATCTTCTCGACGAGGCCGCCCATCGTCTCGACACCGAGCGACAGCGGAATCACGTCGAGCAGCAGCCAGTCGTCGCCGGTGCCGCGATTGCCCGCGAGCAGATCGGCCTGGATCGCCGCGCCGAGCGCGACGACCTGGTCCGGATCGAGGTTCACGAGCGGCGGCTGGCCGAAATACTTCGCGACCGCGTCGCGGATCACCGGCATGCGCGTCGCGCCGCCGACGAGCACGACGCCCTTGATGTCGGCCGGCGTGACCTGCGCATCGCGCAGTGCCTTACGGGTCGGCGTGAGCGTGCGCTGCACGAGCGGCGCGACGAGCGATGCGAAGGTGTCGTGCGAAATCGTCTGCACGAGGTGCGCGCCACTCGACAGCGTCACGTCGAGCGCCGCCTGCGGCGCGGACGACAGCGCTTCCTTCAGCACCCGTACCCGATCGAGCAGCAGGCGCACGTCCTCGGGCGCGAGCGTCTTCGCGTCGATATCGGCCTGCGCGAGCACGTGACCGAACAGCGCGTGGTCGAAATCGTCACCGCCGAGCGCGGAATCGCCGCCCGCGGCCAGCACCTCGAACACGCCCTTCGTCAGCTTCAGGATCGACAGGTCGAACGTGCCGCCGCCGAGGTCGTACACCGCGTAAAGGCCTTCGGCCGCGTTGTCGAGACCATAGGCGATCGCCGCGGCGGTCGGTTCGTTCAGCAGGCGCAGCACGTTGAGGCCGGCGAGGCGCGCGGCGTCCTTGGTCGCCTGGCGCTGCGCATCGTCGAAGTACGCGGGCACCGTGATCACCGCGCCGACCAGATCGTCGCCAAGCGAATCTTCAGCGCGATAACGCAGCGTCGCGAGAATCTCAGCCGATACTTCGACCGGGCTCTTCACGCCGTCGATCGTACGGATCTGCACCATGCCCGGCGCATCGACGAATTCGTACGGCGCGTTCGCCGCGCCTTCGACCTCGGCCTTGCCGCGGCCCATGAAGCGCTTGACCGACACGATCGTGTTGCGCGGATCGGTCGCGGCCTGCTCCTTCGCTTCGTGGCCGATGCGGCGGCCGCCCTTCTCGAGGTAACGGACCACCGAAGGCAGCAGCACGCGGCCCGCTTCGTCCGGCAGGACTTCAGGCACGCTGTTGCGCACGGCGGCGACGAGCGAGTTCGTCGTGCCGAGATCGATCCCGACGGCGAGTCGCCGCTGGTGCGGCGCCGGCGCCATGCCCGGTTCGGAAATTTGCAGTAAAGCCATCTTGGTTCGTTCGGGCGCTCGGCCCGTTTGCTGCGCGTGCCGCAAGGCACGCGGTTAAGTTTCGAGACGCTCGATCTGCGCGCCCACTTCCGACGCGACCCGTTCGATGAACATCAGCTGACGCACGGCTTCCGCGGCGGCCTGGTCGGCACCGCTGTCGAGCAGCGTGCCGAGGCGCTCGACGCGCACGCGCTTCTCGTCGCGCAACTCGGCGAGCAACGCATCGAGCGCGTCGACGTTGCGGGCGGCCGCGGCATCCTCGATGCCCTCGCGCCACTCCATCTGCTGCATCAGGAATGCCGGCTCCATCGCCGTGTTGTTTTCGGCGCCGATATCGACGCCGCGCAGCGACAGCAGATAGGACGCGCGCTTCAGCGGATCGCGCAGCGTGCGGTATGCCTCGTTCGCGCGGGTGGCCCATTGCATCGCGATGCGCTTTTGCGCATCGCCGGCCGCCGCGAAGCGGTCCGGGTGCACCTGCGTCTGCACCGTCCGGTAGGCGGCGTCGAGCGCCGTCTCGTCGAGCGCGAATTGCGCCGGCAGGTGAAACAGGTCGAAATGGCTGTCTTTCAGCGAAACCATCGTCGCGTTCAATTCCGGTTCGTCGCGCGGCAAACGCCGCACATTAAAAAGGCGGCCCGTGCCGCCTCTTGCCCGCATCGCGCGGAGGGAGCCGCGTCACACGCGGAACGATTCCCCGCACCCGCACTCGTCCTTCACGTTCGGGTTGTTGAACTTGAACCCTTCGTTCAGGCCTTCGCGGGCGAAGTCGAGCTCGGTGCCGTCGATATAGGCGAGGCTCTTCGGATCGACGATGACCTTCACGCCGTGGCTCTCGAACACCTGATCCTCGGGAGCCAGCTCGTCGACATACTCGAGCTTGTATGCGAGCCCCGAGCACCCGGTCGTGCGAACGCCAAGCCGCAGGCCCACCCCCTTGCCGCGACGGACGAGGTATTTCTGGACGTGCTGTGCTGCTTTTTCGGTCAGTGTAATTGCCATGATGTCCTTGCCGCGGCGTGCCACCGGGGCCCGCCGCGTTCCTTCCCTAGCCGCTCTCGATGCCGCTCAGGCTGCTGCCTGATCGCTTTCCTTGGTGTCGTGGCGCTTCTTGTAGTCGGCCACGGCTGCCTTGATCGCGTCTTCCGCGAGGATCGAGCAGTGAATCTTCACCGGCGGCAGCGCGAGTTCTTCGGCGATCTGCGTGTTCTTGATCGACAGTGCCTCGTCGAGCGTCTTGCCCTTCACCCATTCGGTGACGAGCGAGCTCGATGCGATCGCCGAACCGCAACCGTAGGTCTTGAACTTCGCGTCTTCGATCACGCCGTCCGCGCCGACGCGGATCTGCAGCTTCATCACGTCGCCGCAAGCCGGCGCGCCGACCATGCCCGTGCCGACCGTGTCGTCGTCTTTCGCGAACGAACCGACGTTACGCGGGTTTTCGTAGTGATCCAGAACCTTGTTGCTGTAAGACATGACTCAGACTCCTTGACTCGTTACGCCTGCGTGCGCGAACCCGCCCGCGAAGGTATTCAATGCGATGTTCAGTGTGCGGCCCATTCGATCGTTGACAGATCGATGCCGTCCTGGTGCATTTCCCAGAGCGGCGACAGCTCGCGCAGCTTCGCGATCTTGCTGTTCAGCAGGTTGATCACGAAGTCGACTTCCTGCTCCGTCGTGAAGCGGCCGACCGTGAAGCGGATCGAGCTGTGCGCGAGTTCGTCGTTGCGACCGAGCGCACGCAGCACGTACGACGGCTCCAGCGACGCCGACGTGCACGCGGAGCCCGACGACACCGCGACGTCCTTGATCGCCATGATCAGCGACTCGCCTTCGACGAAGTTGAAGCTGATGTTCAGGTTGTGCGGGACACGGTGATCCATGTCGCCGTTCACGTAGGTTTCCTCGATCTGCGACAGGCCACGCAGCAGCTTGTCGCGCAGCATGCGGACGCGCTCGTTCTCGGTCGCCATTTCCTCGCGCGCGATGCGGAACGCTTCGCCCATGCCGACGATCTGGTGCGTCGGCAGCGTGCCCGAACGCATGCCGCGCTCGTGGCCGCCGCCGTGCATCTGCGCTTCGATGCGCACGCGCGGCTTGCGACGCACGTACAGCGCGCCGATGCCCTTCGGGCCGTAGGTCTTGTGTGCCGAGAACGACATCAGGTCGACCTTCAGCTTCGCGAGGTCGATCCCGACCTTGCCGGTCGACTGCGCGGCATCGACGTGGAACACGATGCCCTTCTCGCGGCAGATCTCGCCGATCGTCTCGATGTCCTGAATCACGCCGATCTCGTTGTTCACGTGCATCACCGACACGAGGATCGTGTCCGGGCGCAGCGCGGCCTTGAACACGTCGAGGTCGATCAGGCCGTCATCCTTCACATCGAGGTAGGTGACTTCGAAACCGTCGCGCTCGAGCTCGCGGCACGTGTCGAGCACGGCCTTGTGCTCGGTCTTCACCGTGATGATGTGCTTGCCCTTGCCCTTGTAGAAGTTCGCGGCGCCCTTGATTGCAAGGTTGTCCGACTCCGTGGCGCCGGACGTCCAGATGATCTCGCGCGGATCGGCGTTCACGAGTGCGGCCACCTGCTCACGCGCTTCCTCGACTGCACGCTCCGCGTCCCAGCCATAGGCATGGCTGCGCGACGCCGGGTTGCCGAACTGCTCGCGCAGGTACGGCACCATCTTGTCGACCACGCGCGGATCGACGGGCGTCGTCGCGCTGTAATCCATATAGATGGGCAGGTGGAGAGTCTCTTGGGTCATCTGTCGCTCCGGGTATTCTGTGCAGGGACTATGTGCGTTATGGGGTATGGCGGGCGCCTTCGCGCTCACGAACTCGCGATGTTGAACACCGAATTGGGGCCGAGCGGCATCGTGCGCACGGGCTCGGCCGGTGCGGCGACGGGCTCCGGCGCGCGACGGTCGCGCAGCACCGCAGGGGCGCCCTCGCGTGCGCGCTGCTGATCGACGAGATCCTGCAGCGACACCGAATCGAGGTATTCGACCATCTTCTGGTTCAGCGTCGACCACAGCTCGTGCGTCATGCAATGGCCGTCGGGCTGCTTCGAGCCGTCGCACGTGCCTTTGCCGCCGCACTGCGTGGCGTCGAGCGGTTCATCGACCGCGATGATGATGTCGGCAACGGTGACGTCCTGCGCGCGACGCGCGAGGTTGTAGCCGCCGCCCGGGCCGCGCACGGATTCGACGATTTCATGCCTGCGCAGCTTGCCGAACAGCTGTTCGAGATACGAGAGCGAAATCCGCTGGCGCTGGCTGATGCCTGCAAGCGTCACCGGGCCCTGCTCCTGGCGCAGTGCCAAGTCAATCATCGCCGTGACGGCGAAACGGCCTTTGGTGGTGAGTCTCATGGTGTCTAGGGGACTGCAATCTTGATGATTTTGGTCAAGTATAAATATTTGACGAATTTAGTCAAGTATCCATGCCTTTGAAAGGGTATTCGCAGACCGCTGAATATCGCGCGGTCAGCGCGCCGTACGCGCGCGGAGCGTCTCCAGCAGGCCCGCGCATGCGCGCTCGACCTGGTCGAGCACCTGCTCGAAGCCCTGCGTGCCGCCGAAATACGGATCGGCCACTTCGGTTTCGGTCGCGCCCGGCGCGAATTCCATCAGCAGGCGCACCTTGTCGCGATGCTGCGGCGGGCAACGGCGGCGCAGCTCGGCGAGATTCGCTTCGTCCATCGCGAGCAGCAGGTCGAACTGCTCGAAATCCGCCGCGCTCACCTGCCGCGCGCGCAGCGCCGACAGATCGTAGCCGCGGCTGCGCGCGGCCGCCTGCGCACGCGTATCGGGCGGCTCGCCCACGTGCCAGTCGCCGGTGCCGGCCGAATCGATCGCGATCCGGTCGGCCAGCGCGGCCGCGTCGACCTGGTGGCGCATCACGCCTTCCGCGGTGGGCGAACGGCAGATGTTGCCGAGACAGACGAAACAGATCGCAACGCGGGTCATCGCACTATCGAAAAGCCGCGGCGGGCCGCGTGGGAGAAGAACGCGCCATTATACAAAGGCGACCGAAATCGCGCCGCCACGCAAAGCGACGGCGCCATGCGTTACAGCGCCTTCGGCACCGCGAGCACGATGTCGCCGGACGCCGCCGGCAGCGGCTGCGCCGCGTCGCCGACCAGCCCGAACGACACCGCGCGCGCCAGTTCGGCGGACGCCTGGTGAACCGCGAGCGGGCCGCGCGACGGCGCACCGGCCATCGCATGCAGATAGGCAACCGCTGCCAGCGGAACCACGATTGCCAGCGGCCAGTACATCGATATTGTCTTTTTCATGATGCGGACCTCCTTGACCTTCGTACCCCGAAACCCAATTCCGGGGACTACAGACGAGATTCTATAGACCGCATCTATCGAGATAAATATACAAATAGCGAACGCACTGTTGCCGCCCGCTGAACAGTGTCAGCCGAGGTGACTTTGCGACGCCGCGTACAACTCGCGGAACGTGCGTCCGGTCGGCGTCGGCATGTCGCGCGTATCCATCCAGCCGCCCATCATCGGCAAGCGCCGCAGCGTGCCGCCGTTACCGCCCAGCCGCTCGAGGATGCGCACCGCGAGCTTGGTCGTCAGCGCATACAGCATCGGCCGCCGTGCGAAGAAGCCCCACGCGGCGAGCGCCGCACGCTCGCGCCACGGCCGCAGATGGCGCTCGACCTGCTTCTCGCGCAGCGTGCGCAACAGGTGCGACAACGGAATCCCGACCGGGCATACGCTGTCGCATTCGCCGCACAGCGTCGCGGCCTGCGGCAGGTCGAGCGCGCGGTCGAGCCCGACGTAGCTCGGCGTCAGCACCGATCCCATCGGCCCCGGATAGACCCAGCCGTACGCATGACCGCCGACCTTCTGGTACACCGGACAATGGTTCATGCACGCGCCGCAGCGGATGCAGCGCAGCATCTCCTGGAATTCGCCGCCGATCAGGCCGGTGCGGCCGCCGTCGACGAGCACCACGTAGTTGTGCTCGGGGCCGTCCTCGTCGCCCGGCCCGCGCGGCCCGGTCAGCAGCGAGAAATAGTTCGACGTCTTCTGCCCCGTCGCAGAACGCGGCAGCAGGCGCATCGCGGTCGCGAGATCCTCCAGCGTCGGCAGCACCTTCTCGATGCCCGTCACCGCGACATGCACGCGCGGCATCACCGTGCACATGCCCTCGTTCCCTTCGTTCGTCACGATCGCGACCGAGCCCGTCTCGGCAATCACGAAGTTGCCGCCCGTCACGCCCATGTCGGCCGACATGAAATGCGGGCGCAGCACCTCGCGCGCCTCGCGCGTCATGTCCGGGATCTCGGTGAGCCGCTCGCGCTGGTGCGTGCGCGCGAACAGGTCGGCGATCTCGTCCTTGTCCTTGTGCACGACGGGCGCAATGATGTGGCTGGGCGGCTCGTTGTCGTTGATCTGCAGGATGTATTCGCCGAGGTCCGTCTCGATCGACTGCACGCCCATCTCGGCGAGCACCGCGTTCAGGCGCATTTCCTCGGACACCATCGACTTGGTCTTGATGACCTTCTTCACGTCGTGCCGGCGTGCGATGTCGGCCACGAGCCGCGCGGCGTCCTCGGTCGTCTCGGCGAACAGCACCGTCGTGCCGCGCCGCGTCGCCTCGCGCTCGAACGCCTCGAGCCACACGTCGAGATTCTCCAGCGCGCGGTTGCGGCGCGCCTTCAGCGCGGCGCGCGTGGCCGGGAAATCGATCGCGGTCATCGCATCGGCGCGCGCAGACACGAACTTCGTCGACAGCTTCTTCAGGTTCTGCTGCAGGCGCTGGTCGGCCAGTTTCTGGCCGGCGCGCGCCTTGAAATGCATCGATTGGACTTGCATCGCGGTATCGGGGGGGAAAGTGAGCGGAACCGGGCGTCAGACGTCGCCCGCCAGCACCTGCGCGACGTGCAGCACGCGGGTGTCGCGGTCGCCGGTGCGGCGCAACCGCCCTTCGATGTTCAGCATGCAGCCGAGATCGCCGAGCACGACGGCGCCCGCGCCCGACGCGCGCACGTTCGCGCATTTCTCGTCCGCGATGGCCGCCGAGATGTCGCCGTACTTGATAGCGAACGTGCCGCCGAAGCCGCAGCAATGCTCGCAGTCCTTCATCTCGGTGACGGCCACGCCGCGCTGCGCGAGCAGCGCGCGCGGCTGCGCCTTCACACCGAGCTCGCGCAGGCCCGAGCACGCGTCGTGATAGGTGACCGGGCCGGCGAATTCACCCGGCGCGAGCGACACCTTCGCGACGTTCGCGAGGAAATCGGTCAGTTCGTAGACTTTCTGCTGGAACCGCGTGTAGCGCCCCATCAGCTCGGGATCGTCGCGGAACAGGTCGCCGTAGTGCGCGCGAATCATCCCGCCGCACGAACCCGACGGCGCGACGACGTAATCGAACGGCTCGAACTCGCGCAGCGTCTTTTCCGCGAGGTCGCGCGCGAGCGCGCGGTCGCCCGAGTTGTAGGCCGGCTGGCCGCAGCAGGTCTGCGCGGGCGGCACGATCACCTCGTAGCCGGCGTCGCGAATCAGCTTGAGCGCCGAAAAGCCGATTTCGGGGCGCATCAGGTCGACCAGGCAGGTCACGAACAAACCGACTCGCATACGTGCTCCTTCGAGAAAACGGCTCTCATTATCCGACGTTTGGCCGGCAAGACCAACGCCGGCCCGCGCGCAAGCCCGCAGCGCACGAAACGAGGACTTCCTCGAACGGCGTTCGCTTTTTTCACGATACGAGATACAATCGACCAACACCGCCTGACGCGTCAACCGATTCCTCCCCCGACATGAGCCAACCCACTCCGGATTCAAAAACGTCGATCCAGGTGATCGAACGCATGATGCGGTTGCTGGACGCGCTCGCCGCGCACAGTGACCCCGTCAGCCTGAAGGAACTTGCGCAGCGCACGGAGCTGCACCCGTCGACCGCGCACCGCATCCTCAACGACATGGTGACCTGCCGCCTCGTCGACCGCTCCGATCCCGGCACCTACCGCCTCGGCATGCGGCTGCTCGAGCTCGGCAATCTCGTGAAGGCGCGCCTGTCGGTGCGCGACGCGGCGCTGATGCCGATGCGCGAACTGCACCGCCTCACCGGACAGACCGTGAACCTGTCGGTGCGCCAGGGCGACGAGATCGTCTACATCGAGCGCGCGTACTCGGAGCGCTCGGGGATGCAGGTCGTCCGCGCGATCGGCGGCCGCGCGCCGCTGCACCTCACGTCGGTCGGCAAGCTGTTCCTCGCGGCCGACGAAACGTCGCGCGTGCGTGCCTATGCGACGCGCACGGGGCTGTCCGGCCATACGCAGAACAGCATCACCGATATCGCGAAGCTCGAGCGCGAGCTGACGATCGTCCGCCAGCAATCGTGCGCGCGCGACAACGAGGAGCTCGAACTCGGCGTGCGCTGTATCGCGGCCGGCATCTACGACGATTCGGGCAAGCTCGTCGCGGGCCTGTCGCTGTCGGCACCGGCCGACCGTCTGCAGGACGCGTGGCTCGGCCAGTTGAGCCGGACGGCGCTCACCATCTCGGAATCGCTCGGCTACCGGCCGGCGCCCGCGAAGGACGTGGACGGGCTGCAGCGGCAGGCGTAAGCCGCGCCATCGGCCCGGCTCCGACTCCGGTTTCGCCGGACAAAAAAAGCCCTGCGATTGCGGGGCTTTTTCGTTGCGGCGACCGGTACGGCGGCGAACCGCCGCACCCGATCAGGTGCCGCCGTTCGGCGTGTTGGCCGCCGTCAGGCGTTCGCCGCCGCCGGCATCGAGCCAGTTGCGCAGGCGCGAGGCGTCGGCGAAGCGCGAGTACTTGCCGAACGAATCGAGCAGCACCATCACCATCGGCCGGCCGTGGATCGTCGCCTGCATCACGAGGCATTCGCCCGCTTCGTTGATGAAGCCCGTCTTCTGCAGCCCGATGTCCCACGAGCCGTTGCCGCGGATCAGCGCGTTGGTGCTGTTGTAGACCAGGTTGCGCTTGCCCGTGTACACCTCGTAGGTGCGATCGGTCGAGAACTGGCGGATCATCGGGTACTGGTACGCCGCATTGACCATCTTCACGAGGTCGCGCGCGCTCGACACGTTCGAGCTCGACAGGCCGGTCGAATTCTCGAAATGCGTATCGGTCATGCCGAGCGACTTCGCCTTCGCGTTCATCGCCGCGATGAACGCCGGACGGCCGCCCGGGTAGTAACGCGACAGCGCGGCGGCCGCGCGGTTTTCCGACGCCATCAGCGCGATGTGCAGCATGTCTTCGCGCGACAGCACCGAGCCGACCGACAGGCGCGAGCCCGTGCCCTTCTCGTAGTCGCGGTCTTCGTCGGTGACTTCGAGCGAGTCGGTCATCGGCGACTTCGAGTCGAGCACGACCATGGCCGTCATCAGCTTCGAGATCGACGCGATCGGCACGACCGCGTGCGAATTCTTGTCGAACAGCGGCTCGCCGGAATTCTGGTCGACGACGTACGCGACGCTGGAGCGCAGCGCGAGCGCGTCGGGCGTGTCGTGCAGGCCGAACGCCTGGCCGACCGTCGGCCGGCGCGGCTGGAACGCGACCTTGCGCACCGCGCCGCGATGGCCGCCATGCACGTTGTTCGCCGCGAGCGTCACGCGCTTTCGCGACGCTTTCGCGCGCGGCGCATCGGCCGCGGCGACCTTCGCGGATTTGTCGGAGCTCGCCTGGGCCGACTTCTTCTTCGCTGACGAAGCAGGAGCGACGGCCTTTTTCTTGGCGGCTTGGGTCTTCGCAGTGGCGGCGAAGGCGTCAGCAGGCGTGACGGACGCGGTGGTCGCCAGCAACGCGACTGCGACCGACACAGCGGTGCCGAGCGTCATGCTCTGCAACAGTCTGCGCGGTGAAAACGATTCGGCTTTCATTGGGGTCTGGACAAAGCGGGCGGGAGGTTTCCGCAAGTGTAGTTAAAGCTTAAAAAAAGAGCAATATTAGGCACTTACCGATCGTCTTTAAACCGGAATGTAAGAGTCGGCCAACCTCCGGCCAATCGACCCTTCCGATCCCATCGAAAAAATCCATGGGATGCACTGCCCGACAGCGCCCGTCTCCCGATTACCACACGGTTAATTGAGATAACGTCACTTCGGAGGCGATTTAAAGCGGGGAAACTACGTATCCGGTGCTCGGCGTGCCAAAGGCGCCGGTCTCGACCGTGGCGGCGGCACGTCGCCACGGCACGCGCATCGAAACGGCGCGTTTTTCGACAGGAGCAGAAGGATAACGTTCCATGGGCCTGTCAGGTTTACCTGTGCGTGATCATGGTGCGGCGCGCTTGCCCCGTCGCCGTGCGCACCATGTGGGAACGCGGCTGAAACCGATTCCGGACGGCCGCGATAACTCGTTGTTTTATCGATAATTTGTCGCGATTGTGCAACGCACAAAAAGTACTTGACATCCGTTTTCTGTGCCCTAAAATAGGCCTCATTGCTGCGTTGCACAAAGCACGTATCGCCGAAGTTCCCCAGTGTAGTGCCCTTTATCCTGCGATCGACGCGATCGCTTTTCAGGAGCTTGACATGTCCTTGCTGACCCCCGAGCAAATCGCCGCCGCCCAAAAAGCCAACCTCGAAAGCCTGTTCGGTCTGACGACCAAGGCGTTCGAAGGCGTCGAAAAGCTGATCGAACTCAACCTGCAGGTCGTGAAGTCGACGCTGACCGAGAGCCAGGAAAATGCCCAGCGTCTGCTGTCGGTGAAGGACGCGCAGGAACTGATCGCGCTGCAGGCGAGCCTGTCGCAGCCGGTCGCGGAAAAGGTGCTGTCGTACGGCCGTCACCTGTACGAAATCGCATCGTCGACGCAAGCCGAGTTCGCGAAGGTTGCCGAAGCGCAATTCGAAGAGCAGAACAAGAAGGTCCAGGCACTCGTCGACAACGTCGCGAAGAACGCCCCGGCCGGTTCGGAAACGGCTGTCGCCGCACTGAAGTCGGCACTGAACGCTGCAAACACCACGTACGAAACGGTTCAGAAGGCCACGAAGCAAGCCGTCGAAATCGCTGAAACGAACTTCAACGCCGCTGCTGCCGTCGCCACGAAGGCTGCAACCGCCGCTGCCGCACGTCGTTCGAGCAAGCCGGCCGCGTAAGCGTCCCCTGCTCCTGAAAGAGCCGCGCCCAGCGCGGCTTTTTCGTTTCTGGCGCCGGACCGTGCAATCTGGTGGCACCCCTTCCGGGAAATTGCCATCGTCGGTTGCGCGACCACACGGGGCCGTCACGAAGAAGAACGTTGCGCCCGCATTTCATTCATGTACGGAACGCTCAGATACATCACCTTCGCAGCAGTCATTTCCGTCGCGGCAGCGCTGGCTGACCGTGCCACGGCCGCCCCGGCCACCGCGCCGCCTCAACGGACGCAAACACCGCCGTCGACGGAAATGTACGCACTCCAGTTGCCCTTCGCCAACGTCGTGGATGCGGCCCGGTCATTGCTGGCGAAGAACGGGACGGTCGACATTGCCGACGAACATGTGATCGCTGGAGAGGACGAGATCAGCCACTACCGATATGTAATCGCGGTCATGCCGGCGAAATCGAATCCGGACAAAACCTACCTGACGATCGATATCTCGACGGGCGAGCAGCCCCCGCCCCACGGCGCTGCCGCACCGCGCGACGAATCGCGGTCGTTCATCAAACGACTCGGCGAAAAACTCGGCACCGTTGCACAATTTATCAGGGCCGCGAATTAGTCCCGTCGGTTCTGCGTGTGTCCGGTACCGCGCTTCGGCATAGGCAGCCACACCTGGCCGCGCTGCCAGGTGCCGAAAAAAACGCCGCCTCCCGGGAGGTCCCGAGCGGCGGCGCTTTTTCTGGCCGACCCTTTGGCCGGCCGTGCCGGTCGCGTTACTTCTTGCGCTGCGGCGGCAAGTCCGTACAGACGCCTTCGTACAGCTCGGCGGCCATGCCGACCGATTCGCCGAGCGTCGGGTGCGGATGGATCGTCTTGCCGATGTCTTCCGCGTCCGCGCCCATCTCGACGGCGAGGCACACTTCGCTGATCAGGTCGCCTGCGTTCAGGCCGACGATCGCCCCGCCGATCACGCGATGGGTTTCCTCGTCGAAGAGCAGCTTCGTGAAGCCTTCGTCGCGGCCGTTCGCGATCGCGCGGCCCGAAGCGGCCCACGGGAACACCGCCTTGCCGTACTTGATGCCTTCGGCCTTGCACTGGTCTTCGGTCTTGCCGGCCCACGCCACTTCCGGATCGGTGTAGGCCACCGACGGGATCTGCAGTGCGTCGAAGTACGCCTTCTCGCCATGCGCGGCTTCCGCGGCGACGTGGCCTTCATGCACGGCCTTGTGCGCGAGCATCGGCTGGCCGACGACGTCGCCGATCGCGAAGATGTGCGGCACGTTCGTGCGCATCTGCTTGTCGACGTCGATGAAGCCGCGATCCGTGACCGCGACGCCGGCCTTGTCGGCACCGATATTCTTGCCGTTCGGGCTGCGGCCCACCGCGACGAGCACGAGGTCGTAGCGCTGCGCTTCCGCCGGCGCCTTCTCGCCCTCGAACTTCACGTAGATGCCGTCTTCCTTCGCTTCCGCGCCGACCGTCTTGGTCTTCAGCATCACGTTGCCGAAGCGCTTCGCGTTGTACTTTTCCCAGACCTTCACGAGATCGCGATCGGCGCCCATCATCAGGCCGTCCATCATTTCGACGACGTCGATCTCGGCGCCGAGCGTCGAGTACACCGTCGCCATTTCGAGGCCGATGATGCCGCCGCCGATCACGAGCATGCGCTTGGGCAACTGGCGCAGTTCGAGTGCGCCCGTCGAGTCGACGACGCGCGGGTCTTCCGGCATGAACGGCAGCTTCACGGCTTGCGAGCCCGCGGCGATGATCGCCTGCTTGAACTTGACGACCTTCTTGCCGTTTTCGCCCTGCACTTCCATGTGGAACGGATCGACGAACGCGCCGACGCCGGTGACCACTTCGACCTTGCGTGCCTTCGCCATGCCGGCGAGGCCCGTCGTCAGCTTCTTGACGACGCCGCCCTTGAAGTCGCGCAGCTTGTCGAGATCGACCTCCGGCTTGCCGAACGTGATGCCGTGCGACGCGAGCGCCGCGGCTTCCTCGACGACGAGCGACGTATGCAGCAGCGCCTTCGACGGGATGCAGCCGACGTTCAAACATACGCCGCCGAGCGTCGAGTAGCGTTCGACGAGCACCGTCTTCATGCCGAGATCGGCGGCGCGGAACGCGGCCGAGTAGCCGCCGGGGCCGGCGCCGAGCACGAGCATGTCGCACTCGACGTCGGCGGCGCCGCTATAGCTGCCGGCTTGCGGCGCGGGCGCCGGAGCGGCTGCGGCCGGAGCCGGTGCGGCCGCTGCGGGCTTGGCCGGTTCCGGTGCTTTCGCGGGAGCGGGTGCGGCTGCGCCTGCCGAGGCTTCGACGATGGCGATGACGGTGCCTTGCGAGACTTTCTCGCCGGCTTTGACCTTGACTTCCTTGACGGTGCCGGCGACGTCGCTGGGCACTTCCATGGAGGCTTTATCGGATTCGAGCGTGATGAGCGTTTGCTCTTGTTCGATCACGTCGCCGGGTTTGACGTTGACTTCGATGACATCGACGCCGCTGAAATCGCCGATATCCGGAACCTTGACTTCGATGAGACTCATGACTGTCCCCTTCTTGATTAGCTGCAGAGAGAGAGGGAGGGACTGGCGTAAAGACGGAACCTGACGACATGCGGCCTGACAAGAGAACGCGACGTTGGGCAGGACCACCTTTGCCGTCCGCCCAAGGACGCGCCTTTCTTTTGGTTACTTTTCTTTGGAAGACAAAGAAAAGTGACCGCCGCCCCGCGCAGGGGCGACGCTAATAGACCGTTAGCACAACAGGTTCAACGACGGGACATGGCGAACCGACAAAAAACCCACGCCCCCGCGAGCCCCTCAGCTCATCAAAGAATGATGCGACGGAAATCCCCGAGCAACGCTCCGAGATACGCATTGAACCGCGCGGCCTCGGCGCCATCGATCACACGATGGTCATAAGACAGCGACAGCGGCAGCATGAGCCGCGGCACGAACTGCTTGCCGTCCCACACCGGCTTCATCTGGCCGCGCGACAACCCGAGGATCGCCACTTCCGGCGCGTTGATGATCGGCGTGAAGTTGGTCCCGCCGATCCCGCCGAGCGACGAGATCGAGAAGCAGCCGCCCTGCATCTGGTCCGGCTTCAGCTTGCCCTCGCGCGCGGCCTTCGACAGGTCGCTCATTTCCTTCGCGATGTCGACGAGGCCCTTCTTGTCCGCATCGCGGATCACCGGCACGACGAGGCCGTTCGGCGTATCGGCCGCGAAACCGACGTGGAAGTACTGCTTGAACACGAGGTTGTCGCCGTCGAGGCTCGCGTTGAAGGTCGGGAATTTCTTCAGCGCGGCGACGACCGCCTTGATCACGAACGCGAGCATCGTGAACTTCACGCCCGCCTTTTCGTGTTCCTTGTTCAGCTGGACGCGCAGCGCTTCGAGCTCGGTGATGTCCGCTTCGTCGTTGTTCGTGACGTGCGGGATCATCACCCAGTTGCGATGCAGGTTCGCGCCCGAGATCTTCTTGATGCGCGACAGCGGCTTCGCCTCGAACGGGCCGAACTTCGAGAAGTCGACCTTCGGCCAGGGCAACAGGTTCAGCTCGCCGCCGCCTGCCGGCGCGGCTGCCGCGGCCGGTGCCGCGCGCTGGCCCGTCATCACGCCCTTCACGAAGCCCGTGACGTCTTCCTTCGTAATGCGGCCCTTCGGACCCGAGCCCTGCACGCGTGCGACTTCGACGCCGAGTTCGCGCGCGAACTTGCGGACCGACGGCGATGCGTGGCTGGCGCGGTATTCGCCCGACGGCGCGGCGGCCGGTGCGGCGGCAGCCGGGGCCGGCGCAGCCTTCGCGGGTGCCGGTGCAGCGGCGGGCGCCGGCGCGGCAGCGGCCGGAGCCGGTGCGCTGGCCTGCGGTGCGGCGGCAGCCGGTGCGCCGGCGGCTTCGAGCAGCACGATCAGCGTGCCTTCCGACACCGAATCGCCCACCTTGACCTTGATGTCCTTCACGACGCCGGCGGCCGGGCTCGGCACGTCCATCGTCGCCTTGTCCGACTCGAGCGTGACGAGCGACTGTTCCTTCTCGACCGTGTCGCCGACCTTCACGCCGATCTCGATCACCGGGACGTCCTTGTAGTCGCCGATGTCGGGCACCTTCACTTCGAGCGTGCCGCCGGACGCTGCCGGTGCGGCAGCGGGCGCTGCGGCGGCCGGTGCCGGCGCTGCTGCCGGAGCCGGAGCCGCGGCCGGCGCAGCCGCGCCGTTCGCCTGGGCGGCTGCGCCGCCCTCGAGCAGGACGATCAGCGAACCTTCCGACACGGAATCGCCGACCTTGACCTTGATTTCCTTCACGACGCCGCCCACCGGGCTCGGCACGTCCATCGTCGCCTTGTCCGACTCGAGCGTGACGAGCGACTGCTCGGGCTCGACCGTATCGCCGACCTTCACGCCGATCTCGATGACCGGCACGTCCTTGTAATCGCCGATATCCGGCACCTTCACTTCGATCGCTTGACTCATCTGTTTCTGTCTCCATGGCCGCGCGCGCTCCTCACGGGAGCGGCGCGCGGCATCACACGGCGTGTGCGTTAAACGGTCATCGGGTTGGGCTTGGACGGATCGAGGTTGTACTTGGCGATCGCGTCCGCGACCACCTTGCGCTCGATCGTGCCTTCGTCGGCCAGCGCGTTGAGCGCGGCGACGGTGACCCAGTGACGGTCGACCTCGAAGAAGTGACGCAGCTTCTCGCGGGTGTCCGAACGGCCGAAGCCGTCGGTGCCCAGCACGACGAAGCGGCGATCGATCTGGCCGCGGATCTGGTCGACCAGCGCACGGACGTAGTCGGTCGACGCGATGATCGGGCCCTGCGTGTCCTTCAGGCACTTCTGCACGTGCGACAGGCGACGCTCTTCGGTCGGATGGAGCAGGTTCCAGCGCTCGACCTGATGGCCTTCGCGCGCGAGTTCGGTGAAGCTCGGCACGCTCCACAGATCGGCGGCGACGCCCCAGTCGTTCTTCAGCAGGTCAGCGGCAGCGATCACTTCGTTGAAGATCGTGCCCGCGCCGAGCAGCTGGACGCGCGGCGCCTTCTTGTCGGCGTCGGCCTTCTTGAACGCGTACATGCCCTTGATGATGTCGGCCGCCACGTGCTCGCCCTGCGGAATCGCCGGGTGCTCGTAGTTCTCGTTCATCACCGTGATGTAGTAGTACACGTCTTCCTGGTCCTGCACCATGCGGCGCAGGCCGTCCTGGATGATCACCGCGAGTTCGTAGCCGAACGTCGGGTCGTAGCTCACGCAGTTCGGCACCGATGCCGCCCACAGGAGCGAGTGACCGTCTTCGTGCTGCAGGCCTTCGCCGTTCAGCGTCGTACGGCCCGCCGTGCCGCCCAGCAGGAAGCCGCGCGAACGCATGTCGCCCGCGGCCCATGCGAGGTCGCCGATCCGCTGGAAGCCGAACATCGAATAGAAGATGTAGAACGGCACCATGATCTCGCCGTGCGTCGAATACGACGTCGCCGCCGCGATCCAGTCGCACATGCCGCCCGCTTCGTTGATGCCTTCCTGCAGGATCTGGCCGGTCTGCGATTCCTTGTAGAACATCAGCTGGTCGGAATCTTCCGGCACGTACTTCTGGCCTTCCTGGTTCCAGATACCGATCTGGCGGAACAGGCCTTCCATGCCGAACGTACGCGATTCGTCCGGGACGATCGGCACGACGCGCTTGCCGAGCGCCTTGTCCTTCAGCAGGATGTTCAGGACCCGCACGAACGCCATCGTCGTCGAGATCTCGCGGCCTTCGCCCGTACCCTTCAGCAGCGGCTCGAACGCGTCGAGCGCCGGCACCGGCAGCGAGGTCGCCTTCTCGCGACGCTGCGGCAGGTAGCCGCCGAGGTCCATGCGCTGCTTGCGCATGTATTCGAGTTCCTTCGAGCCTTCCTCGAACTTGAGGTACGGCACGTCGGCGATCTGTTCGTCGGTGATCGGCAGGCGGAACTGGTCGCGGAACTTCTTCAGTTGCTCGACCGGCAGTTTCTTCTGCTGGTGCGTGATGTTCATCGCCTGACCCGACTCGCCCATCCCGTAACCCTTGATGGTCTTCGCGAGGATGACGGTCGGCGCGTCCTTCGAGTTGCTGGCCTCGTGGAACGCCGCGTAGATCTTGTGCGGATCGTGGCCGCCGCGGTTCAGCGCCCAGATGTCGTCGTCCGACCAGTCGGCGACCAGCGCCTTCAGTTCAGGCGTGTTGAAGAAGTGCTCGCGGACGAACGCGCCCGATTCCGACTTGTACGTCTGGTATTCGCCGTCAACGACTTCCATCATGCGGCGCATCAGCGCGCCCGTCTTGTCGCGTGCGAGCAGCGCATCCCAGCGGCTGCCCCAGATGACCTTGATCACGTTCCAGCCGGCACCGCGGAATTCCGATTCCAGTTCCTGGATGATCTTGCCGTTGCCGCGCACCGGGCCGTCGAGACGCTGCAGGTTGCAGTTGATCACGAACACGAGGTTGTCGAGCTTCTCGCGGCTCGCCATGCCGATCGCGCCGAGCGATTCCGGCTCGTCCGTCTCGCCGTCGCCGAGGAACGCCCACACCTTGCGGCCCTGCGTCTTCGCGATGCCGCGCGCTTCGATGTACTTCATGAAGCGCGCCTGGTAGATCGCCATGATCGGGCCCAGGCCCATCGACACGGTCGGGAATTGCCAGAAGTCCGGCATCAGCCACGGGTGCGGGTACGACGAAATGCCGTTGCCGTCGACTTCCTGGCGGAAGTTGTCGAGCTGCTCTTCCTTCAGGCGGCCGAGCAGGAACGCGCGCGAGTACACGCCCGGCGACGAGTGGCCCTGCACGAACACGAGATCGCCGCCGTGGTTTTCGGACGGCGCGTGCCAGAAGTGGTTGTAGCCGACGTCATAGAGCGTCGCGGCCGATGCGAACGATGCGATGTGGCCGCCGACGTTGGTGTCCTTGCCTGCGCGCAGCACCATCGCCAGCGCGTTCCAGCGCGTGTACGAACGGATGCGGTGCTCGAGGTCCTGGTCGCCCGGAATCTTCGCCTGGGCTTCGAGCGGAATCGTGTTGATGTACGGGGTATTGGCGGAGAACGGCAGGTGTTCGCCGTGCATGCGGGCGAATTCGATCTGCTTTTCGATCAGGTAATGCGCGCGGCCGGTGCCCACGGAGGAGATCACGCCATCGAGCGACTCGAGCCACTCGACGGTTTCTTGCGGGTCGTCGTCACGTTCGGCGGCGACATACTTCATCACTTCGTTCGGTACAGCGGACATTCTCGTCTCCTGGGTCCTGGAATGTGAGGATCGCTCTCGTGCAGACGACGCGGCGCGACCGGCTGCGGGCAAGCTCCGACGGATTGTAATGAGCGTGGACGGGGCCGCGCAACAAAATTTTCGAATCGTGAGATCTTTTCTCGTAATGCGGAATATTGCTGCGCTGCACCGCTATTTCGGGGCTCCGCGGCCCGTCTCGTCGGAACAAAACCGTTTCCGTTCAACCTATCCGGTATCGGTTTTCCATGTATTGCGCTGCGCTACAATCCTGCCATGTTGACCGATCGGCTTTTCGCACGCTCGGCGCGACCGCCGGGCCCGCCGGCGGAGTCGCAGCCGTCCCGTTGGCACCACGGACCGTGGTGGTCCAACTCTTATTTGCTGACGCCGCTGCTGTCGATCCTGGTGTTCCTCGTCGTGATGAGCCTCATCCTGTGGAGTCTCAACCGGCGCGAACAGCAGCAGCAGGAAGACACCCTGTTTCGCAACGTCGCGTGGGCCCAGCAGCAGATCCGCCTGTCGATGACGGGCGCGCAGGAACAGCTGCAGGCGCTGTCGCGCGACCTCGCGTCCGGCCGCCTCGACCAGAACGCGTTCCAGATGGCCGTCGCGGACGTGATGCAGACGCATCCGGAAATCCTCTACCTGAACTGGTATACGGCGCCGGGCGTGCAGCGCTGGCCGGCCGTGCATCCGCCGCTGCTCGGCCAGCGGCTCGCGAAGCCCGGCGACGCGCAGATGCAGGACGCCGTGCGCGGCGCGTACGACGAGGCGCGCGGCACGCGCCGCCAGGCCTATTCGCCGCTGATCTACGACGACTTCGGCAACGGCTTCATCACGTTGCAGACGCCCGTGATGCGCGGCGACCGCGAATATCTCGGCTCGATCGCCGCGGTGTTCTCGGTCGAGGGCATCCTGAAGCACGACATCCCGCAGGAACTGTCGTCGAAGTACAAGATCTCGATCACCGATTCGAACAACCGCGAGCTGTCGTCCACGTCGACGCGCCCGCGCCTGCCGCGCGACTCCCACTACGATCTCCCGCTCGACCCGCCCGGCCAGGGGCTGACGGTGCGCGTGTACGCGTTCCCGCAACTCACGAACCTGACCAACAACACGCTCGTGTGGCTCGTCGCCGGCCTGTCGTGCTTCGTGCTGTGGAGCCTCTGGAGCCTGTGGAAGCACACGCGCCAGCGCTTCGAAGCGCAGCAGGCGCTGTACGCGGAAGCGTTCTTCCGCCGCGCGATGGAGAACTCGGTGCTGATCGGCATGCGCGTGCTCGACATGCATGGCCGCATCACGCACGTGAACCCCGCGTTCTGCCGGATGACGGGATGGGACGAAACCGATCTGGTCGGCAAGGTCGCGCCGTTCCCGTACTGGCCGCGCGACGCGTACCCGGAAATGCAGCGCCAGCTCGACATGACGCTGCGCGGCAAGGCGCCGAGCTCGGGCTTCGAGCTGCGCGTGCGGCGCAAGAACGGCACGCTGTTCCATGCGCGCCTGTACGTGTCGCCGCTGATCGACAGTTCGGGCCGCCAGACCGGCTGGATGTCGTCGATGACCGACATCACCGAGCCGAAGCGCGCGCGGGAAGAGCTCGCGGCCGCGCACGAACGCTTCACGACGGTGCTCGAAAGCCTCGACGCCGCAGTGTCGGTGCTCGCCGCCGACGAGGCCGAGCTGCTGTTCGCGAACCGCTACTACCGCCACCTGTTCGGCATTCGCCCGGACGGCCACCTCGAATTGTCCGGCGGCGGCTTCGACCGCGCGCAGGCGTCGTCCGACTCGATCGACATGGTCGACGCGTTCGCGGGCCTGCCGGCCGCCGCGCTGACGAACAGCACCGCCGATGCGCAGGAGGTGTACGTCGAGAGCATCCAGAAGTGGTTCGAGGTGCGCCGCCAGTACATCCAGTGGGTGGACGGCCACCTCGCGCAGATGCAGATCGCGACCGACATCACGACCCGCAAGAAGGCGCAGGAACTCGCGCACCAGCAGGAAGAAAAGCTGCAGTTCACGAGCCGATTGATGACGATGGGTGAAATGGCGTCGTCGATTGCTCACGAATTGAATCAGCCGCTCGCCGCGATCAACAACTACTGCTCGGGCACGCTCGCGCTCGTGAAAAGCGGCCGCGGCACGCCCGAGACGCTGCAGCCCGCACTGGAAAAGACCGCGCAGCAGGCGCTGCGCGCCGGGATGATCGTCAAGCGGATCCGCGAATTCGTGAAGCGCAGCGAGCCGAAGCGCCAGCCGGCGCGGGTCGCGGACATCGTCGCCGACGCGGTCGGGCTGGCCGAAATCGAGGCCAGAAAGCGCAGGATTCGGATCGTCACGGAAATCCTCGCAAGAATGCCTATTATTTATGTCGACCCCGTGCTGATCGAACAGGTGCTGATGAACCTGATGAAGAACGCAGCCGAGGCGATGGCCGACGTGAAGCCGGCGTCGGCGGACGGCGTGATCCGCGTCGTCGCCGACATCGATGCGGGCTTCGTCGACATCCGTGTGATCGACCAGGGCCCGGGCGTCGACGAAGCGACCGCCGAGCGCCTGTTCGAACCGTTTTACAGCACCAAGTCCGATGGCATGGGCATGGGGCTGAACATCTGCCGTTCGATCATCGAATCGCATCGGGGGCGTCTGTGGGTGGTCAACAACGTCGAGCCGGATGGCCGCATTTCCGGCGCGACGTTCCACTGCAGCCTGCCCATTGGGGAACCCGCTGATCTCGGCCAAGGGGGGCGCGAGGCATCGGCATCACATACCGTTACGGGAGAACTATGAATAGCCCTGTCACCACCACTCAGGAAACCGTCTTCGTCGTCGACGACGACGAGGCCGTACGGGACTCGCTGCGCTGGCTGCTGGAGGCGAACGGCTATCGCGTTCAATGCTTCTCGAGCGCGGAGCAGTTCCTCGATGCGTACCAGCCGGCGCAGCAGGCCGGCCAGATCGCGTGCCTGATTCTCGACGTGCGGATGTCGGGCATGAGCGGCCTCGAATTGCAGGAACGCCTGATCGCCGACAATGCCGCGCTGCCGATCATCTTCGTCACCGGTCACGGCGACGTGCCGATGGCCGTGTCGACGATGAAAAAGGGTGCGATGGACTTTATCGAGAAACCGTTCGACGAAGCCGAGCTGCGCAAGCTCGTCGAGCGGATGCTCGACAAGGCCCGAAGCGAAAGCAAGAGCGTCCAGGAGCAGCGTGCCGCGAGCGAACGCCTGTCGAAGCTGACCGCGCGCGAGCAGCAGGTGCTCGAGCGGATCATCGCGGGCCGCCTGAACAAGCAGATCGCCGACGACCTCGGCATCAGCATCAAGACGGTCGAAGCGCACCGCGCGAACATCATGGAAAAGCTCAACGTCAACACGGTGGCCGACCTGCTGCGCCTCGCGCTGTCGAAGAAACAGGCCTGAGCGTGTGCTCCGGCCGCGGCGGCACGGCCCGCCCGGCCCGCAACCGGTGTTTGCTGCCCCGCGCGACGCGGCCCACTCGCGCGGCGGCGGCGCTTCCTCCCGGCGCGCGAGCGCCGCGGCCATGACGCTTCCCGTTGATTCGCTGTCGGACGGCAGCAGGCGAACGGTATAATTGCATGCTTTGCTACGGCGCTTCGGGCGCCGTACGCCCGCATTCCAACTTCCCGGCAGGACCCACCACCATGACAGCCCTCCTCATCGACGGCAACGCCCTTTCGAAGACCCTGCGCGGTCAGGCCGCCGAACGCGCCGCCGCGCTGACCGCACGCGGCCACCAGCCCGGTCTCGCGGTGATCCTCGTTGGCGCGAACCCGGCGAGCGAAGTCTACGTGCGCAACAAGATCAAGGCGTGCGAGGACAACGGTTTCTTCTCGCAGAAAGACGCGTACCCGGCCACGCTGTCGGAAGCCGACCTGCTCGCGCGCATCGACGAACTGAACCGCGACCCGAAGATCCACGGCATCCTGGTCCAGCTGCCGCTTCCCGCGCATATCGACAGCCACAAGGTGATCGAGGCGATCGCGCCGGAGAAGGACGTCGACGGCTTTCACGTCGCGAACGCCGGTGCGCTGATGACCGGCAAGCCGCTGTTCCGCCCGTGCACGCCATACGGCGTGATGAAGATGTTCGAAGCGCACGGCATCGCGCTGCAAGGCGCGAACGCGGTCGTGATCGGCCGCTCGAACATCGTCGGCAAGCCGATGGCGATGATGCTGCTCGACGCCGGCGCGACCGTGACGATCTGCCACAGCAAGACCCGCGACCTCGCCGCGCATACGCGCCAGGCCGACATCGTGGTCGCCGCGGTCGGCAAGCGCAACATCCTGACCGCCGACATGGTGAAGCCGGGCGCGACGGTGATCGACGTCGGCATGAACCGCGACGACGCGGGCAAGCTGTGCGGCGACGTCGATTTCGCGGGCGTGAAGGAAGTTGCCGGCTACATCACGCCGGTGCCGGGCGGCGTCGGCCCGATGACCATCACGATGCTGCTGATCAACACGCTCGAATCCGCCGAACGCGCTGCTGCCGCCGCAGCCTGACGCTCCGCCCGCCCAGCCGGCGCGCGGTTCCGTGCGCCGGCGCCTCGCCAGCCGCCCGCCATCGTCCGGCTGCATCGCGCCAGCCGGCACGCCCGCCGCAGCTCGCCGGTCGCAGCTCGCCGGCCGCACCTCGCCGGCCACCCGCATCCGACCCTGCGTCAATCGCGTCGTTAGAAACTAACGATTGGAAAGCGCGCGATGCGCCCCAATAATGTCGGTATCGGGCGCGCTCGCGCCCAGCCGCCGTTACCCTTTTCATCCCGGTTCATCCGGCAACAGACAGGGAGTCTTATGTCCGCCAGCGCCAACACCAATCCGCTCCTCGACTTCTCCGGCCTGCCCCGTTTCGGCGAGATCCGCCCGGAACACGTGACGCCCGCGCTCGATACGCTGCTCGATACCGCCAGCCGCGCGGTCGAAACCGCGAGCGCGAGCGAAACGCCGTCGACCTGGGCCGCCGTCGTCGAGACGGTCGAGCAGGCCACGGAGCCGCTCGGCCGCGCATGGGGCATCGTCGGCCACCTGAACGCGGTCGCCGACACGCCCGAACTGCGGGCTGCCTACGGTGAAAACCTGCCGCGCGTGACCGAGTTCTGGTCGAGCGTCGGCCAGAATCTCGCGCTGTACGAAAAATACAAGGCGATCGCCGCGAGCGCCGAATACGCGACGCTGTCCGACGAGCGCAAGAAGATCCTCGACAATGCGCTGCGCGACTTCCGCCTGTCGGGCGCCGAGCTGCCCGAGGACCAGAAGCCGCGTTTCGCGGAACTGCAGGAACAGCAGGCCGCGCTGTCGAAGGCGTTCTCCGATCACGTGCTCGACGCGACCAACGCGTACGCGTACTTCGCCAAGGGCGAAGCCGAGCTGGCCGGCCTGCCCGGCGACGCGATCGAGGCCGCCCGCGAAGCCGCGCAGAAGGACGGCAAGGAAGGCTGGAAATTCACGCTGCATTTCCCGTCGTACTTCCCGGTGCTGCAGTACGCGGACAACCGCGCGCTGCGCGAAACGCTCTACCGCGCCTATGCGACCCGCGCGTCGGAGCTCGGGCCGCAGTACGGCGACGGCAAGGCCGAATGGGACAACACGGCGATCGTCGCCGACGCGCTGAAGCTGCGCCGCGAAGAGGCGCAGATGCTCGGCTATCGCAACTTCGCCGAAGTCTCGCTCGCGCCGAAGATGGCCGAATCGCCGCAGCAGGTGATCGCGTTCCTCGAGGATCTCGCGACGCGCGCCCGCCCGCACGCGGACAAGGACTGGGACGAGCTGCGCACGTTCGCCGCGAAGGAACTCGGCCTCGCCGAACTCGCGCCGTGGGACGTCGCGTACGCGGCCGAAAAGCTCCGCCAGCAACGCTATGCGTTCTCGGAAAACGAGGTCAAGCAGTACTTCCCGGAACCGGCCGCGCTGAAGGGCCTGTTCACCGTCACCGAAACGCTGTTCGGCGTGCGGATCAAGCCGGACGACGCGCCGGTGTGGCACAAGGACGTGCGCTTCTTCCGCGTCGAGAACCGCGACGGCTCGCTCGTCGCGCAGTTCTATCTCGACCTGTACGCACGCGAAGGCAAGCGCGGCGGCGCGTGGATGGACGACGCGCGTTCGCGCGCGAAGCGCGGCAGCGACGTGCAGACGCCCGTGGCGTACCTGACCTGCAACTTCTCCGCGCCGGTCGGCGGCAAGCCCGCGTGCTTCACGCACGACGAAGTCATCACGCTGTTCCATGAGTTCGGCCACGGGCTGCACCACATGCTCACGCGCGTCGACGAGCTCGGCGTGTCGGGCATCAACGGCGTCGAATGGGATGCGGTCGAACTGCCGTCGCAGTTCATGGAAAACTTCTGCTGGGAATGGGACGTGCTGTCGTCGATGTCGTCGCACGTCGATACGGGCGCCGCGCTGCCGCGCGAGCTGTTCGACAAGATGATCGCCGCGAAGAACTTCCAGAGCGGGCTCGGCACGCTGCGCCAGATCGTGTTCTCGATGTTCGACATGCTGCTGCACGTCGACTTCGATCCGGCCGGCGCCACCGGCGTGACCGCGTTCGCGCGCGAGATCAACGAGCGCTACCACGTGATCCCGCAGGCGGCGTTCTCGCGCTGGCCGAACACGTTCAGCCATATCTTCGCGGGCGGCTACGCGGCCGGCTACTACAGCTACAAGTGGGCCGAGGTGCTGTCGGCCGATGCGTACGCGGCGTTCGAGGAAGCGGCTGCCGCCAGCGGCAGCGTGCTCGACGCGGCAACCGGCACGCGCTATCGCCGCGAAATCCTCGAGGTCGGCGGCAGCCGTCCGGCGATGGAGTCGTTCAAGGCGTTCCGCGGCCGCGAGCCGCAGATCGACGCGCTGCTGCGCCACAACGGGATGGCCGCGCCCGCGCACTGAGTGCGTTGCCGGGCCAGGCCGGCGGCATCGACAGGCACCGCTTCGGCGGTGCCTTTTTTCATTGCTCGGGCGATGCGTCGTCGAACAGCAGGAATTGCCCGTGGCGCTCGGCCGTGTCCTCGTCGATGCGCACGCCGACGCCGAGCAGCCGCACCGGCTGCGCGCGCCGCAACAACCCCTTCGCGAGCAGCGTGACGGCCGTCTCGGCATTCGTCGCATCGGCCACGCACTCGACCGTCGTGCGCTGGAAATCGGCGAAGCGGATCTTCACGTACAGCTTGCGAATCGACCGCGCGGCGCCCGCGCGATCGATCCGCGCGTCGAGCTGCACGACGAGGCGGCGGATTTCGTCCGCGCATTGCTCGAGCGTCGTCAGGTCGGTCACGTAGGTCGTCTCGACGCTGACCGACTTGCGCTCCTGGTCGGCCTGCACGGGCCGCTCGTCGATCCCGCGCGACAGTTCGTACAGCCGCCGCCCGAATGCGCCGAACTCGCGGTGCAGGTCGATCAGCGGCCAGTCGCGCAACTGCGCGCAGGTCTGGATCCCGAGCCGGTCGAGCCGCGTGGCCGTCACCTTGCCGACGCCGTGCAGCTTGCGTACCGGCAGCGCCGCGACGAACGCGTCGATCTCGTGCGGCCGCACGACGAACAGACCGTCGGGCTTGTTCCAGTCGGACGCGATCTTCGCGATGAACTTGTTCGGCGCGACGCCCGCCGACACGGTCACGCCGACCGTGTCGCGCACGCGCTCGCGAATCTCGCGCGCAATCAGCGTCGCGCTGCCCTGGCAACGTTCCGATCCGCTGACGTCGAGGTAGGCTTCATCGAGCGACAGCGGCTCGACGTCCGGCGTGTAGTCGCGATAGATCGCCATGATCTGCCGCGACGCCGCGCGATACTTGTCCATCGCAGACGGCAGGATCAGCAGATCCGGACACTTGCGCATCGCCAGCGCCGACGACATCGCCGAATGCACGCCGTAGCGCCGCGCCTCGTAGTTGCAGGTCGCGATCACGCCGCGCTGGTCGGGCCGGCCGCCGACCGCGAGCGGCCGGTTGCGCAGCGACGGGTCGTCGCGCATCTCGACCGACGCGTAGAAGCAGTCGCAGTCGCAATGAATGATCTTGCGCATGCGCGGCGGCGCGTCGCCGGGCGGCGGCGCGGGCGGATCGGCAGGCGGGATGGTGGTCGGGCTCACGGTGCCGATACTGTACAAAAACACAGTGCCGGTTTCAACTGCCGCGTACGTCCGGGGCCGGTCGCCCGAAACCAGTCGTCCGCAGCCGGCCGCCCGCAACCGGCCGTCCGCAACCGGCCGTCCGCAACCGGCTGCGCCGTACCGGCCCGGTTTGTGCGGATCGTACCGGCCCGGCACGGGCAGCGGCGCCTATACTCGTCTGCCGCAAGACATGAAACGCACAGGTGACAGATGAAGACGATCGGACTGATCGGCGGCATGAGCTGGGAGTCGTCGGCCGAGTACTACCGGATGATCAACCAGCACTCGAAGGCATTGCACGGCGGGCATCACAACGCGAAGAGCGTGCTGGTCACGGTCGACTTCGCCGAAATCGAGGCGCTGCAGCGCACGCACGACTGGGCGGCGCTCGGCGAACGGATGGCCGACGCCGCGCGGCAGCTCGAAGCGGCCGGCGCCGATCTCGTCGTCCTGACGACCAATACGATGCATCGCGTGCACGACGCGATCGAAGCCGCGGTGACGCTGCCGTTCCTGCACATCGCCGATCCGACCGGCAGCGCGCTGCGCGACGCGGGCGTCGAGCGGGTCGCCCTGCTCGGCACGCGCTACACGATGGAGCTGCCGTTCTATGCGGAGCGGCTGCGCGAGAAGTTCGGGCTCGACGTGCTGGTGCCGGACGAACGCGGGCGCGACGACGTGCACCGGATCATCTACGACGAGCTGTGCCACGGCGTCGTCTCGGCGGAATCGCGCGCGACGTATGTGTCGATCATCGGCGAACTGGCCACGCGCGGCGCGCAGGCCGTGATCCTCGGCTGCACGGAAATCACGCTGTTGATCGGCGCGGACGATTCGCCGCTGCCGGTATTCGATACGACCGCGCTGCACGCGAAGGCGGCCGTCGAGTGGGCGGCGCGCTAAACGCTGCGCGCCGTCTCGTATCGACGATCGCCGCCGGATGGCACTGCCGCATTGTGCCGCGCGGCGGGATTCGCTCTCCCGGCGTGCGCGTCGCCGCCCGACCGATTCCCTGCTCTCGCCCGTCACACGGGTGCGGCACGAACAGCCCCGAATCACGCGACTCGGTTCACGCGGGCGCGCCGACACGACTGGTTATCCATTGGTAATAAAGTGACTGCAAATTGGTACGCGAGCAGCGGCGCCGCAATCGACGCTGCTCGTCGCGGTCTCTTTTTCCACCAACGGGAAACAGGAATATGAAAAGACTCAGCACCGCGTTCGGCGCGCTGCTCGCCGTGTCGGCCACGCTCAACGCGCACGCGGACCCCAGCATCACCGCATCGGCGGCCACGACGCCCAGGGACGGCTTCGATCGCATGACGTGGGACCTCACGCCCGAAGTCGTGCCGACCGAGGTCAACGCCAGTTACTACTGGGCCAACCAGTTGTTCTCGCAACATGGCGGGCACGCGATCTACACCGGCATCCAGCCGCGCACCCGCAGCACCAACGTGGTGATCTTCAGCGCGTTCGGCACCGGCACCGCGCCGTTGTCGGCGAATTGCCGCGGCGGCGCCGACGGCGGCTCCGGAACGTCGTGCTCGATCGCCTACCCGTGGAAAACCGGGCACGCCTATCGGCTGCAGATCACCGTGACGCAGGCCAATCGCAGCGACGGACGCTCGACCGTCGACGGCTTCATCACCGACGTCGCCACCGGCGCCACGACGCCGACCGGCAGCATCGCGGTGCCGGCCGACTGGGGCGGCCTGTCGAGCTCGGCTTATCTGTTCGACGAATATTTTCCGTTCAACGCTGCGTCGAAGGACCCGCTGCAGCGGCCATGCGTGCCGTACGCGCGCTACAGGACGTCGTTGCCGCATTTCTATCTGAAGGATGTGGACTACCCGACGACCGAGCGGTCGATCCGGCTGAATACGGGCAAGGACAAGTGCGCGGTGCTGTCGGGCACGCCGAACGCGCGGGCGACGCTGGTCAACACGACGACTTATCTGCTCGAGAACGGCTTCCTGCCCGGGAGCCCGGGCGCGTCGAAATAACGGGCGAGCGCGGAAAACAAAAAACCCGGCATGGAAGCCGGGTTCTTTGTCGACGAAGTGCGCATCGGTCAATTGCGCTGCACATCGTCTGGTGTGCTTGGTTGCGGGGACAGGATTTGAACCTGTGACCTTCGGGTTATGAGCCCGACGAGCTGCCAGACTGCTCCACCCCGCGTCAGAGAAATAAATTATAGGGTGAGGAAGTACTCACGTCAATACTTTTGTCACAATTTCTGCTTCCGCTGCCCAGGCGGCGATGCGTGACACGTGCGCGACCCCGCATGACGCGCGCGTTCGCACCCCATGCTCGCGGTAAGATGGCGGCCTTCGCATTCACGCCGCACGCACCCTCCCGTTCATGAAAATTGCCACCTGGAACGTCAACTCGCTCAACGTCCGCAAACAGCACGTGCTCGACTGGCTCGTGCATAGCGGAGTGGACGTACTGTGCCTGCAGGAACTGAAGCTGCCGGACGAGAAATTCCCGCGCGCCGATCTCGAGGCAGCCGGCTACCGCAGCTGGTTCACGGGCCAGAAGACCTACAACGGCGTCGCGATCCTCGTGCGCGACACGCTCGCCGTCGACGAATCGGACGTCGTGCGCAACATCCCGGGCTTCGACGATCCGCAGCAGCGCGTGATCGCCGCGACGGTCGACGGCGTGCGCATCGTGTCCGCCTACTTCCCGAACGGCCAGTCGCCCGACTCCGACAAGTTCGTCTACAAGATGCAGTGGCTCGACGCGCTGCAGGCGTGGCTGCGCACCGAGCTGCAGCGCCACCCGAAGCTCGCGCTGCTCGGCGACTACAACATCGCGCCGGAAGACCGCGACGTGCACGATCCCGCGAAATGGGAAGGCCAGAACCTCGTGTCGCCGCAGGAGCGCGCGCACTTCGCGCAACTGATCGAACTCGGCTTCGTCGATGCGTTCCGCCGCTTCGAGCAGCCCGAGAAGACCTTCACGTGGTGGGACTACCGGATGATGGCGTTCCGCCGCAACGCGGGCCTGCGCATCGACCACATCCTGCTGTCGCCGGCGCTCGCGACGACCTGCGCGTCGTGCGAGGTCGATCGCGTGCCGCGCACCTGGGAACAGCCGTCCGACCACACGCCCGTCGTCGCGATCGTCGGCTGATCGCGCAAGCGCCCCGCGCGCAATCAGCGCCGCGCGGGCGCCGGCCCGAGATGGGCCCACAGGAAGCCGAATTCGGCTGCGTCGGCTTCCGCGCGTTCGAGATCGTCGGCGCTGCCGTGGCCGCCGTCGGTGTTCTCCCAGTACCACACCCGTTCGTGACCGAGCGCCTGCATGCGCGCGGCCATCTTGCGCGCATGCGCGGGATGCACGCGGTCGTCACAGGTCGACGTCGTCAGCAGCAACGGCGGATACACGATGCCTTCGCGCACGCGGTGATACGGCGAATACGCGGCCAGCGCCGCGCCTTCGCGCGGATCGTCCGGGTCGCCGTATTCGTCGAGCCACGCGGCGCCCGCATGCAGCTTCGGATAGCGCTGCATGTCGAGCAGCGGCACGCGGCACAGCACCGCGCCGAACAGCTCCGGCCGCTGCATCATGCACGCAGCGACCAGCAGCCCGCCGTTGCTGCCGCCCTCGATCCCGAGTTGCGCGGCGCTCGTCACGCCGGTCGCGGCCAGATCCTCGGCGACCGCGATGAAATCGTCGAACGAACGCTGCCGGTGTTCGCGCTGCGCGTCGACGTGCCAGCGCGGCCCGAATTCGCCGCCGCCGCGGATGTGCGCGAACGCCATCACGCCGCCGCGTTCGAGCCAGCCGATGCCGAACGCATCGCTGTAGCCCGGCAGGTTCGGAATCGCAAAGCCGCCATAACCGGACAGCAGGCACGGCCGCGCGACGCGCGCCCCGCCTTCCGGTGCGTCGAGCGCATCGCGCGGCCCGATCAGCGTGTACGGCACCACCGTGCCGTCGCGCGAACGCGCGCTCGCGCGGCGCACGACGAGCCCGGCCGCGTCGAACTGCACCGGCGGCCGGTCGAGCAGCACGCGGCGCGACGGCGCATCGTCGGCGCGGTCGGCAAGATCGGCCAGCCAGCATTCGGGCGGATCGAGATAGGTGTCGACGTCGACGTACACCTCGTCGTTCAGCGTCGACTCGACGGGCTCGACGTCGATCTGCGCGTCGCCCGGCCAGTCGAACGGCCGCGCGTCCCACGTCCACGCCCCATCGTCGGCCTGCCGCGGCTGCCACAGCATCGTGCGGTTGTGCACGTCGTCGAGCCAGCTCGCGATCAGCGTCGTGCGCGTGTGCGTCCACGTACAGGCGGACGTCGTCGGCTGCGGCGCGAACAGCGTCGTGAATTCGCGCGCGCCGGCGAGAAACGCCTGCTCGCGAATCGCGAGCAGCGAGCCGCCTGCGTGGCGCACGCCGTCGCAATCCCAGCCGAGGCGCGGCTCCAGCACGAGCCAGCCTTCCCAGAACCCGACCTCGACATGCGTCGGCACGTCGTAGCGCGCCCATTCGCCCGCGTCGGTCAGCCGGTACGCGTGCGCGTCGAAGAAGTCGACGCTGCGCCACGCGACGTGACGGCGGTCGATCGGGTCGAACCACGCGCCTGCGCTGATGTCGTCCGGTTCGCCGCTGAACACGACCGGCGCGTCGGCGAGCGCCGTGCCGCGCGCCCAGCGCCGCGCTTCATACGGATAACCGGCCGCGGTCGCATGCGCTTCGCCGCGATCCCAGCTCACGTACACGGTGTCGCGATCGATCCAGCCGACCGTGTGATGACCCGGCTCGTCAATCGTGAAGCCGCCGTCGACGAAACGGCGCTCGACGAGGTCGAATTCGCGCACGACGACCGCGTCGGCACCGCCCGGCGACAGCGACAGCAGCACGCGATCGCCGTCCGGATACAGGATCGCCTCCTGCTCGAACACCCACGACTCGCCCTCTTCGGCGCCGAGCGCGTCGACGTCGAGCAGCGTTTCCCACGCCGGCTGGCCGGCCCGCCAGTCGGCCCAGCGCGTACGGCGCCACAGTCCCTTCGGATGGAGATCGTCCTGCCACAGGTCGTACGCCCAGTCGCGCCAGCGGGTCGGAATCACCGGGCGTTCGCGCGGCAGATACGCTTTCGCGAGACGCGCGGTCAGCGCACGATAGGCATCGTCGTCGCGCAGCGCGGCGCGTGTGCGCGCATTCTGCTCGTCGACCCACGTGCGGGCGCGCTTGCTGTCGAGCGCTTCGAGGAAACGGAACGGGTCGGCCCCGGCGGGCCAGCGGAAGGAGTCGGACATTGAGGATCGGCGGAATGGCAAGCTGCGTGCAAACCGCGATTATGTCCGATCGCGGCATGCGCGGGCCCGCGCATGCCGCGAATCGTGCTCGGTCAGGGCTCCAGATGGAGTTCCTGGATCTTGCGCGTGATCGTGTTGCGGCCGATGCCGAGCCGCTCCGCGGCCTCGACCTTGCGGCCGCGCGTGAAGTCGAGCGCCTCGCGGATCACGGCTGCCTCGAAGCGGCGCGCGAGCTCGTCCATCACGTCGGCCGAGTTCTCGCGCAGCAACCGCGCGACTTCGGTGCGCAGCCCGTGCTCCCACAGCGGGTAGCCGGCCGGCGCGCTGCCGTTCGCCGCGCTCGCGACGGGCGCGGCCGTCGGCGCTGCACCGATCGCGGCAGGCGCCGCCGTCGCGTGGCCGCCGCTGCCGTGTACGTCCGCGCCGTCGCCCGACGCGACGACCGGTGCCCCGGCCGGCACGAGGTCGGGCGGCAGGTCCTTGATCTCGACCGTCTGCGCGGGCGCCATCACGGTCAGCCAGTTCGCGAGGTTCTCGAGCTGCCGCACGTTGCCGGGAAACGCGAGCGACGTCAGATACGCGAGCGCATCGTCGGACACGCGCTTCGGCTCGACGCCGAGATCGCGCGCGCTCTTCTGCAGGAAGTGGCGCGTGAGCAGCGCGATGTCCTCGCTGCGTTCGCGCAGCGGCGGCAGGCGCAGCCGGATCACGTTGAGCCGGTGGTAAAGGTCCTCGCGGAACAGCCCTTGCCGCACGCGCGACTCGAGATTCTGGTGCGTCGCGGCGATCACGCGCACGTTCGCGCGCAGCGGGTTGTGCCCGCCGACCCGATAGAACTGCCCGTCCGACAGCACGCGCAACAGGCGCGTCTGCAGGTCGAACGGCATGTCGCCGATTTCGTCGAGGAACAGCGTGCCGTTCTCGGCCTGCTCGAAGCGGCCCTGCCGCGTCGTCTGCGCGCCGGTGAACGCGCCGCGCTCATGGCCGAACAGTTCGGATTCGAGCAGATCCTTCGGAATCGCCGCCGTGTTCAGCGCGATGAACGGCCCGTTCGCGCGCGGGCTGTGACGGTGCAGCGCCCGGGCGACGAGCTCCTTGCCGGTGCCCGACTCCCCGGTGATCAGCACGGTCGCGGCCGAATGCGACAGGCGGCCGATCGCGCGGAACATGTCCTGCATCGCGGGCGCCTGCCCGAGCATCTCGGGCGCCTCGGCCACGCGCTCGTCCAGCGGCGCGCCGCCGCGCAGGCTTTCTTCCACCGCGCGGCGGATCAGCTCGACCGCCTTGTCGACGTCGAACGGCTTCGCGAGGTATTCGAACGCGCCGCCCTGGAACGCCGCGACGGCGCTGTCGAGATCGGAGAACGCCGTCATGATGATGACGGGCAGGCCCGGCAGCCGCTCGTGCATCGCCTGCAGCAACTCGAGGCCCGAGCCGCCCGGCATCCGGATGTCGGACACGAGCACCTGCGGCGTCTCGTGGTCGAGCGCGGCCAGCGCGTCGCGCACGTTCGCGAAGCTCTTCGTCGCGAAGCTGTCCCGGGCGAGTGCCTTTTCAAGCACCCAGCGGATCGATTGGTCGTCGTCTACTATCCAGATCGGCTTCATAGGTCGGTCAGGTATGGGTGAATCGCAATGCTGCCGCTCAATGGTCGAGCGGCAGCAGGATCTGAAATTCGGTACGTCCAGGCCGGCTTTCGACCTCGATCATCCCGTCGTGCTGCTGCACGAACGTCTGCGCGAGCGTGAGGCCGAGGCCGCTGCCGTCGTCGCGCCCGGACACGAGCGGGTAGAAGATCCGGTCGCGGATCTCTTCCGGAATGCCGGGCCCGTTGTCGATCACGTGCAAGTCCAGTGCCAGCCGGTACAGGCGCTTGCCGATCGTCACCTTGCGCGCAATGCGCGTGCGCAGCTCGATCTTCGCGTCGCCCTGCGCGATCCGTTCGCGCAGCGCCTGCGCCGCGTTGCGCACGATGTTGAGCAGCGCCTGGATCAACTGCTCCTTGTCGCCGCGCAGATCCGGCACGCTCACGTCGTAATCGCGCTCGATCGTGAGCCCGCGCGGGAATTCCGCGAGCATCACCGCGCGCACGCGTTCGCACACTTCATGAATGTTCACGTCGCCGACGATATGCGGATGCCGGTGCGGCTCCAGCAACCGGTCGACGAGCGTCTGCAGGCGATCGGACTCCTTGATGATCACTTGCGTGTATTCGCGCAACTCGCCGCGCTCGCGCTCGCCCAGTTCGAATTCGAGCAGCTGGGCTGCGCCGCGAATGCCGCCGAGCGGGTTCTTGATCTCGTGCGCGAGGTTGCGGATCAGTTGCTTGTTGACCGCGGTCAGGTCGTGGATGCGCTCTTCCCGATCGGTGCGCGACTGCCGTTCGTTCTCGAACAGCTCGACGAGCACGAAATCGGGCGCGGTCTCGAGGAAGCCGACGATCGCGTGCACATGCAGCGGTTCGCGGCCGGGCCGGTCGAGCACGGTATCGAGGTGCGTCGCGTGAAAGCGTTCCTCGCCGATCGCGGTGATCGTCGACGCAAGCTCGTTCGCGTTCGGGAATATCTCGCCCCACGGCCGTTGTGCGAGCTGCCGCCGCGAGATGTCGAGCATCGCCTCCGCGGACGGATTCGCGAACGCGATCCGCAGCGTCTTGCGGTCGAGCACGATCACGACCGTCGGCAGCGCTTCGAGCCCCGCCAGCAGACCCGAGCGCGAGAGCCGCTCGTCGTCCGTCAGTCGTTCGGGCTGCCCCGTTTTCGCCTTGATCAGATTCTTCAGAACCATCTGCGTGCTTGTCGCGCCTCACCGGGCCAGAAAATGAAAATCGTCGGAACAAAAAAGGGACGGCCGGACGCCGTCCCCTTTCAGACTCCGCCGTTCCCGCCGCAAGCCGCGCGACGGGAACGAACCGGCATGACGGCGCTGAATCGAAGCGCCATCGCCGATTAGAGCGAGTAGTACATCTCGAACTCGATCGGGTGCGTCGTCATGCGGAACTTCGCCAGCTCCTGCTCCTTCAGCGCGAGGTACGCGTCGATCATGCCGTCCGTGAACACGCCGCCGCGCGTCAGGAACTCGCGATCCTTGTCGAGCGCTTCGAGTGCCTGGTCGAGGCCCGCGCACACGGTCGGGATCTTCGCATCTTCTTCCGGCGGCAGGTCGTACAGGTTCTTGTCCGCTGCTTCGCCCGGATGGATCTTGTTCTGGATCCCGTCGAGGCCGGCCATCATCAGCGCCGTGAAGCACAGGTACGGGTTCGCCATCGGATCCGGGAAGCGCGTTTCGATACGGCGGCCCTTCGGGCTCGACACGTGCGGAATCCGGATCGATGCCGAACGGTTGCGCGCCGAGTAAGCGAGCTTGACCGGTGCTTCGAAGTGCGGGACCAGACGCTTGTACGAGTTCGTCGTCGGGTTCGTGATCGCGTTCAGTGCACGGGCGTGCTTGATGATGCCGCCGATGTAGAACAGCGCCAGTTCCGACAGGCCGGCGTAGCCGTTGCCCGCGAACAGGTTCTGGCCGTCCTTCCAGATCGACTGGTGAACGTGCATGCCCGAACCGTTGTCGCCGACGACCGGCTTCGGCATGAACGTCGCCGTCTTGCCGTACGAGTGCGCGACGTTATGGATGATGTACTTCGACCATTGCGTCCAGTCCGCGCGCTGAACCAGCGTCGAGAACTTCGTGCCGATTTCGTTCTGGCCCTGGCCCGCCACTTCGTGGTGGTGCACTTCGACCGGGATGCCGAGCTGTTCGAGCAGCAGGCACATTTCCGAACGGATGTCCTGGAACGTGTCGACCGGCGCGACCGGGAAGTAGCCGCCCTTCGTGCCCGGACGGTGGCCCGTGTTGCCACCTTCGAATTCCTTGCCGGCCGACCACGGTGCTTCTTCCGAATTGATCTTCACGAAGCAGCCCGACATGTCGGTGTTCCACTGGACCGAGTCGAAAATGAAGAATTCCGGTTCCGGACCGAAGTAGGCCGTGTCGCCGATGCCCGTGCTCTTCAGGTACGCTTCGCCGCGCTTCGCGAGCGAACGCGGATCGCGCTCGTAGCCCTTGCCGTCCGCCGGCTCGACCACGTCGCAGGTCAGCACCAGGGTCGACTCTTCATAGAACGGGTCGACGAAGGCAGCGGTCGGGTCCGGCATGAGCAGCATGTCCGACGCCTCGATGCCCTTCCAGCCCGCGATCGACGAACCGTCGAATGCATGACCGCTCTCGAACTTGTCTTCGTCAAACGCCGAAACCGGCACCGACACGTGCTGTTCCTTGCCGCGCGTATCCGTGAAGCGGAAATCGACGAACTTGACGTCCTCGTCCTTCACGAGCTGCATGACGTCGGCGACGGTTTTACTCATAACCTCTTCTCCTGATTGAACAATTCCGGCGGACTGGGAACCGCCTCGTTTATCGAGCTGACCGGGGTCTTGCTTTGGCGCAGCGCGCCCCGATTCGACCGAATTCTATATAGCAGCTTCTGTGCCACCTTTACGCAAGCGCGGCGCGAATCGCGCCGGGGCTCGCCACGTCAGGGCTGCGCTGCGCGATTCCGGGGCTTCACGCGCCATCGGCCTCGCATCGAAAGCACTGATGTGGTGCAATCCCCGCAACCCGCCGCGCCCATCGATTCATTCTGGTGCATGCGCGCCATTCTGCACTCTTTTGGTGAGCGCGTGTACGACCCGCGCACCGTGCCGCAGGCGGACATCCGTGCCACGACGCCGCGCTAGAATGATCGTTTGACCGATACGGAGACCCCTGCCATGAGTACGCTCGACCAGCTTTACGCGAAGGCCGACGAACGCCGCGCACAAGGCGCGCTCAACTACGCCGGCGCGCTGCTGCCGGTCGAGGCATTCGAACTGCTGCAGCTCGACCCGTCCGCGCGCCTCGTCGACGTGCGCACGCGCGCCGAGCTCGACTGGATCGGCCGCCCGCTCGTCGGCGACGGCCAGTATCTGCACCTCGAATGGACGCGCTACCCGGGCGGCGTGCCGAACGCCGAATTCGTCAACGAACTGAAGGCGGCCCTCCCGGCCGATACGCCGATCCTGTTCCTGTGCCGCAGCGCCGCGCGCTCGAAGCTCGCCGCGGTCGCGTCCGCGCAGGCTGGGTACACGAAGGCCTTCGACCTGCTCGAAGGCTTCGAGGGCGCGAAGGACGCCGAAGGCCACCGCAAGACGGTCGACGGGTGGTGCTTCCGCAAACTGCCGTGGATCGGCGCCTGACGGCGCGCCGCGCTCGCCGGCTGCGACAACCTCATCGTCGAGCCGGGCGATGACATGCCGATGACGGGCCGCATTGCGCGGCCCGTTGCTTTTGGTGCGGCCGCGTCGCAGGCCGCTCAGGCGCGCGGCGTATCGGGCTCGACGACGTCGCCGCCGAGCAGGTGCACGCCTTCGCGCAGCTTCACGAACGCGGCCGCGACCGCTTCCGGCTCGCCCTTCACGCCGAGATCGATGTGACGGCGCGCGTAGATGCCGCCGCGCTCCGCGTCGCCGACGCTCGGCAGGCTGAACACGCGCACGCCCGGGAAATCGCGCTCGATCTTCTCCATCAGCGGCGTGAGCGTCGATTCCGGCAGCTCGAATACGTACAGCGAGCGCTCGGCGTGCGGCGTCGCGTGATGAAGATGCGCGTACTGCGTATCGAGCACCCATTCGATCATCGGCCACGCCATCACCGGGAAGCCCGGCACGAAGTGCAGATGGCCGACCGAGAAGCCGGGAATCCGGTTATAGCCGTTCGGGATGATCGTCGCGCCGGCCGGGAACACGCCCATGTTGAAGCGGTGCTGGTTTTCCGGCGATTCGAAGTCGACCGGCGCGGCCGGGTCGGTGTGCGTTTCGCGGATCCGCTCCGCAATCAGCGCCTTCGCCTCCGGATGCAGCTCGAGCGGCACGCCGAGCGCGGCGGCCGCGCACTGGCGCGTATGGTCGTCCGGCGTCGCGCCGATCCCGCCCGTCGAGAACACGACATCGCCCGACGCGATCGCGCGCGCGAGCGTCGCGGTAATGCGCGCCGGATCGTCGCCGACGTATTCGGCCCAGTCGAGCGCGAGGCCGCGCGCGCCGAGCAGCTCGATGACCTTCGCCAGATGCTTGTCCTGCCGGCGGCCCGAAAGGATTTCGTCGCCGATGATGATGATGCCGATGCTCATGCCTGCCCCATGTCGATTGCGGTGGCGCGCGCACTGGCGCGCAGGTCTTCCAGCGCGCGCAGGCAGTAGTGCCCGAACCACAGCGCCGAGAAGACGAGGATGAAAGCGTAAACCCAGATCATGGCGGCCGCGACGAACGGGAACAACACCATCATCCAGACCGACGACACCCACACGAAGGTCGGCACGGTGCCGAGCAGCCCGGTCGCGACGCCGATGCCGATCAGCGGCCAGCGGTGCTGCCGCACGAGCGCGCGGCGCTCGTCGCGGCTCGCGTGCTGCGCGAGTGCGTCGTAGGTCATCACGCGATATGTAAGCCAGCCCCAGATCACCGGCGGCAGCAGCGCGAAGAACGGCGGAATCAGCCACAGCGGGATCGTGACGACGAGCAGCACGACGCCGACGAGCGCCGCGCCGAGCGAATTGAACACGCTGCCGAAGAAGGTGCCGCCCCGCTTCGACTCGAGCGCCGCGAACTGCCGGTTCGACAGGTGCTTGATCACGACCGGCATCGAGATCGTCGCGATCAGCAGCAGCACGGTCAGCACGATCAGCGGAATGGCGAGCGACACGACCACGAACGGCGCGACGACCGCATGCAGCTGCGACATGCCGATCGCATCGAACGCGCGATACAGCGCGGCCGTCAGCACGAAGCCGTCGAGCGCGCCGCGCGCGAGATCCAGCAGCGTCTGCCACGAGAACCACAGCACGACGCCCCACAGCAGCGTCGACACGACGAACGGCATCAGGGTGAGCCACAGCATGCGCGGGTGCAGCGCGCTGGCGAGCGCCCGGACGAAGGAGCGCAGCAAGTCGTTCATGCGAGCCTATGGAGTCTGGATTGACGGAGAAAAACGGGGAAAGGATAAACCACACGGCCCGCATGCGCCAAAGCGCATGCGGGCCGTGTGGGAAAGCCGTTCAACGGGAGAAAGGCCCGATCGGGGATGGGGATCAGGCCGACGCCGCGCCGCGCTTCGCGGGGAACAGGCGCCGGAAGATCCGCACGAACGCCAGGCCGTGCTGCGACCAGAAGCCGTCGCCATAGGACACGCCCTCGACCTGCTCGCGGATGCCGGTCGGCTCGACCGTGCGGTTCCACGACGCGGTGCCGAACATCATGTCCCACCACGGGAACAGCACGCCGAAGTTGCAGCCGTACTTGGTGCCTTCGTGGCCATAGCCGACCGCATGGTGCCGGCGGTGGAAGATCGGGCTGACGAGCAGGCGCTCGCCGATGCGGCCGAACGGCAGCCGCGCATTCGTATGCTGGATGCTCTGCATGAAGTTCGTGACCGCGGTGAGCACCACGAACTGCGACGGCGTCACGCCGATCACGAGCGCGATCGCCGCGAAGAAGCACGACTGGAGCACGTCGTCGAGCAGGTGGTTGCGGTCGTCGCACCACAGCGACATCTGCCGCTGGCTGTGATGCACGGCGTGCAGCTCCCACCAGATGCCGAACTTGTGCTGCCAGCGGTGATACCAGTAGCCGGCGAAGTCGAGCACGACGAGGTAGATCGCGAACGCGACGATCGGCTGCGAGGTCACGCCCGGCCACAGATAGTCGAGGTTGACGTTCGCGACGCCATGCAGGCGCAGCCACGCCTGGAAGTTGTCGAACACCGGCTGCAGCGCGAAGAAGAAGAACAGCGTGTAGATGCCGAGCTTCGAGATCGCCGTGTAGATCACGTCGACCCGCACCGCGCGGCGGTTCTTCCAGCGCTCGATCGGCAGCAGCGCCTCGAGCGGGCGCAGCAGCGCGAACATCAGCACCATCTGCAGCGCGCCGATGATCACCCAGTACAGCGCGTCGTAGGTGTCCTCGTCATAGTCCATCAGGTTGAACTTGAAGAGGAGCGGCTGCACGACGTCGACGTACAGCCAGGTCTGGATGTCCGACACGAACGCATCGATCAGGTGCAGCATCGTTCGCCTCCGCCCGTCACGCGCCGTTCGCCGCCTTCCACGGCGCGCGGTCGTAGAAGTAGATGCCGTGCGGCGAGCGGCCGACGGCGATCGTCTGCACCAGCTTGCGCGAAGCCAGATCGATGATCCCGACCTTCTTCGCGAAGCGGAACGTCACCCACAGCGTCTTCTTGTCGGCGGACAGCTCCATGTCGTCGGGCCCCGGCAGCAGGCCGGTGATGTCGCCGACGTTGGTGAGCGTGTTCTCGTCGATGATGCTGATCGTGTTCGCGACGCGGTTGGTGACCGCGACGTGCGTGCCGTCGGCGAGCGAGCGGAAGTTGTGCGCGCCCTTGCCCGTGTAGATCTGCTTGACGACCTTCTGGTTGCGCCAGTCGACGACCGCGACGTAATCCGCGCCGGTCATCCCGACCAGCACGAATTTGTCGTCCGGCGTGAGCCACAGGCCGGCCGGCACCTTGCCGACCTTCATCTTCCACTTGACCGTCTGCGTCGGCAGGTCGATCGCCGCGATCTCGCCGGACACCTGCAGCGACACGAGCAGCGTCTTGCTGTCCTTCGTGAACGCGAGGTGGCTCGGCATCACCGCGAGCGGCACGCGCTTCACGAGGCGCAGGTCGCGGCCGTCGTAGCCGTAGATGTCGACGCGGTCGAGCCGCAGGCCGGCCGCCGCGAACCACTTGCGGTCGGGCGAGAAGCCGAGCTGGTAAGGATCGTCGATCCCTTCGACGGTGCGCTGCAGCTTGCCCGTCTTCGGATCGAGGAACATCAGGCTGTTCGAGACCGAATTCGCGACGATCAGCGACGCATTGTCGGGCGTCGCCATCAAATGGTGCGGTTCCTTGCCGGTCGGCATCGTGGAAACGACTTCGCGGGTCTGCTGGTCGATCAGGGAAAGCGTCGCTTCGGCCGAATTGAGGACGATCACGTTATTCGCGTGTGCGGCGGGCGCCAGCACGGCGGCGGCCAGCGCAAGCGTGCGGCCGAAGGAAAGGAAAGTGCGCATGAAGACTCACGTCGTGGAACAGCAGTCATTGTAGAACGTTCGGCGGGCCCCTCCGGTTGACCCATGCCGGCATTGCGCCACTTCGACGCACGCCCCGCCTGCCGGACGGGCCGCCGCGGCAGGCGCTGCGGTGCAGGCCCCGGGCGGCCGCCGGGGCGGGCCGGCGAACCGATGTTGCGCTAGCGCTGCATCGACTCCCAGACCTTGTGCAGACGCTTGACAGAGACCGGCATCGGCGTGCGCAGTTCCTGCGCGAACAGCGAAATCCGCAATTCCTCGAGCAGCCAGCGGAATTCCGCGAGCCGCGCATCGGCGACGCCGCCGCGCTGCGACACCGCGCGCTGGTACTGCTGGGCGAGCGGCAGCAGGTCGGCCGACTGTTTCGCGTCGCGCGCCGGATCGGCCTTCAGCTTGTCGATCCGCAGCGCGATGCCCTTCAGGTAGCGCGGGAAATGCGCAAGCTGCGCGTAAGGCGTGTCGATCACGAAGCGCTTGCCGACCAGCGCGGCCAGTTGCTGCTGCAGGTCCGCATGGGCCTGCGCGAACGGCTTCGCCTGCGCGAGCTTCTTCACGAGGCCCGCGTATTCGGCCAGGATCTGCCCGACGAGCCGCGCGATTTCCTGCGCGAGCAGGTTCAGGCGGCTCCTGCCCTCGTCGCGGCGCGCGTGGAAACTCGCGTCGTCGTCGGGCAGCGGGTCCTGCAGGCACGCGCGGTCGAGCGCCGTGTCGATCAGCTGGTCGCGCAGCTCGTCCTGCGTGCCGAGCGACATGTACTGCATCGCCATCTCGCGCAGGCCCGGCAGGTTCTTTTCGAGGAACTTGATCGGCTCCTTCAGCTGCAGCGCGAAGAGGCGCCGCAAGCCGGCCCGGTGGATGCGCGCGGCCTCCTCCGGCGAATCGAACACCTCGACGTCGCAATGCGTGCCGCGGTCGACGAGCGCCGGATAGCCGTACAGCGTCTGGCCGCGTCGGCGGATTTCCAGCAGCTCGGGCAGCTTGCCGAAATTCCACGTCGTCAGGTTCTCGTACAGCGCCGTCGCGCCGGTTTCCGCCGGGGCGGCCGTCTGCGGCGCCGCGCCCTTGCCGGCTTTCGCGCCGCGGGCGGCAGCACCTGGCGCGGTAGGCGACGCGGCCGCAACACCCAACGCGGGCGCTTGGCCGATCGCCTGACCGGCCTCGGCGTCGCCGCCGGGTGCGATCGTCGACGCCGCCGCGATCTTCTGGAACTGCTGCTGCGCCTGCGCGCCGAGCTCCTGGCGCAGTTGCGCGAGATTGCGCCCCATCGCGAGCTGGCGGCCGTGCTCGTCGATCACCTTGAAATTCATGAACAGGTGCGCGGGCAGCGTCTCGAGCTTGAAGTCGGCTGTTTTCATCGCGACCTGCGTCTCGCCGCGCACGTCGGCGATCAGCGCCTCGACGAGCCCGCCCGCACCGAAACGCTCGCGGCCCATCCGCTCGACGAAGCCGGCCGCGTACTCGGGCAGCGGCACGCAGTGCCGGCGCAGCTTCTGCGGCAGCGACTTCAGCAGCAATTGCACCTTTTCCTTCAGCATCCCCGGCACGAGCCACTCGCAGCGGCGCGCGTCGACCTGGTTCAGCGCGAAGAGCGGTACCGCGAGCGTCACGCCGTCGCGCGGCGTGCCGGGCTCGAAGTGGTACGTGAGCGCCATCTCGACGCCGGCCATCGTCGCGCGCTTCGGGAACAGGTCGGTCGTCACGCCGGCCGCCTCGTGGCGCATCAGGTCGTCGCGCGACAGGTACAGCAGCCGCTGCTTGTCCTCCGCCTGGCCGCCCTTCTTCACCTCGTCGCGATACCAGCGCTCGAACGCGGCGCCCGTGTGGACGCCTTCCGGAATCGCCTGGTCGTAGAACGCGTAGATCAGTTCGTCGTCGACCAGCACGTCCTGGCGGCGCGACTTGTGCTCGAGCTGCTCGATATCGGCGAGCAGCTTGCGGTTGTGCGCGAAGAACGGCAGCTTCGTGTCGAACTCGCCTTCCACCAGCGCGCCGCGGATGAACAGCTCGCGGGCGCGCGCCGGGTCCTGCTGGCCGAACGCGACGCGCCGCCGGTGGTAGATCGGCAGCCCGTACAGCGTCGCGCGCTCGAACGCGCTGACCTGCGCCGGACGCTTTTCCCAGTGCGGTTCCGACAGCGATTTCTTCAGCAGATGCGCGCCGATCTTCTCGACCCACTCCGGCTCGATCTTCGCGAGGCAGCGCGCATACAGCCGGCTCGTCTCGACGAGCTCGGCCGCCATCACCCAGCGGCCGGCCTTCTTCGCGAGCGCGGAGCCCGGCCACAGGTAGAACTTGATGCCGCGCGCGCCGAGGTAGTGCGGATCGTCGTCGGCCTTCATCCCGAGGTTGCCGAGCAGGCCCGTCAACAGGGCCAGATGGATCTGCTCGTGCGTGGCCTCGACTTCGTTGAGCCGCCAGCCGTGCTCGCGCACGACGGTCAGCAACTGCGAATGGACATCGCGCCATTCGCGCAGCCGCAGGTGCGACAGGAAATTCTGCCGGCACGCGTCGATCAGCTGGCGATTCGACTTCTTGTGCGCGACGGCCTCTTCGAACCACGCCCAGATCTTCAGCCACTGCAGGAATTCGGAACGCTCGTCGGCGAACCGGCGGTGCGCCTGGTCGGCCTGCTCCTGCGCTTCGATCGGGCGGTCGCGCGGGTCCTGCACGGACAGCGCGCTCGCGATGATCAGCACCTCGCGCAGCGACTGCTGGTCGCGCGCGGCGAGAATCATCCGGCCGACGCGCGGGTCGAGCGGCAACCGCGCCAACTCGCGGCCGAGCGGCGTCAGCGCGTTGTCGTCATCGACCGCGCCGAGCTCGTTGAGCAACTGATAACCGTCCGCGATCGCACGGCCGGGCGGCGGTTCGAGGAACGGGAACGATTCGATCGCCGTCAGGTGCAGCGACTTCATCCGCAGGATCACCGACGCGAGCGACGAGCGCAGGATTTCCGGATCGGTGAAGCGCGCGCGCGCCTGGTAGTCGCTTTCCTCGTACAAGCGGATGCACACGCCGTCGGCCACGCGGCCGCAGCGGCCCGCGCGCTGGTTCGCGGCGGCCTGCGAGATCGACTCGACCTGCAGCTGCTCGACCTTGTTCCGGTACGAATAGCGCTTCACGCGCGCGAGACCGGTATCGACCACGTAGCGGATACCCGGCACCGTCAGCGAGGTTTCGGCCACGTTGGTCGCCAGCACGATCCGGCGCGCGTTCGACGCCTTGAACACCTTGTCCTGGTCGGCCGCCGAGAGCCGCGCGAACAACGGCAGGATCTCGGTATGCGGCGGATGGTGCTTGCGCAGCGCCTCGGCCGCCTCGCGGATCTCGCGCTCGCCGGGCAGGAACACCAGCACGTCGCCGGGGCCTTCGCGGCACAGCTCGTCGACCGCGTCGACGATCGCGTCCATCAGGTCGCGCTCGGCCTCGCGCGCGGTCTTCACGCGATCGCGGCCGCCGCCGGTACCTTCGGCATTCTTCACGGCCGGGCGATCCTCGGCCACCGGGCGGTAGCGCATCTCGACCGGATACAGCCGCCCGCTCACCTCGATCACCGGCGCCGGACGTTCGTCGGTGCCGAAATGGCGCGCGAAGCGATCGGCGTCGATCGTCGCGGACGTGACGATCAGCTTCAGATCCGGCCGCCTCGGCAGGATTTCCTTCAGATAGCCGAGCAGGAAGTCGATGTTCAGGCTGCGCTCGTGCGCCTCGTCGATGATCAGCGTGTCGTACGCCTTCAGCAACGGGTCGGTCTGCGTCTCGGCGAGCAGGATGCCGTCCGTCATCAGCTTGACGGACGCGCCCGGCGCGAGATTGTCGGTGAAGCGCACCTTGTAGCCGACCACCTCGCCGAACGGCGTGCCGAGTTCCTCGGCGATCCGGCGGCCGGTCGACGACGCGGCCAGCCGGCGCGGCTGCGTATGGCCGATCAGGCCCGTGCCGCCGGCACCGAGGCCGCGGCCGAGCTCGAGACAGATCTTCGGCAACTGCGTGGTCTTGCCCGAGCCGGTTTCGCCGCAGACGATGACGACCTGATGACCGGCGATCGCACGCGCGATTTCGTCGCGCCTGCCCGACACGGGCAGGCTTTCGGGGTACGTGATCGGCGGAACGGGATTCGGCGGGACGGCGGCGCGCGGCGCACGCTCGCGGCGCGGGGCGCGCTCGCCCGTTGCTTGCGGCGCGCCCTTCGCGGCCGGCTGGCGCGCATCGCCGCGCCGTTCGTCATTGCGCGGCCCACGCGGCGCGGGTGCCGGCGTGCCCGCCGGCTTTTCCTGCTGCTGGCGCGGCGGCTGGCCCGGCTGCTCGCGCGCATCGGCCGCACCATCCGGGTGCTTCGCCGACGGCGTATTGGCCCGCGTCGGCGCGGGACTTTTAGAAACATTCGACATGGGGGCGCATTATAATCCCGGCCATGAATTCCCAAACCGACCTCCCTCCCGCCCAGACCGGCGCCGCGACGCCGCCGGCCGCCGACGATTCGGCCGCCAGCCACGCGCAGTTCGTCGACTGGATGCGCTCCGTCGCGCCCTATATCCACAAGTTCCGCAACAGCACGTTCGTCGTGGGGTTCGGCGGCGAGGTGGTGCAGCAGGGGCTGCTGAACGCGCTCGTGTCCGACATCGCGCTGTTGCAGGCGATGGGCATCCAGATCGTGCTGGTGCACGGCTCGCGGCCGCAGGTCGAGGAGCAGTTGAGCCTACATGGTGTCGAATCCGAGTTTTCGCACGGGCTGCGCATCACCGATGCGCGCGCGCTCGAATCCGCGAAGGAAGCGGCCGGCGAAGTGCGTCTCGACATCGAGGCCGCGATCAGCCAGGGTCTGCCGAACTCGCCGATGGCGCACGCGCACATCAGCGTTGTGTCGGGCAACTTCGTGACCGCGCGGCCGGTGGGAATTCTCGACGGGGTCGATTTCGCGCACACGGGCATCGTGCGCAAGATCGACGCCGAATCGATCCGTCATTCGCTCGCGAGCCGCAAGCTCGTGCTGCTGTCGCCACTCGGTTTCTCGCCGACCGGCGAGGCATTCAACCTGTCGATGGAAGACGTTGCGTCGGCGGCCGCGATCGCGCTGCGCGCCGACAAGATCATCTTCCTGACCGACGGGCCCGGCATCGTCGACGACGAAGGCGAGCTGGTGCGTGAAATGTCGCTCGACGCGGCGGCCGAGCTGCTCGATTCCGGCAACGTCCAGGGCGACGACGCGTTCTTCCTGAAGCACTCGATCCGCGCGTGCCGCGGCGGCGTGACCCGGGCCCACCTGATTCCGCAGTCGCTCGACGGCAGCATGCTGCTCGAACTGTTCCTGCACGACGGCGTCGGCACGATGATCTCGTACGAGAACCTCGAGAGCCTGCGCGAAGCGACGCCGGACGACGTCGGCGGCATCCTGTCGCTGATCGAGCCGCTCGAATCCGACGGCACGCTGGTGCGGCGCGGCCGCCACCAGATCGAACGCGACATCGACCACTTCTCGGTGATCGAGCACGATGGCGTGCTGTTCGGCTGCGCGGCACTGTACCCGTACCAGCAGGAAAAGATCGGCGAGATGGCGTGCCTGACGGTCGCGCCCGAAGCGCAGGGCTCGGGCGACGGCGAGCGCCTGCTCAAGCGCATCGAGCAGCGCGCCCGCGCGCGCGGCCTCACGCACATCTTCGTGCTCACGACGCGCACCGAGCACTGGTTCCTCAAGCGCGGCTTCGTCAAGGTCAGCGTCGACGACCTGCCGGAAGACCGCCGCAAACTCTATAACTGGCAGCGCAAGTCGCTCGTGCTGATGAAGCAGCTCTGAGCGCAGCACGACTGCCCTCCCCCAGTCCGATTACAGGAGAAGTACACGATGGCTCGAATGATCCAATGCGCGAAGCTCGGCAAGGAAGCCGAAGGTCTCGATTTCCCGCCGCTGCCGGGCGAACTCGGCAAGCGCATTTACGAGAGCGTCTCGAAGGAAGCGTGGCAAGGCTGGCTCAAGCAGCAAACGATGCTGATCAACGAAAACCGCCTGAACATGGCCGACCCGCGCGCGCGCCAGTACCTGATGAAGCAGACCGAGAAGTACTTCTTCGGCGACGGCGCGGACCAGGCGTCCGGCTACGTGCCGCCGACGGAAGGCTGAGCGCCGCGAATCGCACAGGCCGGCCGCGCCGGCCTCGTCGCGCGAATCAAGCAAACGGCACCGTGCAATCGCACGGTGCCGTTTGCTTTTGGGGAGCGCAATCGACGCGGAGCCGCCGGCGCGCGCTCAATGGCGCCCGGACGAGCCGGCGTGCCCGACTCATCCCACCGGTTTCAACGTGCCGCGCTCGTCCGGCGGCGCGCCCGCGCCGGCGCCTTCCGTGCCCCATTCCGCCGCATCGCTGCGCTCGGCCGTCGACAGTTCGTCCGCGCGATACCCGGTGCGATTCAGCAGCGCCAGCATGCACACGAGCGACACGAGCGCGTACAGCCCCGACGCGATCGCGACGCCGACGATGCTGCCGGTCTCATTGAGGATCGCCTGCGCGAGCACCGGCGTGCCGCCCCCGACGACGAGCGCGCTCAACTGATACGCAAGCGACAGGCCGGTATAGCGGATGTTGGCCGGAAACACGCGCGCGAGCACGCCGCCGACTGCGCCGTAGAACATCGCCGACGGGATCGTCGAAATGCACATGCCGGCGACGGCGACCCAGTACGAACGCGTCGCGAGCGCATGGAACATCACCGGCATCAGCACGATTTCCGGGATCAGGATCCAGCACATCGCGCGCCGCATGTCGACCTTCGACACGAACCACGCGCCGACCGGCTGCATCAGGAACTGCACGACGAGCGAGATCGACAGGATGCCAAGGAACGTGCCCTGCGCGTAACCGAGCGTCTTCGTCGCCCACGACAGCGCGAACGTGCTGCGGAAATACGTGACGTTGATCACCGGCAGCGTGCCGGCCGCGAGCAGCACGACGACCCAGTGATCGCGTACGACGTCGCGCAGCGGCAGCTTCACCGTGCGCTTGCGCGCGAGCACGCGCTGCATGTCGACCGACTCCTCGAGCCTCAGCCGGATCACCATGCCGATGATCACGAGCACGGCCGACAGCAGGAACGGAATGCGCCAGCCCCACATCAGGAACGACGGCGTCGGCAGCGCGCTCAACGCGAAGAACGCGGCCGTGGCCAGCAGGTTGCCGGTGGGCGAGCCCTGCTGCGCGAATGCCGCATACAGGATGCTGCGATGCTTCGGCGCATTCTCGCTTGCGATCAGCACCGCGCCGCCCCACTCGCCGCCGACCGCGATGCCCTGCAGCACGCGCAGCACGACGAGGCCCACGGGCGCCCAGACGCCGATCGACGCATAGCCGGGCAGCAGGCCGATGCCGGTCGTCGCGAGCCCCATCATCACCAGCGTGATCACGAGCGCGGTCTTGCGGCCGACGCGATCGCCGAGATGGCCGAACACGATGCCGCCGAGCGGCCGCGCGGCGAAGCCGGCCCAGAACGTGACGAACGCGAGCAGCGTCGCGACGCCGGGATCCATCGTGCTCGAAAAGAACACCTTGCCGAACACGAGCGCCGCGGCGGTGCCGTAGATGTAGAAGTCGTACCACTCGATCGTGGTGCCGACGAACGCCGCAAGGGCGGCGCGGCCAGGCCGCGGCTGCGCGGCAGGCGGGGATTGCGGACGGCTCATCGAGGTCTCCATGTTGATGATCAGGGGCGCGACTGTCGCGCGCCTTGCCGGATGGCCGGCCTTCGCCGGCTGGCGGGGTTGCTCTACGTTGCGTTGCTTGATGTCGACGTTGCGATCGGTCGGTTCGGGACGACGTTCATCTGCGGGCGCCCCTTGGTCCGTCACGTCTGGTCGGGCGCGACCTTCAGCACGCCGGCATCGAGCAGTTGCTGCTGAAGCGCGCGATCGACGCCGAGCCGATCGAGCACCGCACGCGTGTCGCGGCCGAGCGCGGGCGGCGCCGACCGGTAGGTGGCCGGTGTGCGCGACAGCTTCACCGGCGACGCGGTGCCGCGATACGCACCGATCTCGACGAACAGCTCGCGGTGCAGCGCATGCGGATCGTGCGCGACGTCGGCCACCGTGCGCACCGGCCCGCACGGCACGCCGGCCGCCATCAGGTCGCGCGCGAGCGGCTCGCACGCGTGCGCGGCGAGCCGCGCTTCCAGTTCGACCTTCAACTGCGGCCGGTGCGCGCAGCGGCTGCGGTTATCGACGAAGCGCGGGTCGCTGGCGAGCGCCGGCGCACCGAGATGCGCGACAAGCCGCGCGAACTGCCGGTCGTTGCCGACCGCGAGGAAGATCGGCACGGTGGCCGTGCGATAGCTGTCGTACGGCGCGATGTTCGGATGCGCGTTGCCGCTGCGTTCCGGCACGCGGCCCGAACCGAAGAAGTTCGGCAGGTGCGGATGCAGCAGCGACACGCCGCAGTCGTACAGCGCCACGTCGATCGACTGCCCGCGCCCGCTCTTCTCGCGCTCCGCGAGCGCCAGCAGGATGCCGGCGAGCGCGTTGAGCCCCGTGACCATGTCGACGATCGGCAAACCGATGCGCGTCGCGCCGCCATCGCGTTCGCCGTTCACGCTCATCAGCCCGGCCATCGCCTGGATCACCGCGTCGTAGCCCGGCAGGCCGCCGAGCGGACCGTCGTCGCCGAAGCCCGTCACCGCACAGTGGATCAGGCGCGGGAAGCGCGGCTGCAGGTCGCGTGCGTAGTCCATGCCCCAGCGCGCGAGCGTGCCCGGCTTGAAATTCTCGACGAGCACGTCGGCCTCTTCGAGCAGGCGCCACAGGATCGCCCGCCCTTCGTCTCGCGACAGGTCGAGCGCGAGCCCTTCCTTGTTGCGGTTCACGCCCATGAAATACCAGGCCGTGTCGCCGAGGAACGGCGGCCCCCAGCCGCGCGTCTCGTCGCCGTCGGGCGGCTCGATCTTGACCACCGTCGCACCGTGATCGGCGAGCGCCTGCGTGCAGTACGGGCCGCCGAGCACCCGGCTCAGGTCGACGACCTTCAGGCCGTCCAGTGCGCCACGCGTCGCGCTCATCGCTCGACCTCCGGCAGCAGGTCGAGCGCCATGTCGAGCGCGACCGGCAGGCCGCGCAGCAGCGCGTCGGACGCGGCCGATTCGTCGTCGCGCGGTGCAGGCGCGAGCGGATCGACCGGCAGCAGCTTGTGCCGCACGATCAGGTGCGCCAGCGCGAGACGCCTGAAATCCGGCGCGAGCCGTGCGCCCTCGCACGCCATCAGCACGGCCGCGCTCGCGTAATACAGCGCGGACGCGGCCTGCCGCACGCGCGCATCGTCGCCTGCCTCAGCGACCCGCACGAGCGCATCGCACGCCCGCGCGAGAATGCGCCGCAGCGCCGTGCGGCTCGCCTCGGGCAGCGGCGCCACGCCCAGACGATCGCCGAGGAACGTGCGCAGCGCGTCGAGCGCATGCTCGCGCTGCGCGGCGCGCGCGACGTCCAGCGCGACGATGTTGCTCGTGCCTTCCCAGATCGAACCGAGGTGCGCGTCGCGCACGAGCCGCGCATCGCTCCATTCCTCGATATAGCCGGTGCCGCCGCGCACTTCCATCGCATCGCCCGTCACGCGGCGCGCGTCGCGGCATGCGCGGAACTTGATCAGCGGCGTCAGGATCCGCACGCAGCGCGCAGCCTGCTCGTCGCCCGCATCGGCCTGCGGCAGCAGCAGCGCGATCTGCATGAACATCGCGCGCGCGGCCTCGGCCGGCAGCAGCATCTTCATCAACTGGCGCTGCATCAGCGGCATCTCGATCAGCTTGCGGCCGAACGCGTCGCGATGCGCGGCGACGTGCAGCGCTTCGTTCAGCGCGCGCCGCATCAGCCCCGCCGCGCGCACGCCGTTCGACAGACGCGACATGTTGATCATGTCGGCCATCTGGTGAAAGCCGCGGCCGATCTCGCCGATCAGGTAGGCCTGCGCGCCTTCGAGCGCGATCTCGCCGCTCGCCATCGAACGGCTGCCGAGCTTGTCCTTCAGGCGCACGATCCGGTAGCAGTTGCGCGTGCCATCCGGCAGCGTCTTCGGCAGCAGGAACAGCGCGAGGCCCTTGATGCCGTCCGGCGCGCCGTCGGGCCGCGCGAGCACCATCGCGAGATCGGCGTCCGCATTCGAGCAGAACCACTTGTCGCCGGTCAGGCGCCAGACGGTGTCGCCGCGCGCGTCGGTTTCGCAGGTCGCGCGCGTCGCGATCCGGCCGACATCGGAGCCGGCCGCCTGCTCGGTCATGAACATCGCGCCCTGGTACAGCGTGTCGAAGTCGCGCGACGCAAGCATCGGCAGGTAGCGCGCGACGAGCGCGGGATCGCCGAAGCGGCGCAGCGTGCGCGTCAGCGAATCGGTCATGCTGACCGGGCAGCACAGCCCGAATTCCGCCTGCACGAACAGAAACGTCAGCGCGTACTTGACGAGCGGCGGCACGGTTTCGGATCCATGACTCAGCGACGCGAGCCCGAGCTCCGCATACGCGACGCGTTCGAGCGCGACGTACGCCGGATCCTTGTCGATCCTCTGCACGGCCTCGCCGCGCCGGTTGCGCTGCTCGAGCACGGGCGGATGCTTGTCCGCGCGCGATGCCCATTCGTCGAGTTCGCCCGATACGCGCTCGCCGAGCGCGCGCAGCCGCGGCTCGAGTTCGGCATAGTGCGCGTCGCCGAGATGCAGCTTCAGCAACGCGCCGAGATCGGGATCGACGGTGAAGAAATTGATGCCCCGGCTGTCGGGGATATTGGATGCGCCGGTGTCCGGCGTGCGAGCGGTATCGTTCATGCGTGCGTCTCCTGGGTTGCCTGCGCATCGGCCGGGCCGCGTGCCGCAGCGCGCGGACGGTCCTGCGTCAAGCCTCCCGCAGAGCGTAGGCGCGCGATCGATAAGCGTCCAATACAGGATTTATCCGGTACGATAGATATCGCTTATCGATGCCGACGCCGACGCCGGGAGGAAACACCGTGGAACTGAGGCAGTTGCGCTACTTCGTGGCGGTCGCCGAGGAGCTGCATTTCGGGCGCGCGGCGAAGCGCCTGTTCATCTCGCAGCCGGCGCTGAGTTTCGACATCCGCAAGTTCGAGGACGCGCTCGGCGTGCAGCTCTTCTCGCGCACCAACAAGACCGTCGCGCTGACCAATGCGGGCGAGGTGCTGCTCGGCGAAGCGCGCCGGCTGCTGCTGCAGGCGGTCGAAGCCGAGCGCCTGACGGTGCGCTCCGCGTCGGGTCTCGCGGGCCGGCTGCGGATCGGCTTCGTCCATTCGATGCTGTATCGCGGGCTGCCCGACGCGGTGCGGCGCTTCGAGGCCGACTATCCGGGCGTCGAGGTCGTGCTGAGCGAGATGAACACGCACGCGCAGGTGCAGGCGATCCAGCGCGGCCAGATCGATCTCGGCTATGCGCACTGGGGCCACTTCCCGCCCGAGGTCGAATCGGTGCCCGTCTATGCGGAACCGTTCGTGTGCTGCCTGCCGGCCGCGCATCCGCTCGCGCGGCGCACGCAGGTCGCGCTCGCCGCGCTCGCGACGGAACCATTCATCCTGTTTCCGCGCGACGCCGCGCCGCACTATCACGACCTGATCATCGCGCAGTGCGTGAACGCGGGATTCAGTCCGCTGATCCGCCACGAGGCGCGGCTGTGGCAGACGATCCTGTCGATGATCGAGTTCGGGATGGGCATCGCGCTGGTGCCGCGCGTGCTGCAGCAGGCGAAAAGCGACCGGCTCGCGTTCCTGGCGCTCAAGGATGCGTCGCTCGAATCGCGCACGCTCGCGTTGAAACGCAGCGGCACCGCCGAACCGGTCGCGCTGCGCTTTGCCGGCTACGTGCGCGCATCGATCGACGCGCTGCCTGCGCTCACGGGCTGAGCACCTGGCTCGCGAACCGGTGCTTGCGGCTATCTGAAAAAATTTGCAGAAAGTGCTTTACGAATCCCAAAAGCTCTGACATAATTTAATTCTTCTTTGGGCGGTTAGCTCAGCGGTAGAGCACTGCCTTCACACGGCAGGGGTCACTGGTTCGATCCCAGTACCGCCCACCAAAGAATTCAAGGGCCTGCGTCTCACGACGCAGGCCCTTTTCGTTTTGCGGCCTTACTTCTGCGGCCTGCCTCCCCTGCCCGGCTCCTTGCGCGCGTGATCGAGCGCGGCGAGCAGCAACGCGTCGACCGCATGCGATCGAGGCGTCGCGCATCACTACCGTGCCAGCCCCACCCGATCCGCCGTCGCGTCGAACGCGCGCTTCGCCTTGTCGACGATCTCGTCGACCTCCGCCTCGCGGATCACGAGCGGCGGCGACAGCAGCATCCGGTCGCCGGTCGCGCGCATGATCAGGTTGCCGTTGAAGCAGAAGTCGCGGCAGATCGTGCCGACATCGACGTCCGCGCCGAAGCGCTCGCGCCGGTGCCGGTCGCGCGCCAGCTGAACGCCGGCGACCAGCCCCGCTCCCGCAATCTCCCCGACGATCGGATGGTCGCCCAGCGCGTCGCGCAGCCGGCGCTGGAAATATGGGCCGATATCGGTCTTCACGCGCTCGACGATCCCTTCGTCGCGCAGCAGCTTCAGGTTCGCGACCGCGACCGCCGCCGCCACCGGGTGCCCCGAGTACGTGAGGCCGTGATTGAATTCGCCGTTGTCGATGATCGGGCGCGCGATGCGCTCGTGAATGCCGACCGCGCCCATCGGCACGTAGCCTGACGTGAGGCCCTTCGCCATCGTGATCAGGTCCGGCTCGAAGCCGAAGTGCTGGTGCGCGAACCATTCGCCGGTGCGCCCGAACCCGCCGATCACTTCGTCGGCGACCAGCAGGATGTCGTACTTGCGGCAGATCCGCTGGATTTCCGGCCAATATGTCGACGGCGGGAAGATCACGCCGCCCGCGCCCTGGAACGGCTCGCCGATGAACGCCGCGACGTTCTCCGCGCCGAGTTCGAGAATCTTCGCTTCGAGCTGCTGCGCACGCGCGAGGCCGAACGCTTCCGGTGTCTCGCCCGGCTGCGCTTCGCCGAAGAAATACGGCTGGTCGATGTGCACGATGTGCTCGACTTTCGACGGCATCTGCTCGTGCATGTAGCCCATCCCGCCGAGCGTGCCGCCTGCGATCGTCGAGCCGTGGTAGCCGTTCTTGCGCGAGATCACGTACTTCTTCTGCGGCTTGCCCTGCACGCGCCAGTATTGATGCACGAGGCGCAGCACGGTGTCGTTGCCTTCCGAACCGCTATTGCAGTAGAAGAAGTGGTTGAAGCCGGCGGGCGTCACTTCCGCGAGCATCGCGGAAAGCTCGATCACCGGCGGGTGCGTGGTCTTGAAGAAGGTGTTGTAGAACGGCAGTTCCTGCAACTGGCGATACGCGGCGTCGGCGAGTTCCTTGCGGCCGTAGCCGACGTTCACGCACCACAGACCGGCCATCCCGTCGATCACCTTGTTGCCGTCCGAGTCCCACAGGTAGACGCCGTCGGCCTTGACGATCACGCGGCTGCCGGCGCGATTGAGCGCGCCCATGTCCGAGAACGGATGGATGTGGTGCGCGGCGTCAAGGGCGCGAAAATCGGCGGTCGAGTGCGGCGAAAAAGCTTCGTTTCTATCGGTCATGTTTTCTCCGTCAAACAGCGCCGCACGCTTACACGTGCAGCAGCAGATGCCTGCGTTCCCACGAGCTGATCACGCGGAAGAACGCTTCGTATTCGGTTTCCTTCAGCGCCAGGTAAGCCTTCACGAACTTGTCGCCAAGGATGCCGGCGAGCGGTTCGCACGCGGCCATCAGCGAGATGCCTTCCTCGAGATTGCGCGGCAGCTGGTACGGCAGGTCGTAGCCGTCCGATGCGATCGGCTCGGTCGGCGCGAGCTGTTGCGTCATGCCGAGATAGCCGGCGGCGAGCGTCGCCGCGAACGCGAGGTACGGGTTGCAGTCGACGCCCGGAATCCGGTTCTCGATGCGTCGCGCGACAGGCGTCGACTGTGGGATACGGAACCCGACCGTACGGTTGTCGTAGCCCCACTGCACGTTGATCGGCGCGGCCATGAAGCGCGACAGGCGGCGGTACGAATTGATGTACGGCGCGAAGATCGGCATCAGCGCCGGCGTGTACTTCTGCAGCCCCGCCAGATAGCTGTGGAACAGCGGCGACACGGCGCCGTTTTCGTCGGCGAACAGGTTGCGCCCGGTGCGCATATCCGCGAGGCTCTGATGAATGTGCATCGCGGAACCCGGCTCGTTTTCCATCGGCTTGGCCATGAACGTCGCATACATGTTGTGGCGCAGCGCGGCCTCGCGCACCGTGCGCTTGAACAGGAACACCTGGTCGGCCAGCGGCAGCGCGTCGCCGTGCACGAAGTTGATCTCCATCTGCGCGGCGCCGACTTCATGAATCAGCGTCTCGATATCGAGGCCCTGCATTTCGCAGTACTCGTAGATGTCCTCGAACAGCGGATCGAACTCGTTGACGGCCTCGATCGAATACGACTGGCGGCCCGTTTCGGCCCGCCCCGTACGGCCGACGGGCGGACGCAGCGGCAGATCGGGATCGGCGTTCACGTCGACCAGATAGAACTCCAGCTCGGGCGCCACCACGGGCTTCCAGCCCTTCGCCTCGTACAGGTCGAGCACGCGGCGCAGCACATAGCGTGGCGAGATCTCGACCGGCGAGCCGTCGAAATGCACGCAATCGTGGATCACCTGCGCGGTCGGATCGACCGCCCACGGGATCAGGCAGATCGTCGACGTGTCGGGCACGCACACCATGTCGGGATCGGTCACGCCGGTCAGCGTGCCGTCTTCCGGATAGTCCCCGGTGACGGTCTGCACCATTACGGCCTGCGGCAGCCGCATCGATTCGCCGGATTCGAATTTGTTGCGCGGAATGATCTTGCCGCGCGCGATGCCGGCCATGTCGGGAATGATCGCCTCGACTTCGGTGATGCGGTGCTGTCGCAGGAATTCGCTCAGTTCGGGTTGCATGATCGGCCTCGTCAGTCGATGTCGATGTCGGATGCGGCCGGCGACGGCGTCGCGCCGCCGGCCGCATGAATGCGGTGCGTCATGTGCGCGCGGCACGCCGCGCCGAATGCCGCGAAGATGTCGCGCGACAGCGGCTGCTCCGCGTAGCGCCACTCGGGATGCCACTGCACGCCCAGCGCGAACGCACGCGCGCCGCGCACGCTGACGGCCTCGACCAGTCCGTCGGGCGCACTCGCTTCGATCGCGAGCCCCGCGCCCAGGCGTGCGATGCCCTGGTCGTGCAGCGAATTGACCGTCGCCTCGTGCGCGCCGCGCGCAACCCGCTGCAGCAGGCCGCCGGGCGCGAACTGCACGACGTGCGCGGGACCGTACTGCCGTTCGAGCGGGTCGCCCGGCCGTTCGCGATGGTCGTCGAAGCCGGCCGTCGCATGCAGCCGCTGATACAGCGTGCCGCCATACGCGACGTTCAGCTCCTGCATGCCGCGGCAGATCGCGAGCACGGGCACGCCCGCGTCGATCGCCGCGCGGATCAGCGGCAACGCGGTCGCATCGCGCGCCGGATCGTGCAGCGTATCGGGCGCGCTCGCGGCGCCGCCGTAATGATGCGGCTCGACGTTCGAATAGCTGCCGGTCAACAGCAGCCCGTCGATTGCCGCGACGATCGCGTCGGCCGGCTGCCGCGCGCCGAACGCGGGCAGCACGAACGCCAGCGCACCGGCGCCGTCGACGACGGCGGCGACGTACTTCTCGCCCGCCGTGTGGTTCGGATGCGCACCGCGCAGGATGCGGTCGGCGGTAACGGCTACGATCGGTCGCGCACGCATCGGCGTCTCTCCGGTGATGGCGCGCGACACGCTCGCGCGCACAACGATGCAGGTTCTCGGGTGCGCCGCACGCGCACGCCATCGCGCAACGCAAGCGCAAACGCCAGCGCATGCGCGATCCTGCCGCACGAATGCTGCGGCAACAGGCGGTGCGGCCCGGGACGGAAGCGGAAAGGGACGCTAGGGCAACAACGATGCGCTGCCGTCGCACTGCACCGCGCTGAACAGGTGCACGGTCACGAGATTGAAGCGGCGCGGGCCGCGATGGGAAATGGCAAAGAAGCGAGGCTCGCGTAACGGGGCGGCGCGCGTGCCGCGATCAGCATGCCGGTTCGGCCCGGCCTGAGGCGGCGCGCCCGCCGACGGACTTCGCGTCCGGCGTATCGAAGGGCTGGCGGCTTTCACGATCGTACTCGACTGACTGATGGAGGCAGGACACGTGTCGCAATGCCGCGTGGCGACACGTCAGCAAGATGTCTCGCAACGGATTCCGGCGCAGTCCGACCATCGTCGATGGCCTCGCCGCCGGTACGCGCGTGACGACTTCCTGACATTCAGCTTATATCACTTAAAAATTGCGTCAAATTTTCAGGTGCCGATGACGACATCGATCAGACGAAAAAAAACGGCATCGATCGCGCGGATCGATGCCGTTTTGTGCATTGCACCAACTTGCCTGCTACATGCCGACGGGGCGGGACGCACCGTCGCGCCGCGCCGCCGCATAGCCGCGGCCCGTGCTCAGCGATGCGCGAGTGCGGTTTCGACGAGCGTCTGCAGCAGCGGCACGATCCGCGCTGCACGTGCCTCGTCGTACGTGTACGGGCGCGTCTCTTCCATGTAGGTGATCTGCGACAGTTCGAGCTGCACGGCCTCGACGCCGGTCTCGGGCACGCCGTAGTGGCGCGTGATGTAGCCACCCTTGAAGCGCCCGTTCGCGACGGCCGTATAGCCGCCGTGTGCGAGCACGCGTGCGGCCAGCGCCTCCGCGAGACCGGGCGCCGCGCTCGCGCCGCCCGACGTGCCGAAGTTGAAATCCGGCAGGCGGCCGTCGAAGAAACGCGGCACGTGCGAGCGGATCGAATGCGCTTCCCACACGAGCACGCGGCCGTGTTCGCCCTTCAGGCGCGCGATCTCGCGTTGCAGCGCGTCGTGATACGGCAGCCAGTAACGATCGCGGCGACGCATGATCTCGTCGTTGCCGGGCAGCGCGTTCGCCGGATACAACGGCGCCTTGTCGAACGTATCGACCGGCACGAGCCCCGTCGTGTCCTGCCCCGGATACAGGTTCTCGTTGTCGGGCGGACGGTTCAGGTCCACGACGTAACGCGCATGCGACGGCACGAGGATCGATGCGCCGAGATCGGCCGCGAAGCCGTACAGCCGCTCGAGATGCCAGTCGCAATCGTCGACGAAGCGCGCATCGGGCGTCATCGTCGCGGCGATGTCGTCGGGAATGTGCGTGCCTGCGTGCGGAATCGAGATCAGCAGCGGCAGCGTGCCCTGCTTCAGCGTGAATACAGCCGGTTGTTCAGTCATGTCGCATCACCGTAAAAGTCGGCCGGCGCACGCATGCGGCGCGCGCCGGTTGCCGCGCGTCAGCGCAGCAGTTGCGCCAGCGCGGCGCGGTAGTCGGCATACGCGGCGGCTTCGTCGCGATGGCGGCGGCCGCTCACGACGCGCTCGCCGCCCGTGTAGACGTCGAGCACCGGCGTCTCGCCGTGCTCGGCGAACACGATGCCCGACAGCCATGCGGCGCTGCCGTGTTCGGCGATCGCCGGATGATCGGGATCGAGCACGAGCCAGTCGGCGCGACAGCCTGCGCGCAGCGCACCGATGCGCCGCCCGCTCGCCTGCGCGCCGCCCGCGAGCGACGCATCGAACAGGCGATCGGCGACGTGCGCCTGCGTGTCGCTCGCCAGCACGTTGCGCGCACGGTGCACGAGCCGCTGCCCGTATTCGAGCAGGCGCAGCTCCGAGCGCCACTCGACCGATGCGTGGCTGTCCGAGCCGACGCCGATCACGCCGCCTTGCGCGAGATAGTCGACGGCCGGGAACACGCCGTCGCCGAGGTTCGCTTCGGTCGTCAGGCACAGCCCGGCGACCGCGCGACGCTTCGCGAGCGCCGCCGTCTCGGCCGCGTCGACGTGCGTCGCGTGCACGAGGCACCAGCGCGCATCGACGTCGAAGCGATCGAGCAGCCATTGTACGGGGCGTGCGCCGTAGGCACGCACGCAGTCGTCGACTTCGGCCGTCTGCTCGGCGATGTGGATATGCACCGGCGCATCGTCGGGCAGCCCGTCGAGCAGCACACGCAGCCCGTTCTCGGACACCGCGCGCAGCGAATGCGGCGCGACGCCGTAGCGCAGGCCGCCGTGCTCGGGGGCCACGCGACGCATCGCGTCGAGCAGTTCGAGCACGCCGTCGGGCGTGTTGATGAAGCGACGCTGGTCGTCGCGCGGCGGCTTGTTCCCGAAGCCGGCGAACTGGTACGACACGGGCAGCATCGTGATGCCGATGCCGGCCGCGCGCGCGGCATCGATCACGCGCGTGCCGAGCTCCGCGATCTGCGGATAGCGCGAGCCGTCCTGCGCGTGATGCACGTAGTGGAATTCGCACACCGACGTGTAGCCGCACTTGAGCATCTCGACATACAGCCAGCGTGCAATCGCCGCGAGCGCGTCCGGCGTGATCTTCAGCGCGAAGCGGTACATCAGGTCGCGCCAGCTCCAGAAGCTGTCGGCAGGATTCGCGCGGTATTCGGTGAGCCCCGCCATCGCGCGCTGGAACGCGTGCGAATGCAGGTTCGGCATGCCGGGCAGCACCGGGCCGGCCGCGCGCGCGACGCCTGCCGGTGCGTCGGTGTCGGGCGTCACGTCGGTCAGCGAGCCGGTTGCGTCCCAGCGCAGCAGCACGTTGCGGCGCCAGCCATCGGGCAGGTAGGCATGGTCCGCGAACAACAGGGTATCGGTCATTGCGAGTCCTCATCGGCCGGATCAAGCGCGTCAACGTCAACGTCAGCGTCTCGTCCGGCCCGGTGCCGCGGCCGGCAGGCGCGCGCGTCGCGCCCAGCGCCAGCCTCGCGGCGATCGACCGGAGGGCGCCGTTGCGCGCCGGGTCCGGTCCCATGCAAAGCGTCGGCCGGGCCGGGTCCGTCACGACCCGGCCCGATCCGTCGCGAAACTTATCCGTTCATCCGGCGGAACACGGTCGTGCCGCCGCGTACGACCTGCTCGCACAGCGGCCGGCCGATCCAGTACGCCAGCTCGGCCAGCGAGCCGACCGACCAGGCGGCGAAATCGGCCTGGCGACCGACCTCGAGTGCGCCGTGGCGATCCGCGCGGCCGAGCGCCGCGGCCGCATGGCGCGTGACGCCCTGCAGCACCTCGGGCACCGTCATGCGGAACAGCGTGCAGCCCATGTTCAGCGTCAGCAGCAGCGATTCGAGCGGCGACGTGCCGGGGTTGTGATCAGTCGCGAGCGCGATCGGCACGCCGTGCTTGCGCAGCAGCTCGATCGGCGGCAGTTGCGTTTCGCGGATGAAGTAGTACGCGCCGGGCAGCAGCACGGCGACCGTGCCGGCGGCCTTCATCGCCTCGATGCCGGCTTCGTCGAGAAATTCGAGGTGGTCGGCGGACAGCGCGCGGTAACGCGCGGCGAGCGCCGTCCCGCCCGCATTCGACAATTGCTCCGCATGCAGCTTCACCGGCAGCCCGCGCCGCGTCGCGGCCTCGAACACGCGCTCGGTCTGCGCGAGCGAAAAGCCGATGCGTTCGCAGAACACATCGACCGCGTCGACGAGCCCTTCATCGGCCAGCGTCGGCAGCATCCGGTCGCACACTTCGTCGATGTATGCATCCGCGCGCCCCGCATATTCGGGCGGCAGCGCATGCGCGCCGAGGAAGGTCGTGTAGACGGTGACCGGGAAGCGCTCGCCGAGCTGGCGCGCGACGCGCAGCATCTTGCGCTCGCTCGCCAGATCGAGCCCGTAGCCCGACTTGATCTCGATCGCGGTCACGCCTTCGGCGAGCAGCGGCTGCAGCCGCGCGGCGGCCTGCACGAACAGCGTCGTCTCGTCGGCCGCGCGCGTCGCGCGCACCGTCGACACGATCCCGCCGCCCTGCCGCGCGATTTCCTCGTAGCTGACGCCCGCGAGGCGCTGCGCGAACTCGTCGGCGCGCGTGCCGCCGTACACGAGGTGCGTATGGCAGTCGACGAGGCCCGGCGTCACCCACGCGCCGTGCAGGTCCTCGCGCCGCCAGTGCGCATAACCGTGCGGCAGCGCGGACAACACGCCGAGCCACGCGATCGCGCCGGTTTCGTCGACGGCGATCGCCGCGTCGTCGATCGTCTCGTCGGGATGGCCGTGCGGACACAGCCTCAGGTGATGCCAGACAGTCGGTTTCATGCGTTCAGTCTCGTTCGCCGACGGTGAGCGAGACGGCGAGCAGCGCGCCGCCTCCGCTCACGACGACGTCAAACGCACGCCGCGGCCCGTCGAGCCGCAACGTGTCCATTTCCTGCAGCGCGTAGTGCGCGCCGTCGATCTCGACACCGACCGCGCCCGTTGCGCAGAACAGCAGTACGGTGTCGGCGCGCTCGATGCGGTGCGTGCCCTCGGGCCACACGTCGACCGACCCGCGCGCGGCCGAACGGCGCGTCATCAGGTTGAAGTCGCGCGTCGCGCCGTCGTGCAGCGTCGCGTCGATCGCCGTCTCGCCCGCGAAATCCGCACGGGCCAGCGGTGCGTCGAGCACATGCCGCGTGCCGCCCGCTTCGGCGAGCGTCATGCCCGCGCCCGACAGCAGCACGAGCGTGCGGTCGACGCCGTCGAAACGCGAGAACGGCCCGGCCGTGCCGACGTCCGCGACGCTCACGCGCCACGCGAACGCGTCGAGCGCGGCGCCCGGCGGGAACGCGCCGATTTCGCGCGTCACGCCGCCGCCGTTCTTCCACGGCGACGCAACGAGATCCGCCGCGCGGATCATCGTGGCGTTCACCGGCGCGTGGTCGAGCGCCGTCATGCTCAGCGGCCGAGCATCGGCAGCTTCAGGCCGGCTTCGCGGGCCGTCTGCTGCGCGAGTTCGTAGCCGGCATCCGCATGGCGCATCACGCCCGTCGCCGGATCGTTCAGCAGCACGCGGCCGAGACGCTCGTGCGCGTCGGCGGTGCCGTCGGCGACGATCACGACCCCCGAGTGCTGCGAGAAGCCCATGCCGACGCCGCCGCCATGGTGCAGCGACACCCACGATGCACCGCCTGCGGTGTTCAGCAGCGCATTGAGCAGCGGCCAGTCGCTGACGGCGTCCGAACCGTCCTTCATCGATTCCGTCTCGCGGTTCGGGCTCGCGACCGAACCGGTATCGAGGTGGTCGCGGCCGATCACGATCGGGGCCTTCAGTTCGCCGTTCTTCACCATCTCGTTGAACGCCTGGCCGAGGCGGTAGCGATCCTTCACGCCGACCCAGCAGATCCGTGCCGGCAGGCCCTGGAACGCGATGCGCTCACGCGCCATGTCGAGCCAGTTGTGCAGGTGCGGATCGTCGGGGATCAGCTCCTTCACCTTCTGGTCGGTCTTGTAGATGTCTTCCGGATCGCCCGACAGCGCGACCCAGCGGAACGGGCCCTTGCCTTCGCAGAACAGCGGGCGGATGTACGCCGGCACGAAGCCGGGGAAGTCGAACGCGTTCTCGACGCCCATTTCCAGCGCCATCTGGCGAATGTTGTTGCCGTAGTCGAGCGTCGCCGCGCCGCGCTCCTGCAGCGCCAGCATTGCGCGCACCTGGACGGCCATCGACTGCTTCGCGACCTTCACGATGCTCTGCGGATCGACCTTCTGCGCTTCGCGCCATTGCGCGACGGTCCACCCTTGCGGCAGGTAGCCGTTGATCGGGTCGTGCGCGCTCGTCTGGTCGGTCACGCAGTCCGGCGTGATGCCGCGCTCGACGCATTCCGCGAATACGTCGGCCGCGTTGCCGAGCAGGCCGATCGACACCGGCTTGCCGGTGCGCTTCGCTTCCTCGATCATGCCGAGCGCTTCGTCGAGCGTCGTCGCCTTCTTGTCGACGTAGCGCGTCTTCAGGCGGAAGTCGATGCGCGTCTCGTCGCATTCGACCGCGATCATCGAGAAGCCGGCCATCGTCGCCGCGAGCGGCTGCGCGCCGCCCATCCCGCCGAGGCCACCCGTCAGGATCCAGCGGCCCGACGGATCGCCGTTGAAGTGCTGGTTCGCGACCGAGAAGAACGTTTCGTAGGTGCCCTGCACGATGCCCTGGCTGCCGATGTAGATCCAGCTGCCGGCCGTCATCTGGCCGTACATCATCAGGCCCTTGCGGTCGAGCTCGTGGAAGTGATCCCAGTTCGCCCAGTGCGGCACCAGGTTCGAGTTCGCGAGCAGCACGCGCGGCGCATCCTTGTGCGTGCGGAACACGCCGACCGGCTTGCCCGACTGGATCAGCAGCGTTTCGTTTTCTTCGAGATCCTTCAGCGACGCGAGGATCTGGTCGTAGCATTCCCAGTTGCGCGCCGCGCGGCCGATGCCGCCGTACACGACGAGCGCATGCGGATGCTCGGCGACTTCCGGATCGAGGTTGTTCTGGATCATCCGGTAGGCCGCTTCGGCCAGCCAGGTCTTGCAGGTCTTCTCGCTGCCGCGCGGCGCGCGGATCGTGCGCGTCGGATCGAGACGGGGATCGATGTGTTTCGGATGGTTCATGACGACTGCTCCCGAAGGAAAGTGAAGATCAATAAGGAATCAGAAATGCCCGGTGAAGCGATAACGGCTGCCGGGATGCCACAGATTCGCCACCGAGGCGACGACGCCCTGCGACCAGGTGCGCCGATGTAAAACCAGACACGGCTCGACGTCGTCCATCCGCAGCTGCTCGCGCCGCTCCGGCGCCGGCGCCGCCGCTTCGATCCGGTACTCGACGCGCTGCAGCGGTGCCGCGCGCATCAGGTACAGGTTCGGCGTCGTGTTCGTGAAATCCTGCTCCGCGTAATCCGGCGCGACCGCCGGATTCACCCATCGTTCTTCGAGCTGTACCGGCTCGTCGTTCTCAAAGTGCAGCACCTGCGAATGAAACAGCTTCGTGCGCACGGCCACCTGCATCTCGTCGGCGAGGGCATCGTCGGCGCGGATCGTGTCGAGCCCGAGCACGCTGGCGTGGTATGCATGCCCGCGTGCGCCGACCTCTTCCGAGATGCTGCGGATCGCCACCAGCGTCGACTCGTACTTCGGCCGCGCGACGTAGGTGCCCGCGCCCTTCATGCGCGTGAGCACCTGCTCGGCCGTCAACTCGCGCAGCGCGCGGTTGACGGTCATGCGCGCCACCTTGAACTCGCGCGCCAGCTCGTTCTCGGACGGCACCTGGTCGCCCTCCTCCCACTCGCCGGCGTGGATGCGGCCCAGGATGAAATCCTTGATCTCCTGGTAGACCGGCGCGCTCATCGGCTTACTGTTCCGATGCGAACGAGAACGGCGCGACCTTCGCGAACGCGCGCTCGCCGACCAGCTTCGCGATCACCGCGATGTCCGGCGCGAAGTAGTGGTCGAGTTCGTAGTGCGCGACCTGGCCGCGGATCGTTTCCATCACCGGCGCCAGCTTCGGGCTCGTGTGGTACGGCGCGCGCAGGTCGACGCCCTGCGCGGCGGCCAGCAGTTCGATCGCAAGGATGTGCTTCGTATTGTCCGCGATGTCGGCGAGCTTGCGCGCGGCGAACGTCGCCATCGACACGTGGTCTTCCTGGTTCGCGGAAGTCGGCAGCGAGTCGACCGACGCCGGGTGCGCGAGCGTCTTGTTTTCCGACGCGAGGGCGGCCGCCGTCACGTGCGCGATCATGAAGCCGGAGTTCACGCCGCCGTCCCGCACGAGGAACGGGGGCAGGCCCGACAGCGTCGCATCGATCAGCAGCGCGATGCGGCGCTCGGCCAGCGCGCCGATTTCCGCCGCGGCGAGCGCGAGGTTGTCGGCCGCGAACGCGACGGGTTCAGCGTGGAAGTTGCCGCCCGACAGCACTTCGCCGGTATCCGGGAAGATCAGCGGGTTGTCCGACACGGCGTTCGCTTCGATCAGCAGCACGTCGGCCGCATGGCGCATCTGGTCCAGGCACGCGCCCATCACCTGCGGCTGGCAGCGCAGGCTGTACGGGTCCTGAACCTTGTCGCAGTCGCGGTGCGACTGGTTGATCGGCGAGCCTTCGAGCAGCTCGCGGTACGACGCGGCGGCGTCGATCTGGCCTTGATGGCCGCGCAGTTCGTGGATGCGTGCATCGAACGGCTTCACCGAACCGGCTGCCGCGTCGACCGACAGCGCACCCGCGACGAGCGCGGTGCGGTACAGGTCTTCGATCGCGAACATGTTGTCGAGCGCCAGCGCGGTCGATGCCTGCGTGCCGTTCAAGAGCGCCAGGCCTTCCTTCGCCTGCAACGTCAGCGGCGCGAGGCCCGCGACGCGCAGACCGTCGAGCGCGCTCGCACGTTCGCCGCGGATGAACACTTCGCCGACGCCGAGCAGCGCAGCCGACATGTGCGCGAGCGGCGCGAGGTCGCCCGATGCGCCGACCGAGCCCTTCACCGGGATCAGCGGCAGCACGTCGGCGTTGAACAGCGTGATCAGCGCGTCCATCACTTCACGACGGATGCCCGAATGGCCGCGACCGAGGCTCGACAGCTTCAGCGCCATCAGCAGGCGCACCGACGAGCGCGCCATCGGCTCGCCGACGCCGACCGCGTGCGACAGCACCAGGTTCTTCTGCAGCAGTTCGAGCTGGTCGTGCGGGATGTGGGTGCTCGCCAGGCGGCCGAAGCCCGTGTTGATGCCGTAGGCCGGCTCGCCCTTTGCGGCGATGTCGGCGACGGCCTTCGCGCCCGCGTCGATCTTCGCGAAACTCGCCGGGTCGAGCTTCAGTTGCACGGATTCGCGTGCGATCCGGCGCAGTTGCGGGAGGGTCAGGCGGCCGGGGGTCAACGTAATCATGTGAGCAATCCTGTCTAGACAAGTTCGGAATGGATTGAAGTGTAGCCACGCCAACTTGTCTAGACAACCCGTTTTTCATAATTCCGGCTCGGGAATTTCCCTGATGTCCGGCATGGCCCGCCCGACTTGCCCGGCGGACCCGGGCATTAACAGATGTTGCAATTATTTTGTATTTGGCAACATACGGATCACCATTCGCCTCGGAGACCACCATGCCTTTCCCGTCACGATTCGCCGCCCGCGTCGGCCGCCCCCTGCTCGTCGCCGCATGCGCGTTCGCGTGCGGCGCATCCGTCGCCGCGGAGCCGCTGTCCGGCACGCTCGAGAAGATCCGGCAGAGCAACCTGATTTCGATCGGCCATCGCGAAACGTCGGTGCCGTTCTCCTATGTCGATGCAGGCGGCAAGGTCATCGGCTTCTCGCAGGACCTGTGCGACCGCGTGATCGCCGCGGTGAAGGCGCGCACCGGCAAGCCCGACCTGCAGGTGCGCTTCATTCCGGTCACGTCGCAGAACCGCATTCCGCTCGTGCAAAACGGCACCGTCGATCTCGAATGCGGGGTGACCACCAACCTCGCCGCGCGTCACGCGCAGGTCGCGTTCTCGACCACCTTCTTCGTCGCGACGACGCGCCTGCTCACACGCACGAGCTCGGGCATCCGCGACTTCCCCGATCTCGCCGGCAAGACGGTCGTGACGAACCAGGGCACGACGTCCGAACGCCTGCTGCGCAAGATGAACGAGGAAAAGAAGATGAACATGCAGATCATCAGCGCGAAGGACTACGGCGAAGGACGCCTCACGCTCGAATCGGGCCGCGCGGCCGCGTACATGATGGACGACGTGCTGCTCGCGGGCGTGCGCCAGCTCGCCGCGAAACCGGCCGACTGGCAGCTCGTCGGCACGCCGCAATCGTCGGAAGCCTACGGGTTCATGCTGCGCAAGGACGATCCGCAGTTCAAGGCGCTCGTCGACGGCGTGCTCGTGCAGCTGATGAAAAGCGGCGAGATCAACGCACTGTACGACAAGTGGTTCATGAAGCCGGTGCCGCCGAAAGGGCTGTCGTTCGACTTCCCGATGAGCGACGTGATCAAGGCGCGCTATGCGGCACCGAACGACGCGCCGCTCGAGTAAGCGCCGCGCGTCGATCCCGGCCTACGCGCGCGTCCATGCGACGCACGCCGCGTAGCCGGGCGCCGCGTCGAGCCACGCCGCGTCGAACGCCGCGACGCCGGCGGCAGGCGCGGCCGGCTCGACGATCGTCGTCGCGGGCGTCGCCGCGGCGCGCGGCGGCACGACCGCGAACGCGCGCAGCCCGCCGACGATGCCGGTGCCGAGCGCCTTCAGCAGCGCCTCCTTCGCGGACCACACCCGCATGAATTCGCCCTCGCGCACGCCGGGCGGCAGGCCGTCGAGATACGCGACCTCGGCGGGTGCGCACACTTCACGCGTCAGCGCACGCCAGTCGGCCGCGCGGTTGCAGCCCTCGATATCGACGCCGACGCGGCCCGCCGGCGCCCACGCGAGCAGCGCATGATCGCCCGCGTGCGATACGTTGAAGTCGAGCGACGCGCGATGCGCGCGGTCCAGCGACGGCCGCCCCGATGCGTCGACGACGATCGCGACCGCGTGCGGTGCGATGCCGAGCGCCGCGCCGAGCACGTCGCGCAGCGCGGCGCGCGTCGCGGCGCTGCGTACCGCATCCTCGTGCCGCAGGAAGCGTGCGGCGCGTGCGCGCTCGTCATCGCTCAGCGCCGCATACGCGGGCGACACGAGCGGCACGCGCCAGTCGAAATCGACGCGCGCGATCCGCACGCCGGCGCGCGCCGCGGCGGGCGGCACGTCGAGTGCTTGCACGCGCCACGCGCGGGGCGTTGCAACGGGAGAAGCGGAATCGGAAGGAATGGACATCGGCGCGCGGCAGCCTGTGCTGTCAAACGAAACGTCCGATGTTAATCGATCGCGCCAGCCTGCGGCCGCTGCCGCTGCCGCAGGATCGGGAAGCAAACAGGGATAGCGCGTTGTGTTCGTCTACGTCGGATCATCCGTTCGCGGCCATGCCCGGCACGCCGCTCCCCGTCAGCCGCCCGCGCGACGCCGGGTGCAGCGCATGCACGGCACCCGGCGCATCGGCCGGCAGCACGCCGTGTTGCAGCCAGTACAGCGCGACGGGCCAGAGCGTGTCGGTGAAGCGGCTGTGGAAAAACGCGAAATGGCCGATCGCGTCGACGCCGATGTCGGCTGGCGCGATCCGCAGATGCGTGACGTTGCTGCCCGTGTAGTAGCCGACCAGCCGCTCGATCGCGTCGACCGTGCCGAACGCGTCGTCGTCGAGGCCGATCGCGAGCATCGGCCCCGACAGCCCCGCGAAGCGCGCCGGCAACGCGGCGCGGCTCGCCGCGCCGTCGTCGAGCACGCTGCCGATGTAGCCATCCTCGAAACGCGGCTGCGCACGCGCCCACGACAGCGCGATACCGCGCGGCGTGTCCTCCATCCAGCCGAGCCGCTTCGCGGGCACGTAGCCGAACACGGCCGCGAGCGCGGGCATCGCGACATGCCACTTCCACCACATGCGGCGCCGTTCGGCCGGCAGGTAATCGCGCCAGTACGCATACTGCGCGCCAACGGTCACCGCATGCCGCACGTGCACGTTCGATGCCGCGAGGCCGAGCACGCAGCCGCCGATGCTGTGCGCGACCACATCGAGCGGCTGGCCCGGAAACGCGTCGCGCGCGTAATGCAGCGCGGCTTCGCAATCGAGCCGCCCCCAGTCGAGCCAGTTCGCGCGCAGCTTCGCGAGCTGCGCCGGGCGCGACCCGCCGATGCCGCGATAGTCGTAGACGAGCACGTCGCGCCCCTGCGCGAACAGCCAGGCCGCGAAACGAAAGTAGTAGTCGCAGCGCACCGACGTCGCGCAATTGATGACCGTCACGGGCCGCACGGCGCCGCCGCCGCGATGGCGCCAGACATGGCCGCGCAATGCGTAGCCGTCGGCCGCGCGCAGCGTCACGGGTTCGGGCGGCAACGCGCCCGCCGCGTGACTGCCCTGCGCCGCCCCGCTTTCCTCGTTCGAAATCGTCATCGTGTCTCCTGTCGGTCCGAGTTAGCGCTTCAGCGCTTACTCGGACCCCATGCATCGCTGTCGACCCCAGTTAGCGCTTTAGCGCTTACTGGGGTCCCATGCTTCGCGGTCGGTCCGGATTGGCGCTTTAGCCCTCACTCGGACCCCATGCATCGCCGTCGGTCCCGGTTAGCGCTTCAGCGCTTATTCAGCCCCTTCCTCCGCGATCCACCCGCCTCCATTGAACTTGACGCGTACCGCGTTCTCAACCAATCTTGCTGCTCCGTTCGCATGAGTCACGCGCATGTCAACGCCACTCGTCCGTCTCCCGTCGCTCGACCTCGTCCGCGGTTTCGTCGCCGTCGGCCGCCGCATGAGCATCACGCTCGCCGCGCAGGACCTGTGCGTCACGCAGTCGGCGGTCAGCCGCCAGGTCCATGCGCTCGAAGCGCATCTCGGCGTGACGTTGCTGCAGCGCGGCTACCGGAAGATCGCGTTCACGCCGGAAGGCGAGCGGCTGTTCCGCGTCGCCGATGCGGCGCTGCACAGCCTGCAGGACACCGTCGCGTCGCTCGCCGCCGCGCGCGAGCGCCAGCCCGTGACGATCACCGCCAGCATCGGCGTGACCGCGCTGTGGCTGCTGCCGCGGCTCGGGCGGCTGCAGGCGAGGCTGCCCGGGATCGACCTGCGCGTCGCCGCGAACGACAAGGTACTCGATTTGCGCGCCGAAGGCATCGACCTCGGCATCCGCTACTGCCCGCGCGACCGTGCGCCGGCCGGTGCGCTGCGCCTGTTCGACGAGATCGTCGTGCCGGTCGCGCATCCCGCGCTCGCCGCGCGGCCGGTCACGAGCGCGGCGGCGATCGCCGATCACGTGCTGCTCGAATTCGACGGCCCGCCGCAGCCGCAGCTGCAGTGGCACGCGCACCTGCACGCGGCCGGGCTCGGCGACGCGCGCCCGAAAGGCGTGCTGCGCTTCAACCAGTACGATCAGGTGATCCAGGCCGCGATCGCGGGCCAGGGCATCGCGCTCGGCCGGCTCGCGCTCGTCGCGCCGATGCTCGCCGACGGCCGGCTCGCGGTGCTCGGGCCGCACACGCAGACGCTGTCGCAAACGTACGGCTACTGGCTGTTCCAGCACGATCCGGCCCCGCGCCGCGAAGTCGCCGACGTGCGCGACTGGATGCTCGCCGAAGCGGCCGAATGCGATGCGGCGATGCACGCGCACGATACGACGTCGGCCTGAGCCGACTGTGCGGATGCGCGTGACCGCGGCCGGGCGCCGTCATCCCTTCGCATTCCCCGCACGCATGCCAACCTGACCGAATGATCGCTTGAGCGACAGCGGCCCCGCTCGTCTAATCGGATCGAGCGCGGCCGTTTCGCCGCGCGCCTTCATCCGGAGACACGCATGACCCCGATCGAGCAGGAAGTCCGGCGCCGCTGGCTGCCCGTGCTGGCAGGCGGCCTGATCATGGGCGCCGCGCTCGGCATCCGCCACGTGCAGGGCCTGTTCCTCGCGCCCGTCTCGCTCGACCACGGCTGGTCGCGCGAGGCGTTCGGGCTCGCGCTGGCGCTGCAGAACCTGATCTGGGGCGTCGCGCAGCCGTTCACCGGGATGGTCGCCGACCGCTTCGGCTCGGTGCGCGTGATCGTCGCCGGCATGCTGCTGTACGCGGTCGGGCTCGTCACGATGGCGCAGGCGGCCACGACCGGCCTGTTCACGGTCGGCGCCGGGCTCGTGATCGGCATCGCGCTGTCGGGCTCGGCGTTCGCGTCGATCTACGGCGCGCTGAGCCGCCTGTTCCCGCCCGACCGGCGCGGCTGGGCGCTCGGGGTCGCCGGCGCGATCGGCGGGCTCGGCCAGTTCTGCATGGTGCCCGTCGCACAGGAACTGATCGGCGGTATCGGCTGGCGGCACGCGTTCATCGCGCTGGCGCTCGTCGCCGCGCTGCTCGCGCCGCTCGCCGTGCTGCTGCGCGACCGGCCCGCGCAGGCCGCCGCCGCCGCCGGCCCCGAGCAGTCGATCGGCGAAGCCGTGCGCGAGGCGTTCGCGCATCGCGGCTTCTGGCTACTGAACGCGGGCTTCTTCGCGTGCGGCTTCCAGCTCGCGTTCATCGCGACGCACCTGCCCGCGTACCTGCTCGACCACGGGCTGCCGGCGCGCCACGCGAGCGTCGCACTCGCGCTGATCGCGCTGACCAACGTGGCCGGCACCTATGCGTGCGGCCATCTCGGCGGGCTGCTGCGGCGCAAGTACGTGCTGTCGGTGCTGTACCTCGTGCGCGCGCTCGCGATGGCCGCGTTCGTCGCCGCGCCGCTGTCGCCCGCGAGCGTCTACGTGTTCGCGGCCGTGATGGGGTTCACATGGCTCGGCACGGTGCCGCTGACGAACGGCGTGATCTCGCAGGTGTTCGGCGTGCGCTACATCGCGACGCTGTTCGGCTTCGTGTTCTTCGGGCACCAGCTCGGCAGCTTCTTCGGCGTGTGGCTCGGTGCGCTCGTGTACGACGCGACGCATTCGTACATGCCGCTGTGGATCGGCTCGATCGCGCTCGGCGTGCTCGCGGCGCTGCTGCACCTGCCGATCGACGACGCGCGCGTCGCGCGCCCGGCATCGGGCAGCGCGGCATGGGCATGATCCGCGCGGCGCTGGCCGCCGGCACGCTCGCGTTCGTCGCGTGGTGCGGCGCGGCCTACTTCGATTCGGGCGTCGCGTACGCGCTGCTCGAGCACGTTGCGTTCTGCAATTGATGCGGCAAACCGGAGCGGACGGTCATCGGCGCTTCGGCAACGCGGCCAGCGCATCGAGCGCACGGGCGCGCGCGGCCGCGTGCTCGACGAGCGGCGCCGGGTAGTCGACGCCGAGCCGTACGCCGGCCGCGTCGAGCGCCAGCGGCGACGCTTCCCACGGTGCATGGATCGACGCGTTGTCGAGGCCGCCAAGCTCGGGCACCCAGCGCCGCACGTACGCGCCGTCCGGGTCGAACTTCTGCCCCTGCGCGACCGGATTGAAGATGCGGAAATACGGCGCGGCGTCGGCTCCGCAGCCGGCCACCCATTGCCAGCTCGCCGCGTTGTTCGCCGGATCGGCGTCGACCAGCGTGTCGCGGAACCACGCTTCGCCCGCGCGCCAGTCGATCAGCAGATGCTTGATCAGGAACGACGCGACGACCATCCGCACGCGGTTATGCATCCAGCCGGTCGTCCACAGCTCGCGCAGGCCCGCATCGACGAGCGGGTAGCCGGTCCGCCCGCGCTGCCACGCACGTAACGCGGCGGGATCGTCGCGCCACGGCATCGCATCGAATGGCGCGCGGAAGTTGTCGGTCGCGAGCGACGGGAAGTGATACAGCAGCATGTAGCTGAATTCACGCCAGCCGAGCTCGCTCAGGAATTTGTCGGCGTGTGCCGCGTATGCCGCGCCGCCTGCGCTCGCGGCGCCCTGCACCGCATGCCACACCTGTCGCGGCGACACGTTGCCGAAGCGCAGGAACGGCGACAGCCGGCTCGTCGTCGGGCGGTCGGGCCGGTCGCGCGCCTCCGCATAGCCGGCGAGCGACGTCGTCAGAAACGTGTCGAGTTGCACGTGCGCGCCGGCTTCGTCGGGCGCCGGCCACGCATCGCGCAGGCCGCCGGCCCAGTCCGGCGCATGCGGACGCAACGCGAGCGCGTCGAGCGCCAGCGCGCGGTCGCGCACGGCTTGCGGCCATGGATGAAACGCGATCCGCCCGGGTGCCGGCAGCGGCGCGGCGACCGTGCGATCGCGGCGCGCCGCGCGCCAGTACGCGGTGAACACCTGGTACGGCCCGCCGCTGCCCGTCAGCACCTCCCACGGCTCGTTCAACAGGCTGCCGTTGCTGCTCTCGACCGTCACGCCGCGCGCCTTGAGCGACGCCTTAAGCGCCGCGTCGGCGTCGCGCTGCGGCTGCGCATAGCGGCGGTTCCAGTACACGGCCGCCGCGCCCGTGTCACGAACGAGTCGCTCGATCTCGCGCTGCGCGTCGCCGCGCAACAGCAGCAAGCGCCCGCCATGCCGCGCGAGCGCGGTGTCGAGCCCTGCCAGCGACCCGTGCAGCCACCAGCGTGCCGCCCCGCCGAGCGCGGGCCTGGCGCCGGCGCCCGTGTCGTCGACGAAGACGCAGACGAGCGGCCGGCCGGATTCGACCGCACGCGTCAGCGCGGGCTGATCGGTCACGCGCAGATCGTCGCGGAACCAGACGATCGCGGGGGCAACGGACGGCTGGGCAGGCACGGGCAGGCACCTCGATGGCGAAAGCAAAAAGAGACGCGTATTGTCGCGGCTGCGCTGCACGGTGTCGACGCCGGCCGTCACGGCCAGCACGCCACGGCGATACTGCGTGCGACCGCACGATCCGCTTCAATCCGATGGAAGTCGCGCGGCCGGACGGCGGCACGCACGCAATGCTTCTCTGGCTGGGGTGCGTCGACCGGTTCGTGCACACCGCGCACGGCTGACGAACGCATCGAGTCACGCTGCGGCGGCCCGACGGGCCGACCGTGCTCGCCGGTACGACCGGCTGATCCGGTCAACGATGCGTCGCGTCAATCGAGCCGGAACGCGGCCTCGAAGCGCTCGGCAAACGCATCGAACTCGTCTTCCGGAAGATGGTTGATGCCGCCTGCGCGCTTGCGCCCGCCGCCGGTCGCGAAGCCGCGGCAGAACTCGTCCGCGCCGATCGGCCGGCCGTCGGGCACGCGCACGCTGACGACGAGCCCGCCGTCCGCGCGCGGCGACAGCACCGCGAGCGCCGCATGCGGGGCATTGCGCATCCGCTCGTTCGCGAGCATGCCGGTCGCGCGCCGCGCCCACGGTTGATCGGGCATCCGCACCAGCGTCGCGCCCGGCACCTCGCGCAGCGGCAGTAGTGCGCACGCACGCGCCATGTCGTCGCGGTAGCCGTCGCGCAGCGCGGCGAACACGGCCGTCTCGCGCACGAAATCGAGCGGATCGACGCACGGCAGCATCGCGTCCGCGAGCACCGCCGGATCGAAATGCAGATCGTCGACGCACTCGCCGTATGCGTTGTAGTTCAGGTAAAGCCCGAGTTCGGCCAGCACGCAACGTTCGGCTTCGTCGATTCCATGCTCGCGCGCCAGCGCATCGCCGAGCGCCGGCAGTTCGTCGCCGAATGCCGCGACGATCGCCCAGCGCACGTACCGGCCGCCGAGATAGCGGTTCACGATCGCGCTCGTGCAGACGTCGGCTGCCATGTCGATATGCGCGTCGAAGCACGGGTGGTCTGGCAGCTCGCCGGCAAAGTGATGGTCGAAGTAACGGACCGCCGCGCCGTCGCGCAGCAGCCGTGCGCACGCGTCGCGGTTCTGGTCGTACGACACGTCGAGCACGGTGACGAGGTCGCCTGCGCCCGCGTCGATACGCTCGAGCAGCCTGATGTCGCGCTTCACGCCGGTCACGAGCGTGCCGTGCACGCGTTCCGCGAGCCGCAGTTGCTGAAGCGCGCACAGGCCGTCCGCGTCGCCGTTGAACGCGAACACATGCCGCGCGTGCTGGTTGTCCTGCATGATCCGTTGCTCCATCGTCAAGGCATGAAATCGCCGCGGTTCGCGCGAATGGCGTGCACGCCGAGGTCGCGCGCCCAGTATTTTGCCGCAACCGCGAGCGCGTTCTTCAATAGAGCGTAGCCGCCCTCCCCTGCAAACGGCTTGCGGGTCGCCTGCATGTCGTTCATCACGATCGCGCTGCCGCCACTTCATGTGCGGCACGACTTCCCGCATGAGCGCCATCGTGCGAAACACGCGGGCATCGAGCACTGCCCCGTCGAGGTCGGTTTTCTCCACCGGCTTCGGAAACGTACCGTGCACGATGCGCCGCCTCGACCGCGAGTTTCACGCCGAGCCTGGCCCGCTCCTGGACTGGCGGTCGGCGCAACGTCATTTCATGTCATACGTCATCAGATGTGAAACCCTGCACTTCCCATCCCGTGATTTCTCCAAAATCAGGGAAATTTCCGGGTAAACCCGCGACGTCATCATCGGTGCACCGGCGTACCATGTTATACGACGACATACTACATAGACCGCCACCCAGACGCCGACGCGGGCTGCCGCCCCGTCCGCCGCCGCCCGACCGGAGACACCCTTGAACCCGCCCTCGTCCGCCCTGCCCGGCCGCGACCCGCTCGCGTCCGCCGTCTCGAAAGTGAAGTGGCACGTGCTGCCGCTCGTGCTGATCATGTTCATCGCGAACTACATCGACCGCGTGAACGTCGGCTTCGTCGATCGCCATCTCGAAGCGTCGATCGGCATCGGCGCGGCCGCGTACGGGCTCGGCGCCGGGCTGTTCTTCGTCGGCTATGCGCTGTTCGAAGTGCCGTCGAACCTGCTGATGCAGCGCTACGGCGCGCGCGTCTGGCTGGCGCGGATCATGGCGACGTGGGGCATCGTCGCGGCCGCGATGGCGTTCGTGTGGAACGACACGTCGTTCTATACGCTGCGCTTCCTGCTCGGCGCGGCCGAGGCCGGCTTCTTCCCCGGCGTCGTGCTGTACCTGTCGCAATGGCTACCGCCGCAGGAACGCGGCAAGGCGATGGCGATCTTCCTCGGCGGCTCCGCGTTCGCGTCGGTGCTGTCCGGGCCCGTCACCGGCGCCCTGCTGTCGATCCGCGGCTTCGGCCTCGAAGGCTGGCAATGGATGTTCCTGATCGAAGGGCTGTTCTCGGTCGCGCTGTGCGGCGCGAGCTGGCTGCTGCTGAAATCGCATATCCGCGACGCGACGTGGCTCACCGCCGAGGAACGCACGGCGCTCCAGAGCGCGCTCGACGAGGAGCGCGCGACGCGCGACGTCCGCTCGAACGTGCCGGTGCGCGCCACCACGCTGCTGCGCGATCCGCAGATCATGCTGTTCTGCTTCCTGTATTTCTCGATCCAGCTGACGATCTACGCGGCCACGTTCTGGCTGCCGACCATCATCCGCAAGATGGGCGGCCTCACCGATTTCCAGGTCGGCCTGTACAACACGATTCCGTGGATGATCGCGATCGGCGCGATGTACGGCTTCGCGGTGCTGTCGTCGAAGTGGAAGCATCCGCAGCGCTGGCTCGCGTTCGCGCTCGTGCTCGCCGCGTGCGGGCTGTTCGCGTCGACGTCGCCCAATCCGGTGTGGTCGTTCGCGTCGATCTGCTTCGCCGCGCTCGGCTTCAAGGCCGCGGCGTCGCTGTTCTGGCCGATTCCGCAGGGCTATCTCGACACGCGCGTGGCCGCGGCCGTGATCGCGCTGATCAACTCGGTCGGCAACCTCGGCGGCTTCGTCGCGCCGACGGCCTTCGGCTATCTGAAGCAACATACGGGTTCGATCACGGGCGGGCTGTATGCGCTCGCGATCGCTTCGCTCGTCGCCGCGGTCGCCGCGCTGTTCGCGCGCACGCAGCGGCGCAGCGATCCGCCGCGCGGCCGGCCGGCCGACGAATCCTTCACGCACGCCTCGATGCTCCGCCATGCCGAACACTGACCGCCTGACCGTCGTCGTCTCGAATGCCGCCGACGGCGACCTCGCCACGTTCTCCCTCGCCGGCGACGGCACGCTCGCGCCGCTCGCCCGCTATCCCGCTGCCGACGTCGCGATGCCGATCGCCGTGCAGGCCGACCGCACGCGGCTCTACGTCGCGACGCGCGGCGAGCAGCCGACGATCGTCGCATTCCGCATTGCCGCCACGGGCGCGCTCGCGCGCATCGGCACGACCGCGATCGACGCGAGCCATGCGTACCTGTCGCTCGACCGCAGCGGCCGCTGGTTGCTCGGCGCATCGTACGGCGGGAATTCGCTGAGCCTCTACGACGCGGCACGCGTGCGCGACGGCGACGGCACGCCGCTGCAAGTCGCGGGCGGCATCGCGAACGCGCATGCGGTGATCGTGTCGCCGGACAACCGTTTCGCGTACGTCAGTTCGCTCGGCTCGGACCGCGTGTTCGGCTTCGCGCTCGTCGAGGATGCCGCCGGCCTGCGCGCGGTCGAACACGGCGAAACGCGCGTGCCGGCCGGCTTCGGTCCGCGTCACCTGCGGTTCGCGGATGACGGCCGCACGCTCGTCGTCGTCAGCGAATTCCAGGCCACGCTCGCCGCCTTCGCCCGCGACACCGACACCGGCCGGCTCGGCGACGCACACGTGAGCGCGCGCCACCCGGCCGTCGCCGAACTCGCGCAAGGCCATGCGCGCCCGCCCGCCCCCGCCGAGCCGTCCGTGTGGGCCGCCGATCTGCACCTGACGCCCGACGAGCGATTCGCGTACGTCAGCGAGCGCACGTCGAGCCGGTTGCTCGGCTATCGCCGCAACGAAGACGGGGCGTTCGAGCCCACACACGCGACGGCCACCGAGACGCAGCCGCGCGGGTTCGCGATCGATCCGTCGGGACGCTGGCTCGTCGCCTGCGGCGAACAGTCGGAACACGTGGCGGTGTATGCGATCGCGCCGGACGACGGCACGCTGTCACTGCACGCGCGCGTGCCGGGCGGCCGCGGCGCGAACTGGATCGCGATCGTCTGAAGGCCTGAAGGTTTGAAGAAGAGTCCGCGCCTGCGCGGGAACCGGCACGCCGATGTGGGTGCGGGTGCGGCGCTCAGCGGCGTTCAGCGCCGCTCGCTCGGCGCAACGCCCGTCCAGCGCTTGAACGCGCGCGTGAAATTGGCGCGGTCGGTATAACCGACGCGCGCGGCGATCTCATCGACCGGCAGGCGTGTGCCTTCGAGCAGCCGCAGCGCGTCGCGCAGCCGGATTTCGTCGAGCAGTGCCGAATAGGTTGCGCCGTATTCGGCGAGCTTGCGCTTGAGCGTGCGCGCCGACACATGCAGCTCGCGCGCGACGTCGTCGACCGACGGATAGCCGCCCTCGCCGCAAATCAGCAGGTTGCGCACGCGCTCGACGATGCTTTCCGCATAGCCGAGCCGCGCGAGTTCCGCCTCGCACTGCTGGACGATCATCTGCGCGGTCTGCGCGTTCGCGGTGCCGATCGGCTCGTCGAGCAGCGCGGCGTCGCAGCGGATGCGGTTCGCGCTCGCATCGAAATGGCAGCGCGGCAGCCGCGCGCGATAACGCTCGAACCATGGCGGCTCGGGCCATTCGAAATGGAGTTCGGCACGCGACTGCAGCGTGCGCCCCGGCGTCGGATACAGCAGCGAATTGAACAGGATCGCGGTCTCGACCAGGAAGTTTTCCACCGCGAACTGGCGCAGCCGGCCCAGCGGAAACGCTTCGAGCACGTCGATGTCGACGATGCCGTCGAGCTGCGCGAGCCGCACCGAGAAAAACGGCACGCGCGTCGGCAGGTAACGGATGCCGAGCGCGATCGCCTCGCCGAGCGTCGCGCAACTCATCAGCCCGAAGCCGATCAGCCCGGCTTTCGTCAGGCTGCTGCGCAGGCCGATCTCGATCGCGATCGACGGATCGTCGGTCGCGTCGAGCAGGTTGAACACGATCGCCGCCTGCTGCAGCGGCGTGATGCGCGCATCGGGCTGCGCGAGGCGGTCGCGCTCGACGCCCGAGCCGGCGAGAATGCGGCCGCCGTCGATGCCGCGCTCCTCGGCCAGCATCAGCATGAACAGCGCATACGCGGACGACACCGTCGCCTTGTTCAACTGGCGCGCGGCATCCGGAACGGACAGGACCATGCGGCTCACTCCGGGCGGTTTCGGCGGATTGTAGCGTCGCTGGCCCGCAATGACACCGCGGCGGCACTCTAGCCATGCAGCCGTGCATCGGGCGCCGGCCTGCCGGCCAACGTGGCCCGAAATGACACCACCATTGGCACCGACGGCCCTCGCGTGCGCTCCGGCACGCGCCTATGCTTGTCACATCGCATTGCGCCCCACTCTTTCCGCACGGATTCCGGTCGATGAGCCAACCCGCACGAACCGTCTTTCGAAACGACGCCGACAAGGTCGCGTACGTCCGCCGCGAAGTCAACGCCGCGAGCGACGCGATCCGCGCGCGCTTTCCGCTGCTCGACAACCAGAACCTCGTCGGCGCGACCGTGATGGCCGTATCGGTGAGCGCGATGCTCGCGATCGCATGGCTGTATGCGCGCGGCGCGCTCGCGTGGTACGTCGCGCTGCCGCTCGCCGCGTTCGTCACGTCGCTGATCCACGAGCTCGAGCACGACCTGATCCACCTGATGTACTTCAAGAAGACGCCATGGGCGTATCACCTGATGATGGCGCTGTGCTGGCTCACGCGGCCCGGCACGATCAACCCGTGGACGCGCCGGCGCATGCACCTGCATCACCACAAGGTGTCGGGCGGCGAATCGGATCTCGAGGAATTCGGCATCACCAATGGCGAACGCTGGGGCGTGAAGCGCCTGCTAATGATCGCGGACGGCATGCTCGCCGTCGTGCTCCGGCCGGCCGCGATGCGCCGCAAGGTGAAGCAGTACGTGGCCGCGCAGCCGGTGCAGGATCCGTCCGAGCGCCTGCAGTTGCGTGTCGAGCAGGTGTCGTCGTACATGCCGATCGGTCACCTGTACTACACGCTGTGGCACGCGTTCATCGTCTATCACGTCGGTCTGTTCGCGCTGCATGCGTTCGGCTACGCGGTGACGGTGCCCGCCGTCGTCGAGCGCACGATGAACATCGTCGATTTCCTGGCGGTGGTGTGGCTCGGGCCGAACTTCGTGCGCAGCTTCTGCATCAACTTCGTCAGCTCGAACATGCACTATTTCGGCGACATCGATTCGCGCAACGTGATCCAGCAGACGCAGGTGCTGAACCCGTGGTGGATGCTGCCGTTCCAGCTGTTCTGCTTCAATTTCGGCAGCACGCACGCGATCCATCACTTCGTGGTGCGCGATCCGTTCTACATCCGGCAGCTGACCGCGCGCACCGCGCATGCGGCGCTGCGCGAAATCGGCGTGCGCTTCAACGACGTCGGCACGTTCGCGCGTGCGAATCGCTGGGGCGGCTATCGCCCGTCTCGCGGCACGCACCACGCGCAGGCCGACGCGTAACGCCGGCGTCGCACCGCCTCAGCGCTTCATCAATCGCCGATCGGCGGCATCGGCCCCTGCCCGCGAATCCACGACCAGTTCGCGAGCTCGGCCATTTCCTTGTCGCCGCGGCTGTCGCCGTATGCGAACAACTGCTTCGGCGGCCGGTTGCCCCACCACCCGCGCAGCCGCACGACCTTCTGCGGTCCCCAGCAGTTCTCGCCGTCGAGCCGCCCGGCGAAGACGCCGCGCTCGAACGCGAGCCGCGTCGCGAGCACCGCGTCGAAGCCGGCCGTCTTCGCCCACTTCTCCAGATACAGCGACGGCGACGCGCTGACCAGCACGACTTCATGCCCGCGCGCGCGATGCTCGCGAATGCGCTCGAGCATTTCCGGACGCACGAGGCTCGGCAGATAGGTGTCGACGAAGCTGCGCGCCTGCGCATCGAGCGCGTCTTCGCGGATCGGCCCGAACGCGAACGACGCGAACTTCGCCTTCGCGTCGCCGCGCGACAGCAGCCCGGCCTTCATCGCGACGATCCATGGCAGCGCGCGCAGCCCGGCCCACGCGAAACGCGGCGTGCCGACCGCCTGGCGGACGAAATGGCGGAAGCTGTCGGTGGTCGTGATGGTGCCGTCGAAATCGAAGGCGGCGACGATGCGGTCGGTCATGGAGAATCGGCGGGAAAGCGATGAGATGCCCGGGAAGATAGCAGACTCGCGGCCACGCGCGCGAAACCGTATCGCCCGACACGAGACCGCGCGCGCCGAAGCGCGTGCGGTCGGTCGTATCGTTCGCTCAGCGCGGCGGCCGCGCGGCCAGCGCCGCCGGCAGCACGACGTTCATCAGGTGATCGGCGCGCGACAGCAGGTCGGTCACGCGCTCGTCGAGCCCGCGCAGTTGCGCCGGCTGCATCCGGATCTGCTGGACGGCCTGCCCGACGATGTTGCGGCGATCGAACAGCGTGCGCTCGACGCCTGCATCGTCCGGCGCCCGCACGACGTCGGACACCGCACTCAGCGCCGCGAGCACGACCACGAGGTTTTCCTCCGCATGGCGGACCTTCGCGGCGAGCGCCTCGGTACGGCGCGGGAAAAAGCCGAGCGACTGCTTCAGCGCGCCGAGCGCCGCGCGATAGTCGACATGGCCCGACGCCGCACCGAACCAGCGTTCGAACATGCCGGCCTTGCGCGTCGCCTGCGCGAGCATCCCGGCCATCATGTCGGCCGCGCCGAGTTCGTTGAATTCGCGCGTCGTCGCCGCGACGGCCTCGACGAGGTTGCCGGCCGTCTCCAGCGCGCCGTCGCCGATCGTCGCGACCGTCGCGAGCTTCAGCGGCACCAGTTGCCGGATATGCCGCTCGATGCGCGGCGCGTAGTCGGGATAGAGATTCGGAAAGCTGGCCTGTGCGGCGCGGAAGCACGCTTCGAGCTGCGGATGGTTCGATTCGCCGAACAGCGCGCGGCCGACCGCATCGGCGGGCGCCGCACGCACGGCTTGATCGGACGCGGGCGCCGGCCCGAGATCGAGCGCCTGCGGAGCGGGCCGCGCCGGCGCACGCGCGTTCGACGCACCGGGCGCGGCCGGCGCGTCGAACGCAAGACGCCCGGGCGGGCGCTCGGGCGTCGTATCGAACTCGAGCCGCTTCGGCTCGTCGGACGGATTCGTCATCGCTGCTTCCTGCCCGGCGCGGCGGGGTTCCGCGCGCCGGGCTGCCGCCAGTCAGACCGCGCCGCCGTACGCGCGGACGAAATCGCCGAGGCCGCGGTTGTAGCCCGCGCCGACCGCCTTGAACATGAAGTGGCCGTCGCGACGATAGAAGCTGCCGACCTGCACCGACGTCTCCATCGAGAAGTCTTCCTCGAGCGCGTACTTCGCGATCACCGTGCCCGACACCTCGTCGGCGATCTGGATGTAGCTGTTGCGAACCTGCCCGAAATTCTGGCGGCGCGCTTCGGCCTGGTCGATCGTCACGACCACCGAGATTTCCTCGACGTCGGCCGCGAGCTTCGTCATGTCGATGAAGATCACTTCGTCGTCGCCGTCGCCGCTGCCCGTGCGGTTGTCGCCGCTATGCACAACGCCCAGGCACTTCGACGAAGGCATCCCGCGCTTCGGGAAATCGTCGCCCGGCTGGATGAAGGTTTCCTTGCGCTCCATCGTGCGCACTTCGCTGTTGTAGAACACGAAGTGCTGATCCGAGATCAGTTTCGGATTACTCTGCTCGTCGTACTTGCACAGGAACACCGACACGTCGAGATCGAAATCCGTGCCCGTGTCCGTCGCGTTCGCGTCCCAACCGAGACCGATGCGGAATTTCTGCGTGCCGGGCGCTTCCTTCGACAGGTTGACGCGACCGCCTTTCGACAAATTGATCATCTGAACCTCTTCTGCTGGAACCGCCGTTGCGCCGGCGGCGATGCCGGGCCGCACGCGGCGGCCCCTTCGTTGATGATGTTCGCGCCGCGTGACGCGCGCTTACTTGCCCGCCACCGCAGCGCGGTCTTCCTTGCGCTGCACGACGATCGACGACCACACGGCCGCGGCGATCATCGCCGCGCCGACCAGGCCCGTGACGACCTCGGGCACCTCGAACTTCACGCCCAGGAACATGATCGTCGCGAGCGCACCGATCGCCCAGAACGCGCCGTGCTCGAGAAAGCGGTACTGCGCGAGCGTGCCCTTCTTCAGCAGCACGAGCGTCATTTCCCGGATGTACGCCGCGCCGACGCCGAGGCCGAGCGCAATCAGGAAGATGTTGTTCGACAGTGCGAATGCGCCGATCACGCCGTCGAAGCTGAACGACGAATCGAGCACTTCCAGATACATGAAGCCCGCGACGCCTTCGCGCACCACGCGCGTGCCCGTGTCCTCGCCGCCGACCAGGTCGCCCACGCCGTGCGCGATCACGAAGCCGATCACGCCGAACGCGCCCGCGAGCAGGAAGCTCACCTGCTCGGCCGCCGGCACGTAGAACGACGCGATGATCACGATCGCGAGCGTCAGCGCCACTTCCAGCGCGGTGATGCGGCCGAGATGGCGCATCGGGCCTTCGAGGAAGCCGATCCAGTGCTCGTCCTTCTCGGTGTCGAGCATGAACTTGAAGAACACCATCAGCAGGAACGCGCCGCCGAACGCTGACACTTCGTGATGCGCGGACGTCAGCACCGCCGCGTACTTGTCCGGCGATTCGACCGCGAGCGTCAGCGCGTCCCACAGGCCGATGTGGCCGATCACCGCGACGATCAGCAGCGGGAACACGAGCCGCATGCCGAACACCGCGACCGGCAGGCCGAACACCATGAAGCGGTTGCGCCACTTCTCCGACCAGTTCTTGAGCACCGATGCGTTGACGACCGCGTTGTCGAGCGACAGCGAAATTTCGAGCACGCACAGGACCGCGACGATCAGCATGTCCTTCACGCCGCCGAGGAGATAGGCCGCGATCAGCGCGAGCACCGTGAGCGACAAGGGGATCTTGAAGTCTTTCAACATGATGGGGTAATCGAGTTCAGAAAAATGGGCAGGCGGTGCGCGCTTACTTCGCGCGCACCCAGTCGCAGAATTCCTGCGTGATCAGTTGTTCGTAGATCTGTTCGTCGCTGAGGTCGAGCGACTCGAGATGCAGGAAGCCGACGTTCGGCATTTCGCCCGCGACTTCCGCGAGAAAGTCGAATTCGGTCGGATCGCCGACGCCGACCAGCGACCAGTACAGCGGGAAGTGCTGCGATTCGGCCAGCAACTGGCGCACGCGCTTGCGGTCGTTCTTGGGGTTCTGGCCGTCGGTGACGAACAGCACCCACGCGGGCAGATGGCCGTTCACGGGCGCGGAGGCGGCCGGCGCGGACGTGTCGTCCGCCCCGCCGAACAGCCGACTCAGGAAGCCGCGCTTTTCCTCGCGCTTCGGCTCCGGCGCGCGGAAGAAGAAGTCGACGATGTCGTTCATCACCGGCGCGTACTGCGTGCCGCCCCACTTGTCGATCCGTGCGTTGAGCACGTGGTCGGAAATGTACGAGCCGTAGTTCTCCGGCGTCGCGGTCGGCAGGCGGTCGTAGCCTTCGGTGAAGGTCCACGTGTCGACTTCGCCGTTGTCGTCGAACTTCAGTGCAATGCCGAGGATCCGGTCGTGCGTCTCCTGGATCACGCCCGACTGGTACAGCGGCTTCGCGGAGCCCGAGATGTCGAGCGCCGCGCCGACACGCACAACGGGCGGCTTCAGGATCTGACGTTTTTCGAGGACGATCGCGACCTTCGCCGCGCGTTTCTCAAGCGTAATCATGCGGTGTTCTCTCGGTTCTCTTAGTTGTGCTTCGGAGCGAATCGGGTGATCAGGTCCTGTTCGAGCTGGCGCAGGCGCGGCGCGTCCTGCTCGCGCTGGCGCTTGCCGTCGGCAATGGTCTGCGTGATGTCGTCGAACGCGCCGAACAACTGCTGCTGCGCGTATTCGAACGTGTCGGTCGAGATCACCGGACGCTGGCCGAGCTTCGCGACTTCCTGCGCGTTCTGGCGATTCAGGTCGGCCTGCGCGCGGATCGCCTCGTCGGCCGCGTCGTACGTCGCGTTCGCGAGCGCCGCCGCGCGCTTGGTGCTGAGCTGCTCGAGATAGAGCGCGAACGCGTTGGTCCACGCGGGGATCAGCACGGTCTTGATCGTCATGAACTTCGACGTCAGCGTGCGTTTCTGGTCCTGCTCCATCCGGATCTGCGGCGCGAGCTGCTTCGACATCAGCATCGCGCGGTCGAGGTCGTCGAGCTTGCTTTCGAGCGCGTCGACCTTGCGCTTCACGTCGAGCAGGCGCTGCGCGGCGAACGCATCGTCCGCCGGCTGCTGGCCGGCCGCGAGATGCGCGCGCAGCGTCGCGAGCGCCGTTTCGCCGTGCGCCTTCGACTGCGCAAGCTCCTGATGCAACGCGTAGTTGTCGTTGTACATCCGCTCGAGCTCGTCGATGCCGGCCTTCTGGCGCTGCGCATGGTTTTCGAGTTCGACGACGAGCGTGTCCATCCGCTTGCTCACCGACTCGTATTGCGACAGCAGCTTCTCCTTGGTCGAGCGGAACAGCCGCGTGACCTGCGTGAGCAGCCCGCCCTTGTCGGCGCCGCGCGGGTCGAGCCCTTTCGCGGTCGCGATCAGCTCGTTGAGCTTGTCGCCAAACTGGTCGGCGTCCGATGCCCGGACGCTCGCGAGAATCTGCTGGGAGAAGGCGGCAATCCGCGTGCCCTGTGTCGCGCCAAGCTGGTCGATCTCGTCGACGGTGATCAGGCGCGCGTGTTCCGTCGGCTGCGCTGCCGGCACGACGACGTTGGCGGCGTTGGCGACGGCGGCTGGCACGGCGACGGGTGACAAAGACGAGGTGGCAGGACGATCGCTGACCGCATCGGATTGCTTGTCGTCGAATAGCGGCTTCATGTGGCTACCACGTTTCCTTTTCTGCTTTTTGCTACGTGTTGTCGTGCGCGCGAGGCGCGCTTCCGCGAGTACCGTCGTGCTCTCTCACGGGCGGCAGACGGACAATAAAGGGCGACGGTGCGGCGCGTCAAGCCGGGTGATTCTTTCAATTTTCATACGCTTTGTAATATATGCGATGGGAACCTCGATGCCGCCTCCGGCAACGTCAGGACAAATGCCTTGATGGAGCGCGAATCCGGACTCATCGTGACACGTCGGCAAAGAGAAATGGAAAGTATTTTGAAAGAATTTGCCTCTCGCTATTCCGCTGATTGTTACAGATTGCTTAACGCAGGCCTGACGTCGCGTCCTAGTACGAATAGCCTTGCGACGCCGGGCGCGCGTCGTGACGGCGGCCCCACCACGGCAAGTACGCGTTGTTCTCCCCGCGTGCGCGGAACCAGTCCTTGCCGGGATCGATCGGCGTCAGCTTCGACGGCGCGACCACCACCACGGCCGTCGGATGCTCGGCGTCGGTCGTTCCCGCCACGAGCACGTTTCCGCCGAGGTGATTTGCGCGGCCGATCGCGAGCGCCACATCGGTCAACGCCGCGCCGGCACCCATGTCACCGAGCAGTGCCGACGTGTTGAAGGTTTCGCCGCGGAGGTCGCTTTCCGGCACGGCTGCCGCGAGCCCTTGCGAAAGCGACGCAGCCCTTGCCGACGCGGCCACGCTGCCCTTGCCCGCATCGTGAATAACGTAGTTCAGCGACGAGACCGCGACGCCCGCATTGCCTGCGGCCGCATCGATCGTCGACTTCCATGCCGGCACCGCGCGGCTCCCGCCCTGCTTCGCGTCGAAATCCTGGACGCTGCCTTGCGCCGCCTTGCCGATCCATGCCAGCGGTTCGCGCTCGGTCTTCAGATCCGGGCCGGCGAGAAACAACACCACCATGTTCTCGTTGATCTGTTCGTCCTGCGGGGGAAAACTTGGCGCGTCCCAGTTCATCACCCACACGCTTTTGTCGGGATGCGCGGCCAGGTAGTCCAGCGCGGCATTCAGCGACGTGAAGCCGGCATTTCCCTGGCCCGACGTCACGTGCACATCGGGCGGCGTATCGCTGCTCCACAGATTTTTTGCGGAGGGGTTGCCGATTTCATACATATTTACCATTTCGTCGCGCAAGAACGCGCCGGCAGCGACCGGGTCGAGACGGCCGGCAGGAAGTGCGAGTTCGACACGCACCCCGGCCAGTTCACGCCACTCCCGCTTGTGCTTCGAGCTGACGGTGTAAAAATAATCGGGGTTCATCACGTAGCGCGTACGGAACAACACAAGAAGTTCGTCGACGTATTTTTCATAGAAGCCGGCAAACGACTCACGTCCCCGGCTGCCATCCGCGACGATGGATATCGCTTGCAAGGTCGAGTATTTCACGGGATTGGTCCGGACCATATCGTCGTTGGCATTCGGTTTCACCAACCCGAGCGTCCACAACAATTGCCACTCGGTCGGATAGTCACGGCGTTGCAGCGGACTGAGCCATTCAAGTCCGACAACCTGGGCGACAAACGGCGCAGCAGCCGCACCTTCGACAGATTTCGCCGATGCGGTGCTCGTCTCGGCCCGCAACGGCGAACTCGACAAGAGTGCCGCCATGACGATCGAGACGCACCCGATGCGTTTAGCAAGAGTGAAGCAGTGCATGAATATCCCGATCGAACCGGCCAACCCCGAACGCCGGTCCGGTAATTCACTCCCGTCCGGACGACGCCAGACTCGAAATCAGCGTCGCACCACACGACGTTTTGTGACCATCGAATGCGGCCGGTTTCCCGTCGACGATGACCTGCGGATCGCCTTCGGCGATAAAGCAGGCCTGATGGCCCGCGATCGGACAGACACACGTATCACCGAGCCGCGCGACCGGCCGCCCCATCACTTCGCTGACCGCGCTGCCGGTCACGACCTGACCGCCGTGGCTCGTTGCGTCGCCGACTCGAATGATTCCGCGCATGCGCGCTCCTTACTTTGAATAGCCTTGGGTCGTAGGGCTCGCATCGTGACGACGTCCCCACCAAGGCAGATAGGCGTTGTTTCCGCCGCGCGCGCGAAACCAGTTCTTACTTGCATCAATCGGCGTCAGTTTCGAAGGCGCGACCACCACCACCGCTGTCGGGTGCTCGGTGTCGGTCGTTCCGGCTACGAGCACATTTCCACCGAGGTGATTCGCTCGGCCGATTGCCAGTGCCACATCGGTCAGCGCCGCGCCGGCACCCATGTCACCGAGCAACGCCGATGTATTGAAGGTCTGCGTACGGAAATCGTACTCGGGCAGCACTTCGGTCAGCGTCTGCGACAGTGAGGCAATACGTGTCGATGCAGCATCGCTGCCCTTGCCCGCGTCGTGCACGACGTAATTCACCGACGACACTGGCACACCCGCATTATTCGCCGCCGTATCGATCGTCGACTTCCATGCCTGCACCGCGCGGCTCGCGCCTTGCTTTGCCTCGAAGTCCTTGACGTTGCTTCGTGCGGCTTTACCGATCCACGCCAGCGGCTCGCGCTCGGTCTTCAGATCCGGGCCGGCAAGGAATAGCACCACCATGTTCTCGTTGATCTGTTCGTCGTTCGGCGGAAAGCTCGGCGCGTCCCAGTTCATCACCCACGCACTCTTGTCCGGATGCGTAGCCAGATAGTCCAGCGCGGCGTCCAGCGATGCGAAGCCGGCATTGCCGTGGCCCGTCGTCACGTGCACGTCGGGCGGTGTGTCGCGGCTCCATAGATTTTTTGCGGATGGATTGCCGATTTCGAATATATTGACAATGCGATTGCGCAGATATGACGCAGCCGATGCAGGCTCAATTCGACCAGAAGGAATAGCCAGTTCGACGTGCACACCAGCCAACTCTCGCCACTTCCCTTTCCCATCCGCACTGACAGTATAAAAATAATCTTCGTTAGTAAAATACGGAACCCGGAACAGCAACAACAACTTATCAACATACTTCTCATAAAATCCAGAAAAAGATTCGCTACCTCGATTGCCATCGGCGACAATGGAAATTGCCTGCAACGTCGAATATTTCCTCGAGTTCGTTCGAACCATATCGTCGTTGACATTTGGCTTGACTAGACCAAGTGTCCACAATATTTGCCACTCGGTAGGATAGTCTCTGCGTTGAAGGGGATTCATCCATCCAAGCCCTACAACTTGAGCAACGAAAGGTTTGGATGAACTGGCTCCAGCTATGGGGACTGCCTTATCGGTCGACGAGGCAGCCACCGCGCGAGGGGCTGCAATCACTGTTGCGAACGCAAATACCATGATTGCCACGAGCCCAGGGACCAGCACCAATCGTCTCATCAGATTACCCATACTCAATAACTCTCCCGTCGACTTGCCAGACGAAATCAATATCAAAAATGATGCCCCTAAAGCAAAAAACAACGCAAGACTTGCAATCCCGACTCGGCGCGGCCAGGTAGAAATGACCGCCTTCACAAAACACCTCCCAGCTTCAGGAAAAATCCGCCATCTCGCTCGTCATATATTTTCCCTGGCATCTTGGCATTTTCGTCTTTTTTTGCCCAATCAGGCAAAAACAAATCGCCATGCTTGCCAGTATTTATATAATTCATCAAATTGAAATTAGGATCACTCTTCCTGGAATCACTGGCAAACCTCCAATCAGCTTGAGTTCTGAGATATGCCAAATCATCTTCAGTCAGATAGCAAAGCCCAATTGCGACATCATAAGCCAACGCCTTTTCAGCATGGTCCTTGTTGGTCATGATGGTCGAATGGTTGGTGGGGTTATTCTTGTCCCCGCCGTTCAGAATCTGAAAAATCTCGTTGTTCCGCCATTCGGTATAGTCAGCACTCGCTGCCTCCGGATTGTCTTCCCCGACCACATTTCCTTCCTTGTCGATCCAGCGACGATTTCCGGATCTCCGCGCTTCCATGCGAAGAATCGAATGATCCTCATACCGCTGAGCAGCCTCGGACGCCGCATCCCCCTGCGCTTTCAGCGCATCACCCTCAGTCTTGAATTTTTCCGACTTCGCGTCGAAGTTGTCATACGGATCGTCATCGCGCTTGTTCTCCTTCTTGGCGTCACGCCCAGCCGACGGCGGATCGTAACTCTCGTTGAAGCGCCCTTCCTCAATCGGTTTCCCTTGCGCATCGCAAGCGCCCGATGGTTTGTCGTAGCGCAACGCCTGCGGAAGGAAGCGAGTTTCCTTGTCGAGCATCGGTGCCGTAATCGGGATTTCCCAGTCTTTGGGCGGATCGGCATTGACCGCCATGTTCGTCAAATTGAACAGGGAGAGGACGGGGCTCGTGGCAATCGTGAAAAACTGCGGGAGCCACCATCCATTGGAATGAACACCTCGTCCAAGACCATACCGCGCAGGCGGTGATGGCGGATACCAGAAACCTTCCTTCTGGTTCTTGTCCTTGCGCCAGTCATCCTGCCAATACCGATAGAGCTTGTTCTCTCCACCGACCTCGAAATTCGATGCAAACACGCGTTGCGAAAAAACCCCCCACGCGTTCGTCGCACTGATTTCGTCGACACTCATCCCGCGCCAGCCGATTCCCTGAACGGTCAGGGCGGAAATGACCTGATCGTGCGGGCAACAGTACAGCGTCACTCTCCCATAGGTGTTTTTCTGGTACAGCCCATGCGCCTCCCGGTCCTTGGCTGCGCTATATGGTTTGCCCCCATCCTTCGACGGTCTTGCGTTTTCCATCGCGCGATCGAGATCCTCCGCAGGCATCTCCAGATCGGCCCGGGCACGCAGGATATCGAAGTACTCCCTCAGCGTTTCCTTGCGCGCGACATAGGTCTCGCGCCCCACGTGCCCGTTCTTGTCGCGCACCCCACGCTGGGCCCACGTGTCGGTCATGTTGGCGTCGACGAGACTGTACGGGGGATTGGCGAGAACATAGGTGTCTGCAACGCAGCGCCCTTTCTTGCCCCATTGATCCGTCACCTCGGGCAAACGGTCTCCAAGGAATGCAGCGGCGAGACCGATCATGTTTCCCTGGCTATGGCACACGATCGTGATCGGCGCGTCGGCCTGTCGCTTGCGGATCGATTCGACCAGGCGTGCCAGCCGCAGTGCGCCAAGCACACCATAAGTGCGCGGTGGCGTGGAGTAGATTTTTCGATTGCCGATGCCATTCATGTGCTGAACGGTCAGCCACAGAAAAAGCCGATCGTTCAACCCGTCGTTCCACAGATCCGGCAGACTCGAACACCCGCCCGCGAACGGGCCACCGCCCCAGTAATTCTTTTCGTTGAGCATGATCTTGTCGCCATACTCCTTCAGCTCCACCGCATTCGCAGCATAGCCCCACCGAAAGTGGATGACGGGCGAAAAGGACGGATCGGGCTTGATGTACGTCTTCGACGACATGTCCGGATTCAGGAAGCCGTCCGGCGTCAGGCTTTCGATATAGCTGACCGGCGTCATCTGCCCGGCCACCGGCCCCCAATGGAACAGCTGATCGTCATAACGCCCCATGCGCCGGTTCAATCCGGCACACAGCCCCTTCTCGGCCTCCTTGAACCATTCCCCTTCCGAATTCACCCCGTGCACGAAAATGACGACGCCCGGCAGCGGCATCTGCATCACGCACTCGAGGTCGTTGCGGTTGAACAGCGTCGTCCCCAGTCCACCGCCCACCGAAGTCTGCGACGGGTCGTCCGTCGACGGTTGCCCGCCCGGGTTCTGCGCAAAGTTGTAGTTGAACATGTTGTTTTTCTTGAAGACTCAGCTCAGGTTCTCGACTTGAAGAAGCGAACCGCCAATTGTTCGAACTGATCGCTGCTGACCGGCGCCAGCTTGCCTTGCGCGTCGGTCGTCCCCTTGATCAATTCGCCCGACGCCTTTCGCACCTCGGCTTCCATGCCCTCGACCGGCTGCCCGTCAGTGGCCCGGACCAGCTTCGGCACCCGCCCCAGCGAACCTTGGTCGAACTTCGGAAAATCGGCGCTCATGCTCGCCGGCCCCGCCCACGTATGCGACGCGGACTTGACGGTAAAACTCCCCGGACACCCGAGCTCGATATCGCCGCCATGCAGCTTCAAATACGCGCCGCCCGAAGTCACGAACACGACCTGCTCGCTGGCCATGCCCGCGAGCTTGCCGCCACCCGCCGTCATCTGGATGTTCTTCGCCGAATCGATCTGCGTGTCGTCGTTCTGGCTCTGCAGCGCCACCTTCCCCTGGTTGGCGATCGCCGACACGCCTTCGCTGTGCGCGAACATCGCCACGCCATGCCCGGCCTGCAGGTTGATCCGCTGCCCGCTCGTGTACTGCAGGTGGTTCTGCGCGACGACATCGACGTTGCCGCCTGCATGGGTCGTCACGGTCTTGGGCGTCGCCATGCTGATGCCGGCCGGCGCGGTGATGCCGATCGCGGCCATCGACGCGCCTGGCGATTCACCGCCGCCGGACGCCTCGCCATTCGGCCAGCCTTTCACAGTGGTCATGAGCGCATCGTGCGGCTGCGTGTCCGGCGCGACGCCCTGATGCTGGCCCGCATAGTCGCCGAGGCTCTTGAACAGCTCGACGCATTCCTGCATCAGCTGCAGATACTCGTCCCGCGCGAGGTGACCATCGCTCGCGCGCAGCCGCTCCCAGGCTGAAATCAGCATCGCCTTGCCGCTGCGAATCGCCACGTGCGCATCGCTGCGCAATTCGGCGCCTTCGCCGCGCGCCGCCCCCTGCCCGTTGTCGCGCGGCTGCGTCAGATAGCCGAGGTTCAGCTGACTGTACGCATGCTCGCTCGCCAGTTGGCTGCTGATCTGCCCGGGCGTATCGTCGAAGCGAATCTGGTTGTAGCGCTGCCCCTTGATTTCCTTCGTCTTAGTGCCGGAAAGATAGCGGTTGCCCGGCAGCGCGCCGGTATGGCTGAAGGTCGCCGGCATGTTGGGCCCGTTGGCCAGCACGCCCATCACGACGAGCCGGTCCGGATCGCCGCCGATATGGCCGATCAGCACCTCCATGCCGACGCGCGGCAACGTATTCGCGCCGAAACTCGGCCCAGCGAGCGCGCAGGCGACGCGCACCGGCGCACTGTCGGACGGCGTGCCGCTCGTGCCGGCGCCCTGCGCGTGCGCATGATCGTCCGCGCTCAGCCCCTGAATCCGCACACGGATGCGGCCCATTTCATCGCAGAACACCTCCTCGCCCTCCGGTCCGACGACGACGGCCGTCATCGGATGCACGGGCGGCAGGTCGACGTGGGGATCGTAGGCAGGCGTCAGCGGCACGCCGCGCTGCACGCACGAGAACGTGTTCTCGTAGCGCCTGTCACTTTCGTCGCCCGGCTTGCCGCTCACGTCAGCCGGCACCGCGTTGAACAGCACGCGGCTTGCCGCGAACAGCGATTGCGCGCGCTCGTTCAGTTCCTTCGGCAGGTTGTTCCGCACGCAATGATGAAGCGACGTGACGACAAACTGCCGCTGTTCGGCCGGCAACGTGTCGAGTTGCGGATGCTCTGCGAGCGCAAACCAGTGACCGACGGCCAGATCACGCACATTGCTCACGCCATCGACGGATTCGGCACGCAGTTCATGCGCCAGCATCCGGTCCTTGCCGATCCGGTCGAGATCGGACGACGAATCCCCGGCATGCGGGATATCGATGACGACGTCGGCCAGCAAATGCCCGAGGTCGTTGCCGCCGTCGCCCTGATCGACGATCGTCGCCTGCTCGGTTTGCGACATCCGGCCGCTCTTGTAGTCCCACGTCGGCCGGACGATCTTGCCTGGGATCAACCGGCGGCTCGTCGCCCACAGCGTGATCGAGTCACGCTCTTCGGTGGCGGCGTCGCGGTGGTAGCGAATGGTGCCGGCGGCCGTCTCCGGCAACTTCATCGAGTCGTCGGCAAAGACCAGCGTATGCACCGGCGTGTCGTGCGCATTGCCGCTCGCCCGCTCGCCGGCCTTGCCCGCCTTGACGAATACGGTCGCCCCTTCCCGTCGCAACAACCGCCGGATGAAATGCGCGTCCGACTCGTTGACCTGCCGCGTGAGTTCACGCGCGGGGTAACGCTCGCCTTGCAGGCCGGACAGGTCGAACTCGAATGCGCCTGCCAGCGCCGAGCTGCGCTGGCGCCATTCCTGAAGCAGCACACCCAGGATGTCGGGCAAGCTCTTAGAACGAAACAACCGCGAATTGGTCCGCCGCTCCATCACGGACAGCACATCGCGAATCGTCAGCTGGTAGCAGGTCAGCGAACCGTCCGACTGTCCGGTGCGAACGTCGGTGACAATGCCGTTGATGGTATGGAGATGCCCACGATCGGTCGTCATCTCGACGGAGACCGGCAGCCCGATGAAGCTGCGGATCGGAAGATCGGCCCGTGCTGACACGCAGGTCAGATGCCCCTCGATACCCGTCATCAACCCTTCGCGGATATCGGCATACTGGAGCGCAAGCACTTGCTCGAGCGTTTTCTGGGCAGGCCCCCAGTTCATGCGAACCGGCCGATTGTTTTGATCGACCACCCCCAACGCAAACGTGCGTAGCAATTCGGCTGTATTCACAGCGTGACTCTCAGGATTTTGTTTGACTTCGTTGTTCGGCGAGCAATCACGCCCGCTGGTCCGTCCTGGGAGTGCCGCCCGTCTGGTTTTCGGCGAGCATAGCAAATTTGTCAGCTTGGTGACGGCTTTTTGACAGGATTTAGAATCCTTTTTGCAAAGCGCCCAACGGGCTCAGCAGTTCACATTCTTTCGAAACGGGCCGATCCCATCCCATGCCCCTCGATCGTCGTCCCGGTGTCGTACGTAGCCGGCAACGGCAAGACCGGAACGCACGCCATCCACGAGCACATGCGTGCGCGCCGGCCACGTTTCGTACGGCCCGTCGTGCGTCGCGAGCGCGAAGCGATCGACCGGTTTCATCGTCGCGCCGGTATCGGCGCGGAGCTTCTCCGCTCCATCACCGTGTCAATGCGTGGCCTTCCGATACAGCGCAACGTACCCCGCGAGCATCAGCAGCAGCGATCCGCTGACCCGGTTCAGCCACTTTTCCCCGGCCGCCTTCCACACACGAACCGAATGCACGCCGAGCAGCGCGTAACCAGTCATCCCGATCACGTCGATCGAGACGATCGTCGCCGCGAGAATCGCGTACTGCGGCGCGATCGCCTGCGACCGGTCGACGAACTGCGGCAGCAGCGCGGACATGAACAGGTAGTACTTCGGGTTGCTCATCGCGACGAAGAAGCTCTTCAGAAAGGCGCTCCGCCGATCGGGCGTCGCGGGCACGCAAGGCTGCGCAGCCGCGGCCCGGCCGCTCGACATCAGCATCCGGATGCCGACATACGCGAGCCACGCCGCGCCGAGCAGCTTCAGCGTCACGAACGCCGTTTCCGACGCATCGAGCAGCACGCCGAGGCCGAACCCGACCAGCGCGACGAGCACGACGTCGGCGGTGACGGCGCCGAGCATGCCGACCATCGCGTGACGCAACCCGTAGCGCGAACCGTTGCTCATCGCGAGCAACACCGTCGGGCCGGGTGTCGCGACCCCGACGGACAGGATCAGCGCAAAGGCGAGCAAGGCGGAGAGCGACATGGCGTGGCGTTCCTTTTGAAGATGGCGGTGCGGACGGGCGGCATCGACATGATCGGCCCGACAGGCCACGACCGGTGCGCACGGTTTGTTACGACGAATGCGGACCTCGCATGATCGCATGTTCGTCCCGACGCCCACTGGGCGGTTGTTCGCCATCGAGCATGAACGGCACCCGGTTATCTCAAATAGTGGGCCGATCTTTCCGTAAACGACAATGATTCTCGTTTACGTTAGACTCCGCCGCTCGATAAAAACACGTCCGCGACAGTACGGACGCGTCACGCCGCCCGGATTCCGACTTGCCGCCCTGGGATGGATCACCGACCACACCCGATTTGCGTCCCATGTCGACACTTTCGCTACCCGTCCGGCGTCTCACGCCGATCGCCTTCGGCATTGCGCTCGCCTGCACCTTCCCGGCCGCCGCAAGAGCCCAGCAGGCGACTTCCGCCGCCAACGCCGCGCCCGACTCCACCGTGCTGCCGTCGATCAACGTGACCGGCGCGGCCGAGCCGCTGCCCGGGGATCTCGCGCCGACCTACGCCGGCGGCCAGGTCGCGCGCGGCGCGGATTTCGGCGTGCTCGGCCGGCAAAAGGCGAGCGACGTGCCGTTCAGCATGACCACCTACACGTCGAAACTGATCGAGGACCAGCAGGCGCACACGCTCGCCGACGTGCTCAACAACGATCCGGCCGTGCGCAGCGCATCCGGCTACGGCAACTTCTCGCAGGTGTTCGTCATCCGCGGTTTCGCGCTCGCCGGCGACGACGTGTCGCTGAACGGCCTGTACGGCGTCACGCCGCGGCAGCTCGTCCAGACCGATGCGGTCGAGCGCGTCGACGTGTTCAAGGGCGCAAATGCATTCCTGAACGGTGCGTCGCCGAACGGCTCAGCGGTCGGCGGCGGCGTGAACCTGCAACTGAAGCGTGCGGACGACAAGCCGCTCACGCGCGTCACCGTCGACGGCGCCACGTCCGGTTCGCTCGGCACGCATGTCGACATCGGCCGCCGCTTCGGCAGCGAAGGCCAGTTCGGCGTGCGCGTGAACCAGTCGATCAGCGGCGGCGACACGGCCGTCGACGACGAGCGCCGCCGCAGCAACGTGACGGCGGTGTCGCTCGACTGGCGCGGCGACAGGCTGCGCCTGTCCGGCGACCTCCTGTATCAGCGGCAACGAATCGACAACGGCCGCCCGGTCGTGCTCGTCAGCGGCAATCAGTTGCCCGCCGTGCCGTCCGCGACGCACAACTATGCGCAGCCGTGGAGCTTCAGCGAACTCGAGGACACGGTCGGGATCGTGCGCGCCGAGTACGACTTCCTGCCCGCGTGGACGGCCTATGTATCGGCCGGCGCGCGCCATACGAACGAGCACGGCGACTACTACACGCCGACCTACGCGCCGTCCGGCACGACCGGCACGCGCCTGAGCGTGCCGCACAAGGAAGATGCGCAGTCGGCCGAAGCCGGCGTGCGCGGCCGCTTCACGACCGGCCCCGTGTCGCACTTCGTGACGGCCGGCACGTCGTTCATCCGCGTCGACAGCCAGTCCGCGTACACGATGTCGAACGCGTTCCCGACGACGCTCTACGATCCGGCGCCGGTCGCATCCCCGGCGACGGCCTACGCAGGCGGCGACATGAACGATCCGGGCACCGTCACGAAGACATGGCTGCGCAGCCTCGCGGTGTCCGATACGCTCGGCTTCCTCGACGACCGCGTGCTGTTCACGATCGGCGCACGCCGCCAGTCGATCTCGGTCGACAATTTCAGCTATACGGGCGCGGTCACCGGCGCCTACAGCGACGCGATCACGACGCCGGTATTCGGTCTCGTCGTGAAGCCGTGGCGCAACGTGTCGATCTTCGCGAACCGCAGCGAAGCGCTCGCACAGGGCGAGATCGCGCCGAACACCGCGCGCAACGCGGGACAGGCGCTGTCGCCGTTCCGGTCGAAGCAATATGAAGCCGGCATCCGCTACGACACCGACAAGTACGGCGCGTCGCTTGCGCTGTTCCAGATCGAGAAGCCGATGGCGTACACCGTTCCGGCGACGAACCTGTTCGGCGCCGACGGCACGCAGCGGCACCGCGGCATCGAGACGGCCGTGTACGGCGAGCCGTGGAAAGGCGTGCGGCTGATCGCGGGCGCGACGTACCTCAACGCGACGCTGCAGGACACGGCGAGCGGCGCGAACGACGGCCACCGGCCGATCGGCGTGCCGTCGTTCCTGCTCAACGCGGGCGCCGAATACGACGTGCCGATGCTGAGCGGGCTCACGCTGACCGCGCGCTGGATCCACACCGGGCCGCAGTACCTGGACGTCGCGAACACGATGTCGATCCAGGCGTGGGACCGCTTCGACCTCGGCGCGCGTTACGCGACGGACGTGCTCGGCAAGAAGACGACGTTCCGCGCGACCGTGCGCAACGTCGCGAACAAGTCGTACTGGTCGTCGACGATCGGCGGATATCTGACGCAGGGCGACCCGCGCTCGGTGTGGCTGTCGATGACGACGGATTTCTGACGGACGCGGAAGGGGTGGCGAGCTGCCGCCAGAGTTTGCTATACTCTCGGTCTTCCGGAGAGATGGATGAGTGGTTTAAGTCGCACGCCTGGAAAGCGTGTATAGGTTAATCGCCTATCGGGGGTTCGAATCCCCCTCTCTCCGCCAGGATTTAGACTAAGCCCCTGACTTCAGGGGCTTTTTCATTTCTAGCCTCGAGCTACCCACATCACGCGATTCGTCGCTGCAGATATCGCGGTTCGTCACTCCGCATTTCCTTTCCGATCGACCTGGGAACGCTGCGCCGAGTTGGTGAGCCGCGCCGGCAGGGGCGTCCTGGTGCGTTCTGGACTCCGGTAGGGACGGCGAAGCTTCTGCCGACGAGGCATGATGACTCCGCAAAGCCGGATGCAAAGAAGCGATACAGCGAACTGGTATCCCCAAAGGTCGCGTTGGCTGTCGCAGATGCGCCCCGGCATTGCGGCCTGAAAGGTACACGCCCCGCTGGCGAAGGCGAAATAGGTGGCTCGGGTGCCGAACGTCGAATGGCCGGAGGGCTCGGGGCCAAGAAGGTTGATGTAACGTGGGCAACCGAGGAATCAGGGTTGCTGCTTGGCATCTCGGTTAAGACAATAAATTCCGAGATTCGAAAACGAAGAATTTTCAGAAGACCCTCGTCAACCGACGCGGCGACATGTTGATGGAAGCAATGATGCTTCATCGTCGGCTTCCCTATGCCGTGCTTGGCGCACTCTTCTTTTTCGACAAGGGTGCTACTGTTGCTTGAAGCATCGCCAACTAGCGCCGAAATTCAAGCCTATGGGGTTGGGAAGAAAGATCAGCAAATTCCTCTTGAAAATATACTGAATGAGTTGTCGCAGTTGGCAGTGCAACGAAATCCGGATTTCTATGAGTTCGTAGACAGCAAACCAGTCAAAGCGAGTTGAGCGTAGGCTGAAACCACTTTCCGCGCTCGGGCGTCTTAGTCAAAACACTAGACCGACAATGGCGAAGACATGATCGCGCCTCAGAAGCCGTTCGTCATCTGCGTCGAGCAGCTTCAAATATTCCCCCAAGTCATCACTAAAGCACCAGCTTTCAATAACCCGACAGGCTGCCTCAATTCATTCCGTCCCTAGTTCGACGTTGCAGCGCCTGAGCCCCAAAATCGCACTATCCGCCTTATCGGCCAATTGCATCTGAAGGCGGCGCAATAGATAGCATCGAGTAAACCGTCAAAAACCGTCACCACTTCTTTATTGTGCGGAACTTACTTTGGTATGATCTTTCGCGCTATCGAACTACATTCCGCGACCTCTCCCTTTAACCGACCGCGGAACTCGATTGAAGGTTTAATTTAATATATCCGTTATTTAATTGTAATTTTTATTGTATCACATACGCAGTGCCGACGTTTAGATGTCTAGTGACGGTCGGACGCGTTCTGCACTAAACGGGGTGACTGCATGGCAGGGGAAAGCTTGCTGAAGGTGCTGCGCGGCGGCTACGCGCAATTCGATCGCATCGTCAAACTCGATACGCCACTCGGCGACGATTGGCTCACGCCGCTGTACGTCAAGATCAACGCACGGCTTGGGCGCAATTTCGAGGTGACTGTCGACGCTTCGTCCGTCATGGGCGACAAGATCAAGCTCAACGCCTTGATGCTGCAACCCGTCACGCTCTGGATTCGCCAGACCGACGGCGGCTATCTGCCGATCCATGGCTATGTGCAGCGGGCTCGCCGCCTTGGAAATGATGGAACCGTCTCGTATTTTCAGCTTCAGTTCTCTTCTTGGCTGAGCTTTTTGAAGCTCAGCAGCGATCGCCGCGATTGGCAGGAAGCCAGCGGCTGGCAGATTCTCACCGACGTATTCGACAAGCATCCGCAGGCTTCCAGCAATTATGGGCAGGAACTGCGCGCGGCGATGCGTTCGTATTCGCACCGCGTGCAGTGGGAAACCGACTGGAATTTCGTGCACCGGAGTCTGGAGGAAGTCGGCGCGTTTCCACGCTTCGATTTCGCGAAGGATGGCAAGTCGCACAAGGTCGTCATGATGGACGACCTCTATTTTGGGCCGTCGCTACCGAATTCGGAGATGAAGTTCAGCCACGCGGGTACCGACGAGGATTTCGACGGACTTACCCAGTTGAGCGAACAGCAGGACGCCCAAAGTGCCACGCTGACGCTCGGCACCGCCGACTATAAGCGACCTGACCTCGATAAACAGGCGAGCACGCCAGCGGCTGACCTTGATGAGTTACCGGGTCAAGGCGAAGACTATCTCTATACCGGCTCGCAGACATGGGCCGAATCCGATGCTGGACAACAACAGGCCCGCATCCGCACCGAGGAATGGGCTTCGCGAGCAAAACGCTATTTCGCGATCGGCAGTCCCCGCTATGCACTGCCCGGCTACTGGTTCAAGGTGTCGGGACACCCCCTCTTCGATACATTGCCTGAGGAGGAGCGCGAGTTGTCGATCATCGCGAGCGACTGGTTGATCCAAAATAACTTGCCCGGCATAGACGCGCTCACGCGATTCCCGCGCAGCCTGCGCAGCGAGATCGAACAGGTCAAGGCGGCCGGCACCGGTACGACCGTGAGCCACCGCGATGGCGGTATCGGATTTTTTCACGTCGAGATCGAAGCACAACGCCGCAAGACACCGTTCCGCAGCCCGTTCGAGCATGAGAAGCCGGAAATGCATTTGCAGACGGCGATTGTCGTAACCGATAGTGACGAGGAAATCGTCACAGACGACGGCAATCGTGTGCGGGTCCGGACGTCAAACAGCCGGAACGGTCGCAACACGAAATCAACGTCATGGATTCGGGCAGCGATGCCGGACGCAGGTTCAAAGCGCGGCGGTTACTTTCCGTTGCGCAAAGACGATCAGGTGCTCCTCGGATTCGTGAATGGCGACTGCGACCGGCCAGTAATCATCTCGCGACTGCACGGTGGCGCAACGATGCCGGTGTGGCACACGCACGGCCTGCTGTCCGGCTTCCGTTCTCGCGAATACGGCGGTGATGGCTTCAACCAGCTCGTCATGGACGACGCTACCGGTCAGAACCGGGTCCACCTTTACTCATCGAGCTACAGTTCTCACCTGCATTTGGGTTATCTGATTGAACAATCCGATAACACGCGCGGCTCATTCCTCGGCAACGGATTCGACCTGAAGTCTGGCGCGTACGGCGCAGTACGCGCCGAGCAGGGGCTCTATGTATCGACGCAGCCAGCCACCGCCCAGCCGCTGAACGTAACGGCCGCCACCGATCCGCTTGCCGGCGCGGAAGCCGTGCTCGAGACCGTGTCGAAGGCCAGTGAAACGAACCGCGCCGAAAGCCTTCAGGACGGCCAGACCGCGCTGAAGTCGTTCACCGACGCAACGCAACGCACGGTTGCTGGTTCTGCCAGCGGCGGCCGTACAGCCGGCGGCGGCACGGGTAATGCGAACGGTTTTGCGAAGCCGGTGATGCTGCTGTCGAGTCCTGACGGCATCGCCGCGTCGACGCAGCAATCGGTGCATGTCACGGCGAACCAGCACGCGAACGTCGTTGCAGGCAAGAACGTCAACTTGGCCGCCGGTAAAGCGTTACTGGTCAGTGTACTCGACAAGATCAGCCTGTTCGCGCAAAACCTCGGCATCAAGATTTTCGCGGCAAAGGGACCGGTAGACATTCAGGCGCAAAGCGGCTCGGCCTCGCTGGTGGGGCTGCAGGACGTGAAGATCGAAAGCGCGGACGGGCGGCTGATTCTGACGGCCGCGAAGGAAGTGTGGATCGGCGCGGGCGGCTCATACATCAGCATCAAGGGCGGTTTGATCGAGAACGTGACGACCGGACAGATTCTGGAAAAATGCGGGAACTGGGACAAGTCGAGCGGCGCGAGCGGGATGATTCGCGATCCGTTGCAGGCAACGCCGGTGTCAACTGACGGCGGACGAGGTTCGCTCTTCTCCGGGTAACACGACGACCGACGCGGTTCACGCGGCAATAAAAACGAGACGCGAGAGATTCCGAGAAACATGAGCAAAAGCCACCACTCCTCCAAGCATGCAGCTCCGGCCAAGACGGCTTCCGCGCCGAGCACCCCCGCGGCGACGCCGGCTACATCTGCGCCACCTCCATATCGACCGTTGCGGTGGGCATTTCCGTTCACGCCAGCCGGGCAGGATGACCCAACTAATCCGATGACCTACATGAAGGCGCTAGCGGCTGCTGAAGACGGGTTCTATCCGCTCGGCGCGAACGGCATGTGGCATGGTGGCATCCACTTCGACCAAAATACGGCGGCGCAATTAAAGCAAGGTGACGGTATCCGCGTGATCGCCGACGGCGAAGTCGTTGCCTACCGCCTCGATAGTAAGTATCCGGAACAAGACTACCAAGACGACCGCCACGCACTGTATTCAACAGGCTTCGTACTTGTCCGCCATCGGCTGCAGTTGCCCCCGCCGCCACCGCCCGATCCCCCGAAAACGGATACAACCAAGAATTCGGCCACGCAACCGACGACGTCATCCAAGTCGACAGCTACATCGGCATCAGTACCGACAGCGACATCGGCACCAGCACCAGCACCAGCGCCGGCATCAGCGCCGGCATCAGCAGCGGGCACGAACAAGCCTGCGTCAGGCGAAGTATTGACGTTCTTCAGCCTGTACATGCACACGATGGATCACAACAGCTACCAATCAGCGGCGGAACAGGCGAAAGTCGCCCAGGTCGATCCATCGAAGCTGAACATGAATCCGATGCCGTATTGGGAAGGCGACCGCTACTATCGGGTCGGCGACAAGGCCAAAGACCCACAAGAAGTGCCGCGACCGAAGGTACCCGTGCCAAGTAATCGCGATGTACTTGGGGAGTTCATCGAAAGCGATTTCAAGAAGGTGCCCGAGCCGGTAGCAAATACGAAAGACTCGCCCCCACCTCAGCCTCCTATTACTGGCCTCCGCATCCGTGATCTTCCTAACGGAAAGATCATCGGCATCCTGCCGCGCGGGTCGGAGTTGACGGTCGTGACCGACGACAAGACAAAAGCAAATCCGGGCTGGGTAAAGATCAATACAATCAAGTCTGGCACACCGGCCAGCGCGGCCGTAGGTCAACCGGTATCGCAACACGCTCCGTATGGATATGTGTACGAGAAGGAACTAGACATAATCGTTGACCCTAAGCCTCTGGATACGGTCGTCGTCCTAAAAGAGCCATATACGGTCAAGGCCGGCAACGTGATTGGTCAGCTCGGCCACTATCTGCGCTACCCCGACGCAAAGCTGCTTCCTCCGAAGCCGACGCGGCCATTGCTGCATCTCGAGGTTTTCGCTGGGCCCGAATTCGAAGCATTCGTCAAGAAGAGTCAGGCCCGAGCGAAAGAACGGCCCCCGGAAAAAACGTTCCTGGAAATCTCGCCGGGCGCGCTACTGGTGACCACCCTGCCCGAGCCTGACCAGAAACTGCAACCCGGGACCAAACTTGTCGCTGTCGCCCCCGCCGGGAAAGGAAAGTGGGTCAAGGTGCAACCGAAAACGGCAGCACCTGTACATGGCGGTCGTCATGCGAAACCCGTGTTCAACGACGCCGGCCCACCTGTATGGGTCGAAAGTGACTTCGCCAATACGACCGCGACGGCAATCGTGCCAGGCTGGAAGGATTTCCCGCTAAGCCTCTCAAACGCGAAGGGGCCGGGCGCAGATTTCCGCAATGTATTTCGACGAGTCGACCTAGAAAAGAACGGTGACGCGAACGTCGCGAAGGACGACAAGGGGCGGCGCTGGTACTACGTGACTATCGGCATGAAGGACGGTAGCACTCGAGCCGGATGGGTCTGCGAGCAAAATCCCCCACTGGTTCGGATGTGCGGTCCGTGGGACTGGCCTGGCTTTGAACTGGTCGACAACAGCAGCATCAAACCTGTCGACATGTTCAAACGCTACATCCACGTCGCCGAGCAATTTTTGGCTGACGAAGACAAAACAGAGTTCGAAACGAGCGCGGCAACGGTCAACGCAAGCCCCCTCATCTCAAAACTTGAAAAAGCGATTGATGCGAACCACGACGGGAAGGTAACAGCACAAGAGCTGAAGCACGCGCAGGAAACACAGTGGACGGCCGAAGCCCTCTCCCATCTTGTAGTACGCTGCGAAAGCGAATGGGGCGGCGGTCTGGGAAAGTGGGAAGCGCTGTCGCCGCTGATGAAAAAACTGCTGTGGCTATGGAAGGCCGAGATTGAGCGAATCGGAAAACTGCAGTGGTGGGAACAGGTCGTCGAAAAAAAAGTGGACGGGTTCCCAAGTGAGCCGAACCCATGGCATTTTCATCCGATTGGATTGATCGGCAATTTCATTAATTCCGGAATTGGTGATCCAACAAGAATTCTCCGACTGTCTGAACAAGACGTAGATGACCTGATTAAAGTTACAGCAACAGAGGTTGCGATCAGCCTAAATGATGAGAACTTAGCCAATCAGGCTGGTGCAGTCGTTGACACCATCATAAACAGAGTGATGTCCGGCATCAAAAACTGGAGCACTTTTAGGGGTGTAATTAATGATAGGTGGCAGTTTTCAGACATTAACGCCCCAAGAGCAGGCGCATATGGATCAGTGCAAAACGTTCCCGAGAGTAGAGTACCTGCAAGGGTAAGAGCCATGGTTATTGCTCATTTGCAAGATAGAGCAAACGGTGGCCCTTCTCTCGTCGGCAACAATCTCAGCTACGCAAATCCATATGCCTTAGACGAGGCCACGGACGCAACAAAAGCATGGGTTGAAGATGTTGTCCATCAAGCAAGCATTACCGGATATAGGTACGGAGCGGGACGCGCAGTTCATGTGCATGGAACAACGGAAGGTCTAATGCCTTTTAGACCGGAGCCTTTTACCATAGTAATTCCTGAATCATACAATCAATAATTTTTAATGACACCATGAAAAAAATCATCCCGCTTGTATTTTTTATTTTACCCCTAACCTCTTTTGCCGATGCATGCATCAATAGCGGGAACGTATACGACGACTTATCTTGCACCAACCAAGCCCTGGACAAATCAAAAAAAGAACTCAATTCAATTTATCAAAAACTGTATTCTGCCACACAGTACAAGAATGAGTTTGAGCAATCTCAGAAGGCTTGGCTCAATTACCGGGACAAGCAGTGCAACGGCTATATCGCAGCCGAGGCGTCGCAATCCCAAGGCGCCGGCTCCGGTCTAATCACAAAAGATTGCCTTGCCACGATAACAAAACAGCGAGTTGATTATTTAAAAACACTTCTCGGGAAATAGTAGGCTGACATGATGAATTTAATTCGTATCGGAGACGACACCGACCACGGAGGCAAAGTCGAAACTGGCTCTACGACAATGCGTTTCGACGGCCGCTATGTCGCCCGCAAGGGCGATCGCGTGTCGTGTCCGCAGCACCCCGACGTATCGCCCAACCTCATCGAGGAAGGCGATGCATCGATGACGGATGACGGCATCCCGATAGCACGACATGGTCATCGCGCCACTTGCGGCTGTCATCTGATCTCGAGCCTTGTTTGACCGTGCCAGGAAACGAGGCGGCAACGTGCCGATGACTATTGTCGATCATGTATCGAAACCTGCGTCCGCAGACATATCGGACCTCGCTGTCGAGCTGCCAGTTATGCGGCGACGCAATCTCAATACGAAAAGGTGAAAGCACGTGTCACTACGGAAAGGTGTGCATATCGCGCTATGGCTTGCGAGCGCTTGCAGTTTCATGGGCTTTTCAGGTGCCTTCGTTGCGGTCGCATCCGCTGTCGAGCCGGGCGAGTATTCCTATGTCGAAGGCGGTCACGCGCATGGCGCGCTCGTCGTGAAGGGAGGCCGATTCACGCTCGATACGATTGGAGGCAACTGCCACACCTGTTCGCTCACGGGCACGCTCAAAGGCAACACGGGCGTGGCCACTGACGGCGGCGAAACATGCCGCATTTCCATCACTGGCGGCCACGGCGCGGTGAAGATCGATTCCGGCAATACCGACGCTTGCCGTTCGTATTGCGGCGTACGCGCGATGTTTGACGGCGCCTATCGACAGCCCACCGCAGCGTGTACGGACCGCTCACGTGCGGCACGACTCACGCAGGCCCGCGCTCTTTATGTGAAGAAGAACTACGCGGCGGCCGAGACGGTATTTACATCATTGATCGAAGAATGCACGCGTGACATGAACTGGATCGAGATCGATCGCGTCCGCAGCGATCTCGCGCTGACGCAATATCATCTCGGCAACAGTGCAAAATGCCTTGCTACCCTCTCGCAGACGACGGCGATGCGCAATCATGACGACAGCGACAAGGAGAGTGACGCCTCGTTCGGCCTGCCACCTTGCGACGCGGACAACTACCAGTCGACGGGGAATGCGATCCTGCACAATGCCGCGCTATGCAAAGCGCCTGTTGCGGCACGCGGGGTCAAGAATTGAACGTGAGCCGGGCGGCTGGCTTGCTGAGTCGGCAAGGTTTGGTAGGCGTTACATGGCGACAGCCGGCCAAACGCACTGGCCGCAGGTGCAGTCCATCTGCCGGAGCCTGCCGAAGCTGAATATCCGCTTCGTGCCCGCCCCCCCTCACGGATGCCGAATGTAATCCACCAACGCCCGCGTATACTCATCCGGCCGCTTGTCGCACAGACTCACCACGATCGCCACCGCAAACCCCGCCGGCACGCCAAACACCCCAGAACTGATCGACTCGATCCCGAACCACGTCGGCCCGGCGAACCCCGTCAACTGCGTAAAGAACGGATACGTCGACACGATGTAGTACACGCACACCGCCAACCCCGTCACCATCCCGGCGATCGCGCCACGCGTCGTCGTGCGCTTCCAGAACACCCCCAGCACCAGCACCGGAAAGAAGCTCGACGCCGCCAGCGAAAACGCGGCGCCGACGAGAAACAGGATCTTCCCGGTATTGAGCGACGCGACATACGACGCGAACAGCGCCACCCCGAGCAGCAGCACCTTCGAAATCGTCACACGCCGCTGGCTCGTGGCATCGGGCGCGACCATGCAGTAATAGACGTCGTGCGACAGCGCGTTCGCGATCGTCAGCAGCAGCCCGTCCGCGGTCGACAACGCCGCGGCCAGCGCGCCGGCCGCGATCAGCCCCGACACCACGTACGGCAGCCCCGCGATCTCCGGTGCGGCCAGGACGACCATGTCCGGCTGCATCTGGATTTCCGACCAGTGCACGATGCCGTCGCGAATCACCTCGACGACGCTGATCAGGTCGGGTTCGAAGTGATGCCATTGCGTGACCCACGCCGGCAATTCGGCGAACGGCCGCCCGACGAGATTCGCGAGGATCTCGTACTTGATCAGCACCGCGAGCACCGGCACGCTCAGGTAGAACAGCGCGATGAAGAACAGCGTCCAGCCGACCGAACGCCGTGCGGACGCGACCGACGTAGTCGTGTTGTAGCGCGTCAGGATGTGCGGCAGGCTCGCGGTACCGAGCGACAGGCACAGCAGCAGCGCGAGGAAATTCCGCTCGCGCGGCTTGCGTTCGTCGTCGCTCGCGGCCGGAAACGGCTCATGCATCGGCACCGGCGGCTCGGCACGCGCGAGCAGGTCGTCACGCGCCTGCGTCCACGCCACGCGCGCCGCCGCCGGATCGCGCGGAAAATCGGCCAGCTCGCGCTCGCGCTGGCTGATCTCGCGCAGCGGCCCGTTGTGGCGCCGCAGGTCCGCAAGCTGGTCGACGAGATGCCGGCGCGCATCCGCATAGGACGCCGGCAACCGGTCGAGCCGCGTCTGGATATCCGCGGCTTGCCGGCGGTACGCATCACGCACCTGCTGCTCGTCGCGCGCCTCGCGCACCTGCGCCTCGCGCGCCGCGACACGCTCCATCAGCTTGCCGTAATTGAACTGCGGCACGGGCCCGAGCCCGTTCTTCATCGCGATCAGCGACACCGGAATCAGGATCGCGCTGATCAGGATGATGTACTGCGCGACCTGCGTCCACGTGACCGCACGCATCCCGCCGAGAAACGAGCACACGAGAATGCCCGCGAGCCCGCAGAAGATGCCGATCGCGAAATCGACGCCGATGAAGCGCGTCGCGATCAGGCCGATCCCCTGGATCTGCGCGACCAGGTACACGAACGAACACAGGATCGCCGCGCCGGCCGCGAGCGCGCGCACGGCCGTGCTCGAAAAGCGCGTGCCGAGAAAATCGGGAATCGTGTAGCGCGCGAGCTTGCGCACATACGGCGCAAGCAGGAACGCGACGAGGCAGAACCCGCCCGTCCAGCCCATCACGTACGCGAGCGCGTCGTAACCGGTGGCGTAGAGCGAGCCGGCCAGGCCGATGAACGACGCGGCCGACAGCCAGTCGGCCGCCGTCGCCATCCCGTTGAACGCGGACGGCACGCGCCGCCCGGCCACGTAGTACTCGACGAGATCGGACGTGCGCGACAACAACCCGATCACCGCATACACGGCGATCGGTACGAACAGGAACACGTAGCCGATCCACACGCCCGGGCCCGTCGCGCGCTCGATCCGCCACATCAGCAACACGAATCCGAGGAACCCGAGGGTGTAGAGCGCGTACGCGCGTATCAGTCGATGCGTCAGCATGAATCAGCGCCCGCCGTTCGCATGGCCGGCGCGTGCCGCATGCTCGTCGTACGCGCGGCGCAGCGTACGGTCCGCGCGTTGCATCAGCCCGATGTAGATGACGATCAGCACGAGGTAGACGAGAATCGCGCCCTGTGCGCCGACATAGAACGGCAGGCTGAAGCCGGCGAAGCGAACGCCGGCGAGCGCGGGCCCGAAGAACGGCACGATGAACGACACCGCGAAGCCGATCACCATCAGCACCACGATCAGCGCGACGTTGAAGCGCCAGTAGCGTGCGTGCGCACGTGCGAGCGGCTCGGGAACGGGGGGTGGCGCAACAGGCGCCGAACGGGTCGGAACGGTCATGCCGTTATGTAGCAAAAAGCCCCTGCGCGGGCAATCGGGATTGCCGCGCAGGGGCTCGCGCGCATGACGCGCAACCGGCAGGCGTTCAGCGCACTTCGGTGAGCTGCTCGAGGATGGCCGGATTCTCGAGCGTGGACGTGTCCTGCGTGATCGCCTCGCCCTTCGCGAGCGAGCGCAGCAGGCGCCGCATGATCTTGCCCGAGCGCGTCTTCGGCAGGTTGTCGCCGAAGCGGATGTCCTTCGGCTTCGCGATCGGCCCGATCTGCTTGCCGACCCAGTCGCGCAGGGTCTTCGCGAGCGCCGCGGCTTCGTCGCCTTCCGGACGCGAACGCTTCAGCACCACGAACGCCACGACCGCCTCGCCCGTCGTGTCGTCCGGCCGGCCGACCACCGCCGCCTCGGCCACGAGCTCGTGCGACACCAGCGCCGATTCGATCTCCATCGTGCCCAGCCGGTGGCCCGACACGTTCAGCACGTCGTCGATCCGGCCCATGATCGTGAAGTAGCCGGTGTCCTTGTCGCGCACGGTGCCGTCGCCGGCCAGATAGAGCGTGCCGCCGAGTTCTTCCGGGTAATAACTCTTCTTGAAGCGCTCCGGGTCACCCCAGATCGTGCGGATCATCGCCGGCCACGGGCGCTTGACGACGAGGATGCCGCCTTGCCCGTTCGGCACGTCCTGGCCGGTCTCGTCGACCACCGCGGCCATGATGCCCGGCAGCGGCAGCGTGCACGAGCCCGGCACGGTCGGCGTCGCGCCCGGCAGCGGCGTGATCATGTGGCCGCCGGTTTCGGTCTGCCACCACGTGTCGACGATCGGGCAGCGTTCGCCGCCGACATGCTTGTGGTACCACATCCACGCTTCCGGATTGATCGGCTCGCCCACCGTGCCGATGATGCGCAGGCTCGACAGGTCATAGCTCTTCGGATGCACCTTGTCGTCAGCTTCGGCCGCCTTGATCAGCGAGCGGATCGCGGTCGGCGCGGTGTAGAACACGGTGACTTTGTGATCGTCGATCATCTTCCAGAAACGGCCGGCGTCCGGATAAGTCGGCACGCCCTCGAACACGACCTGCGTGCCGCCGCACGCGAGCGGCCCGTAGGTGATGTACGTGTGGCCCGTGACCCAGCCGATGTCGGCCGTGCACCAGAACACGTCGTCGGGTTTCCAGTCGAAGGTCCACTTCATCGTCTGCGCGGCCCACAGCAGGTAGCCGCCCGTGCTGTGCTGCACGCCCTTCGGCTTGCCGGTCGAGCCCGACGTATACAGGATGAACAGCGGATGCTCGGCGCCGACCCAGGTCGGCTCGCAGCGGTCGGATTCGCCGTCGGCGAGTTCGTGCATCCACAGGTCGCGGCCTGCATGCCAGTCGATCTTGCCGCCGGTGCGGCGATAGACGATCACGCTTTTGACCGCCTCGCAGCCGCCCATCGCGATCGCCTCGTCGGCGATGCTCTTGAGCGGCAGCGTCTTGCCGCCGCGGGCCTGCTCGTCGGCCGTGATGAGGGCCACCGCGCCGACGTCGACGAGCCGCTCGTTCAGCGATTTCGCGGAGAAGCCGCCGAACACGACCGAGTGCGTCGCGCCGATGCGCGCGCAGGCCTGCATCGCGACGATGCCTTCGATCGACATCGGGATATAGATCACGACGCGATCGCCCTTGCCGATACCGCGTTTCTTCAGCGCATTCGCGAAGCGCGACACGCGTGCGAGGAGGTCCGCATAGGTGACGCGGGTGACGGTGCCGTCGTCGGCCTCGAAGATCACCGCGACGCGCTCGCCGTTGCCGGCTTCGACGTGACGGTCGAGACAGTTGTACGACGCGTTCAGCTCGCCGTCGTCGAACCATTTGTAGAACGGCGCGTTGCTCTCGTCGAGCACCGTCGTGAACGGCTTGTGCCACGCGAGGCCCTCGCGCGCGAGACGCGCCCAGAAGCCTTCGTAATCCTGCTCGGCTTCGGCGACGAGCGCGCGATAGGCCGGCATGCCGGAAATGGTCGCCGTCTTCTCGAGCGCCGCGGGCGGCGCGAACTGACGGGTTTCGTGAAGAACCGATTCAATCGCAGACATCGACAACCCCTTGGTGAACATGAATCCTCTGCATGGCGGCGCGATCGTGCACGCCGCGCGTCTTGGCCGGCGCCTGCGCGCCGCTGTCTCCCACCCACCCGCACGCGACCGCGAAGGCCTGCGCACGATGCTGCACCGCACCACATCATACGAACGTGACCTGCGGCCCGGTAGTTTCCACGATAAGCGCTCCAACTTACCCGTCACTTACGCGGCATCGCCGTGTCGTGCGCCGGGCGGCGCCGCATCGAGGTCAGCTTTACGCTGTTACGACCGCGACCCTACAATCCTAACTGAACTCGCCTTCCGGATTCCAGCTTGAATCGCTACGCCCTCTTCCTCATCCTGTCGATGCTGTTCGTCGGCAGCAACGTCGGCATCGGTAAATCCATCGTTGCATTCGTCCCCGTCGCCATCCTCGCCACGCTGCGCTTCGTGATCGCGATCGCCGTGCTGTGGCCGCTGTTCAGGCCCGTGAAGATGCGCGCGGTCAAGCGCGGCGAATGGCTGAACCTGTTCCTGCAAGCCTTCTTCGGCACCTTCATGTTCACGCTGCTGATGCTCAACGGCGTGCAGCGCACGAGCGCGGTGGCCGCGGGCGTCATCACGAGCACGATCCCGGCGATCGTCGCGCTGTCCGCGTGGCTGATCCTGCGTGAAAAACCGAACGGCCGTGCGCTCGTGTCGATCGCGCTCGCGATCATCGGCGTCGTGACGATCAACCTCGCCAACGGCGGCGCGGCCAGCCACGGCGCGCAGGGCGATGCGTCCGGTTCGCTGACCGGCAACCTGCTGATCCTCGGCGCGGTGTGCTGCGAATCGATCTACGTGATCCTGTCGCGCCGGCTCACGCAAACGCTCGCACCGATCGACATCTGCGCCTATACCCATCTGTTCGGCCTGTTCCTGATGCTGCCGCTCGGCGCGACGGCGCTGTGGCACTTCGATTACGCGAGCGTGCCCGCCGGCACCTGGGCGCTCGTCGTCTGGTACGGGCTGTCGGCCAGCATCTTCTCGTTCTGGCTATGGATGAAGGGCATCCGGCACGTGCCGGGCAGCCTCGCCGGCGTGTTCAGCGCGGTGCTGCCGATCGCCGCGGCCGCGTACGGCATCGCGTTCCTCGGCGAGCGCCCGACGCTCGCGCACGGTATCGCGCTCGCGTGCGTCGTCGCCGGCATCGTGCTCGCGAGCCTGCGGGTGAAACGCGTGCCGGCCGCCGCCTCCTGATCCGTCCCCCGCAGCGCCGGCGCGTCGCTGCAGCCGCGCCGGCCGACGCGTTACAATAGCGCGCCTTTTCAAGATTACCCCCGATACCTGCGCACCGCGCCCGTACCCCGACATGTCCGCCCCGCATTCGCCCGGCCATCCTGGCCGTCGCCCGCTTCGTCCGCTTCCCGCGCTGATTTTCATGAGCCGCTGGCTCCAGGTTCCGCTCTATCTGGGCCTGATCGTCGCTCAGGCCGTCTATGTGTTCCTGTTCCTGAAAGAAGTCTGGCACCTGCTGTCGCATGCGACGGGCCTCGACGAAATCAGCGTGATGCTCGCCGTGCTCGGCCTGATCGACGTGGTGATGATCTCGAACCTGCTGATCATGGTGATCGTCGGCGGGTATGAAACGTTCGTGTCGCGGCTCGGCATCGAGGGCCACCCCGACGAGCCCGAATGGCTCGACCACGTGAACGCGGGCGTGCTGAAGGTCAAGCTGTCGATGGCGCTGATCAGCATTTCGTCGATCCACCTGCTGAAGACCTTCATCAACCCCGACCAGCACACGACGCACGCGATCATGTGGCAGGTGATCATCCACGTGTCGTTCCTCGTGTCGGCGCTCGTGATGGCGTGGGTCGATCGCCTGACGACGCACACGCACCCGGCCCATTTCCACGAGACGCATGCGCCCGCGGCGTCCCGACCGGCGGCCTGAACCGTCGGCAAACCATTCCCCACTGTCCCCACAGAGTCTCAGCCATGACCGTCATCAAACAGGAAGACCTGATCCAGAGCATCGCGGATTCGCTGCAGTACATCAGCTACTACCACCCGCTCGACTACATCCAGGCCCTCGGCCGCGCGTACGAGCTGGAAGAGAGCCCGGCGGCGAAGGACGCGATTGCGCAGATCCTCACGAACAGCCGCATGTGCGCGGAAGGCAAGCGTCCGATCTGCCAGGACACCGGCATCGTCACGATCTTCGTGAAGGTCGGCATGGACGTGCGCTGGGACGGCGCGACGATGGGCCTCACCGACATGATCAACGAAGGCGTGCGCCGCGGTTACACGCACCCGGACAACGTGCTGCGCGCGTCGATCGTCAATCCGCCGGAAGGCGCCCGCAAGAACACGAAGGACAACACGCCGGCCGTGATCCACTACGAGATCGTGCCGGGCGACAAGGTCGACGTGCAGGTCGCGGCGAAGGGCGGCGGCTCGGAGAACAAGTCGAAGTTCGTGATGCTGAACCCGTCCGACTCGATCGTCGACTGGGTGCTGAAGACGGTCCCGACGATGGGCGCCGGCTGGTGCCCGCCCGGCATGCTCGGGATCGGCATCGGCGGCACCGCCGAAAAGGCGATGCTGATGGCGAAGGAATCGCTGATGGAGCCGATCGACATCCAGGAAATCATCGCGCGCGGCCCGAAGGACTGGGTCGAGGAGCTGCGTGTCGAACTGCACGAGAAGGTCAACGCGCTCGGTATCGGCGCGCAGGGCCTCGGCGGCCTCGCGACCGTGCTCGACGTGAAGATCATGGCGGCGCCGACGCACGCGGCCTCGAAGCCGGTCGCGCTGATCCCGAACTGCGCGGCCACGCGCCACGCGCACTTCGTGCTCGACGGTTCGGGCCCGGCCAAACTTGAAGCGCCGTCGCTCGACGCCTGGCCGAAGGTGCAGTGGGAACCGAACACGGAAACCAGCAAGCGCGTCGACCTGAACACGCTGACGCCGGAAGAAGTCGCGAGCTGGGCGCCGGGCCAGACGCTGCTGCTGTCGGGCAAGATGCTCACCGGCCGCGACGCCGCGCACAAGCGCATCGCCGACATGCTCGCGAAGGGCGAGAAGCTGCCGGTCGACTTCACGAATCGCGTGATCTACTACGTCGGCCCGGTCGATCCGGTGCGCGACGAAGTGGTCGGCCCGGCCGGCCCGACGACGGCCACGCGCATGGACAAGTTCACCGAGACGATGCTCGCGCAGACGGGCCTGATCTCGATGGTCGGCAAGGCCGAGCGCGGCCCGGTCGCGATCGATGCGATCAAGAAGCACAAGGCGGCCTACCTGATGGCGGTCGGCGGTGCGGCCTACCTCGTGTCGAAGGCGATCCGCGGCGCGAAGGTGCTCGCGTTCGAAGACCTCGGCATGGAAGCGATCTACGAGTTCGACGTGCAGGACATGCCGGTGACGGTCGCCGTCGATTCGTCGGGCACGTCGGTGCACCAGACGGGTCCGAAGGAATGGCAGGCGAAGATCGGCAAGATCCCGGTCGCCACCGCTTAAGCGCGATCGAACCAAAGGCCGGACGGGAGTCCGGCCTTTTTACTTCTCATTCTCATTATTGTGCTCGGCCGGTTGTTCAAGGCTGATTCTCATTACACGCAAAAGGCAGGCCCGACAAGGCTTCGAGGCTTGGCTTTTCTCGTTCGAGCGATTATCGTTCGGTTTCTGAAGCCCCACTGAACAAGGAACAGCCATGCAAGGCGACAAGAAAGTCATCGAATATCTGAACGCCCAACTGAAGAATGAACTCACGGCGATCAACCAGTACTTCCTGCATGCGCGCATGTACAAGCACTGGGGCCTCGACAAGCTCGGCAAGCACGAATACGACGAGTCGATCGGCGAAATGAAGCATGCCGACTGGCTGATCGAGCGCGTGTTCATGCTCGACGGCCTGCCGAACCTGCAGGACCTGCACAAGCTGCTCGTCGGCGAGGAAACCGAAGAGATCCTGAAGTGCGACCTGAAGCTCGAGCAGATCTCGCAGACCACCTGCAAGGAAGCGATCGCCTACTGCGAATCGGTTCGCGACTACGTGTCGCGCGAGATCTTCGAAAAGATCCTCGACGACACCGAAGAGCACATCGACTGGCTCGAAACGCAGATCGACCTGATCGGCAAGGTCGGCCTGCAGAACTATCAGCAAACGATGATGGGTTCGGCCGAGTAATCGCGCCACCCGCCAGCCCGCCGCCCGCCCGACGATGACGAACCCGTCCGCCGCCCCCGCGCCGCGCGCCGCCGCCCCTGTCGGCATCTTCGACTCGGGGCTCGGCGGCCTGTCGGTGCTGCGCGCCGCGCGCGCGCACCTGCCCGACGAGTCGTTCGTCTACGTCGCCGACTCGCACCACGCGCCGTATGGCCCGCGCGACGAGGCGTTCATCACGGAACGCACGCTGGCGATCGGCGAGTGGCTCGCCCGCGAAGGCGCGAAGGCGCTCGTCATCGCGTGCAACACGGCGACGGCACGGGCGATCGCGGCCATCCGCGAACGCCTGTCGATCCCGCTCGTCGGCGTCGAGCCGGGCATCAAGCCGGCAGCCGCGCTGTCCGCGACCGGCGTCGCGGGCGTCCTCGCCACGCAATCGACGTTGAACAGCCCGCGCTTCCAGGCACTGCTCGACCGCTACGGCGCGGGCCGCCGCTTCATCTGCCAGCCCGGCCACGGGCTCGTCGAGGCGATCGAACGCGGCGACACGAACTCGCCCGCGTTGCGCGCGTTGCTTGAGCGTTACATACAGCCGATGCTCGACGACGGCGCCGATACGCTGGTACTCGGCTGCACGCACTACCCGTTCTTCACAGAAACGATTCGTAACCTTGTTGGCGAGCGCCTGACGATCGTCGACACGAGCGATGCCATCGCCCGCCAGCTCGCGCGGGTACTCGACGAACGCGGGCTGCGCGCACCGGCCGGCACGCATGCCGCGCCGCCGCGCTTCTGCTCGACGAGCGACGGCCTGCAACTGCGCGCGCTCGCGTCGACGCTGCTCGGCCTCGATGCGCCGGTCGAATCCGTCACCATTTCCTCGCCGAACGCGCACGCCTGCGCGACCGCCTGACGCGGGCCGGCACGCCCGCCTCCACCGCGGCTTCGCCGCCTCCCACCGTTTCAAGGGTCCGATGAGCTTAAAAAAAGCCCGACCCAGGCTTGTCAACGCCCGAAAAATTAATGATAATAATTCGCATTAACGTTAGCTATCGCAACTCATCATGATCGTCTGCGTGTGCAAGTCTGTTTCCGATCGCAAGATTCGCGCGTCCCTCGCCGAGGGCGTGAACTCTTTCGATGAACTCCAGTTCGAGCTCGGCGTGGCCACGTGCTGCGGCAAGTGCGAGGAGTCCGTACGCGACCTCATGGCCGAGCAAGGCGTCTGCGCGAGCCGGTGCGGTGTCGAGCATCATGCGCATCCGATCCCGGTCACGTTCTACGACCGCAAGGCGGCCTGAGCGGCGCCGAGCCTGCGCATGCGGCCCAGGCCGCATTTTTTGTTTTGACCGTCAGCAAGCCACCGTCTGCGCGAGCCAACGGCTTACCTGCCAAGGAGCCTGTGATGGAATTGCTGATCGGATTCGTAACCACCGTTTGCATCTCGCTGCTGATCTTCCGCAAGTGATGCCGATTCACCTGCCGCGCCCCGGGTGCGACGTCGTTCTTTCAAGCTAACATGCAGGCTTTGCATCTCGCTCCTGCCGGCGCCATGCCGGCTGCACCACGTATGAATCCCCGAGTGATCGTCGTCGCGGTCGGCGTGCTTGCCGCACACGCGATCATGCTGACGGCCGCGTGGCTCCATCGCAACGCGCCGCCGCCGAAATCGGTCGAGGTCCAGACGATCACCGCGCAGCTCATCACGCCTGCGCCGATCGCGCAGCAGGTCGCGGCCGAATCGATCCCGCAGCCCGCGCCGCCGAAGCCCGTGCCGCGCGTGAAGCCGAAGGTCGAGCCGAAGCCGGTGCAGAAGGCGGCAAAGCCGACCCCGCAGCCGGTTGCGCCGTCGCCGGCCCCGTCGCCCGTACCCGCCGCCGATCCGACACCTGCTGCCGCCGCACCCGCTCCCGCGGCACCGGCCGCCACGCCGAGCCCGGCGCGCGAAACGATGCAGGTCAGCGCACCGAAGAACGTGCCGACGCTCCAATGCAACTTCGTGAAGCCCGACTATCCGTCGATGTCGCGCCGCCGCGGCGAATCGGGCACCGCCTATGTTCACTTCGTCGTCGGCGTGACCGGCAAGATCGAAAGCATCGATCTGCAGAAGAGCAGCGGCTATCCGCGCCTCGACGATGCCGCACTCGACGCGATGCGCTCGACCACCTGCCGTCCGTACATCGAGAACGGCCAGGCGATCCGCGCCGCCCGCACACAGCCCTACAGCTTCGGGCTCACCGACTAACCTGCCTCATCCGGAAGATTCAAAGGAAACAAAAAATGCAAAGCTACGGTATCGCGCACGTCTGGGCGCAAGGTGATTTCGTCACGCGCGCCATTGCGATCACGCTGCTCGTGATGTCGGTCCTGTCGTGGATCGTGATCGTCATCAAGGGCTGGAACGTGATCCGCCTGAACCGCCTCACGAAGAACGCCGAACAGGCATTCTGGCATTCCGACAATTTCGACGACGGCATCAAGAAGCTCGGCCTCGCCGCATCGACGCCGAACGACAACCCGTTCCTCGCGCTCGCGCTGTCGGGCAAGGAAGCCGCCGACCACCACCATCAGACGCAACCGCACCTGCACGATCGCATGGACGTATCGGACTGGGTCACGCGCTGCCTGAAGGACACGATGGACGAAGGCATTTCGCGCATGCAGAGCGGCCTCGCGATCCTCGCATCGGTCGGCAGCACGGCACCGTTCGTCGGTCTGTTCGGCACGGTCTGGGGGATCTACCACGCGCTGCTCGCGATCGGCGCCACCGGCCAGACGTCGATCGACCAGGTCGCGGGCCCGGTCGGCGAATCGCTGATCATGACGGCCTTCGGCCTGTTCGTCGCGATTCCCGCGGTGCTCGGCTACAACGCGCTGACCCGCGCGAACAAGGGCGTCGTCAGCAAGCTGCGCCGCTTCGCACACGGCCTGCACGCGTACTTCGTGACGGGCGCGAGCCTCGCGTCGTCGTCGACGCGCGACGGCCTGCGTCTCGCATCGCGCGCCGCCAGCTGAGACGAGGTGAACCATGGCCATGAACACCGGTTTCAGCGACGATGACGACGATGCCGTGATGAGCGAGATCAACATGACGCCGCTCGTCGACGTCATGCTCGTACTCCTGATCATTTTTCTCGTGACGATCCCGGCGATGCAGCATGCGGTGAAGATCGACCTGCCGCACGCCAGCAGCCAGCCCGTCGACGAAAAGCCGCAGACCGTCGACGTCGCGATCCAGGGCGACGGCACGATCCTGTGGGACGACCACACGGTCACGCGCGAACAGCTGCAGGCACGCATCGCGGAAGCCGCGAAACGCACGCCGCAGCCGGAGTTGCACCTGCGCGCGGACCGCAAGGTGGCGTACGAGCACGTCGCGGAAGTGATGTCGGATGCACAGGCAGGCGGCTTGACGAAGCTCGGCTTCGTGACGGAGCCCGGCGCAAAAGCGAAGTAACGCGCGCACGTTCGACCCCGCCGCCAGCAGCAACTGCACCACAAAGTAAAAGGCCTTCATCGCCAAATGAAGGCCTTTTTTCATGCGCACGCGGGCGCCTTCGGGCGGCGGGCTCTTTGGCGGTATCGGTTGCGCCTCGAGCAACGCAAATGCGACTCTGCCGTGGTCTGCACGGACTGCGCGTTCTGCCCTATCTGGCTCGCAATATATGCGGCCACCTGATTTCGCTTAGAACTTCCTTCACGAAATGGGATTTCAATATAGGCCCGCCCGCGCACGCATTCAAGGTTCAGGCGATTGAAACTTGCGATTGCAGGCGACGCTTCAATGACAAAACAAATTTGCGTCGTCGTGCGCGACGTGTTCAGGTCGCCGAAACATCGGCCGCCGCTTCCTTCTTCGCGCGCTCGGGGCAACCTGGCTCCTTGTACGCGCCATGGTCGAGCTTCTCGACCAGGTAATCGACGAACGCACGTACCGCAGGCGGCATCCCCTGCCGCGATACGAACACCGCATACAGCTGCGGCACCGGCAGCGTCCAGCCCGGCATCACGGGCGACAGTTGCCCCGCGCGCAGCGCGTTGCCATACATCATCTCCGGCAGCGCCGCGATGCCGAGGCCATCGAGCACGGCCTCGCGGATCGTCATCAGGTCGGCCGTCACGAGCCGCGGATCATGCTCGTGCACGTGGCGCGTTCCGTCCGGCGCGATCAGGTTGAATACGTGCCGGCCGTCAACGCTCGGCGTATCGAGCGTCTCGAAGCCGGTCAGGTCGTCCGGCGCCAACGGCGGCGCATTCTGGCTCAGCAGGCTCGGCGCGCCGACCAGCATCTGCTCGGTGCGCCACAGCGGCCGCACGACGATGTTGGCGTTCTGCGGCGGCTCCGAGCGCACGCGCAACGCGACGTCGATCGAATCCTCGAACAGGTCGATCACGCGATTCGTCACGCGCACATGCACCTTCACCTCGGGATAGCGGCGCAGGAATTCGGGCAGGATGCGCGACAGCATCGTCTGCGACAGCGTCACCGGCACGCTGACGCGCACCGAGCCGCGCGGCGACGCGCGCAACTGCTGCACCGCGTTCATCGCGGCCCGCGCTTCGGCGAGCATCGCCTGGCAATGCTGGTAGAACAGCTCCCCCGCCTCGGTCAGTGCGAGCTTGCGCGTCGAACGCTGCAGCAGGCGCACGCCGAGCGCCGCCTCGAGCTCGGTCAGGCGCCGCGACAGGCGCGATTTCGAGATGCCCAGCACGCGCTCGGCGGCCGAGAAGCCGCCATGTTCGACGACCTGCGAGAAGTACATCAGGTCGTTCAGGTTATGTGCATCGATATTCATCTCATCGTTCCAATTTCAGAACAATCCATTGCGAACCGCCGCAAATCGAACGGTAAAACCCCCAATATAATAGCGCTATGTTTCAAAAATAACGCTATTCCGATGATTTCGAGGGCTTCCCATGACCACTGCTCGCTCGCTTGATCGCACCTACCCCGCGCTTCGCACCACCGAAGGCGGCGGCTTCGTGGTTCACCGCCCGTTCCCGACGCGGCTGCTGATGGATTTCGATCCGTTCCTGCTGCTCGATGAAATGGGCCCCGTCGACTATGCCCCCGGCGAAGCCGTGGGTGCGCCCGACCATCCGCATCGCGGCTTCGAGACCGTGACCTACGCGCTCGATGGACGCTTCCGCCATCGCGACTCGTCCGGTCATGCCGGCACACTCGGCCCCGGCGACGTGCAGTGGATGACGGCCGGCGCCGGCGTCGTGCACAGCGAGATGCCGGACCCGGCGTTCGCCCAGGCAGGCGGGCGCTCCCACGGCTTCCAGCTGTGGGTCAACCTGCCGCGCCGCGACAAGATGATCGCGCCGCGCTACCAGGAGATCCCGGCTGCCCGCATTCCGACCGCGACGTCGCCGGACGGCCGCGCGCGTGTACGCGTCATCGCCGGCGAAGCATTCGGCGTACAGGCCGCGATCGAGACGCGCACGCCGATCCTCTATCAGCACTTCACGCTGGAGCCCGGCGCAACGGTCACGCAGCCCGTGCCGGCCGGTTATCGCGTGTTTGCCTATCCGATCGACGGAACGGGCCTCTACGGGCCCGACAGGCAGGCGGTCGACGCACGGCACATGATCGTCTACGGCGACGACGGCGACACCGTCACGTTCGCTGCCGGCGACACGTCGCTCGACCTGCTGCTGATCGGCGGCGTGCCGCTCAACGAGCCGATCGTCCGTTACGGCCCGTTCGTGATGAATACCGAGGAAGAGATCCGGCAGGCCGTCGTCGACTACCAGAGCGGCCGCATGGGGCGCATCGAAGTGTGAACCAGATGGGGCGCAGGTGCCGCGAAGCCGGTGGTTTTGCGTCACAATAACTTCTTGAACCATGTGGCCACGCACCCACCAGAAGGAACCCGCCCCCTTGAACTTCGAACATCTGATCCAGATCAACTCCGACGATCCGGCCGTGCCGACCCTCACCCGCGACCAGCTCTGGGAAGGTCTCGTGCTGCGTGCGGAACAGCCGCAACTGTTCGTGATGGGCCTCGACAGCTGCGTCATCCACGAACGGACGGACACGACGCTCGAACGCGAACTGCATTACGGCCACGCGACCGTGCGCGACCAGGTGACGTTCACGCCGAACCAGCAGGTCCGCTACGACATCCGCGCGGCCGATGGCGAAATCGGCGGCTCCTTGACGATGACGATCGAGGAGCGCGAAGACCACGAATTGTTCCTGCGTTTCGAGTACCGCACGACGCTGACGGTCACGGACGACAGTGAAGATGCGCGACAGACGCACGGAATCGTCAAGGAGGCGTACCGCACGTCGGATATCGACACCGTTCGCCTGATCCGCGAATACGCGCAGGGTCGCAAGGATCCCGATCCGCTGCACTGAACCCCGTGGCGGCCTGCGGGCCGCCCTTTTTGATTCAAGCTATCAGAGCTGTCATTTCGATCGATAAAGAGTTTTTGTAAATGGGAATAGTTATCATTTAGAATTCATTCCATCGTATCGACAGTCACCGATCAAACCGAATGACCGACACCATGCGCCCGACCACGCTGACCCTGCACCGCACCACCAGCACCGCAGCCAGCAGCCGTCCGAAGACGGCAGCGGTCACCACGCCGGCGAAACCCGCCGGCAACCGCGATGCAGGCACGCGGGTCGTCAACAGCGATGCGCTGCTGCAAGGCCAAAGCCACGTCAGCATCGCGCATAACGGAGAGACTTATCAGTTGCGCGCCACGCGGCTCGGCAAACTGATCCTGACGAAGTAACGACCGAGTATTGTGGGGACCACCTCCCTGAGAGGTGTTGGGCAGTAGCCAGCGTAACGGCTTGCACGCGAGATCTAGACCCCTTCGTGCAAACACACTCAAGCAGCCGTTGCAGCAAGCCAAGCCACTTTTTTGGTTCTCGCACAAGGAAGAAAAAAAGCGACACGTCGATGGACGTGTCGCTTTTTTGTTGGAGCCGCCAATGCGCGAAGCGCGTCGCCCGGGTATCGTGGCTGCCGTCAATGCGCGGGCAGCGAGAAGCGGCATGCGCGCCGCTTCAGAACCCCCAGAACATCAACCACCATGCGCTGTCGACGACGGCCAGCCCGACGGCAAACCACGCGAAGGCCGCGAGCCGGCGCGGCCACGCCGCATAGCGCCCCGTCACCTTCCACGCGAGCCACGCACTCCATACGTTGGCGCCGACCAGAATCGCGATGCGCACATCGGTTGCCCAGCCGAGCGGCACATGCTCGGCGCGCAGCAACGACAGCGTCGTGGCCGACAGCCCGAGGAACACGCCTGCACCCGCGATCGGGATCAGCGCCTGCGCGAGGTGATGCAGGCGCACGCGATCGAAGCGGCCGAGCATCAGCGTGGCGCCGGCCAGCAACACCAGCAGCGCCGTGCCGTACACGAGCCCCGTGCCGACGATGTAGCCGACGACCAGCCCGCCATCGAGCCAGGAGAACACGTCGTTGCGATCCGGGTAGTGCGTGAGCAGGAACCACGGCGCATTGGTCTCGAGCGGCCACGTGATGTCGTGGTCGATCAGCCAGCCGGCGAGCCATTGCTTGATCTGCACGAACCACGGGCTGACGGTCCAGTGGAACGCGCCGATCGCCACGCCGAGCAGGCCGTACAGGATCAGCGCGGTGTCCCACGGGTTGGCCCGCTCCGCACCGAGGTTCACGACTTCGTCGGACGGCGAGCGCAGCGACAGCGAAATCGCATCGCGGTGCCCGCTGCAGCGGCCGCACATATGGCAGTCCGCCGCGCCCTTCATGTTGCGCAACGGCACGAGCGGCGCGCAGTTGATCGGAATCACGCGATGGCCGTGCTCGCCGTTCTTGTACGAACGGCGCCACGCATCCTCGTCGACCTTGTAGCGCATCGGCGCGAGCCGCGCGAGCAGCCCGAACACGCCGTTGACCGGGCACAGGTATTTGCACCACACGCGCTTCTCGCGGCCGTACAGCACGCCGATCACGATCGCGCCGACGGTCGAGCCGCCGAGCACGAACAGCACCGCGAGCGGGTACTGGTACACGCTCACCATCTGCCCGTAGATCGTCGTGATGCCGAATGCGACGAACGGCCAGCCGCCCCACCGGATCCAGCGCGGAATCGGGCCGCCGCGACCGAACTTGCTCGCGTATTCGGTGAGCGCGCCCTCCGGGCACAGCACGCCGCACCAGACACGCCCGAGCATCACCATCGACAGCAGCACGAACGGCCACCAGATGCCCCAGAACGCGAACTGCGCGATGAGCGTGAGGTTGTTCCACAGATGCGCGGAATCGTCCGGCAGCGGCAACACCGCCGGCACGATGATCAGGAACGCGTAGACGGCGACGACGATCCACTGGATACCGCGGATCAGCGCACCGTGGCGCTGCATCCACTGGCCGGCCTGCGCGAGCCAGCCAGGTTTGACTGCGGCGACAACGCTCATGCCGCGCGACCCGCTGCAACGGCCGGACGACGGCTCGCGCGCTTCATCAGCAGCCAGACGACTGCCCAGTACACCGCATACGCCACCAGGTTGGTCAGCGCCGGGTGCGCGCGATAGCCGGTCAGCGTCGCAACGAGCGAGCCGAACGTGCCCGAATCATCGAGGATCGCGGACGTATCCCACACCTGCGAGATGCCGAGCGGCAGGATTTCCTTGTCGATCAGCTTGTCGACGCCGGTCTGGAACAGGCCCGCACCGAGGAACAGCAGCATCACTTCGGTGACGCGGAAGAAATGCCGCCACGAGAAGTACTTGCCGCCGAGCTGCAGCAGATAGAACGTGAGGAACGCGAGACCGAGGCCGATCACGACCGCGAGCATCTGGCTGCCGTCGACGTGGCCCGACTGGCCGAAACCGAGGCCGTACAGGAAGATCACCGTCTCGCTGCCTTCACGCGCGATCGCGAGCGCGACCAGCACGGCGACGCCCCACCAGTTCGAATCGCGCGTGCTTTGCTGCAGCGATTGCTCCATGTCGCGCTTCAGCGTGCGGCCGTGCCGGCGCATCCACAGCACCATCTGCACGATCAGCACGCACGCGATCAGCACCATCGCCGTCTGGAAATAGTCCTGCGCGTCGCCGGACAACACTTCGGTGAACCCGACCAGCGCGGCGCCGAGGCCAACGGCCATCAGCAGGCCGACGCCGACGCCGGCCCAGAGGAAAGGCAGGCCGCGGCGCGCGTCGTCGTCGCCGTTTTTCAGCCATGCATAGAGAATGCCGACGACGAGCAGCGCTTCGACGCTCTCCCGCCAGACGATGAACAAGATCTGACCCATCGATACCTCCTGACGCGCGGGGCAAGGGACTGGTGCGCCCGCGCGCAGATAAGACGCGTTACTTCGCGACGATCACGCCCTGTGCCTGCTGGTGGAAATCGTCGAAAAACTTGTATTCGCCCGGCGACAGCGGGGCGACGACCACGAACGAATCGGCGCCCGGCGCGAGCACCTTCTCCTTGCGCAACTGCACGCTCTCGAATTCGGCCGCGCCCTTGCCGGTGTTCCTGATCTCGATCTTGAAACGCTGGCCGGCCGGTACTTCGATGCGGGCGGGCGTCAGCTTGCCATCCGTCATCTCGAGCTTGAACGTCGGCAGATCGGCCGCATGCGCCGCGCCGGCAAGCCACAGCGCAGCGGCTGCAGCAACGATTTTCTGGGGAATTTTCATTCTGGGTTCTCTACGCCGACGGCACGCCGAAGCGCGCCGTTCGTGATGCCACCGATCAGTAACCGCCCTTCTTGCCGATACCGGCGAACGGGAAGTCGTACTCGAGCGTGATGGGCTTGAACCACGGGCCCACGCCCGTTTCCTTGTCGACGTGACGACCAAACGCCATGTGACCCGACTGCATCGGCGGCTTGACGACCATCGTCAGGTGATACTTGCCCGGGCCGGCGAGCTTCACGTTGTCACCGTAGTGCGGGCCGTCGCTCGCGACCATGCCCATCAGGTCGCCCTCGGCCTTCCACTTCGTGTCGCCCTGCTTCGTCAGCTTGTACGTGACCTGCAGGTACGGCATCCAGTCGCCTTCCGCGAAACCGGTCGGGTTGTTCTTGACCGCATGGATGTCGGCCTCGAGGTGGATGTCGGAATCCGACGCCTTGCGCATCATGCCTTCCGGGTCCATCGTGATCGGCTGCAGATACACCGCGCCGATTTCCATGCCGCCCTGGATCTGCTGCTTGCCGATCGGATACTCGGCCGCCGAGGCCGACATCGCGGCCAGCGCCGCCGCTACCGCAACCGTCGTGCGGATGAACGAAGAACCCAACATGGACACTCCTTGTTATTTGTCTGACTATCTTGACGACATACGAGCCGCCGCCGGGCCGCCCGCTGGAAACACTAACGCGATGACGAACGTTAATGCGAACTATTCTCAATACTTGGGGGAGTTTAGCACCGAACCCGTTTCGGAACAAATGGAGAGCGCCGTAAACCCCTGATCCGACAAGGCTTACAGGCGCTTTACCAAAAGGATTCGGTGACGCTTGGAAAGATTTACCGACCGCCGCTGATGTGGTCGCCGACGTTCGCGCCGAACACGCGTTCGCGCAGCACGGCAAGCTGGTCGCGGGTCGCGGCGGCCTTCTCGAATTCGAGGTTCTTCGCGTAGTCGGCCATCTGCTTCTCGAGACGCTTGATTTCCTTCGCGAGCTGCTTTTCCGACATGTCCTCGAATTTCGCGCGCTGCTGCGCTTCCTTCAGCTCGGCGCGCGCATCGTCTGCGTTGTAGACGCCATCGATGATGTCCTTGATGCGCTTCACGACGCCGCGCGGCGTGATGCCCATCTTCTCGTTGTGGGCAATCTGCTTCGCGCGGCGCCGCTCGGTCTCGCCGATCGCGCGCTTCATCGATTCGGTCATGTTGTCGGCGTAGAGGATCGCCTTGCCGTTCACGTTGCGCGCGGCGCGGCCGATCGTCTGGATCAGCGAGCGCTCGGCGCGCAGGAAGCCTTCCTTGTCCGCGTCGAGGATCGCGACGAGCGACACTTCGGGAATGTCGAGGCCCTCGCGCAGCAGGTTGATCCCGACCAGCACGTCGAACGTGCCGAGCCGCAGGTCGCGGATGATCTCGACGCGCTCGACCGTATCGATGTCGCTGTGCAGGTAGCGCACCTTGACGCCATGGTCGGCCAGGAACTCGGTCAGCTGTTCGGCCATGCGCTTCGTCAGCGTCGTGATCAGCACGCGCTCGCCGGCCTTCACGCGCGCGTTGATCTCGGTCAGCACGTCGTCGACCTGCGAGCTCGCCGGCCGCACTTCGATTTCCGGATCGACAAGGCCCGTCGGTCGCACGACCTGCTCGGCGATCTGCCCCGTCACGCGCTTCTCGTAGTCGGCCGGCGTGGCCGACACGAACACGACCTGGCGCATCTTGCGCTCGAACTCGGGGAACTTCAGCGGCCGGTTGTCGAGCGCCGACGGCAGGCGGAATCCGTAATTGACGAGGTTTTCCTTGCGCGCGCGGTCGCCGTTGTACATGCCGTTCAGCTGGCCGATCAGCACGTGCGATTCGTCGAGCAGCATCAGCGCATCGGGCGGCAGGTAGTCGACGAGCGTCGGCGGCGGATCGCCGGGCGCCGCGCCCGAGAAATGCCGCGAATAGTTCTCGATGCCCTTGCAGAAGCCGAGCTCCTGCAGCATCTCGAGATCGAAGCGCGTGCGCTGCTCGAGGCGCTGCGCCTCGACGAGCTTGCCGTCGCGATGGAAGAACTCGAGCCGTTCGCGCAATTCGTCCTTGATCGTCTCGACCGCGCGCATCACGGTGTCGCGCGGCGTCACGTAGTGCGACGACGGATACACGGTGAAACGCGGAATCTTCTGCCGCACGCGCCCGGTCAGCGGGTCGAACAGGTGCAGCGTCTCGACCTCGTCGTCGAACAGCTCGACGCGCACGGCCATTTCCGCGTGTTCGGCCGGGAAGATGTCGATCGTGTCGCCGCGCACGCGGAACGTGCCGCGCTGGAAATCCTGCTCGTTGCGCGTGTATTGCATCGCGATCAGCCGCGCGATCACGTCGCGCTGGCCGAGCTTGTCGCCGGTGCGCAGCGTCAGGATCATCTGGTGGTATTCGGACGGATTGCCGATACCGTAGATCGCCGACACCGTCGCGACGATCACCACGTCGCGGCGCTCCATCAGGCTCTTCGTCGCCGACAGCCGCATCTGCTCGATGTGCTCGTTGATCGACGAATCCTTCTCGATGAACAGGTCGCGCTGCGGCACGTAGGCCTCAGGCTGGTAGTAGTCGTAGTACGAGACAAAATACTCGACCGCGTTGCGCGGGAAGAACTCGCGGAACTCCGCGTAAAGCTGGGCCGCGAGCGTCTTGTTCGGCGCGAAGACGATCGCCGGGCGGCCGAGCCGCGCGATCGTGTTGGCCATCGTGAAGGTCTTGCCCGAACCGGTCACGCCGAGCAGCGTCTGGAAGGCAAGGCCGTCGCCGATGCCTTCGACGAGCGTGTCGATCGCGGTCGGCTGGTCGCCCGCGGGCGGATAGGGCTGGTAAAGCTGGAACGGCGACCCTTCGAAAGTGACGAATTTGGATTCGTCAAGCGCGTCGCCGACTTCGGCATGATGTTCGGACATGGAATGCGGCCGGAGCAAGGGCAAAGAAAGCATTCTAGCGCTTCGCGGCCGCGCGAACTGCTGTCGGCTCCTGACGCGCGACGGCCGCCCGAATTCGCGATTCGCCGCCCCGATCGCGACGGAATCACCGCCCCCGCCAGCGCGAATTCGCTACAATGTCAGGCTGCTGCGCTTCCCGGCGTCGCGCCGCTGGCGCGCTCCACTGCGCCCGCCCCGCCGGCTGAAAGCCTGACCCTCTTTTCACTACTGCCGAATCATCATGTCGCTCTTCTCCGCTGTCCAGCTTGCTCCCCGCGACCCGATCCTGGGCCTGAACGAAGCCTTCAACGCCGATGCGCGTCCGACCAAGGTCAACCTCGGCGTCGGCGTGTACACGAACGAAGACGGCAAGATTCCGCTGCTGCGCGCGGTTCGCGACGCGGAGAAGGCGCGTGTCGAGGCCGGCCTGCCGCGCGGTTACCTGCCGATCGACGGGATCGCCGCCTACGATGCGGCCGTGCAGAAGCTGCTGCTCGGCGATGACTCGCCGCTGATCGCGGCGGGCCGCGTGGTCACGGCCCAGGCGCTGGGCGGCACGGGCGCGCTGAAGATCGGCGCCGATTTCCTGCGCACCGTGAATCCGAACGTGAAGGTCGCGATCAGCGATCCGAGCTGGGAAAACCACCGCGCGCTGTTCGAAGCGGCCGGCTTCGAGGTCGTCGCGTACCCGTATTACGACGCGGCCACCCACGGCGTGAACTTCGAAGGCATGCTGTCGGCGCTGAACAGCTACGCGGCCGGCACGGTCGTCGTGCTGCACGCGTGCTGCCACAACCCGACCGGCGTGGACCTGACCGAAGCGCAATGGCAACAGGTCGTCGACGTCGTGAAGGCGCGCAACCTCGTGCCGTTCCTCGACATGGCCTACCAGGGCTTCGGCGAGAACATCGAAGCCGATGCCGCTGCCGTGCGCCTGTTTGCCGCGGCCGACCTGAACGCGTTCGTGTCGTCGTCGTTCTCGAAGTCGTTCTCGCTGTACGGCGAGCGCGTCGGCGCGCTGTCGATCATCACGTCGAGCAAGGAAGAGGCCACGCGCGTGCTGTCGCAACTGAAGCGCGTGATCCGCACGAACTACTCGAACCCGCCGACCCACGGCGGCGCGGTGGTCGCCGCGGTGCTCGCGTCGCCGGAACTGCACGCTTCGTGGGTGCAGGAACTCGGCGAAATGCGCGACCGCATCCGCGCGATGCGCAACGGTCTCGTCGAGCGCCTGAAGGCAAGCGGCGTCGATCGCGATTTCAGCTTCATCAACGCGCAGCGCGGGATGTTCTCGTATTCGGGCCTGACCTCGGCACAAGTCGATCGCCTGCGCGACGAGTTCGGCATCTATGCGGTCGGCACGGGCCGGATCTGCGTCGCCGCACTGAACACGCGCAACCTCGACGCGGTCGCCCAGGCGGTCGCAGCGGTCCTGAAGTAACGCGGCGCCGGGTGGCGGCCGTCACCGGCCCCCGCCCTGCCGACATGAAAAACGCGCTCCACGGAGCGCGTTTTTTTGTGCCGTCCAATGCGGCGGGCAGCTACGCCGCCCGCCCCTGCGTTACTGCATGAACCAGCCGTGACTGACGACCACCGACTGGCCCGTGAGCGCGGCGCTCGGGAAGGCCGACAGGAACAACACCGTCTGCGCGACGTCCTGCACCGTCGTGAACACGCCGTCCACCGTATTGCCGAGCATCACCTTCTTGATCACTTCCTCTTCGCTGATGCCGAGTTCCTTCGCCTGCTCCGGAATCTGCTTGTCGACCAGCGGCGTGCGCACGAAGCCCGGACACACGACGTGCGAGCGCACGTTGTGCTTCGCGCCTTCCTTCGCCAGCACGCGGGCCAGGCCGAGCAGCCCGTGCTTGGCCGTCACATACGCCGACTTCAGCGGCGACGCTTCGTGCGAGTGCACCGAGCCCATGTAGATCACGACGCCGCCGCGATCGCCCTTGTACATGTGCTTGAGCGCGGCCTTGGTCGTCAGGAACGCGCCGTCCACGTGGATCGCCTGCATCTTCTTCCAGTCGGAGAACGAATAGTTCTCGATCGGGTTGACGATCTGGATGCCGGCGTTCGACACGAGGATGTCGACCGAGCCGAACGCTTCGGCCACCTTGTCGATGCCGCTGTTCACGGCTTCCTCGTTGGTCACGTCCATCGCGACGCCGATCGCCTTGCCGCCTGCCTTGTTGATCTCGTCGGCAACCGCGTTCGCGCCGTCCTGGTTCAGGTCGGCGATCGCGACGGCCGCGCCTGCCTTGGCCAGCTCCAGCGCGATTTCCTTGCCGATGCCGCTCGCGGCGCCCGTGACGACTGCGGTCTTGCCATTCAGATCTGCTGCCATGTCCGTCTCCTCCCGTTATCGGATCGATAAAACACGCGCCCGCCGTATCCGCGCTCATCGCGAAATCGTATCGGCGTGCCAGCCGTCATTGTGCACGATCGGCCCCGCCGTTCGCGCGCAAAACGTCTAAGCTTAAGGTCGATTCCGTTCGGCAGGAGGTTCTCATGCACTATCGACGGCTAGGCCGCTCCGGCCTGCAGATCAGCGAGCTTTCCCTCGGTTCGTGGGTGACATACGGCAACCAGGTCGACCAGCGGGTCGCGCGCGAATGCCTTGCCGCGGCACGCGACGCGGGCGTCAATTTCTTCGACAACGCCGAGGTCTACGCCGGCGGCAAATCCGAGGAAATCATGGGCCACGCGCTCAAATCGCTCGACTGGCCGCGCGTCAGCTATATCGTGTCCACGAAGTTCTTCTGGGGGCTCGCGGAAGCCCCGAACCAGTATCACACGCTGAACCGGAAATACCTGCTGAACGCGATCGACGGCTCGCTGCGCCGGCTGCAGCTCGACTATGTCGACCTCGTCTATTGCCATCGCCCCGATCCGCATACGCCGATCGAGGAAACCGTCTGGGCGATGAGCGACATGATCGTGCGCGGCAAGGCGCTGTACTGGGGCACGTCGGAATGGAGCGCCGACGAGATCCGCGCAGCATGCGAGATCGCCGAGCGGCATCATCTGCACAAGCCGGTCGTCGAACAGCCGCAGTACAACCTGTTCCACCGCATCCGGGTCGAACAGGAATATGCACGGCTCTACGACGATTACGGTCTCGGCCTCACGACCTGGAGCCCGCTGGCGTCGGGGCTGCTCACCGGCAAGTACCGCAACGGCGTGCCGGCCGGCAGCCGCGCGCAGTTGCAGGGCTACGACTGGATGCGCGAACGCCTGACCGATCGGGCCGCCAACGACATCGTCGAACGGCTCGGCGAGATTGCGGCCGAACTCGGCTGCAGCACCGGCCAATTGGCAATCGCATGGGTGCTCGCGAATCCGCGCGTGAGTTCGGTCATCACGGGCGCATCGCGGATCGACCAGATCGGCGAAAACATGCGCGCGCTCGACGTTGCCGCGAAGCTGACGCCGGATGTGAAGCAACGCATCGAGGCGGTGGTCGGCGACGCATACGAGTAAGGCGACTTGCGGCCACTCGCGTACAATACGCGGCCGCATCGGCGCCCGGCCTGACGGCCGCGCACGATCGACCGCTTTCATCGATTCACCTTTCGTTTCAGGCAGCCAGCCATGCTCAGTTATCGTCACGGTTTTCACGCAGGCAACCACGCAGACGTGCTCAAGCACGCCGTCGTCGTCCAGCTGCTGCGCTACCTGAACAAGAAAGACAAATCGTACTGGTACATCGATACGCACGCAGGCGCGGGCGTGTACTCGCTGCGCGACGGTTATGCAGCGAAGACGTCGGAATTCGATACCGGCATCGGCCGGCTGTGGAACGAAAAGAACCTGCCGGAGGCGCTGGGCGACTATGTGGATGAAGTCCGCTCGCTGAACGACGACGGCGAACTGCACTTCTATCCGGGCTCCCCGTACATCGCATGGCGGTCGATGCGCGAGCAGGATCGTATGCGCCTGTTCGAAATGCACACGACGGAAATCGATGTGCTGCGCCACAATTTCCGCGACGCGGGACGACGCGCGATGATCTTCGCCGGCGACGGCTTCGAAGGTATCAAGGCGCTGCTGCCGCCGCCGCCGCGACGCGCACTGGTGCTCATCGATCCGTCCTACGAGGACAAGAAGGATTACGCCCGCGTGGTGAGTTGCATGACGGAATGCCTGAAGCGTTTCGCGACCGGCTGCTATGCAATCTGGTACCCGCAGGTCACGCGGCTGGAATCGCAACGCTTTCCCGAACAGTTGAAGCGCCTTCAACCGAACAACTGGCTGCACCTGACGCTGACGGTGTCGAATCCGCCGACAGACGGACTGGGCCTCTACGGCAGCGGGATGTTCATCCTGAATCCACCGTATACGCTCGCTCAGAGCATGAAAGAGGCACTGCCCTACCTGGTCGAGATGCTGGGACAGGATAGCGGCGCCCGCTGTCAGATCGAGCACCGCGGGAACTGATCGGGCGACCGGTCGTTACGGCTGCGGTCTCGGCGCGAGCCTCGGCTGATAGGCCGGTTGGCCGCCCCACGCGGGAACATTGATATACGGTGCGACGAACAGCGGGACCGACGTGTTCGGCGCCTGCCCGGCCGGAGCACGCATGCCTGCGGGCTCGACGATCGGCTCCGGCGACAACGGTGCCGTCTGCAACACCAACCCGCCCTTGCCGTCCTGAATACCGCGCTGCGTATCGAGCACGAGCGGCTTGGACGACGTCGCGGCACCGGCCGCGAGGCCATGAACGAGCACGGCCGCGCCCAGAACGAGACGCGCGCGAGCACTTCGACGCACATCGACACGCAAACGCATGATCGTGTCCTTCAAGATGAAAAGCAGGTCCATACCATAGCGCTGCACCGACGATTTCGCCAGATCCGACGCACAAAAAAAACAAAGCCCCGTCAATACGGGGCTTGCTTATCGTTCGGTGCCGCTCGGCACCTGACGGTGACTCCGATTACAGCGAGTAGCCGTTGGTCTCGAGCGAGCGGATGCGGCTCTCGAGCTGGACGATGTCCGACGACGTAGCGAGGTAAGCCTCACGGCGCTCACGTTCTGCGGATTCGAACCAGTTGCTCAGCTTTTCAACGATGTAGGCGATCATGACGTTCTCCAAGGAAGAGGGACCCCTGGTGAATCGAGATTCAGGGATTTCCCGTATAGGGTTATCCCGAATTATAGCGATGCCGCACCAAGATGCCAGTGAAAAACTTGCATGGAGACCATTCCAATTTGGAATGAAGGCGAGCAGATCGGACCTAACCCATTGATTTTTAATGACAGGGAGTCTGAGCCTGTTTTGAGGCTCGAGGGCGCGCACTAATTTGGTTCACCGACGGGGTCGGCCAGGCGCGCCAAAATCGGGCATTCAGGCCGCCCGTCACCATGGCAGTGCGCGGCCAGATCGGCCAGCGTGTCGCGCATGTCGCTCAGCTCCGCGATGCGCTTGTCGAGTTCGGCCACGTGCTCGAGCGCGATCGATTTCACTTCGGCGCTGGCGCGTGAGCGATCCTGCCAGAGCATCAGCAGCTTGCGAATGTCCTCGACGAGAAAGCCGAGTCGTCGCGCCTGACGGATGAACCGCAGGATATGGATTTCGTCCGCGCCGTAGATCCGGTAGCCGGCATCGGTACGCTTGCTCGGCGCAAGAAGGCCGACCTGTTCGTAGTACCGGATCATTTTCGCGCTGACTCCGGATTCGCGCGACGCGTCGCCGATATTCATTCCCCGCCCTCTTCATCAAGCCCTGGTTTCGAACACGAATGTCGACGGATGCCCTCGTCGACGACATTTCGATCGTATCAAATCGCGGGGCTTCGTTCCGGGGAAGGCTTGGCAGCTGGAGCGCAGATGACTGATCTGGCGCGTACGCCGTTGGCGTGACGAGGAATGGGCGCGCTGCGCCGGATGCTTTTTTGGGCGCCGAAATGCAAAAACCCCCGCCTTGTCGGGCGGGGGTTTCTGGCTTAGGGAGCCTGACGATTACCTACTTTCACACGGGAATCCGCACTATCATCGGCGTAGAGTCGTTTCACGGTCCTGTTCGGGATGGGAAGGGGTGGGACCGACTCGCTATGGTCATCAGGCAAAGGGGGTTGTTGCGTTGCTTCGCAGCGCAACCAATCTTGGAAGAAGCAGTAATTTAGGTTGTGTGTATCACACACGAGAATCCAACTTGTCGCTTTGGATCGCGGCCAGTGCTTGCGCACGGCGCCGATCTACAAGGCAGACTTGTTATAGGATCAAGCCTTACGGGCAATTAGTATCAGTTAGCTGAACGCATTACTGCGCTTACACACCTGACCTATCAACGTCCTGGTCTCGAACGACCCTTCAAGGGGATCTAGTCCCCAGGGATATCTCATCTTAAGGCGAGTTTCCCGCTTAGATGCTTTCAGCGGTTATCTCTTCCGAACATAGCTACCCGGCGATGCCACTGGCGTGACAACCGGTACACCAGAGGTTCGTCCACTCCGGTCCTCTCGTACTAGGAGCAGCCCCCTTCAAATATCCAACGCCCACGGCAGATAGGGACCAAACTGTCTCACGACGTTTTAAACCCAGCTCACGTACCTCTTTAAATGGCGAACAGCCATACCCTTGGGACCGGCTACAGCCCCAGGATGAGATGAGCCGACATCGAGGTGCCAAACACCGCCGTCGATATGAACTCTTGGGCGGTATCAGCCTGTTATCCCCAGAGTACCTTTTATCCGTTGAGCGATGGCCCTTCCATACAGAACCACCGGATCACTATGACCTGCTTTCGCACCTGCTCGACTTGTCGGTCTCGCAGTTAAGCACGCTTATGCCATTGCACTATCAGCACGATTTCCGACCGTACCTAGCGTACCTTCGTACTCCTCCGTTACGCTTTGGGAGGAGACCGCCCCAGTCAAACTGCCTACCATGCACTGTCCCCGACCCGGATCACGGGCCAAGGTTAGAACCTCAAACAAACCAGGGTGGTATTTCAAGGACGGCTCCACCGAAACTAGCGTTCCGGTTTCATAGCCTCCCACCTATCCTACACAGATCGGTTCAAAGTCCAATGCAAAGCTACAGTAAAGGTTCATGGGGTCTTTCCGTCTAGCCGCGGGTAGATTGCATCATCACAAACACTTCAACTTCGCTGAGTCTCGGGAGGAGACAGTGTGGCCATCGTTACGCCATTCGTGCAGGTCGGAACTTACCCGACAAGGAATTTCGCTACCTTAGGACCGTTATAGTTACGGCCGCCGTTTACCGGGACTTCAATCAAGAGCTTGCACCCCATCATTTAATCTTCCGGCACCGGGCAGGCGTCACACCCTATACGTCCACTTTCGTGTTTGCAGAGTGCTGTGTTTTTATTAAACAGTCGCAGCCACCAGTTTATTGCAACCCCTTCACCCTTTGCCCGCAGGGGCATCAAGCTACAAGGGCGTACCTTATCCCGAAGTTACGGTACCAATTTGCCGAGTTCCTTCTCCCGAGTTCTCTCAAGCGCCTTAGAATACTCATCTCGCCCACCTGTGTCGGTTTGCGGTACGGTCATCGTTAGACTGAAGCTTAGAGGCTTTTCTTGGAACCACTTCCAATTGCTTCGCTCCCTAGGGAGCTCGCGCCACACCCTTGAATCCTGCGCCCGGATTTGCCTAAGCGCCTTCTCCAATGCAGCGACCGGGACTTCCAACACCCGGACAACCTTCCGCGATCCGTCCCCCCATCGCATCTAACAATGGTGCAGGAATATTGACCTGCTTCCCATCAGCTACGCATTTCTGCCTCGCCTTAGGGGCCGACTCACCCTACGCCGATGAACGTTGCGTAGGAAACCTTGGGCTTACGGCGAGGGGGCCTTTCACCCCCTTTATCGCTACTCATGTCAGCATTCGCACTTCTGATACCTCCAGCATCCCTTCCGAGACACCTTCGCAGGCTTACAGAACGCTCTCCTACCATGCGAGCAAAGCTCGCATCCGCAGCTTCGGTATATAGCTTAGCCCCGTTACATCTTCCGCGCAGGACGACTCGATCAGTGAGCTATTACGCTTTCTTTAAAGGGTGGCTGCTTCTAAGCCAACCTCCTGACTGTTTTAGCCTTCCCACTTCGTTTCCCACTTAGCTATATTTGGGGACCTTAGCTGGCGGTCTGGGTTGTTTCCCTCTTGACACCGGACGTTAGCACCCGATGTCTGTCTCCCGTGATTGCACTCTTCGGTATTCGGAGTTTGCTATGGCGGGGTAATCTGCAATAGACCCCCCAACCATGACAGTGCTCTACCCCCGAAGGTGAGACACGAGGCACTACCTAAATAGTTTTCGGAGAGAACCAGCTATTTCCAAGTTTGTTTAGCCTTTCACCCCTATCCACAGCTCATCCCCTAACTTTTCAACGTTAGTGGGTTCGGACCTCCAGTACGTGTTACCGCACCTTCATCCTGGCCATGGATAGATCACTTGGTTTCGGGTCTACGCCCAGCAACTGAACGCCCTATTCGGACTCGCTTTCGCTACGCCTGCCCTATACGGTTAAGCTTGCTACTGAACGTAAGTCGCTGACCCATTATACAAAAGGTACGCCGTCACCCCTTACGAGGCTCCGACTGTTTGTATGCATGCGGTTTCAGGATCTATTTCACTCCCCTCCCGGGGTTCTTTTCACCTTTCCCTCACGGTACTGGTTCACTATCGGTCGATCACGAGTATTTAGCCTTGGAGGATGGTCCCCCCATCTTCAGACAGGATTTCACGTGTCCCGCCCTACTTGTCGCACACCTAGTTCTTTCATACTGTTTTCGCCTACAGGGCTATCACCTGCTATGGCCGCACTTTCCAGAGCGTTCGGCTAACAATACAAATAAAGAGTGCAAGGCTCATCCCATTTCGCTCGCCACTACTTTGGGAATCTCGGTTGATTTCTTTTCCTGCGGTTACTTAGATGTTTCAGTTCACCGCGTTCGCTTCACTAGACCTATGTATTCAGTCTAGGATGACCCAAAAGGGCCGGGTTTCCCCATTCGGACATCTACGGATCAAAGCTCGTTTGCCAGCTCCCCGTAGCTTTTCGCAGGCTACCGCGTCCTTCATCGCCTGTGATCGCCAAGGCATCCACCACATGCACTTGTTCGCTTGACCCTATAACGAGTCTGTCTCATCGACAGTCGCTACAGGTTGAGTTCTCGCGTTGTGCCGTATTCCAATTGAGTCAAACTTAGAGTTCGAATCATCTTGAGATACATCGATACAATCACAACCCGGATAACTTCCACGTCCATCTCAAGACGCTTCCGCTATCCAAATTACTTACTTCTTCCAGATTGTTAAAGAACGACAGCCGATACGTACTACGTACCGCTCTGACTGGCTCAATCGCCAATGCAAAATTCTCGGTTCAGTCTCTGAACCAAGCCCTTAGCGTTGGTGATTGGTGGAGGCAGACGGGATCGAACCGACGACCCCCTGCTTGCAAAGCAGGTGCTCTCCCAGCTGAGCTATGCCCCCATTGAGTACAGATGACCTCAGGTGT
>NZ_CADFDL010000002.1:0-595655 GCF_902832865.1 Burkholderia sp. BCC0397 | reverse complement strand
CAGACAATGGTGGGTCTGGTTGGATTCGAACCAACGACCCCCGCCTTATCAAGACGGTGCTCTAACCGACTGAGCTACAGACCCCTGAGTCTGTCTTTAATTTACAGCCGATAAGCGTGAGCGCTCAACTTCGCGAGATAGCTCTGGAAAGGAGGTGATCCAGCCGCACCTTCCGATACGGCTACCTTGTTACGACTTCACCCCAGTCATGAATCCTACCGTGGTGACCGTCCTCCTTGCGGTTAGACTAGCCACTTCTGGTAAAACCCACTCCCATGGTGTGACGGGCGGTGTGTACAAGACCCGGGAACGTATTCACCGCGGCATGCTGATCCGCGATTACTAGCGATTCCAGCTTCACGCACTCGAGTTGCAGAGTGCGATCCGGACTACGATCGGTTTTCTGGGATTAGCTCCCCCTCGCGGGTTGGCAACCCTCTGTTCCGACCATTGTATGACGTGTGAAGCCCTACCCATAAGGGCCATGAGGACTTGACGTCATCCCCACCTTCCTCCGGTTTGTCACCGGCAGTCTCCTTAGAGTGCTCTTGCGTAGCAACTAAGGACAAGGGTTGCGCTCGTTGCGGGACTTAACCCAACATCTCACGACACGAGCTGACGACAGCCATGCAGCACCTGTGCGCCGGTTCTCTTTCGAGCACTCCCGCCTCTCAGCAGGATTCCGACCATGTCAAGGGTAGGTAAGGTTTTTCGCGTTGCATCGAATTAATCCACATCATCCACCGCTTGTGCGGGTCCCCGTCAATTCCTTTGAGTTTTAATCTTGCGACCGTACTCCCCAGGCGGTCAACTTCACGCGTTAGCTACGTTACTAAGGAAATGAATCCCCAACAACTAGTTGACATCGTTTAGGGCGTGGACTACCAGGGTATCTAATCCTGTTTGCTCCCCACGCTTTCGTGCATGAGCGTCAGTATTGGCCCAGGGGGCTGCCTTCGCCATCGGTATTCCTCCACATCTCTACGCATTTCACTGCTACACGTGGAATTCTACCCCCCTCTGCCATACTCTAGCCTGCCAGTCACCAATGCAGTTCCCAGGTTGAGCCCGGGGATTTCACATCGGTCTTAGCAAACCGCCTGCGCACGCTTTACGCCCAGTAATTCCGATTAACGCTCGCACCCTACGTATTACCGCGGCTGCTGGCACGTAGTTAGCCGGTGCTTATTCTTCCGGTACCGTCATCCCCCGGCTATATTAGAACCAAGGATTTCTTTCCGGACAAAAGTGCTTTACAACCCGAAGGCCTTCTTCACACACGCGGCATTGCTGGATCAGGCTTTCGCCCATTGTCCAAAATTCCCCACTGCTGCCTCCCGTAGGAGTCTGGGCCGTGTCTCAGTCCCAGTGTGGCTGGTCGTCCTCTCAGACCAGCTACTGATCGTCGCCTTGGTAGGCCTTTACCCCACCAACTAGCTAATCAGCCATCGGCCAACCCTATAGCGCGAGGCCCGAAGGTCCCCCGCTTTCATCCATGGATCGTATGCGGTATTAATCCGGCTTTCGCCGGGCTATCCCCCACTACAGGACATGTTCCGATGTATTACTCACCCGTTCGCCACTCGCCACCAGGTGCAAGCACCCGTGCTGCCGTTCGACTTGCATGTGTAAGGCATGCCGCCAGCGTTCAATCTGAGCCAGGATCAAACTCTTCAGTTTAAACCTGTTACTGTTTTCGGTTCTTTCGAACCGGTCGCTCACTCAAAGCTGACAGGAACATGAATTGCTTCATGAACCTGACTTACTTTAGTGTGAGACTCTTGATACTTTCGCTATCTGATCCGAGGATCAGCTCGCTTCCATCAAGCGCCCACACTTATCGGCTGTTAATTTTTAAAGAGCATTTCTGCGAGAAACCTGAAGTTTCTCAGCAGCGCTGCGTTTTCAGCAGCAGAGAAGCGAGATTATGAACCGTGTTTCGCAGTTCGTCAACAACTTTCTGAACTACATCGTTGCGACTGCGGGGCTCAACTTCCGTACCGCCAAGGCTCGCTACATCCCGAACCCCAACAGCACCGCTTCCCTTCCTCCCGCGCCGCGTTTCCGTTAGCGCGAAAGAGGCGTGATTCTAAGCACCCGCCCCCGTCCGCGCAAGCCCTTTGTGAAGAAAATTTGAAAAAGCCTCCGTGCGCTGCCGCGCACGGAGGCTTTGGGCTCAACGGGCCGAGAAGCGCACCGCGCGCCGCCCTCTAAAGATATGACGAACACGCCTCTTTCCTTCTATATAGGAAGACGCGGAACGGGCAAGGAATCTGGCGAGGTCGAGTATCATGCCGCGACCGAACCACGCACGCATATCGATGATGGACAGCACGACTCAACCCGGCGACACCGACCTTCGCGACGAATATGCGGCACTGCGCGAGCGCGCGATCCTGCTGGAAGAACAGGTCCCGCCGCTTCTGCAACGCATCTCGGACATGTTGCCGCGCATCAGCGGCGAATCCGAACTGGCGGACACGCATCGCGAGCGGCTCGTCGGCGCGCGCAATGCGGCGCTGGTCTCGATCGAAAACTATCAGCAGGCCATTCCATTCCTGCAGACGGCCGACTCGATCATCGAGCAGTTGGACAAGACGCCCGAGCGCGACGAAGACATCGAGTGGCGGGAATCGCTGCTGCAACGGCTGGACGAGCTGATCGACGTCGCGGTCGTGATGATCGACGATGCGGACAGCTACTTCGAGCACGCGCAAGCCTGCGACCTGTCCAGCGTGCCGAAATCCATCCTCGAGGATTGAACAGGCTCAGCCGGAAGCGTGCGGTGCATCGTCCTCGCGTCGTGCCCGCCGATAGTCGCTAGCTGACAATCTTCGTCGCCGGGCCTGCCGCATCTTCCCGCACGAAGCGGCCACCCTGCGACCGCCATCCCGCGCAGAGCCGCACGTCGCGCCTACGGCGAATCCAGCACGATCGTCTCGTTCATCATCGGCACGCGGATGTATCCGCCCGCCGCATCGCCATACGCATACGCGTTCCCGTCGATCACGTATTGCGCCGTCAACGCGCACAGGGTCGCGTCTCGCGCATCGACGGAGCGCAGCGTCGATACGTCGACGCCCAGCCGCTCCAGCAATTGCCGGCGCTGGTTGCGCTTCTGCTTCGCCGACGCCACGGCCTTGCCCAGCATCGCGCAGGTAATCGCATACGGATAGGTTTCGAAGCTCGCCCGTCCGCCCGCGTAGCGCGCGCCGGTCAGCAACGGATAGGCGTCCGCGAGCGCGCGGTAGACGCGCTCTCCCATGAACATCCAGTCGAAGAAGCCCGACGTGCTCGCGACGGCCTGCTCCCGCGACGGCGTCGGAAAGCACGAGATTCGTTCGCGCGCAAGGTATTGCTCGGCCGCGCGGCGGCCGCTCCCGGTCCACCACAGGCTCGGCGCGTCGACGCCAATGGCCACGACATCATGGGCGAGACACAGTGAAGGCAGCGACTCGGGCGCGATCCGCGCTTCCCGGCAGACGACCGTCGAGCCACGCAGGATCACGAGATCGCACAGCTTCCTGTCGCCGCCGACGTCGACGCCCGCCACGGCAGCCGGTTGTCGTGCAGCGGATCGGGCCGATCCCATGTGCGTGCTCAGTCCGCCGGCCGTGCGGCGTACGCGGTGTCGAAGATCGCCTCGAGACCGGGATGGACGCCGCGCATCGGGTCGACGACCGACTTCGCCCAGTCGAAATACGCCTGCTTGCGCTCGAGCGGCCAGTCCGCGGGCGGATGCCGGGCGATGTCGCGCAGGTTGCAGATCTTGTCGGCCAGCTTCACGAGCTTTGCGCGCCGGCTGATGGTGGCCGCGTGCTCGACCTGCAGACGCTTGCGCTCGTCCTTCGGCAGCGACTTGTCGTCGGTGACCTCCATCACGATGTCCGCCACATCCTTGCCGAACAGCCGCAGCAACTCCTGCTCGGTCGTCTCCGTATCCTCGACCGTGTCGTGCAACACGGCCGCGACGATCACGCGCTCGTCCTCGACGCCGGCCTCGTTGGCCAGCACGTCGGCGAGCGCGATCGGATGATTGATGTACGGCGACGCCTCTTCATCCTTGCGCCGTTGATTGCGATGCTTGTCCGCCGCGAACGCAATCGCGGCTACCAGCTTCTTCATATTCCCCCCCTCGTGTGGCCAGACCCGCGACCGTTGAACCGGCCGCATGCGTTTCGGAACCGCTCATACTACCTGTACGCGATGACCCTTCCCGTGCGCCAGCATCCCGGCGTACCCTGCATCACACGCCGGCCGGCGCGCGCTCCAACTCGACCACGTTGACCCGCGCGCCGAAGACGTCCCTCACGAGCGGCAGCAGGTGGTCGTGGTGCGTCAGGAACAGCACCTGGGTGCGCGTCGACAGATCGCGCAGCGCATCGAGCCCCGCCTTCGCGCGCGCATCGTCGAAATTGATGAACAGGTCGTCGGCGACGAACGGCAGCGCCGTGCGGCTGCCGAGCTGCAACTCCAGCGCCGCGATCCGCAGCGCGAGGAACAGCTGATCGCGCGTCCCTTCGCTCAGCCCGGCGACCTCGACCGACGTTCCCCTCGTACGCCGTGCATATAGCGCGGGCGGCGTCCGTTCGGTATCGACGGTCAGCTTCGCGAATTCGCCCAGCGTGAGCCCGGCGAAAATCTCGCCCGCGCGCCGGAGCATCGGCCCCTGCTTCTGGTCGCGGTAGCGATCCGTCGCCCACTTCAGCAAGCGGCTCGCCGTGGCTGCCTCCAGATACTGTTCGGCCGCGTCGCCCATCGCCGCCAGCGCCTCCTGCCGTTTCGACTCGGCGACGGCCGCGTTCGCCTGGCCGTCGATCGCGCCGAACGCCTGGTCGGCCACGACCTGCTGCTGCGCCAGCTCGTTCAGCCGCTTGCCGACATCGGCGAGCGACTGCTTCACCGCTTCGAGATGCGCCGGCACGTCGGCAATGTCCTGTTCCGCCACCTCGGCCTCGACGGCGGATCGGGAAAGCCCGTCGCCGTCGCGCACCAGCGCCTCGTGCGCAGCATCGACCGCCTGCCGAAGCTGGCGCTGCCGATCCGAGCGCTCGGCCAGCGGCAGCGCCGCGTCGATCGACGCGACGCCGGCCAGTTGCAGCAGCGGCTGGATGCGCGCATCGGCGCCGGCCACCGCGGCAGCCGCATCCGCGACCTTGCCGTCGGCCTGCCGCACCGCCTCGTCGGCACGCTCGATCGCACGCGCGATTTCCCGCGCGGCCGCGAGACGCATCGCCAGCCGGCGCGCCACGTCCGGCCAGTCGCCGCTCGCCAGCCACTCGGGCGCGAGCGCTTCGGCAAGCCGCCGCGCGCCGGCCTCGAGCGCGGCCAGCTCCGCGCGGATCGCTGCGATCCGGTTACGCGGCGCATCGGCATCGGCCAGCTCGGCCGTCACCGTATTCGCGAGCCCGAGCGCACCTTCCGCCGCGGCCAGCGTCGTCGCGCTCGCGGACAGTTTCGCGTCGGCCAGCGCGTCGCGCCATTGCGCTTGCCACGCGTCGTAAGCCGCTTGCGCATGACCGGCTCGCGACTGCGCGGTCGCGCATCCGCGTTCGGCTTCCCGCGCGCGATCGTCGAGACTGTCCTTCTGTGCGGCCGCTTTCTCGGCCGACTGGACGAACGTCTCGGCGACGGCGACGAGTGCGGCCAGGCCGTCCGACTCGCCACCCCGCGATACCGTCAGCAGCGCCTCGCGCAGCGCGGCTTCGGCGCCGGCGCGGACAGCACGCATCGTGTCGAATTCACGGCGCTGACGATCGAGATCGGCCTGCGCGGCGAACACCGTGTCGCGCTTCGCGAGCCAGTCGCCCATCGCCGCCAGCGGCATGCCGGGCACCGCGGCCGCCGTCGCGAGCGCGGCCCAGGCGTCGCGATGGGCGGCGAGTTCGCGCTCGCGTTCGTCCAGCGCGGCCTGCCGGCGCGCCACGCCCGCACGCGCGGATTCGACCTGCTGACGCAGCGACTGCAGCGTCGCCGCGGCCTGGGTCGCGCCGAGCTGCGCATCGACGAGTTCGTCCGCGAGGCGAATCGCGTCGTCGACCGCCGGTGCGCCCGTCGCGAGATCGACGGCGCCGCTGCGGATATCGCCCCACGCACCGTCGCGACGCGCACGCGCCGCCAGCACGTCGGAAGTCGTGACGACCTTGTGGTTCTCCGCGAAATGCTTCTCCTGCAGCTCAAGCCGTTCGAGCTCTTCGAGTGCGCCATCGCGCGCGTCGCGCGCGGCAGCGGCCGCGCTGGCGCGTTCGCTGTCTTCCTTGAGCAGCGCGCCGAGCCGCGCCGCCGACGGCACGTCGAGCGCGCGCAGCGCGTCGACCGGCATGCGCCACTGGCCGAGCGCATCGAGCGCGTCGGACAGCGTGCGTTCGGCAGCCGCGATTTCGTGCGCCAGCGCCTGCTCGCGCGGACCGCTGTTGCGAAAGCCCTGCGCATCGGCCAGCGCCGCGCGCAACGCTTCCGGCACGTCGACGGTCGACAGGCGCGCCTGTTGTTCCCGGACCTGCGCCAGCTCGCGCGTGCGTTCATCGAGCGATTCGCGCGCGCCGGCGAGCGCCTGGTGCAGCGCGCCGTGTTCGCGCAGCAGGTTCGCGACCGTCTTCAGCGACAGCGCCGTCGGCAACGCGGCGCGCAGCGACGCTTCGTCCGTCGGCCAACCGAGCTGCGCGGCCGCCGACGACGCAGCGGACAGGTGCCGCTCGACGTCCGCGCCGAGCAGCAGCAGATCCTGCGCGTGATTCATGCATGCGCCGCGCAGCCGATCGAGCGCCTCGATATCGGCTTCGAGCGCCAGCGTGTCGGCGTCAGCCGCGATCGCATCGCGCGCCTGCCGCTTCGCGAGCAGGTCGGCGCGCCGTTCCTCGAGCACCTTCTGCTCGGCCGCGAGATCGCCCTGCGCCTTCAGCAGATCCGCATACGCGGTCGGCGGCAACTCGACGACCGCGCCCAGTTCGGCGAGCGCCGCGTCCTTGACCGTCAGCTCCTTCAGGTACGGCGCGAGCCGCCGCACGCGTTCGAGCTTCGAGCGCAGCGCTTCGAGCCGGCGCTGTTCCGCGCGCGCCTGCTCGATCTGCTGCTCGACCGCTTCGCGCGCGTCCTTGCGATCCCCCCAGTCGCGCGTGCGCACCTGGACCGTCTTCAGTTCGGTCACGGCTTCGTTGAACGCCGTTTCGGCCAGCGCAAACGCGCTGCCGCTGCGACGCGGCGCCCACAATTCGAGCGCGCGCGCGTCGAGTTCCTCGCGCACCGGCCCGAGGCTGCCGACACCGGCAGCCGATTCGAACAGCACCTGGCCGAGCTTGTCCGATGCGTCGAGAATGCTGCGGCCGCCATCGACCAGCCGCCCGTGATCGAGCCCGAACATCTGCTCGAAGAATTCGCGCGTCGCGCCGTCGAGGATCGCCGCCAGATAGTCGTCGGGCAGCTTGTCGTCGGCGGGCGTGCGCAACGGACTGCGCCCGCGCGCACGGTGGAACGCGAGTGCGCCCGTGCCGCTCTCCAGCACGCCGCCGATCCGCAACTCGGGCGTGCTGTGCAGGAAATCGAGCGGCGTCTGCAGCTTCATCCCGAACAGCAACTCGGACACGGCCGTGCGAATCGTCGACTTGCCGGCCTCGTTCGGCCCGACGATCACATGAAAATCCTCGCCGGCCGGCGGGAAACGCAGCGTCTCGTCGGTGAACTTGCCGTACTTGATCAGATCGAGCTGGCTGATGCGCATCGCTTACTCCCCCCTCGCCAGCCGCGCAAGCAACGCGGGCCCGACCTGCTCGACCAGCGCCGTCAGCTCGCCCGCGCGCGCCATCGTCAGCAACGGCACGTCCTCCTTCACGTCGCTGCGGACCTTGCCGACGAACGGCTTCAGGTCGCGTTCGAGCAGCGCGAGGAAATCCGGATCGTGCGCGGCGTCGGCCAGGATCTGCTTCAGGTCCTCCAGCGCCTCGAGCGGTTCGCTTTCGCCCGGCTGCTGATCGGCGGCGGACGTCGCGAGTCGAACCTTCTCGAGCCACAGCCGCTCGTTGCCGATGATGCCAATCTGGTTCAGCACCTCCGCACGCAACTGCGGCGCGCGGCCGAAAAAGAGGCCGTGCGCGGGCGTGCGCCCGGTGACGGTGACGCGCACCGCGCGCGGCACGTGGCCGTCGACGGTCAACAGCGCCTCCAGCGACTGGCCGATCTTTCGCGACAAATCGGCCACCGACAGGCAATCGGACGCATCGACCGACACGGCTTCCCAGCGCAGCACGTCCAGATACAGGCGCTCGACCTGCGTCCTGCCTTGCTCGACCGTCACGAGCACCGCGCCGCGCCGGCCCGTCTCGCGGATATGGCGCCCCTGCAGGTTGCCGGGAAACACGACGGTGGACGGGCCCGTCCATTGCTGGAATTCGTGCACGTGACCGAGCGCCCAGTAGTCGTAGCCTTTCGCGTGCAGTTCGGCCAGCGTGCACGGCGCATAGTTCGCGTGTGCCGCATACCCTTCGAGCGCCGTGTGCAGCACGCCGATGTTGTAGTGCCCGGGCACCGGGTCCGGATAGCCGATCGCGAGATTGTCGACGACGGCCTTGTCCTTGAAGCTCTGCCCGTGCAACGCGACGTCGAATTCCGGCAGCCTGACGGTTTCCGGCTTGCGGTGGCCGAACACGGTGACGTTGTCGGGCAGCGTCAGCTTCTTCGTCATCTCGCTTTCGGCATCGTGGTTGCCGCCGAGGACGAACGCGCGGATGCCGGCCTTGCGCAGGCGCCCCATCTGCTGGCCGAAGAAGATGCCGGTGTTGTGATCCTTCCAGTCGCCGTCGTACAGGTCGCCCGCGATCACGAGGAACGCGACTTCCTCTTCGATCGCACGATCCACGAGTTGCCGCAGCGCCTCGCGCGACGCGTTGCGCAACTGCGCGGCTGGCGCGTCGGGATACGCGCTCAGGCCGTGCAACGGGCTGTCAAGGTGAATGTCTGCCGCGTGGATGAACTTCACGAAGGTTCCTCTGTTTCATGGCGAAGGGGCGACGCCGCTCGCACGGGCCCGTGCCGTCGAGCGTCATCCCGGTAGCCGCCGGGCTTGCCGCAGCACATGTGGCACGCGCCGGACCGGATCGCGCTGCCCGTTGCAAGCGGGTCGGGATGGTACCTGAAAGCGGGTGGCGACATGCGTTCTCCGTCGGTCCGGATGGCGCGAAAGCACGCGATACCGATGCGAACCGACATTGTGCCGCAGCACGATCGCGTGACAGCGAAACGGAGCCGGGAACGCGTTGACCGTGCAGCAGGGAAACACGCAGGATCGTCCCGCGTACGTCGTGACGGACGCGGGCGCCCGGCTACATGCGCTCACTCGCTGCGCGGTACGGGCGGCGGCGCAAAGCCGTTGTCGTTGCCGGGGAACGGATTCGCGTTGCGACGCAGCGCGTCCTCGTCGCTCTCCTTCTGCGCGAACAGCGCGACGCCGATCACGCCCACGTTCGCGGCATCGCCGTACTTCGCGTTCGCGACATAGCTGTCGGGCACGGCCGCGAAGCGGAACGCGGCGACTTCGTCGCGGCTCTTGCGGAAGCCCTCGATCGTCAGCGTGCGGCCCGGATACAGCACGTAGCCGCCATTCGTATAGCTGCCCGGCCGCCCCGACCGCACATCCAGCCCGTCGACCGTCGACACGACTTCGAACGCGCGGCGCCCCTGGTTGCGCAACACGATCATGTAGCGCGAGCCCTCGACGCCCGCCATGTGCCAGCGGCCGTTGCTGCGCGCGAGACGCAGCGGCGCGCCCTTTTCGTCGGTAAACGACAGCGCGATATCGCCGTTCGCGAGCGCGACGCGGGTCGGCAGCCGGCGCACCTGCGACGCGGGAAGATGGCCGGGCAGCACGTCGTTGTAGTAGACCGACGCGAGATCCGTCGGCGTCGCCAGATCCGCGCGTTCGAATTCGACTTGCCGGGTTTCGGATCGCACCGACTCGCCCCACGCGGTGCCGAGCCCGCGGCGCTCGCTGGCGTCCGGTGCGGCGACGGACGCGGCGGGACTGGCGGACGGCGGGGGCGGCGCCGCGCAAGCGGCCAGCCAGAGCGCGCAGGCGAGCGCGAGAAGACGGAACAGGATGGTCATGACGTGATGCCTCGGAATGTTATCGAACCGCGCCGGGCGGGCCGGAACGGTGTTTTCGTATCGTCTGTCGTCACGGTGTCGATCGGACATGCTGGCCCGTGCCGGCCGGTGCTGCCATCACGGCGGCCGGCGGTCGGGAGCCCTGCTATTTAAGCATGGCGCGCAGGCAATGGGCAGGGGTCGTCTCCTCGATCCAGGGACCTGAACAAGATTTCGTGAATCGCCATTTCCACCATGTCGCGAGGCGTCGCATGGCGATCATGCTTGCAAATCCCGACGTCATCGGAAAGTAGCCGGACCCGGTCAATCCTTCCTTTCGCGGAACGCGGCAGAGCGGCGAGTGCGAGGATCGCGCAGCGCCCATGCGCGCTCGGAATCTCCAAAGCAAATACGGAACGACAGGGACGAACTCGGCGCCCCGGAAACGGGCGGAGAACCGACAGGCTGGGGACGAACTGGGCGACGCTGCGATGCGCAGCTCACTCAGTAGCCCGGATACTGCATCTGTAGTGCGACCCATGCGGCCGTGCGCTTGCCGAATTCGGACGAGATCGCATTCAGCGATGCATCGAGCGCATGCAACGGATAGCGCGTGATCGGGGCAGACAACATCCGCGTAGGCGCGTCGACGCCGGCCACGCGGTCGGGAACGATCGTCAACCCGCGCCGGGTGCGCACGGATTCACGGTTCGCGGCAACCGTGTAGGCGGTCGAGCGGGACGTCGTGGAATAGGCGTCGGCCTCGAGCACCAACGCAATTTCGTCGACACCCGGCGCAATCGGGATACCGAAATCCTCATGCGACCAGAACGACACGTAGTTGGTTGCGATCGTCGCCATCGCCGGCAAACCGAGGTTGAAGCGGTCGCTCGCGATCTCGGACGACCAGGCAGGGCTTCCGAGTCGCTCGGCGACCTGCAGCGCGCGTTCGCGCCCGGCGAGCGCCTCGACGAGCGCAAGCGATACAGGAATCGTCGCGGTGACGCCGGTCGTCGTGACGACCTTGCCATCGGCAACGTAACGCTTGCCGTCGACCCAGCGCGTATCGGCAAACTTCTTGCGGAGATCGTTCATCGAGTACCAGTGCCCCGTTGCGCGGCGGCCTTCCAGCAGCCCCGCGCGTGCGACGACCCAGACGCCGTCGCACACGCCGATGATCGTCGCGCCCTTCTTCGCCTGCTCGGCCACCCATGCCAGCAGCGCCGGATCGCTGTCGCGATGCACGGCCGGCACGATCACATAGTCTGCCCCTTGGGGCACGCGCTCGTCGAACTGGGCGGTGGTTTCGTCCGGAATGACGTTCATCGGTGCCGGGAACATCCGGATGGGGCCCGGTTTCGTGGCAAGCGCGACGAGATCCGCCGCGCCCGATTCGGCCACGATCCCATAGGGAACGACGTAATCGGTCAGCTCGGTATAGTCGTTTTCGCCGACGACGGCGACGATCGGGCGCGTGCGCCCGAATCGCGGCTGATAGGCGGGCAGCCGGTCTGCGCGTGCCGCTGCGGGCACGGCCGCGGCCGGCGCCGACGCTTCGCTCGCCGGCCCCGCATGGGCCATGTTCGCGATAGCCGATGCCAACGGCGCAAGCAGCAACAGCATCCAGTACAGCATGACTTTTCGCATTGAAGCCTCTCCGTGAATGGAACTCATCCAGTAATCAGGCATGGCGCCCGTGTCGACCGTCATGACGCCACCGTCGGCGGTAACACGAGGTTGAACGTCACGTCGTCGTCGCGCTGCGCGTCCCGGACCTTCAGCGTGATCGTCCGAAGGGGCCTGCCACACGCCGTGTGCAGGTCGACTTGAACATTGACGTGCCGCGACCAGCATCGACGCGCCAGATCGCAACGCAGCCGCATCGCGCATTGCCGATAGCGGTACGCGATCTGACTCTGCGAGCGCGACAGTGCCCGTGCGGATGTGGCGGGAGGCTGGCGACACGTTTAATCACCGCGGGTGCGTCTTGCCCTGCAGCGTATTAATCATGGAATCTTTTCTTTCGAATTCCGGATTGCACGGCAAAAAATGGAATCGACGATCATTTCATTTTTTATTACATGCATGCCGATCATTTCGCAATTCGAATTGTATAGATTAACAAAGATCACATTATCGCCAACGCGAACCACAAGATGGCTCACGACTTCCACTGATCAGGTAATCAGCGTTTCGATAACAAAAATACCGTGTTTCGCCTGCGATTCATCAGGCATGGCTGACGAGCTCAGCAATTTCGACGGGATCCCCAACGCCGGCACAGCGTTGGCTTTGCAGGCGGCATTCATGGTCACGAGAAAGGCGCACATGCTGACACACGTCAAACAGTGTCATGGTCATCTGACGCCCCGTTCAACGCCAATGGTTGCGATCGGCAGAGAAAATACAAAACGCTCGTATTTATAAACTAACTGCCACTTTCCTTGCAAATACTTTATTCCATCATTGCAAATGTATTTACGACCGTGGTCACTGGATCATGAACGTGATATTTGAGGCCGCTAGCCACTCGACCTACAAGCCGGTCAGCTTGCCCTTCGGCCCGACAGTCGTCTCCTTTCGGCATCAAGTTAAGTCGATCATCTGCTTGTTATTTTTGTTATCCTAATCAATATCGATACATCCATTTTCCCGCCTTTCGACATGAGGCACCGTGCACGACGCATCGCGCTCCTCAATAGAAAAACCCGGCCCGCATCGAAGCGGGCCGGGCCGTGACGGGATGCGTGCTGCTTGTTACAGCGCGCCGCCTTGCGCCGACGCCGAACCCTTCACGCCGACCGATGCGCCGCCCTGCACCGAGTTCGTCGCGCCTTCGAGCGCGTCACCGGCCTTCGCCTTCGCGCCGCCCGCGACGTCGCCTGCCGCCGACATCGCGCCTTGTGCATGGCTCTTCGCCGAGCCTGCGACGTGCTTCACGTGCGACTTCGTCGAGCGCACGGCCGATGCCGCCGCATCCTTCGTCGCGCCGGCCGCCGAACCGACCGCCTGCGTCGCGCCGCCCACTGCCGTGCCGGCTGCCGAGCCCACGCCGCCGACCGTCTTGCCGACGCCGTTCAGCGCGCCGCCGACGACATTGCCCGCGCCCGAACCCGAGCCCGCCGCATCCGCGCCGGCGCCAGCCTGCACGCCCACGCCGCCGCCGAGCAGCGGCGTCTGGACCTGGGCGCCGACGCCTGCGGAACCCTGGGCGCCGGTTTGGGCCGTCTGTGCAAATGCAGCCGACGTCGCCATCGCCGTCAGAGCGGCACCCAGCAGAATCGTACGAATCTTGTTCATGGTCATTCTCCCCAAAGACGTTGTTGCTGCGGGCCGCGTTCGTGCGGCTGGTCGCATGCCTCGCCGCGACATGCGGCAGGTGGAGCTAATGTAGCGGCGCCGGCGGGCAAAACGATCGAATTGCGGGGACTGTTACTTCGGTTGCAAATGCTGACGATTGACTCACACTGTTTGACAATCGGGGGCTTGCGGCGGGGTGAACGCCGTATTTGACAACGGACAGGTATGAACTGTGGCGACCGGCTCCTTCGCGCCGGCGATTCGCCTGATCGTCATGCATCAGGGAAAGCCAGCCGATTTCATCTGCATTCCGAAGGATGAGGATTGCCCGGCCGTCGATGCGGCCTCTTCACGAAGCACGGCCCCGGCCGCCAACCAGCGGACCGGGGCCGTGCGCATGCCGCCCGGTTACGGCCGGAACGTATCGCCGAGCACGACGCCTTCGCGACGCGGATCGGTGCCGCCCTGCAACGCCGGCGACTGGCCGACCGTCACGCGCATCACCGTGTTGACGCCGCTCGCCTGCGCGGACGTCGATACCTTGTGCCCGAGCGCGAGCAGCCCCGTGATCAGCGGATCGTTCGCGCCGTTGTTCGCCGCGTTGACGTTCGGATGCTCGCCGCCGATCGTGGTCGTCGGGCTGTTGCTCGCGCCGAAGTCGACGAGCCCCGCCGACTGCTGCGCGTCGAGCCCCCAGTCGAGCGCGCCGACCAGCGTCTTGACCACGTATTGCGGAATCGTGCCGCCGCCCGGCGAACCGGTCGCCATCACGAAGTCGCCGCGCGAGCCGTCCGCGGCCTGCCCGAACACGATCGTCGGCGCCATCGAGCTGCGCGGCCGCTTGCCCGGCTGCAGGCGGTTCGCCACCGGATTGCCGGACGTGTCGAGCGGGTTCGCGGAAAAGTCGGTCAGCTGGTTGTTCAGCAGGAAGCCGTTGGTCATGTGGAACGAGCCCATGCTCGACTCGACCGTCGTCGTCGCGCTCAGCACGTTGCCGTCGCCGTCCACGATCGTGAACTGGTTCGTGCCGTGCTCGATCAGCGTCGTGTCGACGCCGAGGGGCACAGCACCGAAATTGCCGGGCTGCGCGGTGCCCATGCTTTTGGTCGTGTCGATCAGCGCCGCGCGCGATTTCAGGTACGGCTTGTTCAGCAGCGTGTCCCACGTGCCGCCCGGCAGCGGCACGAAGTCGGTATCGGCCACGTACTTGTCGCGGTCGGCATACGCGAGCCGTTCGGCCTCGGTGACGAGGTGGACGCCCGCGACGGTCGGCTTGCCGCCTTCGAGATCGATCGCCGTCGGCTTCAGCGACTTCAGGTCATAATTCTCGAGAATGCCAAGCGCCGATGCGACCGCGATGCCGCCCGACGACGGCGGCGGCATCCCGCAGACCCAATAGCTGCGATAAGTCGTGCACACCGGTTCGCGGCGCTTCGCCTGATACGCGGCAAGATCCGCGACGGTCGTCTTGCCCGGCGTGAGCGTCGAGCCGTCCGCGCCCTTCGCCACCGCGATCTTCGCGACGATGTCCTGCGCGATCTGCCCCGTGTACAGCGCATTCGCGCCCGACTGCGCCATCAGCGACAGCGTGCGCGCGTAGGCGGGATTCTTCAGTACGGTGCCGAGCGTCTTCGGCGAACCGTCGGCGTTCAGGAAATACGCGGCGGCTTCGGGGTCGCGCTTCAGATTCGCGGCGTTCGCCGCGATCGCGTCGGCCAGCCGGCCGCCGATCGGGAAACCGTTGGTCGCGAGCGTGATCGCGTCGCCGAACAGGTTCTGCCACGGCAAGCGGCCGTGATCCTGCTGCAGCGTCTCGATGAGCCGCGGCACGCCGATCGTGCCGATCGAACGGCCGCTCGCGCGCGCGGTCGGCAGCGGCGCCGAATGATCGGTCGCGTCATCGACATAGCGCAGGTAGTTCTCCGTCGCGGCAGCCGGCGCGGTTTCGCGGCCGTCGTATGCCTGCAGCGTCTTGCCGCGCCCATCGTAGTAGAGCAGCACGCCGCCCGACCCGAGGCCGGTCGCCTCGGGGACGGTCAACCCGAGCACGGCCTGCACGGCGACCGCCGCGTCGGCGGCCGTGCCGCCCTTCTTCAGCACCGCGCAACCGGCCGCGCTCGCATACGCGTTCGACGTGGCCACCAGATAGGTTTTCGCATAGACGGGCTTCATCCCGGTGCGATAGCCCGACGATGCTTCCGGCAGCGACGGGTCGCCCGGCTGGTTCGAGCCCACCACGACCGTCGCGCCGCTGTTGTCGACCGCGAGGCAGCTCGCATCGGTGGAAGGTGTCGTCGTGCGGGCCGTCTCGTTCTCGACGTCGCCGCCGCACGCGGTCAGCAGGGCGGCCGCGAGCAACGCGGACGCATACGGAAAAATCGCTGTTCTGTTCATGGTCTGCCGATGTTCTTGTCGGTCGTTGCGATGGACATCCTGTCGCCTGCAACCCCCTCGGTGCACGGGCGACGCGTTCGATAGTCCCATGGACAAAATTTTTTCCGCAATAAGGAAATGACGTCATGCAACCGGACGTCGTGTGCGCTACGTCACCGAACCGGCATGCGGGGTTGCTGCTGCATTGCAGCGCATGGCGATACGCCGATGCGGCTCACATCGTGACGGCGTTACCTGTTCGCCCGACGCGTGCCGGCCGCCCGGCCACCGCGCGCGAAACCGTGCTCCATCGCGTCGATCGCCTCGGAAAAGAACGCGAGAAACATCGTCATCGCGACCGTCGCGCTCATGTCCGCCCGCTGGTAGATGCAACTGAACGAGCGTGCGCCCGCATCGGCCAGCGGCGTCCACGCGAGCCGGCCGGCAGCCACGTCGTCCGCGACGTTTTCCGCGATCAGGAAACCGACGCCGGCGCCTTCGGCCGCAAGGCGCCGCACCATCGACACCGACCCGGTTTCGACCAGCGGCCGCACGCTGCGCGGCTGCCGCGCATCGATCTGGTCGAACATCGCGCGCAGTTCCGTGTCGGGTGTCATCAGGATTAGCGGATGCGCGAAACAGTCGCGCATCCGCACCTTGCCGCCCGTCGACGCCAGCGGATGACCGGGCGCCGTGACGACACCCAGCGGCTGCGCGAACGCGCGCACCTCGACGACGCCCGCCGCGGTGCGCCGGCGCAGCGCGTAACCGATGTCGACCTCGCCCGTCTCGACCCAGCGCACGATGCTCTCGCCGTTTCCCGAGCGCACGCTGTACGTGACGCCGGGATAGCGCTGCATCGCGGCGAGGATCGCGTCGGGCACGAGCTTTTCCGCCGTCGATGCGGGCACCGCGAGATTCACGTGCCCGCGCCGCAGCGCGCGCAGATCCTCGACCTGCGTCAGCGCGTTGTCGAAATCGCGCTGGCCGCGCCGCACGGCCGCGATCACGATCTCGCCGGCGAGCGTCAGCTGCATGCCGCGCGGCAGCCGGTCGAACAGCGGCACGCCGACCTGCTCCTCGAGATTGCGGACCTGCTGGTGCACCGCCGCGGCGGTCAGGTGCAGCGCGTCGGCCGCCTTGCGAATCGAGCCGCGCCGCGCGACTTCGTCGAAACAGCGGAATGTCTGCGATATCGAACGCATGAAGGGTCCGTTAGATTTTTCCGAACAGGCCGTCAAGAATAATCCGATTTTACTGACCGGACGAATCGTCTAGATTCCGCTGCATCCCCGTATCCGATTCGAATGGAGACCGCAGTGACGACCGTCGACCAGATTACCCAGCGCCGCCGCGGCGTCGGCCTCATCGCCCACGATCCCGCGCTGTCCGCGGGCGGCTATACGCTCATCGCGCCGCAGACGGCCGACGGCAACGTCTATCTCGTCGGCATCGACGGCGCAGTCGTCCACCAGTGGAAGATGCCCGTGCGCCCCGGCCGCCACGCGGTCATCCTCGCGAACGGCAACCTCGGCTACAACGGCAATCATCCGCACTCCGAATCGCGCTACGCGCCGTGGTCGATGTGGCATGGCGGCGACTTCTACGAGGTCACGCCGCAAGGCGACACCGTGTGGCGCTACGAGGATCCCGCGCATCACCACGACGCGCAGTGGCTGCCGAACGGCAACCTGCTGTACGCCGCGTGCGAACCGGTCGACGCGGCATTCGCGCGGCGCGTGCCGGGCGGCACCGCGCACGGCGACGACGAGGTGATGGTTGCGGACGTGATCCGCGAAGTGAACCGCGCCGGCCGGATCGTCTGGGAATGGCATGCACGCGACCATCTGCGGCCGGAGGATTTTCCGATCGCGGCAGGTTTCGGCCGCTATCACTGGCCGCTCGTCAACGGTCTTGCGGTCGATGCGAACGGCCGCGTGCTGATGAGCCTGCGCACGACGTCGGGGATCATCGGCGTGAACCGCGAAACCGGCCGCGTCGACCTGCACATCGGGCCCGATGTCGTATCGCACCAGCATGCGCCGGTGCCGCTCGCGAACGGCAACATCCTTGCGTTCGACAACGGCAATTTCCGCCATGGTGCACACGTCGTGTTCTCGCGCGTCGTGGAAATCGATCCGGCGACGCAGCGCGTCGTGTGGTCGTATGCGGACGACGTCGTGAACCTGTTCTACACGCCGTTCATGGGCAACGCGCAGCGCTTGCCGAACGGCAACACGCACGTCACCGAATCGTCGACGGGGCGGCTGTTCGAGGTGACGCCGGCCGGCGAGGTCGTCTGGGAATACGTGATCCCGTGGTTCGCCGAATACCCGGACGAAGCGGCGCGCAAGACCGGCCCCGGCCAGCTGAACAGCGTGTTCCAGACGTTCCGCTACAGCGCCGCGCAATTGCCCTGGCTGCGGACCTGAGCTTCCGTTCACCGCCGGTTTCCGGCCATCGTCGCCGTTCGTTTCCGAGGGGCCTGCCGTGTCGCACGATCCGATCTCCCCGCCCGTGGATGCCCGGCTGCCCGCGTGGCAGCTCGCGCTGTTCGGGCTGCAGCACGTGCTGTCGATGGCCGCGTCGCCGATCACGGCCGTGTTCCTGATCGCGAAGATGCTCGCGCTGCCGGCCGACCTGACGGTCCAGCTGATCGGCGCGACGTTCTTCGCATGCGGTATCGGCACGCTGCTGCAATCGCTCGGCGCCGGCCCGATCGGCGCACGCATGCCGTTCGTGATGGTGCCCGGCGGCGCACCGACGATGCTGTTCGCGGGCATCGCCGCGCAATCGGGCCTGCCGACCGCGGCCGGCGCGGCGCTGCTCGCCAGCGCGTTCTACTGGGTGCTGCTGCCCGTCTTCACGCGCTGCCTGCGGCTCTTTCCGCGCATCGTCGTCGGCGCGATGCTGTTGCTCGTGTCGATCAACCTGATCCGGATCTACGCGACGATCGTCGTCGGCCAGCCCGGTTCGGCCGATTTCGCGCAGCCGCGCGCGCTCGGTCTTGCACTCGCGACGATCGTCGCCACCGTCGTCGTCGCGGGCGCGTTCCGCGGCACGGCCGGGCGCCTCGCGGTGCTGATCGGGCTGATGGCCGGCGCGACGCTCGGCTGGGCGCTCGGCGCGATGCCGGCGCTCGCCGACGTGTGGCATGGGCCGCTGTTCACGCATCCGGTGTGGCTGCCGTTCGGGATGCCGCGTTTCGACGTGCTGGCTGCGCTGCCGCTGCTGATTTTCACCGCGATCTCGATGGCCGAGGCCACCGCGCAAACGGTCGCCGTCGGCGAAACGTGCGGCAAGGCGATCTCGCTCCGGCGCGACGTGCCGAAGACGATACGCGGCGACGCGCTCGCATCGCTCGCCGGTGCGCTGTTCGGCACGCCGCTGATCGTGACGAGCGCCGAGAACATCGGTGTCGTGCAGACGACCGGCGTACGCTCGCGCTACGTGACGGCGGCCGCCGGCGCGATCCTGATCGTCATCGCGCTGTTCGCCCCGCTTGCGCGGCTCGCGTATGCGATTCCGGCCGCCGTGGTCGGCGGCACCGCGCTGGTCGTGTTCGCGATGATCGGCGTGATGGGCATCCGGCTGCTCGCGAGCGTCGACCTGCACGCGCGTGCGAACCAGTACACGCTCGCGGCCGCACTGGTGGTCGGCCTCGCGCCGATCCTGGTGCCGAACCTGTATCGCCATTTCGGCGCACCCGTGCAGATCGTGCTCGGCAACGGCATGGCGGCTGGCACGCTCGCGGCCATCGCGACGCAACTGGCGTTCGCCGCGCTCGCGCGGCTGAGTAGGCAAGCGCATGCGGGTGCGGCGGCGGCGCCTTCGCGCGACGCGTAACCGCAGCGGCACGCGCACGCTGCCCGCGCTTGACGACGCCTGCGGTCATGCCTGACGCTCGGCTTCCTCACGTGGCAGGTCGCGTTCATGTCGGTCGGCGGCGAATGGTTCGGGATGCGGATGTCGAAACAATGACACGGCGTGCCGGACGCGTTCCGGTTCTTCATCACGCTGCTGCTCGTGCTGGTTTACCTGACGATGAACAACGACGGCGTCGACGACACGCGTGCCGCGGCCTGACACGCCGCTTCGCGGCGCGCGGGCCGACCGGACATCGGGACGATTGCCGGCGTCACCGCGTCCGGCTATAAAGCGGGGATGGACACGGATCGCTGGATTCACGACCCCGTCGGCGCGTTTCGCGCCTGGCAGGAAACCGCCGCGACCGGCGCCGGCCGCCGGCCGTTCGCGCCGCGTTCGGTCGTGCAGCATGTCGCGATGTTCGAGCGATTCCTGCGCCACCTGGGCGCGCAGCGCGTGTCGCTCGCCACGTTCGGGCCCGACCACGTCGCGGCCTTCCTCGCGGAACTCGACCGCACCTGCGCGCCCGGCACGTCGACGCGCGTGCGCTATGCGAAGCTGATCGACCGGCTCGGCCGGCATCTGGTCGACGCCGGTGTGCGGACGATCGATCCGGCCGGCCGATCGACACGCGATCTCGCATGGCCGAACGGCGAGCCCGAGCCGTGCTACCTGCCGCCCGATGCCGACGCGGCGCTGCAGCGCCATGTGCAGCCTCGCGCGGACGACACGCCGGCCGCTTGCCGGAATCGCGCGATCGTCGCGCTGCTGCTCGCGAGCGGCATCACGTCGGCCGAGATTCGCGGGGCGACAGGCGACGCACTCGATCTCGACGCGCGACCACCGGTGTTGTCGGCGCCGCGCGATCGCGCGCGGCCGGCGCGCCGGATCGCGCTCGACACGTTCGCGGTGGCGCCGCTCGCCGCATGGCGCGCGCGCTCGGACGTGCGGCCGTCGGCGCTGCTGTTTCCCGCGCCGCGCGGGGGCGCAATGAACGACATGTTCCTGCTGCTCGTCGTGCGCGACGCGCTGAACGCGATCGGCTTTCACGCAGCGGACATGAGCCCGCGCGTGCTGCGCAATACGTATGCGCGCCGCCAGCTGATCGCCGGCCACGCGCATGCCGATGTCACCGCGATGCTCGGTCTCGCCAGCATGCGAACGGTCACGCGCATTCGGCAAACGCTGCCGCCCGATGCGGCCGCGGATCGCGCCGCACATGAGCGCTGAGATCGCGCGCCGCCGGCGCGGACCGTGTTCCTCCCGGTTCGCTATTCGCCCGGCTTCGACTGGACCAGCCGCAGAATCCGCGTGTCGTACGGCGATTGCATCACTTCCGCGATGCGGATGTCGGGCGCGGCCGGATGCAGCGGGTTCAACAGGAAATTGTGGGCATGCGGCACGACGACGCTCGGCACGCGCAGCAGCGCGCTCGGCTGCGTGTGCAGCCACTCGGTGCCGGCGCTGCGGGTCCAGTCGACGTTCGTTCGCCAGTCCTCCGGCGCATCACCTTCGGCGATTTCGGCGACGTCCACCGAATCGGGCACTTCGATACGCAGCAACTGGTATCCGCTCGGCAATTGCGCGACGGTGGCGATTTCGAAATGAACCAGCGTCTCGAGCAACGCGAGCGCCGGATGCTCGGCGAGATACACGACGGGCTGCCCGGCGAAATGCCAGCGCCCGCCGGCCCGCAACCCGCCGATGCCTTTCAGATCGGCGTAATTGCTGATCCGCCACAGCGTCGTCAAGCGAAGTACCCTTCGTCGATCTGCGTGAGGGCCTCTTCGACGAGCCGCGCGCCATGCTCGGTGCTTGCCATGTCGAGCGACGTGCGGCCGCCGAAGCGCTGCAGCCCGTTGCGCAGCCACGCCATCGCCTTGTCCTGGTCGCCGAACGTGGCCGTCGCCTGCGCGACGATGCGCGCGAGGCGGATCGCCTTGTCCGACTCTTCCGGCGACAGACGTTCGTGCGCCTGGCGACGATGGCTCAGCGTGCGGCGCGGAATGATGAAGGCCAGTTCGTCCGATTTCAGCCCGCGCTCCGACAGCCGGTCGATCACCGACACGTCGACGCGCGCGCTCGCCAGCTCGGCCAGATCGGCGCCCGACCGGACGCGGATCGCCAGCAACTGCTCGAGAATCGTGAATTCGGCCTGACGCGGATGGGCGACGCCCGAAGGATGAAAAGCGATGGTGCTCATGACCTGACCTCTCTGCGGCAATTTGCCCAATCATTATAGGCGTTTTGCCGAATACTTGCGGATCTTGAGCAACGGGCTTGCCAATCGGGCTGGCAGACCCGTATTCGGGGGGATGCGAATCGGAGATTCGCCTCGGTGAGAAGGTGCAAAAATTCAGTATATAAAGTCATCGACCCATATGATCTGAAGTTGTCACGTAACAATTTCCCAGTGATGATGCGTGAATTGAGTGGAATCGCCTCTTTCCCCCGTCCGATTCTTCGCCGTCCTGGGGTCACACGCCGAATTCTGCCAATTACGCGTCGACCGCCTGCTCCAGCAAGCCGGCCGCGCCCATCGGGTATCAACGCGATTCAGCCGGCAACACCTATCCACCACAAAAGCGAATCACCCGCCGTACCGGCTCCTGTTCCTCTCGCGTCGATGTCGGCTGAACGCATTCGTGTCGCCCGAATCCCTCCCCCCTCGATTCGGGGCATACCGCACGACTTACTCCTCCCCAATACTTTCACCACCACAAATTACTTCGCATAACTGACCATAAAAACGAAAGCGAACAGTAAGACACACTCCATCGCCGAAAGCCCGCTGTAACACACGAACCCGACCGAATCGATGCGCAAGCCACCTCATCGCCCCGCCTTCTGCATCGCGCACTATCAGGACATGATCGCTTCTCGTAGCGATCCCCGGACCGACCAGTTCCCCCTCGTCGCGCGCTACGAATCGCCCCCGTGCCCGCTCCAGCCGCTTCCGTACACTCGAAATCGCGCCATGCGGCGCCGGCGGCGTGCACCCTGCGTACGGCCGCGCCTGACGGGAGCCTTGCATGTTGTCCATCGACGGAATGGGTTTGGGGTTGAACTGGCAGCGTTTCCTGTCGCAAACGCTGGAGCCCGACCTCGCACCGAAACCGCCGCGCAACGCGGACGGTACGTCCAACGACGGCCCGAACAACGGCCCGGCCAACCCGGTCAATCCGACCACCGTGCCGCCGATCCCCGTGCAGGCCGACCTCGGCACCGATCCGTCCAAGCCGACCAACCCCGAAATCGCATCGGCCACCGCGCTGCTCCAGAGCATGGCCGATCAGTATCGCGTGGCGCCGCCCGAGATCACGGTCGACAACGACACGACGCGAGCCGTCCAGGGCGTGATCCAGGACGCGCAGACCAAGTACGACAACGCGCAACAAACGCTGCAAGGCGCGCAGGGCGTGCTGCGCATGACGAACCGCGACCCCGACGCGACGCCCGACGAGCGCAAGGCCGCACGCGACCACTACACGAAGGCGCACGATGCGGCCGACACCGCGCAACGCGAACTCGACGTCACGACCGACGCCGGCTACCGGATCCTGTACGGCGAACAGGCGAAAGCCGACCAGTACAGCGCCGACCCGACGAACGACAAAATCGAGGGGCCCGCGCAGCAGCAGGCCGATGCGAAGCTCGCCGCGCTGCAGAAGCTGTTTCCCGACCAGACCAAGGCGAATCCGAACTTCGTCCCGCAGCAGGGCGATTGCAAGACACCCGCCCAGGTCCAGGCCTACGACGACTGGCAATCGGCGACGTCGACTGCGGTAACGGCCCAGGCGAAGTACTGGGCGGACGTCAGCAATGCGAATCTCGCCTATACGCAATTCCAGTCGTACATGGCCGATCCCGCGTACAAGGACGCGATCGATAGCGGCGTCGGCAAGCTGAACGATGCGCTCGCGCCGCTGCAATTGCAGGTCGATCTGCCCGATCCGCCGCCGGCCGATGCCAACGGCAACGTCGACATGAACACCGTGCAGGCCAATATCGCGCAGGCCGCGAAGATCGCCAATTACTCGAACGCGGCCTATGCGGCGTCGCTCGACGCGCAGCAGGTCACGACGCTGCAGCAGAAATACGACGCCGACAGCGCGTGCCTGATCGGCTCGACGCCCGGCGCGACGAAAGACGACAAGGCCGCGCTCGATCGCGCGACGACGCAGGCGAACACGAGCGGCAGCTACATGCAGATGCTCGGCGCGCAGTTGACCGTCGACGACTTGCAGGGCAAGTACGACACCGCGAAAACGGTATTCGACGACTGGCACACCGCGAATCCGCGCTCGCTGGATCCGCATCCGACCGTCGATACGGACCTCGCCGCCGCGTCCGATGCGCTAGCACAGGCGAAGCAGAAGGCCAGCCTCGCGCACGACGGGTTCGTCGTCGCGTACGGCCAGACGCTCGCGCAGCAGTATGACGACGCTGGCGCGCAGATCGATGCGCAGCTCAAGCCGAAGGTGCCGTTCGTGCTGCAGAACCCGACGCCGACGCTGTCGACGAATCCGCCGCCTACGACGCCGCCGTCCCCTTCGGCGCAACCGTCGCCGTCGCTGAGCACGTCGCTGCCGAGCACATCGAGCACATCGAGCACGCCGGCGCCGTCGACGACACAGACGCCGATGCCGACGTCGTCGTTGAGCACGTCGACGCCGCCCAGCGCGCTGTCGACGTCGCTTCCGCCCACGACGCTGTTCACGAATCCATCGTTCGTGCTGCAGCCGCCCGGCTCGAACACGTCCGTGCCGACCACCGCGACCGGCCAGACCGCGCTCGACGCGAAAAAACTCCATGTCGTCGCGGGCGCGTTGCGCGCGGCCGACGGCCGGCTGTCCAACACGTTCAACGACGCAGCCGCGAAATTCCAGCTCGCGAACGCGAAGACGCAGGAAGGCGTGCTGAAGGGCAAGCTCGCCGATATGCAGAAAACCTACGACGACTGGTACGCGAACAACCCGACGCCGGTGCGCATGCGGGAAGTGAACGGCGACGAGATTCCGATGCCCACGCCACGGCGTCCGAATCCGTACCAGGACCAGCTCGATCAGGCACGCAACAATCTTCAGCAGGCCGACGCAACCATCAACAAGCTGCAGCTGCTGACCGAGATGTCGCATCAACAGGTGCTGCTCGACCAGTTCGATGCGAGCCTCGCCGAGAACCTGCGCAACCCGCAGAGCCAGGACGACAAGGAAGCCTATTCGAAGGCGCTCGACGGCTTCTTCCGCGCGCACCAGGGCGAGCTGTCGCAATCGCTGCTCGACCAGGCCGGCGTGAGCACGAACAAGGCCGCGACGATCAATTTCGGCAAGCTGACCGACAACGAGCAGCGCAACCTGATCGGCACCGCGATCGGGCTCCCGCCCGACGTGCAGCCGTCGTCGGACACGGGCGCGGGCACCGGCACGCCCACCGCGCCCGTCAACGACGATTCGGTGCGCTACACCGACAAGGACAAGCTGGACACGATCAACAAGGTGCGCGGCGAAATCCTGAAGCTCGGCGGCGGCAGCGCCACGCAGGTCAACATCCTGCCGCTGATCTACTCGGACAAGACGGCCGGGATGGTGACGAGCGCACTCTTCAAGGTCACCGACGGCAAGGGCAACGTCCAGTACGTCGACGACACGTCGGCGAATTACGACAATATCGGCGACTACCTCGACAACAACCAGCTTGCGTCGAGCGGCACGCTCGATCTCGTGACCGGCTACGACGACAAAGGTCACGCGCAGTTCCAGCAGAAGGCCGCGCATCACGACGACTGGTTCGACAGCGCGCTGAACACGCTGACCGGCGGCAAGGTGAACCTCGGGATGATGGGTCTCGGGCTGCTGATGGAGGGCGCCGGCGTGCTGCTCGACGCTACCGGCGTCGGCGCGTTCGCGGGCGGCGCGCTGAACTTCGCGGGCGCGGTGATGATGGACACGGCGATCGGTTCGAGCATGACGAAATCCGCGCTCGATATCGGCTCGCGCTGGGAACACAACCAGAGCATCAATCCATTCACCGACGCCGGCGCGCGCGGCGACTGGCTCAACCTCGTGCCGATGGGCGCGGCCGGCGCGGCGAAGTTCGCGGGCTCGGAAGTGTTCGCCAAGACGGTCACCGCGCTCCGCTCGGCAAGGGCTGCGCGGATCACCACGGCGATCGTGCGCGGCACGTCGCTCGCCACCGGCGTCGGCGCCGCGGGCGAAAGCTTCGTCGAAGCCGCTATCGATTTCGGGCACGGCGACAGCGAACACGGCTGGGACGCGCTCAAATCCGGTTTCACGAACGTCGCGCTGATGGGCGCGGGCGGCGTGCGGGACCGCGTGGTCAACGCGACGGTTCGCGTCACCGGCCGGCCGGTGGTCGCCCGCTCGGCGGGCGGCGAACGCATCTCGATCGACGGGCAGCAACTGCAGAAGATCCTGAGCAAGAACGAGCCATCGCAACTCGCGTTCGGCGCGACGCGCGCGTCGCTCGACGGCGTCGACATCAAGGTCGCGAAGGACGGCACGCTGATGGCGGGCGACAAGGTGCTCACCTACGACAACATGCCCGTGCGCGTGCTCGACTCGCTCAACAACAAGGATCTGAACAACCTGCCGCGCGGGACATCGGTGATCCTCGGCGAGAACGGCGAATTGAGCATCGTCAAGCTGACCGGCAAGACCTGGACCGAAGGCACGAAGATCGATTCGGTCACGGAGACGGGCGACCGGCTGTCGTTCGGCAGCGACGGCGAAATCAATGCGCCGTCGAAGCTCGTCGCGAAAACACCCATTCCGTCCCGCAACGACCCGCGGCAGCCGGCAAGCGACGAGGCTCCGCCGGCCGACAACGCGCCGCGGACCACGCCCGCCAACGAAGCCGCGGCGCGCGCCACCGAAGCGAACGACACGGCCGCCGCGACCACGACCGCCAGCGCACGCAATGCGCAGCGCACGAGCGAAGCACAGACCACGCGCGACGAGAACCAGCAGGAAACGCGCGCGTCCGATTCGCACGTCGCCGCGCAGAATCGCCGCAGCAGCGACCTGCGCGCGGAGAACGATCCGGCCGTCGCGCGGGCGCCCGGCGCACCCGGCGCAGGCGCCCGCGAAGAGCCGGCCAGCGTCGCGCCGCGCACGCCGGTCCGCGTGATCGACCTGACCGACGCCGAACCGGCCTCCCGGCCCGCGACGCTCGACCCGGCCGGCGTGTCGGTGCCGCGCGGCCCGTCAGTCGAAGCGCTCGACTACGGCGAACACACGCTCTTCATCGTGCGCAACGGCGAGGACCCGTCCGCCTCCGTGCCCGAGGCGGCGCGGCCGCGTGCGGCGGGCGCGCTGCCCGCCGACGTCGCGGAACCGATCGTCGTCATCGCCGATGCAGCGGACGCACACGTCGCGCCCGAACTCGCAAACCGCTGGCAGCGGCCGGTATTCGCCGCCGCGCCGGACGCGCTGCACCCAGACGGCACGCTGCGCGCCGATGCGGCACTGACGCGCTACCCGCCCGCCCCCGCCGCGCCGGCGGCAGGCGGCCGCGTCGTCGGCACGAATTCGCAGGTGGCGCACGCCGATGCGGCGGGCGTCGTCGAAACCGACCCGCCCGCGGCGAATCCGGAAGCGCCTGCCGCGCGCCGCGCGCCCCTGCCCGCGAACGACGACACCGTCGTCGTGCTCGCGACGACCCGGCGCAACGCCGCCGATCCGGAAACGCACGCCGCCCTGCCGCAGCCGCCCGCGCGCGCGGCGCGTGCGCTGGACGGCGCATTCAGTGCACCGAACCGCATCCTGGTGCTCGTCAAGCCGGCCGAACGATCCGCATCGCAAGCGGCGAACGACGCGCACAACGCATCCCGGCCGAAGCCGGCCCGCGACGCACGGGCCGAGGACCACGCGCTCCCGGCCGCCGCGCACCCGGAAACCACCGAAGCGCCGCCGGACCCGGCGCTTGCCGGCCCGGGCCTGTTCACGCGGCTGCAAATGCGTTTCGGCGGCGCGCCGCTGCCGGACGCGGTCCACGCGCTCGCGCAGCAATCGGATACGCTCACGCAGCAGTTGCGGATGCTGAGCGACGCCGGCTGGCGCGTGAGCCTCGGCAAGCGCGGCGGCGGCAGCCGGATCGATCCGAAGCGGCGGCGCGTGACGATCGACGGCGGACTGCACGATTCGGGCAGCATCACGTACACGCTCGCGCACGAGGCCAAGCATGCGGTCGAAGCGATCGACGGCACGCTGGATGCGCTCGACTACAGCGGCCGCAGCCGCTTCACGCGCAAGGCGCTCGAAGCCGAAGCGCGCGCGCAGATCAACGCGTTCGAGGCGCGCTACGAGATCGATCTCGCGGGCGGCGGCGACATCGCGGCGAACACGACGCTGCCCGACGCGCTCCAGCACGAGGCCGACCGCTGGACGCCGTCGAGCGACTATGCGGGCACGGTCGCACGGCTTGCCGACGCGTTCGCCGATGCGCCGGTCTCGGGCCGCCGCGGCGAGACGTACCAGGCCTTCTACGACGGCATCTGGGACAAGCAGAAACGCAACGGCGGCGCCCCGCGCCGGATGCCGGCGCCGCAGACCGAATCGGCCGGCGGCGGCGCGCACCTGCCGCGCACGCTCGAGGAACAGGTGCAGTGGAGCTTCGCGCATGCGGAGGCAATCTCGCCGTTCGCCGAACGCGGGCGCAACGAGCCGCGACAGATGACGCTGCGGATCCTGGACGAACACACGTCGTCCGGGACCGAAGAACCGCTGACGGTCATCCGCGGCCAAACCGACGCCGCGGGCCAACTGCTCGACGCACACGGCCGCCCCGCGCAGCATGTCGACTTTTCGATCGCGAACTTCTTCGCCGGCACGTCGACCAGCGCCGGCAGCGGCCGCGCGCTGGTCCTGGCCGCCGACAACGGCCACGCCGCCGCGGCATGGCTCACGAACACCTGGCAACGGCCGGTCTACGTGCCGGACGGCGGTACCATCCGCGCGTTCGACGCGGCGATGGGCAACCCGGGCAGCATGCGCGCGCAGGCGCAATTCGATTACGCCCCCACGTGGACCCGCTATGCGCCGTCGCCGCGCGAGCGAATCGACTACGGCGAACTGGCCGTCGACGAGCACGGCCTGCACGTCGCGGGCGATCCGTCACGGCGGCTGGACCCGCAAGCGCTGATCGGCCCGTTCCTCGGGGCCGGCATCGAGAAGAGCGTGTTCGAACTCGGCAAGCGCAACGCGATCGGCCTGTACGACGTCGATCCCGCACGGCCGCGCGACGGCCAGCTCGCCAATCATTACGACGCACTCGACACCGAACGCAACGGACTCGACCTGCTGCGCCGCTACGGCATGCGCACGCTGACCATCGACGGCCCGTTCTCGGTCGGCAACCGGATCGGGATCCTCTACCATCCGCTCGCCGAACTCAGCAGCCGTGCCGTCTCGCTCGGTGCGTTGCCGTCACGTATCACGCACGAATCGATGCGACAGCTCGCCACGATGCGCGAGATCGTCGAGCGCGATGGCCTGGTGTTCGATTTTCAGGGGGTATTCGACGCACGCGGCGAGTTCTACTTCAGCGACCCGGCCACCGTATTCCGCACGGATGACCGCGAGGAGATCGACGCCACGCTCGAGGAAATCGACAACGTCATCGCGCCGCTCGAACGCGGCATCCGCAATGGCAGCATCGCGCTCGCGCATCCGGCGATCAGCGAATCGCTGCCGGAAGGCGCATTCGTCCAGAAGCCGTCGCTCTTCACGCGCATCCGGATGTGGTTCGGCGGCGCGCCGCTGCCCGATGCCGCCTATGCGCTCGCCGATCAGTCGAGCCTGCTCGCCGAGCAGATGCGGCTGCTGAAGTCGGACGGCTGGCAGGTCGTGTGGGGCCGCGCGGGACGCGGCAGCCGCACCGACGTCGAGCAGCGCCGGATCGTGATCGACGGCGGCCTGCGCGGCGCCGGCACGCTCGTCTATACGCTCGCGCACGAAGCCGGCCACGCGGCCGACGTGTCGAACGACCGGCTCGGCCTCGACACCAGCAACCCCGAAGCGTACGTGCAAAGCACGCTGCTCGCCGAAGCGCGCGCGCAGGCCAACGCGTTCGCGGTGCGCAAGCAGATCCTCGAATCGACCGGCGTCGACATTGCCGAGCACGCGGTGCTCCCCGACGCGATTGCACGCGAAGCCGACCATGTGATGCCGGGCGACGCGGCGGGCCTCGCGCGCCTCGCCGACGCATTCGGCAACGCCCCCGTATCGGGACGCGACGGCGAACACTACAGTGCGTTCTATGGCCGCGCGTGGGACCGGCAGCAACAGCCGGGCAGCGCATCGCTGCGCATGCCCGCGCCGCACACGACCGAATCGTCCGGCGGCAGCGGCGGCGCACGGCTGCCGCGCACGCTCGACGAACAGGTGCAGTGGAGCCACGCGCACGCGGACCGTGCGTCGCCGTTTCCGCGCCGCTGGTTCGGCGGCGGCTCGCCGAAACTGTCCTTCTCGCGCAACGGTCCGGTGTCCTATGCGAACGGCGAACCGCTGACGCTCGTCCACGCGCGGACCGATGCAGCCGGCAGCCTGCTCGACGCACACGGCCGCCCCGCCACGCCCGTCGACTACTCGATCGACCATCGCCACGCGTTCACGCCCGCACGGGCCGGCGCGCCCATCGTCCTCGCAGGCGAAGGCGGGGCGGCACACGCTGCGTGGCTCGCGAACCTGTGGCAACGCACGATCTACGTGCCCGACAGCGGCACGGTCCGCACGATCGGCGAGCCGCGCAACGACGGCACGCAGCGCATGCAGTTCGGCGGCCCGGGTACGTGGACGCGCTACACGCCGTCGCCGCGCGAACGGATCGATGCGGGTGCGCTCGCCGTCGACGAACATGGGCTGCATGTCGCCGGCGATCCGGCGCGGCGCGTCGATCCCGACACGCTGCTCGGCCCGTTCCTCGGTGCGGGCACCGCGAAGGCGGTATTCGAACTCGGCAAGCGCAATGCGATCGGCGTGTTCGACGCCAGCGGCGACAAGGCGCGCACGATGCTCGCCCACGAAAAGCGCGGGCTCGACCAGTTGACGCAGCTCGGCATGCGCACGGTCACGGTCGACGGGCCGTTCACGTACCGCGGGCGCATCGCCGTGCTGTACAGCCCGCTGGCCGAACTCGGCAGCCTCGACGTGATGCACGGCATCCTGCCGAAACGCGTGACGCGCGAATCGATGCGGCAGCTCGTCGCGATGCGCGAGATCGCCGCGCGGCACGGCCTGTCGTTCGATTTCGAAGGCCTGTTCGACGCGCACGGCGCGTTCTACTTCAGCGATCCTTCCGTCCTGATCCCGCATCCGGACCCGGCCACCAACCGCACGCCCGGGATGATCGATGCCGTCATCCAGCCGCTCGAACGCGGCATCGCGAGCGGCCACGTCGAACTCGCGCACCCCGTGATCAGCGAATCGCTGCCGGACGGCGCGTTCGTCCAGAAGCCGTCGTTCTTCACACGTATCCGGATGTGGTTCGGCGGTGCGCCGCTGCCCGACGCCGCGTATGCGCTGGCCGACCAGTCGAGCCTGCTCGCCGATCAGCTGCGACTGTTGAATCCCGGCCGCTGGGAAATCGTGCAGGGTCGCGCGGGCGCCGGCAGCAAGGTCGATGCCGAACAGCGCCGGATCGTGATCGACGGCGGCCTGCGCAATGCCGGCACGATCGTCTACGTGCTCGCACACGAGGTCGGGCACGCGGTCGACGTGGCGACGAACCGGCTCGGCCTCGATACCAGCAGCCCCGATGCGTACGCAGAAAGCGCGCTGCGCGCCGAGGCGCGCGCGCAGGCCAACGCGTTCGCGGTGCGCAAGCAGATCCTCGAATCGACCGGCATCGACATCGCCGAGCACGCGGTGCTCCCCGACGCGATCGCGCGCGAAGCCGACCATGTGATGCCGGGCGACGCCGCGGGCCTCGCGCGCCTCGCCGACGCGTTCGGCAACGCGCAGACCTCGCTGCCCGGCAATCCCGTCTACCGTGCGCTGTACCGCGCGCAGGCCGAGCAGGCGCTGCGCGACGGCGAAGCCGGGCGGCCCGGCGCGACGCCGCGAACGATGCCGTCGATGATGATGTGGCCCGTGCCGGACCCGTCGTCGTTCCTGCCGGCCACCCCCGCGCTCACGCCCGAAGCGCGCGCGGCCGACTGGCTCGATGCGCACGGCAAACGCGACCTGAAGCGGATCGACGGCACGCAGTTGGCCGACATCCGCGACCTCGCGCAATACGCGGGCCCCGACGCGCACGTGCTGATCGCGAAGCACGCCAACCGGCCGGCGGACGACGGCACGCATCCGCAACCCGAGTTCGTCGCGAGCCTGACGACCGATGCGCACGGCCAGCCCGGTCAGGTCGAATCGGCCGACCCCGACGGCACGCCATCGCACGACTTGCGCGACGCGCTCTATCCGGGCACGCGCCCACGCAAGCGCAGCGGCAGCGAAACACCGCATGAAGCGCGTGCGAAGTTCGACTTCTACCTGTCGCCGGTGTCGCTCGACGAGTTGCAGAAATTCGGCGGCGCGGCGAAGGTCGAAGCCGTCGACTCGAAGCGCGTGTGGAATGCCGAGCCTTCCGGCGACGCGCCTGCGCAGGAGGTCGTCGAGCAGATCGGCGAACTCGCCGGCGCGCCGCAATTCAAGCGTCCCAAGGCGGCCGCGAAGGCCGCGGACGACAGCACGACGATCTTCGCGGTCGACAGGAAGACCGGCAAGGTGCTCGGCTACGCCGTGCCCAAGCAAGGCGGCAGCGGCTGGACCTATCACGAGAAAACCTCGGTCGGCGACGCGTCGATCGGCGAGCAGGATCTCGGCACCGCCTTCCGCCGGCGCGCACGCGGCCTGCCCGACGGACGGCGCGGCGTCGTGTTCGTGCCGTCCTCGCTGCCGGAATCGGTGGTGTCCCGCTATGGCGGCTTCGAGCCGGCCGAGCGCGCGTTGCCGGTCGCCGAGCAGAAGCCGCCGCCGCTGAAAACGAGCGACCGCGTGCAGCGCCGGCTCGGCCGGATTCAGTCGGCAGGCAAGCCGCCTGCCGGCGCGACGCCGCTCGCCCACCGCTGGGTCGCGCCGAACCTGCTGCCGAAATCGGCCGACGACGTGCACGATTTCAGCGGCGCGAACACGCTGCATCTGCGGCGCGTGATCGATCTCGGCCAGGTCGGCCCGGAATACTTCATCTACGTCTACGGCACGGAAGGCGCGCTGATCGACACGCTGCACCAGCCCGACGGCATCCTCGCGACCCGCGACGGCACGCTGCAATGGTTCGACGATGCCGCGCATTTCGCCGACACGGGCAAGCCCGGCGTCGATCTCGACAAGACGAAGATCGGCGGCGGTCCGGACGGCTCGGACCGGCATTTCCTCGTGACGCGGCTCGACCCGGCCGCGTTCGACGCACGCACGAAGCCGACGCAGGTCGCGGCGTATGCGTTGAAACAGGCGGAACTCGACAAGCAGTTGCAGAAGGCCGCGGCGGAATCGTCCGCGCCGTTCGGCGAACTGAAGAGCCGCATCGCGGCCGAACTGGCCGCCGCCAGGCGCCAGCAGGTCAAACTCGCCAGCGATCCTGCGTCGGGCACCGCCTCCGCCAATCCGCCGGCGAAGCCGAAGAAGCCTGCGCGCGGGAAGGGCAAGAAAGGCAATCAGAACGCGCCGGCCGTGCCCGCACCGGCCGCGTCACCCGCGCCGCTTGCCGCGCCGGCCGGCAAGCCGTTCAGTATCAAGACCTATCAGCCCGGCCTGACGAGCGCGACGGTCGCCGAATGGATCCTCCGCTTCGGCAAGGCGAAGGTCGACCACTGGTTCCCCGAGCACGAGCGCGTGAAGGCGTTCGCGGGCCGCACGGGCGAGCCGCTCGACCTCGGCACGACGCGCCAGGTCATGATGGCCGACAGCGTGATGATGAAGGCGCTCGGCATCCCGTTGCGGCTCGCGCGCGAGGCGTCGAGCATGCCGTGGCGCGGCCCGCTGTCGCGGCCCGACCATGCGGCGAACGTGGTGTCGCGCCATGCGAAGCGCGCCATCACGTATCTGTCGATCGCACGGGCCGCGGACCGGCATGCATTGCAGGCCTATGGCCGCGCGAAGGCCGAGATCCAGGATCGCCTCGCGCTGATGGCGCGCGGCTTCACGCTGCGCGACGACCCCGCCGGGATGCTCGCGCTCGTGAAACGCTACGGCGGTGCGATGCCGGTCGTGTCGGTCGCGGTCGATCCGTATTCGCTGGCCGCCGCGCTCGGCCGAAAACACGACCCCGCCTTCATCCGCCGCGTGCGCGAACTCGGCAAGCTCGACCACGCGCAGTTCGACGAAGCGAACGCGCGGATCGACATCGACGGCACGGGCCGCCATCTCGAACTCGACGACCTCGACCACCTGTACCAATGGCTCGACGCGGCGTCCGAAGGCGGCTTCGTGCTGCGCCTCGAAACCGCGCCGTCGCGCGCGCTCGTGTCGGCCGAGGACCAGCGCACGCTGGCCGGCACCAACGATGCGTATCACGACTACGTGCGCACGTTCGACGCGCTCGAAACGTGGGCGCGGCAACACGCCGGCAAAACCGCGCCGCATGTGATGGTGACGTTCCACGGCTGGGACGCCGTGCTCGAGCCGGCGCCGGGCGACGGCCACCTGAAGCTCGTCGAGGCCGTGCTCGAGCGCAAGGAACTCGACTGGGTTCATCTCGGGCTGTCGTATGCGACGCATGGCTCGGACTTCGTCGCGAACCAGGACCTGACTGCCGCACTCGCCCGCAAGCTCGTCGAATACAAGCTGCATGCGCCCGACAAGCTCGCACGCCTGCACGGCGCCGACGCGCTCACGCGCGTGTTCGAACGGGTCGGCGCGCAAACGCTCGCGAACCAGCATCAGGTGCTGTTCGCCGAAGTCGAACGCGTCGGTCTCGCGAACGGGCTGAAGCCCGACCAACTCGCGCAACTGCGCGCCGACCTGTACGAAGGGCACACGACCGCGCTGATGGACCGCGCACGGCAGGCGACGATCACCTATGCGAAGGAGAACTACTGGAATACCACCGACGCCGCAAACCGGGCCGAACGGCGCGCACGCGACGCCGGCAACCTCTGGCTGGACCGGTACGGCAAGCCCGGCACGTCACGCAAGATCGCCGCGCACGCAAACCCGACCGCATCGAGCACCGCGTTCTGGCGCGCGGTGGCCGCCGATCCGAAGCTCGCGATCGACGAAACCAAGCCCGTCATCGTGAACCGCGACATCGCCGCGCAGCCGAGCCACCAGCGCGGCAACCCGCAGGAGGCCGCGCTCGCGCAGCTCAACGCGCTGCGCGTGCACCGGCCGTCGTTCGGCAAGCGCGACTGGGCGTGGTCGCTGGGCTTCGGCGGCACGGTGGCCGGCGCCAGCTCGCTCGTGGCGCTGAACGTGTTCAACGGCATGACCGTGATGAGCTCGGACGCGCTGACCCACGCGAACACCGCGCTGTTCGTCGGTGCGCGCGCAGGCCGCGTGTTCGGCGCGATGCACCAGGGCGCGGTGCAGAGCCTGCAGAGCGGCGACCCGCGCGCGGTGCACGACGTGCTCGACCGCCTGCAGCGCTCGCTCGCGCAGCAGCTGACCGCGCCGGTACACGGCTACAACCCGGCGCGGCTCGAACAGCTCGACCTGCTCACGAACGAAACGCGCGTGAAGGCGAGCCACTTCGTCGAAATGCATCGGCAGGGGCTCATCGGCTTCGACGATGCGGCCGCGCAGATCAAGGAACTGTCGGTCGACCTGCTCGCGAACATGCAGGGCATGGTCGGCGGCACGTCGCTCGCGCAGTTGCATCACGGCAATTCCCGCCGGCTGCTCGGCCTCGTCGGGCGCGGTAGCGCGATCGTCGGCTATTCGGGGACGATCGCCGTCGGCGTGCACGGGCTCATGACCGCGCCGACCGTCGCGGGCGCGCTGACGACCGCGAGCGCGGCGCTCGCCGCGACGTATTCGGGCCTCGTCTATGCGGTGAGCGCGCACCGCGTGAACGCGGACAAGCGCAGCCGTGTCGTGCGACTGATCGATTCGACGTCGGATTTCGTCGGCGTCGCGAGCGGCATCGCGGGCACGATCGCGCAATACGACAAGGGGCACTACGGGCTCGCGGCAACGGCCGCGACCTCGACGGCGATGCTGCTCGGCGCGCGCCTGAACACCCATTTCCCGAACGCGACGCGCTGGGTCAGGAAATACCCGACCGCGCTCATCCTCGTGCCGATCGGGATCTGGGGCTTCACGCAATTGCAGAACCTGTTCTTCGGGCCGCCGTCGGGCGGCTCGGGATCGTCGACGCATAAGCCGCCGTCGACGCCGGCGTCACCGTCGCCATCGCAGCAGCCGACGGCCGGCACGCCGACGACCGGGCTCGCGCCGGGCGCCACCGCGACGCAACCGCCCGGGACCGGCACGACGGGCAACACGGCGCCCGCGCAGCCCTCCGCGCCGCCGTCGCCGGCCGCGCAGCCATACATCGTCGTGGCCGGAGATTCGCTGTGGGTGATCGCCGACGCGCATCGACAGTCACTGCTCGACGCGGCGCACGTGTCGCCGAACGACCGGAAGGCGATGACGCGCGACCAGCAGGATGCGCGTGCGCTGAACGAGATCCTGCAGTTGAATCCGGGCCTGGCTTCGGCGCCGAACGTGCTGTACGCCGGGCAGTCGATCAACGTTGGGTGATGCGCGGCCGCGCACGATCCTGGCTGCGTGATGCGGCACGAGCGACGCCAGCGGCCTCGCCAAAATACTTCGGAATACGATTCAACCGTCCATCCCGCCTCGGTTGCGCCGATCGCCCCTATCGCTTCCCCAAAGGCCAAGCCGCTGCTCCGGCATGTGCCTGCAATCTTCAGATGAAATGGCGTGCCGCGCGAATCGTTTACCCAGTTGCAATAATGATTCGCTGCAACGCGTATTTCCGACCGGTAACGCGATCGTTACGATGCAATCAACCGCTGAACGCCACGAGCGAAGCGCGAAATCAACAGAACCGGAGGTCACCATGAAGTCGTTCATCACCGCTGTCGTCGCCGCCACCGCCTTGTCCGCATCGTACGGCGCATTCGCCCAATCGAACCCGTCGGGCCCGCTGACGCGCGCCCAGGTGCGTGCGGAACTCGTCCAGCTCGAACAGGCCGGCTACAAGCCCGAAGTCTCCGATCAGTATTACCCGCGTGCATTGCAGACGGCGCAGGCCCGCGTGACGAACGCCGATGAAGCCGGCTACGGCGCGCAAGCAGCCGCGGGCGCGCGTGCCGGCCGCGCGATCGCAGTCAGGCAGACAGGCCGCGACTCGATCTATTTCGGCCAGTAAGCCGGATACGCGCCGGCGTATTTCCGGCGTATTCCGATACGCACGTCGTACACGCGACACCCCGCTCCCGTTCATCGGGGCGGGGTGTTTGTTTTCCGGTCGTCAGCTCCCTTCGCCGGCCGCGTGCCGCGCGGCGACGTTCACGCAAGCGTCCGGTGTTTGCGCATAGAATGGCCGCGTGGTCGGCGTCGGCCAGAACAAGCGGTGTCACGACGCCCGCTGGCCGGCCCGATGTCGCACTCGGCGCATTTTTCGAAAAGGAGCGGTTTCATGTCTCAAACATCCGGTTCCATGATCACGTTTCGCCGCCCGGACGGCCAGGAGCTGCAGGGCTATCTGGCCACGCCGGCACAGACCGAAGGCGCGCCCGCGGTCGTCGTCATCCAGGAATGGTGGGGGCTGAACGACCAGATCCGCGGCGTCGCGGATCGCCTCGCGCGCTGCGGCTACTTCGCGCTCGTGCCCGACCTGTATCGCGGCAAGTCGACGGTCGAGGAGGAAGAAGCGCACCACCTGATGACCGGCCTCGATTTCGGCGACGCCGCGTCGCAGGACATTCCCGGTGCGGTCACGTACCTGAAGACGCTGGCGCCGCGTGTCGCGGTGACGGGCTACTGCATGGGCGGCGCCCTCACGCTGCTGTCGCTGCAATACGCCGAGGCGGACGCCGGCGTCACGTGGTACGGCCTTCCGCCGCTCGACTACATCGATCCGGCCAAGCTCAAGGTGCCGCTGATGGGCCACTGGGGCACGCAGGATGCGTTCTTCACGATCGACCAGGTCGACGCACTGGAAAAGAAGCTGACGGATGCGAAGGTCGGCTTCGAATTCCATCGCTATCTCGCGCACCATGCGTTCGCGAACGAAACGGCCGTCGGCCCTGGCCGCATCGCCGGCACGCAGTTCGATCCGGTGTGGTCGCAAATAGCGTGGGACCGCACGCTCACGTTCTTCGGCCGGACGCTTTGGACGAAACAGGCGTAACGTAGCGCCGCTCCCCGCGCGGCGACGGTACAAAAGAAAACGCCACGGATTTGCGTCCGTGGCGTTCTCGTTTTCGCATACAGCCGGTTCGAAGGGCAAGCGCGGTAGACCGCGCCCGCCCTTCTCCGTGCTTACCCGTTCGTCGCCGTTGCCGACGCAGGCGCCGGAGCGGCCGCCTTGTCGTAGTCGACCGGTGCATCCGGCGCGCGCGGCGCTTCGCCTGCACGCTGGATCCAGCCGCCGCCGAGCGCGCGGTACAGGTCGACCAGGTTCGTCCAGCGTGCCAGACGCGCGCTGATCAGCGACTGCTGCGCCGAGTACAGATCCGTCTGCGCGGTCAGCACCGATAGATAGCTGTCGACACCGTTCTTGTAACGCAGGTCCGACAGGTCGAAGCGACGCTGCTGCGCGTGCTCGTTGCGCTCGAGCGCCGAGATCTGCTGGTCGTACGTGCCGCGTGCGGCGAGGCCGTCCGACACTTCGCGGAACGCCGACTGGATCGCCTTCTCGTAGTTCGCGATCTCGATGCGCTTCTGCACGTTCGCGAGATCGAGGTTCGCGATGTTCTGCCCACCCTCGAAGATCGGCAGCGCGATGTTCGGTGCGAACGACCATGCCGCCGTGCCGGCCTTGAACAGGCCGCCCAGCGTCGGGCTCGCGGTGCCGAACGCGGCCGTCAGCGAGATTCTAGGGAAGAACGCCGCGCGGGCCGCGCCGATGTTCGCGTTCGCGGCCAGCAGCGTCTGCTCGGCCTGCATCACGTCAGGACGACGCGTCAGCAAGTCCGACGGCAACCCGGCCGGCACGTCCGTCAACAGGTTCTGCGCGTCGAGCGACATGCCCGCCGGCAGATCGTCCGGCAGCGGCTCGCCGACCAGCAGCACCAGCGCGTTCAGCGCCTGCGCGCGGGCACGTGCCTGCGCCTGCTGGTTCGCGAGCGCCGTCTCGACCACCGTCTGCGCCTGACGCAGCTCGAGCTCGGAGCCCGTGCCGTTGTCGAACTGCAGCTTGGTCAGGTCGTACGACGCCTGCGCGGATTTCAGCGTGTCCTCCGTGACCTTCAGCAGATCGTCGGTCGACAGCAGCGTCAGGTATTGATCCGCCACCTGCGACACCAGCGAGATCTCCGACGCCTGCCGCGCGTACGACGTCGACAGGTACTGCGCGAGCGCCTGATCCTTCAGGCTCTGCACGCGGCCGAACAGGTCGAGTTCCCACGACGCGGACAGCCCGACGTTATAAGCGCGCGAAATGTAGGCCTGGTTGGTCGGCGAAACACCTTGCGGATAGCGCTGAATGTTGCCCGTACCCGTACCGTCGAGCGTCGGGAACAGCCCCGCACGCGTGATCTGGTACTGCGCACGCGCCGCCTCGATGTTCAGCACCGACACGCGCAGGTCGCGGTTGTTTTTCAGCGCGATTTCGATCAGCCGCTGCAGGCGCGGATCGACGAAGAACTCGCGCCAGCCGATGGCAGTCGCCGCCTGGCCGTTCGCGCTGCGCGCGCCGGCCGCATCCGGCTGCGTCGCATAGACGCCGCCCGCCGGATACGCCTGCACGACGGGCGCGTCGGGCCGCTTGTAATGCGGCGCCATCGTGCAGCCCGCGGCAAACAGCGCGGCAGCCAGCGCGACCGCGGTTGCAGTCAAAGCATGTTTTTGCATCGTTACTGCCCCTTCGAATCGTGTGCGTCGTCGTGACCGCGCTGCAGGTCGCCCTGCACGAGGCGCCATGCGTCGTCGACGTTTTCCGTCTCGCCGCTGAAGATCGCGCGAACCCGCACGAAGAACATCGGGATCATGAAAATGGCGAGGAACGTCGCCGTGATCATCCCGCCGATCACGCCGGTGCCGATCGCGTGCTGGCTCGCCGAGCCCGCGCCGTTGCTGATCGCGAGCGGCAGCACGCCCAGCATGAACGCGAGCGACGTCATCAGGATCGGGCGCAACCGCAGGCGCGCCGCCTCGATCGCCGCACGCACCGGCCCCATGTTCCCGCCCGCCTGCAGTTCGCGCGCGAACTCGACGATCAGGATCGCGTTCTTCGCGGACAGGCCCACCGTCGTCAGCAGGCCGACCTGGAAGAACACATCGTTCTCGAGGCCGCGCAGCATCGTCGCGAGCAGCGCGCCGACCACGCCGAGCGGCACGACCATGATCACCGAGAACGGGATCGACCAGCTTTCATAGAGCGCCGCGAGACACAGGAACACGACCAGGATCGAGATCGCATACAGGATCGGCGCCTGCGAACCGGACTGGATTTCCTGGAACGACAGGCCCGTCCACGAATAGCCGATGCCTTCCGGCAGCTTGCTCGCGAGCGCTTCGATCGCGGCCATCGCCTGGCCGGTCGACTTGCCTTCCGCGGCCTGCCCCTGGATCTCGATCGACGACACGCCGTTGTAACGCTCGAGCTTCGGCGACCCGTAGATCCAGTGGCCGGTCGAGAACGCACTGAACGGCACCATCCCGCCCGCGCTGTTGCGCACGTACCAGATGTTCATGTCTTCCGGCGTCATCCGGAACGGCGCGTCCGACTGTACGTACACCTTCTTGATCCGGCCGTCGGTATCGAGGAAGTTGTTCACGTACTGCGACGCCCACGCGATCGAGAACGTCTGGTCGATCGCCGCGGCCGTCACGCCGAGCGCGTTCGCCTTCTCGCGATCGATGTCGACCTTGTACTGCGGCGTATCGTTCAGGCCGTTCGGGCGCACCAGCGCGAGCGCCGGATCCTTCGCTGCCATCCCGAGCAACTGGCCGCGTGCGGCCATCAGCGCTTCGTGACCGAGGCCGGCGTTGTCCGTCAGCTCGAAGTCGAAGCCGGCGGCCGTGCCGAGTTCGGGAATCGACGGCGGGTTGAACGGAATCACCATCCCGTCCTTGTACGTCGAATAGTGCGCGAAGGTCCGGCCGATCAGCGCCTGCACCTTCTGGTCCGAACGCTGGCGCTGCTCGTACGGTTTCAGCTTCACGAACACGAGGCCCGCGTTCTGGCCGCGGCCCGCGAAGCTGAAGCCGTTGACCGTGAACACCGAGTCGACCACATCCTTCTCGACGGTGGTCAGGTACGTGTTGATGTTGTCGAGCGTCTTGCCGGTCGTTTCCTGCGTGGAGCCGGACGGCGTCTGCACGATCATGAACATGTAGCCCTGATCCTCGTCGGGCAGGAACGACTTCGGCAGGCGTGCGAACATCACGCCGACCGCGAGGAACACGGCGAGGTAGATCACGAGCCAGCGGCCCGAGCGCCGGATCACGTGGTTCACGCCGCTCGTGTAGCGATCGCGGCTGCGATCGAAGGTGCGGTTGAACCAGCCGAAGAAACCCTTCTTCTCTTCGTGATGCCCCTTCTCGATCGGCTTCAGGATCGTCGCGCACAGTGCCGGCGTCAGAATCAACGCGACCAGCACCGACAGCACCATCGCCGACACGATCGTCAGCGAGAACTGACGATAGATCGCGCCGACCGAGCCGCCGGAGAATGCCACCGGCACGAACACCGCCGACAGCACGAGCGCCACGCCGACGAGTGCGCCGGTGATCTGGCTCATCGCCTTACGGGTCGCCTCCTTCGGCGACAACCCCTCCTCCGCCATCACGCGCTCGACGTTCTCGACGACCACGATCGCATCGTCGACCAGCAGGCCGATCGCGAGCACGAGGCCGAACATCGACAGCGTGTTGATCGAGAAGCCGGCGAGGCCCATGATCGCGAACGTGCCGAGCAGCACGACCGGCACCGCGATCGTCGGGATGATCGTCGCCCGCAGGTTCTGCAGGAACAGGTACATCACGAGGAACACGAGGACGATGCCTTCGATCAGCGTCTTGACCACTTCCTCGATCGACAGGCGCACGAACGGCGTCGTGTCGTACGGATAGTGCACGACGAGACCATGCGGGAAGTACTTCGACAGCTCGTCGATCTTGGCCCGCAGCGCGTTCGCGGTCGCCAGCGCGTTCGCGCCGGTCGCGAGCTGGATACCGAGGCCGGCCGTCGGCTGCCCCATGTACTTCGTGTCGAACGTGTAGTTCTCCGAACCCAGCGCCGCGCGGCCGACATCCTTCAGGCGAACCTGCGAGCCGTCCTGGTTGACCTTCAGCAGGATGTTGCCGAACTGCTCGGGCGTGCGCAGCAGCGTCGATTCGGTGATCGTCGCCTGCAGCACGGTGCCCGGCTTCGCCGGCGTGCCGCCGATTTGGCCGCCCGCGATCTGCACGTTCTGCTGCGTGATCGCGGCCGTCACGTCGGTCGGCGTGAGGCTGTAGTTGGTCAGCTTGACGGGGTCGAGCCAGATCCGCATCGAGAACTGCGAACCGAGCAGCAGCGTCTGGCCGACGCCGTTGACGCGGCTCAGCGGATCGAGCACGTGCGAGGCCACGTAGTTCGTCAGGTCCTCCTTCGTCATCCGGCCGTCCTCGGAGTTGAACGCGAACCACATCAGCCAGTTGCTGCTCGACTTCGTGACCTGCATGCCGAGCTGCTGCACGACCTGCGGCAGGTTCGGCGTCGCAAGCGACAGCTTGTTCTGCACCTGCACCTGCGCGACGTCCGGATTCGTGCCCGGCGAGAAGGTCAGCGTGATCGTCGCGTTGCCCGAATCGTCGCTCGTCGACGCCATGTACAGGAAGTTGTCGAGCCCGCTCATCTGCTGCTCGATCACCTGCGTGACCGTATCTTCCACCGTCTTCGCGGAAGCGCCCGGATAGTTCGCCTGGATCTGGATCGTCGGCGGTGCGATCGTCGGATACTGCGCGATCGGCATCTTGAAGATCGATGCGACGCCGGCCAGCATCAGCACGATCGCGATCACCCACGCGAAGATCGGGCGATCGATAAAGAACTTGGCCATGAAACGGACTCCCTGTTATTGCGCGCTCGACGCGGCGGCCGAACTCGCTGCGGCACTGGCCGCGGTAGTCGCCGGCGCGGCGCTTGCCGGCGCGGCGCCTGCCGTTGTGGCGGATGCGGCGGATGCGGCGTCCGGCGCCGGCGCAAGCTGTGCGGCGACGGTCTTCACGGTCGCGCCCGGGCGCACCTTGTCGACGCCCTGCACGATCACGTGATCGCCCGCTTGCAGACCGCCTTCGACGACCCAGTTCTGGCCGTACGTGCCGGTCGTCGTCAGCGGACGCATCTCGACCTTGTTGGCCGCGGTCACGACCAGTGCGATCGCCTGCCCCTTCTGGTCGTGCGTGACACCGATCTGCGGTACCAGGAACGCGTTCTCGTTCACGCCTTCCTCGATCCGTGCGCGCACGAACATGCCCGGCAGCAGCACGCGGCCCGGGTTCGGGAAGATCGCGCGGATCGTCACCGAGCCGGTGGTCTGGTCGACCGTCACGTCCGAGAACTGCAGCTTGCCCGCCTCCGAGTAGGTCTTGCCGTCTTCGAGGACCAGCGACACCTTCGCCGCGCCCGGGCCGCTCGTTTTCAGGCGGCCGCTCTGCACGTCCTGACGCAGCTTCAACCCTTCGAGGCTCGACTGCGTGAGGTCGACGTACACCGGGTCGAGCTGCTGCACCGTCGACATCAGCGTCGCCTGGCTCGCCTGCACGTATGCGCCCGGCGTCACCTGCGAGATGCCGACGCGGCCCGAAACCGGCGACACGACATCCGTGTAGCCGAGGTTGATCTGCGCGGTGTCGACCGCCGCCTTACCGGCCGCGACGTCCGCCACGGCCTGGCCTTGCGTGGCAACCGCGTTGTCGTAGTCCTGCTTGCTGACCGCGTTCGCGGCAACCAGCACCTTGTAGCGCGCGACCAATGCGTTCTGCGTGACGAGGTTCGCCTGCGCCCTCGCGAGCGTCGCCTTCGCGCTGTTCAGGGCAGCAACGTACGGCGCCGGATCGATCTTGTAGAGGCGCTGACCGGCCTTGACGTCGGTGCCTTCGGTGAATTCACGGCGCAGCACGATGCCGTCGACCCGCGCACGCACTTGCGCAACGAGGAACGCGCTGGTGCGGCCCGGCAGCTCGGTCACCGCCGGCACGGCTTGCGGCTGCACGGTGACGACGCCGACTTCCGGCGTTTGCGGCGGCGGCGCCGATTCTTTTTTCCCGCACGCGGCCAGGAAAACGGCAGCCGTTGCGGCAGTGATTAAGCGGTATGGAACCCGTTCGACGCGCATGGAGCGACCTCTCACAATTAGACGACCTTCAATGGGAATCACCAGATCTCCTCATGGCCCTGACGCGCGGCGGACCTGCAGCTTCCTGTCCGCCGCGGATGCGGACGCGTGTTGCGGGTGTGCGTTGCACCCTGCGAAGCGTTCGTGTGCCGAACTGCTTCCGAAAAAGAACGGCGAGCCCGCGGCCCCGGCGGGCTCGCGTTGCCGTGGGGTCAGCCAGACCGCTAGCGCGCGGGACGAAACGCGGCGCCGGCGAATTCGATGAACGCGCGCGCGGCGGCCGGCAGACGCGCGGCACGCGCATGCGCGAGCTTCAGCGTGACGGGCGCGAGCGGGTGGACCGGTGCCACGCGCACCAGCGTGCCGGCCGCCAGATCGGCGTCGACGAGGTACGCGGGCAGCACCGCCGCGCCCATGCCGGCCACGGCCAGCCGCCGCGCCATCTCGAGATGACCGACGCCCGTATTGCCGGGCGTCGCGCCGGATCGAATCCCGGCCGCGTGGTCGTCGTCGGCCGCCGGCAGCTCCAGCCGCACGGCCGCGATGTCCGGCCAGTCGGCCGACGCAGCCGCGCCGCCGTGCGCGGCGACGTAACCCGGCGCCGCGACGCGCACGGATTCGTACGCGGCCAGCGTATGCAGCGCGTGGGCGCCGGACACCGGCATGCCATCCGTCAGGAACGCGACGTCGATGTCCTCGGCGGTCAGGTCGACGTGGCCATCGGTCAGCGTCACAGTCGGCCGCACGTCCGGAAACCGGTGCACGAAACGATCGAGCAGCGCGCTCAACTGGCTGAGCCCGAACGCGACCGGCGCGGCCACGCGCAATACGCCTTCCGGCTTGCTGCCCATCGCGACGAAACGACCGTCGATCTCGTCGATCGCACCGAGAATCCGCTCGACGCGCGCGAGATACAGCTCGCCGATTTCCGTCAGCGACTGGTGGCTCGTGCTGCGTTGAAGCAGGCGCGCACCGAGGCGCGTCTCGAGCGCATCGACCAGCCGGCTCGCCATCGCCGTCGACACGCGCAACCGCGTCGCCGCCCGGCGAAATCCGCCTTCCCTTGCCACCGTCACGAATGCCCGAATCGATTGAAGTTGGTCCATTTGTCCGGATTTCCCTGCGCGGACGACTGCCCGTATGCCTGCACCCGACACCGCGCCGCAGCCGGCCCGCATCGGCCCGGCCAATGCGGCGGCACCGACACCGGCTCAGCCGGGTCGGTCGGCACGCTCGCGACACGCACGCGCCGGCTTGCAACGGACGCAAACCGGCCTCGGCAAGCCCGATGCACGATCGTTCAATAGCAGTCCTGAGTCTTTTCCGGCGATTCGCGGCGGCGACGCACGCGGCATGGCCGGCGGCGGCGGCACATCACACGGACGGTGTCGCCCGCATCATCCGGGCGCGCTGAATCGCATTTCCTTCAGCAGGTGCAATGGTAGGGAAACCGCCGGAAAATGGCTTGCCCGATCCTGCGATTGTTTTGCCTTAATTTCCGAATTTGTGCGCTGCACACCGTGCAACGACGGGCGACGCGGCCGCCAACCCTGCAGGTCCGGATGATCGGGCTAATTTCGGACAGATTTAGGCAATCCCGCGCACGCAACTGGCCGTACGATGTGACCGCCGTGCCTGCACCTCGACAGCGAATCGCAGCCGCACGCATGGCATCGCCCACTCCGCCAACCGCTCACGCAACATGGAAATCGACGCCCGAACGCCGCCGCAACCGCGCAACCCGCCGGATCACGATGCCCGGTCGCGCGCCCGGTCACCCGCGGCCCGGCTCGCGGCGCTGATCGCCGCGTACGCGCCGCACGACGGCATGTTCGACCTGCCGCTGCGCGGCATGCGCGTCGCGCGCTTGCGCGCCGTCGCCGCAGTGGAACCACGGCGTGCACCACGCGTGCCTGAGCATCGTCGGGCAAGGCGCGAAGTCGATGCGGGTCGGCGGCGATACCTACCCGATCGACGAATCGCGGATGCTGGTCGCCACCGCCGACCTGCCCGTGACCGGCCACGTGACGCGCGCGAACCCGGCCGAGCCGTTCCTTTACGCGCAACTCGAACTCGATCCGCGCCGCATCGCGGCGCTCACGCCGGTCGTCTTTCCACGCGGATTGCCGAAAGCCGTCGACTACGGCGCGCTCGACACGCTCGACGCGACGCCCGAAATCGTCGACGCCGTCGCGCGGCTGATGCAACTGATCGCACAACCCGACGACCTCGACCTGCTCGCACCGCTGATCGTCGACGAAATCCTCATCCGGCTGCTGCGCGGCCCGTCGGGCGCGCGCGTCGCGCAGATCGGCGACGCCGGTTCGACGACCCAGCGCATCTCGCGCGCCGTCGCATGGATTCGCGACCACTACCTCGATCCGATGGCGGTCGACGCGCTCGCCCGACACGTGGAGATGAGCCCGTCGACCTTCCACCATCACTTCCGTGCGGTCACGTCGATGAGTCCGTTGCAATGCCAGAAGGTGCTGCGGCTGCAGGAGGCGCGCCGCCTGATGTGCCTCGCGGCGATGGACGCGCGACAGGCGTGCCGAAGCGTCGGCTATGTGAGCGCGTCGCAGTTCAGCCGCGAATACGCACGGCTGTTCGGCGACGCGCCGGGCCGCGACGTCGCGAAACTGCGCGGCGAAGCGGTGCCGCTGTCGCGCGTCGCACCATGAACGGATATCGCGGCGAGCTCGCTGCTCATCGCGAACCCCATCGTCGGGCCGGCTATACCCTCACGCGAGCGAGGGCGGTGCAGCCAGGCTGACGTCGACGCGTTTCGGCAGGATGCCCGCCTGATAGAACACGTCCGCGATGCGCTGCTGGTACGCGAGCGTGTCGCGGGTGACGGGCTCGACACCGAAGCGTGCGCGGCGAAACGCGAGCGCCACGGCCGGCTCCGGAATCCCCCACAGCTTCGAGAATTCGGCCGCGCCCTGCGCGCGGTTCGCATCGAGCCAGCGCTGGACCGTCGCCAGTTCCGACACGACCGCGTCGAGCACGTCGGCATTGCGCTGCGCATACGTGCGCGATGCAAAGTAGTAGCTGCGGTTCTCGACGAGCCCCGTGCCGTCCGCGACGATGCGCGCGCCGAATGCCTGCTGGACCACCGCGAGAAACGGATCCCAGATGATCCACGCGTCGACCGAGCGGTTCTCGAATGCGGCCCGCGCATCGGACGGCGACAGCCAGACCGGCGTGACGTCGGTATAGCCGAGCTTCGCGGCCTGCAGCAGCCGGACCAGCAGGAAGTGCGTATTCGATCCCTTCACCAGCGCGATGCGCTTGCCGCGCAGGTCGGCAAAGGTCTTGACCGGCGAATCCTTCGCGACGATCACGGCTTCGGCTGCCGGGCCGGCCGGCGTCTGCGCGTAGTAGACGAGCGGCGCGCCGGCCGCGAGCGCGAAGACCGGCGGCGCTTCGCCGACATCGCCGAAATCGATCGATCCCGCGTTCAGCGCCTCGAGTTGCGGCGGGCCCGACGGGAATTCGGTCCACGTGACGTTCACGCTGAGCGTCGCGAGCTTGCCCTGCAACGTGCCGCGTGCCTTCAGCAGGCTGAGCGGTCCTTTCTGATAACCGATGCGCAACGTCCGCGTGCCGGTCGCGCCGGCCAGCACAAGGCCCGGGTGGGCGGCGGCGCCAGCCGCGATCGCCAGGCCGGCATGAAGCAGCCGGCGGCGGGTTCTGGAGTATCGATCTGCCATGTCGTTTCGGGTTCGATGAAGTGGGCGCGAACGGAGCGCGCGCATGCGATGAAGCAGGTCGCACCGATTCTAAAAGGCGGCCGCCGCCCGCCGAACCAACGATGTTCGATATCGAAAGCAAGCGTTTGCATAAGGACATGCCGGTGGCACCGGCATCGTTGTCCGGACCGGTCCATGCACATGCATTCGTCGCCGGCCTTTAACGCAGGACTGCAAATTATTTATGTTGAGCCGGAAGACAGTGTGCGGCACTCACGTACCGACCTTGCGTGAATCAGGAATGACGGGACGCGCAGCAAGCGTTCAACGCAGCCTCGTCGGCGGCCAGCAGCTCGGGCACGCATTCCCGCAGGAAATCGACGAACGTGCGGATCTTCGCATCGAGATACTGACGCGACGCATACAACGTATAGACCGTCAGCTTCTGCAGCCGGTAATCGGGCAGCACGCGCACCAGCGCGCCGCTCGCGAGCGCGGGCAGCGCAGCCGATATCGGCAGCGAGCCGATCCCGAGCCCCGCGCGCAGCGCGGCGCCGAGCGCATCGGCGATATTCACCTGGAAATCCGGCACCGTCAGTTCGAACGTTTCGCGGCCGTTCGGGCCGTCGAGATGCCAGCGGTCGCGCGGAAAGAGCGACGTGACGAGTTGCAGGCAAGCATGCCCTTCAAGATCGCTCACCGTGCGCGGCGTGCCGCGCGCCTTCAAGTAGGCAGGCGACGCGCACAGCACGCTGCCCACGTCGCCGAGCCGCTGCGACACCAGCCCGGAATCGGGCAGCTCCGTCGTGCTCAACTGCAGCGACACGTCGTAGCCTTCGTCGATGATGTCGGGCACGTGCTGCGACAGCGTCAGCTCGACCGCGACCGACGGATAGCGTTCGCGGTAGCGTACGACCGCGGGCACCACGTAGGACTGGCCGAAGCTCGTCGTCGCGTGAACGTGCAGCCGTCCGGACGGCTTCGCCTGTGCATCGGCCGCCTCGGCTTCCGCTTCGTCGATAAAGCCGAGGATGCGCTGGCAGCGGTCGAGATAGCGCTGCCCGGCGTCGGTCAGCGCGATGCGGCGCGTGCTGCGGTTGAGCAGGCGCGTGCGCAGATGCGTTTCGAGTTGCGCGACCGAGCGCGACGCGTAGGCCGTCGTGATATCGAGGCGCTGAGCCGCGCTCGTGAAGCTGCCCTCCTCCGCGACCCGGACGAAAATGCGCATCATCTGTAACGTGTCCATCGACCTGTCCCCGGGAGTGTCACGTCGCGCCGCCGTGCCGCCAGGGTGCCGGCGGCGCCGGCACACGCCGGTCTGGCGCGAATTGTGCGGAACAGTACAGCAGCGTTGCAGACGTGTCCAGTTCGCCGTATGCGGCACGATCCGGATGCCGAATCGTGCTGACGAGCCGCTCGCCGCGCGGCATCCGGGCCGGGCATCCATGCGTACCGAAGGTGCCGACAGGCCAACAGGACAGGCCAACCGCAGCGGTCGGCAAAAACTACCCGTCGATCATGATCCCGCTCTCGATCGACGCTCTTCGCGTCTCGCGCGTTACGCGGCGCCCGCCGCATCGAACGGATTGCGCAACACGATCGTGTCGTCGCGCTCCGCGCCGGTCGTGATCATCGAAACCGGCGCGCCCGCCACGGCTTCGATGCGCGCGATGAAATCCTGCGCGGCCCGCGGCAGTGCCGCACGCTCGCGCACGCCCTTCACGGAGCCTTGCCAGCCTTCGAACCGTTCGTAGAGCGGCTTCGCGCGCGACTGCGCATCGAGGCTCGCGGGCAGATGGTCGACGCGCGCGCCGTCGAATTCATAACCGACGCACAGCTCGATCGACTCGAAGCCGTCGAGCACGTCGAGCTTGGTGAGCGCCAGCGAATCGATGCCCGAGATCCTGACGGCCTGGCGCAATTGCGCGGCATCGAGCCATCCGCAGCGTCGCGGCCGGCCGGTGTTGACGCCGAACTCCTGTCCGCGCGCACGCAGCGTTTCGCCGGTGGCGTCGGTCAGCTCGGTGAGGAACGGGCCGCCGCCGACCCGCGTCGCATACGCCTTCGTGACACCCAGCACGTGGCCGAGCTTCGCGGCACCCAGCCCGGTGCCGGCCGCCGCGGCCGATGCCACGGTGCCCGACGACGTCACGAACGGGTACGTGCCCCAGTCGATGTCCAGCATCACGGCCTGCGAACCCTCGAACAGAATCCGCTCGCCGCGATCGGTCGCGTCGTTGAGGTCGGCCCAGACGGGGCGCACGAACGGCAGGATCTTCGGTGCAAGCGCAACCAGCGTCGCCAGCATCGCGTCGCGATCGTACTCGTCGAGCCCCAGGCCGCGGAACCACGCGTTGTGATGGTCGACGAGCACGTCGAGTTTGGCCGCGAGCCCGCCCGGTTCCGCGAGATCGCCGACGCGCAGCCCGCGACGCCCGACCTTGTCCTCGTAGGCCGGCCCGATCCCGCGCAGCGTGGTGCCGATGGGTTCGCGGCGCAAACGCTCCTGCGCCTGGTCGATCGCACGGTGAATCGGCAGCACCAGCGTCGCGTTCTCCGCGATCGACAGGTTGTCCGGCGTCACCGACAGCCCGAGCTCGGCCATCCGCCCGATTTCCGCGAGCAGCGCTTCCGGGTCGAGCGCCACGCCGTTGCCGATCACGCCGCGCTTGCCGCGCACGATGCCGCTCGGCAGCAGCGCGAGCTTGTACGTGTGGCCGCCGACGACCAGTGTGTGGCCCGCGTTGTGGCCGCCGTTGTAGCGTGCGACGAGATCGGCCTGTGCCGCCAGCCAGTCCACGACGCGCCCCTTGCCTTCGTCACCCCATTGGGCGCCCACTACCACCACGTTCGGCATGCTCCGTACTCCATGTGAGAAATTCAGACACTTGTTCGGCCCGATCGGCCGTTTGTGTGCCATATTGGGGGAGCCGGATCACCCGATCAAACGATTAAACCTGAACCATCGTGTGAGTAAATTTCACGCGAAACGATGCAATGGCCCGACGACTCCCTCCATTGAATTCGCTGCGCGCATTCGAAGCCGCCGCGCGGCTCGGCAGCTTCACGCTGGCTGCCGACGAGCTGTGCGTGACGCATGGCGCGATCAGCCGGCACGTGCAGCAACTGGAAGCGTGGCTCGGGCGGCCGCTGTTCGAACGCCATAACCGGCGCGTCGAACTGACTGCGGCCGGGCGCGCGTACCTCGCCGAGGTCGGCGCTTCGTTCGACCGGATCGCACTCGCCACCGCGCAGCACTTCGGCCACGCACAGCAGCGCGTGCTGCGCGTCAGCGCGCCCGCGACGTTCTCGCTGCGCTGGCTCGTCCCGAAGCTGTCGTCGTTCCAGGTCGCGCATCCGGCCATCGAGGTACGGCTGTCGACGTCGAACGAGCCGATCGAAAAGCTGCGCGACAAGGTCGACCTGATCGTTCGCGGCGGCCCGCAGGCCATCGATGGATACGTCGCGGAGGAATTCCTGTCCGAAGTCCGGCTGCCGGTGTGTGCACCGAAGTTGCTGGAGGGCCGGTCGCTGGATACGCCTGCCGATCTCGCCGGCTTCACGCTGCTGCATGCGGCAACCTATCCGGGCATGTGGCCGGAGTGGCTCGCCGCGGCCGGGCACCCGAATCTCGTCCCGCGGCACTCGCTCACGCTCGAGCATTTCTACCTGACGCTGCAAGGCGCGCTCGACGGGCTCGGCGTCGCGATGGGGCCGATCGCGCTCGTCGCCGACGACATCGCCGAAGGCCGCCTCGTGCAGCCGTTCAGCGAACCGGCGCTGCCGCCGTGGCGCTACTTCACGTATGTGGCGTCGGCGCGAGCGGATGACGACGCCGTCCGCGCGTTCAAGGACTGGCTGAAGGCAACGGGAAGCGCGACTGCGTCGGGCGAGCGACGCTGACCGCCCCTGCATGCGTGTCGTACATCTTCACGATACACAGGATTCCGAATCAAATTGGATAAGCGTGCGGAACGTGCTTGCCTTCGTGCATCGCGCGATCGCGACGCATGCGGCAAGCCGCGGATCGAACCGTGGCTTGCCGCCGGACGACGCTGACCGACTTACTGGCTTGCTGCGGCGCCGGCCTTCTTCTCTGCGTTCTGCAGATTCTGCGGATAGTTCGGATCATTGGCCGCCGGCTTGTAACCGGCGTCTTCGAGTTTCTTCAGCTCGGCGGTGTTCTTCGCACGCGCAGCCTTGCGCTCGGCCTTGTGTTTGGCCCTGGCCGCCTTGCGCGCTTCGCTCTTCGCGGCCTTGGCGTCCTGTGCAGCCGGCGCGCTGGCGGCGTCGGTCTGCGCAAAGGCCGGAACGGCCGAGCCGAACAGGAAAGCGGCTGCAGTAGCAGCCAGCGTGAGTTTTCTGATCTGGATTCGCATCGCTGAACTCTCTTTTTTGATGACCATCACGGTTTGAAAAACCATCGAGATACCGCCCCTGCCCTGACCAGTCGTCATGTCGCGGTCAGGACTTGAGCATCATAACCGTGTCGCAAAAATTGTGGCGTCAACGTGACGACGAATTGGGGATACACGTATGGGAGACAACGTGGCTTATGCGTTCGATGACGGGAATCGTTGGACGCGACACGACGCGCGGCGCCGACGGCTGTTTCACCGGTGGTGATGTCGATACGCTCGTGCGCGACGTGAGTATCGTCGTGCTTGCACGATCACCGCAGCAGCAGTCGATCCGTGCGTCACGTCATCGTTCGACGCGGAGCGAGCGACGGTTCCTCCCATAAACGACCACGATTCGCTTCGGCGGCGGTCAAGACAATTACGTTGCGTCGTTGCGGCGTGAGTTGATTCGTCCGGCAACCGGTGCCGCCTTGTGATGCAGAAGGCTACCTGTGGACGCAAGGCTCGTTGTCGGCTGGCAGGTCTGACGAAAAAGGCGGAGGCTGCGCGAGCGGTGAGGACGTCAGCCTGTTTGATTGCACGAATGCGCTGCAACCTGTCATGAACGAGCAGCGCTCGTCGGGTGGAGGTGCACATGGCTGCGAAGGCCTGTCCGTCCATGCGACCGTGCTTGCCGACGCGTCAGGCGTCCCACAGGGATGCCGATCGTTTCTTGTTTGCTCCCATCGATGGTTCCTTAATGTGGACGGCGCTGCGATCTGCACAGCTTGCTTATACCTGTGCTCCGCCTGATCGGTGAGCTTTTACGGGATTCCGGTTTTTTGGAAGGTGAGCATGTTCGGGAGCATCGTGGAATTCGGTTGCGGTGAGCTTTGGCACTGGCGGCATCTTCACGTTGGCTCGCAACGATCTCGATGAATCCCGTCAAGACCTGTCCTGGAGGCCCGGGACTCTGTGCGGCGGCATTGTGGCACCCGGTCGGTTTTCCGCCATGGTCTGAGTCTCTCGTTGCCTGTGACGGGCACAGCATGACTTCACGGACGGGGGCTCCAAAGGTAGAAAAACGGATGGGACGCGGGGATGAAAAACAGCCCGCTGCGGATTCCTCCCGGCACAGTCCATAGGCTAAATTTGTCGAGCGGCGTCACAGGCGATCGACAAAAACTTGTCCAAGGACGAGGCAGCGCGAGTACAAAAAACCATTCGCAGGCAGTCCAGGATGATTTCGAACTGCTGTGGCGGAAAGCGACGGGATCCGTTCCGCTGGTCAATCACAGGTGCCGAGGGGGCCACTGGGCAGGTTTTTGGGTCCCATAAACGGGAACCTCTACGCCGAATCCGGGGATTTCCTCCCATAAGTTTCTACGTTTCGGTGTTTGTGAGTGGGCACTCACCTCTTCGGAATGCCTTGTCAGGCCTGAAGTGGTCCAGAAACAAGGCTTCAGACAGAGGCCAAGTCAGCCTGAATCGAGCGATCTGCGCATGTGGCATCCCACAGACGGCTCCCATTGGTAGCGGTTTATGGGGTTCGTCTTTCTGTGCAAGCACACGTGTGTTTACATCTTTGGTAAACCACGTTTACTTCTTTAACTACTTTTAGACGGCTCACAGCCTTGTCCGGCAAGGGTTTGAGCGGTGTTCGGTACCCATTTATGGGAGCACAGGTGGAAGGGTTTGGGGTCTCAGGTCTGTGGATTTGGGGTTTGGGGTACCGGGTTGTGGGGAATCAGGGTTGTGGATATGGGGCGAACGTATCCGGTTATGGGAAATCGACCGTGAATCGTGTTGGGTAGCCGTCTATGGGAACACATGAAGGTAGCCTTTTATGGGGTGCTTTTCTCGGTCGGTAGTCGGGTGTGTGCACAGCGATTTTTCTTGGGTAACCAGTTATGGGGAATCTCGAAGGTACCTATTTATGGGAGCCGGATCTCTATCAATTCGTTGCCCTTCGCTCGAGGGCCCTGTGAAGCTTTCCCATAGACAGGGCCAAGGCCGTGGACAGGTTACCTTTTATGGGGAAACCGAATGGTTGCCGTTTATGGGAGCGATTTCTACCGTCGGGATGGAAAGCAAGATTCTCGACGATGCTGACAGGTACCCATCTATGGGAATCGATGAAGGTAGCAAGTTATGGGAGAAAACTGCGCTCGTGTTGCAGGGCACCACGTGTCCTCCCGGCGATCTCGATTCCGCTCATTTTCCCCATGGATGGGTACCTTCGTGGTGGCAAATCCTGTGCCGGGTTTCCCTGTCCGTCCCGGAAAGGTAGCGGCTTTTGGGAGGATTTTTGGCCAAAAGGTAGACGGATATGGGGCTCTGTACAAATCGCGCAACCAGAATTTTTTCTTCTATATCTGATAGTTAGAGAAGATAGTGAAAGTGATGCTGGAGCAAGGACGTTGCTCCGTGGCACGAAAAGGTATAAAGTCCGCTTTCAATAAGGCAACCTTACCCGGACACCACGATGCCGCGCAAGCCCGCAAGCAAAGGCTCAGACAAACAGGTTTCGCTGTTTCAGACACCCGAGCCTCCCGACTTGCTGCGCAAGGCGGTCCAGGCGATTCATATCGCGCCGAAGTCGGGAAAGATCGGCCTGCAGCAGCGCAAGATGTTCAGCTCGCTGATCAAGAACGCGCTTCGGCAAGAGGCGTTCGAACCGGGCCGGACGAGCTTCTCGATCTCGATCGCGTCGCTGTCGCACGAGAGCGGGTTGAACAGCAACAACACGAAGTACGTGAAGGACACGGTCAACTCGTTGATCAGTACCGTCGTCAACTGGGACTACCTGGCCGCGGACCGCTCGACGGTCTGGAAAGCGTCGGGCCTGCTCGCCGGCGCGGAGCTCGAGCAATCGGTGCTGAAGTACAGCTTCTCCGACCAGATTCGCAGCGAACTGCTCAATCCCGAAATCTACGCGCTGATCGATATGCGGATCGCTCGCGAGTTCCGGCGGTCGCACTCGCTCGCGCTGTGGGAAAACACGGTGCGCTACGAAGGGATCGGCATCACCGCGAAGATTCCGCTGCCGAAATTCCGTGACCTCATCCTCGGCCAGGACAAGGCATCGCAGTCGTACAAGGAATACAAGCTGTTCAAGAGCAAGGTCCTGGTGCCGTGCATCCAGGAGGTGAACGAAGTATCGGACCACACGCTCGAGCTGATCGAACACAAATCCGGCCGCAGCGTGGAAGCCGTGCAGTTCAAGGTGACGCGCAAGCAGAGCACCGATACGGTCGAAGACGGCGACGTCAAGAACGAAGCGCTGGTCGAGGAGGTCGCGAAGTTCGGCATTCCGCGTTCGGAAGCGCGCCGGCTGATCACGCAATACGGCGTGCAGCGCATCAAGGCGGCGATCGCCTATACGCTCAATCGGACTACGAAGAAGAATGCGACGCCGGTCGACAACGTCGCCGCGTACTTCCGCAAGGCGCTGACGCACGGTTACACGCTGGCCGACGGGCAGGGAACCGAAGCGGCCGCGCCGGCGAAGGAATCCGCGCAGAGCAAGCAGGAACAGATTCGCGACAAGTATCTGGCGGCGAAGGTCGAGGAAGCCGGCGCGTATTTCCGCGAGCTGGAGATCGATGACCAGACCAAGCTGATCGAGCGTTACAACGAGACGGTGGCGGGTTCGAAGGACCTGACGCTGTCGCCGAAGAAGAAGGCGAGCAAGCTCGCGCAGACCAGCTTCTTCCGATGGCTGGCGCTCGATACCTGGGGCGAGCCGACTTCGGACGACCTGCTGGAATTCCTGCTCAAAAGCAGTCTCGCGGGCAACTGAACGAGGCCTCGCTGCCGTGCGCGCCGAGCGCCGGACCGTGGTGCGGTCCGGCTTCGCGGCGCAGCGCGCAGGCGAGGCCTTTTGCCGGTGGCGCGTTACTTTGACGTGGCCGTCGCCAGATCGGCGACGTACGCGTCGATGACGGTCTTGAGCTTGTCGGCAAGCGCTTCCTGGTGGGATGCGTCGACGCCCTTGAGCTGCAGATCCAGACGCCCGTCCGGATAAGTCTTCAATTGGCCGATCGCGCGCGATTCGAGCGCGAAGTCATGACGGACGCTGTAGCGCGTGCGTCCGGCCTTCTTGGCGCCGTCGCTTTGCGCACGCAGGAAATTCTCGAGATCGCGGACGGATTTTTTCCGGTCGATCACGGCCGTCAGCAGCCGGTCGGCCGTCGGCTCGCCCAGGCGTTCGAAGATCAGCTTCAGGAAGTACGCGGCCTGCAGGCCGACCACGTCGTTCGCACTGGCCATCCGCTCCAGCAGCGTGTTCGGCAACGCGTTCAGCGACAGCGTCTTGCTGATCGATGCCTTGTCCTTGCCGATTTTCTCCGCCAGCGTGTTCTGGTCGGCAAAGACCTTCTCGTCCAGGAGACGTTTCCACGCGACCGCATCGTCGAAGATCGTCTGGCGTTCGTGGTCGTGGTTCGCCCGATACGCGATCGTATAGAGCTGCTCGGGCGTGTGATCCGTGCGGAACGTCGCATTGATCGTTTCGTCGCCGTTGATGCTCGTCGCACGCAGCCGGCGTTGTCCGTCGATCACGACGAGCTTGCCGGGGAACTCGGGGAGCCGCGTGACCTTGATCGGCTCGATCTGCCCTTCCCGTTTCAACGTCAGTGCGAGCTCGTGCAGGCTCGATTCCGAGTAGAACACGCGCGGGTTGAACGGGTTCGGGATGCAGTCCTTGACCAGCACCTTCTGCGGGGCGCCAAGATCGGGTGTACCGGCGGGCGCGGCTGCGGCCGGGGCACTGGCGGGCGCCGCTTCGACGACGGCAGCCGGTGCGGCCGCCGGCTCGGGCAGCCGCGTTTCGAGTGCCGCATTTTCCTGCGCGAGCCCGCGCAACAGGCCGGCTGCCAGATGCAGGTTGCCGGTCGGCTTCTTGTCTTTCGAGGTGTCCTTAGCCATGGGCGGCTCCGGTAGCGCGCGTCGACGCGATGTATTGGGCCATTTCCGTGACCAGCCTTTCGATTTCCGCGCGGGCTTCCTTCAGGCCCTTCAGGTATCGATTGTGGTGATGGATCGTGGTGCCGAGCGCGAACGTCTGACGATAGACCTCGCGCTGCGCGATCTGGCTGTCGAGCAGATGCTCCCCTATTTCTTCAGCCCTTAGAATTTTTAAAATTTCTTCACGCATTTTAGTTTTTCCATTAACACTATTCAGCATCAATGCGGAAGAAAGTTGAGGATTTCGAACGGCGCGCATCGACTCGATCATGCGGATCATCGCGACGGTGCTGTACAGATCGGCCGGCGACGGCGAAAGCGGCACCAGGCAGAAGTCCGCCACTTCGAGGACGGATGCAATACGCGGATCTTCGAGGTTGCCGGGGCAGTCGACGACGATCACATCGAAGTTCGCGTCCTGCTTCTTGATCTCGCCGCCGATGCCGCGGCCGGCGGGAGCCAGCGACAGGACCGTCATCGGGAGTGTGTTCTCGCCACTCGTGACCCAACGGACGGAAGTGCCTTGAGGGTCGGCATCGATCAGGGCGACCTTGTTGCCACCGGCTTCGAATGCAGCCGCGATGTTGACGGAGATGGTTGTCTTTCCAGTCCCACCTTTTTGATTACTGACGGCGATCTTGAAAGCCATTGAATTCCTCCAAGGAGTTTTGCGTAATATATTCAGATATCCGCAGAATGTCCAGAAAAGCGTTCCATACCGTGGATATTTTATTGATCGTGTGGTTGTTACGTGACAAATAGGCCGAATGGCCAGGGCGCTATTCGCGAGTAGCGACTCGATAAAAACCCATCGATTACGGCTACAAAAAACGAACAACAAATTTGAGGAAATCCGACAGTTTTCGACATCAATAACGAGGCTTTTGCGGAGAGACTTGACGTCTCATCGTGCGTTGGTCTCATTCGAAACTCGATACGAATCCGTGTCGTTGACGTTGTCAGTAGTGTGGAAACAGACAGTTGTCACGTGACAAGTCGCCGGACATCAATTCTCATCGATTCCTCTAGCGGGCGTCGTGGGGGAAGTCTTCGATTCGATCGCGACTTGGGCTGCGGAGAAATCGCTTCACTTCAATTACTGATGCGCGGCCCGTGACCGCGTACGCTTATCTGGCAACGAGATGAGTTGTCACGTGACAAACGGCTCCCGACGCGCACCCCAGTGGCGACTTTGTGATCATTAAGGAATAGTCGCGGTTGGCCGATGCTCACTGCATAGGAGACATATTGCTCGGGAAGAAAGGTGTCTCCGATAGCTTTTGGTCCACCCGGCTCGGCAGTGAATCGGTGAGTTGTCACGTGACAACAGAGGTCGATGTCTGGAAGTTCGGGCGGAGGAAGCTATATAAAGTGAAGCGTCCCAGGCGACGTTGCAATGGAGCGTTTGGAGTAGCGAGGTCCGGACATGATTGGCGGGTTGCTTGATTCCCCCATCGTCGTGTGCGCGCTCAAATGCTGACGCACCGCCGCTGACCGATTGCTGAGGTATATCTCCGGGGAGATGTCGCAAGGCCATTGATATGTCCCCATTTAATAGGGGAATTTGGTGTTGCCTCTCGTGTTGGCCAATAGGGCAGGGGCTCGTTTCGTGGCAAGTATCGAGTAACCTTCGCTGGAGGGTTTCACCATGCATTAGATTACCGCGCATACGGGTCCCAATTGGCGCCGAACCCATGTCTCCGAGGCATGTGACAACCCAAAACGGTCGGGTCGTGAAACATTCTCTGGAAATCGGCACTTGCTGGAAATCCTTGTGTGGCAATGGCTTGCGCCATATTCTTCATGCTGTTTCACGCAAAATGAGCGCTGCGGTGCTCGGAAATGGGGGCGTATGCTTTTTCAGCGCACCGGCGTTGAAGGTTGGCGCGGTCGCGGCCAGATTTGTTCTATTTGATACGTGATTTGTGGTTTTTGATACGTTTTTCGATGGACGTCGCCGAAGAGCGTCGATGTGCCGGAGGATCTGTGCACCACTGAGTCGCGTCGAGCCGCCAATTCAGCACAAGGTGAGCCGGTATCTGGCGCCAGTTGTCACGTGACAACGCGCGTGTCGGGCTCCCGATTCATGGAATCGCGGAGCATCGCGAGAAGAAGCTGACGTTGGAGGGGGCGCGGAAGAATCCGGAGCGCGGCCGGTACAACGTGGTCTTCGGAAGAGAAGCGCGTTCACTCGACCCGCGTGCGAGAAGCCAATCCCCCACCTTGCGGACTCCGCCAAAGCGGCACATCTCAGCCGTCGCCCATCACGATCAATAACTTGCCACGATCGCCAGAGCGAGGTCCGCGCCACCGCGCAGGCTATCGATATCCCTTCGCGGAGAATTACCGAATAGCCGACTATATTCCCGGTTGAACTGGGTCGGGCTCGCATACCCGACCCTGAAGGCCGCCGACGCAGCGTCGAGCCGCTCCGCCAGCATCAGTCGACGTGCCTCGTTGAGCCGTATCCGTTTCTGATACTGCAACGGACTCATGCCGGTGAGTTGACGGAAGTGGTGATGGAAGGTCGAACTGCTCATCTGAACCTGCGCCGCGAGATCATCGACGCGCAACGACTCGTCATAGTGAGCGCGTAACCACCGGATCGCGCGTGACACTCGGTTGCACTGAGTGCCGGTGGACGCAATCTGGCGCAGCCGGGCGCCCTGGTCGCTCGTCAGCAGCCGATAGTAGATTTCCCGCTCGATGTACGGCGCGAGAACGGCAATGGCGTTCGGGTCGTCCAGCAGCGCGAGCAACCGGTTCAGCGCGTCGTACAGCGGTTCGGTCATGTCGCCGACGACGAGTCCGCGGCCTGCTGGCGCATCGTCGTGATCCGGCGCGACCTGCATCATCAGTTCGGCCATGACGCGGAAATCGAGCTTGAGGCCCAGCCCGAGAAAAGGTTTGTCGGAGCTGGCCTCGATGATCTGCGTCGAACCGGGCAGATCGAGAGACGTGATCAGAAAGCGGTCGGTGTCGTAGATGTAGGCATCCCCGCTCTGCATGACCCGCTTCGCACCCTGAACGACGAGGCCGAAGCTGGGCTCGACCATGCATTCCATCGGCAGCGTCGGTGCTTCCCTTCGATGAAAGCTCAGGTTGGGAATGGCCGTGTCGAGGTGATCGACACCTTCGGTCCATCTCGCGACGCGCTCTGCGAGCGTCTGTCGCAGCTCGTTCTCGCGGCTGCGGCGGGTCGAACGGTGGCCTGCCTGGTCGAATGCCGCGATGGCGACGTCATCGTCTCGTTCGCCGGGTATGTATCGGACGGGTACCGGATGCATGACTTCTCTACTCAAGTAATCGGGTCGACAGACAGGCCGTCGACGTGCAGGGGAGGCCGGCAACGCGTGCACCACCCGGAATCGCGGCACCGCTCTCTTCCCGGAAGGCGGGTGCGGCGACTGGCGGACTACTTCGTCGCCTGCGATGCGCAAAGCTGCCAGCGTCGCGATTTCGCCGCCGGCGCTGCCGCGCGCTCGTTGACCGTGCGCCACCAGCGCTCGCCGCGATGCGGTGCGCCGAGATCGAGGCGTTCGCCCATCCTCGGCGTCGACAGTTCGATGCCACGCACGAGCGCCAACGCCGTGACCCGCTCGAACGGCTCCTGCCAGCGATGCATTGCGAGGTCGAACGTGCCGTTGTGGATCGGGATCAGCCAGCGTCCGCGCAAATCGATGTGCGCCTGCACGGTTTCTTCTGGCTGCATGTGTACGTACGGCCATTGAGCATCATAGGCGCCTGTTTCGATCAGCGTGACATCGAACGGCCCGAGGCGCTCGCCGATCTCCCGGAAGCCGTCGAAATAGCCCGTATCGCCGCTGAAGAACAGGCGCAGGTCGTCGTCGACGATCACCCACGACGCCCACAGCGTACTGTTGCCGTCGAACAGGCTACGCCCGGAGAAGTGCTGTGCGGGCGTAGCCGTGAGCGTCAGCCCGGCCACGTCCATGCTTTGCCACCAGTCGAGCTGGCGGACCTTGTTCGCGTCGATACCCCATTCGATCAGCCGATCGCCGACGCCCAGCGTCGTCACGAACACGCCAGTGGTTGCGGCCAGCGCAAGCACCGTGTCGCGGTCGAGGTGATCGTAATGATCGTGCGACAGGATCACGCCGCGCAGCGGCGGAAGATCTTCCAGCGTGATCGGCGGCGCATGAAAGCGCTTGGGGCCGATGCGCCGAAACGGCGACGCGCGCTCGGCAAACACCGGATCGGTCAGCCAGAATTCGCCGCGCAGCTTCAGCAACAGCGTCGAATGGCCGAGCCGGTACAGGCTGCGATCGGGCGCCGCGTCGAGTTCCGCGCGGGTCAGCGAATCGACGGGCAAGGCGCCGGCCGGCACGGTATGACGCGGCTTGTTGACCAGCATGTTCCACGCGATTCCCAGCGTCTTGCCCAATCCTTCGGCGGGCCGCGGCGCGACATTGGCAAAGCGCTCGCCATTGTGCTGCGGCGAACTGCCGGACAGCGTCTGGCCACGTCGGGCGGCCGCGAAGCCCAGCATGCGGTGAATCAAAACGAGAGGCGATGCCATTGTCGGTTCGTCCGGTGAATAAAGTACACTAAACAGTGTAGTTTATTTTTGGGGTAAGTAAACTGCCCGGTGTAAAATTTCCGTATGGATACCAGCACTCCCCCTCAGCGTCTGACCGACCGAAAGCGCGCGGCCATCATCGATGCGGCGATCGAGGAATTTCTCGCGGCGGGCTACGATGCGACGAGCATGGATCGTATCGCTGCGCGCGCGGACGTGTCGAAGCGCACCGTCTATAACCACTTCCCCGGTAAGGAGACGCTGTTCGCCGCGATCCTGAACAAGCTGTGGGACGCGACCCGGACCGGCAACTCGCCGACCTATCGCGCCGGCGTGCCGCTGCGCGAGCAACTGCTCGCGCTGCTCGACCGCAAATTGCGGTTGATGAGCGACGAGGCGTTTCTCGCGCTGGCGCGTGTGGCGATCGGCGCGGCCATCCATTCGCCGGAACGGGCGCGCGACATGGTCGAACGCCTCGGCGAGCGCGAGGAAGACCTCACGATCTGGGTGCGTGCGGCGGCGGCCGCCGGCCGCCTGTCGGTCGCCGATCCGGTGTTCGCCGCGCATCAGTTGCATGGCGCCGTGAAGGCATTCGCGTTCTGGCCGCAGATCACGATGGGCCAGCCGCCGCTGACGGCGCAGGAGCAGCAGAAAGTTGCGGAATCGGCTACCGACATGTTCCTCGCGTACTACGCGCGACCGGACGACGGCGCCGCATCGCATCGCACGCAGGACTGAACGCGCGTCCGGAAGCATCCGGATGCACGGGCCAATCGAAATCGTTGCGATGCGCGAAACCGGCCGATCTGGGGAAAACGAGCGGAAAATGGCGCCCACCGGTGCCGACCGGCCATCCGGCCCAAACCCGACGATATCGTCGGCGCACCCGAAGCCGACTGCGAGCAACTACTCATGAAGACGCTGTTGATCGTCTATCACACGATGACCGGAGGCACGCAGCAGATGGCCGAAGCGGCTGCCGGCGCGGCTCGCGAGCGGCCCGGCGTCGACGTCAGGCTGCAGCGCGCGGACGCGACGAGCGCAGACGACGTGCTGGCCGCGGACGCGTACCTGTTCGCGACGCCGGAGAATCTTGCGGCGATGTCGGGGCTGATGAAGGATTTCTTCGATCGCTGCTACTACGCGGCGCTCGATCGCGTGAACGGCCGTCCGTATGCGGCGATGATCTGCGCGGGAAGCGACGGACAGAACGCATTGCGCCAGATCGACCGGATCGCGACCGGATGGCGGCTGAAGAACGTCGCGCCCGGCCTGATCGTCTGCACGCATGCGCAGACGCCGGAGCGTATTCTCGCGATGAAGACGATCGACCGGGACGCGCTCGCGCGCTGCGCCGAACTGGGTGCGGGGCTGGCCGCGGGGCTGGCACTGGGCGTTTTCTGATGACGGATGCGGCGGCGCCGACCTGCCGAATCGACACAGGCAGGATATCCGGCTGTTCGCTCAACGCCATTCCACACACGCCGAACCGGCCGAATGCCGACGCGCTAGCTGCCCTTTACCGTCGCCGAAGGCTGGTGATATTCGGGCCAAAGACGTTTCACGAGATCGCGCGATGCGCCGTATGCGTAGCAACTGTCGATCTTGAGCGGCTTGCCTTCGCTGTCGCGGTAATCGAGCGACGATCGCCGCATGCCGACCATCGTCTGATAGGCCGTCGTGGCGATCGGACCGAGCAATTCCTTCAGGTGCGTGCACGTATCGCAGGACGGCAGGCGCTTGCGAACCTCGCTGTTCCAGCCGGCGCCGATGTTCAATCCGACGAGCGCCTGCAGCGAGTCGCCGCCGCCCGGACACTGCGCATACGGATGCGAACGGATGAACGTGGATACGGCGCGGACGACCATGTCGATGTCGAAGACCAGTGTCACGCCGAGATCGTGGAGCGGCGTCAGCGCCGCGACCGTCCGCGTGCCGCCGGGTGGTGTGAAATCGTTGGTCTTGCGGTCCGCGAGGCAGGCCGTCACTTCGAACAGGCCATCGCTGCGCCGATAGCCGCGCATGTCGATCTGCCGATGGTGAATCTCCTCGCGCGTGAGGCCGTCGTGCGGGGTGTCGTCTTGGGAAACCATGCATCCGCTCCATCGCTTGTAACCGGGTCTTTTCGCAGGCAGAGGGATCGCGCCCGGCCGATCGAGCGCACGGTGAAAAGTAGGCGGGACATGCTGCCAACGAAGTCGATTCGGCCATACTACGCACTTTCCGATATCTTCGTCCTCGACGCGATCGATGCGGACGCAACGAGTCGGGCACCGATGACGGCGCAAACGAAGGTCGGGCGGGCGTGTCGTGCGATGTCGGGGCCAAGCAACGCGTCGCGGATGCGGCACGACGCTGTTCGACGGCCGTCGCGCGGGAGATCGCGTATCGCGTGCCTGCGCAGCACGATTTCCGGCAGTGGCCGCGAATGGCGTGACATCCGCAAACGTATCCATATAATGCGCAACACGGCCGCGCGGACGCATTTTCGGCGTCGCGGATCGGGCAAATGCAGACCGGCGAGTCAACCGGCCGTCCCGCGTACCGGTATACTTCCACTCCTGTCTTGTCCGGCATCGAGGCCGGGTGCCTGAAAATAGAGTGGCGTGCGCGATGCGGCCCCGTAGTGGTTCGCACCGGCGGCAGGCCGGCCGCACGCATGGCGGCGACGCTTTTGTGCCACGCGGCATGGCCGCACGAACCACACCTTATATTCCTGGTGGATTGAATTTATGGGTTTTGAACAACTTGCCGAATTGCGGGCGCAGCTCGCAGCGAAGGCCAAGCAGGAGCGCAATGCGAAGCGGCCGGCAGCGCCGACGGACGCCGGCGCGAAGCCGAAGTCCGGCGACCAGCCGTCCCGCGGCGCCAAGCCGGGTGCCGGCGCCAAGGCGCAGCATCGGGCGAAGCCTGCTTCGGCGAAGCCGTCGGCGCCGGTCGATCCGGTCATCGTCGCAATCGGCAAACTGCAGCGAAAGTTTCCGCGCGCGTTCCCGAAGAATCCGGCCCCCAAAGTGCCGCTCAAGGTCGGCATCTGGGACGATCTCGCACGCGAAGCGCAGGCCGTCGGCCTCAACGAAGCCGAACTGCGCGAAGCGATGTCGACGTGGTGCCGCGGCAACCGCTACTGGTCCTGCCTCGTCGAAGACGCGGTGCGCGTCGACCTGCAGGGCAACGAAGCTGGGCGCGTGACGCACGACGATGCGGCGCGTGCGCGCCGCCTGAAGGCTCGCCGCCCTGGCAAGGGTGCGGCACAATCGGCCAAGGGTGCGCCGCAGCAGCCGAAGGCCGAGCAGCAGGCCGAGGCCGCTACCGCGTCGCAACCGGCGCAAGCCGAAGCGGAAACGAAGGTCCAGACCGACGCCGCACCGCAGGTCGAACAGCAAGCGGCCGGCAACGAGTAATCCGCACCGCGCGTGCGCGTACCCGCATGCAAGTCGCATGCGGCGCATGACACGACAGACCGACTTGCCTCGACAGAGGCAGGTCGGGACTGCCTCCACCGGCGCACTGAACCTGCCGGTACATACCTTCCCCGTCGAACAGACAACGCGACCGGACGACTCACATTCGTCGATCGGCCTCGGCGCGCATGATATTTCGACCGTTTCGTTTGTGTTCCAATACTTCGCATACCTGAATAATCAATCGGGCCGACCGAATAATTCGCGTGACGAAATGATGAGACGGAACGCGTCGATCGACGCGCGAGCGATCCCGCCTGCCCGTCGCGACAAAATGGCGCGCGATAATCATGACTGGATCGTCAGGCTGCGGGCAAGCCGACCGTCGCGATACAACCGGCCTTACGAAAAGTAAGGCCAGCCCGTCCCGACCCAAAGCCGCGCCGAGCTTCATCAACGTCAATTCAACCCGGACCATGAACCCGAGACATTCCGCGATTTTCGTCGCGCTCGCCGCCGCCGCGTTGTTCGGCGCCGCGACACCGCTCGCCAAGGCGCTGATCGGCGCGATGTCGCCGTTCATGGTCGCCGGCCTTTTCTATCTCGGCAGCGGTGTCGGGCTCGGCATCGGGATCCTGCTGCGCGGCTGGCACAGCCGACGCGCACCGGCCGCGAATGCCGCGCCGTTGCAGCGTGCCGATCTGCCGTGGCTGGCCGGTGCGATCGCGGCGGGCGGCGTGGCCGGGCCGGCACTGTTGATGCTCGGGCTGTCGAGCACGCCGGCGGCGACGAGCGCGTTGCTGCTCAATCTCGAAGGTGTGCTGACGGCGGTGATCGCGTGGGTCGTGTTTCGCGAGAACGTGGATACGCAGATATTCCTCGGCATGGTGGCGATCGTCGCCGGCGGCATGCTGTTGTCGTGGATGCCGGGCCGCGCCGGCGTGCCGGTCGGCGCGCTGCTGATCGTCGGCGCATGCCTGTGCTGGGCGATCGACAACAACCTGACCCGCAAGGTGGCCGCGAACGACGCGATGGTGATCGCGTGCCTGAAAGGGCTGATCGCGGGGCCCGTGAACATCGGCATCGCGCTGGCGACCGGCGCGACGCTACCTGCGATACCGGTCACGGCCGCGGCGATGCTGACGGGGCTCGGCGGCTACGGGATCAGCCTCGTGTTGTTCGTGGTCGCGCTGCGCCATCTCGGCAGCGCGCGCACCGGTGCGTACTTTTCGATCGCCCCGCTGTTCGGGGTCGTGCTGTCGCTGCTGATCTGGCCCGCGCTGCCGCCCGCGACGTTCTGGATCGCGGCCGCGTTGATGGCGCTCGGCATCTGGCTGCACGTGCGCGAACGGCACGAACACACGCATGCGCACGAGCGGCTCGAGCATACGCACCGGCATCGGCACGACGACCATCACCAGCACGCGCACGACTTTCCGTATGACGGCGATGAACCGCACACGCATCCGCACGTGCATCTGCCGATCACGCATAGTCACGCGCATTTTCCGGACATTCATCACCGGCATCGACATTGACTATGTCGTGAGCGATGGGCGCTGCGCATTGCAAGGTGACCGTTTATGGGAAGCGTGGAAAGCCGGTCATCGGTCCGGCAATGCCGGTTGTCGGCATTCGCGTGCCGGAAGCCGCGCGTTGCCGGATTGGGTTAGAGGAGCGGAACGCGCGCCGGCGATCGGTTCGCGGTTTGACGATCATTCAGTCGTTGTCGTGCGAGATGTCGGCGATCCACGTTTTTTCGTGGAAGCGGGATGGAGCATCGAAATCGTGTAACGGCAGGTTCACGCTCACCATGTCGATCAAGACGGCTCTTCTGGCTGGCGATGCGATGACACTAGCGGCCGAAACAAGCCGCCACAGCGACTATCACGCTCGAGGAAAGCAGAAACCGAAATCCTCGCAGCCCGGGCAGCCGGGTGCGGGCCCCGGCGGCACGCCGAGCGATGCGGCCACTTCCTGCGCGAGGAATTTCTTCCAGCGCAGATGAGCGACGTTGCGCGCGGCGAGCGCGGGGAAAAAGCGCTCGAGCATCGCGGATACCGCGTCGCGCCCGTCGAGCCCGAGGTCGCGCCACAGATGATCGGGGCGCAGGCACGCATGCGCGATGATCGAGGCGAGGCAGTCGGCATCGTCGCGGGTGACGGCCGGATTCGTGTCATCCATCAGCCGCGCGTGCAGCGTCGCGACGAATGCCGAGTGGGCGGCCGGTAACGGTGGCGGCGCGACCGTCGGCATGAGTACAGCGGTATCGACCGATCGCAGATGCGGAAACTGCCGGGCCAGCAGGCCGGTGAACTGGCCGGGAGACAAGCCCAGCAGCGAGCGTTCGTTGCGACCCGCGCGTGCCGCAACGAGTGCGCCGAACAGCTGTGCATCGGGCACGTCGGCGTTGGCCGCCGCGGATTGCAGCGACTGAAATACCTGTTCACGCGTGCGATCGGCCGGAGCGATCATCGTGTGCGTCCCGACGAAGACCGGGCCGCACGCATGCGTGACGCACCATGAATCGCCATCGCCATCGCCATCGCCATCGCCATCGCCATCGTCACGCGATCACTCGACGCCGATGATCACGCTCGATGCCTTGAAGATCGCGGATGCGGCGGTGCCGCTCGCGAGGCCGAGACGATCGACGCTGTCATTGGTGACGATCGCGACGATCTCCGCGCCGCCCGAGGCCTTGATCACGACCTCCGAATTGACCGCGCCTTTCGCGACCGACGCGACGGTGCCCGCGACGCAGTTGCGGGCCGACACCTTGCTGCTGTCGACGTCGACCATCACGATGACCGACGATGCCTTGACGAGCGCGAACGCCTTCGTGCCGGCCGCGAGGCCTAGCGCCGCGGCGCTGCCGTGGGTGATCACGGCGACGATCTCGAGGCCGTCCTGCGTGCGCAGCGTGATTTCGTCGTTGACGGCACCGGGTTTGACGGCGTCGATCTGGCCGGCGAATTGATTGCGGGCGCTGGTTCGCATGATGACTCTCCGGGTGGATACCGCGGCCGGACCGGCCGCGGCAGCAGATGAATGGAAATGCATCGGCCAGTGTACCGTCAACGCGGGTGCGCGTCGCGCTGCGGATGCCATGGCGCGAATCAGGAAAACCCGCCGCCATGGCGCGTTGCGTCATGCACGGGTTTCGTGCCGACGGCGATGACGCTACGGCGCTGACGCGCCGGTCGCGGGCGCCGCGGCGGTGGAGCCGGCGTCCGCTGCGGCTGCTGCACCGTCGCCATCCCACCCGCCGCCGAGCGCGAGGAAGAGCCGCACCTGGTCGGCCGCGACCTGGCCTTCGGCCGCCGCGACCTGCGCCTGCACGCTCGTCAACGTGCGCGTCGCATCGAGATCGGAGATGAACGATTCGCGGCCGGCCGCATAGAGACGATGCGTTTCGGCGGCGGAATTGCGGGCCGATTCGTAGGCGGTGCGCAGCGCATCCGTGCGCTGCACGTCAGCCGCGTAGGTCGCGAGGCTCGACTGCGTTTCGCGCAGCGCATTCAGCACGACGCCGTCGAAGTGCGCGAGTGCGCCGCCCGTCGCGGCCTCGGCTTCGCGCACGCGCGCACGCTGGCCGTTGACGGGGAACGACCAGCTGATCAGCGGGCCGAACGACCAGCGATTCGTGGTGGACGAGAACAGGTCGGCGGCGACGCCGACCGAGCCGGCCGACGCGCCGATGCTGACCGACGGGTACAGCGCGGCGGTCGCCACGCCGATCCGCGCGGTCGCGGCGGCGAGCTGCCGCTCGGCTTCGCGCACGTCGGGCCGGCGGCGCAGCAGCGCGGCGCCGTCGCCGATCGGAATCGGCTGACGCAGCTTCGGCAGGCGTTCGCATTCGGCGGCGGCTTTCGGCAGGTCGGCCGGTGCGCGCGCAAGCAGCGCGGCGAGCTGGTACTGCGCGATCTTGCGGCGGCCTTCGAAGCGCGGAATGTCGGCGGCGAGCGTGCGCACCTGCGTCACGCCGCGCGTCACGTCGGTCTGGTTGCCGCGTCCGGCGTTGCGCAACCGCTGCGACAGCGCGACGCGCTGCTTCTGCAGCGCGAGCGACTGCTTCGCGATCGCGAGTTCGTCGCCGGCCGAGCACGCTTCGACGTACGCGCGCACGACGTCGGCCACGACCGTGATGCGCGCCAGGTCGCCGGCCGCCTTGACGGCCTCGCTGTCCGCGCGCGCGGCTTCGACGCCGCGCCGCAGCTTGCCGAACAGGTCGAGCTCGTACGACACGTTGATGCCGACCGTGCCTTCGTTGACGACCGGCAGCTTGTTTTCGAGCAGGTATTGCTCGGCCGATTCCTGCGCGCGCTGCACGGCCGCTTCCGCGCCGCCGGAGAAGCCGCCTTGTTCGTTCGCGACCACCAGCGCCGCACGCGAGCGGGCGAGGTTGGCCGCGGCGACGCGCAGGTCGGTGTTCGATTTCAGCGCATCGCGCACGAGCCCGTCGAGTACCGGGTCGTCGTACAGCTGCCACCAGTTGCCGGGCACCGCGTCGCGCGACACCAGCGCGCCGTTCGCGTCGTCGAGCGCGTGGTTCGCGAGCGGCGCATTGACGTACGCCTGTTGCGGCAGCTTGTAGTCGGGGCCGACCGACTTGCACGCACCGAGTGCGAGCGCAAGCGGGGCGAGCGTAGCCGCGATGCGCAGACCGTGCCGCTTCATTGCGATGCTCCCGCGGCGTTCGCGGCCGTACCGGACGCAGTCGGGGCCGCCGACACGGCGCTCGCGCCAGCCGGTTTCGCGTTGTCGTGGCGGCGCGCGTCGGCGCCGCGCATCGACACGGTCGCGGTGCGGCCCGCGATCATCCGGAAATCGTCGGGCACCTCGTCGAGCACGACGCGCACCGGCACGCGCTGCGCGAGCCGCACCCAGCTGAACGCCGGGTTCACGTTCGGCAGCAGGTTCGCGCCCTGCGTGCGGTCGCGATCCTCGATCGCAGCGACGATGCTCTGCACGTGGCCGCGCAGCGCATGCGGCTCGCCCATCACGATGATGTCGACCGGCTGGCCGATATGGATGCCGCGCAGCTTGGTTTCCTCGAAGTAGCCGTCGACGCGGAACGAATTGCGGTCGACGACCGACAGCACCGCGCGGCCGGCCGGCACGTATTCGCCGACGCGCGGGGCGCGGTCGTTCAGGTAGCCGTCTACGGGACTGACGATCGTCGTGCGCTGCAGGTTCAGCTTCGCGGTGTCGAGCGATACCTGCGCATCGGCGACGCCGGCTTCGCCCTGTTCGACGCGCGTGCGGCTTTCCTCGACCTGTTCGCTCGCGACCAGGTTGCCGAGCTGCAGGTTGCGCGCGTATTCGCGCTTCGCCTGCGCCAGCGTCGCGCGGCGCTGCGCGAGCGTCGCTTCGGCGAGCCGTTCCGCGAGCGCGTAGCGCGCCTGGTCGATCACGAACAGCACCTGGCCGCGCTTGACCTCCTGGTTGTCGGCGACCTGCACCGACGTGATGAGGCCCGCCACGTCCGGCGCGACCTGGATCACGTCGGCGCGCACGTGCCCGTCGCGCGTCCACGGCGAGAACATGTAGTAGTTGATGATGCGCCACAGCACGAGGCCGGCCACGACGACGACGATCAGGGTGAGCAGGACTTGCCCTGCCGAGAGCCAGGTTTTTTTCACGTTAGGTAGCCACGAGTTGGTGGGACACGATCACGACGGCGGCCAGCACGAACACGTAGATGCCGAGGTCGAAGATCGAACGGTGCCAGACGAGGCGGTAGAAGCCGACGCGCTCGAGCACCGCGCGCACGACGCTGTTGATCAGGTAAGCGATCAGCATCAGCACGAGCGGGGCCGGCACGAACACGCCGAAGATATCGATTTCGCCGATCATGGTCGCGGTCGGAAGGACAAGGTGGAAAGCCGGCTCATGCGCGTGCTCCGTCCGGCGCCTGCGGCGCTTGCGCGGCCGCGGCCGGATACAGCGACAGGCGCAGGCCGACGAGCGCGTGCAGCGTATCGCGCAGCCGGCGGTGCGTGGCGGGCGCCGCGGGTGCGGCCGCGCCGTCGGCCGGCGCGGCGCCCGGCAGGTTGCGGCCGGCCACGCGCCGCAGCGCGTCGTCGATCGTCGCGAGCAGCGCGGGCGGCACGGGCTGGCGCGCGTTCGCGGCCGCGCAGCGCGTGTAGTGATCGGTGACGCCGGCCAGCACGCGATCGATCGCGTCGGGCACGTCGCCTGACAGCCGGCGGCGCGAGCGGCGCAGGTCGAGCGCATTCAGCGCGATGCGCAGGTCGCGGAAGCTCTCGATCGACGGGTGGCGATGGTCGTCGGACGCGCCGAGGCGCGGCAGCAGTTGCGTGACGCGATCGAGCATTCGCGACGCGTGGTTGCGCTGATCGTCGAGCGGCTGCGTCGACGCGGAGCGCGCGACGTCCTCCCAGCCCGAGCGCAGCAGGCGCCGCACCGCGAGTTCCGCGCCGAACGGACGCGTCGCACGCGTCCACACGTACGCGAACAGCAGCCCGGCGACGCCGGCGAGGTTGCTGTTCAGGAACACGAAGAAATCGGCTTCGTACGCGCTCTGGATGCTGATGAAGGTGGCTGTGTTCACCGCGACGAGCATCGTCACCATGTTGAACTGCGGGCGCGGCAGCAGCGTGCCGATCAGGATGAACGGGCCCGCGAACATCAGCACCAGCATCGCGAAATCGTGCACGTGCGGCAGCACGACGAACAGGTACAGCCCCGCGAACACGACGCTCGCGGCGGTCGACAGGAAGAACTTGAACACCAGCGGCGCTGGCTCGTCGAGCGCGGCGAAAAAGCTGCACGACACGGCCACGAGCGTGACGGCGGCCGCGCCGTCGTGCCAGCCGGACGAGATCCACAGCCAGCACGCGAACACGATCGCGAACACGACGGTCAGCGTCGAGAACAGCATCATCCCGCGATCGAAGAAGCGCTCGGTGCCGCCGAGCCGCCAGTGCCGATAGCGCGGCTGCCACACGCCCGACTCGTTCGCGATCAGCGCGCGCAGCGAGCGGCAGTCCTGCCAGATGTCGATGACCTGGCGCAGCCGCCACAGCGCATTCGACAGCAGCGCGCCGTCCCAGCTCGCCAGCGCGCTGTCGGGCGGCTGCAGCGCGGCGATGCGCGCGCGCAGGTCGTCCGCGACCGGATCGTGCGCCATGTCGCCGTCGGAGCCGGTCTTCACGGCCGGCAGCGGCGCGTCGAACCACTTCGCGGCATCGGCCAGCAGCGCGTCGAGCGCGGGCGGGCGCACGTGCAGGTCGCGCATCAGCGCGATCAGCGGATCGGCGAGCGACGACATCAGCGGCAGGAACAGCTGCATCCGGCCCGCGAGCGCCTGCGTGCGCGCGAGGATGCGCGGATGGGCATGGTCGTAGCCCAACTGGCTCAGCAGGAACTCGAGGCCGGTGATCGTCGCGGCGAGCCGCTGCCGGCACGCGGACAGCGCCTTGCCGGCGATGTGCCCGGACAGCGTTTCGCGGCCGTAGAACGCGGCGTCCTTGAACCACGCGTCGGTGCGCTCGATCAGCGTCGGCGCGAGCCGGTTCGGGAACACGGCGCTGCCGACCACGCTCGCGCACACGATGCCGAGCACGATTTCCTCGGTGCGCGCGATCGCGACGTCGAATATCGTGGACGGATCGGTGACGGTCGGCAGCGCGACCAGCGGCATCGTATAGCCGGCGAGCATGAAGACGTAGCTGCGCGCGGTGCGGTCGGAGATCGCGAGGTACAGCAGCGTGCCGCACCAGGTCGCGACGATGATGCTGAACAGGAGCGGCGTCTCGACGAACGGCGGCACGAAGAAGATCGCGGCGGCCGCGCCGAGCGCGGTGCCGAGCGCGCGGTACAGCGCCTTCGAGCGCGTCGCGCCGACGAACGGGTTCGACACGATGTAGACGCTTGCCATCGCCCAGTACGGGCGCGGCAGCTGGAAATACAGGCCGAGGTACAGCGCCAGCATCGACGCGGCGAACGTCTTGCCCGAGAACAGCCAGTCGCGAAGGCTCGGATAGGTCATGACGCGGAATCGGCGGGGCGGGACGGGTGTGACGGATGCGACGCCGGAGGATGCGGGTCGGCTGCGTTGAACGCGTTCAGCACGCGCAGCGTCGCTTCGAGATCGGCGCGTGACACGCCCTTGAGCACCTGGGCGCGCAGCGCGCGCAGGTCTTCCTCCATCTTCGCGGTGACCGCGCGGCCGGCGGCCGTCAGCGAGATCGTTTTCGCGCGGCGATCGTGCGGATCCTCGTCACGGCGCGCGAGGCCGGCCGCGCACAGCTGGTCGAGCAGGCGCACGAGCGACGGCCCTTCGATGCCGACGTGCTCGGCGAGCGTGCCTTGCCGCACGCCTTCGCCGAGGCGGCCGGCGATCAGCAGCGGCGTCGCGCAGGCCTCGGATACGTTGTACGCGGTCAGCACGCCGTCGCTGGTGCGGCGCCACTTGCGCGCGGTGAGCACGAGCAGGCTGCTGACGGCGAGGCGGAGGTCGTGCAGATTGGTCATGGGCGAGATGATAGGGGCAAAAACATTCGATAGCAAACTATCGGTTTTTGTCACCCGGATGACACGTCGCATGCGGCACGGCCGGCCCGTCTGAAGCAATCCAGGCGGCGTGCCGGCCGGGGTCAAGCGGCAAGGCTGGCGACCCCGAGCCGCACGCGTCCGGCGCGGCGACTATATTGAATAGTCAGACGAGAACCATCCGGCAGCACGGCGCATGACCGCGCGCGTTAAGCAAATTCGAAGCCCCGGTTCGGGAAAGCCGACTTCGCGAAACGGTGCGTGGCGTGCATATTAGGGTCATTGCAAGCGCACCGGAGAATCGCACGTGCCGACCTCATCCTCGCAGCCTGCCGCCCCCGCGTCGCTCGACGCGTGGCTCGGCAAGACCGAAACGCTCGGCGACGACATCACCGCGTTTCCGCTGAACGCGCTGGCCGCCACGCTCGACCGCCCGCCGCCCGGCGACGTCGTGCCGCCGATGTGGCACTGGCTCTACTTCCTGCCGATCGCGCCGCTGGCCGAGGTCGGCCCGGACGGCCACCCGAAGCGCGGCGGCTTCCTGCCGCCGGTGCCGCTGCCGCGCCGCATGTGGGCCGGCGGCCGCCTGACGTTCCATGCGCCGCTGCGTGCGGGGCAGCGCGCGACGCGCGAATCGACGATCGCGAACATCGAGGACAAGACGGGCCGCAGCGGCCGGCTCGTGTTCGTGACGGTACAGCACCGGATCGAATCCGGCGGCGCGCTGTGCGTCGACGAAGAGCACGACATCGTCTATCGCGATGCGCCGCAGCCGGGGGCGCCCGCGCCGAAGCCGGTCGCGCCGCCCGCCGGCGAAACGTGGTCGCGCACGGTCGCGGCCGACGCGGTGATGCTGTTCCGCTATTCGGCGCTGACCTTCAACGGCCACCGCATCCACTACGACCGCAGCTACGTGACGCAGGAGGAAGGCTATCCGGGGCTCGTCGTGCACGGCCCGCTGATCGCGACGCTGCTCGTCGATCTCGTGCACCGCGAACGGCCGGACGCGACGCTCGCGAGCTTCGCCTTCCGCGCGGTGCGCCCGACCTTCGACGAGCAGCCGTTCACGTTGTGCGGCAAGCCGTCGGACGACGGCCGCACGATCGAGCTGTGGGCGAAGGATCGCGACGGCTGGCTGACGATGCAGGCCACCGCGACCCTCGCATGACGCGCTCCCTTTCCTCTTCATCGACGACGGACATGCAGACGACGCAACACGACCCGTACCAGGACATCCGCGAAGCGGTGCGCGACCTGTGCAGCCAGTTTCCCGGCGAGTATTTCCGCCAGATCGATCACGCACGCGGCTATCCCGACGCGTTCGTCGACGCGCTGACGAAGGCCGGCTGGCTCGCCGCGCTGATTCCGCAGGAATACGGCGGCTCGGGTCTCGGGCTCACCGAGGCGTCGATCATCATGGAGGAGATCAACCGCTCGGGCGGCAACTCCGGCGCATGCCACGGGCAGATGTACAACATGGGCACGCTGCTGCGCCACGGTTCGGCCGAACAGAAGCGCGCGTACCTGCCGAAGATCGCGAGCGGCGAGCTGCGCCTGCAGTCGATGGGCGTGACCGAGCCGACCACCGGCACCGACACGACGAAGATCAGGACGACCGCCGAGCGGCGCGGCGATCGTTACGTGATCAACGGGCAGAAGGTGTGGATCTCGCGCGTGCAGCATTCGGACCTGATGATCCTGCTCGCGCGCACGACGCCGCTCGCCGAGGTCAAGAAAAAGTCGGAAGGGATGTCGATCTTCGTCGTCGACCTGCGCGACGCCATCGGCCGCGGGCTGACGGTGCAGCCGATCCCGAACATGGTCAATCACGAGACCAACGAGTTGTTCTTCGACAACCTAGAGATTCCGGCCGAGAACCTGATCGGCGAGGAGGGGCAGGGGTTCAAGTACATCCTCGACGGGCTGAACGCGGAGCGCACGCTGATCGCGGCCGAATGTATCGGCGACGGCTACTGGTTCATCGACAAGGTGTCGCAGTACGTGAAGGAACGCGTCGTATTCGGCCGCCCGATCGGGCAGAACCAGGGCGTGCAGTTTCCGATCGCGCGCGCGTTCGTGAACGTCGAGGCCGCGAGCCTGATGCGTTTCGACGCCGCGCGCCGGTTCGATGCGCACGCACCGTGCGGCGCGCAGGCGAACATGGCGAAGCTGCTCGCGGCCGACGCGTCGTGGGAAGCCGCAAATGCATGCCTGCAATTCCACGGCGGCTTCGGCTTCGCGTGCGAATACGACGTCGAGCGCAAGTTCCGCGAGACACGGCTGTACCAGGTCGCGCCGATCTCGACCAACCTGATCCTGGCCTACGTCGCGGAGCATATCCTCGACCTGCCGCGCTCGTTCTGACGGAGGCCGACGATGCGACCCCTCGACGGCATCAAGGTCATCACGCTCGAACATGCGATCGCGGCGCCGTTCTGCACGCGCCAGCTCGCCGATCTCGGCGCGCGCGTGATCAAGATCGAACGGCCCGGCAGCGGCGATTTCGCGCGCGGCTACGACGAACGCGTGCACGGGCTGTCGTCGCACTTCGTATGGGTGAACCGCTCGAAGGAGAGCCTGACGCTCGACGTGAAGCAGCCCGCTGCGGCCGCCGTGCTCGACGCGCTGCTCGCGGATGCCGACGTGCTCGTGCAGAATCTCGCGCCCGGTGCGGCCGAGCGTCTCGGCCTCGGCTACGACGCGCTGAAGCACACGCATCCGCGCCTGATCGTCTGCGACATCTCCGGTTACGGCGACCACGGCCCGTATCGCGACCGCAAGGCTTACGACCTGCTGATCCAGAGCGAAGCCGGGTTCCTGTCGATCACGGGCTCGCCCGGGCAACCGGCGAAGGCCGGTTGCTCGATCGCGGACATCGCGGCCGGCATGTACGCGTACACCAACATCCTGAGCGCGCTGCTGATGCGCGGCCGCACCGGCGCAGGGTGCCGGATCGACGTGTCGATGCTGGAGAGCATGGTCGAGTGGATGGGCTACCCGCTCTACTACGCGATCGACGGGCAAAGCCCGCCCGCGCCGTCGGGCGCGTCGCACGCGACGATCTGCCCGTACGGCCCGTTCCCGGCCGGCGACGGCAAGACCGTAATGCTCGGGCTGCAGAACGAGCGCGAATGGAAGCTGTTCTGCGAACAGGTGCTGCGGCAGCCGGCGCTCGCCGACGATCCGCGTTTCAACGCGAATTCGAAACGGCATGCGGCGCGCGACGCGGTGGATGCGCTGATCGTCGATGCGTTTGCGACGCTGACGGCCGCCGAAGTAATGCAGCGGCTCGACGCGGCCGGCATCGCGAACGCGCAGATGAACACGCTCGACGACGTATGGCGGCACCCGCAATTGAACGCACGGGAACGCTGGCGCAGCGTCGATACGGCGGCGGGCCCGGTGCCTGCGCTGTTGCCGCCCGGGCTGCCCGCCGGCGTCGAGCCGCGCATGGACGCGGTGCCCGCGCTCGGCCAGCATACCGATGCGATCCTCGCCGAACTCGGCTACGACCGCGCGCGGATCGATGCGCTGCGCGCGAACGGCACGATCTGATTCCGCTTTCACGACGACGATGACGAACACGATTCCCGCCACTCCCCCCGGCCGCACGCTCGCGACGTTCGCGTCGCAACTGCGCTTCGACGCGATTCCCGCCGACGTCGTCGCGCGCACCGTCAACCTCTACGTCGACTGGCTCGGCTCCGCGCTGGCCGGCAAGGGCGCGCGCCCGGTCGAGACGATCGCCGCGTTCGCGGGCCGTGCGGGCGGCTCGCGCGGCGGCCCCGGCACCGCCGACGTGCTGATCGACCGCACGCGCGCGACGCCGTACTTCGCGGCGATGACGAACGGCGCGGCGTCGCATTTCGCCGAGCAGGACGACGTGCACAACGGCGCGGTGTTTCATCCGGCGACGGTCGTGTTTCCGGTCGCGCTCGCGCTGGCGCAGGCGCGCGGCGCGAGCGGGCGCGACTTCATCGCGGCGGCGGTCGCGGGCTATGAAGTCGGCATCCGCGTCGGCGAATTTCTCGGGCGCTCGCACTACAAGGTGTTCCATACGACCGGCACCGCCGGCACGGTCGCCGCGGCCGCGACGGCCGGGCGGCTGCTCGGGCTGTCGCCGGAACGGATGCTCGACGCGTTCGGCTCGGCCGGCACCCAGGCGAGCGGGTTGTGGGAATTCCTGCGCGACGCGGCCGATTCGAAGCAACTGCATACGGCGATGGCCGCCGCGAACGGGCTGATGGCGGCGGAGCTCGCGCGCGACGGGTTTCGCGGCGCCACGCGGATTCTCGAAGGCGCGCAGGGGATGGCGGCCGGGATGTCGACCGATGCGGACCCGGGCCGCCTGACCGACCGGCTCGGCGAACGCTGGGCGACGGCGGAAACGTCGTTCAAGTATCACGCGTCGTGCCGCCATACGCATCCGGCCGCCGATGCGCTGCTCGCGGTGATGGCGCGCGAGCGGCTCGCCGCGGCGGACATCGGGACGGTGGTCACGCACGTGCACCAGGGCGCGCTCGACGTGCTCGGCGCGGTCACGGTGCCGCGCACCGTGCATCAGGCGAAGTTCAACATGGGCACCGTGCTCGCGCTGGCCGCGTTGCACGGGCACGCGGGCGTCGACGAATTCGAGCGCGATTACGCGGCTGCCCACGTCGCCGCGTTTCGCGACCGCGTGTCGATGGCGTTCGACGACGAAGTCGATCGCGCATATCCGGCGCGCTGGATCGGCAAGGTCACGGTCACGACGCGCGACGGTCGCACGTTCGCGGGCCGCGTCGACGAGCCGAAGGGCGATCCGGGCAACACGCTGTCGCGCGACGAGATCGCGCGCAAGGTACGCACGCTCGCCGCGTTCTCGGGCGCGGCGTCGGACGCCGAGGTCGAGCGGCTCCTGGCCGACGCGTGGCAGGTCGCGTCGTGCGACGCGATCGGCTCGCTGTTTCCGGAGGTCTCGGCATGACGCCGGCTTCCGCCCGTTCGTGGCTGTTCGTTCCCGGCAATCGTCCGGAGCGCTTCGAGAAGGCGCGCGCGGCCGGCGCCGACGCGGTGATCGTCGATCTCGAGGATGCGGTGCCGCCGGACGGCAAGCCGGCGGCGCGCGACGCGGTCGTCGCGCAGCTCGATGCCGCGCGACCCGTGTGGGTGCGCGTGAATGCGGCCGATACGGCATGGTTCGCCGACGACATCGCGGCGATCGCCGCGCATCCGGGCGTGGCCGGCGTGATGCTGCCGAAGTGCGAGACGCGTGCGCAGGTGGATGCGGTGCTCGCGCACGCGCATCGCGCGCTCGAGCTGCTGCCGATCGTCGAGACGGCGGCCGGCATCGCGGGGCTCGATCCGGTGTGTGCCGCGCCGCGCGTCGTGCGCGTGGCGTTCGGCACGCTCGATTTCCAGGTCGATCTCGGCATCGACGGCGACGGGGAAGAGCTGAACGCATTCCGCTCGCGGATCGTGCTCGCATCGCGGCTGGCGGGAATCGCGCCGCCGGTCGACGGCGTGTCGACCCTCATCGACGATCCGGATGCGATCGAACGGCATGCGCGCTACGCGCGGCGGTTCGGCTTCGGCGGGAAACTGTGCATTCACCCGAAGCAGCTCGACGCGGTGCACCGCGCGTATGCGTGGACCGACGCGGAGCACGCGTGGGCGCGGCGCGTGCTCGATGCCGTCGATGCGAGCGGCGGCGCGGCGGTCGCGCTCGACGGCAGGATGGTCGACATGCCGGTGATCCTGAAGGCGCGGCGCATTCTGCGCGGGTAGGCGGCCCGCGACAGTCATCCGAACGATAAAAGTGCCGGGCCCGTCTCCGTACCGGGCACGCCGATTGTCCCGCCGATTCGACCCGTCGGTCCTGCTTTCGCGCGCGATTGCACTGGGACAATACTTTGCACCGCCGCTCGTGACGACGCACGAGGAAGCCGACGAGATCGTCGGCATCGTGAAGGACGCGGTGGATGAAGTCGCCGAGCGGAATATTTCTGCCGTCGCGTGAGTTTTCAACGGTGCTGATGCGCGTTTCGACGCGCGAGGTGACGCCGCCGCATGCAAGTGCGGCGGCGTTTTTTCGTGCCGGTACGGTTTGAGAAAGCCGTCAGTGCACCGCCAGCGGTGCGCGCAGGCTACCGCTCGTCACTCAGTAATCCCACACGACCGGAACGAAACGGAACCCGTCGCCGTTCCTGGCAATATGGCCGATGGACGGGAACGCGACATGGGCCGCGGCCAGCAGCGCGCCGGTGTCGGCGGCTTCGTTGAACAGCGCGATACGCACGTCGACCGCCGCGTCCGGATCGTGTTCGAAGCCGTTTTGCCAGTCGGGATTGTCGAAGTTGACTTCGAAAATCGCGTCGCCCGCGAACGTCAGCTTTTCCCCGTTCGATGCGATGTCGACCACGCAGTGCCCCGGCGTATGGCCGCCCGTCACCCGCGCCGACACGCCCGCCGCGACTTCCACGGTCCGGTCGAACGGCACGATGTTTTCGCCATAGAGTTCCACGAACTTCGCCGCCGCCTTGCGCAGCGCGGGCGGAACGGTTTCCGGCATCACCGTCTTGCTGAAGTCGGGATTTTTCCAGAACGCCACTTCCGCAGCCGATACGTGAATGCGTACGTCGGGGCGCAGCTTCGCCTTGACGCCGTCGACGTTCAGCCCGCCGACATGATCCATGTGCATGTGCGTGATCACGATATCGGTGATCGCGGCCAGGTCGATGCCGGCCGATTCCAGGCGCATCACCGAGCGCCCGGCGCGCGTAAAGTAGTCGAAGCCATCGCCCACGCCCGAGTCGATCAGGATCAGGCGATCGGCGCTGCGCACGAGCGCGATGTTGAGCGCCCAGTCGAACATGTCGCGTTGCAGGAAACGGCTGTCGAACCATGCGTTGCGGTCCGCTTCGCTCACGTTGGTGGACATGGTGGAAGTCGGCAGCGGCAGCACGCCGTCGCTGATCAGCACGACATCGACCTCGCCGATGCGCACGGCGTAGCGGGACGAAACGAGCTCGCCCGAAGCTTCGTTGCCCAGGCGGGCGATAACCGGCTGGACGTTGCGGATGGGTGCGTTCATGTTCAGTAATCCTGTTCGTCGAGTGAATCAAGCCGCGCGGCACTGCGCGGTTCGCGAGCGCGATCGTGAAGGGTCGCGCGCTTCGGTTCGACCGGATTCCGATCGAGCTTGTCAGCGATTGTAGTGACGGCTGGCACACCCCAACAGCGCTGCACGTGGGCACATCGTGTTGTCCGGACGGCAACAATCCGGCAGCAGCTTCAGCCGCCCGAAATGCACATCGCCCGCCGTCCGTTGCGGGACGGCGGGCGATGCAAGGGATGCCGTTTATGGGAAGCCGGGCGCTGCCGGCGCGCGGGTCAGCCCGGTTGACCGGGGAGCGTGTCGCCGCGCAGCGAACACCCGCGCGTCTCGATCACCGCCGGCAGCGCGACCAGCCCGACCGCGCACGCAGCCATCATGTAGTACGCGGGAATCAGCGCGTTGCCGGTCTTGCCGATCAGCCAGTCGTTGACGATCGGCGCGGTGCCGCCGAACAGCGACGTCGACACGTTGTACGCGATCGCCATGCCCGCATACCGGACGTGGGTCGGGAACATCGCCGGGAACATCGCGGAAATGGTGGCGAGCTGCGGCACGTAGAGCACACCGAGCACCGCGAACCCGATGAAGGCGCCGAGCAAACCGTGCGTCATCAGCGTGAACATCGGCACGGCCGCGACGAACAGCCCGACGAGCGAGATCCACCACATCGTCTTGCGGCCGAGCCGGTCGCCGAGCGACCCCCAGAACAGGCCGCCGAGCGGGCGGATCAGGAACGAGATCGCGAACGTGCCGAGTGCGAACAGCGTCGCGCTCGCGGTGTTGCCGGGAAACAGCGCGGCGGAAACGGAAGCCCACGATGGCACGTATCGCATGAGGGATCCTCGCTATCAGCATGCGCCCGGGCGGGCGCCGACGAGGATCAAGGTAATCCCGCCAATTCGCGATGCCCGATGTCATAGGACGATGTTGGGATCGGGTTTTTCCCGTGCCGGGGCGGCCCGTGTGCCGGCGGGCCGGATGCTCAGGACCGCGTATCGGCCGACGGCAGCAGCGCGGCGAAACGGTCCGCGAGCGTCGGGCGCGACCGTGCGGGCCAGATCGCGCTCAGTTCGAAATTCGGCAGCGCGGCGCCGTCGCGAATCGGGCTGTATGCGACCCCGTCGAACGCGAACGCGTGGATCGAGCGCGGCAGCAGCGACACGCCGCACCCGGCGGCGACGCATGCGACGACGGTCAGCGTGCGGTTCACGTCGAGCACGATGTCCACCGGATGACCGGCCTGGCGGAACGCGCTGAGGATGCCCGCGCGGATCAACGGCAGCTGATCGTGCGGAAACCACACGAGGCCGGCCGCGGCGAGATCGGCCAACGTCACCGTGCCGTCGGGCTGGTGCGGGAACGCCGTCGGCAGCACGGCGACGAGCGGATCGCGCCGGATCAGCTTCTCGCGCATCCGGCCGTTGACCGCGACCGGCGTATGCAGCAGCCCGATGTCGATCTCGCCACGCTCGAGCGCGATCGCCTGCTCGGCATTGCTCATCTCGCTCATCACGAGCTCGACGTCGGGCGCGCTTTCGCGCAGCGCCCGGATCGCGCGCGGCAGCGTATCGAACAGCGCCGCGCTGACGAAGCCGATGGTCAGGCGCCCGGCGCGCTGTGCACCGATCTCGCCCGCCCGGTGCGCGGCCGCGTCGAGCCGCGCGACGCTCAGGCGCAGGTCGTCGACCATCGCGAGCCCGGCCGGCGTGAGCGTCGCGCCGCGTCGCGATCGCTCGAACAGCCGGACGCCCAGTTCCTTTTCCATCCGGTTCAGCGCCTGGCTGAGCGCCGGCTGCGCGATACCCAGTTCGCTGGCGGCGCGCGTAAAGCTGCCGGAATCCGCGATCGCGAGAAAGTAGCGGACGTGCCTGATTTCCATAAGCGTGCGTTATGAATAATTATTCGAATCATAGTAGCGAATTATCCAAATGATTCATAGGATGCACATCGGGCGTTGTCGAACCCGGCCGCGCCCCCGGTAGCGGCGCGATCAGGCGACGCACGGCGACGACACGAGGAGACCTCCGTTGACCTGGATGCGCGAACTCTCGACGACCGAACGGCGCACGTTGCGCGGCTGCTTTGCGGGCTGGGCGCTCGACGGCCTCGACACCCAGATGTTCAGTCTCGTGATTCCGGCGCTGCTCGCGACCTGGAGCATCGGCAAGGGGCAGGCCGGCCTGATCGGCGGCGCGACGCTCGTGTCGGGCGCGCTCGGCGGCCTGCTGGCCGGCGCGATCGCCGATCGCTACGGGCGCGTGCGGGCGCTGCAGATCACCGTGTGCTGGTTCTCCGCCTTCACGTTCCTGAGTGCGTTCGCGCAGAACTTCGAGCAGTTGCTGGTGCTGAAGGCGCTGCAGGGGCTCGGCTTCGGCGGCGAATGGACCGCGGGCGCGGTGCTGCTCGCGGAGACGGTCGGCGCGCGTCACCGCGGCAAGGCGATGGGCGTCGTGCAGAGCGCGTGGGGATTCGGCTGGGGCGCGGCGGTGCTGCTGTACATGATCGTGTTCGCGTGGCTGCCGCCCGAGTGGGCGTGGCGCGTGCTGTTCGCGATCGGCGCGCTGCCCGCGCTGCTGGTGCTGTATATCCGCCGCGCGATTTCCGAGCCGCCGCGCGCGCAGCCTGCGCCCGCACAGACGGGCGATGCGTCGACGGTGGGCATCTTCGACCGGTCGGTGCTGCGCACGACGGTGGTCGGCGGCCTGATCGGCGTCGGCGCGCACGGCGGCTATCACGCGATCACGATCTGGCTGCCGACCTACCTGAAGACCGAGCGGCACCTGTCGGTGCTCGGCACCGGCGCGTATCTGGCGGTCGTGATCGTCGCGTTCATCTGCGGCTGCTTCCTGAGTGCATACCTGCAGGACCGGATCGGCCGGCGCCGCAACGTGATGCTGTTCGCCGCGTGCTGCGCGGTGATGGTGAACCTGTACGTGTTCCTGCCGCTGAACGACGTCGCGATGCTGCTGCTCGGGTTTCCGCTCGGGCTGTGCTCGGCCGGCATCCCGGCGACGCTCGGCACGCTGTTCAACGAGCTGTATCCGCAGCACGTGCGTGGACGCGGGGTCGGCTTCTGCTACAACTTCGGCCGCATCGTGTCGGCGGGCTTTCCGGTGCTGGTCGGGCGCATGGGCGAATCGTTGCCGCTCGGCACGGCGCTCGGCATCGACGCGGGCATCGCGTACGGGCTGGTCGTGATCGCGGTGTGGTTCCTGCCGGAAACGCGCGGGCGCCGCCTGCCCGATGCGGCCGCCGGGCCGGGCGCCGACGGCGACGCACGCGCCGGCGCATCGCTGTAGTTTTCGTCTTTCGTTCATTCCGTCGCCTGTCGCCCGCTGCCGGGCCGGGCACCTCTTGCAGGCAAGTCGTCATGGATCGAGCAGTGAATCCGCCGGTCGAACCGGTTTCAGCGGCGCCGGACCCGGCCGCGTGGTACGCATCCCCGGCGGCCGTCGCGGCGGTCGACGCCCATGCGCACGTGTTCGCGCGCGGCCTGCCGCTCGCGCCGGTCGTGCGCCATGCACCCGACTACGATGCGTCGCTCGACGCGTACGTCGCGCATCTCGCCGCGCACGGCATCACGCACGCGGTGCTGGTGCAGCCGAGTTTTCTCGGCACCGACAATGCGTTCTTCGTCGACGTGCTGCGGCGTTACCCGAGCCGCTTTCGCGGTGTCGCGGTGGTCGATCCGGTGATCGACGACGACGCGCTCGCCGCGCTGGACCGCGCGGGCGTCGTGGGCATGCGGCTCAATCTGGTCGGCCTGCCGATTCCGGATTTCGGCACGCGGGTGTGGCGCGCGCTGTTCGCACGCATCAATGCGCTCGGCTGGCATGTCGAGATTCATCGCGACGCGGCCGACCTGCATGCGATCGCCGCGAGCCTGCTCGCGCAAGCGTGCACACTCGTGATCGACCATTTCGGCCGCCCGTCGCCGACGCTCGGCGAACGCGATCCCGGCTTCCGTCACCTGCTGTCGCTCGCCGATACCGGACGCGTGTGGGTCAAGCTGTCGGCCGCGTACCGCAACAGCCTGACCGGCGACGGTACCGATACCGCGCTCGGCGCCGCGCAGGCGCTGCGCGGCGCGTTCACGGCCGAGCGGCTCGTGTGGGGCAGCGACTGGCCGCATACGCAGCATCGCGAGCGTGTCGATTTCGGCGCGACCTGCGCGGCGCTCGAACGCTGGCTGCCGGACCCCGGCGAGCGCACGCGCGTGCTGCGCGACTCGCCGCGCACCCTGTTCCGTTTCGACCAACGAGGCCTTGCATGACCGATCACACCGCCCTTCGTCGCGCCGCGTTCCGGCGCAGCATCGCCGCCCGCCAGGGGCTGCTCGTCGCCGGCACGTTCAATGCGCTGAGCGCGCGGATCGCCGCCGATCTCGGTTTCGGCGCGCTGTACCTGAGCGGCGCCGGCGTCACCAACATGTCGCTCGGCCTGCCGGATCTCGGCTTCGTCGGGCTCGGCGAGTTGGCCGAGCACACCGCGCGCGTGCGCGACGCCGTCGGTCTGCCGCTGATGGTCGATGCCGATACCGGTTTCGGCAACGCGCTGAACGTGCTGCACACGGTTCGCACGCTCGAACGCAGCGGCGCAGACGCGATCCAGCTCGAGGACCAGGTGCTGCCGAAGAAATGCGGTCACTTCGCGGGCAAGGAAGTGATTCCGGCCGCGGAAATGGTCGGCAAGCTGAAGGCGGCCGTCGATGCGCGCGTCGATCCGAACCTGCTGATCGTCGCTCGCACCGATGCGGCCGCCGTGCACGGCATCGACGACGCGATCGAGCGCGCGCACCGCTATGCGGAAGCGGGCGCCGACGTGCTGTTCATCGAGGCGATGGATACGCCGGAGGACGTCGAACGGCTGCCCGCGCTGTTCGACACGCCGCAGCTCATCAACATCGTGATCGGCGGCAAGACGCCGACCCGCTCGCGCGACGAACTGGCGCGCCTCGGCTACGGCGTCGTGCTGTATGCGAATGCGGCGCTGCAGGGCGCCGTGCACGGGATGCAGGCCGCGCTGACCGCATTGCGCGACACGGGCCGGCTCGACGAAAACCCCGCGCTCGTCGCGCCGTTTGCCGAACGGCAGCGGCTCGTCGACAAGGCGCGCTTCGACGCGCTCGACGCGCGCTACGCGGCCGGGCAGCCGTAAGGCCGGCATGCGGCACGGGCGGCCGCTTGCCGGCCGCCCGAAACAGAACGAACAGGAGACAACCGTGGCAACTTCCCCAACCGGGGCGGCCGACGCGCCGCCGCGCATCGGCTCGATCGTCGGCGGGCTCGCCGGCAACCTGATCGAGTGGTACGACTTCCTCGCGTACAGCATCTTCTCGATCTACTTCGCGCCGTCGTTCTTTCCCGCCGACCGGCCGACCGTGCAACTGATGAACACTGCGGCGATCGCGGCGGTCGGCTACGTCGCGCGGCCGGCGGGAAGCTGGCTCGTCGGCCTGTACGCGGACCGGCACGGGCGCAAGGCCGCGCTGACCAAGTCGGTGCTCGCGATGTGCGTAGGCTCGATGCTGATCGCCGTCACGCCCGGCTACGCGACGATCGGCATGCTCGCGCCGGCGCTGCTCGTCGCCGCGCGGCTGCTGCAGGGTCTCAGCATGGGCGGCGAATACGGCACCAGCGCGACCTACCTGAGCGAGATCGCACCGCCGAACCGGCGCGGCTTCTACGTCGGCTTCCTGCAGGTGAGCGTGGTCGCCGGCCAGCTCGTCGCACTCGGCCTGATGCTGGCGATGCAGCGGATCTTCGCCGGCACGCACGACATCGAGCGCTGGGGCTGGCGGATTCCGTTCTTCGTCGGCGGCGTGCTCGCGCTGTTCGCGCTGTACATGCGCCGCAACGTCGTCGAGAGCGACGCGTTCGTCGCGAGCCGGGCGCGTGCGGCGAAGACGTGCGTGACGGCCGATCTCGCGGCGCACTGGCGCGAATTGCTGCTTGCGATCGGCATCACGATCGGCGGCACCGTCGCGTTCTATACGTACACCGTCTACATGCAGAAATACCTGGTCAACTCCGTCGGCCTGCACAAGGAAACGGCGACCTGGATCTGCACGCTCGCGCTGCTGCTGTACATGCCGCTGCAGCCGCTGTTCGGGCTCGTGTCGGATCTCGTCGGGCGCCGGCCCGTGCTGCTGTGGTTCGGGCTCGGCGGCACGCTGCTGTCCGTGCCGATCTTCACGGCGCTCGCGCACGTGCACGAGCCGCTCGCCGCGTTCGCGCTGGTGTTTGCCGGGCTCGTCGTGCTGAGCGGATTCACGTCGGTACACATGCTGGTCAAGGCCGAGCTGTTCCCGCCGCAAATTCGCGCGCTGGCGGTCGGGCTGCCTTATGCGCTGACGACGGCGATCCTCGGCGGCACGACCGAATTCGTCGCGCTGCGGCTGAAGGCGGTCGGCAACGAGACGATGTTCTTCTGGTACGTGGCGGCCTGCGCGGCGATTTCGCTGGTCGTGTACTGGCGGATGCCGGAAACCCGTCCGGCAACGCGCGAACAGGTGGCGCGGCCGGCGGTGGGCGTCGCCGCACCACGCTGAATTGGTGCGAAGCCGCATGCGAAACGCTTATGGATAAATAACACCGGCGTAATGCTTCGCCGCGGCGATTGCTTCTAGTATCTGCAGAACGCCGACGGGCTGCCTGGCCGTCGGCGCGGAGCAGACGAGACACACGACACACATTAGTACATCTAAAAAAATGGAGTCGAGTCAATGATCGAACTATCCGAGGGCCAACGGATATCCACGCACGACGGCGTGCCGGGCGGCGCGCCGCCGCGGCCGTCGATCCCGGTCCATCCCGTGTTCAAGGCGTACAACCGGTCGAAGCTGGACGACATCCCGCAGCTCGCGATGCTGCCGCCGCCGATGCGCGAGCAGATCGGGTTGGTCGCACGCGTGCTGCCGTTCAAGGTCAACCGTTATGTCGTCGAGCAGTTGATCGACTGGACGAACGTACCGGACGATCCGCTGTTCCGGCTGACGTTTCCGCAGCCCGACATGCTCGCGCCCGACGATCTCGGGGAGCTGGCCGTGCTGTCGCGCGACGCGGCGCGCCATGCGGACCTGGACGCGCTGGTCGGGCGCCTGCGCGCGCGGATGAACCCGCATCCGGCGGACCAGCGGCTCAACGAGCCGGCGCTCGACGGCGAGCCCTGCCCGGGCATCCAGCACAAGTATGCGCAGACGGTGCTGTACTTCCCGAGCCACGGGCAAACCTGTCACGCGTACTGCACGTTCTGCTTCCGCTGGCCGCAGTTCGTCGGCGACGCGTCGCTGAAATTTGCGTCGAGCGAAGCCGCGCGGCTGCACGCGTACCTGCGCGCGCACGGCGAAGTGACCGACCTGTTGATGACGGGCGGCGATCCGATGGTGATGAGCGCGGCGCGCCTGCGCGAGTATCTGATGCCGCTGCTGGAGCCGGGGCTCGAGCATGTCGGCAACATCCGGATCGGCACGAAGGCGCTGACCTACTGGCCGTACCGTTTCGTCAGCGATCCGGATACGCCCGAGCTGCTCGCGCTGCTGCGCACGCTGATCGATGCCGGGCGCAACGTGACCGTCATGGCGCACCTGAACCACTGGCGCGAACTGTCGACGGAGATCGCCGAGCAGGCCGTGACGAACCTGCGTCGCATCGGCGTCGTGATCCGCTCGCAGGGGCCCGTGCTGCGCCATATCAACGACGACGCGGAAGTCTGGCGGCGCAACTGGGTCGGGCAGGTGCGGCTCGGCATCGTGCCGTACTACATGTTCGTCGAGCGCGATACGGGGCCGCGCGGCTATTTCGAGCTGCCGCTCGCGCGGGCACTCGACCTCTACAACACCGCGGTCGCATCGGTGTCGGGGCTTGCGCGCAGCGCGCGCGGCCCGTCGATGAGCGCAGGCCCCGGCAAGGTCGAGGTCGCGGGCACGCTCGAGCTGCAGGGGCAGCGCTACTTCCTGCTGAATTTCCTGCAGGCGCGCGATCCGCGCTGGCTGCGCCGGCCCTTTCTCGCGAAGTATTCGGCGACGGCCTGCTGGCTGGACCAGCTCGAACCGCCGGATGGCGAGCCCGCGTTCTTCTTCGATGCGCCGTACCGCGCATTCGTCGACGCGCATCGACACCAGCCGGAGCACGCATGAGGACGCCCGGCACACGAACCGCCGACGTCGCGATCGTCGGCGGCGGCTACACGGGGCTGTCCGCCGCGATCCACCTGGCGGAGCAGGGCGCGACGGTCGACGTTTGCGACGCTGATCCGCCGGGCGACGTACCGAGCGCATTCAACTTCGGTTCGGTCGCGAGCGTCGCGCCAGCGTTGCCGCGCGGCCCGGTTTCAGCCGCGCACGCGCAGGCCGCCGAGCGCACGGCGGCGCAGGCCATCGCGTACCTGAAGCGCTTCGCCGACGACCGCAACCTCGCATGCGGCTGGGCGCATCCGGGCCACATCACGCTCGCGTGCGACGACGCGTCGGCGGTGCAGCTGGCGCACCGGTTCGAGCACTACGCGGCGCAGCAGGATGCGTGCGTCGGGTGGCTCGACGCGCAGGCAGTCACGCAGGAAACCGGCGCGGCACACGCGATCGCCGGGCTGCTGAACCTGCGCTTCGCGCTGATCCGGCCGCGCGCGCTCCGCGATGCGATGCGGATGCGGGCCGCGACGCTCGGCGTGCGGATCCGGCGCGGCGCGCGCGTGCACGCCGTGCGGCTCGCGCCCGGAGCGGCCGTGCTAGACCTCGGCGGCGCGACGCTCGACGCCGGCACCGTGCTGGTGTGCGCGGAGGACGCGTGGCCGCTGCTGCCGGCCGACGTGCGCCCGCCGCTCGAACGCTACGGCACGCACCTGCTGGCGACCCGCATCCTCGACGACGTGGCGCGGCGCCGCATTTCGCGACAGCCGCGCGTGTACGGCACGCTGTCCGCCGACAAGGACTATTTCCGGCTCGACGACAGCGGGCGGCTGCTGTTCGGCAGCCGGCTCGGCCTGTCGGCCGATATGCCGCCCGCGGGCGTCGAAGCCGCATTGCGCGCGCGGCTCGCCGCGTATTTCCCGGCGCTCGAGCATGTGGGCGTCGAACACGTGTGGTCCGCGCCGCTCGGCTTCACCGCGCTCGGCGTGCCGCACGTCGGCATGGCCGGGCGGCTCGGCTGGTGCGGCGGCTATTGCGGCAGCGGGATCGCCGCGGCCGTTCACGGCGGCGCGGCGCTGGCCGCGCGCGTGCTCGGCCACGCCGACGACGTTGCCTTTCACGATTCGATCACCGGTGCCGGGGAGGCGCGATGAACACTTTCGAATTCCAGACGCTCGACGGCGCGAAGCCGCGGGCATTCGCCGGCGAAGAAGTCGACGTGCTCGGCATCGGCGTCGGTCCGTTCAACCTGAGCCTGGCGGCGCTGCTGGCGCCGCTGGACGGCCTGCGTTCGCTGTTCGTCGAGCGCCGGCCCGAGTTCCGTTGGCATCCGGGGCTGATGCTCGCCGATTCGTCGCTGACGACCAGCTTCCTGAAGGACCTCGTGACGCTGGCCGACCCGTGCAGCCGCTACTCGTTCATTGCGTTCCTGCAACGCACCGAACGGCTGTACTCGTTCGCGAACGCACGCTTTCCGACCGTGCGCCGCCGCGAGTTCGAACAGTACATGCAGTGGGTGTGCGCGTCGCTCGACAACCTGCGGTTCGACTGCGAAGTCGAAAGCGTCGTGCGCGACGGGCGCGCGCTGCGCGTCACGACCTCGCATGGTGTCGTGCGCACCGCGAACCTGGTGGTCGGCGTCGGCCTGCGCCCGACCGTGCCTGCCTGTGCGCGGCCGCACCTGGGCGCCGACGTGCTGCATTCGTCGCAGTTCTGCACCGTGCGACCGGCGCTCGCCGGCCGGCGCGTCGCGATCGTCGGCGGCGGCCAGAGCGGCGCCGAGCTCGCGCTGCACCTGCTCGGGTTGACGGGCGACGCCGCGCCCGCGCACATCGCATGGCTGACGCGGCGCGAGAACTTCCTGCCGATGGACGACTCGCCGTTCGTCAACGAATGGTTCGTGCCGCAATACAACGAACATTTCTCGCGGCTGTCGCCGCAGCGCAAGCGCGACGCGCTGGAGACACAGCGCCTCGCGAGCGACGGCGTCACGTTGCCGCTGCTGACGGCAATCTATCAACGGCTCTACGAGATCACGCACATCGAGGGACGCCCCGGCCATTGCGCGCTGATGCCCGGCCGCAGCATGGCGAACCTGCACCGCGCGGACGGCGGCTTCGTGCTGAGCGTCGACGACGGCACCGGCGTGCATGCGCCGCTGCACGCGGACGTCGTGCTGCTCGCGACGGGCAGCGAATTCCAGATGCCCGGTGCGCTCGAATCGCTGCGCTTCGAGATGCACACGCGCAACGGCGCGCCGGAACTCGACGACGACTATGCGGTGCGCTGGAACCGGCCGAGCGCCGCGCGGATTTTCTTCCAGAACGCCGCGCGCACGACGCGCGGCATCGCCGACCCGAACCTGAGCCTTGCCGCGTGGCGCAGCGGCCGGATCGCGAACGCGATCGCGGGCGCGTCCATCTACGAGGTCGGCACGCCGCCCGGATTCGTCGACTGGCCGCACCGCGACGCGCCGCAGGCCGCCACCCAACAACTCGTGAACTGACAGGAGCACCCCGCCATGACCCATGCACCGGCCATGCTGTATCTCGACACACGCGCGCTTCCGGGCGAGCGGATCGCCGAAATCGACGCGGCGCGCAGCCTCGGGCTCGCCCTCTATGTGGCGACGCCGACGCCGGACGCGTTCCGTTCGTTCGGCTGCGCCGGCATCATTCCGACGCGCCTCGGCGATTACGACGCGGCCGAGCGGACGATTCTCGACTACCTGCGCGAACATCGCGTCGAGCTGTCCGGCGTCGTCGCGTGGAAGGATCTCGAAGTGGTGCTCGCGAGCCGGCTGTCGCATCGGCTCGGCCTGCGCGGCACGGCGCCGGACGCCGCGCTCAACGTGCGCGACAAGGCCGCGACCCGCCGCGTGCTCGACGCGGTGCCGAACGCGAACCCGCGCTATGCGGTGGTCGGCAGCGAAGCCGAATTCACCGCCGCGCTGAAACGGATCGGCGCGCCCGCGCTGCTCAAGCCGGCCGGCAACTCCGGCAGCCGCGGCATCTTTCCGGTCGATGCGCACGCCGACCCCGTCGAGGTCTATCGCGCGTTTCGCGCGTACAACTCGCCGGAGAAGGGCGAGATGTTCAGCCTGTATGGCGATCACGCGCTGCTCGAGGAGCAGCTGACGGGCAGCGAGCATTCGGTGTCCGGCGTCGTCGCGCACGGCCGCGTCGCGATTAACGCGATCATCGACAAGACCTTCGACCGGTCGATCCCGATCCAGTACGAGAACGTGACGCCGTCGCTGCTGCCGGCCGACACGCAGGCGGCGATCCGCGACATGGTGCGCGCGGGCGTCGCGGCGACCGGCATCGACTGGTGCGGCTTCCACGCGGACGTGATGGTGACGCGCGACGGCCCGAAGATTCTCGAGATCGGCGGGCGGCTCGGCGGCGAGTTCATCAACTCGCATCTGATCCCGTACAGCGTCGCGGGCTTCTCGCCGTACCGCACCGTGCTCGATCTCGCGCGCGGCGCGATCGACGGTCCGCTCGACGACCGGCTCGGCACCGCATCGACGCGCGCGGGCCAGCGTATCGTGATGCCGCCGGGGCTCGGCCGTATCGCCCGCGTCGAGGGCTTCGAGCGGCTGTGGCGGCGGCCGGAACTGCGCTTCCTGCAGGTCGTCGCCGGCAAGGGCGCGCAGATGGCGTTGCCGAAGGACGTGTTCAAGGCGTACGAGATCGCGTACCTGATCGCACAGTGCGAGCTCGACCGCGACATCGTGGCGCTGCTGCGCGAACTCGCGGCCGACGTGACCGTCACGCTGGACTGACCCGGAGGCCATCATGCCGATCGACACGATCCGCGACCCGCGCCACTACCTGCTCGTGCCCGCGATGCCGGCGCCGAACGGGCGCCTGCACCTCGGTCATATCGCGGGCCCGTACCTGCGGCTCGACATGCTCGCGCGCCATCTGCGCAGCCGCGGCGAGGTCGCGCGCATCGCATGTGCGAGCGACCCGTACGATTCCTACATCCCGCTGCGCGCCGGGCAGGCCGGCATCGACGCGGCGGCGCTCGCGCGGCAGAGCTGCGCGGGCATCGTCGACGATCTCGCCGACATGAACATCGACGTCGACCTGTTCGTCGATCCGCTCGGCGATGCGCATCACGACGCGTACCTCGCCGCGCACGACGGGCTCGTCGCACGGCTGGCCGCGCAGCGGCGCGTGTCGACGGTGCGCGAGCGCCTGCCGTATTCGGCCGCGCGCGACGGTTACGTGACCGGCAGTTTCCTGCTCGGCCGCTGCCCGCAGTGCGCGCGCGACGTGTCGGGATTCTTCTGCGAGGACTGCGGCGCGCATTTCCAGCCGGAGGACGTGCGCGAACCGTCGGCGCGCTGGGGGGAGACGCTCGCGATGCGCGAGCAGGACAACCTGTTCTTCGACATCACGGATCCCGCCGCGCTGCTCGCGCAACTGACCGGCACCGAGACCGCAGCGGTGTTCGTCGACATCGCACGCCGCCATCTGGCGCGCGACGGCGCGCGTTTCCGCCTGACGAGCCACGCCGGCTGGGGGTTGCCGTATGTGCTCGACGGCGAGCCGCGCACGCTGTTCGGGCACGGGCTGCTGTTCGGCGCGATCCGCTTCGTCGGCGATCTCTATGCACGCAGGCACGGGCTGCGCGCCAACCCGTTCGATCGCGATTCGGACGTGATCACCGTCAACGGATTCGGGATCGACAATTGCGTGTCGCACCTGGTCGGCATCCAGGCGATGGCGATGGCCGACGGCGTGTCGAAGCCGTTCGACCGCTTCGTGATCAATCATTTCTACACGCTGGAAGGGCGCAAGTTCTCGACCAGCCTGCGCTGGGCGATCTGGGTCGAGGATCTCGCGGCGCGCACGCGCGTGCCGGCCGACGCAGTGCGCTTCTTCGTCGCGTCGACCAACCCGGTCGACGCACGCACGGACTTCGACCGCGATGCGTTCTGCCGCTTCGTGAACGGGCCGTACGCGACGGTGCAGCGGCATGTGGCCGAGGCAATCGGCGGGCCGCTCGCGGCGCGCGTGCCGACCGACGAGACGGCGCGGGCAGCCGAGGCGGCGTGGCGCGACGCGCAGCGCGCGATGGCTTTCGCGACGTTCGACCCGACGGCGCTGGCCGGCATCGTCGAGCGCTGGAGCGCGCGCTTCGGCGGCGCGCGCGCGGCGGGTGACCTGTACGGCTGGACCAAGGGTTTCGCGCTGCTCGCGTGGCCGCTGATGCCGGCGCTCGCGCAGACCGCGTGGCGTGCGCTCGGATTGCGCGGCGAGCCGAACGCGGGCGACTTCGCACGGCTGTCGTCGCCGGTCGTCACGCCGCTGGCGAGCTTCGACCCGGTCACGCCGGGAGATCTGGCGGCGGTCCTGCAGCCCGGCATGCGGGAGGTCGCATGATGGAAGGCGCACTCGAAGGGCTCGTGATCGTCGACCTGACGCGCGTGCTGGCCGGCCCGTTCTGCACGATGCTGCTGGCCGATCACGGCGCGCGCGTGATCAAGGTCGAGCGGCCGTCGACCGGCGACGATGCACGCGCGTACGGCCCGTGGTACGGCGGCAAGTCCGCGTATTTCGCGTCGCTCAACCGCGGCAAGGAGAGCATCGCGCTCGACCTGAAGGACCCGTCCGACCGCCGCGTGCTCGACGCGCTGCTCGAGAAGGCCGACGTCGTCACCGAGAACTTCCGGCCCGGCACGATGGCGCGCATCGGCTACGACTGGGACACGCTGCACGCGCGCTTCCCGCGCCTGATCTACGGCAGCGCATCGGGGTTCGGCCATACCGGACCGTATCGCGATCACCGTGCATACGACATGATCGTCCAGGGGATCGGCGGGATCATGAGCGTGACGGGCGAGCCCGGGCGCATGCCCGTGCGGGTCGGGCCGTCGATCGGCGATCTGGCGGCCGGCCTGTTCCTGACGACCGGGCTGCTGATGGCGCTCGTGCGGCGCGGTCGCACCGGGCAGGGCTCGAAGGTCGACATCGGCATGTTCGACTGCCAGCTCGCGCTGATGGAATATTTCATCGGCCGTTACTTCGCGACCGGCGAGGTCACGGGGCCGGTCGGCAGCTATCGGCCGGCGATCGCGCCGCCGTTCGGCGTCTACCGCGCGGCGGACGGCCCGCTCATCATCGCGGCCGGCAACGACAAGCTGTTCCGGCTGCTGTGCGACGCGCTCGGCGTGCCGGCGCTCGCGGCCGATCCGCGCTTCGCGGGCGGCGAGGCGCGCAAGGATCACGAGGCCGAACTCGAACGCACGCTCAACGGGTTGCTGGCGGCGCACGGCGTCGAGGCCTGGTGCGAGCGGTTCGCGCGCGCGGGGTTGCCGGCCGGCCCGATCAACCGGGTCGACCAGGCCGTCGTTCATCCGCAGACGGCCGCGCGCAACATGCTGATCGACGTCGACGATCCCGACGTCGGCCCGTACCGGCTCGTCGGGACGCCGATCAAGATCTCCGGCTGCCCCGATCCGGCCACGCGCCGGGCCGCGCCGGCGCTCGATCGCGACCGCGACGCGATTCTCGCGGAACTGGGCCTCGTCGGCGAGGAGGTGCACGATGAGCGCGCGTAAGTTTCCGCACGTCGGCGCGTTGCCGCCGGAGTCGCATGTGCGTGGCGTCGTGTTGCGCCAGGCCGATTTCGCCGGGCTCGGCGACGGCGAGATTCCGTTTCGCGGCGGCCTGTTTACGGTCGAGCCGAACTGCACGTCGCGGCTGGATGTTCATGCGGTACGCGAATGCTGGATGATCGCGCAGGGCAGCGGCCGGCTGACCTACGACGGCGAGCCCGTGCGCGTGCGGGCCGGCGACGTGCTGTATTTCGAATCGCACCGCTCGCACCAGGTGCAGAACGACGGCGCGACGCCGCTCGTGATCAGCACCGTCTGGTGGCAGGCCGATGCGGGTTGATCTCGCGATCGTCGGTGCGGGCGTGACGGGGGCGACGATCGCGCACGTGGCGGCGCGGCATGCGGGTGCGTTGCGCATTGCCGTGTTCGATGCGCGGCCGGCCGTGCAGACGGCCACGGCGCTGTCGGCCGGCGTGATCACGCCGTTCTGCGGCAGCGGCGAGCGCCGCGCCCGATCGCTGGTCGCGAACGCGTACTACGGTGCGTGGGCGCGGGCCGGATGCTGCGTGCGCGCCGCGCCGTTCGCCTTCGTTGCGGACGCACCCGATGCGGGCGGCCCGTTGCTCGAGCCGCCGGTGGCCGACAATCCGCCGGCCGCTGTCGCCGCACTGCTCGGCGCGTTGCCGGCCGGCGCGCATCTGTGGCACAGCGGCCGCGCGTGGCTGGTCGACGTGCCGCGGCTGGTCGCGCACTACCTGACGGGCGCGCACGCCGTCGAGCGCTTCGATGCGCCGGTCACGCACGTGACGCACGATGCCGGCGGCTGGACCGTCGTCGCCCACGGCGTGACGCTGCGCGCAGACCGGCTCATCCGCGCCAGCGGCCCGTGGCCGGCGGTCGACGGCGAGGCCGCCGGCGACGCGCGAACCGACATCGTCACGAAGAAGATCGTCGCGTTCGATGTCGACGGCCGCGGCTTGCCGCCCGCGCCGGACGCGCCGGTCGTCTACCTGCCCGACGCGCAGGCGTTTCTCGCACCGATGCATGCGCGGCGCGGCTGGCTGCTGAGCATCACGTCGCACGCGTGGGGCTGCGCTGCCGGCGCACGCGTCGCGCCGAGCGCCGCCGAGCGCGCCCTCGCGCACGCGCTGCTCGACCGTCATTTTCCGGGCCTGCGCGATGCCCATCTCGCCGCGCGCACGGCGGTCGACGGTTACACGGCCGACCGCAATCCGCGGGTCGCGCCGATCGGCCGCCACGGCTGCGCGGTGGCGGGCGCGTCGGGCTCCGGCGTGCGTTTCGCGCCTGCCCTCGCGTACGAGGCGCTCGCCGCCGTCGGGTTGCCGTTCGAACCCGATCCCGCGACGACCGCACCCGAGCCACTCCTCGGCACTCGGGCCGACCTGCCCGCTGCTTCCCTCTCCGAATCCGTCCAACCATGCATACCGAACTCGCCTGGATCGCCGTCGCACCCGCCTTCGCCCTGATCTGCATCGGCATCGCCGTGCGCCGCATCGCGCTGGTCGATGCGGCATTCTGGCCGTCCGCCGAAAAGCTCACCCACTACGTGTTGTTTCCCGCCTTCCTCGTGCATTCGATCGGACTGGCCGGGCCGCTCGACGCGTCGTCGAAATCGACGATCGTGCTGCTGACGGGGCTGACGCTCGCGGTGCTGGCCGCCGTCGTGCTCGGCTGCCGATGGTGTGCGGTGCCGCACGCGTCGTTCACGTCGATCGTCCAGGGCTCGATCCGCTTCAACAGCTACATCTTCCTGTCGGTCGCGTCGGGATTGCTGAGCCGCGCGGATTACGGGATCGCGGCGGTCGTCGTCGCGTACATGGTCGCGATCTCGAACACGCTCGTGCTGTTGTCGTTCGAGCATGGCCAGGCCGGCGGCCGCGGGCTCGTGCGGATCGTCGGCAAGGTGGCGGCGAATCCGCTGATCGTCGCGAGCGCGTTCGGGATCGTGCTGAACCTGACGGGCTGGCGCCTGCCCGCCGCCGTGGACCAGACCGTCGACGTGCTCGGCGGCGCCGCTCTGCCGTTGAGCCTGATCTGCGTGGGCGCCGCGCTGCGGCTGCCGCTGCCGCGCAAGGAGGCGGCACTCGTGCGCGCGGGGCTCGTGACCACCGCGATCCGGCTGGTCGGCTTTCCGCTGCTCGCGCTGACCGCGACGAAGGCGTTCGCGGTGACGCCGCTGTCCGGGAACCTGATCCTGCTCTATTCGGTACTGCCGTGCGCGAGCAACTCGTACGTGCTGTCCACGCAGTACGGCGGCAACCATCGGCTGATGGCGTTCGTCGTCGCGCTGTCGACGGTGCTGTCGTTCGTCCCGATATTCCTCGTCGCGCGCACGATGTAGGCTGATGCGCCGCTTCGCGGCCGGCGGGGCCGTGCCGTTCACCTCAATCGAAAAAATACAGGAGACACCCATGATTTCGAGGCGCTCGTTCAACCGCGCACTCGCCGGACTCGCGATGGCCGAGGTGCTGGGTGGATGCGCCGGCGCGACGCCGGGCACACGCGCGATCACCGGCGTTGACGCGCATGCGCACGTGTTCCTGAAATCGCTGCCGCTCGTGCCGGGCCATCGCTACACGATCGCGTACGACGCGTCGCTCGACCAGTATCTCGCGATGCTCGACCGGCACGGCATGTCGAACGGCGTGCTGATTCAGCCGAGCTTTCTCGGCACCGACAACCGCTATCTGCTTGCCGCGCTGCGCGCGCAGCCCGCGCGCTTGCGCGGCATCGTCGTGATCGATCCCGCGCGCGATGCGGAGCAGGTTGCCGCATGGACGCCGCTCGGCGTACGCGGGATCCGGCTGAACCTGATCGGCGAACGCGATCCGGATTTCGCCGGCGCGGCGTGGCGCGCGCTGTTTCCGCTGCTGCGCGCGCATCGCTGGCAGGTCGAGCTGCATGCGGAGGCCGCACGGTTGCCGGCGCTGATGCCGCCGCTGCTCGATGCGGGCGTCGACGTCTCGCTCGACCATTTTGGCCGGCCCGATCCGCGGCTCGGGATCGACGATCCCGGCTTCCGCTACCTGCTGACGACGGCGGCGACCCAGCGCGTGTGGGTCAAGGTGTCGGGCGCCTACCGGAACGACCGTCCCGACCGCTGGCAAGCGTCCGGGCTGACGGCGATGCGCGCGCTGCGCGACGCGTTCGGTACGCAGCGGCTCGTGTGGGGCAGCGACTGGCCGCATGTCGGGTACGAGGCGGCGGTCGACGATGCGCTCGCGTACCGGTACCTGGCGACGCTGTTGCCGGACGACGCCGGACGCCGGCAGGTACTGGTCGATACGCCGGCGGCGCTGTACCGGTTCGACGGAAACGGTTGAGCGGGCAGCCGGCCGGGCCGCGTGTGGCAGAATCGCGGCGAGTCCCGTTCGCGACGCCATCATGACCCCGACCACGCCTTCCTCCGCATCCATCCGCGAGCCGATGAGCCGTGTGACCACCGCGCTGCTCGTCGCCAGCATGCTGCTCTATCTCGTCGCGATGTTCACCGCGCCGTTTCGCACCGGCGCGCCGAATCCGCATCCATGGGCCGATGGCTGGGAGGTGCTGCTGACGGGCTGGACGGGCGTGCTCGTCGGCATTTATGCGTGGCTCGCGAATCCGCTCGTGTTCGGCGCGTGGTTACTGACCGTGAAGCGCTTGCGCGTGCAGGCGGCCGTGCTGGCCGCGCTTGCGCTGCTGTTCGGGCTGAGCTTCCTGTCGCAGCACCAGATCATGGTCAACGAGGCCGGCAGCGTCGAGCCGGTTTATCTCGATGCAATCGGCTACTGGTGCTGGCTCGCGAGTTTCGGCACGGCGCTGGCCGGCGCGATGCTGTTGTCGGGGCGGACGAAGGCGCCAGCGGCCGGCTGACGCGCACGGTGCCGTTCAGCGCACGTGCGGCTGCAACGCGCGCAACCAGTACGACACGGCCACCGCACCGCCGTCCGGCGTGCCGATCGCGCGCTCGCCGAGATAGCTGGCCCGTCCCGCGCGCGGCGTCATGCGCGCCGTTTCCTCCGCACCTTGCTCGGCCGCGTCGACGGCCGCCGTCCATGCGCTCGCGGGATCGCGATCGCTATCGAGCGCCCGGCCGAATGCGTCGACGGCCGGCACCAGCGCATCGAGCATCGTCCGGTCGCCTGCCTGCGCGCCGCCGAGTTCGCTGATCGCATCCACCGCCGCGCGGAATGCCGCGGCCCAATCACGCGGCGACGGCTCGGCGATATCGGCCAGCCGGCGCGACGCGCGCAGCAGGGCGGTCGCATAGAACGGCCCGGAGCTGCCGGCGATCGCGCGGCGCAACGCCGCGCCGAGCGCCGCGAATGCACCGGACGGCGTGCCGTACGCGGTGTCGGGCAATTCGAGGATCGCCTGCGCGGCGCGCCGCATGCTCGCGCCGAGATCGCCGTCGCCGGCTGCCGCATCGAGATCCGTCAGCGTCTGCTCGTGGTCGATCAGCGTCTGCGCCACGGCGTGCAGCGCCGGTTGCAGGCGCGCGGCCCACGCACGGCCGGCCGCATCGAGCGGTGGCAGCGGCGCGTCCTGCGACGCGGCCGCGGCCACGCGAATCTGCGTGTTCACGAGGCCGCCGCCCGGCCATGCGCGCGCCTGCGTCGGCGCGTCGAGCAGCGCCGCGCGCTCGTCGTTCAGCCGCAGCACCGAGATCGAGCAGCCCGGCATGTTCAGCGCGGACAGGAACGTGCCGGCCCACGCGCGCGCGACGACGATGCCGCGCCGGCTCAGGTTGTCGAACGCGGCGCGCAGCACGATTGCGAGTTCCATGTCCGGCGTCGCGCCGAGGCCGTTGACCAACAACGCGACGCGTTCGTCGCGGTCGAGCACGAGATCGGCGACGATGCTCGACAGCAGCGTGTCGGCCAGCGCATCGGCCGGCAGCGGCGCGCGGCGCTCGACGCCTTTCTCGCCGTGGATGCCGAGGCCCAGCTCGATCTCGTGATCGGCGAGGCTGAAGCCCGACTTGTCGGCGCCCGGGATCGTGCAGCCGTCGAGCGCGACACCCATCGTGCCGAGTTCGGCCGCCGCATCGCGCGCGATGCTCGCGACACGGGCAAGCGGCAGTCCGCGCGCGGCGGCCGCTCCCGCGAGCTTGTGGATCAGCACGGTGCCGGCGATCCCGCGTCGCTGGCCGCGCTCGACGCGGCCGCGCAGCGACACGTCGTCGGCGACGATGACGGTTTCGACCGGAATGCCTTCCGCGCGCGCCAGTTCGGCGGCGAGCCCGAAGTTGAGCCGGTCGCCGGTGTAGTTCTTCACGATCAGCAGCGCGCCGTTCGGGCCGGCGCTCGCGCGGATCGCGGCGAGTATGGCGTCGGTCGACGGCGACGTGAACACTTCGCCGCACACGGCCGCGCTCAGCATCCCTTCGCCGACATAGCCGCCGTGCGCGGGTTCGTGGCCGCTGCCGCCGCCGGACAGGATCGCGACCGGCCGCTGCGACGGCTCGGGCAGCGGCCGGCGGACGAGTACGTGCTCGTCGCCGAGGATCGCGAGATGCGGCGATTGCCGTGCGATGCCTTCCAGCACTTCTCGCACGACGTCGGACGGGCGGTTCACAAGCTTTTTCATGGCGACGGGTTCCGGACGGGTGAACAGGGCTCGGCCGGGCGCGCACGGGCGCTGGACGGCTTTCGTGTTGCGGAGGATCGTGCGTGGCCTGTTGCCTGTCGCGGACGGTCGTGTAACGGGCGACCGGATGCGGGGCGCGCAACGAAGCGTACGCTTCGCGCCACGATACATCAGGTTCGGACGTCGCGACACGGATCGCGGCGATGGCGCCATGGCGCCGGGCGGAACGGCGGCGCGCCGGGCGCCGCTATTTCAGCGCGGTGATCGCCTTCGCGCGAATCAGCCGCGCACGCAGCACGTTGCGGCTGATACCGAGCAGCTGCGCGGCCCGGATCTGGTTGCGGTGGCTGAATTCGAACGCGACACGCATCACCGTGTCCTCGATGTGTTCGAACAGGTTGCCGTGCCCGTCGTCGAACAGGTCGCGCAGCGCGTGTTCGAGCGCCGCCTGTGCGTCGGTGGACGAATCGGCTACGGGCGCGGCAACGGCCAGCAGACACGGCGGCGCGATGTGCAGGTCGGTGTCCTGCAGCGCGTCGTGGCGGCTCACGAGCAGCGCATGATGGATCACGTTCTCCAGTTCGCGGATATTGCCGGGCCAGCCGTGTGCCTCGAGCCGGCGCTCGGCGCGCGGATCGAGGCGGCGCGGCCCGCCGCCGAGCCGGTCGCGATAAATGTCGAAGAAGTGGCGCGCGAGCGGCAGGATGTCGCCCGGGCGGTCGCGCAACGGCGGGACCGCGAGCTGCACGACGTTGAGCCGGTAGAACAGGTCGCCGCGAAACTGCCTGGCCGCGACCGCCTGCTGCAAGTCGACGTTGGTCGCCGCGACCACGCGCACGTCGACCGGAATGCCCGTGCGCGAACCGAGCCGCACGACCTCGCGTTCCTGCAGCACGCGCAGCAGCTTGACCTGCATCGCGAGCGGCAGGTCGCCGATTTCGTCGAGAAACAGCGTGCCGCCGTGCGCGGCTTCGAACCAGCCGGGCTTCGCGCTGAATGCGCCCGTAAACGCGCCTTTCTCGTGGCCGAACAGTTCGCTGTCGACAAGCGTTTCGGAGAATGCGCCGCAGTTCACCGCGACGAACGGCCCGTCGCGACGGGCGCCGAGCTCGTGCACGTGGCGCGCGATCAGTTCCTTGCCGGTGCCTGTCTCGCCGACGATCAGTACGTTCGCGTCGCTCGGCGCGACGCTGCGAACCTGTTCGAGCAGCGCGAGCGAACGCGGATCGGCGAACACCTGCGCATGCGCGCGGGCCGGCGCGTGACGTTCGGGCAGCGTGAGCACGGGCGCCGCGCGCTCGGCGGGCTGAAGCCCGGCCGGGTCGCGGGAAGCGGTGACGACACGAAGGTTGAGCGGGCGCGGCGATGCGGAAATGGAAGTCATGGCGATGAACCGTTGGATGGCCGGGCAAAGCGGGCCGGCTGCTGCGTGGTCAGCAGAGTGTTGAACGTTTCGCCGTGCGCGAAAAGCATCGATTTCTGATAACCAAAGCGCGATTGCTGCGGAACCAGCAATGGTGCGGAAGAGCGGCGGTGCGGTGCCGTCACGACGTCGAATTGGGCGTTATCGCGCGTGATGGGCTGCTGCCTGATCAGCAGTACATCAGCAGACTCGCTGCCCCCGGTTCATCGTGTGGCGGAATATCGATGTGACGCGCGAGCCGGAACGCTTGCCACTGTTGCGTATTTGGCCGAGCGCCATTTCTGGCGGGCGATGGCGAAAAGTTTCGTGATGCAGACGACTTTTCCGTCATGCACCCGCGCTAATGGCACGCTCCTTGCTGACCCGAACCGGTATCGCCGCACCGCACGCGGCTCTACCACGGGAACGCATTGCATGAGCCACACCCTCAACGTCGTCGCGATATCGGGCAGCCTGCAGCGGCCGTCGCGCACGCTGGTGCTGACCGACGCGATCGTCACGACGCTCGGCGCGGCGCTGCCGATCGATACGCGGCTGATCGAACTCGGCGAGATCGGCAGCCGGCTGGCCGGCGCGCTGACGCGCGCGCAGGTGCCGGCCGATCTCGATGTGCTGATCCGCGCGATCGAGACGGCCGATGCGCTCGTCGTCGCGAGCCCGGTGTATCGCGCGTCGTACACGGGCCTCTTCAAACATCTGTTCGACCTCGTGCGTCACGATGCGCTCGTCGACGTACCGGTGCTGCTCGCGGCCACCGGCGGCAGCGAGCGTCATGCGCTCGTGATCGACCACCAGCTGCGCCCGTTGTTCAGCTTCTTCCAGGCGCGCACGCTGCCGATCGGCGTGTATGCGTCCGAAAGCGATTTCGATCAGTACCAGATCGCCAGCCCGGCGTTGCGCGAGCGCATCGCGCTCGCCGTGGACCGCGCGGTGCCGCAGCTGCGCCCGCATGCGCTTTCCGTCGCGGCCGCGTGAGCCGCTTTTCGTTTCCCTTTCGACCAGGACACCTTCATGAGCCTTCCCGACCCTTCCGCCGACGGCGTCAAATTCGCGTACTGGGTGCCGAACGTCAGCGGCGGCCTTGTCGTCAGCACGATCGAGCAGCGTACCGACTGGAGCCTCGAATACAACCAAAAGCTCGCGCGCACGGCCGAAGCGGCCGGCTTCGACTACGCGCTGAGCCAGATCCGCTTTACGGCCGGTTACGGCGCCGAATACCAGCACGAGTCGGTGTCGTTCAGCCAGGCGCTGCTGCATGCGACGACGAAGCTCAAGGTGCTCGCCGCGATCCTGCCGGGGCCATGGCATCCGGCCGTGGTCGCGAAGCAGCTCGCGACGATCGACCACATCTCGAACGGGCGCATCGCGATCAACGTCGTGAGCGGCTGGTTCAAGGGCGAATTCACCGCGATCGGCGAGCCGTGGCTCGAGCACGACGAACGCTATCGGCGTTCGAAGGAATTCATCCAGGCGCTCAAGGGCATCTGGACGCAGGACAATTTCACGTTCAAGGGCGACTTCTACCGCTTCAACGATTACACGCTGAGCCCGAAGCCGGTGCAGAAGCCGCACCCGGAAATCTTCCAGGGCGGCAGCTCGCGCGCGGCGCGCGACAACGCGGCGAGCGTGTCGGACTGGTATTTCACGAACGGCAACACGCCGGAGAACCTGAAGGCGCAGATCGACGACATCCGCGCGAAGGCGGCCGCGAACAACCATCGCGTGCGCATCGGCGTCAATGCGTTCGTGATCGCGCGCGACACCGAGGAAGAAGCGCAGGCCGTGCTCGACGACATCATCCGGCATGCGCACGTCGAGGCCGTGCACGCGTTCGGCGATGCGGTGAAGCAGGCCGGCAAGGCGTCGCCCGAAGGCGAGGGCAACTGGGCGAAATCGACGTTCGAGGATCTCGTTCAGTACAACGACGGCTTTCGCACGAACCTGATCGGCACGCCGCAGCAGATCGCCGAGCGGATCGTCGCGCTGAAGGCGATCGGCGTCGATCTCGTGCTGGCCGGGTTCCTGCACTTCATCGAGGAAGTCGAGTACTTCGGCAAGCGCGTGCTGCCGCTCGTGCGTGAACTGGAGGCGCAGCGGCAGGCCGTTGCCGCGTGACGCTGTGACTCGCCGCAAGCGCGCGGCCCGCGATCGTGCGGGCCCGCGCGGCGGCACGACGCATCACGCGATGCCCGCCATCTTCGATGCCTCGATCACCATTTGCACGCCAAGGCCGCCGAGGATGATGCCCATCGCCCAGCGCTGCGCGAGCAGCAGCGTCGGGCGGCCGTGCAGGAACTTCGCGAGGCTGCTCGAGCAGACCGCCACCAGCCCGTTGGCCGATGCGAACGCGGCGATCAGCAGCGAGCCGAGAACCAGCGACTGGCCGAACACGCTGCCTTGCCCGTAGTCGATGAACTGCGGCAGCAGCGACACGAACAACATCGCGAGCTTCGGGTTCAGCACGCTGGTCGTCGCGCCCATCGCGAGCAGCCGCAGCGGCTGCTCGTTCGGCAGCGTCTTCACCTCGAACGGCGAGCGGCCGCCGGGCCGCACCGCCTGCCATGCGAGGTACAGCAGATAGGTCGCCCCGACCGCGCCCAGCACGCTGCCCGCATAGGGCACGCTCATGAACAGCGTCGTGATGCCGAACGCCGCGGCGAACATGTAGAACAGGTAGCCGATCATCACGCCGCCGAGCGAGATGAGCCCTGCCGCCCGCCCTTGCGCGATCGAGCGCGACATCACGTAGACCATGTTCGGCCCCGGCGTGACCGCGAGCATGCCGCCGATGAAGAGAAACCCGTAGAGCGATCCGGACGTGTGCATGTTTTCCGCTTCCTGCATCGAGTGAGTGCTGACGGAATTCATTGTCCGGCGATGGAGGTGAGCAGTAAAACGGGATAAACTGAATCGATTGATCAGTTTTTCTGAACCAACATGAAGAAGCTCGACCTCGATGTGCTCGCGATGGTGGTGGCCGTCGCGGAATCAGGATCGTTCGCGCAGGGCGCACAGGCCGTGCACCGGTCGCCGTCGGCGGTGAGCATGCAGATCAGGACGCTGGAAGACGCGCTCGGCAAGCCGCTGTTCATCCGCGACACGCGCAACGTGACGGCGACCGACGACGGCAGGATGCTCGCCGACTACGGCCGCCGGATGCTCGCGATGCGCGACGAGGCGTGGGCGTCGGTCGTGCGTCCCGAGATTCGCGGCCGCGTGACGATCGGCGTGCCCGACGACTACATCTCGTCGCTGCTGCCGCAGGTGCTCGGCAAGTTCGCCGCGATGCATCCGCGCGTGGAAGTGCGCGTGATCGGCCAGCCGAGCAGCGCGCTGGTGCCGATGCTGAAGGACAACACGGTCGACCTCGCGTGCCTGACCCGCGTCAAGGGCGTGTCCGGCGAGCTGATCCGGCTCGAGCCGATCGTCTGGACGGGATCGCCGAAACGGAACGTGTGGGAAGAGCGGCCGCTGCCGGTGGCGCTGTTCGCACACGGCAGCATGGCGCGCGATCATGCGATCAAGGCGCTGAACCGGCGCAAGATTCCGTACCGGATGTCATACGAGAGCCCGAGCTTTCTCGGGCTGCTCAGCATGGTCGAGGCCGGCCTCGCCATCGCGCCGCTCGCGCGCTGCTGCGTGCCCGATCATCTGTTGCAGCTGTCGGAGAGCCACGGGCTGCCGTCGCTCGGCGAACTCGAGGTCGTGCTTGCGCGCAGCGCGCAGTCCGCGCGCCCGCCGTGCGATTACCTCGCCGAGCAGATTCTCGGCGAATGGCGCGCCTGACTGGCACGTCGCCGGTGGCACGTCAGCACGACGTCAGCAACCATTCGCGGAAGGCGACCAGCGACGGCAGCGTCTCGTTGCCCGGCGGGTAGACGAGGTAATAGCTGCGCTGGCTGGTAATCGCGTCGCCGATCGCGTCGAGTTCGCCGCGGCTCAATTCGTCCTCCACGAGCACCTTCGGCACCAGCCCGATCCCCATTCCGGCATGCACGGCCTGGAGCAGGTGCGACGTCAGCTCGAAGCTCGGGCCGATGCGCATCTGGCGATGATCGAGCCGATAGTGCGAGAACCACTCGGCCCAGGCCTGCTGATTGCTCGTCACGCCCAGCAGCGTCTGCTTCGCGGCCCAGGCCGGCGTGCGTGCGTCGGCCTTGCGGCCGCGGCCCGTGGCGGGCGGCGCGATCGCGATCAGGAACTCGTTGTACAGCCGGTGCGCGTGCAGGCCCGGCCAGTCGCCGGCGCCGACGGTGATCGCCGCGTCGAGGTCGTCGGTGAGGAAATCGATCGCGCCGATTCGCGAATGAAGGTGCACGGTCACGCCCGGATGCGCGGCGTAGAAGCCGTGCAGGTGCGGCAGCAGCCATTTCGAGCCGAAGGTCGGCAGGGTGGCCAGCCGCAGCGAGCCGGCGCCCGCCTGGTGCGACATCGCCTGCAGCGTCGCGCCGCGAATGCGCCCGAGCGCGCCGCTCAGCTCGACGAAGTAGCGGCGACCGACTTCGGTCAGCTTGACCGAGCGGCCCTCGCGCCGGAACAACGCCACGCCGAGCTGATCCTCGAGCGTCTGGACCTGCCGGCTGATCGCGCTCTGGCTCAGCGACAGCTCGTCGGCCGCGCGCGTGTAGCTTTCATGCCGCGCGGCGGCCTCGAACACGAGCAGCAGCGACATCGACGGGGTGAGGCGACGGTAATTCATGAGTTTTATGCAAGATTCGTCGGGTGAGAATTCGTTTGTTTATGGCGGAAGATCCAAAGATACTGGAATTCCCGGTTGTGCGGAAACTTGCCAAAAAATCATGTTTTGGCGCGCGCGAACCGGCCGGCTCCACCCACATTGCGTTTTTGCCCCATGTCGATCGTCCCGTTGCCCCGTCCTGCCAGCCCGTCCGCGAACGTGTACCGCGATTTTCTCGCCGCGCTGCAGGCGGCCGGCTTCGCCGGGGAAATTCGTGCGGACCACGCGAACCGGACCGTGCAGGCCACCGACAACTCGATCTACCAGCGCCTGCCGCAGGCGGTGATCTGCCCCGCGCATGCGGAGGACGTCCAGTTGCTGGCCCGGCTGCTGGCCGAGCCCGCGCACCGCGACGTCGCGGTGGCCGCGCGCGGCGGCGGCACCGGCACCAACGGGCAGTCGCTGACCGACGGCATCGTCGTCGACCTGTCGCGGAACATGAACCGGATCCTCGACATCGACGTCGCGCAGCGCTGGGTGCGTGTCGAGGCGGGCGTCGTCAAGGATCAGCTCAATGCGGCGCTGAAGCCGCACGGGCTGTTCTTCGCGCCGGAGCTGTCGACGTCGAACCGCGCGACCGTCGGCGGGATGATCAACACCGACGCGAGCGGGCAGGGCAGCTGCACGTACGGCAAGACGCGCGACCACGTGCTCGAACTCGATTTCGTGCTGATGGGCGGCGAACGGCTGCACAGCGACGCGCTCGATAATGAAGAACTGGAGCGCCGCTGCGCGCGGCAGGACCGCGTCGGCAAGGTATATCGCACCGCACGGCGCATCAGCGACGACAAGGCGGCGCTGATCGACGCGAAGTTTCCGAAGCTCAACCGCTGCCTGACCGGCTATGACCTCGCACACCTGCGCGAACCGGACGGCCGCTTCAACCTGAACAGCGTGCTGTGCGGCGCGGAAGGGTCGCTCGGCTTCGTCGTCGAGGCGAAGCTCAACGTGCTGCCGATCCCGAAGTTTTCGGTGCTGGTCAACGTGCGTTACGCGGGCTTCATGGACGCGCTGCGCGACGCACGCGCGCTGCTCGAACACCGGCCGCTGTCGATCGAGACGGTCGACTCGAAGGTGCTGATGCTCGCGATGAAGGACTTCGTGTGGAGCAGCGTGGCCGAGTATTTCCCGCAGGACGACGCGCGTCCGACGCTCGGCATCAACCTGATCGAATTCAGCGGCGACGACGAACACGATGTCGATGCGCGCGTGTGCGCGTTCGTCGAGCATCTGCGCACCGACACGAGCGTGGAGCGTCTCGGCCATACGCTCGCGGCCGGCGACGATGCGGTGAAGCGCGTGTATGCGATGCGCAAGCGCGCGGTCGGCCTGCTCGGCAACGTGCAGGGCGAGGCGCGTCCGCAACCGTTCGTCGAGGACACCGCGGTGCCGCCCGAGAACCTCGCCGCGTACATCGCCGAATTCCGCGCGCTGCTCGACGGCCACGGGCTGCAGTACGGGATGTTCGGCCACGTCGATGCGGGCGTGCTGCACGTGCGCCCGGCGCTCGACATGAAGGACCCGAAGCAGGCGGCGCTGGTGCGGCCCGTGTCGGACGCGGTGGCCGAACTCACGCAGCGCCATGGTGGCCTTTTATGGGGCGAGCACGGCAAGGGCGTGCGCTCCGAATATGCGCCGGCGTTTTTCGGCGAGCTGTACCCGTCGTTGCAGCAGTTGAAGGCCGCGTTCGATCCGCACAACCAGTTCAACCCGGGCAAGATCGCGACGCCGCCGGACCCCACGCTGCGATTGCTGAAGATCGACGAGGTGCCGACGCGCGGCGATCACGACCGGCAGATCGACGAGCGCGTGTGGCAGAGCTACGGCACCGCGATGCATTGCAACGGCAACGGCGCGTGCTACAACTTCGATCCGGACGACGCGATGTGCCCGTCGTGGAAGGCGACGCGCGAACGCGTGCAGTCGCCGAAGGGGCGGGCGTCGCTGATGCGCGAATGGTTGCGTCTGCAAGGGCAGGCCGGCGTCGACGTCGTCGCGGCGGCGCGCACGCGGCAGCCGTTCCTGCGCGGGCTGGCCGAGCGCTGGCGCAACAGCCGCAACGCACGTCGTGGCGACACGGATTTCTCGCACGAGGTGTACGACGCGATGGCTGGCTGCCTCGCGTGCAAGTCGTGTGCGGGGCAGTGCCCGGTCAAGGTGAACGTGCCCGAGTTTCGCTCGCGTTTTCTCGAGCTGTATCACCAGCGCTACCTGCGGCCGCTGCGCGACTACCTGATCGGTTCGCTCGAATTCACGATGCCGTGGATGGCGCGCGTGCCCGCGCTGTACAACGGGCTGATGAGAGCCGGCTGGGTGCGGACGCTGCTCGAGCGCAAGATCGGCATGGTCGATAGCCCGCTGCTGAGCCGCTTCGATCTCGCGGCCGTGATTCGCGCATGGAACGTGAAGCCGGCCGATCCGCGGGCGCTCGCCGCGTTGAGCGATGCGCAGCGCGCGCGCAGCGTCGTCATCGTGCAGGACACGTTCACGCGCTATTTCGATACCGAGCAACTGGCGACGCTGATCGAGCTGGCGGCGCGCCTGGGCTTTCAGGTGTGGCTCGCGCCGCTCGCGCCGAACGGCAAGGCGCTGCACGTGCAGGGGTTTCTTCACGCATTCGAACAGGCCGCGATCCGCAACGCGACGCAACTGGCCGCGCTGGCGCGCTCGGGCGTCGCGCTGGTCGGTCTCGATCCGGCGATGACGCTCACGTATCGGCAGGAATACCTGAAGGTGACGGGGCTCGCCGACGTGCCGAAGGTCGCGCTGCCGCAGGAATGGTTGCTGGATGCGCTGCCGGAAGCCGGTGCGGGCGGGGCGACGGTTTCATATCGGTTGCTGCCGCACTGCACCGAGAAAACCAATGCGCCGGACAGCGGCAAGCAATGGGTGCAGGTGTTCGTGCGTCGCGGGCTGCGCTTGCAGGTTCAGGCAGCCGGGTGCTGCGGGATGTCGGGCACGTACGGGCACGAGGCGCGCAACCTCGCGACGTCGACGACGATCTATGCGCAGTCGTGGGCCGCGCACGTCGACGGGGCGGAACAGGAAGGCGAGGCGCTGGCGACCGGGTATTCGTGCCGCAGCCAGGTGAAACGGCTGTCGTCGAAGCAGCTGCGCCATCCGTTGCAGGCGCTGCTCGATCATGTGCGGGCGGTGGGGTGAGCGGCGGACGAGTTCGTCCGATTCGCTGGATCGCGCGCACGACCCCGGGGCTGTGCGACGGCGTGCCGGTCTTTATCGCCCGCGCATTGGACATTCAGTTTTTCTAATAATGCGGGGGCATATATTTTGGCACGCGAAGGTGTCACTACACTCGTTCGGGTCGGATTGGGGCGTCAAGCAAGGACGCGCCGATTTCCGGGTCGGATAGTGCGCCATGCCGGCGCGCTATTCCTTTTTCGTCCTTCTCGAATGGGGGCCGCTGTGAGACATAACCGGGCTTTTACATACCACTTCCTGCGCGGGCTCTGCGCCTGCCTCGCGTTTGGCTTGCTGTCGGCGGCACCGGCGATGGCGCAATCGAACGCGGCCGGCGAACTGCCGCATGTCGCGGTGCTGGCGACCGGCGGCACGATCGCGGGTACCGCCAGCAGTGAAACGCAAACGACGGGTTACAAGCCGGGCGTTCTGACCGCCGATGCGCTGCTCGCATCGGTGCCGTCGCTGCGCAGGATTGCGCAGGTATCCGGCGAGCAGATTTCGAATGTCGGCAGCGAAAACATCACGAACGATATTCTCCTGAAGCTCGCCCGGCGCGTGAATCAGTTGCTCGCCCGCTCGGACGTCGCGGGTGTCGTGATTACCCATGGCACGGATACGCTCGAGGAAACCGCCTATTTCCTCGACCTCGTCGTCAAGAGCGACAAGCCCGTGGTGGTGACCGGCTCGATGCGGCCGTCGACCGCGATCGGCGCGGATGGCCCGAGCAACCTGCTGCAGGCGGTGACCGTAGCCGCTTCTCCGGACGCGCGCGGCCGCGGCGTGATGATCGTGCTGAACGATCGGATCGGCGCCTCGCGTTACACGACGAAGACCAACGGCACCACGTTGGATACGTTCAAAGGGAACGATGCCGGCTATCTGGGCACGCTGGTCGACGAGGTGCCGCATTTCGAAACGTCCGTCCTGAAGGCGCACACCACGGCAACGCCGTTCGACGTGTCGGAGCTCGACGCGCTGCCGCAGGTCGATATCGTGTACGGCTATCAGAACGATGGCGGGTTCATGTACGACGCGGCCATCGCACACGGCGCGCAGGGCATCGTCGTCGCCGGTGTCGGAGCCGGCAGTGAATCGCTCGCGACGCTTCCCGCGATCAAGCAGGCGATCGCGCACGGCGCGATCGTGGTTCGCTCGTCGCGAACCGGCGGCGGATTCGTGCCGGCCGATCCGGCCTACCTCGGGCTTCTCGGCGACGACCTGAATCCGCAGAAGGCCCGCATTCTCCTCATGCTCGCACTGACGGTGACGAAGGATCCGTCCCGCATTCAGGCCATGCTGCATCGGTTCTGACCAACGTGTGCGTGCAGCGCTCCGGTCCGGGCGCGACGATGCCGGAGATGCGTCGTCGCGCGCGGCGTCGCCGATGGGCGCGATGACGCGCGACGTGTCGGATGCTTCATGCGAGCGCGAACGAAGCGCCCCTTCATGGACTGCGTGACCTATCATTAGAATTCCTGATACTGAGCGGCAACATGCTGTCATTGTGAAGTTGCGTCCCTACACTGGTTTCCGAAGGCGCGAACACACGCGTCGAGACGACCAGTGTTTCAGGAGACGAAAGTGAGCAAGCAGATATTGATGGAGGATGTTCCGCTGCGCGGCTTCCATTTGCGGGTGGCGTTCAGCGGCACCGGCGGACAGTTCAGCGACGGCTTCGTGCTGGGCATCATCGGGATCGCCGTGAGCATGGCGGCCGGCGCGCTGCATCTGGATGCGCTCTGGATGGGGGCGCTCGGCGCGGCATCCCTGGCCGGTCTGTTTTTCGGCAGCATGTTTGCGGGACCCGTGGCGGACAAGTATGGCCGGCGAACGATTTTCGCATTCGACATGCTGCTCTTCGCGGCGATATCGGCCGCGCAGTATTTCGTCACGTCGCCGGCCCAGTTGCTGGTGTTGCGCCTGCTCCTCGGCCTCATCCTGGGCGCAGACTATGTCGTGAGCAAATCGCTCGTCACGGAGTTTGCGCCGCGTCGCTATCGCGGCCGGCTGCTGAGCGTCCTCGCTGCAGCATGGGCGGCCGGCTACGTGGGCGCGCCTACCTCGCCGGTTTCGCGCTGCGCGACATGGGCCCCGACGCATGGCGCATCATGCTGGCCGCGAGCGGCTTGCCTGCCCTGCTGATTCTGCCCTTTCGCGTCGGTGTTCCCGAATCGCCGATGTGGTTGATGAAACGCGGGCGCAAGGACGAGGCACTGGCGATCGTCCGTGCAAAACTGGGCGCGGAGACCGTCCTACCCGTCTCGCCCGCTGCGCCTGCGCAACGTCGCGGCGCGTGGTCGGAACTGTTCTCGCCTCGCTGGCGCAGGAACACGCTGGTCGGCTGCATCTTCTATACGTGCCAGGTCATTCCGTATTTTGCGCTCGGCACGTTTGCGCCGAAGGTGCTTCAGGCATTGCAGGTCAAGGACGGTTTCGTTGGCGGCCTCGTCTACAACGCGCTGCTCTTTGCGGGTGCGATCTTCGGATTGCTGATCGCCGACAGGCTGTCGCGCCGCGCGTTCCTCGTCGGAAGCTTCTACCTTGCCGCGCTCGGCCTTGCCGTGCTGGCCTATGCCGGCTTCGGTCCGCTCGGCACGATACTCGCGTTCGGCATCTTCGCCTGCATTCTTTCCGCCGCGGCGAACCTGGAATTCGTCTATCCGCCCGAACTGTTCCCGACTCATCTGCGCGCATCGGGTGTCGGGCTGGCCGTTGCGTCGAGCCGGTTCGGCTCGGCGATCAGCACGTTTCTTCTGCCGGTGGCCGTGCAGCACGTCGGCATTCACGCCGCGCTCGGCGCGTGCGTGGCCGTGCTGGCGTTCGGCGGCGTGTTCTGTCATCTGTTTGCGCCGGAAACCGGCCGCGAGAATCTGTCGGACCTGGGATCGGGCCACGGCAGCGACGAAGCGGCGCTCGACGGCAAGCACGACGCCAGCCTGCAGGCTGCGCATCGCAACCATTGATCGCCCCCTGGAGCCCGTCATGTCCGCCAACAAGCCCATCGATATGTATGCCGTGCAGGTCTTCGTCGCGGTGGCCGAAGAGGGCAGCATGTCGGGGGCGGCCGCGCGGATGGGCATCTCCCAATCGGGCGTGTCGCAGATCGTTCGGCAACTCGAGGATGAACTGGGCGTCGTGCTCGTCAACCGCACGACCCGCCCGCTCGCGTTGACGCCATTCGGCATCGCATTGAGGAACCGGGGAGCGGTGCTCAGCGAGGAGATCGCCAATCTGCGGGCGCAGGTCGTCGAAGCCGGGCAAGGCATCAAGCCCGACCTGCGCATCGGGCTGGTCGATTCGTTCGCGGCGACCTGCGGCTCGGTCTTCACGAAGCGCCTGCTGGGCAAGGTTTCGCATCTGTCGATCCGGACCGGGCTGAGCCCGCAGCAAGGCGAAGCGCTGTTGCGGCGCGATCTCGATCTGATCGTCACGAGCGATGCGCTGATCGATGCCAACGACGTCGTGCGGTTCCGCCTGCTTTCCGAGCGGTACCTGGTCGTCACGCCGAAGGATTTTCGCCGGGCGATCCGGACCGTCGACGACATCCGGGCGCTCGCCGACGCGTTGCCGATCGTGCGTTTCAACCGGAAGTCACAGGTCGGCATGCAGATCGAGCGCTATTTGCGGCGCATCGAGGTACGTGCCCCGACCCGGCTGGAACTCGACAATGCCGACGCGCTGACCTCGATGGTGGCCGAGGGGATCGGCTGGGCCGTGACGTCGCCGATGTGCCTGCTGCAAGGGGCCGCCTATGCGGACCAGGTGAAGACCCACGTCGTCGACCGGCTCGGTCTCGAGCGATCGCTGTATCTGGTGGCGCGCCGGGATGAATACGGCGCTTTCTTCGAGGATGCATGCGATACGGCATGCGAAGTGATCGAACAGTCGTTCCTGCCGCGCGTGAAACGTGCGCTCGGGCAGGAAATCGAACAACTCATCCATGTTGGAAACAGGAACTCACATGAACAGTCAGGCCAAAGCTGAAACCCGAACGGAACGCGACTATGTCGGCGAAGTCGCGATTCCGGCCGACAAACTGTATGGCGTCAATTCGGTGCGGGGCGTCGACAACTTGACGGTTTCGCCGCTCGATATCGCGCACTATGCGGCGTTCCCGACGGCGTTCGCGCAATGCAAATGGGCAGCCGCGCTGGCGAACCGCGACAACGGCGTGCTGACGCAGCAGCAATGCGATGCGATCGGCCACGCGTGCCGGGAGATCATCGACGGCCGGTTTTCCGACTCGCTGATCGTCGATCTGCTCGAGGGCTCCGGCGGGACTTCGACGAACATGAATTTCAACGAGGTGATCGCCAATCGCGCACAGCAGATCCTCGGCTGCCCCGCCGGCTCGTACGACGTGATCCATCCGAATGACCACGTCAACCGCTCGCAGTCCACCAACGACGTCTATCCGGCCGCGATGAAGATCGCCACGTACTCGCTGCTTGGGCCGCTCATCGTCGCATTGGGCCACCTGGCCGATCGCTTCGACGACAAGGCGGCCGAGTTTGCCGATGTCCTGCATCTTGGCCGGACGTGCTTGCAGGATGCACAGCCGATGCGGCTTGGCCAGCTTTTCGGCGGCTACGCGTCGCTGACCCGGCGTCTGGCCGCGGAGCTGGCGGCCGTACGCGACAAGCTGCGTACGCTGCCGCTGGGCGGCACGGCGATCGGTACCGGATTCGGCGCGCCTGCCGGGTATCGGCCGGCCGTCTTCGAGCATCTGTCGAAGATCGCCGGTGTCGACTACGTCGCGTCGGCCAATCCGTTCGATGCGATGCAGAACATGGACGTGTTCTCGCGCGTCTCGGGCGAGCTTCGGACCTGCGCGGCATCGCTCGCGAAGGTCGCATCGGACCTGACCGTGCTGTCGTCCGGCCCGGCTGGGGGATTGGGCGAATTACGGCTGCCCGAAGCGCAGGCCGGGTCTTCGATCATGCCGGGCAAGGTCAATCCGGTGCTGCCGATGGCAATGATCCAGCTGAGCTTTGCGGTGATCGGCAACGATGTCGCGGTGGCGCAGGCGGTCCAGTATGGCGAGCTGGAGATCAATCACTTCGAGCCGGTCGTGGCGTCGCGCGTGTTCGACAGCATCACGTTGTTGACCAACGGCATCGAGCGATTTGCCCGCAAGTGCGTCGCCGGCATCACTGCGGATATCGCGCGCAACGAGCAGCATCTGATGGATTCGATGGCCGTTGCCACCGCGCTCGTGCCGACGCTCGGCTACGCACGCGTGAGCAAGCTGGCGCGCCAGTCGGTTGCGGAAGGCCGCCCGCTGGCGGTCATCCTCGATGAATCCGGCCTGCTGTCCAGGGACGATGCGCTGTCGGAGATCGACAAAGCGTCGTATCCGGTCTTCGAGCCACGGTGACGGGGCCGGTTTTCGAAATTCTTCTGGATCGAACGAAAAATGATGGACCGGGATGACTTGCTCGAACTGCTCGAGACGCGCGATGTGGCGTTCAAGTGTGAGCGCCATCGGCAGGTACTCAATATGGCTGAATCCGGGGCGCTCGCACTGTCGCTCGATGGCGCACGCTGCAAGAACCTGCTGCTGCAGGACAAACAGGGCGGCTGTTACCTGATCGTCACGGTCGCGGACAAGTCGGTGGACCTGCGTGCGATGGCCGGCACGCTGAATAGCAAGCGCCTGTCGTTCGCTTCACCCGAACGTCTTCATGATCTGCTCGGCGTTCGACCCGGTTCGCTGAGCCCGCTTGCGCTGGTCAATGACCGTGACGGCAAGGTTCGGCTGGTGATCGACACCGACCTGGCCGACGAACCGGTCTTCCTGTTTCATCCGCTCGACAGCGCCGCGACGATCGCATTATCGCGGCGTGACTTCGAGCACTTCCTGCAAGGCATCGGGCATGTGCCGTCCTGGCAGTCCCTGAGGGCGCAACGCATGGGTTGAGATACCGCCCGGCGCATCGGGAATCGACGCGGGCGGCCGACGAGCACGACGGTTCACGACGCGCCGTCGTCGGTTTTCCTCGTACCCGGCGCGTCCGCCGCGGGAAACACGCCGACGCCGCGCGGCCGTTTCGGCTCGATCCGCATTTGCCGGATCACGCGCCGGAAGTCGATCTCGTGCGCGGCCAGCGTGCCGATCAGTTTCGCGATGACCGCGAGGTGGGAAGGGACGGTGCCCTTGCTCGAATAGTTGGTGATCGAACTTTCGTTCATCCGGATCAGGCGGGCGAACTCGCGCGCCGTCAACTGCGCTTTCTTCAACTCCTGTTGGAATTCCGCATACGCCATTGCACACATGATGCTTCGTCTCCGTGAATCGGTATTCGGCCTGCGCGGCGCCGGCGCCGACGGGTGGCGTTCCCGTCGTGCCGGCGCCGCGTCGGGTTACATCTTCACCTGGTCGAGGAAGGTCTTCTTGCCGCTCTTGTAGCCGTAGATCGAGATGATCCCGTGCGTCAGGTCGCCCTTCGCGTCGAACGTCGTCGTGCCGATCACGCCGTCGTACTTCGTCGCCGGCATCGCCGCGAGGATCTTTGCCGGGTCGGTGGAGTTCGCGCGCTTCATCGCGTCGACCGCGATGTAGACCGCGTCATACGCGAACGGCGCATCGAACTTGATGCCCTGGTTGAAGCGCTTCTGGTACTTCGCGAGGAAGTCCGCGCCGCCCGGCATCTTCTCGAGCGCAGCGCCGGCCTGCGAGCACAGCACGTTGTCGGCCGCCGGGCCGGCCAGTTCGGCCAGCGAGTCGGTGCACACGCCGTCGCCGGACAGGATCTTCGCGCGCAGGCCGAGCTGCTTCGCCTGCTTCGCGAGCGGGCCGCCGGTGGCGTCCATGCCGCCGTACATGATCGCGTCGGGGTTCTCGCCCTTGACCTTGGTCAGGATCGCGCGGAAGTCGACCGCCTTGTCGTTGGTCGCGTCGTGCGACAGCACCTTCAGGCCGAGCGCCTTCGCCTTCTTCTCGAACTCGTTCGCGAGGCCCTGGCCGTACGCGGTCGAATCGTCGATCACCGCGACGCTCTTCACGCCCTTCGACTGCGCATAGTTCGCCAGTGCCGGGCCCTGCTGCGCATCGGTCGCGACGACGCGGTAGGTCGTCTTGAAGCCCTGCTGCGTGTAGGTCGGATTCGTGGCCGACGGCGAGATCTGCACGATGCCCGCGTCGCTGTAGATCTTCGATGCCGGGATCGACGTGCCCGAATTCAGGTGGCCGATGACGGCGACGACCTTGTCGTCGACGAGCTTCTGCGCAACCTGCGTCGCCTGGCGCGGGTCGGCCGCGTCATCCTGCGCGTCGAGTTGCAGCGTGATCTTCTTGCCGCCGATCGTCAGGCCCTTCGCGTTGATTTCCTCGACCGCGAGGCGCGCGCCGTTCTCGTTGTCCTTGCCGAGGTGCGAGATGCCGCCCGTCGTCGGTTCGACGCTGCCGATCTTCACGACCTGGTCGGCCATCGCGCTCGACGCGGCCGCGAACGCGGCGGCAGCCAGTGCAACGGTGATCAGGGGTTTGCAGCGCATGCCGACAGTGCTTCGTTCCATCTGCCATCTCCGAATTGAATGTCTTTCTATTGACGTCTTGACCGGCCGGCCGCGGGCCGGGGCGATCGGACGATTTTTCATACCCGTCACGGGTTTCACTTGCCTGGCATCCGGCCGGGTGACCTGCCGCCCGGGCGAGCGGGCGGGCGCCTGACGCCATGCAATTCGTATGAATATATCGGAACCCGCTTCTGCGTGCTGCGGCGCACCGCGTAGTAGGCCGTTGCGGCGCGCGGATGTCGACGGTTCCGGATACCGGAAATCGTGCGCCGCGGCGGCCCCCGGATTGCGGTTCGCTGTCGTCGGCCTTACGGCCGCATCCATTATTCGGCCGGTCGCCGCGGCGAAGCCATGGACACTGACGTGCGGTCAATCGGGAACTGTTCGGTCGATTTGTCTGCACAGTTTGGTCATTGGCGAATGGCGTATCCGGTTTCATGGACATGCGTCATCGAGAGTGACCTCTATCTTTGTGCAACTAACGGTCAGGCCCGGCAGCGTCAGTGAATGGGTGCCAGCCGCACGGGCCAAATCGTCCATCCGGATCGGCAGAGACCGGGGGCGTCTTGGGACCGGCGCCGCGGCAAATCCGGATCGTCGCGTCGGCCACGCCATTCGCTGCAAGTTCGACCCTACGACCGTCCGCGCAACGCGACGACAATTACGCCTACAATCGCCAGCAGGCCGCCGCACGCCGTCGCGATGCCCGGCCGCTCGCCCGTCAGCACCACCGACAGCAGCGTCGCGACCGCCGGCGTCAGGTAGAGAAAGCTGGCCGCGCGCGCCGCGCCGAAGTAGCCGAGCGCGAAGGTCCAGGTCGCGTAACCCAGCGCGGCGGGAAAGACGCCGAGTACCACGACGGCCAGTGCCGTGTCGCGCGACCCGCCGCCGAGCGACACGAGCGCGCCGGGCAACCAGGGCGCAAGCAATACCGCGCCGGCCAGCAGCGTGTACGCGGTGCACGGCAGCGCGCCGTACACGGGAATCAGCCGCCGCTGCAGCACGAAATAGCTGGCCGAACACAGCGCCGCGCCGAGGATCAGCGTGCTTCCCGAGCCGAGGACGAGGCCGCCGGGCTGCCCTTGCGCGATCACCGCGATGCCGGCGAGGCTGACCAGCGAACCGAGCCAGCCCCAGCGATTGAAGCGCTCGCGCAGAAAAACGGCGGCCAGCAACGCGGTGAAGATCGGCAGCGTGTTCACGATGAAACTCGCCGCGCCGGCCGACACGGTCTGTTCGCCGGTATTGAGCAGCGCGTTGTAGAGTGCGATGCCGAGCAGGCCGCATGCGAGAAAGCGCCACGCATCGCCTTTCGCCGGCAGCGGCGGCCGTCGCCAGGCGAGCCACACGATCACGAGCAACGCGGCGGTCGCGAAGCGCGCGGCCGCGAGCTGCAGCGGCGCGAGGCCGTGCAGGCCGATCCGGATGAACGGGAACGCGGACGCCCACGAGACGATCGTGAACGCGACCGCGGCTGCCGCGACGAGCGGTTGTCGCGCGCCGCGCGACGTCGGTGACGAAACGGTATTCATGCGCCAATGGTGCGGCGGGGCGAGATGTTAAGCTAGCGCACAGATCAACACCCGGATATGAATATGGCTCACAGCTCGGGGGCGCGGCGGGCCGACGGTCCGGCGCGTGTGCGTCAGGTGGCCGACGGGCTGTCGGTCGCCGCGCCGATGCCGGGCCCGCGGCCGCCGCTCGCGAGCCTGGAGACGGTCTGCACGGTGGCGCGCGAGGGTTCGTTTCTCGCGGCCGCCGACGTTTCCGGCGTCACGCACGGCGCGATCAGCCGACGCGTGGCCGCCGTGGAAAACTGGCTCGGGATGGCGCTGTTCGAACGGCATGCACGCGGCGTGCGCCTGACGCCGGACGGGCAGCGCTTCGTCGGCCGGATCGAGCAGGCGTTCGCGATCATCGACGGCGCGGCCGATCAGTGGCGTTCGCCGCGCGCGCCGCGGCTGGTCCGGATGAGCGTGGTGCCCGCATTCGCGCAGCTGTGGCTGCTGGAGCGGCAGCCTGCGCTCGAGAGTGAAGCGCCCGCGTTGCGCATCGAGCTCGGCATCGAACTGCGCAACGTGGATATCGCCGGCGGCGAAGCGGATCTGTCGATCCGGTACGGGCGCGGCAACTGGCGTCGGCTCGACACCCGCCCGTTCATGCCGGAACGGCTGTATCCGGTCGCGCATCCGCGGCTCGCCGCGCAACTGGCCAGGATGCGCGGCGGAGCGGGCGACGCCGCGCTGCTCGACATGCCGTTGCTGCACGATTCCGACGTGACCGGCTGGCGCACGTGGTTCGATGCGCTCGGCATTCCGTTCAAGCCGCGTGCGCAGGATCGCCGGTTCGAGGATTACAACCTCGTGCTGGCGGCGGCCGAAGCGGGGCTGGGCGTGGCGCTTGCGCGAACGCCGCTTGCCGATGCGTATCTGCAGCGCAGCGCACTCGTGCGCGTGAGCCGTCACGAGGTCGATTCACTGCTCAGCTATCACTTCGTGCATGCGAAGGGCGAGAATCGGCCGGAGGTTCTCGCGTTGATGGAACGGATGGTGAGGGCGCTGCGGTAGGGCGCGCGGCAGATTGCGTAGAATGGCGGGCGGGCCGCGCGGGCCGCATGCATTTCACGGCTGAAGGTCGTTGTACATCGAGATTTCCGCCCCTGCGGCATGGGCAAGCGCCAGCGCTTCGGCGAGGTCGTCTTGTCTGACGGCGAACGCCGTATAGGCGTCGTGTCCGGTGTCGAGATGAAGCAACGCGTACCCTTTGCCGGCCAGCCAGGCGCCCAGCACGAGCAGTCCGGCCGGTACGTCGCCTTCACCGTCCCAGGTCCAGCGCTCGGCGATGCCCAGCGTATCGAGCATCTGGTTTGCCTGCCATTCGATTTCGTCGGATGCGCGCCAGTCGACCGAGATGCACAGGCACCAGTTGGAAGGGTCGAGCGTTTCCGGGGCACTCATGTCGCGCGTGAGTACCCAGTCCAGTATCGACGACGTGTCTTCTCCGGGTTCGGCATCGTGGACGTAGGCGACGAGACGGTTGCGTGTCACGGTGTCGAGAGGCTTTACGATGATGTCGACCAGCTTCGCAAGTGCCGCCAACGCGTCCGGCGACGGCGAGAAGTGATCGCGCAGGATATCGGCATCGGAAGCCGGGGGCTCGAGCGCCTCCGGTGTGTTGTTCCCGTCGCTTGTCTTGTCGTTGCCGAACCAGCGCGTGAAAAATCGAGTCATGGTTTCTCCAGCATGCTTCGTTTCGTGATCGGCAAAGCGTGCGAGTCGATGTCGCCGAGCGTACCGTCGGACTTCCGGTGCCGCGAAAGGGCCAGTGTATACGGCGCGGGCCGGGCGTTTGTCATGGAAAATCGTGCGGTAGTGCGTATTTATGTCGGCGACCGTTTCGGGGCGAATGGAATGCAGCGAGGCGCGTATGTCCGATCATTTCCGTTCGTTCGGCCCGGGCCGCCAAATCGTTACAATGCAGCCGCGGAAACGGCGAGATCACCGCAATGAAGCGGAATCGAGCCTTTGCCCGACGGCAGGGCAATCACCAACCATTGCAGTACGGGTTCAAATTTGTACAAAAGGGAACCGATGAATAGACCAGACAAGTCGTCGAAAGCGCGTGCGGCGCTGGATCAACTGTTTTCCGGCCTGGCGCCTGCGGACGCGAAGCGCGAATCGCCGCGTCCGGGCAATCCGTTCGCAACGGACGACGAGGTGTCGAGCGCATCCGGCGGTCGCGGCGGGGTGGAGGTCACGCTGTCGACCCGCATCCAGCTGCGCGGTTATCCGAGCGCCGACGCGTTCATGAAACGCATGGCCGAAGCATGGGGCCTCGAATGGGGCACGTACGACAGCGTCCGCGCGGTGGCGACGCTGCCTGCCGGATGGCGCTCGCGCCGGCTTCCGGAAGTCACGCAGATCGTCGACGAACGCGACGTGCTGCGCGCCGAGAGCAGCCTGCAGGGCGGCGAGATGTCGTATCTGAAGGTGCATCCGCGCTACTACATCGATGCGCGCAAGCGTTTCGGCTGGAGCAAGTCGTCGAGGGCGTCCGACGATCCGGATCTCGACGGCCCCGACTGGAACTGCTTCGTGATCGATCGGGAAAAGTCCATCGAGGTGCACGAACTGACGACGTCGTCGTTGAAGGCCGACATGGACAATGCGCGGGCGACGCTGTTGAAATGGCTGGACGAGCACTATCCGAAACATCGCGACCCGTTTGCGTACTGGTCGGACTGCGAAGGGGTGCGATAAGCCGGGTTGCACGGCGGTTGGTTCGATGCATCGACCGGCCCGCCATGAGGACGACCATTGAAACAAGCGAGTGGGGTCCCGATGCTCTGGGCAGCGTTCGGCGCGGCGGTCGGATCGACCGTCATCGAGTTGCTGCTCTGGGCAATCGCCGGCGATGACGCCGTCCAGAATCTGTTGCGCGACGCGCGCCTCACGGCCGCGATCGTGATGGGGCGAAGCGTGCTCGATACGTCCGGCGGCTTCGATCCGCGGGTCATGGGCGTGGCGACGCTCGTGCATGCGATGCTTTCGCTCGTCTATGCGGCCGTGCTGGCACGGCTGGTCCACAGTCTGTCGTGCGTGGCCGCGCTGCTTGCGGGCGGCGCATTCGGGCTTCTCCTGTACGGCGTGAACCTGTACGGATTCACGGCGATCTTTCCGTGGTTCATCCCGGTTCGCGGCGCGATCACGCTGATCGCTCATCTGGTATTCGGGATCACCGCAGCGGCTGTGTACTACGTCGCCCGACGCTAGCCGCTGAGACCCTGTACAAAAGCGGCGAGAGCGGATGCGTCTACAGAATCGACGCGAGCTTGGGCACGCGAAGCAGGAGACCGGCAATCAGGTAGCAGGCGACGCTACCGGTCACGGCGAATGCAGTGATAACGTCTTCACAGATCGTACATGTCGGGTGGCAATCCTCTCGATGGGTTGGATAGTTTTTATCCCGGACCGAGATCAGCACACGCTGCATCGGATGCATCCATTTGAAGGATTCCTTCGAGACACGAGTCTCCGAATCGTCGTATTACTTCAAAGGGTTTGCTTCAATAGCTCTTCCATGGTGCTTAGCGGTTAAGCACGGAAAACAACAGCGAGCCAGAAAACATCAACAGCACGACCGATGCGCCGCGAAGCAGCGTTGCAGTATATGCGGCCAACGACCGGCGTGCCTTCAAGGCACCGCCGATGGTTAGCCACATCGAACCGATCGTTACGGCGAGCGTCGTGAAGACCGAGATCGCGCAGAGATAGAACGGAGCCGAGGCGAAAGCCTCCGTGGGAAAGATCACGGTGGCGAACAAGATCGATTTCGGGTTCATGGTTGTGGCGACGAACATGTCACGAAAACCGATGGGGCTCGACTGTATCTCATCGAAGCGCGGACTTTTCCACAACAACAGCGCGAGATAGAAAATGTAGGCTGAGCTTCCCAGCTTCAGCGCATCGTAAAGCCAAGGGCGTGTTGCCGCGAATACCGCTACAAAGAAGCCCCACAGAGAGATCGAGAAGCCATACCCCGCTGCCTCGGCAACCAAGAGGTGCCGCGATTGCCGGAAGCCCGCCTTGACACCCGACGACAACAACAGGGTGTTTGTCGGCCCGGGCGTGGCCAGGACCAGTGAAACATAGAGCGCCATCTCCAACATGACATCCAATGTCGGCATCTTGCCTCCTTTTTATTGATGACGGTCGCTGCCCTCCGGGGCGGACCGCCGGATCAGCGGTTATTCGTTTTGCATACCGGCCGCGCCCGCTGGCGAGCGGGACGTCTTCGGTTGCGCTGGGGCGGGTGTAATGCCACGCCTCACCGTCTCGCGTGTGCGCGCCGGCCGGGTGGTCATGCGAATCAGGAACTGCCGGAACCTGTCGATGTAGAAAAACACCACCGGCACCACGAGCAGGCTTAGCGCCGTCGACGTGATCAGGCCGCCGATCACGGCGACCGCCATCGGCCGGCGGAAGCTGGCATCGGCGCCGAAGCCGAGCGCGATGGGGACCATGCCCGCTGTCATCGCCACGGTCGTCATGACGATCGGCCGGGCACGCTTGTAACATGCATCGAGCAGGGCCTGATGGAGCGTAAGGCCGTCGCCCCGAATACGCAGGATCGCGTGCTCGACGAGCAGGATTGAATTCTTGCTGACCACGCCCATCAGCATCAGCAGCCCGAGCATCGACGGAACGCTGAGTTCGTTGCGGGTGGCCAGCAAGGCCAGCAGAGCGCCGCCGATCGACAGCGGCAGTGCGGAAAGGATCGTCACCGGCTGCAGCAGGTCGCGGAATAGCAACGCAAGTACGCAGTAGACGCACAGTATCCCCACCACGATTGCGGTCACGAAGCTGCTCGCCAGTTCGCCCTGCAATTCGGCATCGCCGTCGGGAATCAGCGCTACCCCGGTCGGCAGCGCGAGCACGGAGGGCAGCTTGTAGGCGGCCGAAATTGCATCGCCGAGATGCATCCCGTCCAGGTCCGCGCTGATGACGATATAGCGGCGGCGGTCGCGGCGGTCGATCCTGGACGGGCCGCTACCGACGGCCAGAGTGGCGACCGAGGCAAGGGGGACCGTGCCGGTTGTGGTCGGGATACGGAGATTGGCGAGCGCCGACAGATCGCGCCGATACGCGTCGGGCATGCTGACGTTGATGTCGACCTGGCGATTGTCGAGATCCAGTCGGGCGAGGTTCGTGCCGAAATCCCCGCTCGTCGTGATGCGCACGATGTCTCCGATCGCCTCAGTGCTGGCGCCGACATTGCTCGCGCGGTCGAGATTCGGCCGAACGACGAGTTCGGGCCGTTCGAGATTGGCCGTTGAATTGATGTTCGTCAACGACCCGACACCGCGGAGTTCGCTTTCGAGTGCGCGGGCGGCCTGGTTGAGCGCCCCGTCGTCGTCGCTTGCGAGAATCAGGCGCAATTGGTCGCCGGCACCGCTGCCGCCGACCGTGAAGCGTGCGCCGGGGATGCCGGACAGCGCGCGGCGGGCCTGCGCTTCGATCTCAGTCTGATTCGGACGTGCGCCGCGCGGCGCCAGAATCAGCGTCAGTTCAGCGCTGATCTTGTTGACGTTGGCGAAGACATGGTCCACGCCCTTCAAGGTCGCCAGTGCCGCGCGTGCCGTTTCCGTCATTGCGGCCGTGGAGGCCAGCGAACTGCCTGGCGGCAGGCTCAGTGTGACCCTGGTGCTCGAATTGTCCGTCGCCGGCACGAAGCCGCTGGGTATGAACGGAACCAGCGCGAGCGAGCCGACGAAGTACAGGGCCGCCGCGCCCAGTGTCAGCTTGCGATGCGTGAGGCACCAGCGGACGGCATCGAGGTAGCGCTGCATCAGGCGGCCGTCGCGCTCGCGATGCACGGGCCGGTTGCCGAGCAGCGCGATCGCCAGGATTGGCGTCAGCACGCGCGCGACGAGCAGCGACGCGAGTACCGCGATCACGGACGTCCAGCCGAACTGCACGAAATAGCGGCCCGTGATGCCGGCCATCGTCGCGGTTGGCAAGAACACGGCGACGAGCGCCATCGTCGTGGCGACGACGGGCAGTGCGATTTCATGGATTGCGTCCTCCACCGACCGTCGGATCGATTTGCCGTTGCGGCGGTGCGCCTCGATGTTTTCGACTTCGACGATCGCGTCGTCGACCAGAATGCCGATCACCACGGCTAGCGCGAGCAGCGTGAGCGTGTTGAGGGAGAAGCCGAGCCACGACATGGCCGCAAAGGTGGGCAGGATCGACAGCGGCAGAGCACAGGCGGCGACGAACGTAGCGCGCCAGTCCCGAAGGAACCACCAGACTACGATCACTGCAAGGAGCGCGCCCTCGTAAAGCATGTGCATCGAACCGGAGTAGACCGCCCGCGTGGCTGTGATCGAACCGTCCGTGGCCAGGAAGCGGACGTCGGGGTGGCTTGCGCCCAACCGCGCCAGCACGTGGCCGACCTGCGTGGCGATCGCGGTTTCGTCATGGCCCTTCGCCCGCGACACGCTAAAGGCGACGACCCGCTTACCGTCGAGCAATGCCATCTGCGTGCGCTCGGCGTGCGTATCGGCGACCGTCGCGAACTGGTCGAGCCGGACCGTGCGGCCATCGCGTAGCGTGAGCGGAAGCGCAGCCAGCTCGCTGGCCTGATGGACGGTGGCGATGACCCGGATCGACTGCTCGGACCCGCCCAGGTCGGTGCGACCGCCCGACGACTGTTGCTGCATGTCGCGCAGCGCCCGCGACACGTCGGCCGAACTGATGCCGAGCCCAGCCATCTGGGTCGGGTCAACTTCGACGCGCACCTGCCGCTGCACGCCGCCGACACGCTGGAACGCGCCGACGCCGGGGATTGCCTGCACCGCGCGCGACACGGTGTCGTCGACGAACCAGGAGAGGTCGCGCTCGTTCATGCGCGACGACGACACGGCGTAGACGAGTACCGGATCGCCAGATGCGTTGACCGGTGCGACGATGGGCTGTTCGAGGCTCGCGGGCAGCTGGGGGCGGATGCTGTCCACCGTGTTCTTGCACTCGATCAACGCACTCGGCAGATCCTTGCCCAGCTCGAATTGAACTGAAATGAACACCTTGCCATCAGTGACGGTCGTCAGGATGTGCTTGACCGACGCGAGCGCGGCGAGCGCATTCTCGACCTTGCGCACGACATCAGCCTCGAGCTGGGCTGGTGCCGCACCGGGCTCCGTCAACGTGATTTCGACGGTCGGCAACTGCACGTCGGGCCACGCCTGCACGGGCAGGCGTATAAAGCCGGCGATGCCTGCCAGCGACAGGAGTGCGAACAGCAGGATGCCGGCGACGGGATTGCGGATCGACCAGTTTGCGAGATTCACGATGCGCCTCCCGCCTGGGCGTGAGCCACGCGCACCACGTTACCGTCGTTCAGGAAGCCGGCGCCTTGCACCACCACGCGGCGACCATTGACGAGCCCGCTCAGGATCTCGACTTCATTGCCGAGCCGGCGGCCCACCGTGACGGTCAGTCGATCGACATTCGGCGTCGCGCTGCCATCGTGCAGCGCGAGCACGTAGCTGATCCCGTCGCGCACCACCACGCTGTCGGACGGCACGACGAGCGCCTTGTGCCGACCGACCGACAGCACGCCGCTCGCGTACATCCCGGCACGTGCGTGGCTGCCGGGAACGATGTCGGCGTAGACGAGCGCGAGCCGTGTCTTCGGGTCGAGCGACGGGGCGAGGCTGCGGACGCGCGCTTCGGCGCTCGTTCCGTCTGGCAACGACAGCGCGACCGTATCGCCGATGCCGATCCGGGCGAGTTGGGAGGCCGTCAGTTCACCGCGCCATTCGAGCCGGTTGCGGCGGATGAGGCGAAACAGCGTCTGCCCGGCCGTGACGATCGAACCGGCGGTCGCGTCGCGTGCGCTGATGACGCCGTCGTCGGGCGCGCGCACTTCGGTATCTCGCAACTGGACGCGTTGTTGCTCCAGGACAGCCCGCGCATAGTCGACTTGCGCCTTTGAGGTTCGTGCCTGGGTGACGTACTGGAGGATTTCCTGCTCGCTGATGCCGCCGCTGTCGCGCAGGCCGGTCATGCGCGCGCGGTTGAGTTCAGCCTGCGCGGCGGTGGCCTCCGCCTGCGCGAGCGTGGCAGCCGACTGGCGCACTGCGGCGCGCAGTTGTTCCGCGTCGATGCGCGCGAGCATCTGACCGCGCTTGACGATGTCGCCGACATTCACATCGACCTCGATCAGGCGATAGCCGCTGACCTGAGCGCCGACGCTGGATTCCTGCCAGGCGGCGATGGCGCCGGATGCACTGACCGTGACGGGCCAGTCGACCTCGCGCGCGGTTGCGGCCGTCACGGTGAGCGCGGGTTCGCGTCCGGGGCGTGGCGTCTTGTCGCCGGGGGGGGCGGATGCGAAGGCGTAAATGCCGGCGCCAATGCCCACCAGCGCGCAGGCGGCGGACAGCTTCAAGAGTCGGATCATTGCGGGTTTCATGATGGGGAAGAGTCGCCGGAAGAGCTCGGCAGGGCGATCGCGAGACTCGGCCCGTAACCGGTCGCCTTGACCAGCGCGACCCAGGCCGTGCAGCGGTCCCGGGCTGCGTCGATAACGCTTTCCTCGGCCGTTTCGAACTGACGACGCGAGGTTTCGAGTTCGAAGCGACTGATCGCGCCGGCACGCCAGCGGGCCTCGTTGGCGCGCAGCGCGTCGCCGGCGGCCTGACGCGCTTCGCGCGACGACGTGAGGCGTGCGTCGGCCGATGCCTGGCGCGCGAGCGCGTTTTCGACGTTCTGTACGGCTTCGCGAATGTGCGCGTCGAGATTCGCGACGGCTTCGCGATAGCGCCCGCGCGCGGCGGCAACCTTGCTGCTGCCCGCGCCGCCGTCGAACAGCGTTCCGCTGAGCGTGGGGCCGACGGACCACGCCAGAATGCTGAAGGTTTTGCCAAGCGCGGTCAGCCACTGGCCTGCCAGCATCGCGTCGAGTTCGAGTCGGGGCAGGCGTTCCGCGCGCGCGACGCCAATGTCCGCCCACGCGGCGTCGACTTCCCGCCGGGCGGAGACAATATCGGGATGCATCGCCAGGACGCTGGCCGGCAGTGCCGGCCGCGTCGGTGGCGGTTCCGGGATGCGGGCGTTGTTGGCGAGCGGCCGGCGCATCAGCGACTTGACCGTGCCGAGGTCGAGCCCCGACAACGCGACCAGCGCGTTGTCGAGCTGGTCGCAGCGTTCGGTCTGGTCCAGACGGCTGGCGCGGGAGATGGCGAGATTGCCGATCGCGCTGGCCTCGTCGATGCGGGCCACGTTGCCTGCCGCCAGGCGTTGCCGGATCAGGCCGAGTTCGAGGTCACGCGATGCGATATCGCTATCGCGAACCTCGAGCGAGTAGCGGCACGCGCGCAATTCGGCCACATTCCGTGCGACCTCGGCCTCGATCGCGAGGCGCGCGCTGCGGGCATCGGCGTTGCGGGCCGCGAGCCGCTCGTTCGCGGCGATTCGCGACTGCCGGACACGTCCCCACAGATCCATTTCCCACGACAGCGCCGGGCCGATCTGCGCGGTGCCGTACAGCAGGTCGAGATTCTGGCCGACCTGGCTGGCGTTGCCGCCTAAGCCCGCGCTGTTGCTGGTTCCGTTGACATAGGCGGTTTGCGCGCGGCTCGCGGAGCCGTTGGCGGTTAGCGTCGGCAACCGTTGTGCGGCCGCGATGCCTGCCGCGGCCCGAGCCTGATCGACGCGGGCCGCCGCCTGCTCGAGCGTCGGGTTATCGGCCAGCGAAGCCTGAATCAGTGCGTCAATGGCGGGATCGCCAAGGCTCGTCCACCAGGCGGTGCTGGTGGCGGGTATGGCGGGTATCGACGCAACGGCGGCGTCGGTGCCCGGCCGATCACTCCATCGGGCGGGGGCGGCCGGCATCGCGGGCGGAGGGGGCGGGCTGACCGAGCAGGCGCTCAGCAGCAGCGACAGACCGGGGATCACCCACGCCCTGGCGGAAAGAGTCAAGGAGAGCATCGGGTCATAACTTGCTTGTCAGTGTCGGTCCGGTTCGGGCAGCCCCATACGGGGCTGCCGAAGGGGCCGGCGGCCGGGCACAACCAACCGCTCCGTCGGCCGCGCGCGGCACGGCGTCGCGGACCGGGATTCATGCCATCGGGCGCCATGGCCTTACTCCAGTGCCGCGGCGGACGCTTCCACGGTAGCCTGCGCGCTGCCCTGGGTCGCATACATGTTCCAGTGTTGCGGCGTGAGCGCGACATCCTCGAGCGTCGCGTCGAGGAACATGCGGCTCCAGTCGCCGCCTCCTTTCTCGTCGGGAATCCATTGCTTGCTGTAGACGGCCGCCACTTCTGGTGTCATGGCCGCGCGCATGTCGATCAGCGAGTAGTAGGCCGACAGGTCCTTCAGGTGAATCAGCCAGTGAATGCGGTCCGAACGCCCGAATGCTTCTTCGTAGAGGAACACCGATGCGACGCCGCGCTGATGCGTGTTGATCGTTTCGGCGACCGCACGTGCGAACTGCCGTCCTTCCGACCGAAAACGAAAAGCCAGCTGGCCCGTACGATGGATGACGATGCCGGCGTTGGCGGAATTGAGCAACTGCTCGGGCGGCACCGATGTCTGATGTTGCGCGGGCGGCAGGATCAGGCCGCCGGAACTCGTCTCCTTCGTCACGACGGCCGGGCGGCCTTCGATGGCCGTGCCGTACATCCCGTAGAACTGAGGCAGAAGCACGGTTTCGGTCACGCTGCCATCGACGAAAACCCGGTCCCAGGTACCGCCGCCCTTCTTCGCGTCGATCCGTTCTTTGAAGAAGATCTCGCGAAAGCCCGGATCGCTGTTGCCCATCCGGACCATCGTCTGGTAAGCATCGAGGCTGGAGATGTGCATGAGCCAGTGCACGACATCCTTCGTGCCGAAGGTCTCTTCGTAGACGAAGACCGACGCCACGCCGATCTGGCGGCTCGTGATGTACTCGCCGAGCTCACGCGCGAATATGCGGGCCTCCGAGCGGAACTCGGCCTTCGCGATCGCCTTGCGGTGGACGACGAGACCGGCATTGGCCGAATGCAGAATCTGCTCGTACGGAATCGCGGTCTGATGGCGCGCGCACGGCACGTCGTTGTCCGCGAGCGGGTGGTTGGAATGTTGGGTCATGATTCCTCTGCGTCTGGTGAGTGGAAGGGAACGGCGAAACAATGCGCAAGCCGGGGGCGTCAGGGCTGCGTGGCGGCAATACGTTCGTCGAGTGCGCGCTTCAGGTCGGTCCCGGGCCGGATGCCCGCCACGACGTCGAAATACAAGGCCGTGAGCCGCGGGTCCGCGGCTACCCCCCGCAGCAGGTTCAGCCGGCTGTCCTTCTTGTCCATCTGCGCGACATTGAGCGTGGCGAGATAGCCCGGCATCATCAGCGTGTCTCGATCGCGGGCGAATTCGGCCAGTGCCGCGTCGAGTTGCGCGTCGTCATGAATCGCGTGCTGGATCCGCTTGATCAGTAGTTCACTTTGGACGAACGCGTCGGTGATGCCGCGGGCGCTGATCGAATCCTTGTGATGACCGGCGTCGCCGACGAGCGCCCATCCCGGGCCAGCGGCGCGCCGAAAGAAATTCCGCTGCACGCCGGTCCCCCAAAGCTTGCCGGTCTGCGTCGCGCGGCGCATCCGGTCGCGCAGCGCGGGCGCGCAGGTGGCGACGGCGTCGAGATGCGCATCGAACGACCGGGAGCGGATCGTCTCGAACGCGTGCTGCGGGAAATACGTGGCGACGAGGATGGCGTCGTTGGTCGGTACGGCGCCCACCCACAGGTCATCGCCTTCATAAAGTTCGTAATGCGAATTAAGACCCTGCCAAAAAGAATAATAGGCACAGGTCATGATCGGATCCTCGCGCGTGACCTCTGCATCAACGAGGCGCGCAATCGTCGAATGCATGCCGTCCGCGCCGACGACGAGACGCGCCCGTTCCTCGCGCAGCGCGCCCGACCGATTCCGCAGAACCACGCCGGCCACGCGGCCGTCGTTGGTGAGCGTCTGGACGACCGTGCAATGCTCCCTGAACTCGGCGCCCGCATCGCGGGCGGCCTCCAGCAGCAGCGGGTCGAGTACGTAGCGGCGCGGCGCATAGGCCGCGTCCTGGACATAATCGGTGCTGATTCCGCCTTCGACCACGATGCCGCGCGTTTCGAAACGCGTGCGAGGGATTGCCGGGCAGCCGGAATCAATCACCTTTTGAAGCAAGCCCCAGCGCGCAAGGCGGGCACAGCCGGGCTGATGAATGTAGTTCGTCGACAGCGTGTCGGACGGAAAGCCCGCGCGGTCGAGCAGCAGCACGCGCAGGCCGGCGCGGGCCGCGAGCATGGCGGCGGGCGAGCCGGCAACGCGTGCGCCGACCACGATCAAGTCATACATGGCTGGATCCTTTTTTTCCTGGTGACATCAGGGTCGGCATCGGTTACCGGATGCCGACGTTCAACCGAAGTTCGCGCTTGAGCACCTTGCCGTTCTGCGTGCGCGGCAGTGCGGACACGACGACGAATGCGTCCGGAAACTGTGCCGGCGGGATCGTGTTCAACAACGCGTCCTTGACGGCCTGCAACGCATTCGGATCGCGCAACGCGACGAAGGCGACGATCTGCGCTGGTTCGGCGCCGCGGTCGACCGACACGATGGCGGCTTCACGCACGTTTGCGTCGTTCATCAGCGTCGCCTCCATGTGAATCGACGAAATCAGCTGGCCGTCGCGTACGAGCGCGTCGGCTTTGCGGTCGAAGAATTCGATTTCGCCGCTCGGGTCGCGGCGCACCAGATCGCCGGTGCGGTACCAGCCGTCCTTGCGCAGCAATGCGTTGATGTCGGGCGCCGTCAGAAACAGGCGCTTGGGTGCGGCCGTGCGCAGCCAGAGTTCGCCAAGCTCGCCGTCCGCCGCATCGCTCAGATCCGGTCCGACGACGCGGATTTCCGTGGCGGGCGAGGGTCGACCGACCGAGAACGGCCGGTCCTTGGTATAGGTATGTGTCAGCAGCGCGGGGCTCGCCTCCGATTGCGCACAGGCGATCTGCAAGGTCGCATTCGGCATCATCGCGAGCATCGATGCAGCCATGGACGGGCTCAGCGGCGACGAGGCCGACGCGACCAGCCGGACGGAGCCGAGATCGTGGCGCTCGCCGAGCCGTGCGTCGACGACTTCCTGCGCGATACGCGGCGTGATCATAAAGGCCGTGATCCGCTCGCGCTCGATCAGTTCGCCCATCGACTCGATATCGAGCGGCGAGCACAGCAGCATCGGCGCGGTCGAAGTCAGCGCGATCACGAGCAGCGTCGCGCTGGTCGAGGTGCCAAGCGTCATCGGCACCAACATACCCGACGCGCCGGACAGCGCCTGCATCGAGTCGAGGGTGCGGCCGAAGGTGAGGTTGTCGTGGCTGACGAGGTAGCCCTTTGCGGCGCCCGTGGTGCCCGACGTATAGCGGATCTCGGCGATGCTGTCGGGCGCGATCGGGATTGCCGACAGCGATTCGTCGCCGCGCAGCAGTTCGTCGATCGTGAAATGCTGGCCGGAAAAACCGCGCGGCGGTGCGACGAAGCGCGAGCGGATCAGGATCGAGCAGTCGCACTCGGCGAGCCGCCGCTGGATTTCCGCGTCGGGCATGTGGCCATTCATGTGAATGGCGGTCGCGCCGCAACGCAGGACGGCCATATAAGCGACCGCGTAGTCGAGCCAGTCCAGTCCGTCGAAGATCAGTGCGACCCGTGCGCCGATGCGCAGCCCGTTCTGATAGAGTCCGAGTGCGGCTGAGCCCGAGCGCGCGCGCCATGCGCCGTACGTCAGCCGAGCGCCCGAGGGCAGGCGCAACGGCGCGTGATCGGCTCGGACGTCGGCGCGCGCGTCGAGCAAGTCGGGTACCGTCAATGCACCGGTGTCCCGCGACGGCGTCAGTTTCGGCGTGCGCGTACGCCAGCCGTTGAAGGTACCCAGAAGGCGCATCACTGTTCGCCGAACGCGTAGGTCAGGATGAAGTCGTGGTCCGGCGTGATGCTGCCGCTTCCATGGATGCCGATCAGGCCGCCTGTCCCGGAGCCGGGCAGGATCTTCCAGGTCGCGTGACGCTCGTCGTGCCGCGCCTCGGCGTGGTGAGTCAGAATGAACGTGCCTTCACGGTCGTCGATCGTGCATTGGATCCGTTCGACGCCGACGTAGCTCATCACGCCGTCATCGCCGGACAGGCGCAGCATGATCGCCTCGAGTACCGCCGTGCCTTCGAGCTCGCCGGTGAACTCCTTGGTTGCCACGGTGCGCGTGAGCTTGCCGCCTGCCCATTGATCGTTCTCCTGTTCTTCCCAACGCGTAATCTTGAAAGCGCTCTTGCGGGTCATCATGATTCTTACTCCTTGAAGTTGATAGGGCATGGCTCGGTATCGCCATGCCGATGATGGCCTTCAGGGCCGATCCGGCTCGACGGCGAGCATCACGACGTCGTGCATCGAGCCCGTTTCGAACAGGCCGCCCCAGGCCGCGCGCTCGCCCTTCAGGTTGACGCGCGGCTTGCCCATCAGCTCGCGCAGCTCCGCGTCAGTCGCCTCGAGTTGCTGAAGTGCATGGCAGGCATCGAGATCGCGGAAATGGATCAGCAGATGCAGGTGGTCCTGCGTACCCCACATTTCCTCGAATTGCGCGACGGTGGCGCTTCCGCCCAGACGAGCGTTGACAACGGATTGCCATTCGCTCAGATAGAAGCGTGCGAGGTCGCGCGATTCGTACCGGGCCTGCAGCGAGCGAAGCACCAGCACGCCGCAATTGCCCGAGTGAAGGAACGGCGCGTTCGCGTCCGCGATCTGGTGACGCGCGGGAGGAAGAAAGCTGCGCGGATCCAGTTCGTCCATCGCTTCGCGTGCGAAACCGTGCTGCGGCACGATCACGTGCTCGCGGAAGCTGCCCTGGACGAAGATCCGTTCCCAGTTGCCACCGCCTCGCTCGGGCAGACGGTCTTCCTGATAGATATCCTGGAACGCCTTGTCGTGGTCGACCAGGTCGAGGAGGCGGCCGTAGTCGGACGGGGTCTTCATATGAACGAACCAATGCATCTTTCCGTGACGTCCGAACACTTCCTCGTAGACGAGCGTGACCGCGTCGGGAGACAGCTTCATGTTCATATAGTTCTGAAGCTGGATCGCGAACGCGCGCGCCTCGGGCAGATAGTCGTAATGGACCTGGGCCTCGCGGTGGATCACCATCCCGGCATTTAGCGAATGCATGGCCGCAGCACCGTCGGGCAATTGTGCGACGGCAGCCGACACGAAGCTGCGGGTATCACGACTGGTTCGGTTGTCTGTCATTTCCTTAGTTCATCTGGCTAATGCGCTGGCTCTGGGCGAGCTGGCGCCGAGTCGTTCAGATGCCGCGCCAGCTAGGCCGCGACGAGTTCAAGCAGGTGATGCGTGGTGTTCCAGTTGCGGGTCGTGGCCTGCGTGCCAGTCAGCCGTTCGACGAAGCTGTTGTTCAGCTTGGTGCGTCCATATCCGTTTGGGCAATGGACGTAGACCACGCGCTCGCCGACCGCGTACTCGTCGGGAAGATAGTCTTTCGACGCGGCGCTGCCAGCTTGGGCGCCCGCCTTCTTCAGGAACGAGAAGTGCAGCTTGGACGGGTCGTACTCGCGCCAGTGCTTCGGTAGTCCGTCGATCACGGCCGAGAGGCCGGCCTTGGTGAGCGCCATCACGGAGACATCGACATAGCCGAAACGGTCGGCGATTTCACGCTCGAGCGTTGATTCGAGTTCGGCTGCCTTCAGCGTCGATTCGAGAACCAGATTGCCGCTCTGCAAGTAGCTGACGGCGTTCCGGAATTTCAAATTCGTGCACAATTCCAGCAACTCTTTCATTGTCACCTTGCGATGGCCACTGACGTTGATTCCTCTAAGCAGGCAGATGTAACGCATGGATATAAGGGATTCAGGTGGAAGGAGGATCCATTCTATAGAGGGAGACCAATAAGGTCCTTCGCCGTGAATGCCGCCGACCGATACCGCCGGTGACGCGATGCGTCGAGTCCCCTTTCCGTGGCGCGATTTGGAGACCGGTGGTCTTCCTGACGAACTCCGTTGCGGCTAAAGCGTGATCCGCGTGCCCGACGATTCGCCGGACTGGCTGCGCGGCGGCCCCTCTTTCACGCGTGGATTTCGGACGGCTCCGGCACGTTTTGCTGCCCGTGAGAAGTCGATTTTTTCTTCCGCATCGATTTCGTCCATCAGGATCGCTTGCATCTTTTCCCATATCCCGCTCTGTTGCCAGTCGCGGAGACGGCGCCAGCAACTGACACCTGAACCGCAACCCAGGTCCGGCGGCAGGTCGCCCCAGCGTATGCCTGTCTTCAAAACGAAAATGATTCCCGTCAGGGCCACGCGGTCGGGTACGGGCTTGCGCCCCGGGTACTTGAAGCGGCGCGGCTTCGGTGGAGGTAACAGTGCTTCGATTCTTGCCCACAGTTGATCATCCATGACTGGACCACCCAACTGACCGATCCGCCTACCTTAATCGAGGCGGTGTGCAGTCAGCTTAAAAAAGTTAATCGCCTATTCAAGGTCTTTTTGAAACAGACGCAGCATTCTTCTGGGAGTGGAATGATGGTCTTTTTGAAACGAAAACAGTCTTTTTGAAACTGACATCTCAATAACAAAAATGGAGATGTCAGTCTTTTTGAAACATGGGTACGGTCTTTTTGAAATAGATCTTTTTGGGTCGCTTCGTGTTTGAAAACAGCTGGGAAACGCCCGTGCGCGCGTTATGGTTCAGATCGATTCACTCCTTTTCGTTGGGAATTTCGATCAGTTTCCATGTATTGCGTGAGCTATTCCTGCGGGACCAAACAGGGCGGATGCTAGCACAATGAATTGCTGGGAGGCGAGAAGGAGATAAAAAATATCGACAAAAAAATTCCGTGCTACATGTCGGCGATAACATTCCGATCTGTTTATCGGAATACTTATAAGGATAATAAAAAGTTATTTGGCTGTGGAGTGCCGTATGTCGGAGAATTGGTCCGTTTTGGCAAGGGGGCGACCGAGCATTCGAATTCGCATGTCGTTCGCCGAATAGTTGTTTTTGTCTTTTTGAAATAGATCGATCAACGCCGGGCGTTGTTTAACAAGGTGCCAACATGAACGAACAGTTAGTCTTGGTCCGGACTATGCTGAACTGGGTGGAACAGACCCTGTCGGAATTCGGCGACGGCCGCAAGATGGCCAGTGCGGCCGTCACTTACCAGTACGAAGGCGGATTCGACGCGGTATCGAACGTCGCGTATTCGCTCGTCTATCTGACGCCGTCAACGGCGCTGTTCAGTGGATTCGAGACGATCACGGTCGCCAGCGGCGGCTTGCAGGGCGCACTAGTCCTGCGTCACGACGGTATATTCGAGAACGGCGTCGCCACGATCGAGGCGAGTGTGGTTGCCGATGCGTGCTCCGGGGCCTTTGTCGGCCTTGACGCGGTCGTGCGCATCGAGGCCGACACGGGGAACCCGATGAAGAGCACGCTGATTATCGACACCCGTCGTGCATGACGTCGAGCCGGTACGAAGTTGCCTGGTGGAGCGCGTCGATCGACGCGCTCGGGGCGAGTGGAATCGAGGCGCTAGCCGCGTCATGCGACGACGACGAGATGACGCGTGCCGGGCGTTTCGTGTTCGAGCGGGATCGGCACGCTTATCTGGCGGCGCATGGTTTGCTACGTCGCGCGCTGAGCCACGCCGAGCCGTCTTGCGCACCCCGCGAGTGGCGTTTCTCGACGGGCCGATACGGCCGTCCCGAACTGGATGAACGGTTTCGATGCCGTCCGCGCTTCAACCTCTCGCATTGCGAGACGCGCGTGACCTGTGTCGTCAGCGGCACGATTCCGTGCGGCGTCGATGTGGAGGCGCTTCGACGTAAGCCGGGCCGCGTCGTCATGGATGCGTGTCTCGCTCCGTCGGAGCGGGCGCGCATCGCTCGACTCGACGGGCCCGGCCGCGATGCCGAGTTTGTCCGGCTCTGGACCTTGAAGGAGGCCGTCGCGAAGGGCGTCGGAATGGGGCTTCACCTGCCTTTTTGTGAGCTTGCGTTCGAACTCGAGGCGGCGCCGCGCCTGCGCGCTGCGCCGGCAGCCGCGGCCGGGCCTTGGCGGCTGGCCCAGCACGTCACCCATGACCGACATGTCGAGTCGCTGGCGCTGCGCATCGGCGGGGATGCGGAGATCGACTTGACCCGCATCGAGTGGCCCGATTCGCGTATGACGCAGGCGGGTGGCGGGATGCCGGATCGCGGCACCGAATGGATGGGGCGCCGCAATCGGCGTGGCATGCAAAGGCTGCGACTATCTTCCGAGGCGTAGCTGCGGGGGCTGCCGGAGCCTGTCCGGATGGAAAAATCCTGATATGGAAAATTTCAACAGCCGAAATATCAATGTTGTTGAAATTTCGCATACCTAATTGGCAAGCGTGAGAAGTGACCACAACGCGGTGGAGCATGTATGAATGTAGGAATTGAGGCGATCCACGCGTACGTCGGACGCATGTCGCTCGGCGTCGCGGAGCTTTTCGAGGCGCGAGGGCTTGATGCGGCGCGCATGTCGAATCTGCTGATGGCGCGCAAGTCGGTGAATCTGCCGATCGAGGACCCGGTGACCAACGGGGTCAATGCGGCCAAGCCGCTGATCGAGGCATTGTCGCCCGAGCAACGCGACGCGATCGAACTCGTGATCGTCGGTACGGAGTCGGGGCTGGATTTCGGCAAACCGATCAGCACGTACATTGCGCACTATCTGGGGCTCTCGCGACGCTGCCGTTCGTTCGAGGTCAAGCATGCATGCTATGGCGGCACGGCGGCGTTGCAGATGGCGCTGTCGTTTGTGAAAGCGAGCCCGCGCCCCGATGTGAAGGCGCTCGTGATCGCCGCGGATGCGTCGAGCATCGCAGCGCGCAACACCTACTGGGAGCCGTCACAGGGCGCCGGCGCGGTGGCGATGCTCGTCAGCAACCAGCCCGAGATACTCGCCGTCGATTTCGGCGCGAATGGCTATCACAGCTTCGAGGTGATGGACACCTTGCGCCCGCGACCCGACCTCGAGGCCGGCGACAGCGATCTGTCGATCCTGTCCTACATGACTTGTCTCGAGGCCAGCTACCGGCACTACTGCGAACGGGTCGAGGGCGTCGATCTAGCCGATTCGTTCCGCTATCTCGTGCTACATACGCCTTTCGCCGGGATGGTCAAGTCGGCGCATCGCCGCCTGCTGAGTCGCGTCGGCGGCTGGACCGCGGCCGACATCGATGCCGATTTCGCGTCGCGGGTCGAGCCGTCGATCCGGGTCTGCCAGATGGTCGGCAATGTTTACTCTGCGGCGCTCTATCTGGCGCTGTGCTCGCTGCTCGAACACGTCGACGAGACGGTCGCGCGACGCATCGGCCTGTTCTCGTACGGATCGGGATGCGCGTCCGAGTTCTACAGCGGCGTGGTCCAGCCTCAAGGCATCCGGCGCTTCCGCGAGGGCGGCTTGTCGCGCGCGATCGCGGACCGGCTCGCGCTCGGGATGGACGATTACGAGCGGATCAGCGACCTGAGCCTGCAAAGGATGTGCGGCGTGCAGGACCTCCAACCCGACCTGTCGTCTTACGCGCACATCATGAAGTCTCACTTCGACGGCAGCGGCCTGCTCGTGCTGGCGGGCATCCGTAATTTTCATCGCGAATACCGGTGGGCCTGAATATGCAAAACCACGAAGTTCTGACCGAGCGTGGGCCTGGCTGGCACCGTTTCGTGCTTAACGCCGCTGCCACCCAGAACAAGCTGTCGCCGCGGATCGTCGATGCGTTGCACGACGCGTTGCGCGCGTGCGAAGCGGACCCGGCCGCGTACGCGCTGATCATTGAAGGCTCGGGAGGCCACTTCAGCAGCGGCATGGATCTCGAGGCGGCGGCGACGGGCCATGCGGTCAGAGGCTCGGGTGGTCAGCGCTTTCTCGAACTGCTGCGGCACATGACCGAGGCGGATGTCGTGGTCATCAGCATCGTCGACGGCAAGGCGAGTGGCGGCGGTGTCGGTCTCGCGGCCGCCAGCGACTACGTCATCGCGACGCCGCGCAGCGTGTTCAGCTTGCCGGAGATTCTGTGGGGGCTGGTGCCGTGCCTGATTGCCCCGTTTCTGATTCGGCGGATCGGTTTTCAGGCATGTCGGCGGATGACGTTGACGACCTTGCCGATCGACGCCGAGGCCGCGCAAGCGTGCGGGCTTGCCGACACGCTGGCCGACGACGCGCTGCCGAAGCTGCTGCAGCGCCTGCGGATGGTCGCGCCGGAAGGTATCGGCCGCGCGAAGCGCTATCTGGGACGCCTCGACGCGATCGACGACGTCACGCTGGACAGCGCGCTGGACGAGCTGGAAACGATCCTGGCGTCGACCGATGTCGTGCAGCGCCTGACCGAGTTTGCACGCAGCCGGCGCTATCCGTGGGAGGTTGCGACGGCGCGCGGATTGGCCGACGACGGCGCGTGCGCGGCGGCGGTGCGGACATGAGCCGCGCGTGGCTGTTTCCGGGGCAGGGCACGCAACGGCGCGGAATGGGCGCGCAGGTGTTCGATCTGTTCCCGGGCCTGGTCGCCAAGGCGGACCGGATTCTCGGATATTCGATCCGCGAATTGTGCGTCGAGGATCCCGACGAGCGCCTCGCGACCACCGAATACTGCCAGCCGGCACTGTACGTCGTGAATGCGCTGATGTTTCTGGAAAGACGCCGTCGTGAGCCGTGGCCGGCCTTCCTTGCCGGACACAGCCTCGGTGAGTTCAGCGCGCTGTTCGCTGCCGGCTGCTTCGATTTCGAAACGGGGCTGCGGATCGTGCAGTGCCGCGCGCGCTGCATGGCGCCGGCGGGAAACGGGTCGATGCTCGCCGTGATCGGCCTCGATCTCGAGCAATTGCTGGGCGTGATCGACGAACTCGACCTGACAGGGCTCGACGTCGCCAACTACAACCTGCCGACCCAGACCGTGCTCGCCGGCCCCGACGCGAGTATCGCCACGCTCGACGCAGTGCTGGTCGAGCGTGAGCTGGCGCGCACCGTTCATCTGCATGTGGGCGGCGCGTTCCACTCGCGATACGCGGAGCAGGCCGCCGCGCGCTTCAGGGACATGCTGCGTGAATTCGAACTGGCCGATCCGAAATGGCCGACCGTATCGAGCGCTACCGGCCAGGTATACCGGCCCGGCACCGTGCGCGAGGTGCTCGAAACGCAGATCGTGCGGCCGGTGAGATGGGTCGACGCGATGCAGTTCCTGCACGACCGGGGCGTGACCGATGCCGTGCAAATCGGCCCCGGCCGCGTGCTCGACGGGCTGTGGGAACGCTTTGAACCAGGGGCGGGCGCGCTGCCGGGGCATCCCGGAAAGTTGGCGATACAGTAAGGATGTCGAATGGATAGGCGAAAGCAGGAAACGGTGGCATGGTTGTTTCCCGGTCAGGGCGCCCAGTTCAAGGGCATGGGCGGACGCGAGCTGTTCGCGGCGTATCCCGAGTACGTCGCGAAGGCCGATGCGATTCTTGGCTATTCGATCGAGGCGCTGTGTCTCGAAGACGCCGGCCAGCAGTTGAAGCGGACGGCATTCACGCAGCCGGCGCTGTTCGTGGTCAATGCGTTGAGCGCCTACCGGGAATGCGAGAACGGCGCGTCGCCGGACTACTACGCCGGCCACAGTCTCGGCGAGTTCAACGCGCTGCATGCAGCGGGCTGCTTCGATTTCGAAACGGGGCTTCGCCTCGTGGCCGAGCGCGGCCGTTTGATGGGCGAGGTCGAGGGCGGGGCGATGGCCGCCGTGCTCGGGCTCGATCATGACGTGTTGCAGGCCGAGATGATGCGCGCGGGCTGCGCGGACAGTCTCGAGATCGCCAACATCAATTCGCCGACGCAACTGGTCGTATCGGGTGACGCCGCAGGCGTGTCGGCGCTGGCGGCGCATCTGCGCAAGACGCGCACGGCGAACGTGATCCCGCTCGCCGTCAGCGCCGCGTTCCATTCCCGTCACATGCGCGAGGCCGCCGACCGTTTCGCGGCGGTCTTGACGAACACGCCGATGCGCGAGCCGCACACGCCTGTCGTGGCCAACGTGACGGGTGAGCTGTATCCGCAGGGCGATGTCCGGACGCTCCTCGCGAGACAGATGGCAAGCAGCGTCCGGTGGTGGGATGGGCTGACGATGCTGCGCCGGTGCGGCGTCGCGACCGCGCGGCAGATCGGCCCGGGTCAAGCCATGTCGAAGCTCTGGAACGAGGCGCTCGGATCCGTCTGCGCTGTCGCACCCGACGCGAAGGCGGCGCAGCAGGCCGCGGTCGGGCCATCGGCCTTCATGGGCGCGCCGGCGGACGGTGAGCGCATGGCCGCCGTCCCGTCACGGAGCGGGGCGCGACTCGGCCGCGCATTTTGCGAGCGGCATCAAGTACGTCTCCCCTATGTGACCGGTTCGATGTATCGCGGCATCGCGTCGGTCGAGATGGTCGTGCGTGCTGCGCGCGCCGGCCTGCTCGGCTTCTTCGGCGCGGGTGGCCTGCCGCTCGACGAGGTCGAGCGCGCCATCGTCGAGCTGCGCGGCATGCTGGGCGACGCGCATCCATTCGGCATGAATCTGCTGGCGTCGCCCGAGCGCCCGACGCTCGAGCAACAGACGGTCGATCTGTATCTGAAGCATCGCGTGCGCCATATCGAGGCGTCGGCGTTCATGCAGGTGAGCGCGCCCATCGTCGAATTTCGCTTCCGTGGCGCGTCGATCCGCAACGGACGCGCGCATGCGCCGAACCAGGTGTTCGCCAAGGTGTCCCGCGCCGAGGTCGCGAGCGCATTTCTCGCTGCGCCGAGCGAGGCGCTGTTGACGCGGCTGCACGAGGCTGGTCGGCTGGATGCGACGGAGATCGAGGCGGCACGGCGTTTGCCCGTTGCGACGGAGCTGTGCGTCGAGTCCGACTCCGGCGGCCATACCGACGGCGGCGTGGCGCTGGCGCTGCTGCCGGCGATCGTGCGGCTGCGCGACGCGATGACGGCGCAGGCCCCGCTCGACGCGGTGACCGGGGTCGGGGCGGCGGGTGGGCTCGGCACGCCGGAATCGATTGCCGCGGCATTCGTGTTGGGGGCGGAATTCGTGCTGGTCGGGTCCGTGAACCAGTGCTCGCCGGAGGCGGGCACCTCGGACCTGGTGAAGGACATGCTCGCGGAACTCGCGCTGCATGACACCGCCTACGCACCGGCGGGCGACCTGTTCGTCACCGGCGCGCGCGTGCAGGTCGTCCGGCGCGGCACGCTCTTTCCGGCCCGTGCGAACCAACTGTATCTCGCCTACCGGACCCACGACAGCATCGCCGCGCTCCCGGCGCGCACGCGGGACGGCTTCGAGCGCTTCATGGGCATGTCGCTCGACGCGATCTGGGATCTCACGCGCGAACGGCTCGCGCGGCACCGGCCGGCCGAGCTGGCCCGCCTGGAGACGGACCCGAAGGCGCGCATGGCACGCGTCTTCAAATGGTACTTCTCGCGCTCGATCGAATCGGCGATCAACGGCGCCGAGGCAGAGCGCGCCAATTTCCAGATTCACAGCGGTCCGGCGATGGGCGCATTCAACGCATTTGCGCGCGGCGGCGCGTTCGAGAGCCGCGCGAGCCGCCACGTGGACGCGCTCGCGCAGGAGCTGATGGCGCGCGCCGAACATCAATTGTCGAGACAAGCATGGACGTCCTGAAATCGTCTTCTTCCGAAGCCGCCGGCCTGCATACGTTGTTCGAGCAGCAGGCCGCCGCGACGCCGGAGCGCATCGCGCTCGAATTCGATGGTGTGCGCCTGACCTATCGCGAACTCGATGCGTGCGCGAGCGCGGTCGCGCGCGGACTGACTGGTGTCGCCACCGAGCGGGGCGCGCTGATCGGCCTGTATGTCGAGCGCAGCTGCGAGCTGATCGTCGGCATGCTCGGCATCCTCAAGGCGGGCGCTACTTACGTCCCGCTCGACCCCCGGTATCCCGACGCACGGCTGCGCTATCTCGTCGACGACGCGCGCCTGGCCGGCGTCGTCGTGAAAGCGGGTGACACCCGGCCGGTTCCTGGAGGCGCGCAACGCGTCGTGGCCGACCTCGCCGCGTCGTCCGGGCCGGCTCGGGCCGGCGTGGAGGTCACGCCCCGCGACAGCGCCTACGTGATCTACACGTCGGGCTCCACCGGACAGCCGAAGGGTGTCGTCGTCGAGCACGGAAACGTGACGCGTCTGTTTCGTACGAGCGCTCGCCACTTCCGTTTTGGCGCCGACGACGTCTGGACGCTGTTTCACTCGGTCAGCTTCGATTTTTCCGTGTGGGAAATCTGGGGCGCGCTGCTGCACGGCGGCACGCTGGTGATCGTGCCGGCCGCGGTGGCCGAGGCGCCCGGACGCTTCGCCGGGCTGGTCGAGTCGGCCGGCGTCACGATGCTGTCGCTCACGCCGACCGCATTCAGTCACTTCACGCGGGCGGCGATCGCGGCTGGACGCCGGTTTCCCGCGCTGCGCCATATCGTGATGGGCGGCGAGCGTCTCGAGGCGGGCCATCTCCGGCGCTGGTTCGAACACTACGGCGACGACGCGCCGCGGCTCGTCAACATGTACGGGATCACCGAGACGACGGTTCACGTGACCTATCGCGCGCTGTCTTGCGCCGACCTCGTCCACGAACAGGCGACGCCGATCGGCGCGCCGCTCGACGATCTCGACGTGCATCTGCTCGACGCCGCGGGCCGGGCGACGCCGCCGGGCGAGACGGGCGAAATCGTCGTGACGGGCGCCGGTATCGCGCGCGGCTATCTACGGCGCCCGGCACTCGACGCCGAACGGTTCGTGATGCTGCCGCTCGGCCCCGGCGGCGCGCTCGTGCGCGCGTACCGCAGCGGCGATCTCGGCTGCCGCATCGACGGAGAACTCCGCTACGTGGGGCGCGGCGACGACCAGATCAAGCTCCGCGGCTTCCGGATCGAACTTCGCGAGGTCGAGTATCAGCTCGGTCTGATCGACGGCATCGAGTCCTGCGTCGTCGTCGTCCAGGACCTGGGTGACGACGACCGGCGTCTGCTCGCGTTCTACGTGCCCGATTCGCGAAATCACTCCGCCGCCGCGCTGATGGCCGAGGCGGCAAGACGACTGCCGCCGCAGATGGTGCCGGCGCGCCTTATCGGAGTTCCTGCCATCCCTCTGACTTCCAACGGAAAACGTAACGGGCAAGCACTCATGAAAACACTGGAAACACTCAGTCAGGCCGAATCGGCGCGACAAGGCCGGCCAACGGGCTCGATCGCAGCGGTGGTCGCCGGCATCTGCGGCGAGGCGCTCGACGACGCGGGGCTGTCGTGGGACGTGGATCTGTTCGACCAGGGCGCGACGTCGCTGTCGATCAGCCGAATCATCCTTCAACTGAACGCCCGTTTCGGGCTGCCGCTTACCGGCGTCGAGTTTGACGGCGACTGTTCGATCACGAACATCGCGGCCGTCGTCAACCGCGAATCGAAACGCCACCCCCAGCAACTGGAGAACACCTGAATGACGGTTTCGACGCTCCCCCGACTGACGGACGAGGAAGTCGCCTCGTTCAAGGCCAACGGCTTCATCGCGCCGATCAAGGTCTACGAACCCGAACAGATGGACGCGTTGTGGAAGGCCGAACGCCTGCGCCTCATGGACCGTTCCGCCGCCGTCTACGATCTCGACAGCCTGTCCGGCAATACGAACATCGCGAATTACGATCGGCATCTCGATTCCCGGATGCTCGCCGAACACGTGTTCGCTCCCGAAATCGTCGGCCGCGTCACGTCGATTCTCGGGCCGGACGTGCTGTGCTGGCGCAGCGAGTTTTTCCCGAAATATCCCGGTGACGAGGGGACCGACTGGCATCAGGCCGATACCTTTGCGAATGCGTCCGGCACGCCGCAGATCGTCTGGCCGCAGAACCGGGCGTTCGGCGGCACGATCACGGTGTGGACCGCGTTCACCGAGGCCAGCATCGAGATGGGCTGCCTGCAGTTCATTCCGGGCACGCATACGCAGATGTTTTACGACGAGACGAAGGAGATGCGCTACAACCCCGGCCGGATCAATGCAATGGAGAAGGAAGACGGTGTGCGGCGCGGCTTCTTCGGCTACGACTACCGCGAGCTGCAGATCGACCCTGACTGGCAGCCGGAGGTCGAGAAGGCCGTGTCGATCGAGTTGCGGGCGGGCGAGTCGGTGATGTTCTGGTCGACGCTGATGCATGCATCGCATCCGCACGTCGGCAACACGAAGAAGATGCGGCTCGGCTTCGCGGCGCGTTATGTGCCGACCTGCGTGCGGATCTATCCCGATACCGACGCGATCGAGGAGTACGGCGGCAGCATCAAGCTCGACCGTTACGGCGCGGCGCTCGTCGCGGGACGAGACGAATACGGACACAACCGGCTCGTCACCGAGACCACGCGCGGCTTCAAGTTCCCAGACGCGCGATGAATCTGGCCGACGCCGTGTTGCGACTCGTCCCGCTCGAGCGGCAGCTTCCCGTTCCGCTCGGGATTCCCGCTGACGCGCCCGACGCGATCGAGGCGCTGTTCGCCGCGGCCGGCATGCGCCCGCCGCGGCGCATCGCGCCCGATTCGATGCCGGACGCCCTCGGGCAGGCCGCGGGGCGCGTGCTCACCGGGGCCGGCCCGCTGCCGGATGCCGGCCGCTCGCCTTCCGGCGCGCTCGCGGCCGCGCGCGCGCGCGGGCTCGAGGGTGTGGTGATCCGCCGCAACGTCAGTGCGGCCGACGGCGTGCCGTTGCCGGTCGTCCATGCGGGGCAGTCGAATCGGGCGCATCCGGTACTGCTGATCGGTGCGCCGGGCATGCCGGCCGAGCTGACCGCGGGTTGGCTGCAGGGCCTCGGTGCGTCGCGGCCGGTCGCCAGTTGGGAGACGCGCGGCATGTTCGGTTCGCTCGATCGGCGCGTCGACGGGCTCGCGATCGACGACCAGGTCGGCGATGCGGCGGCGGTGCTCGACGACGCGGGATGGGACGACGCGCACGTCGTCGGCATTTGCGGAGGCGCGATGCTTGCGCTCGCGTTCGCCGCGCGCTATCCGCGGCGAGCGCGCACGTTGACGTTGTGGTTCGGCGATCTCGATCTGGGCACCGACGTGCCCAAGACCGAACACCAGCGCAACCTGCAGGCGCTGATGGAGATGGTGACGTCGAACCAGGTCTCTGCGCAGGCGTTGCGCGGCGTGCTGGTGGGTTTCATGGCGCGTCTGTCCGATCCGGAACTCGCGCCGCTCGTGCTGTATCCGTTCGCGAATGACGCGCTGCTCGAACGGTACTGCCGGATGAACCACCCGATCATGTCGACGGACTGCCGTCCGTATCTGGCGCGGATCACCGCGCCCTGTCTCGTCGGGTATGGCGAGCACGACACGACGACGCATCCGGAAGGGTCACGCACGCTCGCCGGCCTGCTCGGCGCGGAGCTCGTCGCCATACCCGGCGCCGTCCATCTCGACGGCATGCGCGGCGCTCCGACCGATCTGGCCCGCGTGCTGTCCTTTCAACGTCGTCATGACCCGCACTAAATAACGGGCCTTTCCGGCGGCCAGCGCGCGCAAGGCTCGCCGCGGCCGTCGGCCGCTGACCGGCCTGGTCGGTCTGGTCGGCCCCGGCCGGTTCACCGTACACGCCCGCCGCGCGGCGGCACGATTTCACAAGGTTCCAGGAATGAACAATTCGCTCGACGTGTTGGATACGCTGCAGGACATCCTTCGATCGTGCAGCCCCGGGACGCAGTTCGGCGTCGACGCGAGCCTCGTCGCCCAAGGGCTCGGCTCGCTCGCGGCCACGCGCTTCGTACTCGAGGTGCAGGCGCATTTCGGTGCGCCGGTGTCGGTCGACGATCTCGGCGCGGGGATGACGCTGGCCGCACTGGCCGATGAGATCGCAAGCGCGCGGCGCGATGACACCGCCCGCGCGTCCGCGTCAACGCCCGACGCCGCTGGCAGCGGGGCCGGGATGCCGCTGCTGCCGCTGCAACAGGCGTTTCTCGTTACCGCCGACCCCGGCTACAGCGCGGATCCGGCCGGTTGCCATCTCTATCGCGAGTTCGACGTGACCGGTATCGATGCAGATGCGCTGGTCAGCGGCTGGATGCGGCTCGTCGCCCTGCAGCCGATGCTGTCGGTCCGGCTGGCGGACGATGGCACGCTGGTGCCGGGCGCTGACGTGCCGCTGGACGTGGACCGCGTTACGGACGACGCACACGACGGCGCGCTCGCCGCGCGGCGCGATGCATGGTGGGCGCGGGCCGACCGGATGCCGGCGCGCCCGGTGGCGGTCGCGATCGTCAGCTCGCCGGGGCGGGTTTCGTTGCAGATGAGTCTTGACGCGATCGTGCTCGACGGCTTCGGTTTGCAACTGCTGCTGCGGCAATGGCTGAGCCTGGCAACAGGGTGCGTGCTGCAGGCCCCGGCCATCACTCCCGCCGAGTGCGCGAATCTGCTCGGCGGGCCATTGCCGCGGGCTTCGCTCGACTACTGGCGAGGGGTGCTCGCCGATGCGCCGCCCGGACCGTTCGTGCGGCAGGTCACGACGGCGCTGGCTGAACGGCGCGCCGCATCCGGCAGCCCGGCTCCGTTCGCACGTCGAAGTATCGAGGCCGAGCTGTCGCCGGCCATCTGGCAGCGTCTGAAGCGTGAGGCCGAGCGGCTCGGCATATCCCCGACGTCGCTGGTCTTTGCCGCGTTCGCCGAGGTCGTGCTGGAGATCGATCGCGCCGGGTCCGCCTCGTTCGTGATGACGACGAGCGAGCGATCCCGCCTGCCGCTGGCCGCGCAGGACGTGATCGGCCCTTATACGTCGAGCATGATCGTTCCAGTCGCGCGGGATGTGCACGAATCCGTCGATGCGTTTTCCGTGCGGCTGCATCGCGAGGTGTGGGCTCATCTCGCGCACGGCGCGGTCCCGGCCGTGGTCGCGCTACGCGAAAGCGCAGCTTCGGCGCCCGCGCGCGGCCTGCCCGTGGTATTCACGAGCCTGCTCGGCATCGAGGTGGACGCGCTGGCTGCGCTGCGCACGCGCGCCGCCAGCTGCCAGACCTCTGGCGTGGCGCTCGAGCATCAGATGTGGGAAGCGGACGGTGCGCTGCGACTGCATTGGGACGTGGCCGACGCGATGCTTCCGCCGGGGGCGGCCGGCCTGTGCCTCGACCGACTGCTCGCGCGATTGAGTGCGGTCGGCGCGAGCGCGTCGGCGGGCGCTGCACTGAACCGGCTGCAGCAGGCGTATTTCGTCGAGCGCAGCGCCTCGCTTGACGCCGAGCCGTGCTGCGCGGTGTTTTCGTTCGACGCCAGCGGCTTCGATCGCGCGTGCGTGGAAGCGGCCTGGTGTGCACTCGTCGCGGCGACGCCCGCGCTGCGCAGCCAGGTCGGAACCGATGGGGACGTGCGAATCCATGCGGCCAGCGATGTCGTCGCGGGGCTCGGCGTCACCGAGGTTGCCGAGGCGGCGCTGACGCGGCACGGCGAAGCCCTGGAGCGGACCCTGCTGACGCTTCCGTTCCCGCCCGGTCGTTGGCCGTTGCAGCAGGCCCATCTGTTGGCGACGCCGTCCGGCGGCGCCGTGCTGTACGTCTGTTTCGACCTGCTGATGCTCGATGCCAGCAGCATCCACGGGCTCGTGGCGTCGCTTGCCGCCCGGTTGTGCGGTGGCACTGGCGCAGTCGTTCGCGCCGCGGCCGCGGAGGTGGCATGGCCGGGCGTCACGATGCGTGACGGATACTGGCCGGAGAGGATGCCCGCGCTCGCGGCGGGACCGGACCGGCTTTCGGGCGCCGCCGCGCGGTCGCCCTGGACGCGCATCGAGGCCGTGTTCGACGGCTACGGCGCATTCCTCGACGCGTGCCGTGAGGCCGGAGTCGATGCGGATGACGTGCTCGTGGCGGCAATGGCCGCGGCGTGGCGGCCCGAGGCGTCGCGACCGTTTACGCTGCCGGTGGTGTGCTGCCGGCCGCAGGACGACGGTGTTCGCCCTGGCGAGGCGTCGCAGATGGCATGGCTGAGCTTTTCGGACGGTGCGCTACCCGATGCGATCGACTTGCGCGCGCCGCTGCCGGAACTGGCGCGGGCGATCCGGCAACGCCGCGCCGACGATCTCGCCCACGGCGGTATCGAAGGTCTCGGCGCGCTGTCGGTGCGCAATGCGCAGGCGGGCGAGCTCCTTGCACTGCCGGTCGTCTATACGGGCATCGTCGAATGGGGCCGCGTTGACGAACGCGTGGCGAACACGCTGCGCTGGCGTACCGCGACGCCCGGCATATCGGTCGATGCGGTGGGGCTGTCGGTCAACGATCGCCTGCTGATCGGCTGGGATTGCCGCGAAAGCGATTTCGCGCCTGACGCCGCGCGGCGCGCGTTCGAGCGTTATCGCGCGGCGCTCGCGCATTGGCTCGCCGATCCGCAGGTGCTTGGGGGGGCGACGGCGCTGCCGGCTGAGCCGTTGCGGCCGGTCCACCTCGCATTCGAACGGGCCGCGGCTGCGCGGCCCGATGCGCCCGCCGTGTACTGGCGCGACGGCGAGCCTTGGACGTTCGGGCAGGTCAATCGGCGGGCCAATGCGATCGCGCGCCGTTTGCGCGAACTGGGCGCCGGCCCCGGCACGACGGTCGCCATCTCGATGCCGCGCACGCCGGCGTTGATCGCCGCAACGCTCGGCGTGCTCAAGGCCGGTGCCGCCTATGTGCCGGTCGAGCCTTCGCTGCCGGCCGCGCGCGCGGCACGCATGATCGAGGTGGCCGACTGCCGGCTCGCGCTCGTCCTGTCGACGCGCTCCGCCGATGTGACGCTGCCGGATCAGGTTTGCTGCGTGGCCGTCGACGCGTTGCCTCATGGCTCCGATGACGATCGCAATCTCGACGTGATCAACGATGTCGATTCGCTGGCCTATGTGATCTTCACGTCGGGCAGCACGGGCGAGCCCAAGGGGGTGGCGGTCAGCCACCGGCCGCTGCTGAACCTGCTCGATTGGTGCCAGCGCCGGTACCGCTTCGGCGGCGACGACCTCGGTATCTGCGTGACTTCGCTGGGTTTCGATCTTTCGGTGTTCGACATACTGGGCCTGCTCGGCTACGGCGCGGCGCTGTATCTTGCCAGCGAGTCCGAGCAACGTGACCCGGCGCTGCTGGCGGCGATCCTGACCGACTATCCGGTGACGTTCTGGAATTCGGCGCCGACCACGCTCGATCAGGTCAGCCGTCATTTCGACGATCTGCCGGTCGGCGCCGTGCGCGACGCGCTGCGCCTCGTCTTCCTGAGCGGCGACTATACGCCGCTGTCCTTGCCGCCCGTGCTGGCCGCCGCGTTTCCGCGCGCGCGCCTCGTTTCGCTCGGCGGCGCAACCGAGGCGACGGTCTGGTCCAACTTCCACGAGGTCGGCGAGATCGACCCCGGCTGGCGCAGCATTCCGTACGGACGACCGATCGACAACGCGCGCTACTACATCCTCGATGAGGCAGGACAGCCGTGCGGGCACGGCGTCGAGGGCGAGCTCTTTATCGGCGGCGCGGTTTTGAGCCTCGGCTATTACCGCCGGCCGGAACTGACCGCCGAGCGCTTCGTGCGCGATCCGTTCGTGGCTGACCCGACGGCGCGGATGTATCGCACCGGCGATCGCGCGTCGTTCTATCCGGACGGCAGCATGTCGTTCTGCGGCCGCGTGGACCGTCAGGTCAAGGTGCGCGGCGTACGCATCGAGCTCGAGGAGATCGAGCATGCGCTGCGCCAGTACCCGCGCGTGCGAGAGGCGGTCGTGGTGGTGCGGCAGGATCCGTCCGGCGACGCGAAGATCGTCGCCTATGTCGACAGCGAATCCGAACTCGATCCGGGTGCGTTGCGCACGTTCAGCCAGTCGGCATTGCCGGCGAGCATGGTGCCGAATTTCGTCCATGTGATGCGCGGCTTTTCCGCGACCGGCAACGGCAAGCTCGATCGGCAGGCGCTGCCGTGGCCGCTGCCGGAGGGCGGGACGCAGGCGCGCGTCGCGGCCGACGCGGGAAGCGTCGCTGCGGCTAGGGCAGATGCTCGAGCCGGCGCCGCCCCCCCGGCATATACGAATCGAATGGGCCATGTGGCCGCGAAGCCGACCGTCGCGGTCTGCGCGCCGTCCAGCGAGGCCGCCGCGGCGCCCGACCTCGCCACCCTGACCGGCAAACTGGGCCAGCTGTTCGCACGCTTTCTCGGACGCGAACCGGACCCGGCTCGCGAACTGTGGGAACAGGGCGCGACCTCGTTCACGATGGTTCAGGTCAGCGGCGCGTTGCGCGCCGACTACGGCGTGCGTCTGCAGGTCGAATGGCTGACGCGCGACCCGAGCGTGGCCGGCATCGCCCGGATGCTCCAGTCGCATCTGGCCGGCGCGGAGCCCTCGGTTCAGGCATCGCCCGCCCCGGTGGTCGCGGCGCGGCAGCCGGAGCCGGCCCGGCCGGCGGACCACGAGCGCGTGGACGTGCTCGATCCCGTCGCGAAGCAGGCGTTCCTCGATGCTGGCCTCAATCGCCGCGCGGATCTCGACGGACAGGCGCGCGCATCGTTGCCGCCGGTCGACCTGCCGCAGCCGTGGTTCGCCTGGCGAGGCGCGCAGCGCGATCTTGTCGATGGCGTCGTATCGAAAGCGCAATTGGGGCGGCTGCTCGGCTTGCTGGCGCGCCGGCGCTCCGGCACGCGTGACGCGCGGCTCTATCCGTCTGCGGGCGACACCTACGGCGTGCAGATCTATGTTTGGCTCGGCGTCGGGCGGGTGGACGGCTTCGATGCCGGCTACTACTGGTTCGACAGCGCGGCCGCGGCGCTCGTGCGAGTCGGCCGGGCCACGACGTTCGCGCGCGAAGCGCAGTTCATCTACAACCGGCCGCTGCGCGACCGGGCCGCGATGGCGTTGTTCCTCGTCGGCGAGCCGCGCGCGATCGCGCCGCTCTATGGTCCGGACGCCGAGCGCTTTCTGCTGCTCGAAGCCGGATACATCGGCCAGTTGCTGATGCTGGGCCAGCATGAGAGCGGCCTTGGACTGTGCCCGATCGGCAGCTTCGACACGGCGGACGTGCAGGCGAGCCTGCAACTGCACGCCGGTCAGACCGTGCTGCACAGCTTCCTGCTGGGGCCGGTCGCCTACGCGCCGGCACCGGGGGTTCCGGCGCCGCTGCGGATGGCGGATGATGCCGCGGGCCAGCCGCGCGCGCCGGTGTCGATCGTCGGTCACGCATTGCGCTATCCGGGCGCGGCGACGCCCGACGCATTCTGGGCGCTGCTCAGCAATGGCGAGCGCGCGTTGCGCGAGGCGCCGCGCCGTCACGGCATCGGCGCGCATCACCGGCTGGCTGGCGGCTTTTTCGACCGGATCGACGGCTTCGACGCGCTTGCATTCTCGATCGCGCCGAATGATGCCGCGCAGCTCGACCCGCAGACGCGACTGCTGCTGGAAGTCGTGCGCGAGTGTCTCGAGCGGGCCGGGCACGACGCGCGTTCGCTGCAACAGGCGGGTGAGCGGACCGGCGTGTTCGTCGGCCATTTGTGGCAGGACTACCGGCAATACGGTGTGGGCGCCGTGGGCCGCATCGCCGCGATGACGGCCAGCGGTTCGGAAATCGCTCACCGGATCTCGGCCGTGTTCGGCTTCACCGGACCCAGCCTCGCGATCGACACCGCGTGCTCGTCGGGTCTCAGCGCGCTGCATCTCGCCTGTACCGCGCTGGCGAACGGGGACTGCGATAGCGCCGTCGTCTGCGCGGTCAACCTGATCGCGCATCCGTCGCACATCGACGCGCTGAGCGCGCTCGGCTTCGTCGCGGCGCGCGTGACTGCCGGCGCGTTCGACGGCGACACCACCGGCTGGGTCATCGGCGAAGGGGCGGGTGCGTTGCTGCTGCGCCGCGCCGACGCCGCCGATGCGCACGCGGACCGGGTCCTCGCGCAGATCCTCGGCACCCATCTCGAACAATCCGGCGCGCGCGCCGCCTATGGCAGCCCCAGCGAAGCGGCTATCGAGGCGGGACTGCGCGCGGTCCTGCGTCGGGCGAACCTCGACAGCGGCGAGATCGACTACGTCGAATGCGCGATCGCCGGTGGCCCGGTATCCGATGCGGCGGAGTGGCAGGCACTCGCGCGCGTGTTTGCGGACGGCGTGCTGGCCGGGACGGTCAAGCCGAACATCGGCCATCTCGAGGCGGCGTCCGGCCTGTCGCAGATATCGAAGGTCCTGCTCCAGCTCGAATACGGGAGGCTCGCGCCAACCCTCGTCGCGCCGTCGACCTCGCCGCTCGTCGAGCTCGACGCGGGGCCGGTGCGCATGGTTCGCGGCTTCACTGCGTTGCCTGCGCGGCGGGGGGGGCCGCACCTGCTGATCAACGCGATCGGGAGTACCGGCGCCAGCGCGCAGGTGATTCTGGCCGCGCCCCCGGCCCGCTCGCGCGTCATGGCACAGGGGCCGCGCGTGATGCTGCTGTCGGCACCGTCGGTCGCGCGGCTCGAGGCGCTGGCCGATGCCTGGCTCGCTGCGCTCGAAACTGCCCGCGACCACGATTCGTGGGAGGGCGTGTGCGGCACTTCGCAACTCGCCCGGGCCCATGGCGAACATCGGCTGGCGATCGAAGCGGCCGATCGCGAGGAAGCCATCGAACTGCTGCGCGCGTACCTGCGCAGCAGCAGCGATCCGCGTATCCATGTCGGGCGCGCGGCGGCCGACAAATTCGGCGTCGCGACGCAGGCCGCCGGGTTTCGCGGCGCGTTGCAGGACTGGCTCGCCGGCCACACGATCGAATGGCGCGCATTCTGGAGCGTCGTGCCGCCGCGGGTGCCGTTGCCGACGTCGCCGTTTGCGCGCGAAGCGTATTGGCTCAATGCGCCCGCGCCCGCGCCTGCCGAAGCCGACGCGCCGGGGCAGGACTGGCGCACGCGCTTGCGCGCCGCGTTCGCCAGCGCGAGCGGGATCGCGGAGCCGTCCTTGAACGACCACGTCGAACTCGAACGCTACGGTCTGAATTCGCGCATCGCAACCGACGTGGTCGCGGAACTATCACGGCATGCGCCGGCTGCGTCGCTGCCGGCCACCTTGCTGTATGAATGCCGCGACCTGGCGGCAGTCGCGGCGCGCCTCGCCGAAATCGGCGCGCCGCCCCCCGGTTCCGTCGTCCCCCCCGTCGTCGCCCAGGCGGCGCAATTCGGCACGGCCCACGCCGACCGCGCGGTCGCGGTGATCGGCCTTGCCGGCCGATACCCGGGCGCGGACGACGTCGACACGCTGTGGCAGCGGCTCGTCGCTGGCGCCGACCTGGTCGGCGGCTTGCCGCCGCAACGGGCCCGCGATGTTCCCGGTCACGCGCTGCTGATGCAGGGCGCGTTCCTGGACGACGTGGCCGGCTTCGATCCGTTCGTGTTCGGCATCGCCCCCCTCGACGCGCACCGGATGGATCCGCAGGAGCGCGTGCTGCTCGAAACCGTCTGGCACGCATTGGAGGACGCATGTTTTCCGCCGGCTCGGCTGCGCGCCGAATTTGACGGCGAGGTCGGCGTATTCATCGGCGCGATGCACAACGACTATCCGCTGCTCGGTATCGAGACCGGCACGCCCGAGCACCTCGTTGATGCTGGCGCCACGCCGGCCGGCATGGCCAATCGCATTTCCTACCATCTCGATCTGCGCGGCCCGAGCCTGACCGTCGATACGATGTGCTCATCGTCACTGACGGCGATGCAGCTCGCGATCGAAGCACTGCGCGCAGGTCGCATCCGGCTCGCAATCGTTGGGAGCGCGAGTCTCGCGCTGCATCCGAACAAGTTCGTGCAACAGGCGCGCATGGGGATGACCGCGAGCGATCGGCGCTGCCGCAGCTTCGGGCTGGGCGGCGATGGCTTTATCCCCGGCGAGGGCGCCGGCGTCGTGATCCTGCGCTTGCGCGACGACGCGCAGCGGGCGGGCGATCGTATCCACGGTGTGGTGCTCGGGTGCGCGGTCAATCACGGTGGCAAGGTCAACGGCTACACGGTGCCGAATCCGCAGGCGCAGGCGGCGCTCGTGCGCGCGTCGCTCGACGACGCCGGCATTGCGGGCGACAGCGTGTCCTATATCGAGGCCCATGGCACCGGCACGGCGCTCGGCGATCCGATCGAAACACGCGCGCTCGATGCGGCGTTCTCGCTTGCGCAGGCGCCCGCGCCGCTCGCGATCGGTTCCATCAAGTCGAACCTCGGGCATCTCGAGGCCGCCGCCGGGATCGCCGGGCTGACCAAGGTATTGCTGCAGATGCGTCACAAGACGCTGGCGCCGTCGCTGCATGCGACGGCCGGGAATCCCGACATCGACTGGCGGTGCTTCGTCGTTCCGCAGACGCCGCAGCCGTGGCTGCCGCGCATCGACGGTGGTCGGCCGGTGTGGCGTGCCGGCGTCAGCGCATTCGGCGCTGGTGGCAGCAATGCACATGTCGTACTGGAGGCTGCGCCGGACCTGGCGCAGGCAGCCGCGTACGCGGCGGGGCCTCGGCTGCTCGTGCTGTCGGCCGCCACGAACGACGCGCTGCGGCTGATGGCGGGCCGCTTGGCGGCGTTCCTGGCACGCCGTGACCAGGAAACGCCGTCGCTGGCGCAGGTTGCCGCCACGCTGCAATTGGGCCGTGAGCCCCTGCGTGAGCGCTGGGCCGCGCCGTGCGACAGCATCGACGCGGCGATCGTGCTGCTGCGGGCGTTCGCCGATGGCGAGGCCGTAGGCGTGCGCGGCCGTGCCGTGCCACAGGCCGCGTCGTGCGATGCCGGCCTGCCGCTCGAAGCGCTCGCGCGCGCGTGGGTATCCGGCCAGCACGTCGACTGGCCACGGGCCGCGGCGTGGACTGCGCTTCCCGGCTATCCGTTTACGCGGATGCGTTGCTGGATCGACGCGGTCGACGATGGCGTGGCGCCGCCGGCGCGACCCGTTCCGCTCGCGGAGCGCGTGTGGCGACCTGCCGGTGACCCGCCTGCAGCGGCCGGCGGGCACGACGACGGCCCGGTGCTCTGCATCGCCGGCCAGACGGCGCGCGCGTTGGCGGACGCACTGGCGGTCCGGCTCGCGCCGCGCCGCATGCACGTCCGGCAGGAGGCCGATGCCGGCATGCGCGAGCGGCCCACGACCGTGTTGATCCTGACCGACCTCGAAGCCGGCGGCGGCGCCTGGCAGCCCGCGTTCGAGATCTGCGCAGCGCTCGCGCGCGGATCGGCCGTCACCCCGCTGCGGATCGTGCAGGTGGTCAGCGGGCTGCATGGTCCGTCGGCCGAACCGGGCAGCGGCTCCGGCGCGGAGCTGGCGGGCCTGCTCGATGCGCTCGCCGCGGAACACCGCGGGACCACATGCTCGGTCATCGACGTGGGACCGATCGCGCTCGGGGATCGCGCTGCATGCGAAGCGCTGTCGGCCATGCTGGCCGGCGAGGTCGCGCGCCCGACGGCGGGCGACCTCTGTCTCTCGCCGCTCGGCCGTCTCGTGCCTGCTTGGCAGCCCGTCGAACGTGCGCCGTCGTCGTGGCGGCCGCGCGCCGATTGCGCTTATGCAGTAACAGGCGGCACGCGCGGCATCGGCGCGAGGCTCGCGCTCGAGCTGGTGCGATGCGGTGCGCGTCACATCGCGCTGCTGGGCCGAACTCGCACGGCCGAGACCGACGCCCTCGTCGGTGCGCTCGAACGGCAAGGCGCGCGTGTCGTCGTCCATTACGCGTGCGTCGAGGACGAGGTGGCGATCGGGCACTGGCTGACGGCGATCGATCGCGAATTGGGCCGGCTCGGCGGCGTGTTTCATTGCGCCGGCGTGAGCGCACGCGGCCATGGCGCGCTCGTCGACCGGCCCGCCGACGCGATCGCGGACGTGATGGCGCCGAAGGCCGGAGGCGTGGCCGCGCTGCTGCGCGGCGTCGCGACGGCGCAGCCCGATTTCATCGTGCTGTTCTCGTCGATTTCGGCCGTGGTCGACGCGGTCGGCGCCGGCGTGGGCGACTACTCGGCCGCCAATCGCGCGATGGACCGGCTGGCCGAACAATGGCAGCGGCGCGGGTTTCCGCAATTGAAGTCGATCGCCTGGCCGGCCTGGCGGGATTCGCGGGTCGATGCATCCGCGATGGCGGCGATGCAGCGTCAGGGGCTGCCGCTGCTGTCGGATGCCGAGGCATTCGACGTCCTGTGGCGGACGGTCGCGCTGTCGGGCTCGGCCCGGTACTGTCCGGTCGATGCCGCGCTGCTCGCGTCCGGCCCCGTGGCGGAGGCGCCTGCCATGGCGGAGATGTCCGTTCGGGTTCCGCCCGACGCCGCATCGCCCGTGCATGAATCCGGCGCGCTTGCTCCGGACTGGTTGCGGGAGGTGCTCGCGAAACGCACCGGCCTGCCGATCGAGCGGATTCCGGCATCGGCGAGCTTTGCCGAACTCGGCGTCGAATCGATCATGCTGGGCCGGCTCGTCGAGGATATCGAGGCATGCATCGGTGAGCCGCTTGCACCGGGCCTGCTGCTGGAACATCCGACGGTCGATGCGTTGAGTGCGTATTTGTCCTCGATGGGGATCGCCGCGCGGAACGAAGCGCACGGCGACACCGGCGACCGGTCTCGGTCCGCTCACGCGGCGCCTGCCGCGACGAGTCCGTCGGCGGTGGTCGGGGCGCCGCGAAGCACGCGCGACGAGCCTGCGCCGATGCCTGATACCTCGCCCATGTCCGCGTTGGACCAAACGGCGTCCGTCACGCCGGACCGGGACGCGGTGGCCGTCGTCGGGCTGGCGGTGCGCTTGCCCGGCGCGCCCGATGTCGATGCGTTCTGGCGCTTGCTCGCCGACGGCCGTTGCGCCGTCACCGAGGTGCCGGCGGGACGCTGGGATACCGCGTCGCTGTTCGACCCGGCGGGCGCGCCCGGCTCCAGCGTGTCGCGCTGGGGCGGCTTCGTCGACGATATCGAGACGTTCGACCCGGACTACTTTGGTCTCGGCGAGGAGGAGGCGCTGACGCTGGACCCGGCGATTCGCCTGTTCATGGAAGTGGCGCTGAACTGCCTTGCCGATTCGGGACGGGAGCCGGCCGACGTGCGGCGCAGCAATACGGGCGTGTTTGTCGGCGCGCGGATGGGCCGGTACGGGCAGCGCGTCGAGAACGCGGGGCTCGATTCGGGGCTCGGCGGCGACCAGAACTTCATCGCAGCCCACCTGGCGCATTTCCTCGATCTGCGCGGCGCCAACATGGTCATCGATTCGGCATGCTCGTCATCGTTGAGCGCGCTGCATCAGGCCTGCCAGGCCATCCTGTCGGGCGACGCGGAGCTGGCCTTTGCCGGCGGCGTCGACGTCCTTCTCGACGAGGAGGTTTACGTGCAGTTCACGCGCGCCGGCGCGCTGTCGCCGACGGGACGCTGCCGGACCTTCGATCGCAACGCCGATGGCTTCGTGCCGGGCGAGGGCTGCGCCGTGTTTCTGCTCAAGAAGCTCTCGCGCGCGCTGGCCGATGGCGACCGGATCCGCGCGGTCATCGAGGCGAGCGCGATCAACAACGACGGCCGGACGATGGGGCTGACCACGCCCAACCCGGACGCCCAGAAGGACGTGATTCGCGCGGCGCTGGCCCGGGCCGCGCGGCGTCCGGACGAGATCGGCATGGTCGAGACGCACGGCACGGCGACGAAGATCGGCGATCCGATCGAGTTGAAAGCGCTGAACGACGCCTATCGGCACGACACGACCCAGCGCGGCTACTGCGCGGTCGCGAGCGTGAAAAGCAATCTCGGCCATCTGTTGAGCGCGGCTGGCGCCGCCGGTCTCGCGAAGACGGTGCTGGCGGTCGAGCATGGGCGGGTTCCGCCGACGCTGTTCTGCGACACGCCCAACCCGCGTTTCGACCTGGCGCATTCGCCGTTCTTCATTCCGCGCGAGTGTGCCGCGTGGCCATTGCCGGGGCCCCGCGTGGCCGGCGTCAGCGCGTTCGGTCTCGGCGGCAGCAATGCGCACGTGATCGTCGGCGAGGCGCCCGCGCACGCTGCCGTGCGGGTCCCGCTCGCGCCGCCGGTGCTGCGCCGCCGGCGCCTGTGGCTCGAACGCGATGGACGGCGCTCGAGCGCACGGCCGCCCGCCCCGTCGCCTGCACCCGAAGCTGCGCGTGCGGCTGCTCCTTCATCGTTGCTGAGCCTCCATTTCGGAGATGCCCTCGGTGACGCCGCCTCTTACCCTGAATTGACGACATCGTGAACAACCCATCTATTCTTTGTACGCTGCGGCTCGCACATACCGATCTCGTCATGCAGAACCACCGGGTTCACGACGTGTCCGTGATGCCCGGCGTGGTGTTTCTCGACCTGACCTCGCGGGTGCTCGAGGCCCGTGGACATGCGTGGACGGGATACGCACTGGAGCGGGTCCTGTTCAGCGAACCCGTCGTCACGTCGCCTGACGGCGATCGCGAACTGCGCGTGCGAATCTGGCTCCCGGAAGGCGATGCAGGCTCGGTGCTGGTGGACAGCAGGGTTTGGGGCGACGACGGCGCATTCGCCGAGAACATGCGCGCGGTGCTCGTCGTGGATTGCGACCCGCCGGCGCCCGCGCTCGATGTTGCCGCGCTGAAGGCGCGCATGACGGATGCGCTCGACATGAGCGAAATGTACCGTCGCGCCCGGCTCGAACGGATCGACCATCGCGCGCCGATGCGCTGCACCGGCCGTCTATGGAAAGGCGGCGGTGCGCTACTGGGCGAGCTGCGGCTCGAAGTGCCGCCGGAGCCGGGATTCCATATGCACCCGGCTGCGCTCGACGCCGCGACGATCGCCGCTTACGCGCAAACCGAGGCCGCGTTCGATGCGCCGTTCATTCCGGTCTCGATCGACCGCGTGCGGCTCGTCGCGCCGCTGTCGGAGCAGTTCTTCCTGCATGCGCCGGGTACGGAAATCCTGGCCGCGACGGGCGACGTGATCAGCAACGACTACGACCTGTACGATCGCGACGGACGGCATTGCGCGAGCTTTCGCCGACTTGCCTGCAAGCGGATCCGTCAGCCCGAGCTGATCACCCGGCTGCTGCTGCCGCGCGCACGGGCGACGGGTGACGCGCTTTTGGCCGATGCGCCGGCCGCCACGGCTGAGCTGGTCCAGGCCGGCTCCTATGCGGCGCTGCTGCGGATCTGGATCGGCGAGATTCTGTCGATCGAGGCGGCCTCGATTGCCACGCACCTCGGCTTCTACGAACTCGGGCTGGGTTCGCGCGATCTGCTCGCGTTGGCGGCGCGGCTCGAACAGGTCGTCGGCAATGAGATTTATCCGACGCTGCTGTTCGAGCATCGCGATATCGCGGCCCTCGATGCGCACCTGTTGGCCACATTCGGACCGCTGACCGCCCACGCGAGCGCCGAGCCCGTGACGGCGGCGCCCGCCGCCGCACCGGTCGTGGCGCAAACCGGGTTCGCGGCGCCCGCCTGGATACCGGATCGGCGTCGCCCGGCCCCGACCGGCGCTGCGCGAATCGCCGTCCACGGGCTGCCTGCGCGCGCGTTCGACAGCTTGAGCGCAGCCGCGCGCGAACGGCGCGGCGTCGACCTCATCGCGCTCGACGATCCGGTGTCCCTGGCCGCGCGCGGCGACGGCGCGCCCGATGCGCTCGTCTGGTTCGGTGACCATGACGGCGCGCCCGATGGGCAACTGGCCGAACTCGCGCGCTGGACGGCGGCCTGTCATCGCGGGGCGCGACCGATCGCGCTGCTGGTCGTCGAGCGCGGCGAGACCGCGTCCGCGACGCTGCACGGGTTCGCCGCGTTTCTGCGCGGCGTGCGCGTCGAGAGCCCGCGCATCGCGGCGCGTGCGCTGCTCGTTCCCGAGCGCGGCTGGCAGTACGCGGTGCTGGACGAGCTCGCGCGGGCGGGCGACACGTTTCCCGCGACCGCCGGCCTCGTCTCGGCGCTGCCGGACGGGTCCTCGCGCGTACGCGCGCTGGTGCCGCGCATCCTTGCCGCCGGCGACGCCAGCGCGCGCACGCCGGTATTGCCCGACGCAGCCGTGTGCGTGGTCGCTGGCGGGACGGGAGGCGTCGGCGTGCAGCTCGCGCACTGGCTGGCGACGCATGCGCGGGCCCGCGTGATCGTGCTCAGCCGCTCGGAGCCCGATGCCGCGCTGCTGGCCGAATGGGGGCGCACGCCCGCGCCGGCCAGCATCGCGCATGAGCGCTGCGACGTGACCGACCGGGCGGGGCTCGATGCGGTGCTCGACCGGATCCGGCAGCGTTTCGGCGGCATCGACGCGGTGTTCCATGTGGCGGGCGTGCAGTCGGACGCACTGCACTTCACGGTATCGCCTGCTGCTTGCCGCGCGGTGACCGCATCGAAAGTGGCGGGCTTCCAGGCGCTCGATGAAGCGACGGCGCGGGACCGGCTGACGCTGTTCTGCGCGTTTTCGTCGCTGGCCGCATGGCGCCCGAACCCGGGGCAGGGGGCCTATGCGTTCGCGAACGCGATGCTCGAGGCGCTTGCCGAGCGCCGGCGCCTCGATCCGACGCGCAGCGGCAAGACCGTGGCCATTGCATGGCCGTTGTGGGCGGAAGGCGGCATGCGTCTGGCCGGCGCGGATCTCGACGAGGCGATGGCGCGCACGGGCCTGCGTCCGCTGCCGAGCGCCGACGCGTTCACGTGCCTGCAAGCCACGCTTCGCTCGCGGCCGGAGGACACGACGCTCGCGGTGCTGCACGGCGATGCGCCGCGTTATCGAGACTGGCTGTCGCGCGAACGCGGCGACGGCGGCGCCGTGCCGCTCGCGGCCGAGTCGGCGTGGGAGTCGGCGCCGCACGAGCGTGCGGACGATATCGCGATCGTCGGTCTGGCCGGCCGCTATCCCGGCGCGGACGATATCGACGCATTCTGGATGCGTCTGCGCGACGGGTACGACGCGATTACCGAAGTGCCGCACGAACGCTGGAATCATGCTGCGCTGTTCGATCCGCAGCGCGGCGTCGAGGGGCGCACGTACGGACGGTGGGGCGGCTTTCTCGGCGATATCGAAGGGTTCGATGCCGCGCACTTCCAGATGTCGCGGCGCGAAGCCGAACGCGCCGATCCGCAGGAGCGCCTGTTCCTGGAGACCTGCTGGACGCTGCTCGAAGCAGCTGGCCATCCTGCGGGCGCGCTGGCGGACCGGAATGTCGGCGTGTTTGCGGGCGTGATGTGGAACCACTACCAGCTATGCGGCGATCCGGATGAGGTCGCCCCGGCCGCCATGCACGCGTCGGTGGCCAACCGCGTGTCGTATGCGCTGGACCTGCGCGGTCCGTCGATGGCGGTCGACACCGCGTGCTCGTCGTCGCTGACCGCGATCGGCCTTGCGATCGATGCGCTGCGCGGCGGCGCCTGCACGATGGCGATCGCCGGGGGCGTCAATCTCGCCGTGCATCCGCAGAAATACCTGCAACTCGCGCAGGGCCAATTTCTGTCCGACGACGGCCGGTGCCGCAGCTTCGGCTCGGGTGGCAGCGGCTACGTTCCCGGGGAGGGCGTCGGCGCGGTCTTGCTGCGCCCGCTCCGCGATGCGCTACGCGATGGCGATCACGTGTGGGGCGTGATCCGTGGGCATGCGCTCAATCATGCGGGCCGCACCGGCGGCTTCACGGTGCCGAGTCCGGCCGGGCAGGCCGAGGTCATGTCCCGCGCGCTGCGCGACGCCGGCATCGACGGCGCCAGTGTGTCCTACGTCGAGGCGCATGGCACCGGGACCGCGCTTGGCGATCCGATCGAAGTCGAGAGTATCGGCCGCGTGCTGGGTCGCGACGGCGGCGCGACGCTGCCGATCGGGTCCGTCAAGTCGAACATCGGGCACCTCGAAAGCGCCGCGGGCATCGCGGCGGTGACCAAGGTGCTGCTGATGGCACGCGCGCGACAACTCGCGCCGTCGCTGCACTCGCGTGAGCTGAACGGCGCACTGAGGATGGCGCCGTTCGGCCTGCACGTACAGCAAACGCTCGCATCGTGGCAGCCGATCGCCGGCGCGCCGCGGCGGGCCGCCGTGTCCGCGTTCGGCGCCGGCGGCGCCAATGCACATCTCATCATCGACGAACCTCCGGTTCACCCGGCGGCTGCGGATTCGTCCGACGGTGGCGCGCAGTGGCTCGTTCTGTCCGCCCGCGACGCGGCGGGGCTGAGCGACTACGCGGACCGGATGGCGCAGGCGCTCGACGCGGTGCCGGACCACACCGGGCCCGACGCGCTGGCGATCGCGGCCGAACTCGTCAGCGTCTGCGTCACGGATCTCGGGCCCGACGAGACGCCGCGCAGCCTGGGTATCGAGGGCGCCGATCTCCAGGCGCTGTCGCGGCGGCTCGGCCGCGATGTCGATCCCGACGAGGCGCTCTCGGGTGCCGGCGCGGTCGGCGATCATCCGCTACGCCTCGCCGACGTCGCCTACACGCTGCAGGCGCATCGCAGCCACCTGACCCACCGGCTCGCCTGCCGCGCAGCCGATCTTCGCGACGCGGTCGCGCTGCTGCGGGCCTACGTGCGTAGCGAAGTCGTGACGGGCGTGCTGACGGGGACGGCCGACGCGGGGGCGGCCGCCACGCCCGCCGCCTTGGATGCCGGTCCCATCGAGCGATGGGTGGCCGGGCACGACGTCGATTTAGCCGCGCCGTGGGCCAGTGTGCGCGCGCGTCGCGTGGCTCTCCCGGTGCCCCGCCTGTTTCACCCGCAGGGCTTCTGGATCGGCCGCTGGCAGCGCGAGGGGACTGCCCAGGCGCCGGCGCGGGCCGTGTCGCCCGCCGCCCGACACTCCGAATCAACAGGAAATTCCAACATGAGCGATGTGGCAGGCAACGACCCGGTCACCCTGAAGGTGCTCGCCAATGGCGTGGCGCTCGTCAGGATGCAGGCGGTCGCGGATAACAACATGTTCACCGAGGCGCTGCTCGATGGCCTCGCGGCGGCATTCGGCTCGATCGAGTCCGACCCGGCCGTGCGTGCCGTGGTGCTGACGGGGACCGACAAGGTGTTCAGCATGGGCGGCACGCCGTCAGCGCTCGAACGCCTCGCGCGCAAGGAGGGCAGCTTCACGGACGTGCCATTCCTCTACGAGGGGCTCGCGCGCTGCCGGGTGCCCGTGATTGCCGCGCTGCGCGGTCACGCGGCCGGTGGCGGGCTGACGTTCGGGCTGCACGCCGATCACGTCGTGCTCGACCGCGACGGCACCTATAGCGCTAATTTCGTCAAATTCGGCTTCACGCCGGGCCTCGGCGCGACCTATGCGCTTGAACGCCGCTTCGGCGCCGCGCTGGCCGCCGAGCTGTGCATGACGGCCGCCACCTATGCCGGGCGTGACCTCGAGGCCATGGGCGTCGCCCTGCGATTCGCCGACGGACCGCAGGTGCTGCAGAGCGCGTTGCGGATCGCCGATGCGATCGCCGAGCAGTCTGCTCCCGTCGTCAGCGCGCTGAAGCGTGAATTGGCCGAGCGGGCCGGCGCCGATCTCGCGAAGGTGATCGCGCGCGAGGCCGCGATGCATGACGCGGTGCTGCATGCCGATCTCGTGTCCGGGATTCGCGCGCGAACCGGACACGCCGAGCCCGACGCCGCCCGGACCGACGGGCCGGCGCCGGCCGCGCCACGCATCGCGGCCGCCGATCCTGTGAAGCCGCGCATCCGGAACGAGATCGAGACGACCCTCTGCCGGAATCTGTTCGTGCATCGGAACGAACTCGACGCGCGTCGAACCTTTGCCGAGATGGGGCTCGATTCGCTCGGCGCCGTCGAAATCGTGCGTGATCTGAACCACGCGTTCGGCCTGAATCTCGATTCGGTGCTGGTCTACGATCATCCGACGATCGACGCATTGGTCGACCATGTTGCTGCCGCGCAGGCCGCGAGCGATGGTCTGATCGCCATCGCGCTCGATGCGCCGGCGCAGCCGGCAGCCGCCACGCGCGAGGCGGTCGATCCGGCGCGCGAGGCCGTTGCCATGCCGCTGTCGCAGGCCAGCGCGGTCGCCGATGCGAGCCGCGCGAGCGTCGAGGTGCGGCCGCCGGCGAAGGTCACGCCGCCCGCGTTGTCGTCCCCGCCACCGCTGCGCCTGAAGCTGGCGCCGACGGCGGATGCGTCGTCGCCCGACCCGCAGGCGATCGAAGCCACGCGCGACGCGGGCGAACCCGAGACGACCGGGTCCGACATCACGCCGGGCGCGGCCGGAGCTGACGCGGCCGAGACCGGCGCCCTGCCGGCCACCGCGTCGGACGACGACATCGCGATCATCGGTCTGTCCGCGCGTTACCCGGGGGCGACGTCCGCCGACGCGTTGTGGCGCAATCTTCTCGACGGCACCTTCAGCGTCGCGGAAGTCTCGCCCGAGCGCTGGGACATCGCACGCTTCTACGATCCCGATCCGACCGCGCCAGGCAAGACGAGCAGCAAGGTGGCCGGTCTCGTCACCGATGTCGATCGGTTCGACGCGACGTTTTTCGGCATTTCGCCGCGCGAGGCCGAACTGATGGACCCGCAACAGCGCGTGTTTCTCGAACAGGCGTGGCGTGCGCTCGAGGACGCGGGCCACGCGGTGGGACCCGAGCGGCGTATCAATTGCGGCGTGTTCGTCGGCACGGCCGCGGGCGATTACATGCAGTTGCTGCAAGCGGCGGGCGCGAGCGACTCGGGGCAGGTGTTCCTCGGCAACGCCGCGTCGATTCTCGCCGGGCGGATCGCCTACTTCCTGAACCTGGAAGGGCCGACGGTCGCAGTCGATACGGCCTGTTCTTCGTCGCTCGTCGCGCTTCATCTCGCATGCCAGTCGATTCGCGGCGGCGATTGTGAAATGGCGGTGGCCGGCGGCATCGCGCTGATGGTCACGCCGCAGATGCACATCTGGAACAGCAAGTCCGGCATGCTCTCGCAGCTCGGGCGGTGCGCGTCGTTCGACGCGTCGGCGGACGGCTTCGTGCTCGGCGAGGGTGCCGGGCTGGTGGTGGTCAAGCGGCTGTCGGCCGCGCTCGCCGATCGCGATCGTATTTACGCGGTGATCCGGGCGAGCGGGATCAATGGCGACGGCAAGACGAACGGCATCACCGCGCCATCGGCCGACGCGCAGCTCGCGCTGCAACGTCGCGTGCACGCGGCAGCCGGCGTGTCGCCCGACGATATCGCCTATATCGAGACGCACGGCGCCGGCACGCAGCTCGGCGACCCGATCGAACTGAAGGCGCTCGCGGGGCTGATGCGGGGCCGCAGCACGACGCTCCCGCCGTGCGGCGTCGGGTCGATCAAGTCAAACCTCGGCCACACGACGCTCGCGTCGGGTATCGCCGGGCTCATCAAGGTCACGCTCGCGCTTCAGCACCGCGAGATCCCGCCGAGCCTGCATTTCGACACGATGAATCCGAACATCGAGCTGGGCGGCGTGCCGCTGGAGGTGGTGACGACGCGTCGCGCGTGGCCCGTGGGTCCGAGCGGACGCCGCATGGGTGCGGTCAACAGCTTCGGCATGTCGGGTACCAACGCGCACTTCGTGCTGCAGGAGGCGCCGCCCGAAGCAGCGCGGCCGGACACTGGCGATCTCGTCGACGAGGGCCATCTGCTGCTGGTCTCGGCGCGCACCTCGCCGGCATTGCGTGCGCTGGTCGAGGGCCTCGTCACGGACCTCGAGCGCGGGGCCGCGCTGAGCGATGTCGCCTATACGCTCGGCGTCGGGCGCGCGGTCTTCCGCAAGCGTTGCGCGATCGTCGCCGGTAACGCCGTGCAGGCGATCGCGCTGCTGCGCGGCGCGCTGGCCGAGGGAACGCTGGAGGGCGTTCACTCCGCGCATTGCGCATCGGCGGACGCGAGCGCCGGGTTCGATCGGGCGCTCGACGGCACGGCGCTGACCACGCTCGGCGAGCGCTTTTGCAGCGGGCAGGCGGGCCTCGACCTGACCGGCTTCTTCGAGCGCCGCCGCGGGCGGCGTATCGCGCTGAGCGGCTACCCGCTCAGCAACCAGCGCTTCTGGGTGCCCGATGCGCCCGGCGCGGCGCCGTCCGTCGCCGCGCCGGGCGCCACGGGGCCCATCCGCGCGCTTCTGGAGAACACCGCCAAGGAGGCGATCGATCCCGACACGGACTGGGTTCGCGACCATTGCGTTCAAGGGCAGCACTGGGTGCCGGGCGCGGCGATCCTCTACTACAGCGCGCGCACCCAGCGCTTCCGTCCCGTCGAATTGTCCGATGTCGAATGGCTGATGCCCGCCCGCGTGGCCGGCCGCGTCACGCTCGAAATACAAGGCAGCGTGGATGACGAGGGGCGCTACGACATCGAGATGCGCATCGCCGGCCAGCCGTCGTTTGCGCGCGCCCGCTGCGTGCCGCAGGGCGCCGGCCGGCCGCGGCCGCGCATGGCGCTGGACACGCTCGCCGCCGGCTACCCGCACGCAATCGAGCACGGCGTGCTCTATGACCGGTTCGCGCGGGCCGGTATTGCCTACGGGCCCAGCTATCGGCTGATCACGCGCGTCGCGCATGACGCGCAGGGTGCCGTCGCGTGGCTGCGCGCCGATTCCGGGCGAGGGATGATCCAGACCCTCGACGCGATCCTCCAGGTCGTCGCGGTCCTCGAAGAGGGCACGGCGCTCAAGTTGCCGCGGCGGATCGACACCGTGCGCCTCAATCAGTCGCTCGATGCCGTCGTGACGGTCGTCGCGCAGCGTATCGGGGACGGCTGCTATGACGTGACCGCATGCGACCGTGACGGCAATGCGGTGCTCGAAGTGTCGGGTTTCCGGCTCGTGACCTCGCCGGACGGCGGCAGCCGCCTCTATGAGCCGCGTTGGCGCGAGATGCCGTCCGCGCCTGCGCAGCCGTCCGGCGATCGGACTTATCTGTCGCTGCGTCCCGATGCGCATCTCGCGTTGCCCCACACCGTGACCGGCGAGCTTGTAGTCGACGCGCGCGCGCTTGACGAATCGGAACCCGCACGGACGCTCGAAGCGGCGCGCGCGCTGTTCGCCCGGCTCTGCGCCTCGCAGCCCGACGCTCTGCGGGTAACCGTGCTGACCGCCGGCGCAGTCCCGGTCGATACCGCGGCGCCGGTCCGTCCGGTACAGGCGGCGCTGGCCGCCATCGCCCGCTCGGCGGCGGCCGAGCGCCCCGGGCTGAAGCTCCAGGTGATCGATCTCGCGCATGACAGCGCCGCGTCGCGCGAGGATCTGCCCGCGCGGCCCGACGGCTTGCCGGGCCTGGCGGCGCTGCGCGGCGGCCGCTGGTACGGCCGCGTGATGCGGCCCGTCGCGCATGTGACGCCGCACCGGCTGCTCGGGGACGGCGAGACCTGCCTGATCGTCGGCGGGGCCGGCGGGATCGGCTTCGCACTCAGCCGGGAGCTCGCGCGCACGCATGGCGCCGCGCTCGGCTGGATCGGACGCCGGCCGCTCGACGAATCGATCCGCGCACGGATGCGCGAGATCGAGCAATTGGGCGGCCGCGTGATCTACGTATCGGCCAGCCTCGGCGACGAGGCGGCGCTGGCCGACGCGGTGCGCGCGATCCGCAGCCGGTTCGGGCCGATCAGCGCCGCGATCCACAGTGCGATCGTGCTCGACGATGCGACGCTCGACACGATGCGCCCCGAGCAGTTGGCCGGCGTGCTGGAGCCGAAGGTCGCGGGATGCGCGAATCTCCATCGCAGCCTCGAAGGCGAACCGCTCGACAAGCTCGTGCTGTTCTCGTCGGTGTCGTCGCTGCTCGATTCGCCCGGGCAGGGCAACTATGCGGCCGCGAGCGCCTATCTCGACGCATGGGGAGGCGAGTTGCGCCGCCGCTGCGGCGTACCGGTCTTCGTCGTCAACTGGGGTTACTGGGGCAGCGTCGGGATCGTCTCGGGGCCGCGCTATCAACGCGAAATGACCGCCCGCGGTGTCGGCTCGATCGAGCCCGCCGACGGCTTCGCCTGTCTGCGGATGCAGCTCGGCGCCGGTCTGCCGCAGGCCATGGTGATGAATGCCGATCCCGGCCGTTTCGCGTCGTTTGGCTTGACGCTTGAAAACGCGACGGCTCCGTCCGCCGCGACCGTGGTTCATTCGATACAGGGGAATTCGATGTACACAGATGGAGGCAAGCCGTCATCGGGCGGGGCGCTGCCGCATGGTGCGCCCGATACGGCGCGGCCTGCGGTCGAGCGCTATCTGGCGGGCGTGTTCGCGCGCGTGCTGAAGTGCGATGCCGATACGCTCGACGTGAACGAGACCTTCGACACGTTCGGCGTCGATTCGCTGCTGGGGATGGATCTGCTGCGCGCGCTGCGACAGGATCTCGGCGAGTTGCCGTCGACGCTGTTCTACCAGAAGCTGACGATCGCCGAAGTGGCCGCGTACCTTGTCGAGCACAAGGGCGATGCGCTGGCCGCGGCGTTCGCGCCGGCGGGCGGCGTTGCGACGCCCGCCAGTGCCCCCGGCGCCGCGATGCCGGACACCGCACGCACGCCGCGGGCGGCGATGTCGGTCCGAGCGGCGAACGCCAGCCGCGCGAGCGTGACCGCGCCGGCCGACGCCGTCGTGCTCGACTATGTGCGCGGCGTGTTTGGCGGAGTGCTCAAGCTCGAGCCCGACGCACTCGATCCGCACGAGACCTTCGAGTCGTACGGCGTCGATTCGCTGCTCGGCACCGATATCCTGCGCGTGCTGAAGGCCGATTTCGCGGACCTGCCCTCGACGTTACTCTATGAACGGCTCACGATCGCCGAAGTGGCCGGTTACCTGCGTACCGAGCGGGCCGCCGAGGTCGCGCGGCGGCTGACACCGCGATCGGACGCCGTCGATGACGGCAACCCCGCGGCGGTTCCGGACGCGGACGGCATCGACGCTGGCCGCTTCGCACTCGACGAGCCGGCGCCCGTGACACCGGCGGCGTCGACGGCGCGGCCCGCGCAACGAGCTCGCCGGCGCGACGGCGACATCGCCGTGATCGCGTCGGTCGGACGCTATCCCGGCGCGCCTGACCTCGATGCGTTCTGGGACAACCTGCGTGAGGGTCGCCGTTCCATCGTTACCGTCCCGGCCGACCGCTGGGATGCCGACGCGTATTTCGATCCGACGCCGCAACCGGATCGCAGCTACGGCAAGTGGGGCGGTTTCATCGACGGCGTCGACCAGTTCGACCCGAAGTTCTTCGGCATCCTGCCTAGCCAGGCGGCGGCGATGGATCCCCAGGAGCGCCTGTTCCTCGAAAGCTGCTGGGACCTGCTCGAACAGGCCGGCCACAACGGCAGCGACACGCGCGAGACGCGTACCGGCGTGTTCGTCGGTATCATGTACGGGTCATACGGGCAGATCGCGGCGGCGGCGGGCTGGCCGCAAGGCCGGTTCAACCTGGGGCACAGTCCGTATTGGTCGGTGGCCAATCGGGTGTCCTACACGTTCAACTTCAGCGGCCCGAGCATGGCCGTCGATACGGCCTGTTCGTCATCGTTGACGGCGTTCCATCTCGCCTGCGAGGCGATTCGCCGCGGCGAATGCCGCCAGGCCATTGCCGGCGGCGTGAACGTGATCCTGCATCCCGCGCACCATATCGCGCTGAGCGCGATGCAGATGCTCGGCACGGGGCTGGCGTGCCGAACCTTCGACAAGTCCGCGGACGGGATCGTGCCCGGAGAAGGTGTCGGCGCAGTGCTGCTGCGGCCGCTCGAAGATGCGCTCGCGGACGGCGACGAGATTCTCGCGGTGGTGCGAGGCAGCATGATCAATGCGGGCGGCAAGACGGGCGGCTACACCGTGCCGAACGTGAACGCGCAGGCCGACGTGATCACCGAGGCATTGGCACGCGCGGGCCTGGCTCCGGACGAGGTCGGCGCGATCGAGGTGCACGGAACCGGCACCCAACTGGGTGATCCGATCGAAATCGCCGCGTTGAACCGGGCCTACGGCGGCACCGGCCGGCCGGCGCCGTTGCTGGTGGGCTCGGTCAAGTCGAACATCGGCCATCTGGAGGGCGCCGCCGGCATCGCCGGGATCAGCAAGGCGATTCTGCAACTGAGAAACCGCGCCGTTGCGCCGTGCGCGGGCCTCGACGATCTCAACGAGAAGATCGATTTCGGTGCCGCCGTGATGCCGGCGCGCACGCTGCAGCCGTTGGCGTCGCTCGGCGAGGACCGGCCATCGGCGTGTGGCGTCAGCTCGTTTGGAGCCGGCGGCGCGAACGCCCATGTGATCCTGCAGCAATGGCAGGAAAACCGCGTACCCATGCAGACGGCGGGTGAGCAGGCGTTCCTGCTGTCGGCCAACAGCCATGCGCAACTCGCCGCGTATGCGCTACGCGTGGCCGATTGGTTGAAGCGTCATCCCGAGGCGTCGCTGAGCCGTCTTTGCTTCACGAGCCAGACGGGCCGTCGTGCGTTGCCGGTGCGCGCGGTCGCCATGGCCGGGTCGCTCGATGCGTTGCAGGCCGCGCTACGCGCCATTGCCGCCCGCGATGCGGCGGCGCTGGTTTCGCCGGAGGTGGGGCAAGGCACCCTGTCGCTCGGCGGCGTCGCGGATGAACTGATCGCGCTGCTGATCGCGCGTCGCGGGCTGCGTCAGCTCGGCGAGCTGTGGGTCAATGGCCATGAGATCGCGTGGCGGCGCACTTGGGATGCGGCGCCCGTCCGCTGCGCATTCCCGACCGTGCCGTTCGAGCACAAACGAATCTGGATGATGCCGCGGCCCGGGGCCGCCGCCGATGCGCGGCCCGCGCAGTCGGCCGCGCGGCTCACGCGGCTCGCGGCGGCCCATCGCATCGGCGGCCGCGCGCTCGTGCCGGGCGCAGCGCTGCTGGACCTGATGCTCGACCGACAGGGGCCTGACGCGCCACGCGCGGTGCGGGCGGTGCGCTGGCTGCGCCAGGCGGTGGTCGAGGGGGACGGCACCGATCTGCCTGTCTCCGACGATGCCGACGGCATGCTGGTACGCGGGCAGGACGGCGAGATCGTCGCGCGCGCGCTGGCGGCCGAGCTGCCGTCGAGCGCGTCGGCCCCGCGTGATCTTGCCGCACTGACGGCGACTCACGGCGACTTCTCGGAAGGCGCGACGCTCTATGAACGGCTGCGTGCAGGCGGCTTCGAATACGGCCCCGAACTGCGCGCGGTAGCGCGCTTCGCCGCCACTGACGACAGCGTCGTCGGCGAACTCGACGCGACGCTGCTCGTGCCCGAGACGGCCTTCGCCGTCGCGGTAGACGCCGCCATGCAGCTCGTTGCGCTGCTGGCGCGCGAACCCGCGGTGCCGGTCTCGATCGACGCGGTCATGCAATTCGGTGCGCCTGAGCGGGCGCGCGTCATGCTCGTCGAGCGCACGGCCGACCCGGCGCGTTTCGACCTGACGCTCTGGGAGGCGGACGGCCATGCGGTGCTGCGGCTCGACGGCCTGCGGATCGCGGCGCTGCCGCAGCCGGGTAACGGCGGTCCGGAATATCTGTGCGCGGTCGAACGCGCGACGCCATGTCCGGCAGCCGTGATGACGGCGGGAACGGTCCTGCTGTCGGGCGGCGATCGCGCCGATCATGCCGTCCTCGGCGATACACTGCGCCGGCGCGGCTGGTCCGTACTGCACGACGACGGCGCGCCGCTGTCGGGCCTCGATGCGGTGCTGGTGCTGCTCGACGCGGCCGGCGCCGATCCCGCATCGGCGCTGGCTGCGCAACTGGCCGGCCAGCGGCGTCTGCTCGAACGGCTGAAGGCTGGTCGCGACGGGCGCAAGGTTCGCCTGCTGGTCGTCGGTCGCAGCGGCGATCTGGTCGCGGGCGCGCTGGCGGCCGCCACGCGAACGCTGGCGATGGAGTTTCCGTGGCTCGCCTGCAGTCATTTGGCCATTGCGCCGGGCGCGCTGGAGCAGGCCGACGGTGTGGCCGACGAACTCTGCGCACCGGCGCAAGAGGATATGGTGCGTCTGGACGGTGATGCGCGTCTCGTGCGGTGTCTGCAGCCAATGGCGGGCGACGCGACGGCAACGGCAGCAGTGCGTCCTGGCGCGGTTTATATCGTGAGCGGCGGCGCGGGCGCCCTCGGGCGAGTGTTCACCGCGCATCTGGTTTCGCGCGGCCCCGCGACGGCGGTCGTGCTCGGCCGCTCCGAGGCGACCGACGAGCTGAATGCATGGATGGCGAGCCTTAGCGTACGCGGCAGCCGTGTCGTATACGCACGCGTCGATGTCGGTGATGCCGATGCCGTTGCCGATGCCGTCGCCGAGATCGTCGAACGGCACGGACCGGTGCGCGGGGTGCTGCATGCCGCGGGTGTCGTCGACGACGCGTTGCTGCTGAACAAGACCGATCGCGCGATCGCGCGCGTGCTGCGTCCGAAAGTCCGTGGCGCGCTCGCGCTCGACGCGGCCACGGCGGACGCGCCGCTCGACTTCTTCATGCTCTGTTCATCGCTCGTCGCGGAGACCGGCAATATCGGCCAGATCGACTACGCGTCCGCCAATCGCTTCCTGATCGAATTCGGCGCGGCACGCGAGCGCGAACGCGCGGCGGGGCGCCGGCACGGGGTGACGGTGTCGATCGCGTGGCCGTTGTGGGAGGCGGGCGGCATGCGCGTCGACGCGGCGACCGAGGCGTTGTTCCGCGAGCGATTCGGGATGGCGGCCCTGAGCACCGAAGCCGGTCTGGCCGCCTTCGAATTCGCGTTGGCCGGCCGCCATCCGAGCTTTGCGCTGGTCCAGCGGTATCGGGCCGGGACCGCGGGCCTCGCCGCGCGGTCCGGTGACGTCGCCGGGCCGGCCGGCAACGCGCCCACGCCGGCGGTGACGCTGCGCGACGAAACGCGCGCGCCGGCGGCTGCTCCGGTTGCCGCGGGCGCGATTGCACCCGCGTCGCTGCGGGCCACGATCCTGACCACGTTGCAGCAAATCGGCGCGTCCTATCTGTTCGTCGATCCGGCCGAAGTCGATCCCGAAGGCGAACTGCTCGAATTGGGCTTCGATTCGATCTCGCTGACCGACATGGTCAACCGGATCAACGCACAATTCGGGCTGGACCTGCTGCCGACCGTGCTGTTCGAATGCCCGACGCTGGGCGACGTGGCGGATTATCTCGGCCGGGAGCATGGCGCGCGGATCGCGGCGCGGTTTGCCGCGGCGCCGTCGACCGAGGCCGTCGCGATGGCCTCGCGCCCGGTGGGTGAGGTCGCGGACGCGATGGTGCAGACGCCGACGCGCGCGGCCGTGCTTCAGCCGACCGAATCCGCCACCGGCCTGTCGCGTGACGAGGGCGGTGTGGACGGCGAGGCCGGTGCGATCGCCGTGATCGGCATGGCCGGCCGGCTCGCCGGCGCCGCGTCGCTCGACGCGTTCTGGGATGCCCTGGAGCACGGCGTGAGCCTGACCGGCGCTCCGCCGTCCGAGCGCACCGCCTTGCTCGACGATCCGGTCACGTGCCGCGTCGAGGGCGGATTCCTCGCGGACGTCGCGCGCTTCGACGCTGCCCGCTTCGGGATTTCGCCGCGCGAGGCCGCGTTGATGGACCCGCAACAGCGGATCTTTCTCGAGACCGTGTTGCAGGCCGTCGAAGATGCCGGCTATGGCCAGCAGTGGTTGGGCGGCCGCGAAATCGGTCTGTTCGTCGGCGCATCGACGAGCGACTACGAGAGCATGCTGACGGACGCGGGTGTCCGGGTCGAACCGCATGTCGCATCCGGCGTCGCGCATTCGATCATCGCGAACCGGGTGTCGCACCTGTTCGACTGGCATGGACCGAGCGAGGTCGTCGACACCGCCTGTTCGAGTGCGCTCGTCGCGGTTCACCGGGCGATTAGCGCGCTGCGCAACGGCGAATGCGAGATGGCCGTGGCGGGCGGGGTCAATGTCACGCTGTCGCCCGGCCTGTTCCATGCGTTCATCGATTCGGGCATGCTGAGCGCCGATTTCGCGTGCAAGACGTTCGACCGGAAAGCCAACGGCTATGTCCGCGGCGAAGGCGTCGGCGCTGTCGTGCTCAAGCCGCTGCGGCGCGCGCTGGCCGAGCGCGACAACGTGCTCGCGATCGTGCGCGGCAGCGCCGTCAACCACGGCGGCAAATCGAATTCGCTGACCGCGCCGAATCCGGCCGCGCAGGCCCAGGTCATCCGGCGCGCGATCGCCGATGCCGGGGTCGATCCGCGCCGGATCAGCTTCGTCGAAACGCATGGAACCGGCACGCCGCTCGGCGATCCGGTCGAAATCGAAGGCCTGAAGCAGGGCTTTGCGCTCGCCTGTGACGATGCCGGCGTCACCGTCCCGGCGTCGCCGTGGGTTGCGCTCGGCGCGGTCAAGACGACGGTCGGCCATCTCGAGGCGGCTGCGGGGATCGCGGGCTTCCTGCGCACTGTGCTCAGCATGCGGCACGGGCGTCTGGCCGCCAATCGCCATTTCAGCGAACTCAATCCCTATATCCGCCTCGACGGCTCGCCCTTCATGCTCCTCGAGCATGGGCGGCCCTGGGCAGCGGCCGATGGCGCGCCGCTGCTGGCGGGCGTCAGCGCGTTCGGTTTCGGCGGCACCAACAGCCATGTGATTCTCGAGTCCGCACCGGCCATGGTCCGTGAGCCGTCGGCAGCGGCCATGCTGGCTTTCCCGCTGTCCGCGCCGGATGCTGGCCGCCTCGCCGCATATGCCGACGCGCTGGCGAACGCGCTGGCGACGCGCGACGTCGCGCTCGAGGATGTCGCGTTCACGCTGTGCGACGGGCGCGACACGCTCGCGCTCCGCTGCGTGCTGGTGGCCGATTCGATATCCGAACTGACGGGGCAGCTTCAGATGCTGGCGCGTGGCGACGCCCGCGACGCAACGCGGCTCGACCTGCTTGCCGCGCCGGATCGCGACGCGGCGCTCGAGTGGCTGTCCACCGCCCGCGCCGCATGGCCGGAGCACGGCGGCCGGCGCTGCTCGCTGCCTGCAGTGCCGCTCGCGGGCGAGCGGCACTGGTTCGCGGCGCCCGGTATCGCGACGCGCGGCGACGAGGTCGCCGATGCGGTTGCGCCGGCTACGCCGCCTGCCGATCGGGATGCGTCCGCCGCTGCGGCGCTGCGGTCGCCCGTGAAGGAAAGCGGACCTTCGCCGGTGTCCGCTGTCGCGCCGCGGATGCCGGTGCTGCTGCGTCCGCTGTCGGCCACGCCGGCGCCGTCGCACGCCATGCCGGCGGCATCGGAAGCCGATGCGGCACGTCGTGGTACGGCGCGTGTGACGGACACCGGCGCGCCCGTTACGGCGGCGGCTTCGGCACCATCGATCGTCGATGCGATTCGACGGGATCTGGCCGAGATCCTGCTGATGACGCCGGAGCAGGTCGACCTCGACGCGCGCTTCGACGATCTCGGACTCGATTCGATCTTTCGGATGGATCTGGTGCGCCGCCTGAACGAGCGCTTCGCGACGCAACTGAGCGGTGAGTCGCTCTACAACGTCGAATCGGTTGCGGCACTCGCACAACTGGTCGAGGCGACCCGTGCGGCCGGCGGCGCCACGGCGCAGCCGGGCGTCGTGTCCCACGCGGTCGACAGCGCGCTGGCCCGCGACAGCGGGCCCGACCGCGCCATCGATGCCTCGTGGGTTCGCGATCACGTCGAGGCGCTGACCGGGCGGCAGCTCGGCGATCAAGACGATTTCAGCAACGCCGGCCTGACCTCGTTCGACATGCTGCGCGTGATCGCCGGCCTCGAGACCACGTTCGGCCCGATGCCGAAAAGCTCGCTGTTCGATTACCCGACGCCTCGAGCGTTGGCATCCTGGCTCGCCGCCACCTACGGCGACGACGCGGCGATCAGGCTGGCCGCGTCGCGCCCGGCTAGCGGCGCGACCGCGCGCGTTCCCGTGCGAACCGAGCGGTTGGCCAACGGGGCGGCCGTGATCGCCAAGCGCGAGTTGTCCGCGTATCCGGATCTCGCCGCCACGGTCGCCTCGCTCGAAGCGGCATGGGCGAAGGAGGGCGGGTTGCCCGGCCGCGACATCGCGCCGCTGATCTTTCTCGGCAGCGAGGGCAGCGGCTACCTGAACTTTTCCGAGCGCGACGGCCTGCTGCTCGCATGGAGCTCGGTCGTCGACGAACACCGCTATGCCGCGCTCGCGGCGGAATGGGTCGAATGGGCGACGTCGCGCAATCTGCGCCCGAACCTGCTGTCGATGATGCCGCTGCCCGAGCTGGCCGGGGTGCCGTTCTGCGCGACCTCGTTCGGCACCGTGCAGCGCCTGACCGACATCGCGTCGTTTTCCCTGAACGGCAAGGACATGACACGCCTGCGCAAGAAGATCAATCGCTTCGAGCGATCGGGCGCGGTGTCGGTGGAGGAATACGCGCTCGGCCGCGAGCCGGCCACGGACCGGCGGATCGTCGAACTGATCGACGAATGGGCCGCACGCAAGGACATGGTCAATCCGTATGTCGGCACGGTCCGGCACGAGATCGGCGCGGGCATTCTCGCGAAGCGTCACCGGTTGTTCCTGACCCGGGTGGACGGCCTGATCGTCGCGGCGATCATCGTGACGAAGATTCCGTCCGAAAACGGCTATCTGCTCGATCTGGAGTTTTTCGGCGACGCGATGGGCGACGGCGGGCTCGACTACACGATCGTGGCGATCATCGAGCGCCTCGCCCAGGAAGGCGTGCAAATGTTCAGCTTCGGCGCGACGCTGGGTGTCGTCGTCGCCGATTCTCCGAATCCGAATCCGCATGTCGAGCGCACGCTCGGGGAATTGCGCGATTCGGGCATCTTCCGCGGCGACGGCAATTTCCAGTTCAAGAACAAATACCGGCCGGACAATTTGCCGGTCTATCTGTGCCAGCCCGCGGCGGCATCGGCAGTCGACGTCTCGTCGGTGCTGCTGCTGATCGTCAACCCGTCGATTCCGCCGCGCGGCGACGCGGCATCGATCGCGCCGCCCGTCGTGCCGGATGACGCGGAGGTCCCCGCAGCAGCCGGCATCGACGCGGCGACGGTGGACCGCGCGCCCGTGCACGGCGAAAGTCCGCGGCGCGCGCGTCTGCGTGAAGTGGGATGGAATCCGCTGCGCCTGGCGCCGGCTGCCGGCGTCGTCGATCTGGTCACCGATTCATGGGCGGAGCGCGACGACTTCGCGTTTGCCGAGCGAGTTCGCGAGCTGACCGATATGGCCAATGCGATCTGCCTCGACCTCGCGGACCAGCGCCTGCTGCCGTTCTCGTACGTGCAGGCGGCGCCGTCGGGACGCGCCGCCGAGATGGCCTTGCTGCGCGCGGCAGAGGGGCCGAGGAAAGGCATTCTGCAAAACCATCTGTTCCAGAGCTGGACCTTCAACCAGCTCGAACTCGGCTGGGTGCCGCATCGGCTGACCACGCTGCCGCGCAGCGCGGATATCGACCTCGCGCATCTCGACCGGATGATCGAGCAGCATCGGGCGACGATCGGCCTCTGCTGCATCGAGCTGGCGCCGAACGCAACCGGTGGCCGGGCAATCTCGCTCGACAACCTGCGCGCCGTGAAGGCGCGGCTTGCGGCCGCGTCGATCCCGCTCGTGTTCGACGCGACGCGCGGGCTCGAGAATGCGTGGATGATCAGCGAGGCGAGCGACCGGTCGTTCTGGGAGGTCGTCGCCGAATTGTTCGGCTTGGCCGACGCGCTGACGCTGTCGATGTCGAAGGATTTCGGCGTCAATGCGGGCGGACTCGTGGCCAGCAATCACCCAGCGATCACGCGCGCGCTCGAACAGCGCGTGTGCGACCGCGGCCACGACGTATCGATGGCTAGCCGGCGCCTGTTCGCGAGCGCGCTGGCCGACCGCGACTGGCTGGAACGAGGGGTCGCCGCACGGATCGCGCATGTTGCGCGCGTTGCCGCCAGCGTCGCCGCGGCCGGCATTCCGGTGCGGGCCGCCGGCGCTCATGCGGTGCTGATCGATGCCGCCGCCTGGTGCGCGGGCCACGCCGATCCGGTCGCCTCCGCACTGGCCTGGCTATACGACGTGACCGGCGTGCGCGCCGCGCCGCATCTGTCGGCCGGGCTCGACGAAACGGGGCAGTGCATCCGGCTCGCGGTTCCGGTCGCGCTTGACGACGCAGCCCTCGATGCACTGGACGCGGCCTTCGCTGCGTCGCGCGCCGCCGCAGCCCCGGCCGAGCTGTTGCGCGTGCCCGGCAGCGCCGGCGCCGCCGCGCAATACGTGATCCGCGACAGCGTGCCCGACGACGTGGTCGAGGCGCTGGCCGGCGCTGCCCCGGGCGCGCCGGCGGCCCGCAACGAGGAGGTCGCGCGTCGCTGGCAGCCGGCCGTCCGACGGCATCTGGTGCCGTACGAGGGTGCGCAGATCGAGGTATTCGAGTGCGGCGCCGGTGAGCCGGTCGTCCTGCTCCATCCGTTCAATATCGGCGCAGGCTTCTTCGCGCCGCAGTTCGCCGAATTGGCCCGGACGCGTCGCGTGGTGGTCGTCCATGCGCCTGGCGCGGGCGCGACGACGTATGGCACGGACCTCACGTTCGCCGGACTGTCGCGGCTCGTGCTGGCGGCCGTGGTCGGGATCGGAATCACTTCACGCTTCGTCGTGGCCGGCGCCAGCTTCGGCGGATTGACGGCGCTCGCGGTCGCCCACGCCTTTCCGGAGCGCGTCAGCGGACTCGTGCTGCTCGGCAGCTCGTACAAGGTCGGCAACCGGCGCGGCGAAGTCAATCGTCTTGCGGTGGTCGCGCGCGAGGATTTCGACGCGCTCGACCGCGCCGGCGTGACGCTCGACCGGCCGCGCGGCGAATACGAGCGCCTGCTCGCCGAATGCGAAAGCATGGATCCGAAGATCGGTCTGCGCTATCTCGACGTGTTCGCGGCCCGGCCGAGCCTGCTCGACGCCGCCCGCGCGCTCCAGGTGCCGACCTTGCTGATCCATGGCGAACACGACACCGTGATCGCTCGCGCGATCGCGCACGAAATCGACGCGGCGATTCCGGCCGCGCGTTACGTCGAGCTCGACGACGCCGGCCATTTTCCGAGCCTTACCTCGCATGTCCGCGTCAATGCGCTGATCGATGCGTTCGTCGATGCCGTCGCGTCGTCGACGTCGCCCGACGCCGATCGGCTCGATCGCCGCGCCTATGCGCTCGACTGACGCCAACCGGACACCGCTTGCGAAGTCCGGGCTGCCTTTGCGGCGGCCCGGGCCTCATGAGCCTCCCACAACCCTTGATTGAGTGTTGTAACGATGACCGTATTGGAAACTTTCGCCGGTTTCGAACCCGACACCCTGGTGCGGATCGATGACCAGTCGCTGTCGCGCTTCGTCACCGTGAAGCCCGCGATGTGCGGCCATAACGCCCGCCTCGCCGGCCAGATCGGTGACTGGACCTGGGAAGCGGTCAGCCACCTGTGCGGCGTGAATGCGTTTCGCGCTACCGACGCGCTGAACATGCCGACCTACCTGTCTTTCTTCTACTACCAGTTGATCGGCGACCAGGCATTTCATCTGCGGGTGCCGACGTTCGGCGACCGGCTGCAGGTGGTGTCGCGCTGCTACGGCTTCGGCCCGGAATCGATTCTGACCGTCCACCGGCTCGCGCCGGCCTCGCACGAGTTGCCGGCCACCGTCTCGGCGGAAGAGATGCTGCGCGCGCGGCTGCCCGGCTGCCTGTACGCGCAAACCTTCAATCGGTGGATCCAGCGTCGCGGCCAGGGCAACCGTGAACTGCAGTCGGCGGCGCCGTCCGGATTCCGCTACCAGCATCTCGACCGGCTGCCACCCGAGCTGTCGCCCCGCACCGCCTACGACGCCGCGCGCCGCGGCGGCAGCTTCGCGCCCGACGACGGCACGCTGTTGCTGCGCGACGACCTGCGGCTGGCCTACGAGGTCGACATGGGGCGCGACCTGAACGGCGTCGGCCTGCTCTATTTCGCGAGCTATTTCGAGATCGCCGACAGCGCGCTTGCGAAAGCCTGGCGCCAGCTAGGACGTGACGACGCGTCGTTTCTCGACCGGGTCGTGCACGCCCAGCGCGTGTTGTTTCTTGCCAATGCGGACGCCTGCGCGAGCCTGGCAATCCGGATACGGCGTTTCGAGGTCCCGGCGCAGCCGGGCCGGGAAGTCTTCGATATCGGCATCAGCGAGCGCGACAGTGGACGCGTGCTGGCGATCATCGAACTCTGTTGCGAGGAAAAGGCATGACCGTACCATCCGACACCGTGCTGCGGGATACCCGCGAGCAGGTCCATGGCGTGCTGCTGGACATCATGCCGGCGCTGAATGCGGCGGACATCGACGAGCGCCGGCATCTCAAGGAGCTGGGCGCCGATTCGGTGGACCGCGTCGAGATCATCATGTCACTGCGCGAACGTTTCGGGCTTGACGTGGCGATGTCGCGTTTCAGCGACGTGCCGGACCTGCACACGCTGATCGTGCTGTTGGCCACGCTGCGGGAGGGGGCGGCATGAGCGAAGTCGGCATCGAAAAACTCAACGTTTATGCCGGCGTCGCAGCGATCGACGTGGCCGAGCTGTTCCGCGGGCGTGGTCTCGATCCGGAGCGGATCGGCAACATCCAGCAGGATCGGCGTTCGCTCGGCCTCGGCTTCGAGGACCCGGTCACCAGCGCGGTCAATGCGGCGAAGCCGATCATCGAACAGCTCGGCGAAGCCGCCGAGCGGATCGAGATGCTGATCGTGTCGAGCGAGTCGGGCGTGGATTACAGCAAGTCGCTGGCGTCATACGTGCACCGCTATCTCGGGCTCGGGCCGCACTGCCGCTTTCTCGAGGTCAAGCAGGCCTGCTATGGCGCGACGGCCGCCTTGCAGATGGCGCTCGGCTACCTCGGCTCCGGCGTCTCGCCCGGCGGCAAGGCGCTCGTCATCGCGACCGATATCTCGCTCGTCGATGCGCGGGCCGGGTATGCGGAGCCGTCGACCGGCTTCGGCGCGGTGGCGATGCTGCTCGGCCAGGCGCCCGAGGTCCTGACGATCGATCGCGGCGCGTTCGGCCTCTACAGCTACGAGACGATGGATTCCGCGCGGCCGCTGCCGACCCAGGACATCGCCGACGTCGACAAGTCGCTGTTCGCGTATCTCGACTGCCTCGGCAACAGCTTCAAGGACTATCAGTCGCGCGTGCCGGAGGCCGATTTCGTGACGACCTTCGGGCAGCTGTGCATGCACACGCCGTTCGCCGGCATCGTGCAGGCCGCGCACCGGAAGATGATGCGCGACGTCGCGAGGCTGTCCGATCCCGCGGTGCTGCGCGACGACTTCGCATGTCGCCTGCAGCCGTCACTGGTCTACCCGCGCCAGGTGGGGAACATGTGCTCGGGGTCGCTCTACCTCGCGCTGGCCAGTCTGATCGAAAACCGCGACGGTGACGCGCCGGTTCGCGTCGGGCTCTATGCGTACGGCTCGGGATGCTCGTCGGAATTCCTGAGCGGGGTCGTCGATGCCCGTTCGCGCGCCGCGCTCGAGCCGTTCGCGATTGCCGATGCGCTGGCGGCACGCACGCTCGTGTCGTTCGAACAGTACGAGGCGCTGCTGCGGACCACGCTGGGTGCGATCGCGCCCGTCAGTTCGCGCACCGTACGCATCGAGGACGACATCCCGCTGCTGCCGGCCAGACGGCCGAGGCTGCTCGCGCTCGCGCGGATCGCAGATTACGAACGCCACTACGAGTGGATCTAGCCGCTTCGACGGACAACGAGAGAGTACGACAACATGAAACACGCCATCCCGGCAGGACAGGATCTGGAAAGCACGGTATTGCAGGTGATCGCCGGCAATATTGCCGATTTCATGCCCGGCATCGACCCCGCGCAGGTGTCGATCGCCGGGAAACTGGCCGATTACGGCTGCAACAGCATCGACCGCATGGATATCGTCTGGAAGACACTCGATGATCTTCAGCTCGATATTCCCGTAACGGAATTCAGTGCGGTTCACGACCTGAGCGGCCTCGTCGCGCTGCTGTGCGGCTTCATCGGGCGTCGCAATTGATCGCGCCTGCCCTCGCCGTGACGGGCCTCGGCGCGGTCAGCGCATGCGGTCTCGGGACAGCGGCGTTGCTCGACGCCATGCGCGCCGGCCGAGTCGGCATCGAGCCCGGTGCCGCCCATGGCCTGCCGGCGAGCGCGCTCGCGCCGCTGCCCGATTGCGACATCGCCCGCGATGCCGGTGCGCTCGGCATCGACGCCGCGCTGGCGGCCAGACTGCAGCGAAACGCGCATCGGGCCGGCCAGGCGCGCCGCGCCGCGTTGCTGGCCGCCGCGCAGGCGTGGTGCCAGTCGGGCTCGCTTGCCGCCGCCGATCGTGTCGCGCTGATCGTAAGCGGGTCGAATCTTGACCAGCAAGGTATCGCGGAGTCGATGTCGCGCGCGATGGAAGGGCGCGCGGTGCGGCCCGGCTACGCGAGCGATTTCATGGACTCCGATCATGTCGGGGCGATCAGCGAGGCGCTCGACATCCGGGGCGAGGGCTATGCGATCGGCGGTGCGTCGGCGAGCGGCGGCATCGCGCTCGCGCATGCGCGGCGCGCGCTGCTCAGTGGCGAGGTCGATGCCGTGCTTGTGGCCGGCGTGCCGATGATGCTGTCGGGCACCGAGTTGCAGGCGCTGGCGGCAGCCGGCGCGATGTACCGTGGCCCGGCGCCGCGGGCCGGCGAATGTGTCTGCCGGCCGTTCGACCGCGGGGCGTCCGGCTTCGTCTATGGCCAGGCCAGCGCTGCGATGGTGCTCGAGCCCGAGGAGGCGGTGCGCGCGCGCGGTGGCCGGACGCTTGCCCGCCTCGCCGCCGCGACGATGGGGCTCGACGCGAACCGCTCGACGAATCCGAGCGTGCAGGGCGAGGTAGGCGCGATGCGGCGCGCGCTGTCGCAGGCGGGCCTCGACGCCGCCGCGATCGACCTCGTCAGCGCACATGGAACCGCGTCGGTGCTCGGCGACCGGATCGAGGCGACGGCGCTCGCGGAGGTGTTCGCCGAGGCCGGTTGCCGGCCGGCGATCAACATGCCGAAGGCGCTGTTCGGTCATTGCCTGGCCAGCGCCGGATTGCTGGAAGCGGTGGCGCTCGTTCTGCAGATGCGCGCCGGGTTCGTGCACGGCAATCCGGCGCTCGACACGCCCGTCGACGATCGCCTCGACTGGGTCGGTGCGGATGCGCGCGAACACCGGGCGGTTGCCGCGATGTCCAACAGCTTCGGCTTCGGCGGCATCAATTCATCCCAGATCTTTACTCTTCCCCAGGAATCCTACCCATGACCCCAAGCTGGATCGGCGGGCGTCCGCTCAACTCCGACACCGCCACGACACGGCTGATCTGTTTTTCCCATGCGGGCGGCGGAACGGCGCTCTATGCGCCCTGGCGCACCGCATTCGGGCCCGAGATCGAAGTGTGCCCGGTGTTGCTGCCCGGGCGCGAGGCCCGGATGCGGGAGCGTGCCTATCGCCGAATGGAGGACCTGATCGATCCGCTCGTCGATGCGCTGATGCCGTATCTGGACCGGCCATTCTCGCTGTTCGGACACAGCATGGGCTCGATCGTGGCGTTCGAGGTGGCGCGCCGCGTGGCGGGGCTCGGTCGGGTGCCGTGCTCACTGCTCGTCTCGGGACGCCGGGCGCCCCACCTGCGCAGTCCGCGGCCGCCCGTTCACTGCCTCGACGACGCGGCTTTCGCCGACGCGATCGCCGAACTCGGCGGCACTCCCGAGGAAGTGTTACGTGATCGCGGGATCTTCCAGACGTTTGCGCCAAGCCTGCGCGCCGATTTCGAATTGAACGAGCGCTATACGCCACTGATCGGGCCGCCTCTCGCTTGCGAGATCGTCGCGTTTTCCGGCGACCGTGATCCGCAGGTCACCGAGTCCGAATTGCTGGCCTGGCGGGAAGTGACGAGCGGCCCGTTTTCGCACCACCTGCTCGACGGCAACCACTTCTATCTGCAGGCGTCGCCTGCGCCGCTGCTCGCGCTTGTCGGTGCGCATCTGCGCGGGATGGCGACCGCCCAGGCGACCCATCCGGTGCCGTGCGAGACGTCGCGGCCGTTCACGGTCCTGGGCGTGCATCACGTTGCGATCGGGGGGCCTGACAAGGCGCGCCTGACGAATCTGTGGGTGAACCTGCTGGGGCTGTCGGTGGCGGAGCGCTTTCGCAGCGATGCCGACAACGTGGACGAGGACATCCTGATCGCGGGTGCGGGCGCCGGTGCCGTCGAGATCGACCTGATGCAGCCGCTCGACCCGGCGCGCAAACCCGACGTGACCCGTCCCGCGCTCAACCATATCGGCCTCGCCGTCAGCGACCTCGATGCGGCCGTCGCGTGGCTGGCCGCGAAAGGCGTGCGATTTGCCGATGGCGGGATCCGGCGCGGCGCGGGTGGTGCGCGCGTCGCCTTCATTCATCCGGCAGCCAGCGCGCAGTTTCCGCTGGGCGGTGAAGGCGTCCTGATCGAGCTCGTGGAGGCCGTGTCGGCTGTCGGGCACGACGCCCGCGACGAACGCGTCCGGCAGCCGGCGTGAGCGGCGCCGTCGCGTCACCCGAAGTCCCACTGGAGGAACAACCATGCCTGACAATCGAGACCCGGGCGCGCCGGCAGCAGCGCCGAACCTCGCCGCGCTGCAACGCGAGATGGAGCAGATCCGGCTGAAGCCGTTGTATACCGCAGCGGACACGGCGGGGCTGCCGTTTCAAGACACCTTGCCGGGCGCGCCACCGTATCTGCGCGGCCCGTACGAGACGATGTACACGACGCGTCCGTGGACGATCCGCCAATACGCGGGCTTTTCAACCGCGCAGGAGTCGAACGCGTTCTATCGCAACGCGCTGCGGGACGGCGTCGACGGAATCTCGGTCGCTTTCGACCTGCCGACCCATCGCGGCTACGACTCGGACAACGCCCGCGTCGCCGCCGATGTCGGGATGGCGGGCGTCGCGATCGATTCCGTGGAGGACATGAAGGTCCTGTTCGACGGCATACCGCTCGACAGGATTTCGGTTTCGATGACGATGAACGGCGCCGTGCTGCCGATCATGGCCTGCTTCATCGTCGCGGCCGAGGAGCAGGGCGTCGCGGAATCCGCGCTGACCGGAACGATTCAGAACGACATTCTGAAAGAGTTCATGGTGCGCAACACCTATATTTACCCCGTGCGCCCATCGATGCGGATCGCCACCGACGTGATCGAATACTGCGCGACCCGCATCAAGAAGTTCAATTCGATTTCGATCTCCGGCTACCACATGCATGAGGCGGGCGCGTCGCCGACGGTCGAACTGGCGTTCACGCTCGCCAACGCGCGCGAGTACGTGAAGGGCGTGCTGGCGCGCGGTCTCGCCATCGACGCGTTCGCGAGCAGGCTCAGCTTTTTCTTCGCGGTCGGCATGAACTTCTACCTCGAGATCGCGAAGTTGCGCGCCGCCCGCCAGCTCTGGTGGCAACTCGTCGGCGAGTTCAATCCGGCCAGCGAACGCTCCCGCATGCTGCGCACGCACTGCCAGACCTCGGGGTGGTCGCTGACGCGGCAGGAGCCATACAACAACGTGGTGCGCACCACGATCGAGGCAATGGCGGCCGTGTTCGGCGGCACCCAGTCGCTGCACACCAACTCGCTCGACGAGGCGATCGCGTTGCCGAGCGAGTTTTCGGCGCGCCTCGCGCGCAACACGCAACTGATCATTCGCGAGGAAACGCAGATCCCGAGCGTGGTCGATCCATGGGCCGGATCGTACATGATGGAATCGCTGACCCAGGATATCGTCACCCAGGTCACGCAGGTCATGGACGAGATCGAACAGCTCGGCGGCGTGATCGGCGCGATCGAATCGGGCTGGGCCAAGCGCAAGATTGCCCACGATGCGTCGCGCAAGCAGGCGCGGATCGACGCGAACGTGGATGTGATCGTCGGTGTCAACAAATACCGGCCCGACACCCCGGACTGCGAGACCAAGGTGCGCAGGATCGACAACAGCGCGGTGCGCGGGGAACAGGTCGACCGCTTGCGGCGCCTGAAAGCGACGCGCAGCCAGCGCGATGTCGATGCCGCGCTGGCCGCGTTGCGCGACGCTGCCGCACGCGGGCAGGCAGACCGTGGCCGGCGCAACCTGCTCGATGCGGCGATCCAGGCGGCTCGCGTTCGCGCGACGGTCGGCGAAATCTCCGCCGCGATCGAGGCCGTGTGGGGCCGGTATTCGGTTCGGACGGAGGTGCTTGCGGGCGTCTACGAACGTGAGTTCGCGAACGATGCCGGATGGCAACGGCTCGTCTCGGAGATCGCGCAGTTCTCGGCCACGCACGGTGGTCCGCCGCGCGTTCTGATGGCGAAGCTCGGCCAGGACGGACATGACCGTGGGATCGGTGTGGTGTCGGGCGCCCTTAAGGATCTGGGCTTTTCCGTCGTAACGGGAACACTGTTCCAGACCGCCGAGGAAGTGGTTCGGATCGCGTCCAGCGAACAGGTTCACGCGATCGGCATCTCATCGCTGACGGCAGGGCACGGGGTCTCGATTCCGGCCCTGATGGACGGCATGGACCAGCATCTGCCGTACCGGCTGCCCGTCTTTCTCGGCGGCGTGATTCCCGACTCGGACCATCCGGAACTCCGTCGTCTCGGCGTCGCGGACATCTTCGGCCCGGGAACGCCGATCGTCGATTTCGCTTCGATCATGCTGCGCCGGATCGAAGCCGAACTCGGCGCGCGCATGGCCCCGGACCCGCGGCCGGCCGGCCGGACCGATTCGCTGCCCGTTACTGACACGATGTCCGGCTGATCCACGGCGGCCTACCGGTTGCCGCGCCGGCGCCCGATCGATTCGTCATGACATCGGGCCTGGACCATCGGGCCGGCCGCGGCCCTCCTTATCCCTTTACCGCGATACGATGGAAATTCTTCTTTACGACACCTGGGAGCGCTCGCTGCGGCCGTTCAGTCCGATTCATGCGGACTGGGTCGGGTTGTATTGCTGTGGCCCGACCGTCTACGACCATGCCCATATCGGCAATCTGAGAACCTATCTCTTCGAGGATCTGTTGCGCCGGACCCTGGAATTCAACGGCTATACGGTTCGCCATGTCGTCAATATCACCGATGTCGGCCATCTGCTGTCCGACCAGGATGAAGGCGAAGACAAGGTCGAGCGTCGGAGCCGACGCAGCGGCGTGTCGGCCTGGGCCCTCGCTGAACGCTACACCGAGGCGTTCATCACTGATCTCGGGCTGCTCAATATCCAGCTACCGACGATCTGGTGCAAGGCGACCGACCATATCAAAGAGCAGATCGCGCTGATCGAATCGCTCGACGAGCGCGGGTTTACCTACCGCACGCAGGATGGCGTCTATTTCGACACGTCGCGGCAGGAGGGTTACGGCTATCTCGCCAGACTCGACAAGGCAGGACTCGATGCCGGCGCGCGAGTCTCGATGGGCGAAAAGCGCAGCGCAACCGACTTCGCGCTCTGGAAGTTCAGCCGCGCGGACGAGCAGCGCCAGATGGAATGGGCCAGCCCGTGGGGAACCGGATTTCCCGAATGGCACAGCGAATGTTCGGCGATGTCGTGCAAGTACCTCGGACCATGGTTCGATATCCACTGCGGCGGCGAGGATCACGTTCCCGTCCACCATACGAACGAGATCGCGCAGAACGAGGCTCGTCACGGCACACGGCTCGCGAATTTCTGGCTGCACGGTCATTTCCTGCAGGTCGACAAGACGAAGATGTCGAAATCGAGCGGCGATTTCCTGCGATTACGATCGCTGATCGACGAGGGCGTCGATCCGCTCGCTTTTCGCTATCTATGCCTCGGCGCGCATTATCGCGGCCACCTCAATTTTTCCTGGAGCGCGTTGCAGGGCGCAAGCGCGGCGCTGAACCGGCTCCGTCAAAAGTACTTCGAGCTTCCGGCCGGAGGCGACGTCGATCCCGATTTCATCCGGCGATTCCGGGCAGAGGTGAATCGCGATCTGAGTACGGCAAACGGACTGGCAATGGTGTGGGACTTGTTGAAAAGCACGCTGCCCGATGCGCGCAAGAAGGCGACCCTCGCCGCAGTCGACGCCGTACTAGGCCTGTGCCTCATGCAATGGAGTCCGGACGACAATGAAGCGATTCCTGAGCCGATTCGTAAACTGCTGCGTGAACGGACGGCAAGCCGAGCCAGTAGGGACTGGGGACGATCAGATGCCTTGCGGGCGGAAATCGAGGCGCAGGGTTACGTGGTCGAAGATTGTGGGGTGGGCACTCGGATTCGGTGCCGATAGACCTCTTCTGGGACCCAGTGAAAGTCACCGCCGGTGCAGTGTGGCTCGCTTACCCCGTTCTGCACTTGCCTAGATATGACAATGCATAGCGTTTGGAATCCTAATTTTTATAATCAGCAATGGCGTCGGAAAAAGTGTGGCGGTTCTATACAATGTTGTCGTCTAGACATAGAGAGATGTCGCATTTATGAGCTTGCAGGCTGCTGGCTTATGCGGACATGTGGGGCCGGCCATGCATCCAGCGGGAGTCGTGACCTAACCATGCGCGAACTCGACCGACTCAAAGTGATCTCAAGCTGTCGAGAAGAGTTTGAGGCTCGGTGTTGTCTGAGCGTTCGCCAAGTCGAGCGGCTAGTTCAGCCATACCAGCAATAGGGCGCGGGTTGAATTGACGTCACGTAAGCGAGGGTTCCTCGGCAACCGGAAGCTGGATGAAGGGATCGCTCTTCGAGCGCTGACGATCATCCGGAAGCGCTATGCCGATTCCGGGCCGACTGCAATGAGCTGGTGCTGACCTGCCCCCTTCAATAAGGCAAATGGATGCGCGCGCAACGGATTGACGACCGGCGCGCGGATCGCGCGTGCATCGCGACAGGCGCGCTGTCCGACCCGGTGCGCCGGTCAGTGGCGCGCGTCGCCCGATGCGAACAGGCGCGGCTGCGCCGCGTTCAACGCATCGTCCGCCTCCGGCTGCCATGGAAAAACCCCGTTGCGGTCGGGCCACAGCAACTGGACGCACGGGAACGCGTCGTTGCCGTAGAACCAGCGGTTCCAGCCGAGATGGGCTTCGTAGTGGGCTGGCTCGACCGGCATCAGCAGCGCGTTCGCGTTGCCGTAGACGGCGGCCGTGACTTCCCCGATCGGCGGCGGCGTGCCGGCCGCGACCTTCCGGTAGACGTCCCACAGCACGTCATGGACGATGCGCGCCGGCAACGAGAACACGATGATTTCCGGGAAACCGTGGTTGACCCACAGCCCGGTCGTGAACGAGAAGCCCGGCGCGTCGCCTTCCGCGAACACTTCCGTGCGGAACCACCCGTGCTGGCGAATCTGATGCACGAAGCGCTGCTCGTCTTCCTCGAGCGCCGAATCGGGCGCATCGAGCGCGGTCGCGATATCCGGTCGCGTGGTCATGGGGTCTCCTTGCGGCTGCGTCGGTCGGTACGGAACCGGGCGATGGCGCCCGGCCGGCGGGAAGCGATCGCGGCGATATCCGCCGCCGATCGATGGCCGCCATGTTGCCATGGCGGCCGGCCTACTGCGCCACGCTTTCCGCGTCCGCCGTTTCGCCGAGGAACCCGCCGCTCTGGTGCGCCCATAGCGCCGCGTAAATGCCGCCGGCCTGCAGCAACTGCTGGTGCGTGCCTTCCTCGACGATGCGCCCTTCGTCGAGCACGATCAGCCGGTCCATCGCGGCGATCGTCGACAGCCGGTGCGCGATCGCGATCACCGTCTTGCCGCGCATCAGGCTGTCGAGGCTGCGCTGGATCGCGACTTCGACCTCGGAGTCGAGCGCGCTGGTCGCTTCGTCGAGCACGAGGATCGGCGCATCCTTGAGCATCACGCGCGCGATCGCGACGCGCTGCCGCTGGCCGCCCGACAGCTTCACGCCGCGTTCGCCGACTTCGACGTCGTAGCCGCTGCGGCCGTGGCGGTCGCGCAGCCGGTCGATGAACTCGGACGCTTCCGCGCGCATGGCCGCATCCTGCATCTCGCGCTCGGTGGCGTCGGGGCGGCCGTACAGCAGGTTTTCGCGCATCGTCCGGTGCAGCAGCGACGTATCCTGCGTGACCATCCCGATCGCGGCGCGCAGGCTGTCCTGCGTCACGTGCGCGATGTCCTGCCCGTCGATTCGGATCGTGCCGCCGCCCACGTCGTAGAAGCGCAGCAGCAGGTTCACGAGCGTCGACTTGCCGGCGCCCGAGCGGCCGATCAGTCCGATTCGCTCGCCCGGCCGGATCGTGAGGTTCAGCCCGTCGAATACCGCGCGATCGTTGTCCTCGTGCGCGAACTGCACGTTGTCGAACACGATTTCGCCGCGCTTCACCGCGAGCGGCTTCGCATCGGGCGCGTCGACCACGCTGCGCACCTTCGTCAGCGTGTTGATGCCGTCCTGGATCGTGCCGACGTTCTCGAACAGCTCGGTCATTTCCCACATGATCCAGTGCGAGTAGCTCGACAGGCGCAGCGCCATCGCGATCACGGCCGCGACCACGCCCGCGCTCGCCTCGCCGTGCATCCACAGCGCGAGTGCGAGGCCGGCCGAGCCGATCAGCAGCAGCGTCGACAGCAGGTGGTTGACGATCTCGAACGCGCTGACGAGCCGCATCTGCGCGTCGCCGGTCGCCTTGAACGCCTCCATCGCGCGCCGCGCGTGGTCGGCTTCGCGCCGCGTATGCGAGAACAGCTTCACGGTCGTGATGTTCGAATACGCGTCGGTGATGCGGCCCGTCATCAGCGCGCGCGCGTCGGCCTGCCGGCTGCCGACCGCACCGAGGCGCGGCACGAAATACGCGCACGCCGCGCCGTAGCCGAGCGCCCACAGCACGAGCGGAATCATCAGCCGCCAGTCGAAGCTGGCGGCGAGGATGAGGATGCCGATCAGGTAGGCGGTGACGCCGATCACGACGTCGACCGACATGAACAGCGCGTCGCGCACCGCGAGCGCGGTCTGCATGATCTTGGTCGTCACGCGGCCCGCGAATTCGTTCGCGTAGAACGACAGGCTCTGGTCGAGCATCAGCCGGTGAAACAGCCAGCGCAACCGCATCGGGAAGTTGATCGCGAGCACCTGGTGCTTGACCAACGTATGCAGCGCGATCAGCAGCACGCTGCCGGCGAGGATCGCCGCGAAACCGGCGAGCGTGCCGAAGTGGCGGCCGCCGAATTCGGCCGGTGTCGACGACGACAGCCAGTCGACCACGTGCCCCATCATCGCGAACAGCGCGGCTTCGTACGCGGCCAGCGCGGCCGATGTCAGCGCGATCAGCAGGATCCAGCCGCGCGCGCCCTGCGTGCACGCCCAGACGAACGAGAAGAATCCCTTCGGCGGCGTGGCGGGATCTTCGAGCGGGAAAGTCGGCAGGCGCCGTTCAAACCACGAATACATCGACTTGTTCTCCTTATGCGGCCCGACGCAGCGGGCGGGCCGATGATGCCGGGCCGGATGCGAGGCGGTCATCGTGTGCCGGCACGTCCGTTCCAGCCGATGGACGTTACGCCGCGATCGCGTGGCCCGGCGTCAAGTGTCGCATCGATTCGACCGTGCTGCAGGCGGGTTGTAAGCCGCCCCGGCCGTGCGAACGGCGCCGTACTTCCGCATCGGGCTTGCAGTAATGGTCATCGCGCCCCTAAAAAACTTCTTGACTGTCTATCTATGAGTAGATAAAGTTCGATCCATGGAAACGAAACCGACCGTCCGCGAACAGATTCTCGACCACGCGATCACGCTGATGATGCAGCGCGGTTACAACGGCTTCAGCTATCGAGATCTGTCCGACCTGGTGGGCGTGAAGACGTCGAGCATCCACTACTACTTCCCGTCGAAGGACGATCTCGTGCTGGAAGCGGTGGCGGCCTACAGCGACGAAGTCCTCGCGGCCGTGCGGGCGATCGATCCGGCCTTGCCGGCCGACGTGAAGCTGAGCCTGTACACGAAGATGTTCGGCCGCACGCTCGGCGACGGCAACCTGATCTGTCTGTGCGGGATGCTCGCGGCCGACATCGAAACGTTGCCGGAGAGCGTGCGGCAGGCCGTGCAGGCGTTCTTCAAGGCCAACGAGCGCTGGCTGGCGGAATTGCTCGCGCAAGGCGCGCAGGAAGGCACGCTGCAGTTCAGCGGCGAGCCCGACACGGCGGCGCGCACGTTGTATGCGGCGTTCCAGGGCAGCGTGCTGGCCAGCCGGCTGTTTCACACGCGGGCGCGCCTCGAGGACGTCGAGGCCGTCTGGAAAACGCGGCCCTGACGGGCGGCGCAAGCAGTTGGGCGGTTCGCCGCCTTTTTATTGAATCTCGTTATCTATCATGTAGTAGATAGATGGCTGGCGCAGGTGGATCACCCGCCTGCATTTTTTGGGGATGTTTATCTATCTATGAGTAGATAAATTGAGGCGATGTCGGCGCAGAAGCCGCCGGCACGCGGTCCCCGGTTCGAAAGCTGTTTCATTCATTTGCTGAAAAGGAGTCTGTCATGTCGATCGAAAAAGTGCTGTACCGCGCCCATGCAAAAGCCACCGGCGGCCGCGACGGCCGTGCGACGGTGCCCGAGAGCGGCCTCGACCTGAAGCTGACCACGCCGCGCGAGCTCGGCGGCGCCGGCGGTGCGGGCGCGAACCCCGAGCAACTGTTCGCCGCCGGCTACAGCGCGTGCTTCATCGGCGCGATGAAGTTCGTCGCGGCGCGCGACAAGATCGCGATGCCCACGGACGCCGCGATCGAAGGCAGCGTCGGCATCGGCGCGATCCCGAACGGCTTCGGCATCGAAGTCGAACTGAAGATCTCGCTGCCAGGCCTCGATCGCGACATCGCGCAAACGCTGATCGACCGCGCGCACGTCGTCTGCCCGTACTCGAACGCGACGCGCGGCAACATCGATGTCACGCTCACGCTCGTCTGATCAATCGCACTGCCAACCATTCATCGCCATTCAAAGCATCAACCAAGGAGTCGCACCATGAAGATCGTCAAGCCGCTGCTGATCGCCGCCGCCGTTGCCGCCGCATTGTCCACCGCACCTGCAGCGTTCGCCGCGGGCGCCGACGCCGTCCGTCCCGATGCGAAGACGAGCGCGTTCCTCGCCGCGCTGAACGGCCAGAAGGGTCCGGGCCTCGAAACGCTGAGCCCCGCGAAGGCGCGCCAGGTGCTGGTCGACGCGCAGAACGGCGTGAAGGTCGATCTGTCGGGCATCGACGTATCGAATCGCACGATCGAGCAGGACGGCCTGTCGGTGCCGGTCACGATCGTGCGTCCGCAAGGCGTGACGGGCACGCTGCCGGTATTCGTGTTCATTCACGGCGGCGGCTGGGTGCTCGGCGATTTCCCGACGCACGAGCGCCTCGTGCGCGATCTCGTCGTGCAGTCGGGCGCCGTCGCGGTGTTCGTGAACTACACGCCGTCGCCGGAAGCGCGTTACCCGGTCGCGATCAACCAGGCGTATGCGGCGACGAAATGGGTGGCCGCGCACGGCGCGGAGATCGGCGTCGACGGCAGCCGCCTCGCGGTGGTCGGCAACAGCGTCGGCGGGAACATGTCGGCCGTCGTCGCGCTGATGGCGAAGGACAAGGGCGGCCCCGCGATCCGCTTCCAGGGGCTGATGTGGCCGGTCACGGACCACGACTTCAACACGGGTTCATACCACGCGTACCAGCAGGGCCACTTCCTGACGCGGCCGCTGATGAAGTGGTTCTGGGACGCCTATACGAAGAACGAAGCGCAACGCAACGAGATCTACGCGTCGCCGCTGCGCGCGAGCGTCGCGCAGTTGAAGGGGCTGCCGCCCGCGCTGATCCAGGTCGCGCAGTTCGACGTGCTGCGTGACGAAGGCGAAGCGTACGGCCGCAAGCTCGACGCGGCCGGCGTGGACGCGACGACCACGCGCTACGACGGCACGATCCATGATTTCGGTCTGCTGAACGCGTTGGCCGACGATGCGCCGACGAAGGCCGCGACGAAGGCGATGGCCAATGAAATCGCGACGCGGTTGAAGTAACGCGATCGACGGTCGTTCGAATCGGAACGACAGGACGGCGGGCACGTGCCCGCCGTTTTTGCGTCCGTGCGGGCGTTTCGTTCATGCCCGGCAGCGTGTCGGGCGAAACGGTCGAATGGCGATCGCGCAATCGCACGATCGCGCCCGGCCGCCGGCATTGTTGGTACGATCGCGCGTATCGTTCACGCCGGCGTCGCAAGCCGCCGGCTCATCGGCCGCGCGGCTGCACGGCCGCGCGGCCACGTTCGGGAGAAGCGGTTCATGTTGCAGGCGTTCGCGGTCTTGCTGATCTTCCAGTGTCTCGGGGAAGGCGTGTCCTATCTGTTCGGCCTGCCGGTGCCGGGCCCCGTGATCGGCATGCTGCTGCTGTTCGGCTTCGTGATGCTGCGCCCGCAGGTGGCCGATGCGATCGAGCCGACCGCGCTTGAGCTGCTGCGTCACCTGTCGCTGCTGTTCGTGCCGGCCGGCGTCGGCATCATGGTGTCGGCCGACCGCGTGCGCGGCGACGCGGTCGCGGTCGTCGTCGCGCTGGCCGTCAGCACCACGCTCGCGATCGCGGTGACGGCGCTCGTCACGCGCGCGCTGCTGCGGCGCCAGCGCCGCGCGGGCGGCACCGCGGAGGGTGTGCAATGACGGCTTTCCCGAAGCTCGGCGCGATCTGGGTCTATCTCGCCGCGAGCCCGCTGCTCGGCCTGACCATTACGCTGGTCGCGTATCTGTTCGCGCAGGCCGTCTATGCGCGGGCGCGCTTCAATCCGCTCGCGAATCCGGTGCTGATCGCGGTCGCGGTGATCGTCGTGCTGCTGACGATCACGCATACGCCGTATCCGACGTATTTCGAAGGCGCGCAGTTCGTCCATTTCCTGCTCGGCCCCGCGACCGTCGCGCTCGCGCTGCCGTTGTACCGCCAGTGGTCGAAGCTGCGGCGCACCGCGCTGCCGCTGCTCGTCGGCCTGCTCGCGGGTTCACTGACCGCGATCGTGTCGGCGGTCGGCATCGCCGCGCTATTTGGGGCGTCACATCAGACGATCGCGTCGCTCGCGCCGAAATCGGCGACGACGCCGATCGCGATGGCCGTCGCCGCCGAAATCGGCGGTATTCCGTCGCTCACCGCCGTGCTCGTGATCTCGACCGGGATCTTCGGCGCGGTGTGTGCGCGCGGAATCCTCAATCTGCTGCGGATCGACGAGCCGGCCGTGCGCGGCTTCGCGCTCGGCGTCGCGTCGCACGGGATCGGCACCGCGCGCGCGTTCCAGGTCAGCGAGGAAGCCGGCGCGTTCGCCGGGCTCGGGATGGGGTTGAACGGCGTGCTGACGGCGTTCGTCGTGCCGATCCTGCTGCCGGTGCTGTCGCGCTGGATCTGAGCGGGCACCGGCCGGCCACGGGGTATCGGTTTCCCGGATGGCGCGGACGACAGGCCGAACCGACGGCGCACCCGGCGCGCATGTATCGTTGGCGTTATCAGGAGAATTCAGGAACGCCCAAGGACATTTGCGCAGCGATCGGCTAACGTTGCATCGGCGCCGTTGTCGCAAGCCGTCGCGTGCACGCCGGTGTCCGACCCACACTCAACAATCGACAAGGAGATCGGCCATGAAGCAGTCTCGCGTGGTTTCGGTGGCAGTAGCAGTAGCGGCGTCGTTCGGTCTGTTGTTGACCGCCGCGCCGGCGGCATACGCGCAGGACCCGGTGTCCGCGCCGGCGCAGAAGCCGCTCGACAAGGCGCAGAAGAAGGCGGCGCGCAAGGCGGCCCGCGCGCGGCACGCGTCGGACCTGAAGGCGATCGGCACCGGCAGCGGCTACCGGCTGACCAACGACCAGAGCAACTATCCGCAGAACGCCGTGCAGAAGGCGCCCGCGACGAAGGCGGCGCCGGCCGCGCCGGCTTCGGGCCAGTAACGGCCGAAAGCGTGGCACAGGACGAACGGCGCCGGTCGAACCGGCGCCGTTTGTTCATGTGCGGGACTGCGGGATAGCAGGGCTGCGGGGGCGCGAGGCCGCCGCGTTACGACGCGAGCTTGCTCGCGAGTTCCGCGACGTGCTTGCCCTGGTAGCGCGCGATGTCGAGCTCGTTCGCGCTCGGCTGGCGGCTGCCGTCCGCGCCCGCGAGCGTGGTCGCGCCGTACGGCGTGCCGCCGGTGATTTCGCTCATGTTGACGAGCCCGCTGCACGCATACGGCACACCGACGATCACCATCCCCTGGTGCAGCAGCGTCGTGTGGAACGACGTGATCGTCGTTTCCTGGCCGCCGTGCTGGGTGCCGGTCGATGCGAACACGCTGCCGATCTTGCCGACGAGCGCGCCTTTCATCCACAGGCCGCCGGTCTGGTCGAGGAACGTGCGCATCTGGCCGGCCATGTTGCCGAAGCGGGTCGGCGTACCGAAGATGATCGCATCGTAGTCGGCGAGTTCGTCCACCGTCGCGACCGGCGCGGCCTGGTCGACCTTCACGCCGATCGCGCGGGCCTGGTCGACGGGGATCGTTTCCGGTACGCGCTTGAGCGTGACCTCGACGCCGGGCACCGATTTCGCGCCCTCCGCGATGTGTTGCGCCATCGTTTCGACGTGCCCGTAGGACGAGTAGTACAGAACGAGAACCTTGGCCATGTTGCGAATCTCCGATTAAAAGGGCCCCGCGGTCAGCGGGGCCCGGTTTCCCGAACGGGCGTCACGCCCATTCGGCCGTCACTTCGACCGGACGCAGGTCGAACACCAGCACTTCGGCATCCTTGCCGTCGGCGATCGTCAGCGCCTGTTCGCCCCGGATGCGCGCGCCGTCGCCTTCGCCGAGCGTCACGCCGTTGACCGTCACGCTGCCGCGCGCCACATGCACGTAAGCGAAGCGGTTCGGATCAAGTTCCAGCGTAGTGCTTTCGTTGCCGTCGAACAGGCCCGCGTAAATCCGGGTGTCCTGCCGGATCTTCAGCGAACCGGCGTCGCCGGTCGGCGACACGACGAGGGCGAGCTTGCCGCGCTTCTCGTCGGCCGCGACATTCGTCTGCTGATAACGCGGCTCGGCACCCTTTTCGGCCGGCCCGACCCAGATCTGCAGGAAGTGGACCGGCGTGTCCGGCGAGTGGTTGAACTCGCTGTGGCGCACGCCCGTGCCCGCGCTCATCAGCTGCACGTCGCCCGGCACGATCACCGAACCGGTGCCCATCGAGTCCTTGTGTTCCAGCGCGCCGTCGAGCACGTACGACAGGATTTCCATGTCGCGGTGCGGGTGCGTGCCGAAGCCGCCGCCCGGGGCGACGCGGTCGTCGTTGATCACGAGCAGGTCTGAGAAGCCGACTTGCTTCGGATCGAAGTAATTCGCGAACGAAAACGTATGACGGGAGCTGAGCCAGCCATGCTCCGCACGGCCACGTTGGTTTGCTGCACGGATGTCGATCATGATTTTGTCCTTGAAGTCGCCGAACCTCGAAAGTGGGCCCGGCCGTTCGTTGAGATGAATCTTAGGTCAATCGATTTGACAAATAAATCGCTGTAGAGATAATGACTGTCGCTATGGAGTGGACAATATGGAACTCAACGACCTGAGGATCTTCGTCGCGACCGTGGACGCAGGCAGCTTCACGGCGGCGGCCGATCAGCTGATGCTGTCCAAGCAGTTCGTCAGCCGGCGCACGATGGCGCTGGAGGCGTCGCTCGGCGTGCGGCTGCTGCATCGCAATACCCGCAATCTCGCGGTGACCGAATCGGGGCAGGAGTTTTATGTGCGCGCGCAGCGCATCCTCGCGGAGATCGCCGACGCCGAGCAGGCGATGTCGGTGCGCAGCACCGAGCTGCATGGTTCGCTGAAGATCAGCGCGCCGCTGTCGTTCGGGATCACGCACGTGTCGCCGCTGATTGCCGAATTCCTGTCTGCGCACCCGGCCGTGCGGCTGAACCTCGACCTGACCGACCGGCGCGTCGACCTGATCGGCGAGGGCTTCGATCTCGTGCTGCGGATTGGCTCGCTCGAGGACTCGACGCTGATCGCGCGTCCGCTCGGCGCGTGGCGGATGATCGCGTGCGCGAGCCCCGCGTACCTGAAGCGGCACGGCGCGCCGCAGACGCCGGCCGATCTCGCCGGCCATACGTGCGTGCTGTACGGGCGCGAGCGGCGGATTGGCTGGGAATTCCGCGTCGACGGCGCGGCGCGCACGTTCGACGTGCAGGGGCCGCTCGTCGCGAACAACGGCGAAGTGGTGCGCGACGCCGCGATCGCGGGGCTCGGCATCGCGCTGCTGCCGCATTTCATCGTCGGCGCGGCGCTCGACAGCGGGGCGCTCGTGCCGGTGCTCGACGCGTACGTGCCGCCGCCGATCACGCTCAATGCGGTGTTTCCGCAGCACCGGGAAGGGTTCGTCACGCTGCGCACGTTCATCGGGTTTCTCGCGGAGCGGCTCGGGGAGCCGGCGCCGCCGGGCGCGAGCGGGGCGGGCCGGGTACGGTAGCGGGCCGCTTTGCGGTGAATGGGACGATTAATCTCCGCACAATTTGCGGAGATTGTTGAGTCGCGCGGCGAATGGGCGGATAATCTCCGCATGATGAGCGGAGATTACACCTTTATCTGGGAGTCGGCCGACTGGCCGGCATGGCGCTTCGACCTGCCGGCCCTCGCCACGCCGCTCGCCGACGTCAGCCGTGCGCAAGGCATGCTGGCCGGGCGACTGGCGGATATCGGCCTGGCGTTGCGCGACGAAGCGAGCCTGGCCGCGCTGACGGAGGACGTCGTCAAGACCAGCGCGATCGAGGGCGAGAACCTGAATGTCGCATCGGTCCGGTCGTCGATTGCGCGCCGGCTCGGCGTCGACATCGGTGCGCTCGCGCCGGTCGATCGCCACGTCGAAGGCGTCGTCGACATGGTGCTGGATGCGACGACCCATTCGGCCGCACCGGTCACCGAAGCGCGGCTGTTCGGGTGGCATGCCGCGCTGTTCCCGACCGGCTATTCGGGGCTGTCGAGGATCACGGTCGGCGGATGGCGCTCGGATGCGAGCGGGCCGATGCAGGTGGTCTCCGGGCCGATCGGCCGGCAGCGCGTGCATTTCGAGGCGCCGCCGGCCGCCCGCCTGACGCACGAGATCGGACGCTTTCTCGCGTGGCTCAATGCCGCGCCGGCCGAGCCCTTGCTGATCCGGGCCGGCCTGGCCCACCTGTGGTTCGTCACGCTCCACCCGTTCGACGACGGCAACGGTCGTATCGCGCGCGCGCTCGGGGATCTGGTGCTGGCGCGCGCGGATCGAAGCCCGCAGCGTTTCTACAGCCTGTCCGCGCAGATCCAGCGCGAGCGCAACGCGTATTACGACGTGCTGGAGCGCACGCAGCGCGGCTCGCTCGACGTCACGGAGTGGCTCGCGTGGTTTCTGAATACGCTGGGCCGGGCCATCGATCATGCGCATACGACGCTCGATGCGGTGCTGATCAAGGCGCGCTTCTGGCAGCGATGCGCGGGCGTCGCGATGAACGAACGCCAGGTCAAGGTCATGAATCGGCTGCTCGACGGCTTCGAAGGAAAGCTGACGACCACCAAGTGGGCCGCCCTCGCGAAATGCTCGCAGGACACGGCGCTGCGCGATATCACGGAGCTCGTCGAGCAGGGCATGCTGCGTCGCTCGGCGTCCGGCGGCCGGAGCACGAGCTACGAACTGGTGCCGTTCGACGGCTGACGTCAGCACCGGCTCGTCTCGTCTTGCGCGCGAAAGCATCGTGTGCCTGTCCGATGCAGCGGGTGCGGTTGCCACACGCGTGGGTGAGGCCGCCGTGCGGTGCATGCGGTTCTCGTCGATGGAAGGAGAAGGCATGACTGCGCATGACGACGGCATGATCGTGTTCATCGGGATCATCGAGCGCGCGACGGACGCTGCATTGCGCGACGGCATCGTGCACTGCAACGCGGCCGCCGAAATGGTTGCGACGACATCGAACGTCGATTGATCGGCGTCGCGCACTCGGTTACGCTTCGGCGGGCGGCGGCATGCGCTGTATGCCGGGCCGGGTGTTTTTACCTCGAACGTCGCGTGCAGTAGCTTCTACGGGTGCGCGACCCAGCGACGAGCAAGCCGATGACCATCCACAATCGATCGAATCCGCGCGGACACGCCGCACTTTGCGCAAGTGGCAAGCGGAGCACGTACCTGTCATCCCTCGCGGCGGCCGTGTTGCTGACGCTGCTGCCGGCCGCCGCGCATGCGGCCGGCTTCGACTGCGCGAAGGCCGCATCGCCGACCGAGAAGACGATCTGTGCAGACACCGCACTATCAAAGCTCGACGGCGAGCTGTCGGCCGCGTGGAAGAGGGCGCTCGCGAAGGGCGGCGATACGGCCGCGCTGAAGGCGGCGCAATTGAAGTGGCTCAAGCAGCGCGACCAGTGCGGCAGTGATGCGTCGTGCCTGGGCGACCGCTACCGTGAACGGCTCGCGAGCCTGAACGGCACACCGCTCGCCGCCGACCGCTGGCAGCAGACGTGGTATCTCGACAGCGACAACCCATCGTTCGGCGGCGTGCTGACGTTCACCGGCACGGTGCCGCGCCTGCATTTCGAATTGAGCGCCAACAATGGCGCGAATACCGGCGAGCTTGACGGCGGCGTCGTGCTGCACGGCGACAGCGGCACCTATCGCAAGGACAAGTGCCGGCTCGATTTCGACCGGAAGGGCGGGCGCATCCGCGTCACGCAGCAGGGTGCCGATTTCGATTGCGGCGCAGGTATGGGTGTCATGTACGCAGGCGACTACGTGACCGCCGCGCAGTCCCGGGCCCAACCGCAGGCCGACCTGCTGAGCCTCAAGGTCGTGACGGACGCGCAGCAGAACGCGACCGCGCACAAGCTGCTCGGCGCCGACTATCAATCGCTCGTCGAAACGGTCAATTCCAGCGCCGACGAGAAGGATCTCGACGGCCTCAACGCACACGTGACGTCGTACTGGGTGCGCGGCATCGCGACGACGAACGCGGCGATCGTGATGCGCCGCGGCACCGATCTGTGGATCGGGCTGCTCGTGTTCGATGCGAAGAACAACGTCCGGATGCGTTACTACTCGAACGTTCCGGCGTGGAAGAAAACCGTGCCGAAGACGATCAACGCGTGGCACGACAATCTCGACAAGACGCTGCCGATCGACGTGATGCAGTAAGCAGGCGCTGCCTCGCTATTTCTTGCGCGCCGCGCGCGCCCGCGTCTGCGCCGGCGGCGCGGCGGATTCCCGTATGCGCAACTCGGGCTGAACGGCGTGGCCGGGCCCCGTGGCGCCGTTCTCGAGCGCGTCGAGCAACGCATGCGCGGCCTGGCGGCCGATCGCGTCGGTGTCGACCCACATCGTCGTCAGCGGCGGCTGGATCTCGCGCGCGAGCGCGATGTCGTCGAACCCGGTGATCGACAACTGCGCGGGCACGTCGATGCCGAGCGCCTGCGCTTCGAGCAACGCGCCGAGCGCGAGCGCGTCGTTGCCGCAGATCACGGCGGTCGGCCGCGTCGCCGCGTCGCTGTTGGCGATCGCGCGCAGGCTCGCCCGCCCGAACGCGATCGTGGCCGCGCCTTCGTGTTGATGCACGGGGCGCACCGCGAGCCCGTGCGCGGCAAGCGTGTCGTGAATGCCGCGCAGGCGGGCCTGGACGCGGTCGTTGTCCGTCGACGGCTGCATGATGATCGCGAAATCGCGGTGGCCGAGGTCGAGCAGGTGCGTGGTGAGCCGTGCGAACGCCGCGCGATTGTCGAAGCCGATGCAGCAGTGCGGGCTGTCGTCGCGGTACGCATACGTGACGACGTACGGCACGCGATGCATCGCAAGGAGTTCGAACAGTTCCGGCGGATACGCTTCGCCGACCAGCGACACCGCTTCCACGCCGCGCGACAGCATCGCGCGCACCTGCGCGAGCGCCTGCGCGGGGTCGTAGTTCGAGCAGCCGAGGAACAGCGTGATGCCGTGCTCGGCCATGACCGTCTGCATGCCGGCGACCTGCGACGCGAACACCTGGTCGTCGAGGGTCGGAATGATCGAGCCGGTGATGTGGGTGCGCGTGGACGCCAGCGCGCGGCCGGCCGCATTCGGGATCCAGTTCAGTGCGAGCGCCGCGTCGCGCACGCGCTGCTGCACGTCGGCCGACACCTTGCCCGGATCGTTGTACACGCGCGAGACGGTCGCGGTCGACACGCCGGCCAGTTTCGCGACGTCGCCGAGCACCGAGCGGCCGCTGCCGCGGCGTGCCCGGGGCGTCCCGCCGCGGGACGGGGGCGTGCTCATTGGCGGTCTCCAGGCTGGGTAGGCCTGCCTGCGCCGTGCGTTGCCAGTCGCGTCATTGTTTACCCTCGATTCATGGTGGTCCCGCTTGCATCCGCATTCGATCCTGTGAGAATGTAAGCGCTATCTTCCCGCTGCTTCGTATTATGTCAGACATGGATTTCACCCGCATCGCGAAATTTTCAGAGACGACCGCCTTTCCGGTCATTTTGTCGGCCGCAAATGTAAGCGGTTACATCAAGCAATGAACGGCCTCCGGACACCGCGTATCGCCGTCGTCGGCAGCGTCAACATCGATCTCGTCACGCGCGCGCCGCGCCTGCCGGTGCCGGGCGAGACGCTGCTCGGCACGACGTTCGAGACCGTTCACGGCGGCAAGGGCGCGAACCAGGCGGTGGCGGCCGCGCGCCTCGGCGCATCGGTCGCGATGATCGGCTGCGTCGGCGACGACGCGTTCGGTGCACGCCTGCACGGCGCGCTGGCAGCGGAGCGCATCGACGTGACGCACCTGCACCGGATCGGCGGCACGGCGACCGGGGTCGCGACGATCACGGTCGACGACGGCGGCGCGAACAGCATCGTCGTCGTGCCCGGCGCGAACGCATGCGTCGATGCCGACCGGATCGACGCGGCGCGCGACGCGATCGCAGCCGCCGCGCTGCTCGTGTGCCAGCTCGAAGTGCCGGTCGCCACCGTGGCGCGCGCGATTGCCTGCGCAAGCGCGCACCACACGCCGGTGCTGCTCAATCCCGCACCCGCGCAGCCGCTCTTCGATGCGTTGCTGGCGCGGGTCGACTATCTCGTCGTCAACGAAACCGAGGCCGAGTCGCTGACCGGCATCGCCGTCGGCGACGACGCATCCGCCGCGCGCGCCGCCGAGGCGCTGTGCGCGAGGGGTGTCGGCAACGTGCTGGTCACGCTCGGCGCGCGCGGCGTCTGCTGGCGCGGCAGCGCAGGGAGCGGCCGCCGTCGTGCGATGGCGGTGGCGGCCGTCGATACGACCGCGGCCGGCGACACGTTCGTCGGCGGGTTCGCGGCCGCACGGGCCGGCGGCGCGTCGATGGACGACGCGATCGGCTTCGGCCAGCGTGCGGCCGCGATCAGCGTCACGCGCCATGGCGCGCAAACGTCGATTCCGACGCGCGACGAAGTAAACCGTATGGATACCTGAATTCTGCATGCGACGGAACGGCCGCACCTGGCCCCTACCAGTGACATGGAGACAATCGACATGAACGACAACCCACCTGTTCCGCACGCGCCGCCCCGGATCCGGCGCGGCCAACGCATCGCGCTCGCGCTGTTGATGGCGAGCGGGATCGTCAACTATCTCGACCGCGGCACGCTGGCCGTCGCGAGTTCGGCGATCCGCGGTGATCTCGGCCTGTCGCTCGCGCAGATGGGGCTGCTGCTGTCGGCATTCTCATGGAGCTATGCGCTGTGCCAGTTTCCGGTCGGCGGGCTGGTCGACCGCATCGGCCCGCGCCGGCTGCTCGGCATCGGGCTGATCGTCTGGTCGTTCGCGCAGGCGTCGGGCGGCCTCGTGTCCACGTTCGGTTGGTTCATCGTCGCGCGGATCGTGCTCGGCATCGGCGAGGCGCCGCAATTCCCGTCGGCCGCGCGCGTGGTGAGCAACTGGTTTCCGCTGCGTGCACGCGGCACGCCGACCGGCATTTTCAATGCCGCATCGCCGCTCGGTACCGCGCTTGCGCCGCTGCTGCTGTCGGTTCTCGTTGCATCGTTCGACTGGCGCTGGGCGTTCGTCGTGACCGGGGCGCTCGGTCTCGTCGTCGCCGTCGTGTGGTTCGCGCTGTATCGTGATCCGGTGCGCGCGCAACTGTCCGCCGCCGAACGCAGTTATCTCGATGCCGATGCGCAAAGCGTCGTCGCGGCGCCGAAACTGACCTTCGCCGAATGGCGCAGCCTGTTCTCGCACGGCACGACGTGGGGGATGCTGATCGGCTTCTTTGGATCCGTGTACCTTAACTGGGTCTACTTGACCTGGTTGCCGGGCTACCTGACGATGGAGCGGCACATGAGCCTGGTCCGCACCGGGTTTGCCGCATCGGTGCCGTTCCTGTGCGGGTTCGTCGGTTCGCTGGTCGCCGGCTGGCTGTCGGATTTCGTCACGCGCCGCAGCCGGTCGCCGGTCGTGAGCCGGCGCAATGCGGTGGTGGCCGCGATGCTCGGGATGGTCGCGTTCACGATTCCGGCCGCGCTCGTACAGAGCAATACGGTTGCGCTCGCATGCATTTCGGTGGTGATCTTTCTCGCCAACGCGGCGTCGGCGTGCTCGTGGGCGCTCGCGACGGCGGCCGCACCGCCGAGCCGCATCGCGTCGCTCGGCGCGATCCAGAATTTCGGCGGCTTCATCGGCGGCGCGCTGGCCCCGATCCTGACCGGCATCATTGCGCAGAAGTGGTCGTTCGTGCCCGCGCTGCTCACCGCGGCGGCGATCGCGTTCGCCGGCGCGATGGCCTACCTGCTGCTCGTGCGCAAGCCGATTCCCGAACAGGCCGCGAACGCCGCGCCCGGACCGTTGCCGGCGTAATCGTGCAGCCTGCATTCGCATTCACTGAAGGAAGGAGAAACCGATGCAACACTCGCAGCAATCGAACGTGACCATCGAGGGGATCGTGCCGGTGATGCTGACGCCGTTCGACGACGCCGGCGCGATCGACTACGCCGGGCTCGAGCGGCTCATCGAATGGTATCTGGCGCACGGCTCGGATGCGTTGTTCGCGGTCGCGCAATCGAGCGAGATGCAGTTCCTGAGCCTGGCCGAACGCGCGGCACTCGCGCGCTTCGTGGTCGAGCGCGTGGCCGGGCGTGTGCCGGTCGTCGCGTCAGGCCACATCAGCGACGATCTCGACGCGCAGGTCGCCGAACTGTGCGCGGCGGCCGAATCGGGCGCGCAGGGCGTCGTGCTCGTGACCAACCGGCTCGATCCGCAACGCAAGGGCAGCGCCGCGTTGCTCGACCATCTTCACAGGCTGCTCGCGCGACTGCCGTCGGATCTCCCGCTCGGCCTGTACGAATGCCCGGCACCTTACCGGCGGCTTCTGTCGGATGACGAACTGCGCGCGTGCATCGACACGGGCCGGTTCGTGATGCTCAAGGACGTGAGCTGCGATCTCGCGACGGTGAAGCGGCGCGTCGCGCTTGCCGAGGGGTCGCCGCTGAAGATCCTGAACGCGAACGCCGCGATTGCGTGGGACGCGATGAAGGCCGGGTCCGCCGGTTTCAACGGCGTGTTCACGAACTTCCATCCCGATCTCTACCGGTGGCTGCGTACGCAAGGCGAGTCGAATCCGGCGCTCGCCGACGAACTGTCGACGTTCCTGGTCGTCTCGGCGGTATCGGAGGCGCTGGGCTATCCGGCGCTCGCGAAGCTCTATCACCAGCGGATCGGCACGTTCGGGTCGATCAAATGCCGTGCGATCGACTACGACGTGCGCGAACGATTCTGGGCGCTCGACGCGGTGCTCGACAAGATCGTGGCCGGCACCGAACATTTCCGCCGGCGAATCGCTGCGTTGTAACGGAGGACGCGTGCCGCGCCAGTGGCGTGGCGCGTGATCGCATCGCGTGCCGTGCAGGCGGCCGGCGCGTCCGTTGCCTGCCGGAACGATCCGCGTTGTGCGATGCGTCGCAAGCGCGGTGAAATCATCGCGATTTCTGATCCCGTCGATGGCGGCCACGCGTTCAGCCGTGCCGTCCGGCTCTCTCATTCGGCGGTCATTCGCTACATCACGAAATCACGCACTCGAACCGCCCGCGATCCGCGAGCGCGGTGTCGATGCGCGTCTGGCCATCCTGCCGTGCGTCGCATTGACGATGTCTGACGGACTGTCGACATGTTCTCGCACCCGGCGAGAAAAGCGCACAAGAATCCGGCGAGCGCGGGCACGCCGTCGGCAGGAACGACGTCTACGGGCAGCGCGCGACCCCGCCGCTTACTTGTTGGACAGCGTGCCGCTACTGTTCGCACCGCCAAACAATCGCGTCAGGTATTGCGAGTTGGTGTTCATCCGGGCCATCAGCGTGTTGAGCGCGGTGAACTGCGCCTGATACTGCCTGGTCAGTTGCGCGGCATAGTCGGACAGATCCGACTGCTGCTGCGCGACACGTTTCAGATCGGCGGTCAGTGCGGTCGAAGACGGGCTAGTAACCGGCGTGAAGACAGGCGCTGAGGAGTTGCGTGCCAACGAGTGCTGAGGAGTCACTGGCGCAGTGCGCCGTTTTGATGAAGCGTTCCAATTCAAGCCGGAAATATCGACTGATTCCCGTAACGTAAAGAAGAGGGCACCTTTCGCGTTGCTGAAACAGGGAGGCCGGTGGTTTGCATGGCCGGCCACGCGCCGCATACCGGGTCGATCTTCCGTGATTGTCCACTCATTCGAGACAGCGAATCATATTTAGACGGATTGATGATTTTCGGCGGGACAGTAGACTGCACCTGTGCTTCGCCAGAACCGATCCGGAGCGCGCCGCTACTCGCGGCGTCACCGGACGGATTCTTCGGCGGCGGGCCACATGGCTTGCCGTCCGATTGCGCGAAGAGTGGTCCGTTGCCGGCATCGCGCGCCGATTGGGCGCGCAGCGGCACCGGATGCATCAAACCGTCAATTCAAGGGTGATTGCTATGCGTTACGTTTCGCTGGAGTCGAAGAAGGACGAGCTGCTGCTGGCGGCTCGCGTGCTGATGATGATCCTGTTCGTGCTGTTCGGCTGGCAGAAGCTGAACGGTTTCTCGGGCACGGTCGCGTACATGGCGTCGACGGGGAACCCGGCGCCCGAGCTGGCGGCCGTGATCGCGGTGGCGGTCGAACTGGTGGGCGGCGTGCTGATCGCGATCGGCTTCTATACGCGTCCGCTCGCGCTGGCGTTCGCCGCCTATACGCTCGCGACCGCGCTGATCGGCCATCGCTACTGGGCGCTGCAAGGGATGGAGCAGTACATGGCGATGATCAATTTCTACAAGAACGTGAGCATCATCGGCGGGTTGCTGTTGCTCGCGTTGAGCGGGCCGGGGCGGTATTCGGTCGACCGGAAGTAAGGCGGGACGGCGTTTCCGTTCGGTATCAGGAACCCGGTGCGCGCAAGCGTGCCGGGTTTTGTTTTTGTGCACTTATTTGGATGCAAATCGCTGATGCAGAATTTCAGAATACCCTCTTTGGGTGCGATATCAATATTTACGGTGGTGAAGTTTTGGAAATCAATGGATTTTGAATGTGCACTCCATATATGCAGTTTATTCTCGACGACTCGGAAGTTAGGGCGGCTGGGTTGACTCTAAATCGGTTGGTACTTAATGACTTTTCCAATCAATGGGATTTCATGTGTGAATCGTCTCGATTCTAGCTACCTTGACGCTTGGCCTCGCTTCTTTGTCGGGTGCTACGCCGGCCGGACCGATCTATTCAAATTTGCTATTGAAGTTGTTCTCCAAGACTGAAACGGTCTGAAGCAATCGGGCCGGTTCGTCATCAATGACCTGTCGGTATGGCTGAGACTTGAAATCGCAGCATGACATCGACCGTGCCTGGCCTCGATATTCATACTCCTGCAAAACAGCGAGGGATCAGGCTTGGTGGCCTGAAACGTGAGAGTCCGCGCGCCTGCTTCGGTAGGCGTCGCGTTAGCCTCTCCGTACCCGTTTCCGTATAGGTGGGCCGTGGCGGGGAGACCTTCGGGTCTGTCGGTTCGGCCTTTGCGGCGGTCCGCCAACCCGGTCATTGCGCACTCGCGCCGGAAATGGCTCGAGGACGCGTCACGTACCTTGCCCGGCTCGCGGCAATTGCTCGATATGCGGTGACCGTGAATCACTCCGACGCCGAGCGATTGCAAATACTCGAATCGATCTGGCAACTGAGCGAGCAAAAACGAATGTGATGCACGAGCGCATCGAAAATCGCTGCACAGGGCTTACACGCTACGACAGCAGCGAAACGACGACAGCGATTTATGTTGGCCGACACCGTTAGACATTGAAATCGAGATTCGCTTTCTCAATATTCCAATTTTGCACTTTTCGTCTCGTTTACGAGACACTTGACAATCATTAACGCAGTCTTGCATTCGCGAACTCGAAATCCGGATGATGATTCCGACTCCGAGAGTCCGCCCGCCGCGTGATGCCGCATCGCTACGAGTAGAAAGCCATGAATAAGAATCGATATCGTCTCATGTTCGACCGCACATGTGCCGTGCCGAGTGCCATGTCAGGCAAGACCGGACGGGGTAAGGCACACGCGATCGACCGGGTGCCACAGCCTTTCGCTCGATTGGTTGCGCGATATGTGAAATTCGCGACGATGCTGGCGGCGGGCGCGGTATCGATTTGGGCGAATGCGCAGATTGTCGGGGGCGGTGCGCATGCGCCTTCGGTTATCCAGACACCGACGGGGCTGCCGCAAGTTAATATTAATAAACCGTCGGCCGGTAGCGGCGTGTCGATGAATACCTACAATCAATTTGATGTAGGCAAACCCGGTGCGATATTGAATAATTCGCCAACGGCAGTTAACACGCAATTATCGGGATATATTAACGGCAATCCGAATTTTGGTCCGAACGACGCTGCACGCGTCATCGTCAACCAAGTCAACAGTAACAACCCGAGCCTCATAAGAGGGCCGGTTGAAATTGCCGGGCAACGCGCCGAAATTATTTTATCGAATTCTGCCGGCCTTCAAATCGACGGTGGCGCGTTCATCAATACCTCGCGCGCTGTGCTGACAACCGGGGCGCCGTATTTTAATGCCGATGGTTCCGTCGCTGGATTTAATGTTAGCCGTGGTTTGGTCGCGGTATCCGGATCGGGTCTAAATGCGTCGAATGTCGATCAGCTCGACATTATTTCCCGCGCCGTTCAGGCCAATGCCGCCATTTATGCCAATAAATTAAACGTGGTGGCTGGCGCGAATCAGGTCAATCACGACACGCTTTCCGCGACGCCGATTCAGGGTGATGGTCCCGCTCCGAGTGTCGCAATCGACGTCGGTCAATTGGGCGGCATGTTCGCCCAGCGCATCTTTTTAATCGGGACAGAACATGGTGTCGGGGTCACGAATGCCGGAACGATTGCGGCTCAAGCGGGCGACCTCACCCTGCAATCGAACGGCCTACTCGTCCTGTCCGGCAAGACGACTGCAAGCGGTAATTTAACCGCACACGGCAGCGATGTCCGGAACACCGGCACGACCTATTCGCAGCAGAGCGCAAACGTTTCAGCCGACAACCTCGTTTCGAACATTGGCACGATCGGCGCGCAACAGAACGTCACGATTAATGCGGCGTCGCTGAATTCGACCGGCGGCATCGGCGCAGGCGCAGACAGCAATGGCGCGATCACGCAACCCGGCAACCTGCAAATCGCGACGACGGGGGCGTTGGTTGCATCCGGCCAAAATCTTGCGGGCGGCGATGCGACGCTGACGGGCGGCAGCGTAAACCTGTCTGCTAGCCAGACGGCCGCGAATGGCAATCTGACGTTGAACGCCAATGCGGGCGACCTGAACCTGTCGCACGCGACGACGAGCGCGCAAGGCAGTTTGAACGCGACGGCTTCGGGTGCGTTGGTCAACGACCAAGCGACTCTGTCCAGTCAGAAGGATATGACGCTGACGGCCGGTAGCCTGTCGAATGTTTCGGGCGAGGTGTCGAGCCAAGGGCCGCTGGTGATCCGTTCGTCCGGACAGGTTCAGAATCAGTCGGGTATTTTGCTGTCACAGAACACGGCCGAACTGCACGGCGGCGACATTCTGAATTCGCAGGGCATCGTACAGAGCGCCGGCAAGATGCTGGTGGACGGTGCATCCCTGCAAAATTCTGGCGGACGCGTGGTGTCGCTGAACGGCGACGGCCTGACCGTCGCGACAACCGGTCTGCTGTCGAACGTCTCGGGCACAACGGCGAACGGCGCGCAAGGCGGCGTGATCGGTGGCAGTGGCACTGTCCAGGTGAAAGCCGGCACGCTCGCCAATCACGGCGTGATCAGCGCAAGCGGTGATTTGAAAGTCGATGCGCAGTCGGCGGACAACAGTAACGGATCGCTGGCCGCATCGCATGATGCATCGATTAACGCAGGCACGTCGCTCACAAATGCGTCGGGCAGTATCTCGGCAGCCAACCTCGCGGACGTGCGAGCGACCACCTTGGACAACGGATCGGGTTCCATTGAGGGCAGCCAGTTGTCGCTGACCGCGATCGACCTGAAAAATGTCTCGGGCACGATCACGCAGACGGGTTCGGCCCCGACTACCGTCGCCGTTTCGAACAGCATCGACAATACGTCCGGTGTTTTGACGACGAACAGCACGGATTTGAGCCTGACACCGGCCACGCTGATTAACGATCGAGGACAAATTCAGCACTCCGGCAGCGGCACGTCGACGATCGGTACGGGCAAGTTGTCGAACCAATCAGGGTCGATAGCGACCAACGGGGCGCTCGCCCTGACCGCTGGCGCTGTCTCGAACCAGTCGGGCAAACTGTCCGCACAAAAGGCCGCGACGCTCGACGTGCAATCGTTCGACAACAGCGCCAATGGCTACATCGGCGCTGACAGTGTTGCGCTCAAATCCCAAGGGGCGATCAACAACCGGTCGGGTCTGGTAGAGGCGAGCTATGCCGTGACGGTTTCAGCCGATAGCTTGGCGAACGACTCGGGCACCGTACAGGCGCTTGGCAGCGACGCGCTGTCCGTCACGACGACGAACGCGCTGACCAACACAGCGAACGGAAAGATCGGCGGCAACGGCGACGTGTCCGTGACAGCCGGCAGCATCGACAGCTCGAACGGTTCCCTGCTGGCGAAGCAGTCGCTGACCGTGCAGTCGAACGGGCAACTCAAGAATTCCGCCGGCCTTATTCAAGCGAACCTCGGCAATCTGACGGTCCGCGCACAAGGGGTCATTCTCAACGATGGCGGACAGGTTGAGGTGAACGGTCAAGTCTCGACGCTCAAGCTGTCCGGCGCGAGCATCGACAACTCAAATGGCCGGATTGCAAATATCGGCACCGGCCTGACGACGGTCGACGGCGGTGCATCGATCACGAACAGCAATACATCCGGTAAAGCCGGTGCGGGTACGATCGGCGGCAACGGCGATGTGACCGTTACTGCGCAAACGCTGTCGAACACCCAAGGCGGTCAGGCCGTCGCCGCGCACGACCTGAAACTGAATGTCGGCAAGACGGTGGACAATACCGGCGGGGTTCTCTCGGCCGCAAACAACCTGATCTTCAACGGCGCGACTGCTGCATTCTTGAACCGCAACGGGGCGGTGAAAGCAAACGGCCTGCTGTCGTTGCAAGCGGCCTCGATCGACAACTCTTTCGGCAAGGTCGGTAACGATCCGGGTACTGGCGGCAGCATCACGATTCAGACCGGCTCGTTGGCTAACCAGAATGGCGCGATCGGCAGCGATCAAGACCTGACGCTGAACACCGGTACGCTGACTGGCGACGGTTCGATTGTCGCGGGACGCAACGGTTCCGTCACGCTCGCGAGCGACTACACGCAGACGGCCACGAACAAGGTCCACGCGAACGGCGACCTGACGTTTACCACGTCGGGAAAACTGACGAACCAAGGCGTGCTGGATGCCAATGGTGCGCTCATGGTGAACGCGGCCAACGTCGACAACCTTGCCGGCGCGGACCTGAATTCCGCGAACACGACGATCAACGCAAACGGCGGCACGATCAATAACGCCGGCCGGCTCGAAGGCGACACCGTCACGACCAACAGTGCGACGTTGAACAACACGGGAACCGTCATCGGTAGCGTCGTCACAGCGAATGCGAACACGATCACGAACGACGGGGCCGCTGCTGTCTTCGCCGCCGCGAACCAGTTGAATCTGTTCGCGACAGACCAGTTGTCGAATACCAACGGCGCGAGCATCTACAGCGTCGGCGATATCAATATCGCGGCGAACGGCCAGCGCGACGCGAACGGCTTGCTGGCACACCGCACGCGCAACGTGCTGAACGACCAGTCCACGATCGAAGCACAAAGCAACATCGAACTCGCAGCGGACACGTTCACGAACAACCGTCCCGCACCGATCGTCACGACTGAAACGACCGGCACGACGAGCAAGCACGAAACGAAGCGCGACAAATACATCGCGTGTGCGACGACCAATGCCGATTCGCACTCGTCGTGTACGCAGGCCGTGTGGGACTACGGATACAAGACCCCGCTCACCTCATCCTATAGTGCTTCGCAGGTGGTTTCGGAAACGTCCGGGCCGAACGCAACCGATAACGTACTGGTTGTGAACGTGAACGGGCAGCAGCAAACGATTTACTACAACACGCTGACGAAGAACACAGACGGCTCAATCACCGTCAATTATTGGGACGCCTACAACCCGAATATCAATTATCTGCCGAGTACCGAGTACCCGACGCGCAGTGACGCCCATAAGGGCTATCAGCGCGTCGAAATCTGGCGCGATACGACGTCAACCATCCAGCAGGACAAGATCACCAGCCAGGCGAAGCAGGCGCAACTCGTCGCGGGCGGTAGTATCACGATGGCGAACGTCGGCACCGTCAACAACAACTACAGCGCTATCAGTGCCGGCAAGTCGATCCAGATTGGCAGCACGCAGCAGAACGGCTCCGTTGGAAGCGGCAGCTACGGCGGCACGGTCGTGAACAATACCGGCCAGACGCTGTATCAGTACCAGACCGACAACATCACGTCGATGTACGCGTGGAACGAGGACACGACGCGGGATCGCGGCACAGTCGTCGAGCCGCCGGTTGTGCGCACGCCGGTCGCCATCGGCGGCACGGGCGGCACGATCATCGCGAATCAGTCGGTCAGCATCGACGCGCAGAGCGTCAATAACCAGAACGTCGCGGCGCAGAATTCCGCGACCGGCGCGACGGGCGGCACGCTCGGCAGCAATGCAGCAGGCCAGGGTGTCTCGGGCGGCAAGATGATCAAGGTCGGCGCAGCAACGGGCACGACGACGGTTCCCGTCCTGCAATCGGTCGCGAGCCCGACGGGCGCATTGTCCATTACGTTGCCGACGAACGGCATGTACACGATCCACTCCGCGCCGGACCAGACCTATCTGGTCGTCACCGATCCGCGCCTGACGAGCTATACGAAGTTCATTTCGAGCGACTACATGCTCGGTCAGTTGAACCTGAACCCGGCCCGAATCGAAAAGCGCCTCGGCGACGGGATGTATGAACAGCAGATGGTGCGCAACCAGATCACGCAGTTGACGGGTCGCACGTTCCTGCCGGGCTACGCGAGCGCCGAGGACGAGTATCGCGCGCTGATGACGAACGGCGCGAACTACGCGAAGCAATTCGGAATGATGCCGGGTATGGCGCTGACGGCTGCGCAGATGGACGCATTGACGAGCGATATCGTATGGCTCGTCGACCAGACCGTGACCCTGCCCGACGGCAGTTCGACGCACGTGCTGGCCCCGGTCGTCTATATGGCGAAGACGCATGCGAACGACCTGCAACCGACCGGCGGTTTGATCGCGGCGGACGATGTTCAAATCCATACGGTCGGCAGCACGACCAATTCGGGCGTCATCAAGGGCGGCACGAAAACCGTCCTGACCGCAACCGACATTCTGAATCGGGGCGGCACGATTTCGAGTAGCGGCACGAACGGCACGACGGTCCTGTCGGCCAGCAATGACGTCGTGAACTCTTCGGGCCAGATTACCGGCAATCGGGTTGCCGTTGCAGCCGGCCGCGATATCGTCAACACGACGCTGGTTGATGCGGTTGGCGCGACGGGCGCGGCAGGCGTCAGCAAGGTCAGTACGAGCCTGATTGGTCAGCAAGGCACGATCGCCGCGACGGGTGACCTTGCCGTTCAGGCTGGTCGCGACCTGACGCTTCATGGTGCAAATCTGTCGGCTGGTGGCGATGCGATGGCAATGGCTGGCCGTAACATCAACGTCGATACGGTTCAGTCCACGACGAACCAGTCGATGAAGTTGAACGATCAACGACATTGGGAAGAGTCGTCAACGAAGAACGTGACGAGCGGCATCACCGCAGGCGGCAATCTGGCGATGCAAAGCGGTAACGATACGACGCTCAAGGGTGCGACCGTTTCGGCCGGCAAAGATTTGTCGGTGATGGCTGGCGGCAATCTCACGGCGACGACGGTCACCGATACCGCCAAGCTCGATAATGTCGCGACCGATGCGCGCGCACGCAAGGAAGTTGACCATACCTACGACGAAACTGCTGTCGGCACGACCTTCTCGGCGGGTCGCAATGCAGCACTGTCGGCCGTCAATATCGCTGATGCGACGAAAGGCAATGTTACGTTGACAGGTTCGTCGGTTACCTCGGGTACCAACAGCGCGACGCCGGGCGGTGTGACGATTGCCGGCAGCGGTAACGTGACGATCAACGAAGGCCGTGAGGAACACGACAGCTATAAGAACGTCCAAACGAAGCGCGGCAGTTTCGTATCGGGTTCGACCACCAAGGAATCGAACGACACGCAAGCTAATATCGGTGTCGCAAGCACGGTTTCGGGCGACACCGTGAGGATTCAATCCGGCAAGGACATCACGGTTCAGGGCAGCAATGTAGTCGGCACCAATGATGTCGATCTGAAGGCGGCACGTGACGTCCGGATCACGACTTCGCAGGACACGATGAAGTCGGCCAATAGCTACGAGAAAAAGGAATCGGGCCTCATGTCGAATGGAGGCATGTCGGTGTCGATCGGCACGCGCTCGATGACGGATCAGCAGCATTCCACCGAAGTGTCGAATACCGGCAGCATGGTCGGTTCGCTGAACGGTAATCTGAATGTGACCGCCGGGAACGACCTGCACGCGACCGGTAGCACGTTGCACGCAGGTAATGACGTGTCGCTCGAAGGCAAGACCGTCAAGATCGATTCGGCTTACGACACGATGAGTCAGGCGGAACAGCAGCAATACCGACAGGCCGGCGTGACGGTCGGCGTGACAAGTCCCGTCATCGCCTTGGCGCAGACCGGCAGGCAGATGGTCGAAGCGGCCGGCAAGACCAAGGGCGATGCGCGTTTGACCGCGCTTGCGGCAGCAACGACGGGTCTCGCTGCGAAGAACGCCTATGATGCAACGGGCGGCGGCGATCCCGCTGCGCTCGGAAAAACAGTCGGCGTCAATATTTCCGTAGGCGCGAGCAAGAGCGACAACCAGTCGCAATCGCAAGCGAGTACGGCAGTCGGTAGCACGGTATCGGCTGGCCGAAACGTATCAGTGAAGGCAACCGGCGCTGGTGCCGATAGCAACATCGACGTGATCGGCAGCACGATTTCGGCCGGAGGGAATGCCAAGCTCGACGCTGACGGCAACGTGAATCTGCAAGCGGCTGAAAGCACCAGCAGCCAGTCGTCGAAGAATAGCGGTGGAAGTTTTGGTGTCGGCGTATCGATCGGGGGCGGCAAGCAGAACGGCATCGCGTTTACGGCGGGCGTCGCGGGGAATCGCGGCAACAGTGACGGCAACTCGACCGCCTGGACGAATACGCACGTCACGGCAGGCGACACGCTGACGATTCAATCCGGCGGCGATACGAACATCAAGGGCGCGGTCGCGTCCGGCAAGCAGGTCGTCGCGGATGTGGGCGGCAACCTGAACGTCGAGAGCTTGCAGGACACCGACCATTACAATTCGAAGCAACAAGGCGCGGGCGTGTCCGTTAGCGTGTGCGTTCCGCCGTTGTGTGCCGGCCCGTCGAGTGTATCGGGCAACATTAGTCAGCAGAAGATGAACAGCGACTACGCGGCAGTTGCCGAACAGTCGGGCATCAAGGCTGGCGACGGCGGTTTTCAAGTCAACGTAAAGGGCAATACGGACCTGAAGGGCGGCGTGATCGCGAGTAACGACAAGGCTGTACAGGAAGACAAGAACAGCCTGACGACGGCGACGCTGACGACGAGCGACATCGAGAATCACGCGTCTTACGATGCATCCTCAGTCGGCCTGTCTGGCGGTTACGGCGGCGGCATCGGCAAGAACCAAAAGGGAACGGCCGACAACGTGAATCCGGTCGCCGGCACGAACCTCCCGGATCGTGGTGGATTTTCCGCTACTCCCCCGATTGCATTGAGCGCATCGGACGATGCGAGTTCGACCACGCGTAGCGGGGTCAGCGGCGGTTCGCTCAAGATCACCGACAGCGCCAAGCAGCAGCAGATGACCGGCAAGACTGCCGACGAGACAGTCGCGAGCGTCAATCGCGATACGTCAAATACGGGCGGCACGCTCGCGCCGATTTTCGACAAGGACAAGGTGCAGGCCGGGTTTGATATCACCAGTCAGTTCATCAATCAGGCTGGCACGTTTGTCGATAATCGGTTGAAGGAAGCGGATGCAGCAAAAGCGGCATCGAAGAATCTTGACCTGACGCCCGAACAACGGGCAGCAGCTCAGCAGAAAGCTGATCAGTTGATGGCCGATTGGGGGCCGGGTGGGACATATCGGCAGGTACTGTCGGCATTGACGGCAGCGGCCGGCGGCAACGTCACGGGTAGCGGCGGACAGTTTGTTCAAGCCGGCGTTGTGAACTACCTGCAACAGCAGGGCGCGTCGTACATCGGTGATCTTGTCAAGACGGGAGCGGTCACGGAAGGCAGTCCACTGCACGCAGCAATGCATGCGATCGTGGCCTGTGCTGGCGCGGCTGCAAGTAGTCAGAATTGCGGCGCTGGTGCGATGGGTGCAGCGACGTCGAGCTTGTTGAGCAACCTGTTCACCGATAGTCCGAATGAAACCGCGACGGAAAAGCAGGCGAAGGGAAACCTGATTTCCAGCATTGTCGCGGGCGTTGCCACCGCCGGCGGACTGAACGCAGCGACAGCAACGACGGCGGGTCAAACGGAAGTCGAAAACAACTTCCTCACGCAGCCTGAGCAGACCGCACGCTCGTTGGCGAAGATCAGTTGTTCGACGGCAGCCGATCCGTCGGTGTGTAACCAGAAGGTCAAGCAGCAGTATGGCAAGCTCTGGGAAGCGAACGAAGCCAAGGTAAAGGACTGCGCCAGTGCCGACGCATGTAAGGCCGTTCTTACCGATCTTCGTCAGCAGCAAGTCGAATACGGCGCACGCGAAAACGAACTGCAGCAGAAGCTTCGGAATACTGGGAGCCTGTCTGCTGCCGAGATGGACGAACTGCTGAACCTCAAGTCATCCGACACGAATTTGATGTCGCTCCGTACATCAGCGCTTCAGAACTACACGCGCTATGCTGGCATGGATGCGCTCAAGTCGTTGCAAGGGTCGCAACTCATTGCAGAGCTAGGAGTCGGAGCAGCCCCCAGTATCGGAGCTGGTATAGCTGCGGTGGTGACACCGAATTCGACGATGCGTGCGAACGCGAACGCGTCTGGAGCGTATGTTGATCCCTTGACTAACAAGACTGTAGCGACGAAGGATACATTGGCGGCAGATCACTTTGTACCGAAAAATTGGATCAAGCAGCAACCCGGTTTCGACAAACTGACGCCGGCACAGCAAAGCGATTTGCTGAATGATCCGGTTAATACGAATGGTTTGCCCGGAACATTTAACTCATCCAAGGGTGCGAAAATGCCTGGCGAATGGACGACGTATAAGGGGCAGCCGTTGAATCCAGACTACATCGCAAATAGTGCAACTCAGGGTGAATGGGTCAGGCAGTACCTTACCGATAAGCTCAATTCAATGCTGAAAGGCAACGGTCATGAATGATTTTGGCGCGAATTTCAAAGAAAAATACAACCATGCGAATATGGTGGTTCCGATGGAGGCGGGTCTGGAATTCGGCGCGCAAGCCATACTGGAATATTTTGATGGGCAAATAAAACAAGGCGTGATTTTTAAAGACGGAGAGACAGTTCAATTCGGTTGGTCGATTGTAATTTTGAAGGCAATTGACGATGGAACTCTTGAAGTGTGGGAGCCTGATTTTTCATCGATGCCAATTGCCTGGGTTCGCGGTGCAAACAATACTTACCGTCACCTCATGGTCCAAAAGGAAGTATGTACGCAAATGGGCGTAGACCCGGACTATCCATCGCTCAGACAAGCAGCGATCGTTCGCGCTGGATTTGACGGGAATGGCACATTTTACATGATTCGAGAATCGGAAGCCGCATCGAATTCTGGATGGATTATTGGCTCAAAATACAGTGCCGACGTTAGCGGAGAATTTCGATCGTTATTCGAGATGGCGATTAAGTGTAGGAAGATTGTGCCATTTCTTGCGCTTCCAACTGGTGCAATTGTGAAAGTCGACAAAATTGGTGTGCTTATTGAATTGAATGGAATCGAGGTGTCTTCAAAGTCCAATAAACATATTGGGAAAATATTTTCCGCGTATTGATAATGTATCTTTGGGAGGCTTTCGATGGCAGTGAATGCTGAACTCTCAATTGCTGTCGATAAGCTGAAGGCTCTATCGACGGGCAGGAAAATAGCCGCGCCCGCACCTGACGATGCATTGTTGTCCGAGTATGAAAAGGACATCGGATTTGTGTTTTCCGATGAATATAAATTTTTCTTAAAAAATGCAAGCACAATCTTCTTCGGAACAAAGGAGCCATTGATCGCGACGTGCGCAAAAAAAGATCGATGTGAATTAAGTGCTGCGCTTCAAGAAGCGAGGCAGATCGGTGTCCCGGCAGATTGGCTTCCGATTTGCGAAGACAACGGCGATTATTACTGCATCGTTCCCGGTGGACAGATACGTTTCTGGTCACACGATGGAGTCACAACTGAATCGTGGCAGGATCTTGCTGATTGGATAAAAGATGTATGGATCTCGGGGAACTGAATCCTTGTCTTGTTCGCTATGCAACAGACCAAATCTGAGCCGATAAAAAATGAAATTAACGAAGCGGTTAGCGGTGCTGCCAATCACGGCATTTGTATCGCTCGCGGTACAGGCACAGCAAGCGCCTACACCGGCCGATCGCGCCGCCGCCGCACGTGCGAACGTCGAGCAAGATCGACAGGCACAGCAGCAACGTGACGCGCAGCAGCGGGACGCCACTGTGCGTGCCCCTGCCGTCCGATCGGAAGTGTCGCAAGTCGAAACGTATCCATCGTTGCCGAAAGAGCAACCGTGTTTCCGTATCGATCGCTTCGCGCTCGATGTGCCGGATTCGTTGCCCGAATCGGCGAAGTCGCAAGGGGCATCCGCATTGCCGGTGGATCGTTTCGCATTCGCTCGCGAATGGCTTGCCCACTACGTTGGCCAGTGCGTCGGCAAGGAAGGTATCGACATGCTCGTCAAGGGGCTCGGTCGTGCGATCTTGGGGCGCGGCTACATCACGACGCGCGTGCTACTGCCCGAACAGGATTTGAAAACGGGCACGCTAAAGCTTGCGTTGATTCCGGGCACGATCCGGCATGTTCGATTCTCCGATGAGAAACTACGCGGCACCTGGAAGACCGCGTTCCCGACGCGCGATGGCGAACTACTGAATCTGCGCGACCTTGAGCAAGGTCTTGAGCAAATGAAGCGCGTCACCAGTCAGGACGTGTCGATGCAGATCGTCCCCGGTGACGTGCCGGGCGAAAGCGATGTGGTGCTGGACGTGAAGCGCAACAAGCCGTGGACCGTCGTCGCGTCGATCGACAATTCTGGTACGCGGGCGACAGGCAAGCTGCAAGGCAACCTGTCGATCGGCATCGACAACCCGCTCGGACTGAACGACATTCTCAATCTCGGCGTAAGTCAAGACCTCGAACTCGGCGACAAGCGATTTGGTTCGCACGGCTGGAACGGTTTCTATTCAATTCCGTGGGGCTACTGGACCGCGACGCTCGCCGCATACACGAACACCTACAATCAGCAGATTGCTGGCGTAAACCAGACCTACGTCGCGAGCGGCAATTCGAAGACCGTCGATTTCAAACTGGCTCGCGTACTTGCACGCAGCCAGAACGACGTATTCGGTGGGTATGCTCGACTGTTGCGTCGCTTCGGCGAAAGCTACATCCAAGGAACGGAAATCCCGCAGCAGTACCGCAATAACACGATCATCGAACTCGGCCTGACCGACCGTCACTATTTCGACGGTGCGCAATTCGATGGCACGCTCGCCTACCGTCAGGGTATCGGTGCATTCGGTGCGCAGGAATATTCGCTCGCGGCTGATGGCGGACCAACGTACCGTTTCAAGATGGCCGTGCTGGATGCGAACCTGTCGGTCCCGTTCGCAATTGCAAAGCAGTCCTTTCGTTATGTCGGGTCTTTTCACGGTCAGTACACGGCCAACACGGTGTCATATCTGGATGACGTGACGATTGGCAGCCGCTACACCGTGCGCGGCTTCGACGGTGAAACGATGCTGGCCGCTGCACGCGGGTTCTACTGGAGCAACGAGCTGCAAATGCCGATCGGTCAGACCGGCCAAGCGGTATATGCCGGGCTGGACTATGGTCGCGTATGGGGGCCGCAGCCGGTCGCGCTGGTCGGCACACAACTCGCGGGCGCGGTGATCGGTGTCAAGGGTAGTATCGCCACGCGGTTCGGTGGATATGGTTACGACCTGTTTGCCGGCACGCCTGTCTACAAACCGTCGGGCTTTCCGACTGCCCGCGTAACGCTCGGGTTTCAAGTAACAGCGCAATTCTGAAGACGATGAGCCAGCGTACTTCTCCGACACGCACACGTCGCAAGCCGGACGCCAACTATGCCCGTCTGGTGGAGATTGCCGCCGAACGCGGCCTGACGCTGCTGACGCCAGAATGGCGCGGGTTGAAGTCCTTTTATGAATTCCGCTGCGGATCGGGTCATGACCTTACGCGTATCGGTACGGTCGCCATGCGCGGCACGATCACGTGTCTTGAATGCGAACAGGTGCGCGTACAGCAGCGCTTTCAGGAACTGCTGCGTGAGAACGGCACCGTCTGTCGTGAAGGCGCGTATCTCGGTCAAACGGCACGACAGCATTTCACTTGTCGATCCGGGCACGAGTGGACGACAGAGGCTCGAAAGATTTTGGACGGTCACGGCTGCCCATCCTGCGCAGTCGACAGGCGTGCCGAACTATTGACCGACAGCAACGGCCTCGATCGGCTTCGGAAGGCCGCCGCGGCGCATGGGGGAAAATGCCTGACCGATGAGTATCTCGGGATTGGCGAAAGCTATCTTTGGGAGTGCGCAAACGGTCATCGTTGGCAGGCGCGCGGATACAGCATTGTCGACGGTGGTTGGTGCCGAGCATGCTTTGCGCGTCGCAATGGAGACGCTCACCTCAAGCCGGAGCGTATGAACGATATTCGGGCAAAGGCTCGGTCATACGGAGGGGAATGTCTCGACGAAACCTACCTTGGAAGTAATGCCAAGTATCGGTTTCGCTGTGCACGCGGACACGAATGGACGACATGGGGGCATCTTGTACTCGGCGGCAAATGGTGCCGGCGCTGCGCGAATATTGCGAAGAGTCGAACGATCGAGGACATGCAGGCAATTGCAGCGGAGCGCGGCGGACGATGCCTGAGCACCGAATATCATGGGAATCGAGTCAAGTTGACATGGCAGTGCTCGCTTGGGCACGTATGGGACTCGATGCCGAACACGGTCATCAATCGCGGCGCATGGTGTCCGAATTGCTTCCGGCTAGGGATCACGCGTAACCCCGCGTTGCGTCGTCGATACGACGTCAAATAATTGCCCCCGGCTGATATCAGCGGCGTCTGATCAACCTACCGCGCGGCCCGCATGGCGTCGCAAGCTTGCACACTTGATCGTTGCTATAGGGCTAACGTGGGTCGCGCTGCATGTGATGTTGCAGGCTATTCTGTCGACGACCCCGGTTCATCGATGAGGAATTTGATGCAACGAAAACAGATGACGCGGATACTGATTTCGGTCGGACTGCTATTCACGCTCGGTGGGTGCGGCTTATTCGGCTGCAATGGTGCGGCCGGAAACGGCGACAGGCGCGCGCGGCCGAGGAATCGACGCGCGTGCCGACTACAGAACGGGTATCGTGCTCAAACATGGCGCGCAGCGCACCCGCTCGCGGCCGGAATCCGTATCGCGGACACGCATTGCAGAAGCCGTCGCCGGCGCGAAATGGGCGAAGAACGGGGTCGATCATGTTCCCGACCGGATGCGAGCCGTTCATGCTATCCAATAGGCCCGATAATCCATTCGTTTCCGTGATTTATCGCCACCCATGCCAAACCAATCCTCGGTCCGCAAAACCATCCTCCTCATCGGCGCCTCCGGCCTGCTGGGCCGCGCAGTTGCCGCCTCGCTGGCTCGCGAATCGTCGCTGACGTTGCTCGCGACCATCCGGAACCCGCAAACCGCCGGCGCCAAACTGCTCGCATTGCCGCCGGAAAACATCGCCGAACTCGACGTCCTCGACCAGCCGTCCCTCGAACGCATTTTTGAAACCTGCCGACCGGCAGCGGTGATTCTCTGCGCCGCCGAACGCCGCCCCGACGTCTGCGAACGCGACCCGGCCGCCGCCCGCGCAATCAACGTCACCGCACCGGCCCGCATCGGCGCGCTCGCCGCGCGATATGGCGCATGGACGCTCGGCATCTCGACCGACTACGTCTTCGACGGCCGGGCCGCCCCCTACAGCGAAGACGCCACCCCGAACCCGCTGAACATCTACGGTCGCACCAAACTGGAAGGCGAGGCCGCGCTCCTCGCCGCCTCGCCGCTGTCGTGCGTGCTGCGCCTGCCGTTGCTCTTCGGCCCGATCGCCGACTGGAGCGAATCGGCCGTCACGAGCCTCGTGCCGGCCGTCGTCGCGTCGTCGCGGCCGGGCGCCGACGCGGTCGGCATGGACGCATGGGCGATCCGTTACCCGACCTATACGCCCGACGTCGCGCAGGTCATCCGCGACCTGACGCTGCGCCATCTCGCGGGTGAATCCGTCACGGGCATCCGCCATTGGTCGAGCGAGGAACCGATGACGAAGTACGACATCGCGCAGCGAATCGCGGCCGCGCTCGGCATCGACGCCTCGCTCGCGCCGATTACCCAGCCGACCGACGCGACGCCGCGCCCGTACGACTGCCATCTGGACGCCGCGCGCGTGCGCGCGCTCGGGATCGATCACGCGACGCCGTTCGATACGGCGCTGCGGACCGTGCTGCGCGATGCGCCGCAGTCGCTGTAGGATCGACACCCTGCGCGGCTCGCGGCGTCCCGCCAGCATCAACGACCCAATCCGCTGAGGATCGTACAGTCGCTCACCGCCTGCCCGGGAGTCGGGCGACCTGCCACTCGATATTCATTTGACGAACGAAGAAGCATCCGCGCCGCTGACGATGGCGGGGCCGCTCCACGCCGATGCAGATGCCGTATTGCGCGGCGCCATCGCAGGCGCCAACGCGCAGGCATCGCGAGCCGCCGCCAATCCTCAGACCTGCGTCACGGTCGAGCGGCTTGCCGATCGAATTCAGAATTTGTCTAGTCATCCTTGCGATTCGCTCGCTCGAATTGCACCAAACATGTGCCTTGATTCACCGTAACGATGCACGCTAGACCCTTGAAATTAGGGGATTTCCCGCGTTTCCCCCGTTTTTATTGATCACTACTTGTCTCGGTATTTTTCTTCTTGCATGCTTGTATAGACAAATTCCTGAGGCGGCTTGCTGCACCGAAGGGATGGCGAACCTCAACGCAAGGAGAAATCTCGTGAACGGCAAGCGCATCAAGTGGGCAATCAGGACGATCGGCGTCATCGCGGCTGCGGCGGCAACGCTCGCGGCACCCGTGCAGGCAAAGGAATGGAAGACGGTGACGGTCGCGCTCGAAGGCGGCTACGCGCCGTGGAACCTCACGCTGCCGGGCGGCAAGCTGGGCGGTTTCGAACCGGAACTGCTCGCCAACGTGTGCGAGCGGATCAAGGTGCAGTGCAACATGGTCGCGCAGGACTGGGACGGGATGATTCCCGGCCTGCAGGCCGGCAAGTTCGATGTCCTGATGGATGCGATTTCCATCACGCCGGAGCGCGAAAAGATCCTGCTGTTCTCGCGTCCGTATGCGGCGACGCCGGCGACGTTCGCCGTCACCGATACGAAGATCCTGCCGAAGGCCGCGCCCGGCGCGCCGATCGTCAAGCTGACGGGTGACGCCAACGCGGACAAGCCTACCGTCGACACCCTGCGCAAGCAGCTGAAGGGCAAGACGATCGGTATCCAGTCGGGCACCGTCTACACGAAATTCATCAACGACAGCTTCAAGGACATTGCGTCGATTCGCGTGTACAAGACGTCGCCCGAACGCGATCTCGATCTGGTCGCCGGGCGCATCGATGCGTCGTTCGACGACGTCACGTACTACGCGGCGAACAACGCGAAGAAGGACAACGCGTCGATCGTGCTCGCGGGGCCGAAGCTCGGCGGCCCGATCTGGGGGCCGGGCGAGGGGCTCGCGTTCCGCAAGCAGGATGCCGACCTGAAGACGAAGTTCGATACGGCGATCGCCGCGGCGCTCGCGGACGGCACCGTGAAGAAGCTCGCCGACAAGTGGTTCAAGACCGACGTCACGCCGTAAGCGCGTGTTCGGCCGCCGCCGCGTAAGTTCGTCGAACGACGCGCGGCGGCACGCATCCAGCGGATTCACTCAACGCATGCCGGGAGGCAAGCATGGCGATTCTTGAAATGCTCGGCTTCGGTACCGAAGGCTGGGGCGGTGTGCTGCTGCTCGCCGCACTGATGACGGTCGCGCTGACGCTCGCCGCGCTCGCGGTCGGCGCCGTGATCGGCGCGGCGATTGCGGCGGCGAAGCTGTCGCGCTACCGCACTGCGCGCCTGCTCGGCGATCTGTATACGACGGTATTTCGCGGCGTGCCCGAACTGCTCGTCATCTATCTGTTCTACTTCGGCGGCTCGACGCTCGTGACGGCCGTTGGCCAGTGGTTCGGCGCGGAGGGCTTCATCGGCGTGCCGCCGTTCGTGATCGGCGCGCTCGCGGTCGGGATGATCTCGGGCGCCTATCAGGCCGAGGTCTATCGCGCGGCGGTGCTCGCCGTATCGAAAGGCGAGCTCGAGGCGGCGCGCTCGATCGGCATGCCGAGCAGCATGGTGCTGCGGCGCATCCTGGTGCCGCAGGTGCTGCGCTTCGCGCTGCCCGGTATCGGCAACGTGTGGCAACTGAGCCTGAAGGACTCCGCACTGATCTCGGTCACCGGTCTTGCCGAGTTGCTCCGCACGAGCCAGATCGCCGCCAATTCGACTCACCAGTATTTCGTGTTCTTCGTCGCGGGCGGTGCGCTGTATCTGCTGATGACGGGCTTGTCGAACCGCGTGTTCAACCGTGCCGAGGCAATCGTCGGCCGGTCGTTCCGCCGCAATTTCGCGCGCAACTGACGGAGAACGCGCATGTCCATCGATTTCGCTTTTCTCCTCGATACGCTGCGCCAGCTGCTCGCGGCCGTGCCGACCACGCTCGGGCTGTTCTTCGCATCGCTCGTGCTCGGCGGCCTGCTGTCGCTCGTGATCGTCACGATGCGCGTGTCGCCGCGCTGGCTGCCGAACCGCTTCGCGCGTGCCTACATCCTCGTGTTTCGCGGCTCGCCGCTGCTGATCCAGATGTTCCTCGTGTATTACGGGCTCGGCCAGTTCGGCGTGATCCGTGAAAGCTTCGTGTGGCCGCTGCTGCGCGAGCCGTACGTCTGCGCGGTGTTGTCGCTTGCGCTGTGCACCGCCGGCTACACGGCCGAAATCCTGCGCGGCGGGTTGATGGCCGTACCGGTCGGGCAGATCGAGGCCGGCTATTCCATCGGCCTGTCGGGCTTCTCGCTGCTGCGGCGCGTGATCGGCCCGATCGCGCTGCGCCAGTGCCTGCCGGCGTACTCGACCGAGGCCGTGCTGCTCGTCAAGTCGACCGCGCTGGCCAGCCTCGTCACGGTGTGGGAAGTGACGGGCGTCGCGCAGCAGATCATCCAGCAAACCTACCGGACGACCGAGGTGTTCGTCTGCGCGGCCATCATCTATCTGGGCCTGAACTTCATCGTCGTGCGCCTGCTCGGCGCGCTCGAATGGCGACTCTCCGGGCACCTGCGTGCGCCGAAGCCGTCCGGTGCGCCCGCCGCGGCGACGCGCGATCCTCGGCGCGTCGCATCCTGAGCGCCCCCGTCCTTTCAAGGAGAATCCGATGAACACCACTGCTCCCGTTGCGCTGTCGGTCAGAAACATCCACAAGTCGTTCGGCGATCATCATGTGTTGAAGGGCATTTCGCTCGACGCGCACGAGGGTGACGTCATCTCGATCCTCGGCGCGAGCGGATCTGGCAAGAGCACGTTCCTGCGCTGCCTGAACCTGCTCGAGACGCCCGACGACGGCTCCGTCGCGCTCGCCGGGGAGGAACTGGCGATGAAGCGCGCCCGCGACGGCAAGCTGCATCCGAGCGACCGGCGCCAGGTCGACCGGATCCGCTCGCAGCTCGGGATGGTGTTCCAGAACTTCAACCTGTGGTCCCACATGACGGTGCTCGACAACCTCGTCGAGGGGCCGCTGCGCGTGCAGAAGCGCAGTCGCGCGGAAGCGGTGGAGGAGGCCGAGGCGCTGCTCGCCCGCGTCGGTCTCGCGGACAAGCGCGGCTACTATCCCGCGCACCTGTCGGGCGGCCAGCAGCAACGGGTCGCCATTGCCCGCGCGCTGGCGATGCATCCGAAAGTGATGCTGTTCGACGAACCGACGTCGGCGCTCGACCCGGAGCTGGTCGGCGAGGTGCTGCGCGTGATGCGCTCGCTCGCGGAAGAAGGGCGCACGATGCTGGTCGTCACGCATGAAATGGGCTTTGCGCGCCACGTGTCGAATCGCGTGATGTTCCTGCATCAGGGCGAGGTCGATACGGACGGGACGCCGGACGAAGTGTTCGGCGGGCAGACCTCCGAGCGCTTCCGGCAATTCGTGTCGAGCCACCACGACCGCACCGCGAACTGAGGCTGCCATGACCGTATTCCGTGCGGCGCAGCCGCTCGACTGGCGACAGGTTGCGGCGGTGGCGGCCGGCGAGCCGCTGGCGTTGGCCGACGATGCGCGCGCGCGTGTCGTCGCCGCTCGCGAACTCGTCGACGAGATCGTCGCGCGCGGGATTCGCGCATACGGCGTCAATACCGGCGTCGGCGCGCTGTGCGACGTGATCGTGTCGCCGGCCCAGCAGAGCACGCTGTCGCACAACATCCTGATGAGTCACGCGGTGGGCGTCGGCATGCCGCTCGGCGCAGCCGAAACGCGCGCGATCATCGCGGCCGCGATCAACAACTATGCGCACGGGCATTCGGGCGTCCGTGCCGACGTCGTCGAACAGCTTGTCGCGCTGCTCGAGCACGATTGCCTCCCCGAAGTGCCGGCGCACGGCTCGGTCGGTTATCTGACGCACATGGCGCACGTCGCGCTCGTCTGCGTCGGGCACGGCCATGCGCGCCATCGCGGCGAACGCATCCGCGGCGACGAGGCGCTGCGGCGCATCGGCCGCGAACCGCTCGTCCTCGGCGCGAAGGAGGGGTTGAGCCTGGTCAACGGGACGCCGTGCGTCACGGGGCTGGCGGCGTTCGCGCTGGCCCGCGCCGAACGGTTGCTCGACTGGGCCGACTGGATCGCGGCGATGAGCTTCGAGAACCTTGGCGGGCAACTCGCCGCATTCGATCCGGCTTCGCTCGCGCTGCGGATTTCGCCCGGTATCGGGCAGGTCGGCGCGCGTTTGCGCGCACTGCTGGCGAACAGCGGCATGCTTGCCGCGGCGAGCGGCCGGCATACGCAGGATCCGCTCAGCCTGCGCACGATTCCGCACGTGCACGGCGCGGCGCGCGACGTGTTCGACGTCACGGCGGAGGTCGTCGATCGCGAACTCGCGTCCGTCACCGACAATCCGATCGTTGCCGGCACGCGAGAGGCGCCGGCCGTGCATTCGCAGGCGCATGCGGTCGGCGCGGGCATCGCGCTCGCGATGGACAGCCTCGCGGCGGCGATGGCCCAGGTCGCGGCGATCGCCGAGCGGCGTCTCGACCGGCTCGTGAATCCGCTCGTCAGCGGGCTGCCGGCGTTTCTCGCTACGCCGGGAGGCAGCTGTTCGGGTTTCATGATCGCGCAGTACACGGCAGTCGCGCTGGTCGCGCAGAATCAGCGGCTTGCCGCGCCGGCGAGCCTCGACGGCGGCATCACGTCGGGGCTGCAGGAAGATCACCTGTGTCATGCGACGCCGGCCGCGCTGAAAGCGCTCGACATCATCGAGAATACGACGCGCGTGCTCGCGATCGAGCTGCTCGCCGCCGCGCAGGCGTACGACCTGCAGCCGGCCGAAACGGGGCGGGCCGCATCGACCGACGCGCTGTGGCGGCATGTGCGCGAACGCGTGCCGGCGTATCGCGACGACCGGCCGCTCGCCGACGATATCGCGATCGCGGCCGGCATCGTCGCCGGTGTGCCGCCGTCGTTGCAATGACGACGGCCAAGGACGGGCCGATCACCCCACATTCATTCGGTCGAGGGCGCATGAGCGAAACGGAACGCAGACTTTCCGCACGGCGGGCGTTGGCATCGGCCGACACCGTGCCGGCGCGGGCATTGCCGGCCTATCAGCAGATCAAGCGCTACGTCGTCGAGCGGATCGCGAAGGGCGACTGGAAGCCCGGCGCCGCGATCCCGACCGAGGCGGAACTGGTCAAGGAATTCGGCGTGGCCCGGATGACGGTGTCGCGGGCGCTGCGCGAACTGACGACCGAGCGCGTGCTGACGCGCATCCAGGGGGCCGGCACGTTCGTCGAGCGGCGGCATTACGAGTCGACGGTGCTGGAGATCCGCAACATCGCGGACGAGATCGCCGAGCGCGGCCATCGGCACAGTGCGCGCGTGCTGCTGATCGAGCGCAGCGTCGACCCGGACGCGATCGATGCGCTCGGGCTGCGCGCCGGGCCCGTGTTTCATTCGCGTATCGTGCATTACGAGGAGGACGAACCGATCCAGTTCGAGGATCGCTACGTCAATCCGGCGTTGTTTCCCGCGTATCTGGAGCAGGACTTCACGATCGAGACGCCGAATCATTACATGGTGCGACTGGCGCCGATCCAGCGGGCGGAGTTCCGGATCTACGCGGAGAAGCCCAATGCGCAGGTGCGTCGGCATCTCGTGATGGAAATCGGTGAACCGTGTTTGCTGCTGCGACGCCGCACGTGGGTCGGCGAGCAGGTCGCCACGTCGGTCAGGCTGTGGCATCCGGCGTCGCGGTTTCATCTGGCGGGCAACATGTAGGGAAGCAGGGTAGGCATGGGCGACGCGGGCCGTTTGCCGCTTCAGCCGGCGATGGCCGGTGCAGCCGTATGGGTCGTGATGGAGCAGTGCCGTACCTGCATCGAAAGGCGATACACTGCGCGGGTTCCCGATTCAGTCGGGGGCGTCGGGGAACCGGGCGGCCGCATCGCGGCGCCGGCGCGGATCGCGCGACGGGCCCTGACTCATTCGAAAAAATCGAGAGAAAGAGAGGGCCCATGCTGACACGTCTTCGTCACGGCATCCTTCGCGCACGGGACCTGCGCGAATCCGGATCCGCTTCATCCGCCCAGCGCCGGTCGATGGCGTGTGAACGGTTTGCCCGGCGGGCATAAGCGCGACGCCGCCGCGCATCCCGCATCGTCCGGCTCGATTTGACACCTGGCGTCGCCGGCCGTTAAAGTCGCCGACGCGGGGCGGTGGGTCAAGCACACGCCCGGAACAGGCAGCCGATGTTCCAGGACTACGGGGCTACCCCGTGGATCAGATCGATACTCCGATGCGTCGCAAGCGCGCGAGTTGCGCGTTGCGCAACGACGGCTCTCGCAGCACCAGCCACGTTGACTCATCGTCCCGCCTCCCTTTGCCTATGCACTCATCCCTGCGCGACACCACCCGCACGATTGCCGAGGCGATGCTCGCCGGTTCGCCCGAACGCGACGGCATCCTCGCCCGGATGGCGGCCGTGCTCGGCGAAGCGCCGCCGTGGACGCACGAATGCGCGAATCTCGTGCTTGTCCGCTTCGGCGCGAACTGGGCCGATACCGACACCGACGCGCTCGCGGCGGTCCTGGCCGAGGCGCCCGCGTTCGTGCGCGCATGGTATGGCGACCGTCGGCCGGCGGTGATCCGCATCGTGCGGCGGCCGCTGGTCCAGCGGCCGTTGCCGGCGCCGCTCGCCGGCTGCGACGTGCCGTCATGGCCGACGCCCGGCGATCTCGCCGGCTGGCTCGGCGTGAGCGCGCCGGAACTCGACTGGCTGTCCGATCACTGGCGCGTCGACGCGCGCGGCAGCGCCACGCCGCTGCATCACTACACGTACGTCGCGGTCGACAAGCGCAGCGGCGGGTGCCGCCTCGTCGAAATCCCGAAGGGGCGGCTGCGCGAAGCGCAGCGCCGCATCCTGCACGGGCTGCTCGATCGCATTGCGCCGCACGGCGCGGTACACGGTTTTCGCAAGGGGCATGGGATCGTGTCGTTCGCGGCGCCGCATGCGGATCGCGATGTCGTCGTGCGTTTCGATCTCGCGGATTTCTTCGTGTCGGTGCGCGCCGCGCGCGTCCATGCGCTGTTCGCGACGCTCGGGTATCCGGCCGAAGTCGCGCGTATGCTCACCGGGCTGTGCACCAATCGCGTGCCGTCGGCGCGGCTGCTCGCGCCGGACCTGCGCGACCGGTTCGACTGGATCGGCCGCCAGCGCTATCGCGAACGGCATCTGCCGCAGGGGGCGCCGACGTCGCCGGCGCTCGCGAACCTGTGCGCGTTCCGGTTCGACATGCGGCTTGCCGCGCTCGCGCGTTCGCTCGATGCGACCTACACGCGCTATGCGGACGATCTCGCGTTTTCCGGCGGCGGTGCGCTCGCGCGCGACATCGAGCGGCTGCAAATCCGGGTCGCCGCGATCGCACTCGAGGAAGGCTTCGCGCTGCAATTGCGCAAGACCCGCGTGATGCGGCGTGGTACGCGCCAGCAACTGGCCGGCGTGGTCGTCAATCGTCATCCGAACCTCGCGCGCGACGCGTTCGATCGCCTGAAGGCCATCCTGACCAACTGCATCCGGCGTGGCCCGGCGTCGCAGAATCGCGACGCGCATCCGGATTTCCGTGCGCATCTGGCCGGGTGCGTCGCGCATGCGACGGCGCTGAATGCGGCGCGCGGCGCGAAGCTGCGCGCGCTGTTCGACCGGATCGCGTGGGCGGCCGACGGTGAGGATCGCTGAACCGTCGGGCCCGCCTCGACTCCGGCCAGCGACTTCTGCATCGCGACGCCGCGCACTGCTATCATTCGCGCCATGCCGCGACCGTGCCGGGTGCGGCTATCACTTGCCGCCGCCGTTCGCCCCGTGCATGCGGACGCGGCGTGCCGCCCGTTGCCGGCCTGGTCCTGTCTGTCAGTGACGCACGACGTCGTTTAGTGCGCATCGCGCAAATCATGCCGGCTCAGGTGGACGATTCACCTATTTGACAGCCCCGATCGGCGGAACTTCGTGGTAGGTTCGCCCATCGGAGCTTTTTGCAAAAACATGCCCAAAGAGGATGAATACATGACCCAGGCCCTGCAGGAACTCGAAGCACAACTTCGGGACCTGAACATCAAGCTGTCAGAGGTGAAACAGAAGGAGAAGCAAGCCGCGCTCGCGGCCTTCAAGGAACAGGTCGAGCTGTTGGGAATTTCGCAGCAGGAAGTGCTGAGCGCGCTCGGCTATATCGTCCAGCGCAAACGCAAGGCGCCTGCCAAGTACTACGATCCGTCGACCGGCCGCTCATGGTCGGGGCGCGGCCCGCGGCCGAAATGGCTCGAAGGCAAGGATCTCGACACGCTCGCCGTCGACCGCGAGGCCAGGACCTGGTGGCCCGGGGACGATCAGGGCTGAAGCTCGCCGCGCCGCAAGGCCATCCGGCGCCGTCCGGTTCGCGCAGGCGGGCCGGCCGGCAATCCCCCGCCGGTCCGCTGTCTTTCATCCGGTGTCCGGCCTGATCGCGACATCGCCGGCCTCGCCGCCGCATCGGATCGACGTTTTCCCTTTCCTTTCCCTTCCCTTTTCCATGTGTTGCCCGCCGTTTCCCGCCAGCCGTCCGGCCAGCGCGGGCCGACGCGCATCCGCCTCCGTCGTTCGCGGGCACAGGCCTTAGAATGTCGCCGGACATTCGTGGCAGGACACCATGGCAGCAAACATGAAATCTTCGACGCTCGGCGCCCCGTCGGCCCCGCGCGTGGAGCAGGTCGGGGCGTATGCGTGGAAAGCGCTGGCCGGGTCGGCGATCGGCTATGCAATGGACGGCTTCGACCTGCTGATCCTCGGCTTCATGCTGCCGGCGATCACGGCGGCGTTGCACCTGACGCCCGGGCAGGGCGGCGCGCTGGTCACGTGGACGCTGATCGGCGCGGTCGCGGGCGGCATCGTGTTCGGCGCGCTGAGCGACCGCTACGGGCGCGTGCGCGTGCTGACCTGGACGATCCTGCTGTTCGCGATCTTCACCGGCCTGTGCGCATTCGCGCGCGGCTTCGAGGATCTGCTCGTCTATCGCACCATCGCGGGCATCGGCCTCGGCGGCGAGTTCGGGATCGGCATGGCGCTCGCGGCCGAAGCGTGGCCGGCCCGCCAGCGCGCCCGCGTGTCGTGCTACGTCGCGCTCGGCTGGCAGGCCGGCGTGCTGCTGGCCGCGCTGCTGACGCCATTTCTGCTGCTGCACATCGGCTGGCGCGGCATGTTCGTAGTCGGCGTGCTGCCCGCGCTGCTCGCCTGGGCGATGCGCAACAAGCTGCACGAGCCGGAAGCGTTCGTGCAGCGCGCGACGCAGCCGAAGCCCAACGCGTTCCGCATGCTCGTCGCCGACGGCCGCACCGCGCGCACGAGCCTCGGCATCGTGATCCTGTGTTCGGTCCAGAATTTCGGCTATTACGGGATCATGATCTGGCTGCCGACCTTCCTGTCGAAGCAGATGGGCTTCTCGCTGACGAAATCGGGGCTGTGGACGGCGGCGACCGTCGTCGGGATGATGATCGGCGTCTGGGTGTTCGGCCAACTGGCCGACCGCATCGGCCGCAAGCCGACGTTCCTGCTGTACCAGCTCGGCTCGGTCGTGACGGTCATCGCGTATGCGCGGCTGTCGGACCCGACGGCGATGCTGTGGGCCGGCGCGCTGATGGGCATGTTCGTCAACGGGATGGTCGGCGGCTACGGGACGCTGATGTCGGAAGGCTATCCGACGGCCGCACGCGCGACCGCGCAGAACGTGCTGTGGAACATCGGCCGCGCGGTCGGCGGCTTCGGTCCGGTCGCGGTCGGCGCGCTCGCCGCGCACTACTCGTTCCAGACGGCGATCGCGCTGCTCGCCGGCCTCTACGTGCTCGACATGGTCGCGACGTTGTTCCTGATCCCCGAGCTCAAGGGCGTCGAACTCGAATGAGCGCGGTGCGCGCACGCGCCGCCACGATTTCACCGGAAATCACGATGCAACGGAACACCAGGACGATCGGCGTGATGGGCTCGGGCAAGGAGCCGTGGCTCGCGTTTTCGGAGCCGCTCGGCGCGTGGCTCGCGCAGGCCGGGTTCAACCTGCTGACGGGCGGCGGGCAGGGCGTGATGCTGGCGGTCGCGCGCGCGTTCGCCGGCGTGCCCGGCCGGGCCGGCCGATCGATCGGTATCCTGCCGACGCGGGCCGATCCGGTCGCGGGCTTCGTGCCGCTCGACGGCTATCCGCATCCGTTCGTCGACATTCCGGTCCTCACGCCGCTGCCGCGTCGCGAACCGGGCGCGGCGCCGCACACGATCAACCGCAACTATGTGAACGTGCTGAGCAGCGACCTGATCGTCGCGCTGCCGGGCGGGCACGGGACGGCCGAGGAGATTGCGCTCGCGCAGCGCTGGCGCAAGCCGCTCGTCTGCTTCGGGCCGGACGGCGCGTTTCGGTCGCTTGCCGCGGACGCGGTGTGCACGTCGTCGCTCGACGACGTGATCCGGTTCGTCGACGATGCGTTTGCGGCGGAGCAGGGGCCGGCGCTGCGATAGGTCGATCGATCCATTCGACGACTATCCCGGGCGGTCTTCGGAAAGACGCCCGAAAGATCCGGATGACAGCGTGGGTAAAGTCGGACAGAATGCCTCGGCCATGTCGGGCATGGGTGAAGCCCGCTTCGCACAACAACCATCCGATCATCCCGACCTGGGGGCCGCGCTATGTCCCATCCCGTGTTTCTGGAGAGTCCGCCCTGGCCGCGCATGCCCGAAGGCCGCAAAGGAGAATTGAAGGCTTACTTCGCGGCGGGCGGACCGTCGCTCGAATCGAACGGGTTTATCCCGCTGTTCTGGCGCGTGCTGTTTGGGCCCGACGATGTCCGCTTCGCGTATTGCATCGACGATTTCGATCCGGACGACGAAGCGGTCGAGCTCGAAGAATATCGGGAGGCCGCGACGCCGGAAGAGCGCGATGCGCGCTATCCGTATCTGGTCACCACGAAGGCGAGTGCGCTCGCGCGTGCGGCGGCCCGCCGCGGCCCGCTCGTTGCGCTGCTCGGCGATCGCTATCGCACGATCTACGACGCGTTCGTCGATTACGTAGCGACCGCGTTCGGGGAATTCGTACTGGTGCGCACGAGCGGGTTGCCGGATGTGAGCGACAACACGGATGCGTTCGCGACCGAACTCGCGCAGGTCGCGCGGCTGGAGCAGCGGACGGAGCCCGATGCGGGCCTCGCCCGCGAGATTCAGGAACTGCGCCGCGCATCCGATGCCGACGCCGTATGGCACGCGACGGGCGTGGGCAACGCGCATGCGGACGTCGATCCGTGGCCGAGCCGCGCGCTGGTCGATGCGTTTCCGGCATGCGCGCCGCGTACGCCGGAGGCGCCAGGCGCTGCCCGCGAGACGGCGAACAAACCGCGCTACCGGGAAAGCCGGCTCCACAAGGCGCTCGAATGGGTGGCGGTTGGCGTGTTCGCCGCGGCGTTTCTCGGGACGTGGATCAAGACACGTTCGATCTGGCTGTCGATCGTGGTGACCCTCGTCGTGACCGGCCTGTTCATCTGGGGGATCGTGCGGATGCAGCGGATCAAATGAGCGGCGGTTGCACACTGCCGGTTCAGTCGGCGCCGATCATGTCTTCGGCATTCACGAGCTGCCGCAGGCGCGCGGCGGCTTCGTCGCGCATGCCGATCGCGACCTGCGGCCGCACGCCGGACGCGTCGGTCGCCGGGTAAAGCGCGCCGATCAATGGCGGCCATGGCGGCAGGCGCGATGACGGCCGCGCAGAGCGCGATGGCCGTGAGACGTTCGAGCATGTGTAGCGTCCTGTTTTTGCGGCAAGCGTCATGATGCCCGCCGGACCGACGACGGTCCATTGAACCTCAGCCGCCCGCCGGCCCGGTCCGGCTGAAGCGCTGCTCGACCACCTCGGTCCCCCACTGCGTGCCCGCGCACTCGCTCGTCAGCGCAAAGCCGAACGACTCGTACAGATGGCGTGCGGCATCGAGCCCCTTGAAGGTCCACAGGTAGGTCTCGCGAAACCGGTGCTCGTCGACGAAACGCATCGCCAGCGTCATCAACTGACGCCCGACGCCCGAGCCGCGCAACGCGTCGTTCACGATGAACCAGCGCAGGTGCGCGACGCCTGTGGCCGGATCGCCGTCGATCGCGAGCGACGCGAGCGTCCGGCCGTCTTCCTGGCACAGCCAGAGCGCCTTGCCGTCGGCCGGCAGCGCGCCCGCGAAGGCGGCCAGCTCGGTCGCCACGCGCTGTTCGAAGAAGGCGCCGAAACCCCAGTGTTCCGCATAGAAGCGTGCATGCAGGCTGGCGATGTCGCCGATGCAGCCCGGCTGGTAGCCCTCGCGAATCGACGGCGCGTCGGCGGGCGCGACGGGCGCCCTGGCCGCGTTGTCCTGGGCGAGCGCATCGGCATACAGCGCGAGCGAACGCAGCAATGCCTGCTGGTCGGCCGGAATCATGCGGCGCAGCGCATTCGACACCTGGTCGGTCGCGAACGTGTCGATTCGTTTCTGGAGTTTTTTGCCTTCGGCGGTCAGGTACAGCTCGGTCGCGCGCGCATCCTCGCTCGACACGCGCCGCTCCACGACCCCGGCCGCTTCGAGCCGCGCGAGTTGCCGGCTCGTGTTCGATTTGTCGAGCCGCAGGATGGCGCCGAGATCCTTCGCGTTGATGCCGGGCGCCATTCCGATCTCGAGGATCGCGTGCACGGCCGACGGCGCCCAGTCGCTGTCGGCCAGCGTCGCACGCATGAAGCCGAGCTCGCGCACCAGTTTGCGCGAGAAGTCGCGCAGTTCGAGGATGGTCGCGTCGCGCGGCTTGGCCGGCACGTCGATGAGGTCCATGGCCTGCTCCCGAAAGGTTGCGTATCGCAATCAATAATAGTTGCGGGTCGCAACTTGAGCAAGGCGGATTTGCAGGTGGATCGGTTCCTTCGGGGCGGTGCTTCCGTGCGGCTGGCGCCCAAGCGGGCGAGGCGGGGGGACGAGCCGGGACGGGTATTGAAGCGGATGGTCGCGCGCGGCGAAGTGGCCGCATACTGGGCGGAGTTGGCCGACCTGCGAGCAGGGTCGTCGACCAACCATCGATCGACGACCGCGGACCACGGAGATCACCATGAACAAGCTGCTGCCGATGACGATCGCGTTGCTTGCCGGGGGCGGCATCGGCGCGACGCCGCTCCATGCTGCCGGCACCATGGATGCGCCGCCGTGCAGCGCCGCGCACGCGGCGGATCAGGGCGGCGGGAACGCCGCGATGCCGGGCGCGTCGGTCCGCAGCTTCTCGACCGCCGGCTGTTCGGGCGCGGTATTGCAGGGCGACCGGGCGACCGCGACGGTCGACGGCGACAGGGTCGAGTTGCGCGACGGCGTCGTCTATGTGAATGGCCGATCCTACGGCGCGGTCACGCCCGCGCAGACGGTCGAATACGAAGCCGCGCGCGACCGGCGCACGTTGAAGGTCGACGGAAAAATCCGCACGCCGCTGCGCTGATGCGTATCGGTTCGGTACGCCGCCACGCGCCATCGGGTTTCCCGATCGTTGCGCCAGCGCCTCCAACTTGCCGACGCGCGCCTATTCGACCAGCGTCAGCCGGCCGTCGCTGAGCCGCACTTCGCGCCCGACCCACGCCGCATCGACGCGCGGCAGCACGGCCGACGGCTTGCGCAGTTCGCGCAGCAGCGTCGCGCCGTGCGACAACCGGCCGCCCATGCGGGCGATCACCGCGCGTGCGGCCTGGTACTGCGCGTGCCGGCCCGGGTCGAGCGAATCTTCCAGCAGGATGTCGCGGCCGAGCACGCCCTGCGTGTGGCCCGGATAGATCATGAAGCCGGCGGCCTCGTCGGTGCCTTCGCTGCCGTCCTGCCAGAAGCTGCCGTTGCGATCGCGGCGCTCGGGATGCGGCGCGAACCACGTGTCGCGGTCGGCGGCCGGCATCGCGTGATGCAGGCGGAAGAACACGCGCATCAGGTTGTCGCGATACCACTCGCGCACCTGCAGATACCAGCCGCGCATGCCGGGCGCGCCGAGTGCGTGCAGTACGCGGACCGGCAGCGGCCAGTCGGGAAACGCCTGCAGCGGCAGGTCGGCGGCCGGTGGCCGCGCGGTGCCCGGATCGGTTTCCCACGGCAGGCGGTGCGGGCTGTCGTCGAGCTGGCCGTACGCGGTCGGCGGACGCCCCCACAGCGCGCCGCCGCTGCTGGCCAGCGATGATGCGATGCACAGGTTGCCCTGCACGACGAACACGTAGAAGCGCGTGAACCAGTCGGCCAGTTGCTGGCCGTCGGCACGTTGTTCGACGAGCGTCGCAAGTTCCCGGTCGAAGCGCGCCAGGCCGCGGGCGAGCGTCGGCAGGTGCCCGCGCGCGACGCGCAGCATGCGCCAGAACACCGGCAACGCACGCAGCAGGCGCAGCGGTCGCCAGCGCAGCGGCGGCGTCGCACCGCCGATCTCGCCGCTGTAGTGGGCGGCCGAGACGCCCCAGTCCGCGAGACGCGCGAGGAACAGGTCGTTGTTGATGTACGACGCGCCGCCATAGAGCGCGGTGAACGGTTCGTTGTCGCGCAGCACGCGTGCGTCCCAGCGCGCCATGATGGCCGGGATGCTGCCGGCCGCACGCCGTTGCGCATATTCGACCAGCCGGCTCGGCTGCGGCGGCAGGATCTCGGCGATGTTCGCGGCGGTCAGGTGACGATGCCAGCCGTAGGCGCTGATCGGGCGGTACTGCCGCAGCCACAGCTGCGTGCCGTCCCACGCCCATTCGACGTCGCCCGGCACGTAATGGAATGCGCGCAGCACGCGTTGCAGGAAAGCCCACAGCTGCCGCGCGGTCAGGCCGTGCGCGGACGGGAACGTGCCGCGCTGCCACGGCTCGCCGAGCCGCGACAGGATCGCGCGCTGCGGGCTGGCCTGCCCGTCGGCGAGCGTTTCGAGGTGGCCTTCGACCCATTCGACCTCGACCGCGAGATGGCGCACGAACGCGATGCCGGACAGCACGGGCGTGACGAAGCGCTGCACGACGGCTTCCTCGAGGCCGCCGTCGAGCAGTTCGGCCACGCGCGCGGCCGCCTGCGATGCCGGTACGCGCAGGAACGTCGTGTGCAGGCCGGCGTTCGCCGCATCGGCCTGGTCCTCGCCATGGCTCGACGAGCGGATTGCCCACTCGGCGTCGGGCTGGCTCGCGAGCCAGCCGGGCAGGCGCGGATCGTCGGCACGGGTCAGCGACAGCGCGGGCGGCACCCGCAGCCCGGCCATCGTGGCCAGCGCGAGGCGTCCGCCCTTGGTATGCGCGACGAAGCCCGTGTCGTCTCCTTCGAGCCACTGCGCGAACGCCGCCGGCGCATCGATCCACGGATAGTGTCCCCAGCCGGGCTGCAGCGTGACGGTGAGGTCGGCGCGCGCGAGGATCGCCGACCACGCGGCGGCCTGACGGACGCCGAGCACGGCATCCTGGTCGCCCCACACGAGTTCGATGCGATCGGTGACCCACTCGAGCAGCGGCAGCGCGGTATCGGCGCGCACGAGATCCCAGTGCGGCAGGAACGCGCGGCAACGTGCATAGCCGGCGCCCATGCGGCGATACTGCGCGGGCGTCCAGGTCCGGTTCGAGAACTTGCGAGCGAACAGCGCGGGGTAGTGCGCGAGCAGCCAGTGAATGGTCTTGCGCAGCGGCTTCGGCGCCATCAGCTTCGGCAGGCGGCGCTCCCACAGGAACGCGCCGACCGGGGCGAGCAGCACGCTGCGGCCGAAGTGGCCGGGGCGCCGCTGCAACGCGTGCAGGACCAGCAGCGCATTCACGCCGACCGCCATGATCGCGTGCCCGGGTTCGGTCGCGTCCAGCAGCGCCTGCGCATACGCGGCGAGATCCTCGCACGGCGGCGCGGGATGGTCGCCGAAGCCCGGCAATTCGAGCGGCACGGGGCGATAGCGCCGGAAGTGGGGCAGCGCGTCGTCCCACCAGTCGGCTGCGCTGCCGTTGCCGGCGAGGAGGTACAGGATCGGTTGGCTCATGAAGGCTTCGTCGGTCGACGACCGTCGCGATTGCGCGCACCCGTTCGGGCGGCGATTTCGGCAGATACCACGGCTTTTTGTTTATGTTGCCCGTGCGAGCGGAATGGAAGCGTGGCCCCGCCCGGATGGTTGATTGCGGGCATTTTACGCGAGTCGATCCAATTCAATTCGCGATTCGTTCCGGTTTCCGGATGTGTCGATGCGCGATCCTATTCCTATTCATCGGCATCACCGGTTTGTCGAACGAATGAAATACCCGCGGGTCGATCAATCATCCGGATCGCAGCGCATGGCGCCCGCAAGCGTAGAACGTAGAATCAGGTCGCCGGCATTCACTGGACGGGATTCAGGGATTCAAGGGAACGACATGAAAGGAAACCGGATCGCGGGCGTATTGCTTGCGCTCGTCACCCACGTTGCATGGGCGGAGAACTGGGTCACGCTGGGGCCCGGGCCGGCTGTCGCGCTTGATGTCGACGCGGCTTCCGTCGACCGTCACCCGGTCAATTCGTGGGTGACGGTCAGGATCGTCTATGCCGAGCCGCGCCGGTATTCGGCGCCGTTTCCGGTGAAAAGCATCGTGTCCGACTGGTCGTTCATCTGCGCGCAAAAGATCTGGGCGATGGGTAAAACGAGGATGACCGGAACCCAGCCGGGCCAGGTTTACGTTTCACGCGAGGATTCGGACGATTATCGTTTCGTCGAACGCGATTCCATTCAGACGCTGGTCATGGATTACGTGTGCAAAAAATCCGGATGACGGTTTTCGTTCAAGCGGTTTGCGCCGCGCGATGCTTGAACAAGCACGACTATCTTTTTTTGCAACGCGCGGCATCCATTCGCTTCGCTTCCCGAAGCCGGTGCGACGAAGCACCGGCCCGGGCGCGACTCAGGACGCGGCGGCCGTGGCCACTGCCTCGGCCGGACTGCCCGGCGGCTGGCCGGTTTGCCGGCGCGACCGGCCCGAGCTGAGGTACGCGGCGATCGAATCCTGCGTGATCTCGCCGAGCCACGCACCGTCGGGATCGAGCACCGGCATCCACGACACGCTGTACTGGTACATCTTCGACAGCACGATGCGCAGGTTGTCGTCCGCCGCGACGCCGGCCGGGAACGGCGTCACGCGTTCGCCGCACACGCCGCCGTCGGTGCGTGCCGCGCGGCGCGTCACGTAGCCGAGCGCCCGGCCCGCGTCGTCGAGCACGGTCAGGTAGCGGCAGTCGGTTTCGTCCATCACCGCCAGCGCGTGCGCGAGCGGCGTATCGACGCGCGCCGTTTTGGGCTGCGTGGCGGCGTCGCCGGCCTTCACGAGCAGCAGGCGCTTGAGCGTGCTGTCCTGGCCGACGAACTGCGCGACGAATTCGTCGCGCGGGCGGGCGAGCAGCGTGTCGGGGTGATCGTACTGAACGAGCTGGCCGCGCCGGAACACGGCGATGCGATCGCCCAGCTTGATCGCTTCGTCGATGTCGTGGCTGACCATGATCACGGTCTTGTTCAGTTGCCGCTGCATCTGGAAGAACTCGTTCTGGATCGACTCGCGATTGATCGGATCGACCGCGCCGAACGGCTCGTCCATCAGCAGCACGGGCGGATCGGCGGCCAGCGCGCGAATCACGCCGATGCGCTGCTGCTGCCCGCCCGACAGCTCGCGCGGATAGCGTTTCAGGTACAGCTTCGGATCGAGCGCGACCATCGACATCAGGTCGCGCGCGCGTTCGGCGCAGCGCTTCTTGTCCCAGCCGAGCAGGCGCGGCACGACGGTGATGTTCTCCTCGATCGTCATGTTCGGGAACAGCCCGATCTGCTGGATCACGTAGCCGATGTGGCGCCGCAGGTCGACTTCGTTGAGCTGCGCCGTATCCTCGCCGTTGATCAGCACGCGGCCCGACGTCGCGGCGATCAGCCGGTTGATCATCTTGAGCGTGGTGGTCTTGCCGCAGCCCGACGGGCCGAGGAACACGCAGATTTCCCCTTCGGGCACCGACAGGCTCACGGAGTCGACCGCGCGCACGGCCTGGCCGTCTTTCCGCGTGAAGGTCTTGGTCAGTTTGTCGAGTTCGATCATGTCTTCTGCACTCCCTTCGGTGTCAATGCACGTTGCAGCATCTGCAGCAGCCGGTCGGCGACGATCGCGAGCAGGCTCACGAGCACCGCGCCCACCAGCAGTTTCATCATGCTGCTCTGTCCGATCGCACGCAGGATCAGCGTGCCGAGGCCGCCCGCGCCGATCACGGCGGCGATCGTCATCACGCCGATGTTCATCACGACCGCGGTGCGCACGCCCGCGAGAATCACCGGCACCGCCAGCGGCAGCTCGACGAGACGCAGGCGCTGCCACGACGTCATACCGATGCCGGTGCCGGCTTCCTTGATCCCCGCATCCACGTTGTGCAATGCGAGGTAGGTGTTGCGCATGATCGGCAGCAGCGAATAGAGGAACACGGCCGTGATCGCGGGCGCGGCGCCGATGCCCTGGCCGAAGCGCGAGAAGAACGGGATCATCAGGCCGAACAGCGCGATGGACGGCAGCGTGAGCACGAGCGTGGCGACGCCGAGCAGCGGCCCGGCGAGCCAGTCGTGGCGATTGATCAGGATGCCGAGCGGTACGCCGGCGACGATCGCGCAGCCCACGGCGATCGCGACGAGCCACACGTGCTGCAGCGTGAGCTGCAGCAGTTCGGGCCAGCTCGAAGCGAGATAGTCGAATACGCTCATCTGTACTCCTTCAAGGTAGCGAGTGGGTGCGCAGAAACGCGTCGGCGACGTCGCGCGGCGATTGGCCGTCGAGGTCGACCGCCTTGGCCATCGCCTGCATCGCGTCGTTGTCGAGCGCAGCCGACAGCGCGTTGAGCTGCGTCGCGAGCTTCGGGTTGCGTTCGAGCGTGCCCTGGCGGACCACGGGCGTCGCGTTGTACGGCGGGAAGAAGTGCCTGTCGTCCTCGAGCGGCACGATGCCGAAGCCCTTCACGCGGCCGTCGGTCGTGTAGACGAGGCCGATATTCAACTGGTTGTTGTGCAGGGCCGTGTAGACGAGCCCCGGATCCATCTGCTTTAGTTGCGCGCGGCTGAACTGCATGCCGTAGGCGGCGAGCAGCGGCTTCAGGCCGTCGGGGCGATTCGCGAATTCGGCGTCCATGCCGAATACGTAATGCTTCGCGGCCGGATCGTTCTTCAGGTGCTCGGCGAGCTGCGACACCGTCCGGATGCCGGTGGCCTGCGCGAGCGGGCTCGGCAGGCCGATTGCGTAGGTGTCGTTGAGCGGTGACGCATCGAGCCACACGAGCCCGCGCGGCACGTCGAGCGCCTTGACGCGCCGGTACATGTCCTCGGGCGACAGCTTGTCCTGGATCTTGTTGTAGACGAGCGCCGCGGTGCCCGTGTAATCCCACATCAGGTCGAACTGGCCGTTCTCCAGTGCGCTGCGTGCGAGCGTACTGCCGAGCCCGGCGCGGACTTCGACGTCATAGCCGCGCGAGCGCAGGTATTGCGACGTGAGTTCCGCGAGCACGTATTGCTCGGTGAAGTTCTTCGCGCCGAGCACGAGCTTCGCGGCGAATGCCGGGGTGCTGGCGGCGATGCACAGCGCGCCGGCGACGCCCACGCGTGCGAGCGATCGAAGGATGCGTTGAAGCGTCATGCGGCACCTCCATGGCGTGCGAGCCAGTGACGGCTGCCGGCCGCGACGACGCCGTCCAGCACCAGTGCGAGGATCGCGGTGAGCGACGCGCCGAGCAGCAGCAGCGGCTGGTTGTCGAGATAGATGCCGGGGAAAATCAGCGAGCCGAGGCTGTCCGCGCCGATCAGGTACGCGAGCGGCGCCGTCCCGACGTTGATCGCGAGCGCGGTGCGCACGCCGCCGACGATGATCGGCAGCGCGTTGGGCAGTTCCACGCGAATCAGCGACTGCCAGCCCGTCATGCCGATGCCCTTGGCGGCTTCGCGCTGCGCGGCCGGCACGTTCTTCATGCCTTCGTACGCATTGCGCGTGACGGGCAGGAGCGACGCGAGGAACAGCGCGACGATCGCCGGCACGTTGCCGATGCCGAAGATGCCGAGCGCGATGGCCAGCACGGCGAGCGACGGGATCGTGTTGCCGATGTTGAAGACCTGCATGAAGCGCTCGGCCTGATGCTGGAATCGCGGCCGGCTCAGCAGCACGCCGGCCGGCACGCCCACGGCGATGGCCAGTGTCATCGAATAGGCGACCAGCAGCATGTGCTGGCCCGCGTAATAAGCGAGATCGTCCGAGCGCTGATGGAACGTTTCGGCGCCGATGCCGCGCGCCAATGCCCATCCCGCTGCGATGATTGCCACCAGGCTGCCCACCAGCTGGACAGTGCGTCGAGTCATGAAGATACGCCTCCTCAATCCGGTGCGGCGCGCGCAGGCGCACGCCGCGATGACGCCGAATGGCGTCGCGATGGAAGTTCGTGATCCCGGCATGGCCGCGATTGAACTGACGGAAACAGTGCTGCCGGCTGCACCGAGGTGCGGCTGGCGGTCGGGTGAACGCGACGACGCGTTCGTCTGATTGTCAGGTTCAGCCCGGCGGCGCCGTAACGGCGAGGCGCGTTCGAGCAGGGCACCGTCCTGTGAAGACGGCATGGATGCGGGCGGCTTGACGCCGACCGCTGGGGCCGGTGGCCCCTTTGACGTGGCGAAACGGATGCCTGCGCAGCGAAGTGCGAAATGACATCACGTTGCGCACGAGATCATGCGTTTTGTGATGAAGTTGAGGCGAGTATAGAGCAATCGATGGATCGCGTCTACCGTGGGGGACGCGCGCGGCGATGCGTCGGCGGGCGTGCGGTGGCGACGCGCGGGGTGAGTAAAAATTGGTTCGAAGACCGAATCAGTCGGTAAAACCGTCGTCGCGGCGCGCGCGTGCCGATCACGTTGGCCGGCAGCCGCACGATCGTCAGCGCGGTCCTCTCGCGCACGTCGAGTGCCGCGCGATATTAGACGACATCGATTCCCGCGACGCGCGTGATCGCTGAATACCGCGCATTGGATTCACTCTTCGGGGTCCGACTCCGCGCGCGGCGTCTTGCCGGTCCAGCGCCGGTATGCATGACGGAAGCTGCGCGGCTCGCTGTAGCCGAGCCGTTCGGCGATCGCGGCGACCGTCAGCGCGTGATCGTCGAGCAATCGCACGGCTTCGTCGCGACGCACGTCGTCGAGCAGCGACTGGAACGTGATGCCGTCCTTGTCGAGCCGCCGGCGCAGCGTGCGTTCGGTCAGGTGCAGCGCGTCGGCGAGCGCCGTCATCGACTTGAAGCGCACGAGGTCGCGCGCCATCAGCTCCTTCGCGCGATCGGCGAAGCGCGTGCCGACCGACGCGGCCCACTGCCGTTCGAGCACCTCGCACTGGCCGTGCAATGCATTGAAGCTGACTTCGTTCGCGAGACGCGGCGCTTCCGTGCCGTTCACCGACGTGAACACGAGCCGGTTGTCGTCCGCATTGAACACGACCGGGCAGCCGAAGTGGCGCGCATAGTCGGCCGCGTTGCGCGGCGTGCGGCGCGCGAGCTGCACCTGCTCGGGCCATACCGGCTTGCCGACGAGATCGGACACGATCAGGCGCAGGCTCGACAGGCACATGTCGGCCTGGAACACCTCGAGATCGGGCTCGCCGTTGTAGCGGCCGATGGTCACGCTCATGCCGCCTGCGTGCGCGTCGATACGGACGTCGAAATACAGCCCCATGAACAGCGGAAACTGGCCCATGCAGCGGAACGCCTGCATCACCGAGCCGCTGATCAGCATCGCGTAGCCGGCCAGGCCGAGCGTCGATACATGCAGCCGTGCGCCGATCGACAGCCCGATCGACGGCACGCCGCTGCAGCGCAGCAGGTTGCGGAAGCAACGTTGCTCCTGGCCGCGATTCACGTGCAGGTTCGGCGACGCGACTTCGTCCGCGCCGAGCCCCGTGCCTTCGAGCAGCGCGGCGCCGTCGATGTGCCGCACGCGGCACTCGTCCAGCGCGACCGCGATCGCGTGGACCGTGGCGGGAATGTCCTCCTGGCGCCCGGCCGGGCGCGCGAGGCCGAGCGCCGAACGCAGGCTGCGCTCGGCCCGGCTCTGGTTTCGTTGGGAACGGCTGTCCATGGTGCCGATGCGGTGACGGGGTCGCACTGAACATAGCCGGATTGTCCGCAAAACGCCAGTGCGGCACAGCAGCATGCAAGGCGGAACGGCACGGCACACGACCATGTGTCCGGAAATATCTCTCGATTACGTCCGCTTTTCTCATTCGTCGCCGATTTTTTGACGCACCACACTTTCTTCCAGTCGTGCCCCGCCGGCCGCGCCGGACGCACGCGTGTTGAGTCATGGACGCCACCCAAGTGAGGACAGCATGGACAACGACAGGCCAGGTCGAACCGCATCAGCCGCCGCGACGCATGACTTCGGCGCGTACGCGCAGCGCAGCGACACGGACGCCCGCAAGCCGCACCTGCTCGGACTCTCGACGCTGGTGATCTTCGGCCTCGCATACATGCTGCCGATGACGGTATTCACGACCTACGGCCTCGTCACGAGCGAGACGAACGGGCATCTGACGGCCGCGTATGCGGTCACGCTGGTCGCGATGCTGTTCACCGCGCGCAGCTACGGCCACATGGCGCGGCTGATGCCGAGCGCCGGGTCGGCCTATACGTTCGCGAGCCGCAACTTCGGCACGTCGGCCGGCTTCATGGTCGGCTGGGCGTTGCTGATGGACTACCTGTTCATCCCGATGATCAGCTACCTCGCGATCGGCATCTACATGAAGCAGATTTTTCCGGCGGTGCCGGCCAGCGTGTGGATCGTCGGCAGCATCGCGCTGGTCACCGGGCTGAACATCGTCGGCATCCGGCTCGTCAATCGCGTGAACCTGATCCTGATCGCGAGCCAGCTCGTGTTCATCGCGGTCTTCGTCATCGCGTCGGCGCACGTCGCGGCCGGCGAAGGACTGTCGACGGCCGTCGCGTGGCCGTCGTCGGGCGACGCGCACGCGATCTTCGCCGGCTCCGCGATTCTGTGCTTGTCGTTCCTCGGCTTCGATGCGGTCACCACGCTGTCGGAGGAAACGCGCGAGCCGCGGCGCACGGTGCCGCGCGCGATCCTGCTCTGCACGCTCGCGAGCGGCCTGCTGTTCATGCTGATCGCGTATGCGGGGCAGGTGGTGTTTCCGGACTGGCACGCGTTCAAGGATCTCGATTCGGCCAGCCTCGAACTGATGCGGCGGGTCGGCGGCCGCACGCTGGCGGCGTTCTTCGTCGCGGTGTACGTCGCCGGCTGCTTCGCGAGTGCGATGGCGGGCCAAGCGAGCGTGACGCGCGTGCTGTTCGCGATGGGCCGCGACCGCGTGCTGCCCGAATGCGTGTTCGGCCATCTGCATGCGCGGCTGCGCACGCCGGTGCGCGCGACGCTCGCGGTCGGCGTCGTGTCGCTGTCCGCGCTGTTCATCACGCTCGATCTCGCGTCGACGATGATCAGTTTCGGCGCGCTTGTCGCGTTCGCGATCGTGAACCTGTGCGTGATGCGCAGCTATCTGGGCCGGCCCGAGCATCGCCATGCCGCGGGCTGGATCGCATACGGCCTGATGCCGGCGATCGGCTTCGCGATGAACGTGTGGCTGTGGTCGGGGCTGTCGCGCCAGACGTTCTACGTCGGCATCGGCTGGCTCGTGCTCGGCCTCTGCCAGCTCGTGTGGCTGACGCGCGGCTTCACGCGCCCGGCGCCGACGCTGTCGATGAACTGAATGACCGGCTGTGCGATGCCGGTTCTGAAACCCTGAAGGAGGAGTGATCCATGAACGCTGTTGACGTCAATCTCGATGCGGATCTGCAGGCGCTCGGCAAGCGCCACCTGCTGATGCACTTCACGCATGCCGATGCATACCGCGAGAACGCGCTGACCGTGTTCGACCGCGGCGAAGGCTGCTGGCTCGTCGACCGCAACGGCAAGCGCTATTTCGACGGGCTGGCCGGGTTGTACTGCGTGCAGGTCGGCTACAGCCACGGCGCGGAGATCGGCGATGCGATCCGCGAGCAGATGGTGCGGCTGCCGTTCGCGACCAACTGGGGCGTTGGCCACGAACCGGCGATCCGGCTCGCGCACCAGCTCGCGACGCTCGCGCCGGAAGGACTGAACCGCGTGTTCTTCACGTCGAGCGGCTCGGAGTCGAACGAGGCGGCGATCAAGCTGGTGCGCCAGTATCACCAGTCGCGCGGCGAGCCGCAGCGGCGCAAGTTCATCGCGCGGCGCGTCGCGTATCACGGCACGTCGTTCGGCGCGCTCGCGCTGAACGGGATGACGAACTTCCGCAAGCATTTCGAGCCGCTGATGTCGGGCGTGCGGCACGTCGGCAACACGAAGCGCTACGGGCGCCCGGTGGGCGAAACGGAAGCGCAGTTCACGCGCCATCTGCTCGACGAGATCGAATCGCTGATCGTGCAGGAAGGGCCGGACACGGTCGCGGCGATCGTCGTCGAGCCGTTGCAGAACGCGGGCGGCAGCCTGACGCCGCCGGCCGGCTACGCGGCCGGGCTGCGCGACATCTGCGACCGGCACGGCGTGCTGCTCGTGGCCGACGAAGTGATCTGCGGGTTTGGCCGGCTCGGCGAGTATTTCGGGTCGGCGCGCTACGGGCTGAAGCCGGACATCATCACGTTCGCGAAAGGCATCGCGTCGGGCTACGTGCCGCTCGGCGGCGTGATCGCGAGCGATGCGGTCGTCGACACGGTGCTCGACGGGCCGCAGCAGATGTTCCTGCACGGCGCGACGTACGGCGGCCATCCGGTCGCGTGCACGGCCGCGCTCGCGAACCTCGCGATCATGGCGCGCGAGGGTGTGCTCGCGAACGTTCGCGACAACGAAGCGGTGTTTCGCCGGACGCTCGACGGGCTGCTCGAACTGCCGTGCGTCGGCGATGTGCGCGGCGACGGCTATCACTACTCGCTCGAGCTCGTGACCGACAAGGCCGCGCGCCGCTGGGCGGCCGGCATCAGCGCGCAGGCGTTCGTGTCGACGATGCTCGCGCCGGCGATCTTCGACGCGGGGCTGCTGTGTCGCGCGGGCGTCGATCACGAAGGTACGCCGATCGTGCAGTTCTCGCCGCCGCTCGTGATGTCGCGCGACGAGATCGTGTGGTTCGTCGCGCAGATCCGCGACATCCTCGTCGATACCTACGCACGGGCGATGCGCTGAGCGCGACATCCTTCATTTCAGGAGCATTCGATGCGAACGTCACAACAGTCCTACGTCGACGGCCAGTGGCTCGATCCGGCCGATGCGCGATCGATCGACGTGATCGATCCGGCCACCGCGCGGCCGTATGCCCAGCTCGCGATCGGCGGCGCGGCCGATGTCGACCGTGCGATCGGTGCGGCGAAGCAGGCCTTCGATACCTATTCGCGCTGGTCGGTGGACGAGCGCGTCGCGCTGCTGAAGCGCGTCCTCGAGATCTACCAGCGCCGCTACGAGGAGGTCGCGCAGACGATCAGCCAGGAGATGGGTGCGCCGATCGCGTTCGCGCGGACGATGCAGGCCGCGGTCGGCACCGCGCACCTCGAACAGACGATCCGCGCGCTGCGGTCGTTCCGCTTCAGCACGCAGACCGATTCGCTGCTGGTGTCACACGAGCCGATCGGCGTGTGCGCGCTGATCACGCCGTGGAACTGGCCGATCAACCAGATCGTGTGCAAGGTCGCGCCGGCGCTGGCGGCCGGCTGCACGATGGTGCTCAAGCCGAGCGAGATCGCACCGTTCAGCGCGATCCTGTTCGCGGAGATCCTGCACGAAGCGGGCGTGCCGCGCGGCGTGTTCAATCTCGTGCACGGCTACGGACATGAAGTGGGCGACGCGCTGTCGCGGCATCCGGATGTCGACATGGTGTCGTTCACGGGCTCGACGCGCGCGGGCGTCGAGGTCGCGAAGGCGGCGGCCGACACCGTGAAGCGCGTGCACCAGGAGCTTGGCAGCAAGAGCCCGAACCTGATCCTGCCCGATGCCGATATCGAGGATGCGGTCACGCGCGGCGCGCGCAGTTGCTTCAGCAACAGCGGCCAGTCGTGCAACGCGCCGACGCGCATGCTCGTGCACGTCGATCATCTGGGGCGGGCCGAGCAGGCGGCGCGCCGTGAAGCGGAACGCACCGTCGTCGGCGATCCGCGTTCGACGGAAACCGGCATCGGGCCGGTGGTCAGCCGCACGCAGTTTGATCGCATCCAGCATTTTATCCGGCTCGGGATCGAAGAGGGCGCGACGCTCGTCGCCGGCGGCCCCGGCCGGCCGGAGGGGCTCGCGGACGGGTTCTACGTGCGGCCGACGGTGTTTTCGAACGTGACGCCGCGCATGACGATCGCAACGGAGGAAATCTTCGGGCCGGTGTTGTCGATCCTGACCTACCGGACCGAGGACGAGGCCGTCGCGCTCGCGAACGATTCGGTCTACGGGCTCGCGGCCTACGTGCAGTCGAAGGATCTCGAGCGCGCGCGCCGGATCGCGGCGCGGTTGCGCGTCGGCAACGTCCACATCAACTACCCGGCGTGGAACCCGGCCGCGCCGTTCGGCGGCTACAAGCGTTCGGGCAACGGGCGCGAGTATGCGGAGTTTGGTCTCGTCGAGTATCTGGAAACGAAGGGTACGACCGGGTACACGGCAGGCGGCGCGTGATGACGACCTGATCGCCCGGAAGAACCGCGCGGCAAATGTGCCTCCGTGGGTGCCGATGCTGCTCGCGGCGCTCGGCTGCGGAGCGTTGCCGCCACCCTGGCGCGGCAGGAGTCCCGGGCCGCCGCGAAGCGGTCGGCCTTGACTCCACGCCGCGTGTGCCGCCGCTCAGCGTTCTTCCGGATCCGCCGCGGCCGCATCGGGTCCCGCAACGGGCGCGGCGGCGGCCCGCCTGCGGATCTCGGAATCGAGGATCAACCGCCCGCGCAGCTTGCCTTTCATCCGCTTCACGTGCTTGGGCGCCTCGGTCATGTGCTCGACCATCAGCGCACGGACGCGCTCGGCATCGCGCTCGCGCGCGGCCTGCAGGATCGCCTTGTGGATCGACACGTTCGCTTCGCCGAAGCGCTTGTGCTCGACGAGCGGCGTATCGTTCCGGAACTCGATCAACTGCCGGATCATCTCGTTGATCAGTTCGCAGCTGAAGCGCAGGAACGGATTGGGATTCGCGGCCGCGAGGATGTCGTGGAACGTCGTGTCCTCCTGCCGCTGGCGCAGCATGTGGCCGCGATCGTGCACACCCGACGCGCCGTCGCAGCACGCGATGTTCGATTCCAGCGCCGCGAAGTCGCGCTCCGTCAGGTGCGGCACGGCGCCGGCGGCCAGCTCGGGTTCGAGCAGCTTGCGCACCGTATAGATGTCGTCGATCGACACGTCCTTGAAGAACAGATAGTTCTGCAGGAGCTGAAGCGTGCGGTCGAGCGGCACCTCGACGACCATCCCGCCGCCCGACGGCCCGGTCGTGACCTTGATGAGCCCCTGCACCTCGAGCGACTTCAGCGCCTCGCGGATCGTGCTCTTGCTCACCGCGTAGAGCTGCTGCAGCTCGGCCTCGCGCGGCAGGCGGTCGCCCGGCTTCAGGTCCTTCTCGGTGATCAGCCGCTTGATCTCCTCGGCGACGAGATCGGCCCGCTTCGGCTGCTTGATTTCGACCGCGAGGCCCGCCCTGGCTCGGTCCATGACCATCTTCACGACTCCTTTGTCTGGCTGCGCGCCGCGTCATCGTCGACGACCGGTCCCGGCGCGGGTACGGAATTTTGCCTGATTGACACCAATTTTGATCAACTCTAGCATCAGGTTCATTCTATTTATCATGATAAATAGGATCAACCGGCGGCGCGCATCCTGGCATGGCGTGGGCACGGTTTGGCAGTCGGTCGTATCGCGTGTGTCCCCCCATCAAGAGGAGCGTCAACTTGAATCGCCGAGAACTGTTGAAACTGGCCGCGCTGTCGGCCGTGCCGGGCGCGCTCGGCAGCATGTCGTCCCGTGCCGCGTTCGCGCAGGGCTCGCCCATCCAGCTTGCATGCCCGGTGCCGATGTCCGGCCCGTTCGCGGCCAACGGCAAGTACGCCGATCTCGGCATGCAGCTCGTCGTCAAGCAATACGGCAAGGTGCTCGGCGCGCCGCTCGCCTATACGGCGCTCGACACCGAGGGCAAGCCTGCGACCGCCGTGCGGCGCGTGCAGGAAATCGCGCAGCAGAAGGGCGTGCGTTTCTTCGCGGGCGGCATCCTGTCGTCCGAATCGCTGGCGATGGGCAAGGAAGTCCAGAAGGCGGGCGGCGTGTTCATCACGACGGCCGGCGCGGACGAGATCACCGGCAAGGATTGCAATGCGGCGACCTTCCGCTGGTCGGTGCCGACCTTCGGCGCGATCGAGCAGACGGTGCGCCCGTTGATCCAGATGCTGCCGAAGGCGAAGCGCTGGTACACGATCACGCCGCAATACGTGTTCGGCGACGGCCTGCTGTCGGCCGCGAAGGCGGTCTTCAAGGAGAAGGGCATCGAGCACGTCGGCAACAGCTATCACTCGCTCGCCGAAAAGGAGTTCAGCGGCTACCTGACCAATGCGGCGGCCGCGCAGCCGGACGTGCTGCTGATCCTGAACTTCGGCTCGCAATCGTCGGACACGCTGCGCCAGGCTGTCAGCTTCGGCATGAAGCGCAACTGCACGATCCTGCTCGCGTGGGCCTCGGGCCTTGAGCAGTTCGAGGCGCTCGGGCCGGACATCTGCGACGGCGTGTATTTCGGCGCGCAGTACTGGCACGGCATCGATTCGCCGCTGAACCGCGATCTCGTGAAGCGCGCGAACGCCGCGTTCAACGCGAACCCGAACTACAGCCTCGCGGGTTCGTACATCTGCTCGAAGATCCTGATCGACGCGATGGTGAAGGCCGGCAGCGCCGATCCGAAGAAGGTCGTCGCGGCGATGGAAGGGATGAAGTACGACGGCCTCACGGGCCCGGAGGAAATCCGCAAGGGTGACCACCAGGTGCTGAAGAACTACTACCTGCTGAAAGGCAAGCCGAAGAGCCGGATGAAGAACGCGGACGACTACGCCGACATCGTCAGCTCCGGCCAGTCGTTCCTGCCGGTCGACAAGACGGGCTGCAAGCTCGCGTGAGCCCGTGCATGCGTTCGCGGCACATCGCGCGCCGCGGGCGTCCGTTACCTTCCTTTCCGACACGGAAGCCATGAACGTCTATCTGCTGCAGATCGTCAACGGCATCGGCGTGGGCATGCTGTATTTCCTGCTCGCCGTCGGGCTGTCGATCGTGTTCGGCCTGCTGCGCTTCGTGAACTTCGCTCACGGCGCGTTCTACCTGCTCGGTGCGTATCTCTGCTACCAGGCGCTGCAATGGTCGGCGAATTTCTGGGTCGCGCTCGCGATCGTGCCGCTCGTGGTCGGTGCGTTCGCATGGATCGTCGAGAAGCTGGTGCTGCGTCACGTGTACGCGCAGCAGCATGAATTCCACATCCTCGCGACGGTCGGCCTCGCGCTCGTGCTGCAGGAGTGCGCGATCCTCGCGTGGGGGCCGCTCGGCGACAACGTGCCGCCGCCCGACGCGCTGAACGGCGTCGTGATCTGGGGCGGCTTCGTCTACCCGAAGTACCGGCTGTTCGTGATCGCGTTCACGGCCGTCCTCGCCGCGTTGCTGTGGTGGGTGCTCGAAGGCACGCGGCTCGGCAGTACGGTGCGCGCGGGCAGCGAATCGACGGAGATGGTGTCGCTGCTCGGCATCAACGTGACCCGCGTGTTCAGCCTCGTGTTCGCGCTCGGCGCGGCGACGGCCGCGCTGGCCGGCGTGCTCGCCGCACCGATCCGCGGCGTCGATCCGTTCATGGGTATCGAGGCGCTCGGCGTCGCGTTCGTCGTGGTCGTCGTCGGCGGGATGGGGAATTTTCTCGGCGCGCTCGTCGGCGGGCTGCTGGTCGGCATCGTGCAGAGCCTGATGAGCACGCTGTGGCCGGAAGGCGCGCGGCTGATGATCTATGTCGCGATGGCGGCCGTGCTGCTGCTGCGTCCGAACGGTTTGCTGGGGAGGGCCGCATGATCGATTCGTCGAAACCGCTGCCGCCTGGCACGGCAGCGTCACAACGCCGGCAGCCGTGGCGCGGCGTGCTGCAGCGGCCCGAAGGCTGGCTCGCGGTGGTGGCCGCGTGCGTGCTGCCGCTGGTATTGAGTTCGGGCTCGCTCGCGACCGAGGTGCTGGTGTTCGCGCTCGCCGCGCTCGGCTGCAACCTGCTGCTCGGCTACACGGGGCTGTTGTCGTTCGGGCAGGGCATCTTCTTCGGGCTCGGCAGCTACACGGCGGGGCTGGTGCTGACGCGTGGCGTCGCATCGGTGAGCGTCGCACTGCTTGCGGCCGCGGTGCTCGGCGCCGTCGCGGCCGCACTCGTCGGCTGGTTCTCGATCCGGCAGCGCGGCACTTATTTCGTGATGCTGACGCTTGCGTTCGGGCAACTGTTCTATTTCCTCGCGTATACGACGCCGGATGTGACGGGCGGCGACAACGGGCTGCTCGACATCCCGCGCCCCGCGCTATCCGCGTTCGGGCATCCGCTCGTCTCGCTCGATTCGCCGTGGCGCTACTACGGCTTCGTCGCGGTGCTGTTCGTCGTGGTGTTCTGGCTGCTGCTGCGCGTATCGCGCTCGGTGTTCGGCCGGACGCTGCTCGCGATTCGCGACAACGAGGCGCGCGCGGCGGCGGCCGGTTACGACGTGAAGCGCTTCAAGCTCGCGGCGTTCGTGATCTCGGGCGCGGTCACGGGCCTGGCGGGCGCGTTGCACGCGTTGATGACGGGCATCGCGCCGTTGTCGAACATCGACTATCACACGAGCGAGATGATTCTCGTGATGACGGTGATCGGCGGCACGGGCAACCTGTTCGCGTCGGTGCTCGGCGCGGCGTTCTACGTGCTGTTCGCGGACTGGCTGGCGACGCTGTGGCCGCGCTGGCTGCTGCTGCTCGGCCTCGTGCTGATCGCGGTCAGCCTGTTCATGCAGCGCGGGTTGTGGGGGCTGGGCGAACGCATCGTGGCGTCGCTGCGGCGTAGCGATCGCACGGCGGCCACGGTCAAGGAGCGGCAATGAGCGAAGCGATTCTCGAAGCGCGCGGCATCGTCAAGCGCTACGGCAAGTTCACGGCGCTGGGCGGCGTCGATCTGCGCATCATGCCGCGCACCGTGCATTCGGTGATCGGCCCGAACGGCGCGGGCAAGACGACGCTGTTCCACACGCTGACCGGCACGCTGCCGATCACGTCGGGCTCGATCCTGTTCGACGGTCACGACGTGTCGCACGAACCCGATCACAAGCGCGTGCGACGCGGCATCGCACGCTCGTTCCAGGTGACGAGCCTGTTTCCGAACCTCAGCGTGCGCGAGAACCTGCGCGTCGCCGCACAGGGCGTCGAATCGCGGCGGGCGCTGAATCCGTGGACGCCGCCGCGCGGTGCGCTCGCGCATGACGGCATCGTCGACGACGTACTCGAGCGGCTCGGCCTGCAACGCTTCGCCGACACGGCGTCCGGCGTGCTGTCGCATGGCCAGCAGCGCCGGCTCGAGGTCGGCATGGCGCTGGCGGCGCGGCCGCGCGCGATCTTCCTCGACGAGCCGACGTCGGGCATGGGCATCGACGATCTCGCCGACATGAAGGCGCTGATCCGCGGCCTGCGCGACGACTACACGGTCGTGCTGATCGAACACAACATGGGCATCGTGATGGACATCTCGGACACGATCACGGTGATGCAGCAGGGGCGCGTGCTGGTCGAAGGCAAGCCCGACGCGATTCGCGGCGACGCGCGCGTGCGCAGCGCGTATCTCGGCAACATGATCACGGGAGGCCGGGCATGATGCTCGACGTGAAGGAGGTGCACGCCTGCTACGGCAAGAGCCACGTGCTGCAGGGCGTTTCGCTGAACGTGAACGAAGGCGAGACGGTGACGCTGCTCGGCCGCAATGGCGCGGGCAAGTCGACGACGCTCAAGGCGATCGCGGGCGTCGTCGCGCCGACCGGCGGCACGGTGACGTTCGCGGGCCGGCCGGTGTCGGGGCAGCCCGCGCATCGGATCGCCGCGGGCGGCCTTTGCTTCGTGCCCGAGCATCGCGGCGTTTTCCGGCTGCTGTCGGTCGAGGAAAACCTGCGGCTCGGCGCGCGCCGCGATTCGCCGTGGCAGCTCGACGATATCTACCGGATCTTTCCGCGCCTGAAGGAGCGTCGCCGCAACGGCGGCGCGCAGTTGTCGGGCGGCGAGCAGCAGATGCTCGCGATCGGCCGCGCGCTGATGAATCATCCGCGGCTGCTGATGCTCGACGAGCCGGTCGAGGGGCTTGCCCCGGTGATCGTCGAGGAGATCGTCGAGCAGTTGAAGCGGATCAAGGCGGCCGGCGTCGCGATCCTGCTCGTCGAACAGAACCTCGAAGTGTGCACGCAGCTCGCGGACCGCCACTTCGTGATCGAACAGGGCGTGATCGTCTACGAAGGCAGCAACGCGGCGTTCGCGGCCGATCACGACGTGAAGGACCGGTACCTGGGCGTCGGTGTCGCATGAGCCGTGCCCTTTCAATGCGAGGAATGGCAACGATGCAAGTACAGGATTCGACTCCGGGCGTCGCGGCGTCCGGCTTGCGCGTCGACGGCGCGCGGCTGTGGGACAGCCTGATGCGTCTCGCGCGGATCGGCGCGACCGACAAGGGCGGTGTGTGCCGTCTCGCGCTCACCGAACTCGATCGCGACGCGCGCGACCTGTTCGTCGCATGGGCGAAGGAAATTGGCTGCACGGTGCGCGTCGACGCGATCGGCAATATCTTTGCGCGTCGCGCGGGCGAACGGGACGACCTGCCGCCCGTGGCGACGGGCAGCCATATCGACACGCAGCCGACCGGCGGCAAGTTCGACGGCAACTACGGCGTGCTGGCCGGCCTCGAGGTGCTGCGTACGCTCGACGCCGCCGGGGTGCGCACGCGCGCGCCGCTCGAGGTGGCCGTCTGGACCAACGAGGAAGGCTCGCGCTTCGTGCCCGTGATGATGGGCTCAGGCGTGTTCGCGGGTGCGTTCACGCTCGACCATGCGCTCGCGCAATGCGACCGCGACGGCGTGTCGGTGCGCGACGCGCTGGCCGCGATCGGCTATGCGGGCGATGCGGATGGTGGGCACGGAGCGCATCCGGTCGGCGCGTATTTCGAAGCGCATATCGAGCAGGGGCCGGTGCTGGAGGCGCATGACACGACGATCGGCGTGGTCGAGGGCGCGCTCGGACAGCGCTGGTACGACGTAACCGTCCACGGGATGGAGGCGCATGCGGGCCCGACGCCGATGGAGCTGCGGCGCGACGCGCTGCTGGTCGCGGCCGATCTCGTGCGGGCGGTGAACGGCATCGCGCGTGCGCATCCGCCGCACGGGCGCGGCACGGTCGGCTGGGTCGACGTGCACCCGAATTCGCGCAACGTGATTCCCGGCCGCGTGACGCTGACCGTCGACCTGCGCGCGGCCGACGACGCGACGCTGGCGGCAATGGATGCGGAATTGCGCGCGGCATGCGCGGACCTGGGCGCGGCGGCCGGGATGCGGATCGACATCGAGCCGGTCGTGTACTTTCCGCCGCAGCCGTTCGATCCGGCGCTGGTCGAGCAAGTCCGCGCCGGCGCGCGCGCGCTTGGGCTGTCGTCGATGAGCGTGATCAGCGGCGCCGGCCACGATGCGGTGTATCTCGCGCGCGTCGCGCCGACCGCGATGATCTTCGTGCCGTGCAAGGACGGCATCAGCCACAACGAGATCGAGGACGCCGATCCGGACCATCTGGAAGCCGGCTGCAACGTGCTGCTGCACGCGATGCTGGGCGCGGCCGGGATCGCGGAGGGCCGTGCGCAATGAAGATCCTGATCGCCCGGATGAACCACGAGACCAACACGTTCTCGCCCGTGCCGACGCCGCTCGCCGCGTTCGGCCGCAACGGCCCCGACTGGGGCGACGACGCGTATCGCGCGAATCGCGGGATGCGCACCGCGATGGCCGCGTTCATCGACGCGGCCGAGCGCGAAGGCGCCGACATCGTGACGCCCGTGTCGGCGGCCGCGAACCCGAGCGGGCCGGTCGCGGCCGCCGCGTATGCGGCGATCTGCGATGCGATCGTCGCCGCCGCGCCCGGTTGCGACGCGGTGATGCTCGACCTGCACGGCGCGATGGTCGCCGAGCAGAGCGCGGACGGCGAGGGCGACCTGCTCGCGCGCGTGCGCGCGGCGCTGCCCGATGCGCCGATCGCGGTCGCGCTCGACCTGCACGCAAACGTCACGCAGACGATGATCGATCACGCGGACGTGATCGTCAGTTTCAAGACCTATCCGCACGTCGACATGGCCGAGACCGGCGAGCATGCGGCGCGGCTGCTGCTCGACCGGCTGCACGGCCGCGCACGGCCCGTGCTCGCATGGCGGCAGCCGCCGCTGATGACGTCGACGCTGCGCAGCGCGAGCGCCGAAGGCGCGATGCGGCGCGCGGTGGAAGCCGCGCGCGCGGCCGAGGCCGACGGGATGCTCGCGGTGTCGATCCTGCCCGGCTTCTCGCTCGCGGATATTCCCGCGCCGTGCATCAGCGTGGTCGTGGTGGCCGACGGCGACCGCGCCGCCGCCGATGCGGTGGCCGAGCGCATCGCGCGGCAGATCTGGGACGCGCGCGACGAATTCGTCTATCGCAGTGCGCCGCTCGCCGAATCGGTCGCGCAGGCCGCGGCGCTCGCCCATGGCGCGGACCGCCCGGTGCTGATGCTCGATCACGGCGACAACTGCATGTCGGGCGGCCCGTGCGACACGATGGACCTGCTCGAAGCCGCGCTCGCGCACGGGCTCGACGGGATCGTCAGCGGGCCGTTGTGCGACCCCGAAGCCGTCGCGGCGCTGATCGACGCGGGCGTCGGCGCCACCGTCACGGTGCCGATCGGCAACCGCCTGCCGTCGCACGGCGGCGTGCGGCGCGAACCGTTTCGCGCGACCGGCATCGTGCGCGCGATCACCGACGGCGAATACGTGATTACCGGGCCGACGTACACCGGGCAGCGTGCGTACATGGGCCGCGCGGCCGTGCTCGACATCGGCACGGCCACGCTCGTCGTCACCGAGCGCACGCAGGAGCCGTGGGATCTCGGCGTGTTCGAGAGCGTCGGCGTCGATCCGCGCCGCGCGCGCTTCCTGCTGCTGAAATCGCGGATGTATTGCCGGCCGGTGTTCGTGCCGATTGCGTCCGCGCTGGTCGAATGCGACAGCCGCGGCGTGACGGGCTCGGACTTCGGGCTGTTCCGCTACGCGCGGCTTGCGCGGCCGGTGTATCCGCTCGACGACATCGTCGAGTGGTCGTCGGGCACGCGACGCACGGATTGACGGAACCGAACCGGGAACGAGACGCCGGGCGCGCGCGCTTTCGGGCATCATGCGATGGCGCCGGCCCGTCGGGCAGCAGGGTCGGGCAATCCATTGCGTCCGCAACCGATCCGGAGAACCGACCGTCATGCATTCGAATCCTTTCCGCCTGCGCAGCGCGCGCCTGCTCGCCGCGCTGACCCTCGCCACGACGGCCGTTGCCGTGCACGCCGCCGACTGGATCGTGTCCGGCAACGACGGCAAGTACCAGCGCGTCGAGGGCCGCGATACCTATCTGCCTTCCCCGCCCGCCGACACGCTGACGCTGCTCGACGCCAGCACGTTCCCGCCGAAGGTCGCGCTGCAGGTCGACGTCGAGAACGGCATCCAGGGGCCGCCGCAGGCCGTCGCGATCACGCCCGACGCGAAGCTCGCGCTGGTCGGTGCGCCGACGCGCTATGACACGGCCGCGAAGCAGCTCGTGCTCGACACGTTCCTGCAGGTCGTGAATCTCGACACCGCGCCGCCCGCGATCACGCGCCTCGAGCTCGGCACGCATCCGCAAGGGATCGCGATCGACCGCTCGGGCCGGCTCGCGCTCGTCGCCAACGTCGACGGCAGCGTGTCGATCCTGCGCATCGACGGCACGCAGGTGACGCTCGACGGCACCCTGAAAATCGGCAAGAAGCGGCTGGCCGGAATCAGCTTCACGCACGACGGCAAGCATGCGCTCGTGTCGCTGCGCGACGAGCAGGGCGTCGCGGTGCTGAACGTCGACGACGGCAAGGTGACCGACAGCGGCACGCGCCTGAGCACGGGCGTCGCGCCATACACGATCGACGTGTCGAGCGACAACCGCTGGGCCGTCGTCAGCAACGTCGGGCTCGCCGGGCTGCCGGGCTATACCGGCACGCTCGCGGGCGACGCCGATTCGGTCGCGCTGATCGACGTGTCGCGCGTGCCGTTCCGCACGGTCCAGTATTTGACGGTGCCGTCGCTGCCGGAAGGCGTCGCGATTTCGCCGAACGGCAAGTGGATCGCCGTGCAGGCGATGGACGGCTCGAACCTGACGGCCGACAACCCGGGCCGCCACAAGCTTGGCAAGGTGCTGCTGTTCGAGATCCGCGACGGGCAGGCCGTGAAGGTGAGCGAAGTGCCGGGCGGCGAAGCCGCGCAGGGCATCGTGTTTACCGCCGACAGCCGGCACGTGATCGTGCAGTTCAACGTCGAACGGCAGCTTGCGCTGTATGCGGTCGAAGGCGGCAAGCTGCGCGATACGGGCAAGCGGATCGCACTGACGGGCGGGCCGTCGTCGTTGAGGACGTTGCCGCGCTGACGGGGGAGCGCGGCGTGTGGACCCGCCGTGAGAGGGCGGAAAACATCATCGCGCGGCTCGACGAAGCGTTATCGATTGCGCAAGCCGGCGGCGTGGATCGCGACGGAACGTAGGCGGACCGTTCGGCCGTGAGCGGTTCGACGGCTGAAGGGGCAAGCGAGCCGGCGACGCGCACACGAGGATGCGTGCGGAAAGAGGCGCCCGGTACGGCCGTACCGGGCGGCATGGCCGCGCAGTTACGGACGCAGCAGATCGAACCCGCCGAATACCACGACACCGCTGAGCACGATCATCGCGACGGAGTGCTGACCGAAGTAGAGAATCGCGGCGGCGAGCCACGTCGTGATGCAGAAGGCGCCGATGCGGGCCATCGTGTGTTCCTCGAATGCGTAACGAAGTGAATGCGTGCCGCGCGGCGTTCGCCGCTCGAGCGGTGAGCGGGGCCACGCACGCAGGCGAACCGAACAGGCGACCCGGGAAGCCGCGATGGCGTCGTCGGCACACGTTGCATGCCGCGCCTCGAAAGGCCGGGAGTCGAAGCCGGCGGCATCACGCGATCGGGCCTGGAACAGGCATCCGACATGCGCATCCAGCCGGCGAAGCGGCGATTTTACCAGCGCCGTCATGCCGCCAATCTGGCCCTTTCGCGATCAATTGCGGTCATCGCGCGGCAATCCACCCGACCCCGATATTCAAGTTTCGTGTGACGAATGCCGTAAACGGTTGAAAGGCGCTTTCGCCCTGTCACTTCGTTTACCGACACACGGACCGACACGATGCAGATCGATTTCTCCACGACCGCGCGATCCCCGCTCGCGGACAGCGGCGTGACCGCGAACCCGCCCGCCACGACGTCGTCCACCGGCGGCGCGACGGATGCCGCGAGCACGACGGGCACGGCCGGCGCCACGGGTGCGACCGGCACGGCCAGCGCCACTGGCACCACTGGCACCACCGCCACGAAGGATTCGACCGGCGCCGCCGGCGCAACGCCCGGCGCAGCGGGCGCATCGTCGGAAGACCCGGCGGTCGCCCAGTTGAAGGCGCTGATCGAACGGCTGCAGAAGCAGCTCGCGACCTTGGAGCGGCAGATGGCCACCGCGGCCCAGCGCGCAAAGGACGACCCGGCCGCGGCCGTCGAACAGCAGTCGCTGAGTGCGGAAGCCAGCGCGATCTCGGCGGCGCTCGCGACGGCAATCTCGCAACTCGCCGCGGCGCTCGAAAAATCCGGCGGCTCGCCGTCGGGCGGGCTGGTGTCGACGCAGGCCTGAGCGGCCTCGGCAGCACGTCGGCCGCACGCATTACAATCGCAAGCTCGTCTCCCTCTCAAGGACGGCTGAACGATGAATGCGGAACTCGACGACGACGAACTCGTTCGCTTCGACGCGCACGGCGGCACGCCGCTGCCGGCAGCCGATGCCGAAGGATGGCTCGACCACGACGACGCGCGCATCTGGCACGCGTCGTTCGGCCGGGGGCCGGCGGTCGTGCTGCTGCACGGCGGCCTCGGCCACGGCGGCAACTGGGGCAACCAGGTGCCGGCGCTGCTCGCGGCCGGCTACCGCGCGATCGTGATCGATAGCCGCGGCCACGGCCGCAGCACGCGCGACGACCGACCCTATTCATACGAACGCATGGCATCGGACGTGCTGGCCGTCCTCGACGCGCTGCAGGTCGACCGCGCACGCTTCGTCGGCTGGAGCGACGGCGCATGCATCGCGCTCGTGCTGGCCGCGCGCGCCGGAACGCGCGGCCGGCGTGTTCTTCTTCGCATGCAACATGGATCCGGGCGGCACGAAGGAGATGGTGCCAAGCCCGCTGATCGACCGCTGTTTCGCGCGGCATCGCAAGGACTATGCGCAACTGTCCGCGACACCGGACCAGTTCGATGCGTTCGTCGCGGCCGTCAGCGAAATGATGCGCACGCAACCGGATTACACCGCGCAGGATCTCGCGGCGATCGCCGTGCCGGTTGCGATCGTGCAGGGCGAGCACGACGAATTCATCCGGCCCGAGCATGCGGCGTACCTCGCGCGGACGATCCCGGGCGCGACGCTGACGATCCTGCCCGGCGTGAGCCATTTCGCGCCGCTGCAGCGGCCCGCGCGGTTCAACGCGGCGATGCTGGCGTTTCTCGACCGGCTGCCGGGGTGAGGCACGCACGGCCCGCCGGCGAGCGGGCGCGTGCGTCGGCCCGGGTTCAGACCATCGCGTTGTCGGCGCCGGGAATCTCGTGCGCCTTGATCTGCTTGCGCTGCAGCTTGTAGCGCAGCTTCCCGAGCATGCCGTCCTCGTGGCTGACACGCGTGATGGTGCGCACGTACTCGTCGTCCGGCGCGATGGCCTGCGCCCCCATGATCCAGCGCACGCTTTCGCGATAGTCGTACAGCGACTTGTCGTTGAGGTCGGCAAGGAAGAACGACAGCGACGCCATCGCGGTGGGATGGCCGGCTTCGGCGTGCCGGCGCAGTTCGTCGACATAGCGATGGCGCGACGCATGATCGTCGATGTCGCCGATGAACATCAGCATGCAATCGAGGCCGTCCGTATGCCCCATCTCGTGCGCCTTGCGCGCGACCTCGACGGCCTCGACCTGCATGCGCGCGCGTTCGGCCCGGTCCGTGCTGGTCTGCCCGATGTGGTGGTACGCGTAGCCGAGCCGGTACGCGGCCATGTTGCCGCCGGCGTCCATCGATTCGCGGAAGTAGTGGGCGGCGCGGTACGGGTCGCGCTCGACATGCATGCCTTCGTTGTAGAAGCAGCCGAGCAGATAATCGCACGAATCGCCGCCCGCCTCGTAGCCAAGCTTGCAGATGGCGACGGCATCGGCGGGGCGCCGGTTTTCGTACTCCAGCGCGGTGGCGATCTGGTTCCATGCGAGCGAGCCGGGCTCGTTCACGCGCGCCGCCTCGAGCCACGCATCGCCGCGTGCGTCGTCCTGCGCGAAGCCGAACGTGCCGGTGCGGTGTCCGTAGCCGCGCAGGATCAGCGCCGACGTGCACGCGCGCGCATCCGACGCGCGCTGGATCGCGCCGGTCAGCCAGTCGCCGTGCGGATCGAGGCTGAGCGCCAGTCGCACGCCGATCGCCATCGCCTGGTTGTTGTCGATCGGCTGGTCGCGTTCCGCTTCCTGCAGGCGGGCGTACGCTTTTTCGTAGTCCTTGCGCATGTAATGGCTGTGCGCGAGCCAGCGCAGCGTCTCCCAGCGGTGATACGGATGCAGCGCGGCCTTCGCGCGCGCGAGCGTCACGGTGATCGCGTGGCGCGCGTCGTCGTCGTCGTCGTCCGCATCGAGCGTGTTGCCGGCGTAGTCGTCGCGCCAGATCTCGTGCAGCAACCGGTCCTTCTCGACCGCATCGAGGTGCGCGCACGCGTCGGACGCGACGAATGCGCGGATGTGATCGTGCGAGCCGCCCCAGCGCGGCTGCATGTACCAGATGAACGTGCGCATCGGGAAGAACTGTGTCGGGTGGATGTGCAGCGTCGCTTCCATCCAGTACCACTTCTCCTTGCGCAGCTTCTTGCCCTGGACCGGGCCGGGCAGCGCGTCCGGGAATTCCGGCGGGCAGGCGACCGCCACGTCGGGATTCAGTCCGGAACGCGCGAACATCTGCCGCAGTTCGGCGCGCGTGGCTTCGTCTTCGGCGCCGGCGTTCAGGTGCAGTTCGGTGACGGGCCAGCGGCGCTCGCGCACGAGCTGCGTGAGCCACTCGGGTTCGCCGAACGACGACACGCTCGTGAAGATCGCCATCGGCGCGCTCCACATCGTCGGCGCGAGCACCAGCGCGCGCAGCGCGGCGACGAGCGTCAGGGTCGCGCACGCATGTGCGCCGATCCAGCCGGCTTCGGTTACCGTTTCGGCCCAGCCGCTGCCGCGGTACTCGTAGGCCCAGTGGTGCCAGTAATGCGCTTCGCACAGCCACGCATGCGCGGAGCGCGGGTTCGCGGCCTGCCACGCGCGCAGGCGCGCGAGGCCTTCGGCGCCGGCGTCGATGCATGGCTGCACGTCGGCCGGCAGCGCGTCGACGTACCGCGCTTCGGCGGTGCGATCGGCGAAGCTGGCGGCGAGCGCGGCATCGAGTTGCGCGTCGAGCGCGGCGAACTCGCCTGCGCGCAGCAGCGCGTCGACGTCGCAAATGAACCAGCGGGGTTTCGCGGGCGGAATCAGGTCGGCGCAAGCGGAGGACATGTCGGTATCGGCGGTCATGACGAAACGGGTTGGGGATCGAAGATGCGGTAGCGCTTCCACGGCAGCGAAAGCCAGTTTCCGGACGGATTGCGCAGGTACTCGCGCACTTCCTGCGTGGCGCGCGACGACGCGGGGCCATCCTGGCCGCTGCCGCGCAGCCACTGCTGGCGCGCCCGCGCATACGCGAGCCCGAAGTCTTCCCAGCTGTCGAAGCTGTCCTGCGCGCGCTGTGCGTTGAGCAGCAGCACGACCCACGCGTGCTGTTCGGACGTCCAGCCGAGCAGCGCGATGCAGCGCACCAGAAACGCGGTGCGCGCGCAATCGAACGCGAGTGCGTCGCGCACGCGCCCGACGGCCGCGAGTTGTTCGTAGAAGCCGTCGTGCGAGCGGCCGACGCCGCGGATCCAGCCCGCGAGGATCGGCGGCACGCGCTGCACGATTTGCCACTCGGGCAGGTCGGCCGGCAGGTCGAGTTCGCGCCGCAGCTGGCGCGCGAGCTGTTCGCGCTGCGAATCGGGCAGCGCATGGACGAGGTCGTCGCAATCGCAGCGCAGCCCGTTGCGGATCAGCAGGATGTCGGCCAGCGCGAGCGCCCAGCGGCGGCGGTTCGGCGGCGCCTGCTCGGCCTGCGCATGCGCGAACCTGACGGCCGCGGTTTGCCGTACCGGCACCGCGCTGTCGCCGCCCGCGGCCTGGTCGGCGTCGACCTCGCGCACCATCCGCGCGGCGACCCGGAACGAGCGCCACACGTACCACACGAGCCACAGCACGGCCGCGCCGAGCAGCAGTTTCAGCATGAAGGGCTCCCGTCTGACGGCGCAGGCAGCGCGAACGCCGCGCACAGCGCCGGATCGATCGCGATGCCTTCGATCTCGAACGCAGCCGTGGCCGGCGGTGCGTCGGGTGCGCGCGCGGCCGGCAGCGCATCGGCCGGCAACGCATGGCGCGCGGCCGCCGCGACGGCCGGATCGATCTGCCGCAACTGGCCGAGCGCGTAGGGCGCGTTGCGCAGCAGCAGCCATTGCAGTACGGCCGGCGGCTGCTCGAAATGCTCGATCAGGTGGAAGTTCTCGCTCATCACGCTCAGCAGATGGTCGGGCGAGCGCACGTCGGTGACGAAGGTCCACGCGCCGGTGGCCGCGCCCGGCGCATCCGGCTCGAACACGAGGCCCATGCCCTCGCAATCGGGATGACGCTCGCCGCGCGGCGCGAGCGCGCGCAGGAACTGGCGGACGTCGTCGGCATAGCGGCGCACCGGATGACGATTCTGCTTGCCCTTGATCTGGTCGATGCGCAGGCCGTCGCCGCTCGCCTGCAGGCTGATCGTCACGTGCGGCTGGTTGCCCGCGCCGCGCAGCGTGAACAGGCGCAGCCGGCCGTCCTGCGCGGCTTGTGCGTACTGCTCGCCGTAGCCGCCGCGCAGCCGGCGGCGATCCGCGAACTGGCCGAGACAGTGCTGCATGTAGTACGACTCGTACGCGAGTTCCTCGCGCAGCGCCGCGTGCTGGCCGACGAATTCGAACACGATCCCGTTCGGCGTGCGCAGCACCTCGCGCAGCGCGAGGCCGCTGCTCGGCACCCAGCCCTTGTCGCGGCGCGCCTGCATCCGCTGGTGCTCGCGTTCCCACATGTCGAGCGCCATCGCGCAGGTGATGCGTTGCAGTTTCTGCGCGAGCCGCGTGCCGGCGCGCGAGCGCAGGAATTCGACCAGCACGCGTTCGCGGTCGATCAGCAGCATGTGCTCGGGATCGATGAAGTAGAGCGGCGCCGGCTCCGCGGCGGGCGGTCGCGCCGCATCGGCCGCCGGGCCGGATGCCGGGGATGCCGGGGATGCCGGTTGCGCGCGGAACCGGCGCACGAGCCATTCGGGCGCCGGCCGGTCGGTGCCGGCGAGCGCGCGGTAATCGGCGAGCGAATCGAGCGGCTGCGCCTGCTCGAACGCGCCGACGACCCAGCGAAAGAAATGGTTGCCGAGCCACGCGAGGATGTCGGCCGGATCGCCGCGCTCGGCGCTGCGGCGGGCGATGGCCGCCTTGATGTCGGGCGCATTGACGACGTCGCGCGGCCGATAGGCCGACGCGGCCACGGTTTCGGTCACGGGCTCACTCTCCGGTCGGGCAGGGCGTGCGCGGGCGGTGCGCGCGGGACCCTGGCGGTTCTTTTGGCTCAACGGCGAAACGGCGAACGTGCGCGCGCAGCAACGCGGCGACGTCGCGTATTCCGGTTCAGGTCGGTCGACGCGTGAAAATCACGCGACCGTGCGGGAGCCGATGACGCGGGAGCGGGCGATCGGGAAAGGGCGATTCATCGTTTCTCTCAGGATGGGTTTTATTTTTGGCTTCCGCGAGTCTACTTCGATCCGTGCGGATGAATCAATCGCGCGGCTGGCCGGCGCCCGTGGTTCTGACAAGACTTATCTCTTTTTCGCCGATTTTCGATGCGGTGCCATTCGCCGCCGGATTCGATGCTGTTAAAACCGACAGGTTTTCCCGGAAAACGGGCGAGGGGCCTGACGATGGCGGCGGCCCGTCCGGCATTCCGCGTATCTCATAAGTTTTTCTTTCGGCTCGCGCAACATATCGTCGATTGTTGGCGGCCGGACGGTAGCGGATAGTCCTGCTTCGACAGGCCGGCCGCCGCCCGCTCCGCGCGGCGCGGCCGGATCTGTTGTCCATGCAACCATCAGAAATCGAAAGGAACCGCACTCATGCGATTCAATGCGACACGCTTCGCCGCGACCCTGTTCGTCGCCGCATGCGCGACCGCCACGGCCGGCCGCGCGGCCGCCGTCACGCAGGACGACCTCCACGACACCGTCACCCGCCAGATCGCGCCGCTGATGAAGCAGTATGCGGTGCCCGGCATGGCGATCGGCATCGTCGCCGACGGCAAGCCCTATGTGTTCGACTACGGCGTGATGTCGAAGCAAACCGGCAAGCCGGTGACCGGCGACACGCTGTTCGAGATCGGTTCGGTCAGCAAGACGCTGACCGCGACGCTGGCGTCGGATGCGCAGGAGGGCGGCGAACTGTCGCTCGCGGACCCCGCGGCCAAATATCTGCCCGAACTGCAGGGCAAGCCGTTCGGCGCCGTGACGCTGCTCCAGCTCGGCACCCACACGCCCGGCGGGACGCCGCTGCAGGTGCCGGACAGCATCCGCGACGACGCGGGCCTGATCCGCTATCTCGACGCGTGGCGGCCCGAGTATGCGCCGGGCACGCACCGCAAGTATTCGAACGTCGCGATCGGCATGCTCGGCTGGCTCACCGCGAAGGCGATGCACCAGGATTTCGCGACGCTGATGGAGCAGCGGCTCTTTCCCGCGCTCGGGATGACGCATACCTACATCGACGTGCCCGCCGCGCGCATGGCCGACTATGCGCAGGGCTACACGAAGGACGGCAAGCCGGTGCGGATGACGGAAGGCATGCTGTGGCAGCCGGCGTACGGCGTGCGGACCACGGCGGCCGACCTGCTGCGCTTCGTGCAGGCGGGCATGGGGATGATCGAGACGGCGCCGCGCCTGCAGCGCGCGATCGAACGCACGCACACCGGCTATTTCCGCGCGGGGCCGCTGACGCAGGATCTGATCTGGGAACAGTATTCGTACCCGGTCGCATTGCCCACGCTGCTCGCGGGCAATGCGCCGAAGATGCTGTTCGATGCGGTGCCGGTCGGCGCGATCCGGCCGCCGCTCGCGCCGAACCCCGCGACCTGGATCAACAAGACGGGTTCGACCGGCGGCTTCAGCACGTATGTCGCGTTCGTTCCCGCGAAACGGATCGGGATCGTGATGCTCGCGAACGGCAACGTGCCGATCGAGGACCGCGTGAAGGTTGCCTACCGGATCCTCGGGTCGCTCGGCGACGGGCGGTAACGTCGCCGCGCCCGCCCGTCGCGAAATGCTTATGATGGGCGGGCAATCCGGTGCGCGGCGAGCGAGGCACCGGTCGACGGAGGAGAGCCGATTGAGCATCGCATGGGACGGAATCACGGGCGCCGACGTGCTCGACGACGCGCAACGGGCGAGCCGGCACGCGTTGGCCGACGCGGCGCGCGACGGCGCATGGGCGACGCTGCTCGAGCGTCTTGTGCAACAGCCTGCGCTCGTCAACGCGACGCGGCCGGGCGGCACGTCGCTATACGCGCCGCTGCATCAGGCCGCGTATGGCGGCGCGCCGCAGGAGGTCGTCGCCGAACTGCTGCGGTTCGGTGCGTGGCGCATGCTGCGCGATGCGCGCCGCGAGCGCGCGGTCGATATCGCCGCGCGGCGCGGGCATCGGCATCTGGTCGAACTGTTGACGCCGCAGCCGCGACGCTTCGTGCCCGACGGCACGCTGCACGCCATACAGCGCCATTTCCACGCCATGATCGTCGGCCGCATCGCGCACTTGCGGGTCGACGCGCTGCGTTTTCCCGAACTCGAACCGCTGCTCGAATTCGACGCGCAGGCCGACCGCATGTGGTTCGCGGTGCCCGGCATGTACGGCGGATTCGATTACGCGCTGCGCACGGACGGCGATGCCGCGATGCTCGTATCCGCGAGCTGGAGCCGAGTGGTCGGCGGCTCGGGCCAGCGCCACGAGATCACGGCGAACGGCTGCACGCTGGTCGAAGAAGGCTTCGTCTGACACGGCCGATCATCCCGCCGGGCGCAAAACTGTTTTAGTGATTCACGCCTTCCGCCGACGGCACCGGCCGTCGATACTGCGACGCACGACACTTCGCGAGACGTGTGCCGCATGGCTCGTCTCGCCTCCGGAGCAGCGGATGAAAGGCATCAGGATATTCGTGACGGGCGCGACCGGCTATATCGGCGGCTCGGTGGCCGCGCGGCTCGTCGCGGCCGGGCACGTCGTCACCGGGCTGACGCGCGACGGCAGCCACGCCGCGAAGCTCGCGGCAGCGGGCATCATGCCGGTCGTCGGCACGCTCGACGACACGGTGCTGCTGCATGCGTTTGCGCGCGACGCGGACTGCGTCGTCAACGCGGCGAGCAGCGATCACCGCGAGGCCGTCGAAACGATCATCGCGGCGCTGAGCGGGTCGGGCAAGACATTCCTCCATACGAGCGGCACCAGCGTGATCGCGGACGATGCGCAAGGCGCGCATGGCGACGCGATCGTGTTCGACGAAACGACGCCGATCGTCAACCCCGCGAAGGCCGAGCGCCACGCGATCGACCGGCTCGTGATGTCGGCCGCGACCCTCGGCATCCGCTCGGCCGTGATCTGCAACAGCATGATCTACGGCGACGGCCTCGGCCTGCGCCGCGACAGCGCGCAACTGCCGCTGCTCGCGGCCGTCGCGCGCGACGCCGGCGCCGTGCGCGTGATCGGCAAGGGGCTGAACCGCTGGTCGAACGTGCACGTCGACGATGTCGCCGATCTCTATTTGCGCGCGGTCCGTGCCGCATCGCCGGGTGCGTTCTACTTCGCGGAAAACGGCGAAGCGTCGTTCGCGCAAATCGGCCGTGCGCTCGCCGCGCGGCTCGGTTTGCGGTCGGTCGTCGAATGGGACGTCGCCGATGCCGCGCAGGCGCTCGGTCACGCGCGCGCACATTTCTCGCTCGCATCGAACAGCCGCGTGAAGGCGCTGCGTGCGCGGCAGGAACTCGGATGGGCACCGCAGCATGGCGCGATGCTGGACTGGATTCGTCACGAGATGCCGGTTGCGGCCTGACGCTGGCGCACACCGGGTTGCCTGATGAAAAGCGCGTCGATCCGCGCGGGTTTGCAGGTCCGGTCGCTCGCTTCATGCCCGATGATTCGGACAATATTCGCCGCGAATTATTGAATCGAAATCAACTGTGATTCGCGCGCCCGCCCGCTTATCAAACCGGCGCGGCGGCACTATCGTGACGGTTTCCGACACCGCTGACGACTGCCGACCATGAAGACGACCCTCGACGAGATGCTCGCGTTCGTGACCATCGCCGATACCGGTTCGTTGACGGGGGCGGCGGACAAGCTGCACCAGCCGACCTCGGTGATGAGCCGGATCCTGCGGCGCCTCGAGGAAAAGCTCGACACCACGCTGATCCGCCGCACGACGCGCCGCCTCGAAGTGACCGAGGAGGGCAAGCGCTTTCTCGACCATGCGCGCGAGATCATTGCATCGGTCGAATTCGCCGAGGAACAGGTCGGCAGCCAGCGCGAGACGCCGGCCGGGCGGCTGCGGATCAATGCGGCGATGCCGTTCATGCAGCACGTGATCGCGCCGATGATGCCGGGCTTCCGCGAAGCGTATCCGGCGATCGCGGTCGAACTTCATACGAGTGACGAGATCATCGACCTGCTCGAACAGCGTACCGATGTTGCGATCCGGATCGGCGAGCTGCGCGATTCGACGCTGCACGCGCGCCGGCTCGGCAGCAGCCGGCTGCGCATTCTTGCGAGCCCGGCCTATTTGGAGAAAGCCGGCGTGCCGACGCGCGTCGCCGATCTCGCGAACCATGCGCTGCTTGGTTTCGTGCAGCCGGAAACGCTCAACCACTGGCCGCTGCGCACCGCGGACGGTGGCGTGCACCGCATTCATCCGGCGCTGCAGGCGTCGAGCGGCGAGACGCTGCTGACCCTCGCGCTCAATGGCGCGGGCATCGCGTGCCTCGCCGACTACATGACGGGCGCGCATCGCCGCGATGGCAGCCTCGTCGAACTGCTCGTCGACGACACGGTCGAGTTCCGCCAGCCGATTCACGCGGTGTTCTATCGCAATGCGACGCTGTCGTTGCGGATCGTCAGCTTTCTCGACTATGTGAGCGCGCAGTTGAAGGAAGGCGGCGACATCGACTGAGCCGGCACGACACGCAACGGGCCAGGCAGTAAAAAGGGCGGCGGGTTCGAATGACATCGAACCCGCCGCCCTTTGCGCATCGGTCGAACCCGAACCGCGCGCTTACTGCCCCAGCGCACTCATCAGCCTGACCCGGCTCAGCGTTTCCTCGGTGCGTGCCTGCGCGAGCGAATCCTCGGCCGCGAGCAGCGCACGCTGCACTTCCAGCGTATCGATGAACGCCGATTCGCCGCTGCGCCACGACCGGTTGATCTGCGTATAAGCACCACGCGCATTCGACACCGCGCGCTCGAGGCGCTCGGTCCGACCGTGATTTCGTGCGGTTGCGGCCACCGATGTCTCGACGTCGCCGACGGCCGTCAGCACCACCGTGCGATAGGCGGCGAGCGCCTGGTCGGCCTGCGCACGACGCAACGCGACGACGCTGCGGCGCCGTCCGCCGTCGAACAGCGGCGCGCTCGCGCCGGCGCCGGCCATCCACGCGAGCGAACGCGCGAGCGACGCGCCCGAGAAACCGTCGATCGCCGCGCCGATCACGCCGATCAGTTGCAGGTGCGGCTTCAGGTCGGCCTCGGCCACGCCGATGCGCGCATAGGCCGCGACGACGCGTGCCTCGGCCGCGCGCACGTCGGGCCGACGGCGCAGCAGGTCGGCCGGCGTGCCGATGCCCGGTGCGGCGGCGGTCCACACCGGCTCGGGCGCGGGCGGGTCGAGCCGCGCATAGATATCCTGCGGCGTCGACGCGGTGATGATCGACAGCCGGTGGATCGCGGCCTGCCGCTGCAGTTGCAGCGCGGGCAGTTCGGCCAGCGTCGTTTCCGTCTGCGCAGCGGCGCGGTCGACGTCGGCTATCGGCACGACGCCCGCGTCGAACAGGCGCCGTGTCGACTCCTCGGTGCTGCGCTGGCTCAACGCGTTGGCCTCGACCAGCGCGAGCCGCTGTTCGAGACCGCGCACCGTCACGTAGGTGCGCACGGTTTCGTCGATCGTCGCGATCCGCACGGCCGCCGCATCGTTTTGCGCCGATGCTATATCGGCGTCGGCCGCCGACACACCCTGGCGGATGCGGCCGAAGATGTCGACTTCCCAGGCGAGGCTCGCATTCAGGTCGAACGCGTTGCCGAGCGTCGGCGTATCGGTCGGGAACGCCTGCGATGCGGACAGCCGCTGGCGGCTGGCGCCGGCATTCAGGTCGAGAGACGGGAACCACTGCGACGCCGCGCCGATCCGCACCGCGCGGGACGCGTCGATGCGCGCGACTGCCGCCTGCAGGTCGAGGTTGTTCGCGAGCGCCGTGTCGACCAGCCGGTCGAGGATCGGATCGTGAAAGGCGTGCCACCACGCACCGGTGTCGGCGGCCGGGCCGCCGGCCGCGAGATCCGCGTTCGCGTAGGTCGCGGCCAGCGGCGGCGGCGCGACGGTGGCGACCGGCGCGCTCGTGCACGCGGTCAGGACGGCCGCTGCGGACAGCGCGGCCACGAGTCGAACGAACTTCATTGCACTCCCTCCGTCGCGACGGCCGCGACAGCGGTCTTGCGCATCGCGAGCCGGCGAACCATCACATAGAACACGGGCGTAAACAGCAGCCCGAAGAACGTCACGCCGATCATCCCGAAGAACACCGCCGCGCCGACCGCCTGGCGCATTTCCGCGCCCGCGCCTTCGGAGATCACGAGCGGCAGCACGCCGAGGATGAACGCGAGCGACGTCATCACGATCGGGCGCAGCCGCTGCACGCATGCCTCGACGACGGCCTCGACGAGTTCGGCGCCGTCGGCCTCCAACTGCCTTGCGACCTCGACGATCAGGATCGCGTTCTTCGCGGCGAGCCCGACCAGCACGATGAAGCCGATCTGCGTGAGGATGTTCACGTCCTGGCCGAGCGCGCGCACGCCGAGCGACGCGGCGAGCAGGCACATCGGCACGATCAGCAGGATCGATACGGGCAGGCTCCAGCTGCCGTACTGTGCGGCGAGCACCAGATAGACGAGCAGTACGCACAGCGGGAACACGAGCAGCCCCGTGTTGCCGGCCGTGGTCTGCTGATACGACAGATCGGTCCACTCGAACGAAATGCCGGGCGGCAGCACCTGTTTCGCGAGTGTTTCCATCGTGCTGATCGCGAAGCCCGAGCCGAGGCCCGGCGCGGTATCGCCGTTGATTTCGGTGGCCGGATACAGGTTGTAGCGCGGTGCGCGATCGACGCCGAGCGTGTCGTCGATGCGCGTCACGCTGCCGATCGGCACCATCTCGCCGTCGCGGTTGCGTACCTTCAGCCGCGCGAGATCCGACGCGCCGACGCGGAACGGCAGGTCCGCCTGCGCGGTCACGCGATAGGTGCGCCCGACGATGTTGAAGTCGTTGATATAGGTCGAACCGAAATACGTCTCGACCGCATCGTTGATCGCCTGGCTCGGCACGCCGAGCATCTCGGCCTTCTCGCGGTCGAGTTCGACGTGCACCTGCGGGCTCGTCGCGGAGTAGGGCGTGTAGACGCCGACCATGCCGGGCGTGCGGTTGGCGGCCGCGACGAGATCCTGCGTGGCCTTCGCGAGCGCGGCGGTGCCGAGGCCGTTGCGGTCTTCGAGCCGCATCGCGAAGCCGCCCGTGCTGCCGAGGCCCTGCACCGGCGGCGGCATTGCGACCACGATCGACGCTTCGGTGATGGTCGCGAGCCGCTTGCGCAGCTCGGCGGCGATCGTGTCGATCGTCAGGCCGCGCGCCTTGCGTTCCGGCCAGGGCTGGAACACCGGGAACAGGCCGGCGCTGTTCGCCGAGTTCGTACCGGTCGCCGCGTTGACGCCGGAGAACACCGGCACGCGCGCGACACCGGGCACCGACAGCGCGATGTCCTCGATCTTGCGCGCGACCGCGCTCGTGCGTTCGAGCGTCGCGCCGTCGGGCATCCGCACGAGCACGACGAGGTAGCCGCGATCCTGCGCGGGAATGAAGCCCTTCGGGCTCGACACGAGCAGGTAGCCGGTCGCGGCGATCAGCACCACGTACAGTGCGGCCATCGCGGGGATGATCCGGACGATTTTCCGGACCAGCCGGCCATACGCATCGGACAGGCGCTGGAACAGGCGGTTGAACGCGTTCGAGAAGCGCCGCGCGACGCGCATCGCCGGCGCGAACGGCGCGGCCATGCGTGAGGCCGGCGCGGCTGCGTCATGGTCGCCGGCGTGCGCTTTCAGCATCATCGCGGACAGCGCGGGCGCGAGCGTCACCGACGTGAAGAACGAGATCGCGGTCGACACGGCGATCGTCACGCCGAACTGGCGGAAGAACTGGCCCGAGATGCCGGGAATGAACGAGGTCGGCACGAACACCGCGCACAGCACGAGCGTGATCGCGAACAGCGCGCCGCCGACTTCCTTCATCGTCAGCAGCGTCGCATCGCGCGGCCCGGCGCCGGCCGACAGGTGCCGCTCGACGTTCTCGACCACGACGATCGCGTTGTCGACGACGATCCCCACCGCGAGCACGAGACCGAACAGCGTCAGGTTGTTGATCGAATAGCCGAGCACGGCCATCGCCGCGAACGTGCCGACGAGCGACACCGGAATCGACAGGATCGGGATGATCGACGGCCGCCAGCCCTGCAGGAACAGCAGCACGACGAACACGACGAGCACGACGGCTTCGTAGATCGTCTTCACGAGTTCGTGGATGCTGTCGCCGATGAACGCGGTCGGGTTGTAGCCGATGTTGTAGACGATGCCCTTCGGGAAGTCCCGGGCCAGCTCGGCCATCTTCTTCTCGACCGCATCCATCGTCGCGACCGCGTTCGCGCCGGGCTGCTGCAGCACCTGCAGCGCGATCGTCGGATGGCGCAGCATGTAGCTGTCGGTCGCATACGCGAGTGCGCCGACTTCGACGCGCGCCACGTCCTTCAGCCGCACGAGCCTGCCGTCCTTGCCCTGCTTGACGACGATGTCGCTGAAATCCTCGGGGTGCTTGAGCCGCCCTTCGAAGATCAGGTTCGGCTGGAACGCCTGGTTCGTGATCGGCGCCTGCGCGACCACGCCGCCCGCGAGCTGCGTGTTCTGCGAACGTACCGCGGCGATCAGGTCGGCCGGGCTCAGGCCGAACGACGCGACGCGCTCGGGGTCGAGCCAGATGCGCATCGAGTATTCGCGCGCGCCGAGCGTGTTGATGTCGCCGACGCCTTCGATCCGCTTCAGCACGTCCGCGACGTTGCGGACTGCGTAGTTCGACACGTACAGCGGATCGTAGCGCTGGTCCGGCGAGTACAGGAAGATCGTGCCGAGCTGCGTCGGCGACGACTTGCGTACCGACACGCCGCTGCGCTGCACCGGCTCGGGCAGGCGCGGCGTCGCGAGCGCGACGCGGTTCTGCACGAGCACCTGTGCCTTGTCGACGTCGGTGCCGGGCTTGAACGTCACGGTGATGTTCAGGCTGCCGTCCGACGTCGCCTGGCTGTACATGTACAGCATGTCTTCCACGCCGTTCACTTCCAGTTCGATCGGCGTCGACACCGTCTGCGAGACCGTTTCCGCGGAGGCGCCCGGATAGGTCGCCTGGATCACGACGGTCGGCGGCGCGATGTCCGGATACTCGGACACCGCGAGCGAGAAATAGGCCAGCGCGCCGACGATCGTCAGCACGATCGACAGGACGATCGCGAGCACCGGCTGCTGGACGGAGAGGCGGCCGAGGTTCATTGCGCGCTCCCGGTCGTGCCGCTCGCCGCGTGGGCCGCCGTGGCCGCGTCGATCGCGCGCGGCACGGCCTTGACCTTGTCACCGGCCTGCACGCGCTGGAAGCCGTCGACGATCACGGTATCGCCCGCATTCAGCCCCGCGTCGATTTCGCGCAGGTTGCCGTACAGGCGGCCGGGCGTCACCGGGCGGATCGCGACGGTGCCGTTCGCGTCGACGAAGTACAGCACGCGGCGCGTCGCATCCGTCGCGACGGCCGCATCCGGCACGAGCAGCGCGTGGTGTGCGACGCGGCTCGACAGATACACGCGGCCGAACTGGCCGGGGCTCAGGCGCCGGTCCGGATTCGCGACGCGCGCGCGCTGGCGCAGCGTGCCGGTCGAGTCGTCGAGGCGGTTGTCGACGAAATCCATCGTACCCGTCAGCGACGGCTGCGGATCGCCCGGCAGCGCGATCGCGACCTGCCGCGACGACGCACTGCCGCCGCTTTTCTGCGCTTCGCGCGTATAGCGCAGGTAGCTTTCCTCGTCGACGTCGAAGTAGATGTCGATCGGATCCTGCGACACGATCGTCGTCAGCACGGTCGCGTCGCTGTCGCCGCCTTTCACGAGATTGCCCTCGCTGACGAGCTTGCGGCTGATGCGGCCGGACATCGGCGCGACGATGCGCGTGAACGACAGGTCGAGCCGCGCGCGTTCGAGTGCGCCTTGCGCGCTCGTCACTTCGGCCTGCGCGCTTTGCACGGCCTGCCTGCGCTGGTCGTAGAGGCTCTGCGCGATCGTATCGGTCTTGATCAGGATGCTCGCGCGCTCGAAATCCTGCCGGCTCAGCTTCAGTTGCGACTGCGCGCGTTCGAGCGCACCTTGCGCGGCCGTGACGGCCGCCTGGTACGGGCGCGGGTCGATGACGAACAGCAGGTCGCCCTTGCGGACGATCGCTCCGTCCTGGAACGCGACCTTGTCGAGATAGCCGCTCACGCGCGGGCGCACGTCGACGGTGTCGACCGCTTCGAAGCGGCCGGTGTAGACGTCGACGTCGTTGACGTCGCGCGCGACGGGCGCGCTGACGATCACGCTCGGCGTCGCGGCCGGCGCCTTGTCGTCCGACTGGCAGCCGGACAGCGCGAAGAGCGCGGCCAGCGGAACGGCGGCCAGCACGGCCGGTCGCGCGATGCGCTTCAATCCTGGATATCGGTTCATATGCGTGCGAAATGTCGAGTGGGGCGCGTGGCGCCGGACGGTGCGCAGTATCGTGCGCGGCGCGCGCCGGATAAACGGATGAAGCGGCATAAGAACTTGTACTGCGCAGTCACGAATCGCTGCCTGCATCGGCGACGTGCGAGCCGGTTTCGCGGAGTAGGGCGAAGGAGCGGAAGTGCAGCGACGACGCGCGGCCCGAATGCCTGTTCAGGCGATCCGGGCCGGCAATGCGGAGGAGAAGGGGCGAGCGCTCGCGCGTGTCGCGCGGCGTGCGCGCTCGCGCGTCGGCGCGACTCAATGACCGCGATAGATCGAGTCGCGGCCGTTGACCGCCGTCGCGCGGCCGGATTCGCTGGTGGTGCGGGCTTCGCTGCCGTAACCGGTTTTGTCGGTGACCGGTGCGGCGTTCGGTGCTGCCTGCGCAACGGCGTTTGCGTGCACGCGCTGTTCGGCGGCGAGGATCGCGGCCGGATACTGGTTGTGGTTCATCGCCGGGGTGTAGCCGACCGCCGCGAGGCCGGCCATCTCGGCCTTCACTTCGGCGCGGGTCAGCGGGTGGTCGGCCGGCTGCGCGAACGACAGCGCCGGTGCGGAAAGGATCAGTGCGGCAACGGTGGAAGAAACGAGCGTTTTCATCATGGGTACCTGTCTGGTCGAGTGAGCCGCAACCGACATCGACCACGTCGATGTCGTTGCGAGTGCACCCAATATAGGTATCGCGGCGCCCGGGAAAAACGGCTGCGGGACCAAATCATTTTTGATCCTGAGTCACGAATCGAGCGGGAATTCGGTCGGCAGCGTTGCCGGCCGGGCGTTTCACCCGGAGCGGACGCCGGGGCCGCCGATCGAAACACGCCGCCAATCGGCCCATCAGACCTCTCGGGACTCAAGTGTGTCGAATTCCGTCTTGGACAGACTTAACCTGCCTCCCTAGACTGAACTCGCTTTCCATCACTCTTTGGAGAAAATCATGAGCCTCAAAGACAAGTTGCCCGGCAACAAGATCCTCGGTTTCGGTACCGCTCCGCTCGGCAACATGTTCCGCAACATCCCCGACGCGGAAGCCGCGGCCACCGTCGAAGCCGCGTGGCAACACGGCATCCGTTATTTCGACTCGGCCCCGTTCTACGGCGCCGGCCTCGCGGAAATCCGCCTCGGCGACGCGCTGGCGAACCATCCGCGCGACGAATACGTGCTGAGCACGAAGGTCGGCCGCGTGATCCTCGACGAAATCGAAGACGTGTCGGCGCGTGATCTCGGCGAAAAGGGCGGCCTGTTCGAACACGGCCGCCCGAACCGCATCGTCAACGACTACTCGGCCGACGCGACGCTGCGCTCGATCGAGGACAGCCTGAAGCGCCTGCGCACCGACCGCCTCGATATCGTGTGGGTGCACGACATCGCGCAGGACTTCTACGGCGACGAATGGCTCGCGCAATTCGAAGTGGCGCGCAAGGGCGCGTTCCGCGTGCTGGGCAAGCTGCGCGAAGAAGGCGTGATCAACGCATGGGGCCTCGGCGTGAACCGCGTGGAGCCGATCGAACTGGTGCTCGACCTCGCCGAGCCGCAACCGGACGGCATGCTGCTGGCCGGCCGCTACACGCTGCTCGACCATGAGCGCGCGCTGCAACGCGTGATGCCGGCGGCGGCCGCGCAGAACGTCGGGATCGTCGTCGGCGGCCCGTACAGCTCGGGCGTGCTCGCGGGCGGGACGCACTTCGAATACCAGAAGGCTTCGCCGGAAATCCTCGCGAAGGTCGACCGCATCAAGGCGATCGCCGCGCGCTACGACGTGCCGATCAAGGCCGCCGCGCTGCAGTTCTCGATGTCGCATCCGGCCACCGTCGCGGTGATTCCGGGCGCGAGCCGTCCGGAGCGGATCGCGGAAGATCAGGCGGCGCTGAACGTGGCGATTCCGGCCGACTTCTGGCGCGAGATGCGCGAACAAGGTCTGATTGCGGCCAATGCGCCGCTGCCGACCGATCGTCGGTCCTGAAGGGTGACGACATGGCGCAGGCCCATGCAGGTATCGAGCTCGCGGCTTCGGCCGATACGGTCTGGCAACTGATCGGCGGCTTCGGGTCGCTGCCCGACTGGCTGTCGTACATTCCCGCCAGCGCGCTGAGCGAAGGCGGGCGCGTGCGGCGTCTCGCGAATCCGGCGGGCGACGCGATCGTCGAGCGGCTGGTCGCGTTCGACGAAGCGGAACGCAGCTATACGTATGCGATCCTCGAGGCGCCGTTCCCGGTCGTGAACTATCGCTCCACGCTGCGCGTACGCGAGCACGGCCCGAACGCGTCGACGGTCGAATGGTCGGGCACGGTCACGCCGCACGGCGTGACCGCCGAGGAAGCCGTCCGGCTGTTCCGCGGCATCTACGCAGACGGCCTCGCGGAACTGGCGAAGCGCTTCGCGGCGGCCTGACGGCGGCACGCTGCATCGTGTGAGCAGGCGCCTGGCGATATCGGGCGCCGTCAGCGCTTTCGTCGCGGATTCCGGCCCGCGGCGAAAAGCGCGCTGATGCTTCCGTGCGGTCCGTCGATCAAGATCGCGTGCTGTGTGAAGAAGATCAGGGCTGCGAAGTTCTGGTGCGCGGCCGGTGCGCGCGCGACCGATGCGTTAGGTATCGCGATGCAATGGCGTGCCGCGTTTTCATGGATTTATTTTTCGACGGTCGCGACGACGTCCTCGCCGGTCAGGATCTCGCGGAAGATGCCGACCAGCGGCCGCAGGTTGACCTTGTGCCACGCGGCCCACAGCGGCGTGCGGTAGCTGAACCACGGCAGCTCGCGCAGCACGACGCCTTCCGGCACCTGCTGTCGCAGGCTCTGCTGGATCATCGTCACGCCGAGCCCGGCGGCGACGAGGCCGAGCGCGGCGAGCGGCTCGGTCGCTTCCACCGAAATGTCCGGCGAAAAGCCGGCCTTCGCGCAGGCCGCGACGAATGCGCCGTGACGCGGCGCGCTGTCCTGCTGCGTGACGCCGATCCACGCCTGCGCGGCGAGATCGTCGGCGACGAGGGTCTTTTTCTTCGCGAGCGGATGCTCGTCGGGCATCGCGAGCAGCATCGGATCGTCCAGCACTTTCGTCGAATCGAGTTCGGGATCGTCCGGCGCCGGCGGCTCGGTGACGAGCGCGATGTCGAGGCTGCGCTCGCGCAAGCCTTCGAGCTGCGCGGCCGATTGATAGTTATACAAAGCGATATGAACGGACGGGCGCTCGGCGCGCAGTGTTTTCAGCGCGCGCGGCAGCACGCCCGAGTGCGTGGCCGTTTCGAGGTAGCCGATGCAGAGGCCGCCTTCGTCGCCGCGACCGAGCCGGCGCGCGAGCGATTCGAGCCGGTTCGCGTGGCGCAGGAACGCGTGCGTTTCGCTGAGAAACGTGCGCCCGTCGCGCGTCAGGCGAATGCGCTGCTGGCTGCGTTCGAACAGCGTGAGGCCGAGCTTTTCCTCGAGCTGCGCGATCTGGCGGCTGAGCGGCGATTGCGAAATATGCAGGCGCTCGGCGGCGCGGCCGACGTGTTCCTCTTCCGCGACCGCGATGAAGTACTGAAGCTGGCGGATGTCGAGCATGTCAGACCTTATCAGACTCAAGATTGACGGATTATGTCCTGAAAGGACTTGTCCGTGCAACCCGGGCGGGATTCACTTTCCTGCCACCGACAGTCGGCGAAGACGTCTGCCGCCGGAGAAAAGCGCGGAGCTTCGCACATGGTCGCGCGAACCGGCTGCGGTGCGACTGCTCGGCGCGACGTGGCACAGCCGAATCGTCGAGCGCTGCGCGACGCAGCGCTCGCATGAGTCGCACGAGCGAAACCAAACCCGCGTGTACCGTCAATTCCCGTACATGTCGAAGTCGAAGTATTTCGACTGGATCGTGTTGTAGGTGCCGTCGCCGCGAATCTGCACGATGGCGCGGTTCAGCGCGTCGCGCAGGTCGGTGTCGGCCTTGCGCCCGCCCGCCGCATCGCCGTTGCCCATGATCTTCGCGTCGTACACCACGCCGCCCGCGAACGAGAAGCCCTTGCCGCGCGGTATCGCCAGGAACCCGAGCTGGCCTTGCACGGCATCCATCAGCACGCCGTCGACGCGCCCGGTGACGAGATCCGCATATGCCTGGTCGTAGCTCGGATACGGCACGACCTCGACCTTCGCGGCCGCCCACTTCTCGCGCGCGTTGCCGTTTCGGCCGGGGTTCCGGCTCAGGCGAGCGCGCTGTCCGTTGCGCGTGTGGCGGATGCGCCGGACGCGGACGACGTGGTTGCGCCCGCATCCTTCCCGCCCGCCAGCCGCCGATAACGCGCGAGCGCCCACAGCGGGAAGTACGCGGTATAGCCGTGATACTTCAGGTAGAAGATGCGCGGGAAGCCCGGCGCATTGTGCGAGCGGTGCCACCAGAAGCCGTCTTCCTGCTGCACCGACTGCAGATACGCGATACCGCGTTTCACCGAATCGGCTTCGCAGTCGCCGAACGCCATCTGCGCGAGCAGCGCCCATGCGGTGCAGTTCGACGTGCTCTCGCCGCCATTCGTGCCGGCCAGCTTCCGGTCGATGTAGCTGTCGTTCGTCTCGCCCCAGCCGCCGTCCGCATGCTGCCGCGCGCGCAGCCAGTCGAGCGCGCGTGCGATATAGGGCTGCGACTTGTCCTCGCCGGCGAGCGCGAGGCCGGCCAGCACGCTCCACGTGCCGTACAGGTAGTTCGTGCCCCAGCGGTCCCACCAGCTGCCGTCGGGCTGCTGCGTGCGCTTCACGTAGTCGATGCAGCGCGCGAGCGACGCGCGGTCTTCCGCGCGCTTCGTCACGCCGAAGCACAGCAGCACGCGGCCCGACACGTCCTCGGTCGGCGGATCGAGCAGCGCGCCGTGATCGGCAAACGGAATAGCGTTCAGATACATGCGGTCGCAGTCCGCATCGAACGCCGCGAAGCCGCCGTTGCGCGATTGCAGCCCGCGCATCCAGTCGAGCGCGCGGGCGACGCGCGACGCATACGGGTGCGTGCCATCCGCGTGGCGATGCGTGCGGCCGCGGCGATCGAGCATCGCGGTCACGAGCGCGCTGTCGTCGATGTCCGGGTAGTACGGGTTCGCGTACTGGAACGCCCATCCGCCCGGTTCGACGTCGGCCGGGACGTTCTCGATCCAGTCGCCGCGCAGGTCGTTCACCTGCCGCTGGGCCAGCCAGTCGTACGCGCGGGCGATGCGTGCATCGAGCTCGCGCCGCGCGCCGGCCGGCTCGCCGGTTTCCGGTGTCGCGACACCGCGCGCCTGTTCGAGCGCCATCGTGCTCCAGGCGGTGTCCCATACCGGCGACAGGCACGGCTGGCAATACACGCTGCCGTCCGGCCGCGTGACCAGCAGCTTCTCCAGCGCGTTTTCGCAATCGCGCCGCAGCGGATGGTCGTCCGGGTAGCCGAGCACCTGCATCATCTGGTAGCTGTAGACGATCGGCGGGAAGATGCCGCCGAGCCCGTCCTCGCCGTTCATCCGTTCCGCGCACCATGCTTCCGCATGCCGGATCGCGTGCTGCCGCAGGCGCTTCGGCAGCAGCGGCTCGATATGGCGGACCGTGCGGTCGAGTGCGAGGAACAGCCGGCGCATGCCGCGCGCGGGCGGGAAGTACTGGCGCTCTTGCTCCGGCGGCGTGACGAACAGCTCGCGGATGGAGACGTTGCGCGGATTGCGCGCACGCGCCTTCAGCGAGCACAGCACCAGCAGCGGCACCATCGTCGTGCGCGCCCAGTACGCGACCTTGTACATCGAGATCGGCACCCACTTCGGGAACAGCACGAATTCGATCGGCATGAACGGCGCCGCGCGCCACGGCACCTGGCCGAACGTCGCGAGCAGGATGCGCGTGAACACGTTCGAGCGTGCCGCGCCGCCGAGCTTCAGGATCGCGTCGCGCGCGCGGATCATGTGCGGCGCCTGTTCGCTGTCGCCGGCCGCCTTCAGCGCGAAGTACGCCTTCACGCTGCACGACACGTCCGGCGCGCCGTCGACGTACAGCGCCCATGCGCCGTGCGTGTCGAGCCGCTGGTTCGCGCGCAGGTAGCGCGCCGTCTTCTCCTGGCGCACGTCGTCGATCCTGTCCATGAAATGCATCATGAGGATGTATTCCGCGGTGATCGTCGCGTCGGATTCGAGTTCGAAACACCAGCTGCCGTCGGGCTGCTGAAGACGCACGAGTGCGTCGCGTCCACGGGCGATGGCAGTGTCGAGCGCGGACCAGGGAGAGGGGGCCGATTTGTTCATGCGGCGGATCATACCATCCAGCCGGAATGTTTATATCGAGACGCGCGGATGCTACCATCCGCCCCATGAAAAAACGCCTCGAACCCGCGCCGCGCGACGTGTCCGCGCCCGTCGAACCGGCTGGAATGCCCGACGCACGGGCGCCCGAAGGATCATCGGCACCGGCCGCCGCCGTGGCCGGCGTGCGGCGAAAAAAAGCGCCGGACCAGGTGCGCGCGCAATTGCTGGCGGCCGCGTCGGAGATCGCGACGCATCACGGCGTGGCCGCGTTGACGCTCGATGCGGTGGCCGAGCGCGCCGGCGTGACGAAAGGCGCGCTGCAATATCACTTCGCGAACAAGCAGGGGCTGCTGGATGCGTTGTTCGGGCAGGCGACCGAGCGGTTCGGCGCGCAGATGGCCGCGCGGATGGCGGCGGATGCCGACGGCAGCGGCGCGGCGGCGCGCGCGTATCTGCATGCGGTGCTCGATGCGGCCAATCCGGCCGCGAGTACCGATGTGCTGCGCGTGCTGGTCGCGTCGATGATCACCGAGACGGACACGCGCGCGCGATGGTCGGTGCCGATGCGCGAATGGACGCGGCCCGACCCGGTGCCGCTCGAGCAGGCCGCGACGCTGATGATCTGCCGGCTCGCGGCCGACGGGTTGTGGATTTCGGAACTGCTCGACAGCGTCGAGGTATCGGCCGAACTGCGCGCCGAGATCGTTCGGCAGCTCGATGCGATGAGCAAGGGCGTGTTCCCGAAGTGATGCGCGACGCAGGGTCGTTGTCGAATGTCGGAGAAGGATGCCATGCCTCACATCATCGTCAAAGCCTGGCCCGGGAAAACCGAGGAACAGAAGCAACGTCTGGCGGACGCGATCACGCGCGACGTGATGGAGATACTCGGTTATGGTGAGGAGTCCGTTTCAGTTGGCTTCGAGGAAATTCCATCGAATAGATGGAAGGAAGATGTCTATCGTCTGGATATCGACGCATGTGCCGGAACGCTGTACAAGAAACCGGGCTACCGGATGTAAGCGTGCATCGCAGGCGCGCCCGCTTCGGCACGGGCGGCTTCGCCACCACCCGTGCCGAAGCGACGACGAAGCGTCGCCGCGCCTATTTCGACGCAGCGCGCGTGAACGACGGGGGCAGTCTGCCCGCTTCCTGACGCGCGATCATCCAGCCGGGATAGCAGGGCGGCAACGCGCTCACGGCGTCGAGACGCGCCAGTTCTTCGTCGGTCAGGACGACATCGACCGCGCCGAGATTGTCGTCGAGCTGGTCGATCCGCTTGGCGCCGATAATGACGCTCGTGACTGCCGGCCTGGCGAGCAACCACGCGAGCGCGATCCGCGCGACCGAGACGTCATGCGCGTCGGCGATCGCGCGCATCTCCACCACGCACGGCCAGGCCCGCTCCAGATCGACCGGCGGAAAATCGAAATAACCGCGCCGCGCACCCGCTTCGGTCGACGCACCGGGGCCGAACTTGCCCGACAGCAATCCGCCGGCGAGCGGCGACCACACGAGCAGTCCCATCTGCTCGTCGACGGCGAGCGGAACCAGTTCGCGCTCCACGTCGCGCCCGGCGATCGAATAGTAGGCCTGGAGCGTCTCGAAGCGCGTGGCGTGAAGCGCGGCACTCAGGCCGAGCGCCTTACCGATCTTGCCCGCGCGCCAGTTCGACACGCCGACATAACGGACCAGCCCCTGCCGCGTGAGATCGTCGAGCGCACGCAGCGTCTCCTCGATCGGCGTGACGGGGTCGCTCGCGTGAATCTGGTACAGGTCGATATGGTCGACCTGGAGCCGTTCCAGGCTTCGCTGCACCGAATCCATGATGTGACCGCGCGACGCGCCCTGGTCGTTGGGGCCCGCGCCCATCACGCCGGCCGTCTTCGTCGCCAGCACGATCTCGTGGCGCGGCACGCCGATGTCCCGCAGCGCCTGCCCGACCACGCGTTCGGCCTGGCCGAACGAATAAATATCGGCGGTGTCGATGAAGTTGATGCCTGCGTCGAGTGCGCGGGCAATCAAACGGTTCGCGTCGTCCTGGCCGACCGCGCCGATCGCCGCCCACATGCCGGCATCCGCGTTGCCGCCCATCGTCATCGTGCCGAGGCACAGCTCGGATACATACAGGCCGGTGCGGCCCAATTGCTTGTATTTCATTGACGCGCCCTTCAGAATCGGCCGGACACAATGCGGGGCGCTGGCCGGTGGCGCCCCGCACGTCGGAATGTCATTCGCCGCGTGACTTGCCGGCCCGCAACTGCCCGGCAATCGCCGCGACGCGTGCGCCATAGCGGCGGGCCGTTTCGAGATCGCCCGGCGACATCTCGTCGGGCGACGCATCGGCCGGCGTCTGCGCCATCGGCGCGATGTAGGCGCCCATGCGGTTCAGGTCGTCGCGTGTCGACGCTTTCAGGTTGGCCGGCTTGATGTCCATGCTGACCCAAATGCCGCCGTGCTGGCCGGCCAGCAGGAAGAAGTATTCGAGCGTATTGAGCTTGTCGCCGTTGATGCTCGCGCTATTGGTGAAGCCGCCGAAGATCTTGTTCTGCCAGCCGCTTTCGAACCAGACCTTCGACGACGCATCCGCGAACTTCTTGAACTGCCAGCTCGGGCCGCCCATGTAGGTCGGCGAGCCGAACAGAATTGCATCCGCGGAGGCCAGCGTGTTCCACGCGTCGTCGGCGAGGTTGCCGTCGGCATCGATCGCGACGAGTACGGCGCCGGCGCCGTCCGCGACAGCGGCGGCCATGCGTTGCGTATGGCCGTAGCCGGAGTGGTAGACCACGACCGTTTTTACCGGCGGATTGTGTTGAATCATGGTGGTTTCCTTTCGTTCGGGTTGTCGTTCAGACGACGTGGGAACTCACTCTACCGAGCCGCAATCGGGTTATAAACGACGACAGATTGAACGTTCTGTTACTTTCCGGATGAACAATGCAGAACCTTGACGCGCTTTTGATTTTTGCCCGTGTCGCCGAAATGGCGAGCTTCACGCGTGCCGCCGAAAGCCTGGGTATTCAGAAAGGACGGGTGTCCATGGTCATCCGCGCACTCGAACGGGACATGGGTGTCGCCCTCCTGCATCGGACCACGCGGCGCGTGCAGCTCACCGAGGACGGCCGTGCGTTCTATGCGCGTGCAACCGACCTGCTCGCCGAAGTGCAGGAATTGCAGTCGATGTTCTCGGGGCGCGGCACATCGCTGCGCGGCAGGTTGCGCGTCGACATGCCCACGGAGCTGGCGCGCAGTGTCGTGGTGCCGGCGCTGCCGCAACTGATGGCCGCGCATCCGGACCTGGAGCTGGAACTTTCCAGTACCGACCGGCGTGTCGATCTCGTTCGGGAAGGGTTCGATTGCGTGATCCGGCTGGGTCCGATCACCGACGAAACGCTGATTGCCCGGCCGCTTGGCAAGCTGCGCATGACGAATGCGGCGAGCCCCGACTATCTGGCGCGGCATGGCGTGCCGCATACGCTCGGCGATCTGCACAGCCAGGGACACAAGATGATCCACTACACGCTGACGCTCGGCGCGCGGCATCCCGGATGGGAATACCCGGACGGCGACGGCTATGCGTGGCTACCGTTGCCCAGCGCGATGCAGGTCAACAGTGTCCAGACTTATCATGCGGCCGGGCTGGCGGGCATCGGGCTGATCCAGGCCGGCTATTCGGCGCTCGCGCATCACATCGAAAGCGGTGCGCTCGTAGAGGTGTTGCCGGACTTGCGTCCCGAGCCGCTCGCCGCGTCGCTCGTCGTCGCGCATCGGCGCAATCTTTCGCCGCGCGTGCGGGCTTTCATGGACTGGATCGGGGGCGTGTTGGAGCCGTACCTCGATTAGCGGAATGGTGGCGTGGTTCGAAGTGCCGGCGGATGCGATCTCTTTGCGTCACGCAAACTTGCCGACATCCACGGCTTCCTGGATGAATCTTTCGGTCGCCAGCAGCGCTTGTTCGATGTCCGCGACGATGGCCCGGTTGTTGACCGGCGCGGTGACACACCATCCCCAGATATCGTCGTCGATTTCATAGTGACCGCGAGCATACGTCCAATAGCTGAAATAGCGGTCCTGCGACAAGGCGACCTGCGGGTCGTCGAGGCCGTCCGGATGCGCGAGCCGGACGGCATGCAGCGCATCCCGCAGGATCGCGGCGAGATCCGGAAAGTCGGCTGCGCGATGGTCGTCGAGTACCTCGACCAGCAGATCGCTCCCGTGATACACCGGCCGAACCCGGAATCGAATCAGGCTCGTCATCGCTCGTCTTTCCGTTGCGAAAGCGCGGGGTGATCCAGCTCGCCTGCCGTCGATTCCAGAACGAACGCCGAAATGGCTTCCACCACGCCGTTCGCCAAAGGAAGATCCGGGTTCGAATACGCGGCCAGGTTTTCGTCGAGCGCGGCAGTGTGAACGGTCTTGAGCACGTGATTGGCATTCGCGACAATCGTCAGCCGGGCGCATGGACTAGCGTCCTTCAACCGTTGCGCGTCCTGCACGCCAATCTGAATATCCCGCGCGCCCTGCACGATCAGCACCGGCTTCGTATAGCCGGCCAGCAGGGCCGCCGGATCGATGGCCAGTTCGCTCATCAGGAACCGCTGAACCTGCGGCCTGAACAACGGCATCAGTGCGGGATCGATGCCGGTCGCGTCGACCGTCTTCCCGGCTTCGAGCGATTCGAGTATCGACATCGCGTTGCCGAGAACGGCGGCATTCGCGGGGTTCGACTGCAGTTGCTGCGCCAATACCTGTCCGAGCGGACGTCCCGGCGTGGACACGAGGATCAAACCGCAGGTGTCGGCGGTTTGCCGCGCCGCCGACAACGCAACCCATCCTCCCTCGCTATGCCCCAGCACCCATACGCGGCGCGCACCGGTTCGCGTCCGGATCGCCGTCACCCACGCGCGGACGTCTGCTGCGTAGTCGTCGATCGTGACGTCGTCCGCATCCGCGATCGCCGATGCGCTACCGTACAGGCCGCGCTTGTCGATGCGAACCGACGCGATGCCTTGATCGAGCAATCCTTCGGCAAGCAAACGATAGGTCGATGCCTGGATGCCGTAGGGATTGTTGCCGTTGCGGTCGGTCGGACCCGATCCCGGCACGATCAGCACCACCGGAACATCGTCCGCAGCCGGAGACAACAGCGTGCCTTTCAGCGGGCCGGCCGGCCCCGGTGTTTCGATTTCTGTCTGCATCATCTGTGAAGGGCCTTCCGAATCCGTGTGGCGATGAACATCAGGCACGGCATCAACGCGCCGAGTCCCGCGCCTCGTCAAGCATCCACTCTGCAAACGCCCGCACCGGCGCCGCGCTCAATTCGATCGGCTCGGGTAGCACGAGGCAAAAGTTTTTCGTAATCGCTTTGCCATCGGGCCAGGGCGCGACCAGCCGCCCTTGTTCAAGCTCGGCCTCGATGTAAAGGCGCGGCACCAGTGCGACACCCAGGCCGGCCAGCGCTGCCTCGATCAGCATCGAATGGAGATCGTATCGCGGGCCGACCGCCGAATTGGTCAGCTCGATGCCGGTCTCCTGTGCATAGAGTTGCCACGCGTCCGGATTCTGCCGCCGGTGAAGGCGCGGCAGCGCATCCAGCGACGGAGTCGCGCCAGCGCGTTCGACGAGCGCCGGACTGCAGACGGGCACCAGCACCTCTTCCAGCAGCGGATACAGATGCATGCCGGCCCAGGCCGGATGCTCGAAATGAATGGCCGCGTCGAACCCGCTGCCGGCCAGGAGGAAGGGTTCCATCCGTTCGGCGATGTGCACGGTGATGGTCGGATGGCGATCCTGAAAGCGCTTCAGCCGCGGGATCAGCCAGCGGGTCGCGAAGGTCGGGCTCGCGGCGATGTCGATGCTCGCGCCTTCGACGGGCTGCCCCATCAGATACAGGCTGTCCCGTTCCAGCCGATCCAGAATCTCGCGCACCTGCACCGCGTATCGCGTGCCGTTCGGGGCAAGCCGCACCCGGTTGCCGACGCGCTCGAACAGCGTCACGCCGAGGAACGCTTCCAGCCGGCCAATCTGGCGACTGACGGCGCCCTCGGTGCGCGCCAGCTCGTCGGCGGCGCGCGCGAAGCTGCCGTGTCGGGCCGCGGCTTCGAAGGCCAGCAGCGCGGAATTGCTCGGGATCTTGCGTCGCATCGGGGTCTCGCCGGTCGGGGCGCGCTCGACTGTCAGCTTGAATAAATATCATTGAAGGCTGACTTTAAGTCGATATCTACGCGAAAAACGGCAGATTAGCATTACGTCACTGCACTGAATATCCCGCATTCGAAGCGCTGGATGCGGATCCGTCACACAGGACAATCCCATGATCTATACCGTGGAATGCAGCTTCGCCGACGCTGACAGCGAAGCCGAATGGAACGACTTCTACAGCGTTGAAAAGCTGCCGGCCCTCATCTCGGTCGCCGGCTTTCACACGTCGCAGCGTTTCAGGGCGATAAGCGACGGTTGCCCGGTTTATCTGGCCGTTCACACGATCGACGGCCTCGACGTGCTGACCGGCGATGAATATCGGCAGAAGGGCGGCGGCAATTTCGCGCGGTGGCAGCAGCACATCACCGACTGGCATCGCAACCTCTACAGCGATATCAGTCGTGCGCCGGCGGTCGATGCCGACGAACTGCTCGTGCTGAGCGCCAGCGGGCCCGACTCGCTGATCGAACTGGGCCTGAAGCCGCTGGCCATGCAGGTCGTGGCGTTGGAGCAGTTTCCAGCACGCCGCTGGCTTGCGGTCTTGCCGCGGCGCGACGCGCCACTTGCCGGCAACGTGCCGGCCGGCCTCGACCTGTACGCACCGATGACGGCGCAATTGACGAAGAAGGCCCACGATGCCTAACGTGACTTTCCATATCGATGCGGACCGTATGCCGCCTGACGCGCGCCTCGCCGAACTTTCCGGCGACTGCATCGAACTCTGTACGCGTGTCCTTTACGCAGAAGTCCGGAACGTCCACGTCATTTACGTGGCGGTTCGGCACGGATGCGGGCATCCCGTTTTCGCGGACATCCGGTATCGCGTGGAATCGTCTCGCCCGCCCGCGGTCATGAACGCGTTCATGGAAGCGCTGGATCACGCCATCGTGCGCCGCACGGGGCTGACGGCGCGCATCCGTTGCTTCGGTCATGCCGTGCCGAACCTTCACGCCCGAAACTAGCCGCGCCGGAGAAGCATGATGTCCAACGTTACGTTTCCAGGCCAGCGTGTCGGGGATTTCACGATCACCGCGATCAGCGACGGCTACCTGACGGCCAGCCTCGATTTCCTGTCGAATATCGACGTGACCGACGCGGCCGGGATGCAGCGTGCGGCCGGGCAGCAGGCGCCGTCCGCCGTGCATATCAACTGCTACGTGGTGCGTGCAGCGGGCCGCACGATTCTCATCGACGCCGGGGCCGGCGGCATCAGGCAATGGGGCGGCCGCCTGCAGGACAATTTGCGGCTCGCCGGCATCGATCCGGCCGCGATCGACACCGTGCTGCTCACCCACGCCCATCCCGACCATGTCGGCGGGCTGGTGAATGCCGCCGGACAGGTGGCGTTTCCGAATGCGGAGCTGGTCGCGCATCGACGCGAGGTCGAATTCTGGCGGGACGACGGCAATCTGAGCCGCGCCAGCGAGCGCGCGCGCGGCAATTTCCGGATCGCGCGTCAGGCATTCGACGCTTACGGCGACGCGCTCCGGACCTTCGATGCAGGCGAGGTGCTGCCCGGAATCGCTGCCATGCCGCTACCGGGGCATACCGACGGACATACCGGATATGTGCTCGAATCCGGCGATCAGGGCCTGCTCGTGTGGGGCGACATCGTGCATTTTCCGCACATCCAGATCGAGCGGCCGGACGTGTCGATTGCGTTCGACCAGGACGCGTCGCAGGCGGCGACGACGCGTGCGCGGCTGCTCGACCGGGTCAGCTCGGAAGGGCTGCTGATCGCCGGCATGCATTTGGGGGAAGCCGGGTTCGCGCGAATCAGGCGAACGAACGGCGAATACGGCCTGTTTTACGAGACCGACGCGTGACGCGGTGCCGGCGTTTCCATCCGTGTATGTCGAGGACACCGATTCAACTTGTCGACGGGCGCTCGCGGCGCACGCGATCCCGCTGGAAGCGCCCGCCGACAGGCCGGACGGCGACGGGCGGGCGATGGTGAAGGACGCGTGCGGAAACGTTTGGCGGATCGCCACGCACCGGCGGGACCTGTCGGCCGGCGCGATTCGTTCGAGGCTCGGCGACGGTGAGTCGCCGCGCTGCTGCCGCCCCCTCTGTCGCAATCGTCAAGATTCGCGTCGCGTGCGGATAAAAGCCGCCCGTTCCCCGCGCCGTTAACCCGTTCGCAGCCCCTCGCGCCGCGTATTGCGTCACGGCGCGCGTCGTTCGTGTTCCGGAATTCACCTCCGCCACTGGCCGTGCCCGGCCGGCTCAAGGGAACGTCATGCGAAAACAACTCACTATCCGTGGTGGACTCGTCGCGACCATCGCCGGCTATACCGTGCTGCTCGTGCTGGTGGTCGGCGCCTGCATCGCGGCTCTCTACATCGGCAACGGCTCGCTCGAGGCGATGTACCGCGACGACACCGCGTCGCTGCTGCACCTGAAGACCAGCTCCGAGCGGATGCTCGTGCTGCGCGAACGCATGAGCGACGTCGCGCAGATCATCAGCGCCGGCCAGCCCGCGAAGGAGGAAGTCGCGCAACTTCACACGCTGCTCAAGCAGAGCAACGACGAACTGGATGCGTACACGCGTCTGCACGCGCGCGACGCCAGCGAGCAGGCGCTGTTCGATACGCTGCAGAACCGCCGGCGCGCGCTGCTCGACCGCGTGTTCCTGAAGGCGCTGTCGCAGCTCGACGGCGACGACGCATTCAACTTCCTCGACACGCAGCGCACCGCGCCGCCCGCGTTGTTCGCCGCCTACCAGGCGGCGATCGACGCGCTCGAATCGTTCCAGGTCACGCGCCAGAAGGCCCGCTACGATGCGGCCGGCGTACATTTCCACCGGATCGTGTGGGGGATGGGGGCGGTCGCGGTGCTGGCGCTCGTCGTCGGGTTCCTGGCGCAGCGCGTGCTCGCGAAGGCGATCATCGAGCCGATCAAGCTTGCGGTCGCGCAGTTCGAGAAAATCGCGAAAGGCGACCTGACCGGCGCCGTCGTCGTGCCGGGCGAGAATGAGATGGCGTATCTGCTGAATGCGCTGAAGCGGATGCAGGACGGCCTCGTCGATACCGTGAGCCAGGTGCGCGCGAGCACCGAGACGATCGTCGGCGACGTGCGCACGATCGCGAGCGGCAACGTCGATTTGTCTGCACGCACCGAGCAGCAGGCCGTGTCGCTGCAGCAGGCGGCCGCGAGCGTCGAGCAACTGACGGCGGCCGTGCGCCAGAACGCGGACAACGCGCGCGATGCGCGCACGTACGTCGAGGGCGCGGCGGGCATCGCGTCGCGCGGCGGCGAAGCGATGCAGCGCGTCGTCGAGACGATGTCGGACATTTCGCACAGCTCCACGCGCATCTCCGGCATCGTCGGCGTGATCGAGAGCATTGCGTTCCAGACGAACATCCTCGCGTTGAACGCCGCCGTCGAAGCCGCGCGTGCGGGCGAGCAGGGGCGCGGTTTCGCGGTCGTCGCGACCGAGGTGCGCGGGCTCGCCCAGCGCTGTGCGGCGGCGGCGAAGGAAATTCGCGACCTGATCGGTCATTCCGCGCGACGCGTCGAAGACGGCAGCGGCCTCGTCGCACGGGCCGGCTCGGCGATGGCCGAGCTCGTCGCGGCGGTCGAGCGTGTCAACGCGATCATGGGCGAAACCAGTCAGGCATTCGACGAGCAGTCGTCGGGCATCGAGCAGGTGAACGCCGCGGTGATCCAGATGGAGCAGACGATGCAGCGCAATGCCGCGCTGGTCGAGGAGGCGGCGGCCGCGGCGCTGTCGCTCGACGAACAGGGCGCGCGGCTGAGCGCGGCGGTCGCGCAGTTCCGTCTGCGCGAAGCGGCGCTCGCGTGACGGGCGGGCTTATTGCGGCGCGTCCGGCAACGCGTACTCGAAGCGGTACGCATGCTGGCCGTTGTCGATGTCGATGAGCATCGCGCCGGACAGCCCGAGCAATTCGTCCGTTCCGGAATCGGGCACGACCGTGATCGACTGCGTCGGCTGCCCGCGCGTCATGGTGGAGCTGTGCTGCAGGACGAAGCTGCCCTTGCGTCCGCCGAGCACGCCTTTGACGGTTTCCATCGCCACGTAGCCGGCCGAACCCTGAACGCTGCTGCGAAACGCGAGCATTTCTCCGTGGCTGACGGCTTCCAGATCGCCGTGAAAATGCTTGTCCAGCGACATGCGGCCGAGCCCGCTGTTTTCTGCGACGTGACTCAGGGGTTCCGGATTCAGCTTCACTTCGAACGGACCGCGTGCCTGCAGTTTCATGACTGTGCTCCTCGTTGAATGGGAAATCGGCACTATAAGCCAACGCGGCGACGATGGGCCGATCGCGGTGCGTCAATCGTCGCCCGATCGATAAAGCGCTTGCAACTGCGACAACTCGTCGATGAATCGATCCTTGAGTGCCTGCGGCCCGAGGATCTTCACGTGCGCGCCGTACCCCAATAGCTTGCGTGCACCGTGCTCGATCGATTCGATCGGCATCAGCAGCGCTTTCCATCCCGGCGGGACCTCCGGGCTGCCGGCGTCCTGCGATACCGGTGCGGTCTTGATCCGCGCGTTGGCCAGCCAGGTTTCGCCGCGCGGCGACACGGCGATATGGGCGGTCAGCCGATGGAGATCGGCCTCGTATCGGCTCATCGCGTCACGCCAGTGCGCGGCGAGATCGAATCGCGCGGGGCGCTTGAAACGGTGATGCGTCGCGTCGAGTTCGAGGATGTTCGCCACTCGGAAGGTGAGTGCGCCGGCCTTGCCGACCACCCTGGCAACCAGGTACCAGGCGCCGCCCTTGAGTACGAGGCCGAGCGGCTCGAGCGCGCGGCGGGACACGCCGCGCCAGCTCTGGTACTTCACGTCGATACGGTACGCACCCCACACCGCATCGGCGACTTCGCGCAGACATTCCGGCATTTCCTGCGCGCGGTACCAATCCACGGTATCGACATGCAGCCGGCTGGCGACGCGATCGGCCTGTTCGCGCGCGCCCGGCGGCAGGCTCGCGATCATCTTCAGCCGCGCGGAGGTCGCCATGCCGTCGAGGCCCAGTTCGCTCGCCGGCCCGGGCAGGCCCGCGAGCATCAGCGCATGCGCTTCGTGCTCGGTGAGCCCCGTGAGATCGGTGCGCCAGCCGTCGCGCAACTGAAAGCCGCCATTGCGGCCGCGATCGCCCCAGATCGGCACGCCGGCCGTCGAGAGCTGGTCGATATCGCGCAGGATCGTGCGCTCGGACACCTCCAGTGCTTCGGCCAGCGCGGGCGCGGTCATCCGGCCGCGCGCTTGCAGCATCATCATGATCGACAACAGGCGGCTCGCTTTCATACACGGCACGTTACCGCAAATACATGACATCGGGTGTCGTGTTTTCGGGCTTATGCTTTGCCGCATCCCCGATCCGTTTCATCGAAGCGAAGATCCATCATGAAAATCATTTCAGGACCGCTGAGCATGTTCGGCGCCAAGGTCGAGATTGCGGCGCACGAGAAGGGCATCGATTTCGAGCTGGCGATGGCGCCGTTCAGCCAGCAGCGCGGCTACGATCCCACGCATCCGGACGTATTGCGGATCAACCCGAAGCGCCAGGTGCCGGTGCTGATCGACGGCGCGCTGGAGATTTTCGATTCCACGCAGATTTTCGAGTATTTCGAGGACATGAAGCCGGAACCCGCATTGTGGCCGGCGCATCCGGCGGCACGCGCGGTTGCGCGTCAACTCGAACATGGCAGCGACGAAGTCTATTTTCCGCATGTCGTCCGGCTGATGGGGCTTGAAGATACGCCGGACGTTCCGGCGGCGCGGGCCGCGCGCGCCGAAGCGGCGCGATACTACCGGCGCATGGAGCGCGTGCTCGCGGATCGTGAATTTCTGGCCGGGACCTATTCCTTCGCCGACATCGCGTTCTACATGGCGCAGCTGTTCGGCGCCCGCAAGGGGGCGCCGATGACTGAAGAGACGCCCAACCTGCTCGCGTGGCGCGCGCGAATGACGGCGCGCCCCGCGGTGCGGAAAGTGGCCGGTGCGATGGCCGCGTATCTTGCGTCGATCGGGGAAGCGGTGCCCGATTTTCTTCGCGACCTTCATTGACTGCGCACGACGGCCCACTGATTCGCCGACGTAACGACGCGCCGGCAAGTCGCGCCACCGCAGTCCGACATGTTCCTCTACTCGCCGCCTTGACCTTGAAGTTGACTTGAGGCTTAGAGTGCTTGCCGACGACAGTGAATCGGCAGGCTTCGGGTGTTGCCTGCCACGGTCGACGATCGACGGGAGACAACGAACATGGACAGGCGTTTTACACAGGTCGAATTCGGGCCGCATACGGTCGACGTGCCCGAGGGCGGGTACTACGACCGGTTCCGGTTGACGTCCTCGTCCGCCTAAAGGCGGAGGATTCCCACACCTGGCGATGCACGTCCGCATCGGAGAATGTTCAACGCAGCGTTGGTATCTCGATCATGCTCGGCACCACAGTCACTGCAGGCCCACTCTCTTATTCTCAGTCCCGCGATACCTTTCGGCCGCGTCGTGCTGTCTTTCGATCCGCACGCCGAACAGGACTGGGTCGAACCGCTTTCGTCGACTTCCTCGAACGTGGCTCCGTGCGCGATCGCTTTGTAGCGGAGCTTGTTTCGGAAGGACGACCAGGACGCGTCGTAGACGCTCTTCGCCATCCTGGTTCTGGCAAGTTTGACGACAGATACGTTGCCAACCGCGATGTAATCGAACCGCCGCACCAGATCGAGCGCGATCTTGTGTTGAAAATCGGCACGGGCATTCGCCACCGTGGCGTGCAGCTTCGCGATATGCCGCTTGTGCTTTCGCGCCCGCTGCGCTTTCGCCAGCTTTTCCGCCGCTCGTCGACCGAACGGGTCATTGGGCAGCTTCTCGCCGGTCGAAAGTGTGGCGAAGTCTTTCAGGCCGAGATCGATGCCGACACCGGAAAGGACCGGGCGGGCCTGCACATCGGGCATCTCGATCACGATGTTGAGAAACCAGTTGCCGCGTGCATCCTGCGCAAAGTTGGTCCCGTCCTTGATCTTGCCTTCGGGAAGCGATCGGCTGTTGAACACGCGAAACGTATTGCCGGCAAAACGAAACGCGTCGCCCTCGCGCTTCAGGTCACGCCCCTTCAGCGGCACCCAGCCCAGCGATTTCCTGCCGCGATAGCGCAGGTAGGGCCGACGGTGCTGACTGCGCGACTTCGCATATTGCTCGCACGTCGCGTTGATCGTGCCGGAGTGGATCCCGAGTTCCTTGCTGCTTCCCGTTGTCAGCACGTTCAGATCGAATCCCGTCGGCCACTTCTTGCTCCACTTGAGCGCGTGCTTCTGCGTGTCATTGCAGAAGTTCCAGACGTAGTTCACCGCACGGCTCTGCTTGTTGAGCAGTCCGTTGAGCGACTTCACGCGGTAGCGGTAGACAAGGATCATGCCGGTGATGCTAACCCGTGGAAGAAGCTGCCTGTCAACAGCACGCTTTTCCTTCCCGCCATCAATGGCGAGGTTTCTCGGAGCAAATTCTGATGAATCCGGACCTGGACGCGGTGGCGCGCGACCCCGCCGCGGGGAACATCGATTTTTTCCGCCGGATTCCGAAGCGTCAGGTGGCGTCGCGGGTCGGCCCGACGTGGGCGCCAAACTTCTACTATCGCTCCAGCAGCATTCAGCTGCTGTTCCTTGCGCCGCTCGAACGCCTGCGCACCATGCTGCCGGTTCCGCTCGAACCGCTGCGGGCGCTGCCCGGATACGGGCTCGTCGCGCTGACGTTCTTTTCGTACGCGGTCTGCGACAACGATCCGTATGACGAAGTATCGGTCGCGGTGGTGATCCGCCGGCCCGGCGCGAAAGGCTCGCACGCGCTCGAGCTGATCGACTCGATGCGGCGCCGGAGTTTCTTCGCGCACGTGCTGGCGCTGCCGGTCACGGCGGAAATCGCGCGGGTGCGCGGCGTGCACGGCTACCAACTGCCCAAGTGGCTGGCGGATATCGACGTGAACATCGGCGCCACGGCGCGCGCGTGTATCGCCGGCCCCGGCGGCCGGCCCGATCTCAGCCTGAGCGTGCCGCTGCCCGCGCTGACCAGCGTGCCGTCGCAATCGCACATGGGCACGACGACGATGGTCAACCGCATCGACGGCGCATGGCATCAGTCGTCGGTGCAGACCAACATGCTGTCGTTCGCGCAGCGCCTGTTGCCGCGCAACGTCGAGCTCGTGCGACACGGTGGGCCGCTGAGTCAGTTGCTCGACGGGCTTGGTGCGTCCACAATCGTGCGTCTCGACGTGGTCGAGGATGCGCAACTGGTCCTGAATCTGCCGACGCCGTTGACGGCCTTCGACGAACCTGGAAAGTCACGCTAACGATACGAATGCGTGCGACGTGCGCGCGCCGAAGGAGTCGTCCATGCCGCAACCGACCTACGATCTCGTCGTATTCGGCGCCACCAGTTTTGTCGGGCAGATCCTGACCCGCTATCTGTCCGACTATCTGTCGGACGCCGGTGCCGGCGAGACGCTGCGCTGGGCGATCGCGGGCCGGTCCGACGCGAAGCTCAGGCAGGTCAGGGATACGCTCGGCGCGGCTGGGCAGTCGGTGCCGATCATCGTCGCCGACGCGGCCGACGAAGCGCAGCTTCGGGCGCTGTGCGCGCAAACGCGGGTGGTCGTGTCCACCGTCGGCCCCTACGCGCTGTACGGCGAGCCGCTGGTCAGGGTCTGCGCGCAAACCGGTACCGACTATTGCGATCTCACCGGCGAGACGCAGTGGATCAAACGGATGATCGACAAGTACGAACCCGTGGCCCGGCAATCGGGTGCGCGCATCGTGCATTGCTGCGGCTTCGATTCGGTGCCGTCCGACATGGGCGTGTTCTTCCTGCAGCAGCAGGCGCGGCAGCAGTGGGGCGTGCCGGCCGCTCACGTGAAGATGCGCGTGAAAACGCTGAAGGGCGGCGCGTCGGGCGGCACCGTGGCCAGCGTGATCAACGTGGTGCGCGAAGCGGCGGCCGATCCTGCATTGCGCAGGCAACTGCTCGATCCTTATTCGTTGTGTCCGCAACGGCATGGTTTCACGGTACGCCAGCATGCGGTTCGATCCGCCGAATTCGATCGCGACTGCGATGCGTGGATCGCGCCGTTCGTGATGGCGGCGATCAACGAGCGCGTCGTGCACCGCTCCAATGCACTGGCCGGCAATGCATACGGCAGCCGCTTTACCTATGACGAAGCCGTGATGACGGGCGCGGGCCTGAAGGGGCGCGTGACCGCGCTGACGATGGTGGCGGGCCTCGGTGCGTTCATGGTGGGCGTCCTTATCGCGCCGGTGCGCGGCGCGATGGAGCGTTTCCTGCTGCCGAAGCCCGGCGAGGGGCCGAGCGTCGACGCCCAGCAGGCCGGCCGCTACGATTTGCGCTTTTTCGGCCGCGCCGACGACGGACGAACCTTGCGTGTGAAAGTCACCGGCGATCGCGACCCCGGCTATGGCTCCACCGGCAAGATGCTCGGCCAGGCCGCGATCAGTCTCGCGCTCGATTGCAGTCGTGACGGTGTGAAGACCGGGCGCGGCGGCGGTTTCTGGACGCCCGCGACGATGTTCGACGAACGCTATATCGTGCGTCTGGTTCGCCATGCGGGGTTGCGTTTCGAGGTGGTTTGAACGTAGTCCCCGCCGGCGATTCGAGCCGGGCGAATACGCTCGCGTGCGCTACCGCTACACTCGGCCGCGCTTGCCCGCGCCCGTGCGGGCAGCCGTCTCGTCCAGAATCGTCGCGGCGAATTCGGCGGCCGCCGGCATCCGCGCGTCGTGCATCATCACGAATTCCATCTCCGGCAGTTCCGGCAAACCTTCGGGCAAGCCCAATTCGCGAAGCGTGTCGTCGATCGCGCTGCGCGGCACCGGCGCGATCGCGATGCCGGCCCGTGCGAAGGTCCGGATGCCGGTCACGCTCGGGCTTTCGCACGCGATCCGGTAGCGCATGCCGGCCAGCGCGAGCGCCTTGATGGCGGCGCCGCGGTACGGGCACGGATCGGGGAAACATGCGAGCGGCACGTCGCCTTCCGGAAGCGGCTCGTGGCGCGCGAACGCCCAGACGAGCGGCTCTTGCCACAACGTCGCGCCGTGCCCCGAGTGCGAGCACCGGCTGCCGATCACGAGATCGAATTCGCCGTCGGCGTGCCGTCGAAACAGGCTGTCGCCGATGTCGACGACGAGATCCAGCCGCAGGCCGCGCCGCGCGGCGCCATGACGGCGCATCAGGTCCGCGAGCCAGCCGCCTGCAAAGTCCTCCGACACGCCGATCCGCAGCTTGACGTCGACGGCGTCACCCGTTCCCAGCCTGGCCCGTGCTTCCTCGCTCAGATTGAGCATCGCGCGCGCGTAGCCGAGCAGTGTCTCGCCGTGCCCGGTGAGCGTGACGCTGCGCGTGTTGCGCACGAGCAGCGCCTGGCCGACCTGTTCTTCGAGGCGAACGATCTGCGCGCTGACCGCGGACTGGCTGAGGTTCAGCCGGCGCCCGGCGCCGGTGAAGCTGCGCACGTCGGCAACCGCAACGAACGTATGAAGGAGGGCCGTGTCGAGAGGAGGATTCATTCATCACCAATATGGGTTAATTTGATCAATTAATATCGTTTCCGGATTATAGGTCGCCCCGATAGGCTGCGAAGAACAGTGGGCGAGCGCGCATCCCGCGCGCCGTCGTCACTCCTGGCAAGGACCGGCTGCATGACACGCGTGCTCTATATCGAAGGCTCACCCAACAAGGCCTATTCGGCGTCCATCGAGGTGTGCGATGCGTTTCTCGACGCGTACCGGCATACCCATCCCGATCACGAGATTCGGAAGCTCGATATCTGGGATCTGCCGATGCCCGAATTCGACGGCGCCGCGCTGGCCGCGAAATATGCCGGACTGAGCGGCACCGCGTTGACGCCGGAGCAGGCGGCTGCGTGGCAGCAGATCGAACGGCTCGCGGCGCCGTTCCACGAAGCGGACAAATTCCTGTTCGGCGTGCCGCTGTGGAATTTCAGCATTCCGTACAAACTTAAGCACCTGATCGACGTGATCTCGCAGAAGGATGTGTTGTTCACGTTCGACGCAGCGGGGTTTACCGGCAAGCTGGCCGGAAAAAAGGCGGCGGTTGTCTACGCACGCGGGCTTGCCTACCAGTCGCCGGGGTCGTTTACGCCGGCCGCCGAGTTCGATCTGCAGCGCCCTTACATGGAAACGTGGCTCAAGTTCGTGGGCGTGACGGACATCACGGGAATCGTCGTCGAGCGCACGTTGTTCGGCCCGGACGGGAAGGTCGACCGGAGCCGGGCGATCGACGAGGCACGGACGATCGCACGGACGTTCTGACGTTGCCGGCGCGGGGCACCCGGCGCGGAGCATCCGGCGCCCCTCATCCGGCGCAGGTCGAGTGTCAGCGCCCGCCGCGTGCGATGGCGAGCGCGACGCCGAAGCCCACCAGCAGGCATCCGAACGTGCGATCGATCCAGTGCCGCAGCGACAGCAGGCGATCGCGGACCGCCGTGGCCGAGAAACAGAGCGCCACGAGGCTGAACCAGCCGGCATGTGCGGCCGCGATGAAGGCGCCGTAGCCGATCTGCACGATCAACGGCGTGTCGGGCCGGACGGCCTGCATGAACAGGCTGACGATGAACACCGTGGTTTTGGGATTCAGCGCATTGGTCAGGAATCCCGTGCGCAGCGCGGCGAGATCGGACAGCGGCGCCACGCGGGTGTCGGCTTGCACGCCGCCGGCTTTCGTCATGAGCATCTTTGCGCCGAGGTAGATCAGGTAGATCGCGCCGATCAGCTTGACGGCGTTGAAGAGCCACAGCGACTGACGGATCAGCAGCCCGACGCCCAGCAGCGTGTAGCTCACGTGGACCGTGACGCCGAGCCCGATCCCGCAGGCGGTGAGTACGCCGGAACGGCGCGACAGCATCAGGCTGTTGCGCGTGACCATCGCGAAGTCCGGCCCCGGGCTGATGACGGCCAGCAGCGTAATGGTGATTACGACTATCAGTTCGGTCACTACGTTTCTCCTGCGGTGGATGTGTTGATGGCACAATCGTATCGATCGTGCTTCATCAGGAAAAACGATGATTTCTGACCAGAATGGTAAGTTTGAATCACAATCGATTCATGCCAGCCTGCCGTCGTTGATGGCGCTGCGTTGTTTCGAGGCGGCGGCGCGTCACGAGCATTTCAGTCGCGCGGCCGACGAGCTGTGCCTGACCCATGGAGCGGTCAGCCGCGCGGTGCGTCTGCTCGAGGACGATCTGGGCGTGGCGCTGTTCGAGCGGCGCAGCCGTCGCGTGTTTCTGACCGATGCGGGCCGCACACTCGCCCAGGCCGTCCATGACGGCCTGGGTCTGATGCGTCACGCCGCACACGCATTGCGCACCGAGGCTGCCCGTGCGCGGCGTTCGGTCCTGTCGTGCGAGCCGACACTGCTGATGCGCTGGCTGATTCCGCGCTGGCCGGATTTCCAGGCGCGGCATGCGGGCGTCGATATCCATCTGGCCGCCGCAGGCGGGCCGTTCTCGTTCGACCGCGGTATCGACATGGCGATACGTCGCAACGATTTCGCATGGCCGGCGGGGTATCACGCCGAGCATCTGTTCGCCGAACGGATGGGGCCGGTTTGCCGGCCGGACAAGGTCGGTGCGTGGTTTGCGTCGCGTCGCGGCGGCCGCACGTTGAAGCCCGACGCTGCGCGACTGCATACGCGGACCCGGCCGGACGCATGGAGCGCGTGGGCGGCGGCGGCGAATCAGCCGGCCGCGAACGGGCGCGGGCAGCAGTTCGATCACTTCTACTTCAGTCTGCAGGCGGCTGTTGCGGGGCTGGGGGTCGCGATCGGGCCGTGGCACCTGGTGCGCGACGACATCGAAAGCGGTGTGCTGGTCGCGCCGATGGGGTTCGTCGAGGATGGATCGGATTACTACCTGTTGACGCCGGCGCCGGTGATGGATGGGAGTGCGCAGGCGGTGCTGCTGGAGTGGTTGAGGGGGATGGTTTGACGGGGGCCGTCAGGCGGGATTTCAAATGACCGGCGAAGACGCGTGCCCGGATGTGCGACGCGCAATGCGATCCCTCGCGCCGCGAGGGCCGGTACTTCGTCGGCACTCGCATCGATTCGACGACCCGGACAATATTGTCGCTCATGGGCCAAACGCAACCTCGAATCGAAATAAAGAATGATTGGACTTGCTGATGCTTGCTCATGCCAGCCTGCGAACGGAAAATGCGTCGATCGACGCGCGTTCGCAAGTCCGTAATTAGCGTGAACAGGCCCTGGCCCGACGCTGCGGAGCCCCGGCAGGATGTCGACCGGCTTTTACCGAAATGGCGCGTGATGGTGCGCGCGTCACTAAGAGAATGCCGGGGCGTGCTTTATCGCCGCAACGAATGAGCGCCGGTGAAGTCGCCGTCATTCTTCATCTTTTTGACACGGTTTTTAACGATGCACGGGCAGGGCAACCCAGGGCGACGTCAGGCTGCAGCGAATATTTGCCGTCGCCTTTAAATCCGCATCCTTTACCCGAAGATCAACGACGAGGCGAAGCCATGCAACTTCAAACCGGTAATTTATTCGACGTCGAAGGGCGGCGCGGCGGCGACGAGCGAATCGACAGGCTCGCCACGGGCCCGCGCGTGAACGTCGAGCGAATCGTATCGATGGGACATGCGAGCCCGGACGGGTTCTGGTATGACGACCCACGGGCCGAATGGGTCGTGCTGCTGTCCGGCGCGGCCGTGCTCGAATTCGAAGAGAATGCGACGCGGCTCGATATGCGCGCGGGAGATTACGTGCTGATCGAGCCGCATTGCCGTCATCGTGTCGCATGGACGCATGACGAAGTGCAAACGGTTTGGCTTGCGATCTATTACGAACACTGAAGCAAGGATGGGCGTGCGGCACGATCGGTGGATTGACCCGTGCGCGACACGCCGATCGGGCAAAACCTCGTCAACCGGAGCGGCTTTGGAATACCGCCGGTATCGATGCCCCAATCAATGCCCAAATTGCCGGACAGCGTGTTGAATCACGCGCCGGCCCATGCGGGAATCTTATTCCTGGATCAGGAATCGATTGCGATTCTTCGCATCCTTGATCCATGCGGGCGCGCGACCGCGGCCCGACCAGGTCGCCCCGGTCTTCGGATCGCGATACTTTGCCTGCACGGGGGCGCCCGCCTGTTTGGCCGGCCGACCGCGGCGTGTACCGAAAATGTCTTTTTCGGTAATGCCGTATTCCGCGACTTTGGTGCGGATGTCGTCGACGATCGCCTGGAATTCAGCGGTGCGCGCTGCTTCGGCTTTCTCGGCCAAAGCATCCATTTGGGCTTTCAGTTCCTTGTAAGTTGCCATATATCACTCTTCAGGTTGTGTCCATACATGATAGCGGTTTCAACCGGAAATGACGAAGAAAATTGCTCCGACTACGAATTCTATTGCCGATATGGCAATGCACGACTGCTTCGAACACCTGAGAAGTGGCTTTTCTGGATCGTTTGCGTCCGATCTTCTCATGCGGGACAAGCTTCGGAGATTCAATTATTCTTTATATTTTTTCGGAAGGATCGGGGAATTCACTGATGAACAGGGATGACAAGCTGAAACAGGTCGCAGCCGAATTCGGATTCGATCCGGACGAAACGATCAGGATCGGCGGAAAGTACACGCCCGTCCTGATCGACGGAAGCACAGCCTACATTGCCGGCCAGGTTCCGCGAATCGGGGAAATCGTGCATTTCGTCGGCATCGTGGGCGAATCCGTTTCGCTGGACGACGGCCGCCGCGCGGCCGGCATTTCCGCGCTGCGCGCGCTGTCGCTGATCCGCAAGCAGTGCGGCACGCTCGATGCGATCGCGACGGTGCCGCGCATGACCGTGTACGTGCGGAGCGCGCCCGGCTTCACGATGCAAAGCGAGGTGGCCGACGGCGCGTCGGACGTGTTGTATGCAGTGCTCGGCGATGCCGGCGTCCATACGCGTTCGTCGGTCGGCGTGCTGCAATTGCCGAAGGGCGCATCGGTCGAAGCCGATTTCATTTTCGGGCTGAATCGCAGCGGCGCCGCCGGTTGACCCGGAATGGCCGCGCCGACAGGACGGGCCGTCTTGCGTCGATCAGCGCGCCGTGCGCGAGCGGGCGGCTTCGGGTGTCATCCCGGTCCACTCATTGAATGCGCGGAAGAATGAATTCGGATCCTGGTAGCCGAGCAGGAAGGCGATCTGACTGTAGGGCAGGTCCGAGCGATCGAGGTAATGCCACGCGAGTTTCTCGCGAACTTCCGCCAGCAGGGTTTTGAAGTTCGCGCCTTCGTCGCCGAGCCGCCGCTGTAGCGTCCGCTTGCTGATCGCAAGCGTTTGCGCGACGCCGTCCGCGGTGGCGAGCCCGCCCGGAATCAATTCGAGCAGCGCCGCGCGCACGCGCTCGACGATGCCGGCCTCGAAATCGCGAAGCGGTTCAACGCCGCAATTGCCCGGTTTCGACGAGCTGCTGAAAGAAGTCGTTCATCGACTCGGCAAGCGGGCGATAGCGGATGCCGAGTTCGTTGCGGCTGCGGCTGTTGTCGGCGCGCCAGGGCAGCCCGACGTTGCGCGCGATCACGCGGCGCGTCACGCTCTTGTTCGCGAGCGGGCCGACCAGCCACACCAGCCACTTCGGCAGGATGCGCCGCGGAATCGGATAGTCGGCGCCATACCGTTCCAGCAGCGTGGCGGCCATCGCCGGCAGGTTCGTGTCGTGCGCCGACACGATGTAGCGGCCGCTGGCGTCCGGCAGAAACGCCGCACGCAGATGCGCGTCGGCGACGTCGCGAACATCCACCGCGCCCATGCCGAGATCCGGCACACCGATCTTCATCGTGCCGTTGCCCATCTGCCGCACGATCTCGAAGCTTTCCGACGTCGCGTACGGATTGATGCCGGGCCCGATCACGAGCGACGGATTGATGGTGACGAGATCCCAGCGTTGCTGCTGGCGGGCGATCTGCCATGCTTCGCGCTCGGCGACCGTCTTCGAATACGAATAGGGTTGATGGGTCAGCGACGAACTGGTGTTCCAGATTGCTTCGGTGAACACACCATTGGGCGTCGCGGCGAGATCGGCGTTGTCGCCGTAGATCGCGGCGCAACTGCTGGTCAGTACGACGCGCCGCACCGACGGCGTGCGGTTGGCCGTCTCGAGTACGTTGCGCGTGCCGAGCAGCGCCGGATCGACCAGCTCCTTCTGCGGATCGCGAACGGTGACGGTGAATGGCGACGCGGTATGGAACACGGTCCCGCAACCCGCCATCGCGTCGGCGTACGACCCGGGCTCGAGCAGGTCGGCGCGGAAATACCGGATCGTGCCGGGCTTGCCGGCCGCGATGCGCTCGAGATGCTTCAGCTTGTCGGGGCTGTCCGGGTCGCGGACGGCCGCATGGACCGTCAGGCCGGCCTCGAGCAGCCGCTGCACGAGCCAGCCCGCGACGTAGCCGGTCGCGCCGGTCACCGTGACGGGGAGGTCGGTATTGATATTCATGGGGGGGATTCCGTTGCAGAGGGGATGCGCCATGATGCCGCCTTTTGCGCGCCACTTCACTCGCAAAGCGGGCCAATCGACATGCAGGGGGCGACAGGCGGCGCGATACCGGCCACGCGTGGCGATGCTCGGGATCGCTGACGGATTGGGATACGGCTACGGCGAACGGGCCGCGCATCGGTTGCCGGCGGCCATTGACGCATCGCGCATGAACTCGAACACAACGGCGGCTGCAACTGGACGCCGATTTCAGGAAGATGGCCGATGCGTTCGCGGCAATCGTGCGCACCGGCACGTCGCTGCCGGCGGCCGATTTGTCAGACATGGAGGCCGTCGTGCAGGACGTCAAGCGGCAATCCGGCGACCCGGCGCAACTGTGTCGGCTCGCGGTGGCGTGGGTGCACCTGAACCCCGATCGGCTCGAACTCGCGCCGCCGTCGTATCGTCGGTAGCGCGCGGCAGCGTCGCCTTTTGCAGCGCCGACCGGACACCGCTGCCGGCCGGCCGTTTCAGCGCCCCTTCATTTCCGGAAGCCATGAGCCGACCCATCTCGGACGGCATCCCCACTTTTGGGGATGCCGTCGCCGGGCGGTACGCCTACGATGGTCAACACGGCACCGGGGACCAGATGTAGCCAGAACAATCGAACAGGCTTGCCGTTCCGTGTCGATCGCGGTGCCCGTCCGCACAGTCGATTGACACGGTTGTCGCGTACGCTGACGTGCAACGTGTGCGGTGCGTCGTCGGCGCCGCGGACGACGGCGCGTTGATGACGGAAGGCCTGATGTCGTATTTCGGGGAATTTCAATCAATATGCTCGCACGAGACTATGTGGAACGTGAGCTCTCTCACATCCAGAGAATGGTGGCGCTGCTGGACAGCGAAACGGACGTCGACGATGTGTCGATGTCGGGCGCGGGGCGCGTCAGGCATCCGAGATACTGGCGCGGGCGTATCGAGGAACTGCTGTCGACGCCCGACGTGCCGCGTCACGTCAGAAAGCTGAGCGAAGCGGTGCTCGCGAAGATCGACGAGATGGAAGTGCGGTTCGCGACGATGAAGTAAGTGCATCGTCGGGCCGGGCAGCGCAATGCGTCTCATCGCGTCGTCGGCTGCGTCGTTTTATCCGGATGCCATTACGTCGACCAAGGCCGCGCAGGCCGCCGTCTGCATCAACGCCGATTTTGCGCGGCCGCCATGTCGAAAACGACCATTACGTCTGACGAGAAACGGCAACGAACGTGGTATTTCGATCAAACCTGCATCGACAATTTGAACAATGAGGCCGATTGAGTAAGATGCCCGAACGGCGTTCGACAAAAACGCACGGCGCGGGGTGGCCAGATGCAAATGAACGGGTTGATTCCGTCGGCATGGATCGATGACGTCTACGCCGCGGCGCTGGGCGACCAACGATGGGAAGCGGTGCTGGACGGGCTGCGTCTGTCGGTCGGCACACGCATGGCCACGCTGCTGTCGTTCGACGATGCGGCAAGGCTGCCGGCGATCGAGCAGGCGGCCGGTGACGATCCGTCATGGGTTGCCGCGTGCCACCACACCTACAACACCGAGTTCTACCTGTACGACCCGGTCGTGCCGGTTGCCGCCGACTGGCCGGCAGGGCGCTGGTTCGAGGACGTCAAGCACCTGTCGGTGCGGCAGCGCACACATGGCGTGTTCTATCAGGAATTCATGCAGCCGTTCGGGCTCGGCGGCATCTCGGGCCTGTACATCCATCGCGGCGAGGGCGCCGGCGCTTTCCTCAGCGTACAGAGCGGCCCCGAATCGCAAGGGCTGTCCGACGAGCAGCGCCGCACCATCGAAATCATGGGCGCGCACATCAGCCGCGCGCTGCGCATCCACGCGCGCATCGGCGAGCTCGAAGCGCGCGTGGCCGCCGCGGAATCGGCGCTCGATGCGGTGCCGGTGCCGGTGTTCCTGCTCGGCGCGCGGCGCGAACTGCGCTATACGAACCGCGCGGCCGATCAGCTGATCGCCGCTGAACCGGCGCTGCGGATCGTGAACGGGCGTTTCGCGCCGGAAGGCTGCGTCGACGACGCGCAATGGCGGCATGCATTCGCACGCGGCGGGCTATTGCTGCGTCGGGCGACCGGCGAGCCGCTGCCGCTTGCGCTGATTCCCGTTCCCGAACCGTCACGCCTCGCGCGCGAACGGCCCGGCGTCGCGGCACTGATGACGGCCGCCGACCTGCGTTCGCCGTCGGCGCGCGCGCAGCGCTTGCGGGTGTTCTACGGGTTGTCGTCGGCCGAAGCCGATCTCGCCGTGCTGCTGTGCTGCGACGGGCACTCGCCGCAGGAATGCGCGGCACTGCGCGGCGTGTCGATCGGCACGGTCCGCGCGCAGATCAAGTCGATCTACACGAAAACGGACGTGGCGCGCGCAGCCCAACTGACGTCGCTGGTCATGCAGACCTGAGCGATCGACGCGCGCCGGTGCATCGGCGTTTTTACCTATCCGCCGCCGATTCCCTGCAGTATCTTGCCGGTCCCGCCGCAGACGATGCAGGGCTGGCCCTCGACCCTGCCGGTGCCGCGGCAGACGCGGCACGTGTCCTCGCCAATGCCCGGCGCATCCGCCGGGCCTTCGTCGCCGGCATTCGGCGGGGTAGCCGGGTCGGGGGTCGCTGATGGCTTCGTGGTCGACATCACAGGCTCCTTTCGCATTGCACACTGTCGCGGCGAGCATCGCGCGTGCCTGCCGGGCGGCACGCGCGACGGCGACCGTTCGGCCGCGTGTTACAGCGCCGGCGTCCACGTCGACCCGAACGGGTTTGACCGGTCGATGCCCGGGAAATCGACGAACGCCTTGCTGCAGTCGAGCACACCGGCCGGATCGATCGCATGTGGCATCGCGGCTACGCGCCAATTTTGTGATCAGTCATCCTATAACGACGTCAAACGAAGCGAAAGAAGCCCGTCGGATGCCGGGAAACCACCCCATCAGCGTCCGATTCGCCTACTGACCCGTTTCCGGAAAACGTTTCGTGGAAAAGTGCGTAAACAGAGAATGCGGTTCCCGAAATCTCGCCAAAAACCCTTGATGGTGGTGGTTATAGGGGTATGCACCAAGTGAGTTAAACGGTTAACCGACGTACATTCGCCCAACACGTCATACGACGTATGACTCGGCGGTTCGAGGAAGCGTATCGACGAAGCACGCGCGGGCCGACGGATCGCCGCACAACAACGATCGACCATCAAGGAGACTCACCATGAAGCACCGATTCACCGGCTCCCGTACCGCCCTGGCCGTCGCACTGATGGCCGGTTTCGCGATGTCCGCGCAGGCGCGCGTGTTCCGCTCGGCGGACGTGCACGGCGACAACTTCCCGACCAACATGGCCGTGAAGTTCATGGGCGACGCGCTGTCGAAGCAGACGGGCGGCAAGGATTCGATCAAGGTGTTCGGCAACAGCGCGCTCGGCTCCGAGAAGGACACGGTCGACCAGGTGCGGATCGGCGCGATCGACATGGCGCGCGTGAACGGTGCGTCGTTCAACGAGATCGTGCCGGAGTCGCTGATCCCGTCGTTCCCGTTCCTGTTCCGCGACGTCGACCATTTCCGCAAGGCGATGTATGGCCCGGCCGGCCAGAAGATCCTCGATGCGTTCACCGCGAAGGGGATGATCGCGCTGACGTTCTACGAGAGCGGCGCGCGCTCGATCTACGCGAAGCGCCCGGTGCGCTCGCCGGCGGACATGAAGGGGCTGAAGGTGCGCGTGCAACCGTCCGACCTGATGGTCGACGAGATCCGGGCGATGGGCGGCACGCCGACGCCGATGCCGTTCGCCGAGGTGTACACGGGCCTGAAGACGGGGCTCGTCGATGCGGCGGAAAACAACCTGCCGTCGTACGAGGAAACCAAGCATTACGAAGTCGCGCCGGATTACTCGGAGACGCAGCACGCGATGACGCCGGAAGTGCTGGTGTTCTCGAAGAAGATCTGGGACACGCTGTCGCCGCAGGAGCAGGCGGCGATCAGGAAGGCGGCGGCCGATTCGGTGCCGTACTACCAGAAGCTGTGGACCGCGCGCGAGGCGTCCGCGCAGCAGCTGGTGACGAAGGGCGGCGCGAAGATCCTGCCGGCCGCGCAGATCGACCGCGCGGCGTTCGTGAAGGCGATGCAGCCGCTGTGGACTAAGTATGAAAAGACGCCGCAGATGAAGCAGATCGTCGACGAGATCGAGGCCACCAAGTGACGCGTCGCACTTCCCTGAACAGCGCGGCGGCCGCGGGCTCGCCGGCCGCCGCCCCGGACGGCGCGGCGCCGGTGCGGCCGCATGCCGCGCCGCTGTTGCGCTGCGTGAACGACGTGCTGTTCCGCGTGCTGGCCGTGATCGCGTCGACGTGCCTCGCGGTGCTCACGGTGCTGGTGTTCTACGCGGTCGTGATGCGCTACGTGTTCGAGAACGCGCCGGATTTCGTCGAGCCGATCGCGCTGTTGCTCGTGATCGTGATCGCGATGTTCGGCGCGGCGATGAAGGTGCGCGACGGCGGCCATATCGGCCTCGATTCGCTCGTGCGCCGGCTGTCGCCGAAGGCGCGCACGGTGGTCATCGCGATCCAGCACCTGAGCCTGATCGCGTTCGCGATCATGATCATGATCGGCTGCGGCAGCATGGCCGCCGAAACGATGGGCGACCGCATCCCGATCATCGGGCTGCCCGAAGGCGTGCGCTACCTGATCACGATGCCCGCGGCGGTTGCGATCATCTTCTTCTCGCTCGAGCACCTGCTCGCGCTTCGTCGTTCTTCGTCGGGACAATAACGCCATGGAACTCGCGATCCTGTCCGTCAGTTTTCTGATCTTTCTCGTCCTCGGCGTGCCCGTGTCGTTCGCGCTCGGCATTTCGTGCGTGCTGACCTACCTGGTCGAAGGCCTGCCGATCGCGACCGCGATGCAGGCAATGATCTCGGGGATGAACGCGTTCTCGTTCCTCGCGGTGCCGTTCTTCATCTTCTCCGGCGAGCTGATGCTGCATGGCGGCATCGCGGACCGGATCCTGCGCTTCGCGCAGGCGACCGTCGGCCACTTCCGCGGCGGCCTCGGGATGGCGAACGTCGTCGCGTGCACGCTGTTCGGCGGCGTGTCGGGCTCGCCGACCGCCGATACGTCGGCGATGGGCGGCGTGGTGATTCCGCTGATGAAGCGCGAAGGCTACAGCGCGGCTTACGCGGTCAACGTGACCACGCATGCATCGCTCGCCGGCGCGCTGATGCCGACGTCGACCAACATGATCATCTACGCGTTCGCCGCGCAGGGCATCACCGGGATGCTGCACGGCCAGCCGGTGAGCGGCGTGTCGATCGGCGACCTGCTGTTCTCGGGCCTCTTGCCGGTGTTGTGGGTGATGGGCTTCGTGCTCGCCGCCGCGTACTGGCAGGCCGTGCGTCACGGCTATCCGCGCCGCGAGGACGGCTCGTCCGCGCTGCCGCGGTTCCCCGGCTGGTATGCGGTGCTGCGCAGCTTCGTCGGCGCGGTGCCCGGGCTGATGGTGATCGCGATCATCCTCGTGTGTGTCGCGAAGGGCATTGCCACCGCGACCGAAGCGGCCGCGATCGCCGTCGTCTACTCGCTCGTGCTGACCGCGGTGGTCTACCGCACGCTGACGGCCGAGAAGCTGCGCCGCGCGCTGTCGCATGCGGCGCGCACGACGGGCGTCGTGCTGCTGCTGATCGCCGTGTCCAACATGCTGCGCTTCCAGATGTCGTACCTGGAGATTCCGGATGCGATCGAAGGGCTGCTGAAGCAGTCGACCGCCGCGCCGTGGCTGATGCTGCTGTACATCAACATCATCCAGGTGTTCCTCGGCACGTTCGTCGACATGGCCGCGCACATCCTGATCACGACGCCGCTGTTCCTGCCGATCGCGATGGCGTGCGGCGTCGGGCCGGTGCAGTTCGGGATCATGCTGCTGCTGAACTGCTCGCTCGGCCTCGTGCACCCGCCGATCGGGTCGGTGCAGTTCGTCGGCTGTGCGATCGGCAACGTGTCGATCGGCGAGACCACGAAGATGGCGTGGCCGTACTACCTGGCGATCTTCAGCGCGATCAACATCGTCACGTACCTGCCGTTCTTCTCGACGTGGCTGCCGAGCCTGATCAGCGGGCACGCGGTGTTCTGATCGCACGCTTCGCCCGTCGCGGCGCCGGACGACCAAGGTGGTCCGGCGCCGCGCTCGCATCCGCGTGTCGCCGACGCTGGCCGTGTACCGGATCGATCGCAATACCGGGCATCTCGACGCAATCGGCAAGTATCCGGTCGGCAAGGGCGCGAACTGGGTCGAGATCGTCACGTACGACGGGACGAACTGATTCGGTGTGCGGCGCGAAGGCCGGCATCGATCGCGGGCCGCTCGTCGCAGCCGCACGAGCGACGCGAACGCTCACCTAACTCCGCGGCGCGTCCGACTCGGCGTCGTCGTGCGATGCATCATCGCCCGACCGTTCGTCGCGCCAGTGCGCCAGCGCGCGCCACAGCGCCGGGCGCGCATGGTCGCGCGGCGGCAGCTGGATCACGTATGCGACGCCGCGCACGTTCACCACGACGCCCGAGTCGGGCAACGTGCCCGGGATGCCGGAAAACGAACGATCGTCGGGGTCCGGTTCGGCCATGGCGTCCGGGCCGGGCGGGTGTCGAAACATCATGCGAAATCTCCGTGGCGCCGCGAATCGGCGCGTCAGTAGCGAACCCGTCCGATCAGGCCGAGCGGATCGATCGCGTGCTGCACGGCCGCGGCGACCTGCCGTTGCGCGGCCGGCACGTGCTTGCGGTAGTACGCGATATTGACCGGCCCGACGCCATGCTCCGCGCTGAAGCAGCCGCCTGCTTGCACGACGCGGTCGTACAGCGCGCCGCGCAGCGCCATCTGCTGCAACGGCCCGTAGCGTTGCGCCTCGGTAGGCGGAATCGACACGACGAGATGGCAGCCGCCGTCGCCGAAATGGCCGAACGCATAGCAGCGCAGCGACGGATGCGCGGCAGCGAGCCAATGCTCGGCGTCGGCGACGAAGCCGGCCAGCGCGCCGCGCGGGAACGACACGTCGAACGACAGCGGCATGCCGTCCTGCGCGACCGCGGCCGGCAGCGCATCGCGAATCCGCCAGAACCGTTCGGCCGGCGCGCACGCCGCGTCGAGCACCCCGTGTTCGTTCGCGAGCGCGTCGAGCGTCGCGACGGCGCGTTCCTCGAGCAGCGCATCGAGCCCCGGCATGCCGGTGGCGATCTCGACGAGCGCGTAGCATGCGGCAGCGTCGGCCTCGAACGGCACCCGCAACGCCGGAAACGCGGCAGCGACGCAACCGACCGCCGCCGCCGACATGAATTCGAACGCCGACAGCATCTCGCCGAATGCGCGCTCGAACGCGAGCAGGCCGGCGAGTGCCGCGTCGTACGACGCGAACGCGACGAACGCCGCGCACGACGACCGTTCGAGCGGCGCGAGCGCGAACGACACGGCCGTCACGAGCCCGTTCGCGCCATTCGCGCCGATGAAGCATTGCGTGACGTCGAAGCCCGCGTTGCGCTTGCGCAGCGGCGCGAGCGCGTCGATCACGGTGCCGGCTTCGTCCGCCAGCACGACTTCGACGCCGAGCACGTGGCGGCGCACGTCGCCGTACTTGATCAGGCGGCTGCCGCCCGCGTTCGCACCGACGAGGCCGCCGGCCGCCGGATCGCTGCCGAGATCGATCGGCACGCAGAGCCCGGCTTCGCCCGCCACGCGATTGAGGTCGGACAGCCGCACGCCGGCCTCGGCCGTGATGCTGCGATTGGCCGGATCGAACGCGCGAACGGCGCGCATCCGCTCGAACGACACCACGCATTGCGTGCCGCTGCGATCGGGCACGGCCGCGCCGACGAGCCCGGTGCGCGCGCCCTGGGCGACGAGCGTGATCCGGTGCGCGACGGCGACGCGAACGAGCGTGCGCACGTCGGCGGTCGATGCCGGCCGCGCGACGCCGAGCGGCACGCCGCCGTACCGCGCGACGTCGGTCGCATACGGCTCGCATGCCGCGCCGTCGAGCCAGCCGTCGCCGAGCGCCGCGGCGAGCGCGTGCCGTTGCGCGGCGTGTGCTGCGTGTGCGGGCAGCGCGTTCATCGTCAGCTGGCCCGCGCGAGCTGCTTGCGCAGCCGGCCGCGCACGACGACCAGCGCGATCAGCGGCACGACGCCGCCCCACAGCGGGCTGTGACGCATCGCGATCGACACCGCGAGCGCGACGACGGTGACGGCGAGCAGCACGAGCGACAGCGAACGCGCCCGCGCGTGATCGACGAACGCGCCGTCGACGAAGCCGCCGTCCGACCACGCGGTATGCACGATGCCGACCACCAGCACGCAGACGAGCATCGCGGCCGGCCCGAGTTCCTCGCCCCACAGACGGCTACCTGTCGGCGAGACGAGCGCGAGCACCGCGCCGATCACGAGGAACAGGTCGACGCCGATCGCGATGCTGTTGCGCTCCGCGCGGCGGATCAGCCACGCGCCGTGCACGAGCGCGAGCACGCCGCCGATCAGGAACGCGTGGGTCCAGCGCAGGTCCGGCTGCTCGGGGCCGAGCCGGCCGTAGAACAGGAACACGATCGCCGGCAGGAAGTTGCTCGCGTGCAGCAGGTAGTCGGTTATGGGATTGCTCGCTTTCATCGGTTTTTCTCCATCGTCGAAACAGCGGGCGCGACGCGTCATGCGTCGTGCCAGCGGAACAGCCGCACGGCGGCGAACAGGAACAGCGCGGTGCACACGGTCATGCCGAGCAGTTGCGGCGCGAGCTGCGCGTACGGCGCGCCGTCGACCAGCGCGCCGCGCAGCGCGACGGCGAACTGGTTGGTCGGCAGGAACGCGAGCCCGGCCTTCAGCCAGGCCGGTGCGTCGTGCATCGGGATCGTCAGGTCGCTGAAGAACAGCAGCGGGTAGTAGGTGACGTTGCATGCGAGTTCGGCGGCCGCGAGCGACCGGGTGCGGCTGGCCAGCAGCACGCCGATGCTCAGCACCATCGCCGCGCCGAGCAGCACGATCGGCAACGCGCGCAGCCCGTCCGGCGTTGCGATCGGCAGCGCGATGCCGAACGCGACGCGTGCGACCGTCAGCAGCACGAGCGCGGACAGCGCCATCATCGCCATCCGCGCGACGATCAGCGCGGCGAGGAACACGCCGCGCGAGACCGGGAAGCACACGTACAGCTTGAACGTATTGCGCTCGCGCAGCGCGGCGATCGCGGTGGTCGTCGAGTTCAGGCCGATCGCCATGAACGCCATCACCAGGATGCCGGTCGCGAAGAACGCGCCATAGTCGAACGGCCGGCGCGTCGGCGCGGCATTCTCGAAGCGCGCCTGTGCGGCCGGCAGCCCGAGCCGCTGCGCGGCGCAGCGTGCGAGCGCGATCTCGACGACGCGGGACGCGGCCTTGACCGCGAGCGAGCCGTTGAAGTCGTAGCGGATCGTCGCCGGCGTGCGCTCGTCGGCGCCGAGCACGACGGTCACGCGCTCGGCCGGCGCGCCGCGGCCGCCGAAGGTGGCCTTCACCGTGTCGCTGTGCGACAGGCTGGCGACGATCTGCGCTTCGCATGCGCGGCTGTACGGCGTCGCGCCGCCGGGCGCGTCGAACGCGATGTCGGCCGTGCCGAGCGAGCCCGAGCCGCCGAACGCGAACAGCATCACGCTCAGCAGGAACACCGGGAACACGAGCGTCCAGAACAGCGACGAGCGGCTGCGCAGATAGCCGAGCAGCTCGTTGCGCACGAGGATCAGGAATACCTTAGTCATGGGCCGGGCCCTCGGTGCACAGGCGCAGCAGGTCGCCGGGTGTGCTCGGCGCGAGCGCGAGATGCTGGATGCCGCGTTCGCCGACGATCCGGTGCACGTTCGGATGCAGCGTCGCATCGCCGAACGCCTCGACCACGTGCGCGGCCGACACGCGCACGCCGGTCACGCCGGGCAGCGCCGCGAGCCGCTTGCGCAGCGCGCGCGCATCGGCTTCGTCGCGGCAATGCAGGACCGCGCGCGCCTCGCCGACGAGTTCGGCGCGCAGCGTGTCCTGGTCGCCCTGGTAGCGCACGCCGCCGTCGCGCACCCACACGAGATCGTCGACCACGCTCAGTTCTTCCTCGGAATGGCAGATCATCGCGACGCTCGTGCCGCTTGCGCGATGGCGCAGCAGGTCGATCACGACGCCCGCATAACGGCGGTCGAGGCCCGTGAACGGCTCGTCGAGCACGGCCAGCTCGGGCCGGTGCGCGAGCGCGACGTAGAGGTCCACGCGCTGGCGCTGCCCCTTCGACAGCGCGCGGCACGGCTTGTCGAGCAGTTCGGCGATGCCGAGCGCATCGGTGATCGCCGCATCGGTGTGCGCGTACATCGCGCGGTGCAGCGCGACGATCTCCGAGACGCGCAGATGATCGGGATACTCGACCTTCTGCAATTGCGCGCCGATCCGCTGCAGCGACCGCGAATCGCGCATGAAGCGTTCGGCCGGCACGTCGAGCACGCGCACGTCGCTGCCGCCGCGCCGGAAGCCGAGCAGCGTTTCGAGCAGCGTGGTCTTGCCGGAGCCGTTCGGCCCGACGATCGCGGTGATCGCGCCGAGCCGGAACCGCACGTGGCGGGCGGAGAAGCGGAAATCACCGGCCGTGACGTCGATCGCGCGCGCACCGAGCGCCGCGCCCGGCGCATGCGCATCGGGCAGCGGCGGCGTGCCCGCGCGCTGCGGCCGGTCGAACGCGGCGGGCGGGCCGAACATCGCGCGCACGGACGCAAGAAACGAAACGCTCATCGTCGGCATCCTCAGTCGAACAGCATGACCTGCGTGTCGCGCGCGCCCCGGTACGGGTTGCGGCCGTGCGCGACCAGCATGTTGTCGACGACGAGCACGTCGCCGGTCTGCCAAGGAAACGCGAACTCCTCGTCGTCGAGCGCGTCGTAGATCGCCACCAGATCGTCGAACGGCATCGGCGCGCCGTCGCCGTAGCGGATCTCATACGGGAACGCGGCGCGCGCGCCGTACATGCGCTGCAGGTAGCGATAGCTGAGCTCGCCCATCGAGCGCGGGTTCGGGTGCTGCGCGCTCGCCTGGTTGAACCACACCGTCTCGCCGGTGCGCGGATGCGTGCGCAGCGCGCTGCCGACGTGCGACACGGTCACGCTGCCGTCGTCGAGCCAGCGGCAGCCGACGCCGCGTTCCGCACACAGCCGCTCGACCTCGTCGCGCGCCGTCGTGCCGAACGCGTCGTCCCAAGGCCGGTGGTATGCGGCGAATGGCAGGTTCGGATTGGCGGCCAGGCCGTCCGCGCGGTCGCCCGGCGCCGCGAAATTGCGCAGGTACATCACGCCGCGTTCGGCGAACCGCTCGCGCAGCGCGGCCGGCACGCGCGCGGTCACGCGGCGCATGTCGCAGATCGGCGTCTCGCCGCCCGCGTCGGCCGGTTGCCGGCAGTAGAACGCGACGAGGCGCGGGAACGCGGGCATGTAGGCCATCTCCTGATGCAGCCCGATCCTGAACGGCGGCGGCATGCGGGTCGACTCGTAGACCTGGCCGTCGATCTGCCGGCGCGGTGCGGCGCCGGCCGTATAGCCGTTCGCGTGTGCCGGATACAGCGCGCCGAGGCGGCCGAACGCGGCGGTGTCGGGCACCGCGAAGCCGCGCCACAACAGTGCACCGCATGCGTCGAGCAGTGTGTCGATCGTGTCGAGCCGCGAGCGGTACCACGCGACGAACATCTCCGGCGAGCTCGCGAGTTCGGCGCTGCGCGGCGTCACGCACAGCGGCAGCGTCGCGCCGGGCGCGACCGCCGTGCAGTGCACGTCGTCGGCGCCGAGCCGCACGGCGGCATGGGCGGCGAGGAAGGCGAGATCGGTCATCGCTCAGGCCAGCGCCGGTTTCTTCAGCAGGATTTCGAAGCCGAGCGCGCCGAGCCCCGCGCTGGGGCTGTAGATCGATGCAACTGCCGACAGGCCGGCCGTGGCGACGAGCGCGTGCGCTTCGTCGAGCGTGATCTTTTCCTCGACGTGGGTCGGCGGATAGTCGGCGGCCGCGCGCATCTCGGTGAAGCGGTCGAGCAGGTGCTGCGGCGCGTCGCGGCGCATGTCGTGCACGAGCGCGATACCGCCCGGCTCCAGCACGCGATACATCTCGGTCAGGCTGAGCGCCTTGTCGGGCAGGTGGTGCAGCGTCGCGCGGCCGACCGCCATCGTCAGCGTACCGTCGTCGAACGGCAGCGCGAGCGCGTCGCCGACGCGCATCTCGATGGTGTCGTCGAGCCCGAGCTCGTGGATGCGCGGGCGGCCTTCGTCGAGCATCGCCGGATCGAGGTCGATGCCGACGTAGCGCCAGCCGCGCATCGCCGGATCGGTCGCGAGCCGCACCGGCACGACGCCGGTGGCCGTACCGATGTCGGCGATCGTGCCGGGCGTCATCCCGCGCGCCAGCTGGCGGATGCGACTGATGAACAGCAGGTCCCACGGTTCGAGCGTTTCGGTGGCGAAGCGATCGTAGTCGTTCGCCGGGCGCAGGTTCTTGAGCAGCATGACGTTCCTTGTGCTAAAGGGTGAGGGTTCACAGCCAGCCGACCGGCACGGCGGCCAGCAGCCGTCGCGCGGTCGCGCTGTTGACGCCGAACGCGGGGCGGTGGCGTCGTTCCACTGCATGCGCGGCCATCGCCGCGATGCGCGCGCCGAGCCCGACGCCGACGCCCCACGACGGCGCGGCGACACCGAGTTCGAGCAGCGTCGCGGCGGTCAGGAAATCGATGTTCGGCCGCAGCGCGCGGCGCGCGTCGGCCTGTGCGCAGCACGCGTCGAACAGCGTCACGTATCCGCCGTCGAAGCCGCATGCCGCGAACCGGCCGCGCAGGTGCGGCGGACGCGGATCGGCGACGAACAGCGGATGGCCGAAGCCGTACAGCGTGCGTTTCGCGTCGAGCGCCGCATCGATCGCCGCGCGCCCGGCCGCGTCGAGCGCGGCCGGCGGTGCGCCGGCGCCGCCCGGCACCGAGCGTGCGAGCGCCGCGAGCCACTGCATTGCTTCGAGCGCCGCGCCGACGTGCGACGGGCCGCTGGCGAGGAAACCGGACGCGATTGCCTGGGTCAGCGTGACGCCGGTGCCGATCGCGACGCGCGGCGCGAGCACGGTCGGCGTGATGTAGCCGAAGCCGGCATGCCAGGCGACGAGCAGCATGTCCATGGCGGCCTGTGCTGGTGCGTCGTGGCGCGTCGCGGCGGTCAGCACGAGCATGCGTTGTGCTTGCGTTTGCGCTGCATCGAGCGCCGTGCTGCCGCTGGCGCTCGTGCCGGCCGCGAACGGCCGGCCCTCGATCGCCGCGTGCAGCAGGAACGGCGCGGCGGCCGCGCACAGCAGCATCGTGTCGAGATCGGCATCGTCCGGCGCCGGGCCGCGCACGCGTGCGGTCACGTCGTCGAGGCCGCGCAGCAGGCCGGACGCGGCCGCGAACACCGGCGCGACGCCCGCCGCGCCGAGGTCGGCGGCGACCGACTGCGCGACCGAGCTCGGCGCGAGTGCGTCGGCGAACGCCGCGAGCCGCGCACCGAGCGCCGCCTCGTGCGCGCGATGGTCGGCGCTGCCGGGCGCGACGTCGAACCACAGGTGCGCGAGCGCGCCTTCGAACGTCGTCGCGCCGATCAGCGCGTTCAGGTCGAGATCGCGCACGCGCAGCGCTTCGGGGTCGAGCGTCGCGCCGTCGATGTCGGTGCCGCGATGGCGTGTCGCCGGGCGGCCGAGCAGGTTGCGCGGCGCATCGGCGGTCGTGGTGGCGGGAGTGCCGGAATCGAGTGTCGTGTCCATGTCATTCCGCCGCGGCGAGTTCGTCGCTGCTGACGCTGATCGCCGCCTGCGCCATCGCGGCGATCACGGCCGCGTGCTGGTCGACGACGGGCAGCACGTTCGCGAAGTAGTAGCGCGCGCTTTTCAGCTTGCCGCGATAGAACGCCAGCTCGGCCGGCGCGTCGGCCGTTTCGGGCGCATCGAGCCGGCGCGCGGCGATCGTCGCCGATTCGAGCAGCACCCACGCCGACGTGACCACGCCGAACATCTCCAGGAAGCGCGTGTAGAACTGGCTGCTGCGATGCGTGTGGCCGTCCTGCACGTCGCGCGCAATGTCGTCGAGCGCGGCGGCGATGCGATCGGCGCCCGCGCGCAGCGCATCGAACAGCGGCCGCAGCTCCGCGTGCGTGCCGGCGTGATGCTGATGGGCGAGGAACGCGTCGAGTTCGTCACGGTAATACTGGATCAGCCGCGAATGGCGGCCGAAGCCGAGCTTGTCGCGCACCAGATCCTGCGCCTGGATGTAGTTCGTGCCTTCCCAGATCGACAGGATCTTCACGTCGCGTGCGTTTTGCTCGACGGGGCTCGCGTCGGTATAGCCGAGCCCGCCGTGTACCTGGATCGCCGTCTCGCAGATGCGCCACGCCTGGTCGGAGATGAACGCCTTGCAGATCGGCGTCAGCAGCAGTTGCAGCTTGCGATGGCGCTCGATCTCGGCCGGGTCGGCGTCGGGCGTCGCTTCGAGTATCGCCGCGCGCGTCGCGGTCGCCGCGAGCTTGCCGAGCAGGCCGCGGCAGCCGTCGACGCGGCTTTTCATGTCGACCAGCATGCGCTGCACGTCCGCGTGCTCGACGATCGCGACGCGCGCGGCGTTGGTGTTCGACGCGCGCTCGATCGGCCGGCCCTGCAACCGGCGGCCCGCATACTCGACCGCATGCAGGTACGCGCTCGACGCGACGCCGACGCCGAACATCCCGGTGCTCATCCGCGCCTGGTTCATCAGCGGCATCAGTTGCAGCAGGCCGACGTTGCGCCGGCCGCCGAGCAGCCAGCCTTTGGTCGTGCCGTTCGCGCCGAACACGAGATGCGTGTTCGCGCAGCCCTTCAGCCCCATCTTGCGCGGCAGGCCGATGCAGTCGACATGGTTCGGCTGCAGCTCGCCGGTCTCCTCGTCGGGCCAGAAGCGCGGCACGACGAGGCACGACAGCGAGAACGAATCCGGCGACGCGGTATCGATGCGGCCGAGCACGAAGTACAGCGTGTTTTCCGTCAGTTCGTGCATGCCGGCCGAGATATAGACCTTCTCGCCGTCGATCGCGTAGACGTCGCGTTCGAGCGGCGTCGCGCGCAGCGCGACCGCGGTGAGGTCGGTGCCGGCCTGCGGCTCGGTCGCGCAGAAGCACGCGTCCCAGCGGTACGCTTCGAGCGGTGCGATGAGCGCTTTCTGGTGCGGCGTGCCGTGCATCTGCAGCAGCTTGATCGCGGGGCGCGTGAAGCCGCCGTAGGTCATGAACGACGGATTCGCGCCCATGAACATCTCGTAGATCATCTGCGTGACGATCGGCGGCAGCCCGTGCGCGGTGCCGAACAGCGTGTTCGACCATTCGTCGCGAAAGCGCGCCCACAGCGCGTGGAAATGCGAAGGAATCCGTACCTGGCCGTCGTCGAGCAGCGTGCAGCCCTCGATGTCCGCTTGTTGATAGCTGCGGCCGAGGTCGAGCGCGAAATCGCGTGCGCGTTCGAGCAGCGCATCGACCGACGCGCGATCGTGCGTGCTGTACGGCCCGTGTTCGAGAAAGTGCCGGTCGGCCTCGAACAGTTCCCACAAAAAGAAGCGCAGCTCGCGCAGGCTTACCTTGTATGCGCTCATCATGCGTCTCCTTCGATATCGAGCGCGGCGTCGAGGCCGCCGGCCAGGTCGACGACGGCGGCTGCCGCCGCGCCGTGCAGTGCCGCGTCCCACACGAGCACCGTGCGGCGTTCGCCTTCGTCCAGTGCGCCCGCGAGCCGGATCAGCGCGGCGGCCGATTCGGCCGACGACAGATGGCCCGACCCGTCGTGCTGGATGCGCGCGGCGACCGGAATCGATGCGGCGTCGGCCACGCGCGCCGCGAAGCCGGGATCGAAGCCGGGCGGCACGCACCAGTCGATCTGGTTCGGGCGCAGGTTGGCCTGCTCGAGCGCGCGGCGGATCGCGCGGGCGGCGACCGGCGCGAGCGTGTCGCGCAGCGTGGCCGGCGCATCGGCCCACGGATCCGTGATCGACGGCCCGAATTCGAGCGCGACGGACCGTACGCCGCCCCACGCGGCTGGTTCCGGCGCGGGGCCCGCGCGCGACACGAGCAGCGCGGCGGCCGCGTCGCCGTAGCCGACCAGGTCGCCGAACTGGCGGAAGAACGGGTACAGCCACTTGTCGCTGAGGATCACGAGCGCCTGGTCGCCTTCGTCGAGCAGCCCGTCGAGCAGCATCAGCGCCGAATACCAGCCGAGCGTGCCGTTCTGGCCGAGCGCGAACGGCGTCACGCGCTGCAACCCGAGTTCGTATTGCATGCGGCCGACGACCGAGTCGCCGATGCCTTCGTTGAGTGCGCAACTTGCGACGATCACATGCGTCGTGCGGGCCAGCGCGCCGGAGCCCAGCTGGTCGCGCAGGTCGAGCGCCGCATCGGCGGCCAGATCGGCGAGGCTGCGCCCGGGCGGCGCGACGCGCAGCGCGGGCCGGCCGCCCGGCGCGAGGCGCGTGCCTTCGTCGGGCGTCAGCGCACCCATGCCGCGCGGCCGCGCAAAGCGCGCCTGCGGCAGCAGCAGGTGCCGGTAGCCGGGATGGCGCTCCTGCGCCTGGATCGCGCTGAACACGACGGCGGGCGGCAGCACCACGACGCCGCCCAACAACGCAAGCGTGCCGGGCGCGGCGACGCGGGGCGCGCCGACACAGGTTTCATCGAGCATCGACAGGGTCATGCTGCGGTCTCCTCGAGGTTCGGGCGCGCGAACGCGTCGCGATACTGCGCTTTCAGCGCCGGTCGGTCGATCTTGCCGTTCGGGTTGCGCGGCAACGCCGGCAGCGGCTCGACGACGAGCGGGTTCATGTAGGTGGGCAATGCGTCGCGACAGGCGCGGGCGATGTCGGCGCGGCACGCGTCGGCGTCGAGCGTCGACACGACGCACGCGGCGATCGCCTCGCCGAGCGCCGGGTGCGGGACACTGAACACCGCGGCCTCGCGGATGTGCGGCAACGCGAACAGCACGTCCTCGACCTCGGTCGGGCTTACGCGATAGCCGGACGTCTTGATCATGTCGTCGCCGCGCGCGACGAAGTACAGGTAGCCGTCCGCGTCGCGCCGCACGATGTCGCCGGACCACACGGCGACGTCCGGGCGCGGGATCTCGCCGTGCCGGCGCGGCAGCGGGCGAAAGCGCTGCGCGGTCAGCTCGGGCCGGTTCCAGTAGCCGAGCGTGACGAACGCGCCGCGATGCACGAGTTCGCCGGGCTCGTCGGCCGCGCATTCGCTGCCGTCCGCGCGCAGCACGAGGATCTCCGCGTTCGGCACCGCCTTGCCGATCGACGTCGGGCGCAGCGCCGCGTCGGCCGGCGCCAGGTACGTCGAGCGGAATGCCTCGGTCAGCCCGTACATCAGGTACGGCGAAGCGTGCGTGAACAGCGCCTGCAGACGGTGCAGCAGCGGCGTCGCGAGATGGCCGCCGGTGTTCGCGAAGCGGCGGATCCGCGTGCGCGCGGCGTCGCTCCAGCCGGCCGACGCGAGCTGCATCCACAGCGGCGGCACGCCGGTGATCGACGTGACGCCGAACGCGTCGCAATGACGCGGCACTTCGGCCGGTTGCAGGAAGTCGAGCGGCGTGTAGCACGCGCCGGACGCCAGCGCGGTCGTGAGCTGGCTCAGGCCCGCGTCGAAGCTGAGCGGCAGCACGCCGAGCACGACGTCGTCGTCGGCAAGCCCCTGGTACGCGGCGACGCTGAACGCGCCCGACACCAGGTTGCGGTGCGACACGACGACGCCTTTCGGCTTGCCGGTCGAGCCCGACGTGTAGAGCAGCGCGGCCGGATCGTCGTCGACCGGGCGGCCGGCGGGGGCCGCTGCCGGTGCCGGCGAGTCGGTGCCGGTTGCTTCGATCGCATCGGCCAGTGCCTCGATCAGCATCACGCGTTCGCCGACGAGCGCGGCGAGCGCCGGCAGGCGCTTGAGCCGCTGCGCGCCGGTCACGAACAGTGCGGCGCCGCTGTCGGCGACGATGTGTTCGATCTGCGCTTCCTTCAACTGCGGATTGACCGGCACGAAGATCGCGCCGAGTGCGTTGGCCGCGAGCATCGCGACCACGGTTTCGATGCGCTTCGGCGCGTAGATCGCGACGCGTTCGCCGGGCTGCACGCCGCGCGACGCGAGTGCGGCGGCGGCGCGCCGGACCGCGCGGGCGAGCTGGTCGTAAGTCAGTGTGCCGCCGCCGTCGGCATACGCCGGATGATGCGGCCAGCGCTCGGCGCCGTATTCGAGCAGGTCGGCGACGCTGATCAATGCATTCATGATCGGCTCCTCTGGTTCAGGCAGGCCGCACGTACACGTGCGCGGCTTCGTGGGACAGGAAATGCGCCATCGAGTACGTGCGGTGATACGCGCCGCAGCGTGCAAACACCGCGATGTCGCCGACCTGGGGCGGCGCGCCCGTGTCGTCGCGGCCGATCACGTCCGCGCGGCTGCAGGTGCTGCCGACGTACAGCGTCGGCACGCCGCGCGGCGGCGGCGCGGGCGCGCGTCGCACGAGCGACGGCGCGGCCAGGCGGCGCATCACCGATTCGGTCTGCGCGAGCAGGAACGCATGCGACAGGCCGCCGTCGCAGACGGCGATCGTGCGGTCCTGCCACGTCTTTACCGCGACGACGCGCGTCGCGAACACGCCCGCATCGGCGAAGATCGCGCGGCCGGATTCGTGCGCGAGCGAATACTGGCCGGCCAGCGGCGCGAGTGCGGCGGCATAGCGTTCGAACGCGGCGTCGCCCGGGTGATCGTCGGCAAAACCGCCGCCGAGGCTCAGCGAGCCGAGCGGCGCGCCGTTGGCCGGCGCGAGATCGCGCGCGAGCGCCGCGAGCAGTTCGGGCAACACGAGCGTGTCGGGCTGCGTCGCATCCTGGCGGATGAACGAATGCGGGCCGGAGAACACGTGCAGCCCGGCCACGGGCAGGCCCGCGGCCGCGAGCGTGCGCACCGCGTCGTGCGCCTCGTTCGGCGTCATCCCGAAGTGGTCGTGCCACAGCGCCCGCGCGTGTTCACCGGCCAGCGCGCCGGCGTTCACGCGCAGCAGCACGGCGCCGGGCGTGCCGCCGCCGGCCGCCGCTTCGCGTGCGAGCGGCACGAACCGCGCGACCGCGTCCGGGTTGTCGAGCACGAAATGGCAGCGCGACGCGAGCCCCGCGCGCATGAACATCTCGTCCATCGACGGATTGTTCAGGTAGCGCGCCGTCTTGATCCGACCGATCACCGCATCGAGTTCGCCGCGGCTCGCGAGTTCGACGCCGTCCTCGTACGCATGCGCGCAGCGCGCGAGTAGGTCCTGGTTCGGGTTCGCCTTCAGCGACACGATCAGCCGCGTGCCGAGCCGCGCCTTCAGCGACCGGTAGCGGGCGATCGCGACATCCGGCTCGTACACGTAGCACGGCGTGCGCAGGTCGGCGATCCATGCGTAATCGCCGGCGGGCGGAAGCGGGTGCTCAGGCGTCATGGCGGCCCACCGGATGAAGCGTGGCGGCCGCATACGCGCCGCAGTTCGACTGCATCACGCCGAGCACGCGCCGGCCGTGCGCGACCGCATCGAGCCCGATGTCGGCCAGGTTGATCGGGAAATCCGAACAGCACGCGTGGCCGCGCGCATGGATGTTTTCCGCATAGAGCCGCTCGGCCGGCACGCGCATCGCGCGGCACAGCGCGTTCCAGCCGGGCAGGTCGGCGTTGTGCGGCAGCACGAGATCGTATGCGTCGAGCGTGTGCGGCTCGAGCGCGACGGCCGCGTCGATCGCACGGCGCGTGTACGGCCATTCCATCATGATCAGGTCGGCCTCGTTCGCGGCGACGGTGTCCGAGCCGCGATGCCATTTCGCGTGCGTCTCGATCGCGATGCCGCCGAGCCGGTTCTTCGTGCTGTTGCGCGCGATCAGCATCGCGGCCGCGCCGTCGCACTGCACGCCCGTCATCTGCCGCATCCGGTAATCCTCGCCGTACACGCGGTCGGACGACACGACGAGCGCCGCGTCGAGCTGCGGATGGCGGCGCATCAACGCGCGTACGGTTTCGATGCCGGCCGCGACCGACACGCAGTTCAGTTGCGCGACGGAGCCGAGCCACAGCGGCTCGATGCCGAACTGCGCGGCCACTTCATGCGGCAGGCTGCGCGGCGCCGGCGGCACGCTGAACTGCTGCGTGTGCACGTGCACGATCGCGCCGACGTCGGACGGATGCACGCGCGCGGTGTCGAGCAGCCGGCCGACCGCCGCGATCGCGAGATCGGTCTCGCTCGTGTCGAGCGCCATATGGAAATAGCGGCTGCCCGACTGCGCGATCGCGGCCGCCCGCTGCGCCGGATAGTCGCGTTCGGCGGCCCAGGCCTCGATATCGACGGGCAGGCCGGGCAGCTCGTAGGCCACCGCGTCGATACCGATCCAGAAGCCGGCGTCGCGGGATGCGGGGGAGGAGGGCATCGTCATGTCAGTTGAGCGGCATCGCCGCGTAGTCGAGGACGTCGAGCTTTTCGAAGGTCGCCTGCACGGTCGGGGTGAGCAGGCCCATCTCGCGGATCGTCGGCACGAGGCGCCGGAAGATCGAGCGGCGGATCGAGCTCGACACCGGCGATTCGCGCACCATCGCGCTGCATTCGCGCTTCGACAGCCCCATCGGTTCCCAGATGTCGTCCGCGCACAGATGCTCGTACAGCACGGCCGCGCCTTCGCAGACGAATTCCTCGCGTTCGCGCAGCTCGTGCGAGCTCATCTCCGCGTACACGCGGCACAGCGTGATCCGGCCCACCGCGAAGTGGCGCGCTTCGTCGCGCTGGATCCGCACGAACAGGTCCTTGATGAACGGATCGGTGCTGTATGCGACGACGCTCTGGAAGATCGACAGCGCGATGCCCTCGACCAGCACCTGCATCCCGAGGTTCGTCATGTCGAGTGCGCTGCTCGTGATCGTGTCGTGCAGCAGCCCCTTCAGCGAGCGGCTCATCGGGTAGCTGACGTCGAGCTTCTCGTTGACGAGCTTCGCGTACGCCTCGACGTGGCGCGCTTCGTCCATCATCTGCGCGGCCGCGCACAGCCGCGCGCTCAGGCCGCTTTCGGCCGACGCGAGCTTCGACGCGCAGATCAGCGCGGCCTGCTCGCCGTGCAGGATCTGCGACAGCAGCCAGCCCTGCGCGTGATGGCGCACCTCGCGCTTGTCGGCGTCGGCGAGCTTGCCCCACAGCTCGGTGCCGTAGATCAAGAGCGTCGGGTCGGGCATGCCGAGCGGGTTGGCCGGGTCGAGATCGTGGCTCCAGTCGACGTCGGTCGCGACATCCCACTGCGCGGCCTTCGCCTTCTCGTACAGCCGGTTCAGCGCCTCTTCGCGCAGCGCGTAGTCGTTCGACATCAGCGCATCGACGGGCATCGACCAGCGGATATCGGCAGTGTCCTGCATCACGGTAAGCGTGTCATTCATGTGAGGGTCTCCCCGGCCGCGCGGCGGCGCCGGAATGATGGGCGGAATCGGTGAACGGGGCGGCCGCGCGCGACGCGCCCGGGTGCGGTTCGAGGCGAATCGCATAGGCCGGCCACGCGCCGCGCAGTTGCGCGTCGAACGCATCGGCGAGCCGCGCGGGCCAGATCGCGCAGCACACGCGGTTGTCGCCGGCGAATTCCGCATCGCGCAGGATGCGGTCGCCGATCCAGACGACCGGCGCGCCGCGCGCGGCGTCGCGCAATGCTTCGTCGTACAGGTGCACGCCGAGCAGCACGTGCGGCGCGAGCAGTTCGGCCGGCAGCGCGCCGAAATACGGCGCACAGACTTCGATGAAGAGGCGAGCGTCCGGGTGCACGGCGTCGCGAATCCGCGCGGTGACTTCCGCGAGGAATGCGAAATACTGCACGTGGTCGAGCAGCACGCGGCGTTCGCCGCCGGCCGCGTCACCCGCGTCGTATGCATCGCCGGCCGCTTCCGCGAGCGCGGCGCGCGCATAGTCGGCCGGCGTGTCGAGCGGCATCCGGTACGCACTCGCCGCGACCGCGACCGGCTGCCGCGCATCGCGCGCGATCCGGTAGGTGAAGTGAACGGGTCGCACCATGTCACGCCTCGCCGTCGAGAGTGAACGTCGCGTCCGGCGCGAACGCGACGTCGGCGATCGCGTAATAGCCGTTCAGCGCGAGCGAGCAGACGGCCGCGCGGCGCGGCGTGTCGCCGTCGCGGTGTGCGAGCAGCACCGACAGCCACGGGTCGCTGCCGAACGCATGTCCGAACACGCCGTGGCCGTCCGGCAGCAGCGGTGTCTTGCCGACCGACGCGAGCAGCGCGCGGCGCGACGTGGCCGGAAAGAACGGCAGCGCCGCGTGCAGGCCGGGGCGCGCCGCGCAGAACGTGCGGATGTCGCGACCGAGCCGCACGACCGCGCTGGCCGGCGGCGCGGCGTCGGCGATCACCGATTGCGCCGGTTCGCGGCCGACGTCGACGAGCAGCGTGCAGACGCCGAAGCCCGAGCGCCCCCACGCGGGATTGCCGTGCCAGTACGTATAGCCGTGCACGTCGATGTCGACGATCTGCAGCAGCAGCGTGCGCGGCCCGGTCTCGGCCGCGGTCGCGAGCGCGCGGCGCAGCACGTAGCCCCAGCCCGCGCACTCGTACGAGCAGGTCATCCAGTCGGGCGTGTAGTCGTTCGCACCGGCAAGCGCCTGTGCGAACACGCGATGCGGCGGCGAATCGTTCATCAGCAGCATCGAAAGGATCGTCGAGCTGACCACGTAGTCGTCCGCGCCGATCGCACCGCACAGCCGCTCGCGTTCGGCGCACGCGAGCGTGCCGATCGCGCGGGCCGTGTCGTCGAGCGGCACGGCCGCGCCGTCGCGCGACGGCGCGACGCGCCGGTACGCGAGCGCCTGCACGGTCAGCGCGGTCGCCGGGGCCGGCTGGACGGCGGCGGCCGCCACGGGGGCAAGGGGCGCGAGCATCGCCGTATCAGGCCGCGTGCTGCTGGCGGCGCAGTTGCGCGTCGAGCTGCTGCAGCGTCGTGTATTGCGTGATGTTCAGCGCTTCCGGGTCGATCGAGCCGTAAAGCTGTTCGCAGAACACGATCAGCTCGACGATGTTCAGCGAATCGATGCCGAGTTCGCCGATGCCGGCGTCCGTGTCGACGGTTTCGACGTTGAGGATCTTCGCGACTTCGCGGGACAGGATGTCGAGCGCGTCGGCCGGAACGTTCTGGGTCGTCATGAGAGGAGCTCCTGGAGTTGAGTGGGTTTGATCGGGATCGATCGGCCTGTCGCGTGGGTCAACTGCCGGCTTCGCAGCGCAGGCTCTTGCGAAGCTCGTGATAACAACGGTACGAACTGCCTTCCATCTTCGAAAACGCCAGCAGATCGCGCTGGTCGTCGAACAGCGGCACCTTGCCGTCGCGGACGAGCGCGGTCAGGAACTCGTTCGACAGCAGCTTGATCGCGAGCACGCGCTGCACCTTGCCGAAGCTGTAGTGCGCGTCGTCGGTCTGGCTGCGCGCGGCGTCCGCGATGAAGCGGTGCACGGCGCGCGCATCGGCGTCGAGCTCGACGCGGCCGGTCCGTTCGAGCCAGCCGACGTGCGCCATCAGCGCGCGGACGAAGTACGGCCGCACGACGGTCAGGTATTTGTTGAACACGGTGGGGCCGCCGATCCGCAGGCGATCCTCGGCGGCGACGCGCACCTGGCCGCCGACGTTCGCGAGCTGCAGGTTGCCTGCGAGGAACGGCGCGCCGCAGGTCGAGCGCTTGAGCTTCCGGTATTCGTCCGGCCACACGAGGTACGCGGCCGGGAACATCACGCCCGGCAAGCGCGCGGCGACGACGGCCATGCAGTCGCGATGCGCCTCGATGCCCCACACCTTGTCGACGGTGAGCGCGAGCCCGCTGTCGTCGCTGCGTACGACCGTGCGCCATGCGGCCAGCGTCGGGCCGCCGCCGTCGCTCATCAGGAACGCGAAGTTGTGGCCGGCGTCGATGCACTCGCAGGCGCGGCGGTTCTGGTCGTCCGAGAAGAACAGCCCGAACATGATGCGGATGAACGCGCGCATGAACGGCTTGAACAGGTGATGAAACCCTTCGCGGCCGATCTGTTCGAGCAGCGCTTCGGTGAGCGGCGCCTCGTCGTGCCGCAGCGGGGTCGACGCGGACGCGTCGGGCAGCACGTCCGGCGTGGACGCGCGCAGCGCGATCACCATCTCGCTGTCGAGCAGCCGCACGGTGGCGGCTTCGACGAGCCGGGCCGCCGCGCGCGGCGGCGTGCCGATCGCGTCGAGATGGCGCAGCACCGGATACGCGGCCTGGTCGGCCACGCGCAGCGGCAGCGGCGGCGCGGGCGGCGTGGCGGTCGAAGCGGGAACGGAAAGCGTGGACATGGCAGGATTCCTGTCAGAAACACACGCGCACGGCGGCGTCGATACGGGTGCCGAGACCGACCATCCGGTACTCGGAATTGCTGTCGGAGAAGGCGTGGGTGAGCGCGACATCGACGCTCACGCGCTTGTTCACGTCGGCGACGACCTGCGCGATCGCGAGCAGGCCCTTGTCCTGCGGCGAATAGACGCCGCGCAGCGAATACTCGACGCGGCCGATTTTCTTGCCGAGCCGCGCGAACAGGTAGTCGCGCAGGCTGCCGTCGACGCTCACGAAATTGGCCGTGCCGCCGAGCCCGGCCAGCGCGGCGCCGGGCGCGACGGGCAGCAGTGCGTTGTTCGCCTGCACCGCGCCGACCATCCGGCGCCACTGGCTCGCGTCGTAACGCGCTTCGTCGTGCGACCACTCGATGATCAGCGACAGGTTGCCGGGCAGCGCACTCTGCATGCCGACCGCGCTGCGCCACATGTATTGGCGATCGTTGCGGCGATCCACGGCGTCGTACGCGGCCGCCGAATCGAGCGGCGTGCCGTTCGCGATGAAGGCCGGCAGCGGCCGCGTCGTGCCGCGCTCGAGCCACGCGCTCGCATAGACGGTGTTCGAGCGCGCGACGTCGAACGACAGCGTCGCGCCGGCGCCGCCGCGGCCTGCGTGACGGCCGGCGAGCAGCGCGGCCGAGCCGCCCGACCAGTTGTATGCGCCGCGCACGAGCTGCGTCGCGCCCTGCACGTCGCGGTTGTCGACGTCATTGCGCAGCGTGTGGTTCTCGCCGGCGATGAACTGCAGCGTGGTCTGTTCGCCGGCCCATTTCGCTTCGACGAGCGGCGTGCCCTCGACGTCGCCGTAGCGATCGTAGATGTCGGCCGTCGCGGCTCGTTTCTGGAAGAAGCCGAGCGGGAAGAACGCCTGCGACGTGTCGAGCGTATCGATCCGCTTGCCGGCCGTGAGCGTGATGCCGTTGTCGAATGCGTAGCGCACGCCGGCTTCGTTGAAGCGGCTTGCCTGCGCGCCGAGCGAATGGTTGCTGGCGACGACGCGCGCGTTCACGAACAGGTTCTCGCCGTCGATGCGCGCGAGCAGGCCGGCTTCCTGCTGATTGCGCGGCGAGTCGCCGATCAGGCGGCCGAGCAGCGCGCGGCCGTCCATGCTGTCGACGGAGCGCGCGTAGCCGATACCGTTGAGCGTGCCGAGCTGGTCCATCAGCGATTCTCCATGCGCGAGCGTGCAGCCGAGCGCGAGCGGGATCGCGAGCGCGACACCGGGCCACGCGCGGCGGGCGCTGCTTGCGCGGCCGGACGATGAACGAAGGCGGTCACGATGAGCGTCGGCATCGGCGTCGTACTCACTGGCCATCGGCGAGCGTGTCGGGATTGAACCAGCCCGACGGAATCTTGCGCGGCTGGCCGTCGAGGATGTCGACGACGCTCGCGCGCTGCTTCTCGACCTCGTTGCGATACGTGATCTTGCGGATCACCTTGCGGCCGTTCGCGTCGACCGGCGCAGAGAAATCGGCGCTGCGAAACAGCAGGCCGCTTGCCAGGAAGAACTGCGCGCGCACCGGCACGTCGGTATCGGGCGTGACCCACAGCTTGATCGTCGGGTAGACGTTGTCGGGGTCGGTCGCGGTCAGGTCGAGTTCGGCGGCCGGCTTGCCGGCGATCGGCGTCGCGCCGGGCGCGGCCGTCGCGCGATAGCTGTCCGCCCAGTGCGTGCGCGTGATGTCGCTGATCACGACTTCGCCCTGCAGCCGCTGCATCCCGTTGATGCGCACCGCGCTGCGCGTGTTCGGCACGTAGAACCAGTGCCCGCGCGTCGTTGCGAGGTACTTCTGGCCGTCGTTCTCGCCGCTGCGCGTCAGTGCGAGCGTGTCGCCGTTGCCGCGCGTGTAGACGAGATAGCGGGTCGCGTCGCCGGACTGTCCGCCGACCTCGTTGGTGATCTGGATGTTGGTCTGCGTATCGGCGGCCGTGCTGCGGTAAGCGTCGGCGCGGGCGAGCATGGTCTGTGCCGTCGGCGCGTCGGCCGCGTGGGCGGCGAGCGGCGCGCACGCGACGAACGCGGCGAACGCGGCGAACGTGAGGCGAATGCGATTCATGGGGCGAGTCCTTCGAGGATGTTGCGTTTCGCGAGCCCGAGCGTCGCGAGCAGCGCCGCGGCCACGCCGAGCACGACGAACGCGGCTTCGACGGCGGCCACGGCGACGGGCGACACGGTGAATTCGAGCAGGATCGGTTTCACGCGGCCGGGCGGCGCGGGCAGGTGGATCTGCGCGTGATTGAGCGCGACCATCGTCAGCAGCGCGAGCGCGATGCCGGCGGCCGCGCCGAGCAGGCCGAGCAGCGCGGTTTCCTGGATCAGCACGCCGCGCACCGTGGCGGCCGGCACGCCGAGCGCGCGCAGCGTCGAGATCTCGCGGCGCCGCTCGACGATGCTCATCAGGATCCAGTTGCTCATCGACAGCAGGATCGTCACGCAGAGGATCGCGCCGAATACCGAGAACTGGTTCTTGTACAGCGCGACGACCTGGTGATAGAGCGACACGAGCTGGTCCCAGGTGCGCACGTCGAGCGTCGGCAGCGCGGCGCGCAGTGTCGCGGCGGCGGCCGGCGTGCGCGCGGTATCCGACAGGAACACCGCGATGCGCGACGCGCGGTCGGTGCGCAGCAGCACCTGCGCGGCCGTGAACGTCACGTTGACGATCCGCTCGTCGACGTCCTTGTTGCCGGTGCTCATCACGCCGACGATCTGCGCGTCGGTCGCGTTGATGCCGCCGTGCGCGGTCGACGCCATCAACTGCACGACCGAGCCGACGTGCACGCCGAGCTTGCGCGCGAGTTCGGCGCCGACGACGACTTCGGTGCCCGCATGCGTCGGCGACAGATAGCGGCCCGACAGCACCGTGTGATAGTCGAAGAAGCCGGGCGGCTCGCGGTTCGGCTCGATCCCTTCGCCGACGAAGCCGTAGCTCAGGTCGCCGTTCGACACGAGCCCGTCGAAGTCGATGCCGCGCGCGGTCGTCGCGACGCCGGGCAGCGCGGCGATCGCGCGCGTGGCGGTAGCCTGCTCGTCGGCGGTGAGCCCGTATTGCAGCGGCCGTTCGCCGATCAGGTCGAGATAGCCGTGATGCAGCACCTGCACATGGCCGACGCCGCTGTCGATCGACCCTTCGCGCACTGCGTCGAAGGTCGCGATCACGTAACCGAGCGCGAGGCTCGACGCGAACGCGGCGACGCCGATCATCGCCATCGTCAGCACGGTGCGGCGCCGGTTGCGCCAGAGGTTACGCCACGCAAACGTCGACCAGTTCACGATTCACTCCCGGTACGCCGTCGCGCATCTCGATGCGGCGCGGCAGGTGCGCGCACAGACGATCGTCGTGCGACGCAATCAGAAAGGCGGTGCCCAGCGTGCGGTTGGTGTCGAGGATCAGCTCGGCGACCGCCCGCGCGTTGGTACTGTCGAGGCTCGCGGTCGGTTCGTCCGCGATCACGATGGCCGGCTCCTTGGCGAGCGCGCGGGCCAGCGCGACGCGCTGCTGTTCGCCGCCGGACAGCTCGCCGGGGCGGTGCCGTTCGCGCGCGGCGAGCCCCACCGCGTCGAGCATCGCGCGGGCGCGTTCGCGCCGCGTGCGCGGCGTGCCCCACGCGAAGCAGCCGAGCTCGACGTTCTCGAGCGCCGACATCACCGGAATCAGGTTGAATTGCTGGAATACGAAGCCGATGCGTTCGCGGCGAATCCGTTCGAGCGTGTCCGGCGCATCGTCGATGCGGCGGCCTTCGAGCCAGCGTTCGCCGCTGCTCGGCACGTCGAGAAAACCGGCGAGGTTGAGCAGCGTGCTTTTGCCGCTGCCCGACGGCCCGACGAGCGCGACGACGTCGCGCGGGCCGATCGATATCGTCGCGCCGCGCACCGCGACGACGCGGCCTGCGCCCTCGTACACACGGCTGACATCGCGCAGCTCGAGCACCGGGCTAAGCGACGCGGCCGTCATGCGAACGCTCCCTGGCCCGTTTCGACGGCGGCCGACGCGGGAATCACGGGCAACGCACCGTTCGCATAGAGATCGCGACACTTCAGGCGCTGCAGCTTGCCGCTCGTCGTGCGCGGCAGCGAGCCGGGCTCGACGAAACACAGATCCTGCGCGGCGAAGCCGATGCGCGATGCGAGCAGTTGCTGGCACTCGGTGCGCGTTTGCGGCGTCGCGTCGACGGGCCGCGCCTCGATTGCGACGACCAGCCGCTCGGTGCCGGTTTCGGGATCGGGCAGGCCGAACGCGATGCAGGTGCTCTTGCGCAGCGCGCTGTGCGACGCCAGCGCTTCCTCGATCTCGTGCGGGAAATAGTTGCTGCCGCGAATGATGATCACTTCCTTCTTGCGGCCGAGGATATGCAGCTGGCCGTCCGCGACGTAGCCGATATCGCCGGTGCGGAACCAGCCGTCGGCCGTCAGCGGCGCGGCGATCGTGCCGTCGTCGGGGTTCAGGTAGCCGAGCATCACCGACGAGCCGCGGATCGCGACTTCGCCGACCGCGCGATTCGCCAGCGCGCGGTCGCCGTCGTCGAGGATGCGGAACGCCATCCCGTCGATCGGCGTGCCCATCGCGAGCACCGTTTCGGTCTCCGTATCGTGGCCGTCGTTCGCGGCGGCCGGCTGCGCGTCGCGGCGCTCGATCAGCGCGCGCCGGTCGAGCGTGTCGACGATCACGTACGGCGTGCCGTCGACCGCACCTTCATGCCATGCACGATGCATCGATACCGCGAGCGTCGACTCGGCCATCCCGTAGCACGGTTGCAGCGCCGACGCCGCCAGCCCGTACGGCGCGAACGTCGCGGCGAAATCGCGCAGCGTCGCGTCGTCGACGCGTTCGCCGCCGATGAAGATGTTGCGGCACGCGGACAGATCGACGCCGTCCATCGCGGCGGCATTGAAGCGGCGCACGCAGTAGCGCAGCGCGAAGGTCGGCACCGACGTCGTCGTCGCACGCGCCGACGCGATGCGCTTCAGCCAGCCGAGCGGATTCCGGATGAAGCTGTTCGGCTGCATCATCAGCAGCGGCGCGCGGTAATGCAGATTCGACAGCAGCGTGAGCAGCCCCATGTCGTGATAGAGCGGCAGCCACGACGCGGTGCCGTCGCCGGCCGCGAGATCGAAGCGCACCGACCCGCCGATGCCGAGCACGTTCGCGATCACGTTCTCGTGGCTGAGCACCGCGGCCTTCGGATGCGACGTCGAACCCGACGTGAGCTGCACATGATGCGGATCGCGGCCGCTCTTCGAACTGATCAGTGCGCGCGCGCCGGCATCGGCGGCGCTCGACAGCGTCGCGAGATCGACCACGCGCGTGGACGCCGCGGGAAACGCGTCGTCGCGCCAGGCCGCGGCCTGCGCATCCGCGGCGACGACGATGCGCGGCCGATACAACTCACACGCGACGTCGACCACCTGCCGCCCGGCTGCTGCACGCCGGGCGGGGACGGGCACGGTGCAGGGCAGCGCGCCGGTCATCACGCAGGCCATCATCGCGGCCGCATGCTCGACCGATGCGGGCAGCGCGAGCATCACCAGATCGTTCTCGCGCACGCCGAGCTCGCGCAGCGCGCCGGCCTGGCGAAATACCTCTTCCGCGAAGTGCCGGTACGCGATGCCCGCCTCGTTGCCCGCGTCGTCGACGAACGTCATGCGATGCATGGCGCCCGCCACGTCTTCGAGCGATTCGATCAGGCGATGAATGGTCGATGCGCACTTCGTCACGAGGATTCTCCCCTTGAGGAACACGGCCGCTCGCGCCACGGTGCCGGCGGCGCCGTTCGTCGAGTGAGGTGGATTCTTGCCGGATCGATCGGCTGCGACAAACGGAATCTATGCAGGCTATGCATGAGCGGAGCGCATCCACGCGGGCCCGCGCAAGTTCGTGATTCGCGTGAACGGGGGCTAGGTGACTGGTCGGTCTCATTCGACCGGTCGTCTAGTTCACGATGTGGTTCGATCATGCGCGTGCGTCATGCAATGCGTTCGGAAAATTCGTTTGTCCGAAACATCGACTCACAGAAGAATTGCATCCCGGCAGCGCGCCAGCGTCGCCGCGTCATCGTGCCGGGCAGGGTCCGGCTCAAGGAGAGCGTCTTGTCCGTCACCTCATCGCTTGTCGCCCGCTCGAAACCGGTTGCAGACATGAAGAGCCGCCCGAGCGGCGTGGTCTTCTCGCTGAAGCTGGCCGTCTACGTCGCGCTCATCGCGCACGGGATGATGTTCGCGCTGTCGGCGCTCGTGATCCTGAAGATCGTCGGCGTCCTGCTGATCGGTGCGATGTATGCGCACGGCGTCGAGCTGCAGCACCAGGCGCTGCATTACCAGGGGTTTCGCAGCAAGCGCCTGAACATGGTGTTCGGCGTGCTGCTCGGCATGCCGATGCTCGTGTCGTTCCACGCCTACCAGGACAGCCACCTGCGCCATCACCGGCTGCTCGGCACACCGGAGAACAAGGAGTTCTTCGACTACGGCGACCAGTACGGCGCGAGCCCTGTCGTCAATGTCGGGCTGTGGGCGTGGCGGCTGTCGATGGCCGCGCACTATATCCAGTTCGCGAGGAACGTCGCGAAGCTGGTCGTGCCGGGTGCGCGCTTCGGCGACAACGCGCTCGTGTCGCGCGCGATTCGCCGCGACTACCTGCTGATGGCCGCCGCGATCGCGCTGCTGGCCGCGTTGTCGTTCGCGCTGCACACGTGGTTCGTCGTCTGGGTGTGGGTCGTGCCGCTCGTGTTCGTCGCCGCGTCCGTGCATGCGCTGGTCGAGATGCCCGAGCACTACCGCTGCGACCTGACGAGCACCGACCCGTTCCGCAACACGCGGACGATCGAGAGCAACGCGTTCATGACATGGTTCACGAACGGCAACAACTATCACGTCGAGCATCACATGATGCCGAGCCTGCCGATCGAGCGCTTGCACGACCTGCATGGCGCGATCGCGCCGCGCATCCGCTATTACCACCGCACCTATCGGCAGTTCTACTACGCGTTGCTGCGCGGCCGGCTGTCGCCGCGCTCGGTGGACGACGATCGGGACGATCGCGAGCCCGATGCCGAAGCGGTTGCGCCGGCGTCCACGCAATCAGCGTGACCGCCGGTGCCGAATACCTTGCGACGACGGTGACGACGATGCTCTATCCGGAACTTTTCAGGTCGCTCGAAGCGGTCCGCTGGGACATGGAGAAGGACATTCCGTGGGACAAGTTCGACGCTTCGCTGCTCACCGACGAGCAGGCCGAGACGATCAGGATGAACGCGATCACCGAATGGTCGGCGCTGCCCGCGACGGAAATGTTCCTGCGCGACAACCAGCACGACAGCGACTTTTCCGCGTTCATGAGCGTGTGGTTCTTCGAGGAGCAGAAGCATTCGCTCGTGCTGATGGAATACCTGCGCCGCTTCAAGCCGGAGATGGTGCCGACCGAAGAGGAGCTGCACGCGGTGCGCTTCCAGTTCGACCCGGCGCCGCCGCTCGAGACGCTGATGCTGCACTTCTGCGGCGAGATCCGCCTGAACCACTGGTACCGCTGCGCGGCCGACTGGCATACCGAGCCCGTCATCAAGCAGATCTACGAAACGATTTCGCGCGACGAAGCGCGTCATGGCGGCGCGTACCTGCGCTACATGAAGAAAGCGCTGAACAACTGCGGCGACGTCGCACGCGCCGCATTCGCGAAGATCGGCGTGCTGATGGCGTCGGCGCGCCGCACCGAGAAGCCGCTGCACCCGACCAACCTGCACGTGAACCAGGCGCTGTTCCCGCGCGACACCGTGCAGTCGCGCCTGCCGGATCCGGAATGGCTCGAGCGCTGGCTCGACGAGCAGATCCGTTTCGACGGCGAGTGGGAGAAGAAGGTCGTCGAGCGGATCCTGCACAACCTGTCGATCCTGTTCGAGCGCACGTTCGCGACCGCGCAGGAGCTGAACCGCTATCGCCGGGAAGTGACGGCGCGGGTAAATGGCGCGGCGGACAGTCCGTAGCGGATCGACACGTACCGCTGTCCCGCGGCGCGGGCCGGATTCCGGCCGACAGGCGAACGCCATACACGCTGACCGGCGCTGCCGGCCGGCGGATTATTCATTTCCGGACATAATCGGTCCATCAGTTTCCTAAAATCGTATGACAAGCTTGAATTTCATGCGTTTAGTATTTTTTAATAAACATCGGATTCCGGATTTAAATGGCATTTTGCATGTCTGTTGCAGACCGTTTGTTTTTCGCATTCCGGGAAATAAAATGAAAAAGTCGGCAGATTGAAATTGAATTGTAGGGATTGGGCGCTGGCTCTGCCAATACGACACAATCGCTGCGATAGCAGCGGATTCTGCCGGAAATCGCCTGTTTTTACGAGACTTTATCGACCATTTCGGGGCGCTCGATTCGTTCGCATATTAATTTACAAAATCACTACTCGATAATGTTTATGTAAGCGTATTGACTCGACGAAAATTGATAGATAAATACAAGTGTCACGATTGAAAATAAGAATGATGTGCATCCATGCTTCAAGATAAAATCGTTTCAGAATCCAAAAAGGAGAAACGATTCAGGGAGACGAACAGCAACTGGTCTGTCGATGGGTGCAACTTTGAGGCGGCGGTATGGCTAATGTGAGATTGGTAAAGCGATTGAGAAGTCTGCCTTCGCTGGATTTCCTGAGAGGCTTCGAATGCGCGGCGCGCCATTTGAGCTTCACGCGTGCGGGGCAGGAACTGAACGTCACGCAATCTGCCGTGAGTCGCCAGGTCAAGGCGCTCGAGGAGCAACTCCGGATCGAGTTGTTCCATCGGCACATTCGTTCGCTGACACTGACCGACAAGGGGCGCGAGCTGTACGACGCGATCTCGTTCGCGTTGTCCGACCTGGAATCGGTGGTCGGCAAGCTGTCGTCGAGTGTCGGCCAGCGCGCCATCTCGTTGTCGACCACCGTCTCGTTCGCCGCGCTGTGGCTGATTCCGCGCCTCGGTTCGTTCCGCGCCAGCTATCCGGACATCGACGTGCGCGTGTCGGCAACGAGCGAAATTGAAGATCTCAAACGCAAACGTTTGCACCTGGCCGTGCGCTATGCAGGCCCGTATACGTCGACCGACGATACGGATGTGTTGTTTCGCGAGCGTGTCGTGGCGGTATGCAGCCCGAGCCTGATGACGGCGGTGGGCGACGCCGCGTCGATGCAGCCGGCCGACCTCGACAAGCACGTACTGCTGCATCTCGACGACCCGCGCGGCGAATGGCCGTGGCACGGGTGGAGCCATTTGCTGAAGGAGCTCGGCGTGCCGCGACTGCGGCCGGCCGGCGCGCTGCACTTCAGCCAGTACGATCAACTGGTCCAGGCCGCGGTCGACGGGCACGGCATCGCGATCGGAAGACGTCCACTGGTCGACGGGCTGTTGAAGCAGGGGCGGCTCGTCGAGCTGTTCCCGCACTGCACCGTTGCATCGGGCAGCTACGTGCTGGTACAGAACCCCGATGCGTGCAACGAATTCGACATTGCGGTGCTGACCAACTGGCTGCTCGAACAAGCGTGTCACCCGCTCGCGACGGAGCCGGACACCGCCGGCAGCAACGTGCTGCCGATGTATCGCGTCGGATAGCGCAGCGCGGCGAATGCGGCGTGCGCGGTGTCATGCGCGGCACCTGCAACCTGTGCGATGATGCGCCGCTTCGCGTTCGTCGCAGAACGCCGCCGACCGCGGCACCCGTTTCCGGGCCACCGCCGAGTCCTGACATTCTGGAGACAGCATGCCCGCACACGGCATCCAAGGCAGCACCCTGCATTACCATGATCGTGGCGCCGGTTTTCCGGTGCTGCTCGGGCACAGCTATCTGTGGGACGCGACGATGTGGGCGCCGCAGATCGACGCACTGTCGCACCGGTATCGCGTGATCGTGCCGGACCTGTGGGGGCATGGCGAATCGGATGCGCCGCCGGACGGCACGCACACGCTCGACGATCTCGCCGCGCACGCGAGCGCGCTGCTCGACGCGCTGGAAATCGAACAGTGCGCGATCGTCGGGCTCAGCGTCGGCGGCATGTGGGGCGCACGGCTCGCGTTGCGCGAGCCGCAGCGCGTGCGCTCGCTCGTGATCATGGACGCGTCGCTCGAGGCCGAGCCCGATGCGACGCGCATGCGCTACTTCGGGATGCTCGATGCGATCGAGGCTGCGGGCCGCATCGCGCCGCCGCTGCTCGACGCGATCGTGCCGCTGTTTTTCCGGCCGGACGTCAATCTCGACGACCCGGTGCCGACGGCGTTTCGCGATGCGCTCGCGAACCTGCCGGCCGACCGGCTGCGGCAATCGATCGCGCCGCTCGGCCGGCTGATCTTCGGCCGGCCCGACACGCTCGCGACACTCGCCGAACTCGATGCCGCACGCACGCTGCTGATGTGCGGCGCGGGCGACATGGCGCGCCCGCCGTCGGAAACCGTGAAGATGGCGAGCGTGATCGGCTGCGCGCATGCGCTGGTGCCCGACGCCGGCCATATCTCGAACCTGGAGAATCCTGCGTTCGTCACGCGCACGCTGCTCGACTGGTTCGACGCGCAGCAACTGCCGTCGACCTGACGGTCACGCGAACGGCGACGCTCGCGCCGGCCGCGCGGCATCGCATCGACCCGCGTCACGCGCGCTCGCTGACCGGCGTGAACTTGCGGTCGCGCACACGCGCTTCGTCGGCACCGCCGCGCACGAGGCTCAGCGCTTCCGCGCGGCTCGCCACGCACGGCCCGGAGCCGGGCAGCGGCTGGCGCGCGGTCTCGCGCAGCGCGAGCACCGACACGATGCCGATGAACGACGCGCCCATCAGGTAGTACGCGGGCATCATCAGGTCGCCGGTGCGATCGACCAGCCATGCGGTGACGAGGGGCGTCGTGCCGCCGAACAGCGACACCGATACGTTGAAGCCGATCGCGAGCGCGCCGTAGCGGATCCGCGTCGGGAACAGCGCCGGCAGCGCCGACGGCATCACGCCCGTGAACGTCGACAGCAGGATGCCGTAGATCAGCATCCCGCCGAAGATCGGCAGCATGCCGCCGGTGCGGATCAGCATCAGCGCCGGCACCGACAGCGCGAGCAGGCCCACGCAGCCGGCCATCATCACCGGCTTGCGGCCGACCTTGTCCGACAGGTGCCCGGCGTACAGCGTCATCGGCATCATCAGCACCATCACGAGCAGCACCATGAAGAGCCCGTGCGATTCGCGAACGTGCAGCGTCGCCGACAGGTAGCTCGGCAGGTACGACAGCGCCATGTAGTCGGTCACGTTGAAGATCAGCACGAGGCCGACGCATTGCAGCAGCGGCCTCCACTGTTCGACGAGCAGCGTCGCGAAGCGCTGCTTCGGCCGCGCGCGTTCGTCCGCTTCACGTGCTTCGGCCTCCTTCATGAATGCCGGCGTTTCCTCGAGCTTGAGCCGCACGTAGAGGCCCACGAGGCCGAGCGGGCCGGCGATGAAGAACGGCACGCGCCAGCCCCACGACAGCAGCGCGTCCTGCGACAGCGTGGCCGTCAACAGCGCGACCGTGGCCGCGCCCAGCACATAGCCGATCAGCGTGCCGAACTCGAGGAAGCTGCCCATGAAGCCGCGACGCTTGTCGGTCGAGAACTCGGCGATGAAGGTGGCCGCGCCGCCGTATTCGCCGCCGGTCGAGAAGCCCTGCACGAGGCGGGCGACGAGCAGTAGCACGGGCGCCATGATGCCGATCGACGCATAGCTCGGGATCAAGCCGATCGCGAAGGTGCCGACGGCCATCATGATCATCGTCGCGGCGAGCACGCGCTGGCGGCCGATGCGATCGCCGAGCGGGCCGAACACCATGCCGCCGAGCGGGCGCACGAGGAACGCGGCCGCGAACGTGCCGAAGGTCGCGAGCAGCTGCGCGGACGGGCTGCTGGACGGGAAGAACACCTTGCCGAGCGTGACGGCGATATAGCTGTAGACGCCGAAGTCGAACCATTCCATCGCATTGCCGAACGCCATCGCGCCGACCGCGCGCTTGAGGACGGCAGGGTCGACGATCGTGATGTCATCCAGCTTGACGGACTGGCGCGAAGACCGGGCTTTCGCGGGGTGCGCTTGCGACGGGCTCAATGAACTCTCCTGGAATTGCCTTGGCGGCGCGGCCGGCGGGAATGCAGCGAGGGTGTACGGGCCGACGGACAGCGAAGGCGGATGTCTCGGGGGTGCCTCGATGCCGGTGGCGTGACGCGCGCAGCGGGCGACACCGGGCAGGGGTGTTGTGCGAACCAGTTTAGAGAAACGGGTGCGAGCGGCTATCGGTCATGCGCCTGGAAACCGGTGGTAAACGACATCGGGTTCCGGCAGTTCCGGTTGCACTGAAACACGACCGGCCGACCGGGACGCCAGATGTCGTGTCGGCCGGCATCTGCCTGCGGCCGTCCCGCATGGAATGCAATCCTTGGCAACGTTGGGCGGGAACCTGGGTAACGCGCATGAGGTGAACAAGCGCCATCTGCCGCCATCTTTGGTGGTAGCGTATCGTCTCCCGGTCGGCTATGACGCAACCGATGATGACTATCAACTGGCGCCCGTGCCGGATGACGGCAGCACATCGATGACGGCCGCATCGACTCGATAGACGTACTTTCGCCCGAGGCCGGGTGCTGCGATGTCCCGCGAGACGTTCGCACTGTCGTTCGATGACGGGGCGATCCCGGTTACTTATTTTTCTCGAATGTAGATGATAAAACGATCCAAACTCACTGCATGCGCATTGATCCTCATCGCGACCGTCTCCAACGTGACGTATGCCCGCGATCTGGACAAGAGCGACTCTGACCGCGCCCATATACTGGCCGCCGTTCACCGGCTGAACGACAGCGAACCGGACCTGAAGGATTACCACTATTTCGTGGTCGATCTGATCAAGGATCATGATGCCGCCTTCGCATGTGTTGCATTGACGGATAAGGACGGCAGCCTGGAGATGACGGATGACCAGGCCGAGATCATGAAGTTCGCACTGGAAAAGCGCAACGCGCGATGGGTAGCAACCGATCTCGGTGGCGTGGGATTTGCAGTCGGCGCGAAGCCGGTGCAATCGGATTGCAAGGTGGAAGGACGTATCGTCGACACGCGTGATGATGTCAATGCTGCGTTGAAGGCAACGGGACACAAGCCATTCCCCTCTCGTTGACTGCGGAGACTGTTGGCGGGAACGTGACCGGATGATCCGTGTAGTGTCGCGCGCCGCCCGTAGCTCGGGATGATCCATGCCGCGAAGATCGCGCCTTCGCAGAGTGCGCTTGCGACGGGCTCAAAGAATTCTCCTGGAATTGTCTTGGCAGCCGGCCGGGCTGGAATGCAGCGGAGTCGTGCGGGCCGAGGAGCAGCGAAGGCGGATGTCTCGGGGGACCTCGATGCCGGCGGCGTGACGCGCGTAGTGCGCGCCACCGTGCGGGCCTGTTGTGTGAACGAGTTTAGGGAAACGGGCGCAACCGGCTATCGGTCATGCGCCCGGAGCCCGGTTGAAAACGACACGGGTTCCGGGTAGTGCCGGTCGTACCGAAACGAGCGTCGGCCCGATGTGCGCACTCATCTCGCCATTCGCCGGCTCGCGGATACCAGCAACGCCACGAACACCGCTTCGTCCGCGCGCAGGCCGCGCGGCGTACGCCGGACCGCGAGCGCGGCGAGGGTGCCCGCCTCGAACGCGTCGAGCACAGCCGGATGGATGTAGCAGCGCCGGCACACGGCCGGCGTGTTGCGCAGCAGCTCCGCCACCGCACGCACGGTCTCGACGATCTGCTTGCGGGCATGCGTGACGCCGCGATGCTCGGTGCGCCGCAGCAACCCGAGCGCGTGCACGCTGCCGGCCCAGGTCCGGTAGTCCTTCGCGGTGAAATCGGCGCCGCCGGCCTCGCGCAGATAGTCGTTCACGTCGGACGACCCGACCGGATGGCGGGCGCCGTCGTCGTCCACATACTGGAACAGCTCGTGCCCGGGCAGCTCCGCGCAGCGCCGCACGATCCGCGCGACCCGCGCGTCGTCGACCGTCACGTCGTGCTCGATTCCGCTCTTGCCGGCGAAGCGCAGCCGCACCTGGCCGGGCTGGATCTTCAAATGGCGCTTGCGCAGCGTCGTCAGCCCGAACGAGCCGTTGTCGCGCGCATATTCGGTGTTGCCGATCCGCGCGAGCGTCGTGTCGAGCAAGCGGACGATCGTCGCGACGACCTTGTCGCGCGGCATGCCCGGCAACGCCAGATCGCGCGTGACGCGCGCGCGGATGCGCGGCAGCGCCCGCGCGAACGCCGCCATCCGCGCGTACTTGTTCGCGTCGCGGGTCGCGCGCCACTGCGGGTGATAGCGGTACTGCTTGCGTCCGCGCGCGTCGCGGCCCGTCGCCTGAAGATGACCGCGCGGGTCCATGCAGATCCACACGTCGGTGTACGCGGGTGGAATCGCCAGCGCGTTGATGCGGGCGATTTCGTCGGCATCGCGAATCCGCACACCGTCCGGCCCGTAATACGCGAAGCCGTTGCGGAGCGGCCGGCGCGTATAGCCGGGGCGACGGTCGTCGACATGGCGCAATGCCACGGCGCCGCTTGAAACGCGCTGCTTCATGCTGCGAGGCGCCGGCCGGTGGCGACGTCGGTGCGCGGCGACCCGCGCTCACGGGCAGCGATCATGCTTGTCTCCTTTGGGTTCGCGTGAAGGGCGGGCGCCTGACAAGGGGTGCGAACCGCCATGGCGACGGAGCAAGAACCGTGCGCCGCATCGCCCGGCGCTGCCCGCGTGTTTAGGTGTTTATACGTATGCCAGTTCCGATATCGCCTCAATCCAATATTTCATTGGAAGGTTATCGGACTTGTTCCTAGACTGATGCGGGGCATGTATACCGCGCCGGCCGGGCACGCCGGCCGGCGCAGCCCCGATCCGCGCCAGCGCCACGCAGAAACACAACAGCGCCGCGGCAGACAACGACATCATCGGAGACGGACCATGACATTCATCAGGAAGCTGGCGGCCACCGCGATCGTCGCGGCGACGGCGGTGTTGGCCACCGGCGCGCACGCGCAGCAAAAGCCGATCACGCTCGGGTTCTCGCAGGTCGGCGCGGAAAGCGCGTGGCGCACCGCGAACACCGTCTCGGTGAAGGGCGCGGCGAAGGACGCCGGCATCAACCTGAAATTCTCGGACGCGCAGCAGAAGCAGGAGAACCAGATCCGCGCGATCCGCTCGTTCATCGCGCAGAAGGTCGACGTGATCGCGTTCTCGCCGGTCGTCGAATCGGGCTGGGAACCGGTGCTGACCGAAGCGAAGGCCGCGCACATCCCGGTGATCCTGACCGACCGCGGCGTCGACGTGAAGGACCCGTCGCTGTACGTGACGATGATCGGCTCGGACTTCCTCGAGGAAGGGCGGCGCGCCGGCCACTGGCTGGAAGAGCGCTACAAGAACGACGCGGGCCCGATCAACATCGTCGAGCTGCAGGGCACGGTCGGCTCCGCGCCGGCCAACGACCGCCGCGCGGGCCTGCTCGAAGTGATCAAGAACAATCCGAAATTCAAGGTGATCGCGTCGCAGAGCGGCGACTTCACGCTCGCCGGCGGCAAGCAGGTGATGGAAGCGTTCGCGAAGACCTACGGCAAGCAGATCAACGTCGTCTACGCGCACAACGACGACATGGCGCTCGGCGCGATCCAGGCGATGGAGGAAGCCGGGATCAAGCCCGGCAAGGACGTGAGCGTCGTGTCGTTCGACGCGACCAAGGGCGGCTTCCAGGCGATGGTCGCCGGCAAGATCAACGTCGACGTCGAATGCAGCCCGCTGCTCGGCCCGCAACTGATGAGCGCGGTGAAGGACGTCGTCGCCGGCAAGCAGTTGCCCAAGCGCATCGTGACCAACGAGACGGTGTTCCCGATGAACGTCGCGGCGCAGGTGCTGCCGACCCGCAAGTACTGACCTGTTCGCACGGGCGGCGGCCTGGCGGCCACCGTCCGGCGACGCTTCGACGGAGGATGCATGGAGAGTGCGCCGGTGGTCGAGATGATCGGCATCGACAAGTCGTTTCCGGGCGTCAGCGCGCTGCAGCGCGTGGACTTCCGGCTGTTTCCGGGTGAGATCCACGCGCTGATGGGCCAGAACGGCGCGGGCAAGTCGACGCTGATCAACGTGCTCACCGGCGTGCATGCGCACGATGCCGGCGAGATTCGCGTCGGCGGCGCGCCGGTGAATTTCGCCGCGCCGCGCGAAGCCGAGGCGGCCGGCATTCAGACGCTGTATCAGGAAGTGAACCTGTGCGCGAACCTGTCGGTCGCGGAGAACATCTTCGCGGGCCGGCAGCCGATGCGGCGCGGTGCGATCGACTGGAACACGATCCATGCGCGCGCGCGGGCGTCGCTCGCCGAACTCGACCTGTCGCTCGACGTTACGCGCTCGCTCGACGCGTATCCGATCGCGGTGCAGCAGATGGTCGCGATCGCGCGTGCGGTGTCGGTCGACGCACGCGTGCTGATTCTCGACGAGCCGACCTCGAGCCTCGACGACGGCGAGGTCGCGCGGCTGTTCGACGTGCTGCGCCGGCTGAAGGCGTTGGGCATCGCGATCCTGTTCGTCACGCATTTTCTCGAGCAGACCTATGCGGTATCCGACCGGATCACCGTGATGCGCAACGGCGAGCGCGAAGGCGAGTACCTCGCGCGCGACCTGCCGGTCGACGCGCTGGTCGCGAAGATGACCGGCCGCGAGCGCATGTCCGACACGCTGCAGGCCGGCGCCGCGGCGGTCGAGCGTACCGCCGCGGCCGACGCGCCGTTCCTGTCGATGCAGCGGGTCGGCCGGCGCGGGATGATGAGTGCGCTTGATCTCGACGTGCGCCCCGGCGAGATCGTCGGGCTGGCCGGGCTGCTCGGCTCGGGCCGCACCGAAACCGCGCAACTGGCGTTCGCCGCGGCGCGCCCCGATACCGGCGCGATCGAGATCGACGGCGCGCGCAAGCGGCTTGCGTCGCCGCACGACGCGGTGCGCAACGGTATCGCGTACTGCCCGGAAGACCGCAAGAAGGAGGGCATCGTCGCCGCGCTGTCGATCCGCGAGAACATCATTCTCGCGCTGCAGGCGCGGCGCGGCTGGTGGCGGCTGATCGGGCGCGCACGCCAGCGCGAGATCGCCGACACGTATATCGCGCGGCTCGGCATCAAGGCGCGCGACGCGGAGCAGCCGATCGGGCTGCTGTCGGGCGGCAACCAGCAGAAGGTGCTGCTTGCGCGCTGGCTCGCGACGGACCCGAAGCTGCTGATTCTCGACGAGCCGACGCGCGGCATCGACGTCGCCGCGAAGTTCGACATCATGGAGCGGGTGCTGGCACTGTGCGCGCAGGGGCTCGCGATCCTGTTCATCTCGTCGGAGATCGGCGAGGTCGTACGCGTGAGCCACCGGATCGCGGTGCTGCGCGATCGCCGCAAGGTCGCGGAACTGAGCGGCGCCGATGCGTCCGAGGAGCAGGTTTACCGGTTGATCGCGGGAGGCCAGTCATGACGCAATTGCGCTCGCTGTTTCGTCATCCGCTCGCGTGGCCGGTGCTGACGCTCGCGCTGCTGTTCGCGCTGGACGTCGCGCATCGCCCGGGCTTCCTGTCGATCGCGCTGCTCGACGGCCACCTGTTCGGCGCGCCGATCGACATCCTGAACCGCGCGGCACCGCTCGTGATCGTGTCGCTCGGGATGACGCTCGTGATCGCGACGCGCGGGATCGACATCTCGGTCGGCGCGATCGTCGCGATCGCCGGCGCGGCGGCCGCGACCGTGCTCGAGGCGGACCCGTCGCAGGTCGGCGCGGCGCTGGCCGCCGCGCTCGGCGTCGGGCTGCTGGCCGGTGCGTGGAACGGGCTGCTCGTCGCATTCGTCGGGATGCAGCCGATCATCGCGACGCTGATCCTGATGGTGGCCGGGCGCGGCGTCGCGCAACTGCTGACGGGCGGGCAGATCATCCCGATCGGCGCGCCCGGCTACCTCGCGCTCGGCGGCGGCTATCTCGCGACCGTGCCGTGCGCGGTGTGGATCGCGCTTGCGACGATCGGTGCGACCGCGCTGCTGGTGAACCGCACGGCGCTCGGGCTGTTCATTCGCGCGATCGGCGTGAACCCGGTCGCGACGCGGCTCGTCGGGCTGCGCTCGGGCGCGGTCGTGTTCGGCGTGTATCTGTGCTCGGGCGTGATGTCGGCGCTCGCGGGCATTCTCGCGAGCTCGAACGTGCGCAGCGCCGACGGCAACAACGCGGGGCTGCTGCTCGAACTCGACGCGATCCTCGCGGTCACGCTCGGCGGCACGTCGCTGCTCGGCGGCCGCTTCAGCCTCGCGGGCTCGGTGCTCGGCGCGCTGATCATCCAGACGCTCACCTACACGACCTATTCGATCGGCGTGCCGCCGGAGGCGACGCTCGTCGTCAAGGCGGTCGTCGTGATCGTCGTGACGCTGATCCAGTCGGACGCGGCGCGGGCGCTGCTCGTGCGGCACGCGTCGCGGCTGCTGCCTTCCGCGCGATCGCGCGCCACCCCCACCGGAGCGACGCCGCGATGAACCGTTTCCTTGGCCGGCTCGCCGATCCGCGCACGCTGCCGATCGTCGTGACGATCGTGCTGTTCGTCGCGCTGTTCGGCTTCGGGTCCGTGATGTACACGGGCTTTTTCTCGATGCAGGTGCTGACCGGGCTGCTCGTCGACAACGCGTTTCTGCTGATCGTCGCGATCGGCATGACGTTCGTGATCGTGTCGGGCGGCATCGACCTGTCGGTCGGCTCGGTCGTTGCGCTGACAACGATCTTCTGTGCGGTCGGCGCCGAACGGCTGCACTGGCCCGTGTGGGTGATCGTGCCGCTGGTGCTCGCGTTCGGCGCGCTGTACGGTGCGGCGATGGGCGCGCTGATCCACTATTTCAGGTTGCAGCCGTTCATCGTCACGCTCGCCGGGATGTTTCTCGCACGCGGCGCCTGCTTCCTGATCACGACGCAGTCGATCACGATCAACGCGCCGGCGTTCCATGCGATTGCGGGCATCAGCGTGCCGGTCGGCGGCGGCATGCTGAGCGCCGGTGCGCTGATCGCGCTCGCGACGCTGGCCGTCGCGATCTACGTCGCGCATTTCACGCGCTTTGGCCGCAACGTGTATGCGGTCGGCGGCAACGAACGCTCGGCGCTGCTGATGGGCTTGCCGGTCGCGCGCACGAAGATCGGCGTCTACGCGCTGAGCGGCTTCTGTTCGGCGCTCGGCGGCGTGGTGTTTACGCTGTACGTGCTGTCGGGCTACGGGCTGCAGGCGCAGGGGATGGAGCTCGACGCGATCGCCGCGACCGTGATCGGCGGCACGCTGCTGACGGGCGGCGTGGGCTACGTGATCGGCTCGGTGTTCGGGGTCGGCATCCTCGGCACGATCCAGGTGCTGATCACGTTCGACGGCACGCTGAGTTCGTGGTGGACGCGGATCGTGATCGGCGCGCTGCTGTGCGTGTTCTGCGTGCTGCAGCGGGTCATCGAGCGGCACGCGACGCGGCGCCGCACCGGCGGCACGGGGCTCGGCGCGCAGCGGCCGACGCATGCTGCCGCCCCCGCGCGGCCGGCGCCGCCCGAAGAGGACATCGCGCTGGTATCGACGATGCGGCGGTCGTAGTGTGACCGCCTCCCTTGAGCGAGGAGAACGGCATGAAGCGCGATGACGTGACGACGGGCGTGGCCGAGGCGCTGGCCGTCGAGCGCGGCCGTCGGCCCCAGCTCGACCTGGGCGACGCGCGTGACTGCCGGATCGTGGCCGATGCGCTGCGGGTGCTGCTGCGCGAGCGCTCGGAAGCGCTGGCGTTCGCGATGCGCGTGGCCGACGAGCATGGCCGCCCGCGCCCGGATGCCGGCGAATTCGGCTTGACCGACATCATTCGGCTGGCCCGCGTGGTCGAGCGCGCCGATCGGCAGCGCGGGCGAACCGCGGTGGAATGATGCGCGCGGGCGCATGCCGGCCGCGTGCGGCGCTGCGCCGTCAGGCTGGCCCGGTCGCGTCCGTCTCGGTGTCGAACGACGTATCCGCGACGCGCGAGCGTTTCAGCGAGCCGGCCAGTTTTTCGATCGCGTGCAGGTCCAGCGCATCGAGGTGCTCGCGCATTTCCTGCACGAACGGCACATGGTCCGGCTCGTCCGCATACTGGCCGAGCCATTCCTCGATATCGGTCAGCCGGCCCTCGCTGGCGAGCGTGATCAACTCGGCGAGCGCATCGGCGGGCGGGCTGCGCATCGCGGGCGCGGCGCTGGCCGGTTCCGCTTCGTCGGCGGGATGAAACCGCCTGACGAGCCCCGACACCGGCGCGAGCGCATGACCGAGGGCCGGCGCGACGACCGCGAACGAGAACGTCGTGCCGCCCCCCGGCTGGCTCGCGACGGCCAGCTCGCCGCCCATCGCGGCGACGATGCGCTGCGCGATGAACAGGCCGAGTCCGGTGCCGCCGTTCACCGCCTGGACCTGCTGGTACGCGCGGAAGATGTCGGTGGTCGCGGTGATGTCGATGCCGATGCCCGTATCGGCGACCTCGAACAGCAGGCGCCATGCGTCGCCTTCGCGCGAAGCGTGAACCGACAGCGTGACCGTGCCGTCGCGCGTGAATTTCGATGCGTTGGACAGCAGGTTCAGCAGCACCTGCTGCAGCCGGATGCCGTCGATCAGCACCGTGCGCGGCAGCGGCGTGACCGGCCGGTAGACGAACCGGTTGTCCTGCTGCGCGCACAGCGCGAGCGCGTAGTGGCCGATGTCGTCCAGCAGCCCGGGCAGGTCGGTGCGGTCGGGCGCGACACCGAGCGGCTGAAGTTCGGCCTTCGTGAACGCGAGCAATTCGTCGATCAGCGCGAGCTGGTAGCGGATGCTGCGGTCGATCGACCGGATCAGCCGCGTCTGGCCGCGCGTCGCGCCTTGCAGCAGCAGCTTCGCATAACCGTTGATCGTCGACAGCGGCGCGCGCAGGTCGTGGCTGACATAACCGAGCGTTTCGATCTTCTGCTGCATGTGCGTTTTCGACTGCTGCAACGCATCGTTGAGCGCGACCGTGCGCCGCGCGACCTCGTCGCGCAGCCGGTCCTGCTCGGTGAGCTGCCAGTGTTCGAGCCGCTTGCGTGCCTCGGTGCGCTGCCGGCCCACGTGGTGAATCCACGCGGCGAGCACCAGCAGGTGCGTCGCGAGCCCGATGATCGCGATGACGGGGTTCGGATGGACGTCGGACCGGATCCACGACAGCACGGCCGGCAGCGCATCGCGGCCGTCGAGCATGCGGATCAGCATGTTGAACGTCGCGAACGCGACTGCGATCAGCATCACGCGGGCCGTCGGCGTGCGCCGGATCACGAGCATCATCGCGAGGCTGATGTTCACGATCGCGAGCACGGTGTTCAGCCACAGGCAGAACCACGCGAAGGTCGCCAGATCGCCGAACGCCGCGCCGGTTATCCCCGCGCATTCGAGCGCGAGAAACACCACGTACACCGCGCGCATCGGCATCTTCGCCTTCTCGCGATGCGCGACCATCAGGATGAACACGATGAAGCACGCGATGGACAGGTACGCGAAGATCGTTTCGCCGCGCGTCGACCATTCGCGCGCGCCGGGCGATACGAGCATCGCGAGATAGCCGCGGTACGCCGCTTCGAACAGCGCGGTGTTCAGGGTCAGTGCGGCCAGCACGTGGAACACGCCGCTGCGCGAGAAAAAGCCGATCAGCAGCGCGCACCAGACGAGTGCGAGCAGCCCGCCGAAGAACCCGAAGTTCCACATCGACGCGTGCAACTCCTGCGCGATCCACGCGTCGCGGGTGAACGCGGCCGGCGCAAGCCGCATTTCCTTGCGCGACGTGATGCGGATCAGCACCGGGAGCTGCTCGCCCGCGCGCAGCGTGACGTCGAGGGTCGGGTAGCGCGACGGCGCGTCGCGTGCGTCGCCGCGGTCGGTCGGGAAGCTGCGCTCGAGCATCCATTGGCCGTGCCGGCCGACATAGAAGTCGGCCCGGTCGACGCGCGCATCGCGAATCGCCAGCACCAGCGGGCGCGTCTCGCTGTCGCGGTTGACCAGCGTCGCGCGGACCCACCAGGCCGAGCGCGAAAACGTCACGTTGAACGCAGTGCGGGCCGTGGCGGCTGCGTGACGCGACGGCTCGGCGAGCCGGGCGGCGGCCTCGTCGACGGACAGCGTCGTGCCGACGTCTTCGAAAACCGATACGGCTTCGAGTTGCGCAGGATTCGGCGCTGTTTCGGCACGGGCCGTCGCGCACGTGACGGCCAGGGCCGCCAGAAGCAGGAGCATCGTGCGACATCCCGCCGCCCATGCCGCGGAGTGCCTACGCATCGCCGTGGCGCCCCCCCGGTGCGGCCGGCGCGTCGACCGCGTGGCGCTGGCGCCGCCAGTCGGACGGCGTGATGCCGAAGCGTTCGCGGAACGCCGTCGCGAAATTGCCGGGCGTGGAAAAGCCGATTTCCTCGGCGATGTCGCCGATCCCCATCGACGTTTCCGACAGGAAGTGCATCGCGGCGCGCAGCCGCGTGTCGCGCAGGTACTCGAAGACGGTCTGGCCGAGATGGTCGCGGAACACGCGCGAGAGCCGCTTTTCGTGCGTGCCGACCTGCTTCGCGAGATCCTCGAGGGCCGGCGGATGGCGCAGGTCGCGCAGCAGCACGTCGCTCGCCGCGCGCACGAGCGCCGCGTCGCGGTTGTCGGGCAATTCGGGCAGGTGCGCGAACGGCTGGCTGCGTCGCACGCGCTTCAGGTGATTGCGGATTCGCGCGATGACTTCCGCCGGTTCGAACGGCTTGACGATGTAGTCGATCGCGCCCGTTTCGAGCCCCGCGATCCGATCATCGAGATCGCCGGCGGCCGTCAGGATGATCACCGGAATGGATTGCGTCGATGGTGTGGACGCCAGCAGCCGGCTCGCGGCGAAACCGTCCATGCGCGGCATGCGGACGTCCATCAGGATCAGGTCGGGCGCGATGGCCTGCGCACGGTGATAGGCCTGCAGCCCGTCGAACGCGACGCTGATCCGGCACTGCGCGGTGCGCAGGATTTCGGTCAGGAGCCGCAGGTCGTTCGGGCGGTCGTCGACGATAAGAATATGTGCGCCAGCGAGATCCGGCGTGGTGCGTGGCGACGCCGAACTGGAGCGGGATGACATGGTTGCGAACGCGTTGGAAGGGAGGGGCCTGTCAGGTCGGAGGCATCGCTATCTGCACGATTGTTGCAAAAAATTATATGCCGACAACAGCGTCGATTGTGAGGATTCCGTGCGGCGCGTGGGGGCTTGTCGCATGGGCACCGCGGGTGCGCGGCGGTGTGGTCCGCCGTTCGGGAAAATGGGCCGGAAAAATGTGCCGAATCGATTTCGAAAATTACGGTCTTTATTTCCGGTTAAATGATTTCAAGCATGTAAATGGCCCGGATGATGAATTTATGCTTTCGGTGTCGAAATCCGATGGTGACGGCGTAAATCGAATTCCATGATTCCTTGTCGGTAGATTGAGTTTGATGTAATCCGGTCGGGTATTCCTCTTCCCGGAAAATCTGATTTCCTGAAAATGTGTATGAATGTAAATGCCGTCCGCTCCGGAAAAGGATTTTTCCGCTGCGGAAAAGGTTTGTTTGGACGAATGTCGGCACACTAGCCCCAGCGCGACTGGAGTCGGTTCTTTGGATGCTTCCGGTTGCCGTAAAAATTGCTGTCGCCGTCGCTTTCAGGGTAGCCGATATTCAATGTCACATTGGATGATGGCATTCCCGGATAATGAGACGGCGGTAACAAAAGAATAACGGGCACGAGGGTAATGCAAACGTCATAATTCGCGAAATTTTTCGATATACAAGATGAGTCGCGAAATGACGAGATGGGTCTGGGTGTGAGGCATCGGGCGAAAAGAAATCGTCAAGCAAATTCGATCGATTAATTCGGTGCCGGGGTCGTTCGGCGAGTGGCCGGTTTTTTTCCGGAAATCCGGAAAAGCCGGTTGCCGGCCGGACGGAAAGGGGTGAGTGACTTCGCGTGGGCCGCCGGGCGATTTGATCGATCCGGCGGCCGCGCGCGGTGCGCTATCGAATCAGGCGGATACGAAAAATATGAATACGACAAGCATGGCAGGTCAGGGCGTCGGGTCGATCGATCCGGTGCCGGCTGTCGGCGTCAGCGATCCGGCGGCGCATGCTTCAGACCCGGGGACTGCATGGCGCCTTTCGCCGCCTGAATGAAAGATGACGGGCCGCCCGCGATGCGGGCCGGCGTCCGTTCGTCCAGCGTCCGAGCGACGCTTTTCCGATGAGTTTCGACGTCGCCCTTCGGCGGGTGCGACGGTGTGCGCGCGTGCGGATTCGCGACGCGTCGTGCGCCATGTCGCCGCCGGGCAGGCGATGTCGACTTCCGTGAATCGATAACCGGCGATCGCCATCGCGCATCGTGCCGAACGGGCATGCGCGGCGATCGGTCGTGCGCTCGCGATATGGGTCGAGCGTGTCGGGCAATGCTGTTCGTAGTTTTTATTAGTAATACGAAGTGAGAAGCGGAGCGTCGCGAGGCAGGCGAAAGCGGAGAGGGTCCGCGCTTCGCCTGACGCCGCGTTCGCTGTTGCGTCATCCAGCACATGAGAACCGAGGGAACACAAGATGAACAAGTCGTTCAAGTCGATCTGGAACGAAGCATTGGGGGCCTGGGTTGCGGCTTCGGAGCTTGACCGGGCGCGCGGCAAGCGTGTGGCGTCGTCGCGCCACGCGGCGGCGCATGCCGCGAGCGCGGGCGGTTCGACACACGCGGGCATGCCTTCGCCGCGGCGGCTCGCCATGCTGATGGCGTCCGCGTATCTCGCGCTGTTCCATGTGGGCGCCCATGCGCAGTACGCGCCGGATGGCGGTACTGCGTCGGGCGGTGTGACGGCGATCTCGATCGGCCTCGGTTCGACTGCCGCGCAGCAGAATTCCACCGCGCTGGGCAACCTGTCGACGGCGCAAGGCGTGTCGGCCACGGCGCTGGGCCCGGGCGCGCATGCGATGGCTGACGCGTCGACGGCGGTCGGCATCAACTCGCAGGCGACCGGCATCAACAGCTCGGCGCTCGGCGTGCAGGCGATTGGTTCGGGTGCCTATTCGGTCGCGATCGGCAACCTGTCGAGCGCGACCCAAAGCGGCTCGGTGGCGATGGGCAGCGGCGCGGCGGCGACCGGTGTTTCCGCAGTGGGGTTGGGCAATAACGCGCTGGCATCCGGCCAGTATGCGGCCGCGCTGGGTCTCGGCGCGAGCGCGGCCGGCGCGCAGAGCGTCGCGCTCGGCTATGCGACGCATGCGACCGATACGGGCGCGGTTGCTGTCGGCAATCAGGCGACGAGTACCGGCGCGGCAGGCGTGGCCGTCGGCAGCGGTGCACTGGCGACCGGTAATTCCGGCGTCGCGATGGGTGTCAACAGCGGCGCGAAGGGCACCTCGTCGATTGCGATCGGCTGGGGCGGCACCGCGGGTGTGCCTGGGTCGGGCACGCAGTCGCTCGGCACGAGTTCGATCGCGATGGGCTCGAACACGAGTGCCGGCGCGGACAATGCGCTGGCATTCGGCCTGAATGCGAATGCGTCGGGTCTCAGTTCGATCGCGATGGGCGTGCAGTCGACCGCGACGCAGCAGTTCGCGATTGCGCTCGGCAATCTCGCGCTCGGCAGCGGCGTATCCGCGACCGCGCTGGGCCCCGGCGCGACGGCGTCGGCCACGAATGCGACGGCGGTCGGCATCAACAGTGTCGCGGCGGCGAGTTCGACCGTGGCGATCGGCGATTCCAACTCGGTTGCCGCGGCGGCAGGGGCGGGTTCTGTCGCGGGCGGTTACGGCTCGAAGGTGCTGGGCGGTATCGGCGCCGTCGCGCTCGGCTTCGGCCAGACGGTGAGCGGCAACGGCGCGGTGGCGATCGGCGATCCGAGCACCGCGATCGGCACCGGCGCGGTCACGATGGGGTCGAACAACACCGCGAACGGCGACGGTGCGGTCGCGATCGGCAATACCAACAACGCGCAGGGCACGGGTTCGCTGGCGCTCGGCAACACGTCGACGGCAGCGGCGGCGGGGGCGGTCGCGTTCGGCGCATCGGCCGTGGCCAACAACGCAAACGATGTCGCGCTCGGCTCGGGATCGACGACGGCCGCGCCGAATCCGACGGCCAGCGCGGTCATCGGCGGCGTCACGTACAACTTCAACGGCATCAACCCGACCAGCGTCGTCAGTGTCGGTAAAGCAGGCAGCGAGCGCCAGATCACCAACGTCGCGGCCGGGCGCATCGATTCGTCGAGCACGGATGCGATCAACGGGTCGCAACTCGCCGCGACGAACACGGCGCTCGATTCGCTGTCGACGTCGACGGCGTCGAGCATCACGTCGTTGTCGACCGGGGTTTCGTCGTTGTCGACGGGGCTCAGTTCGACCAATAGTTCGGTGACGTCGTTGTCCACCTCGACGTCGACCGGTATCAGTTCGCTGTCGACCGGTTTGAGTTCGACCAATAGTTCGATGACGTCGCTGTCCACGTCGACGTCGACCGGTATCAGTTCGTTGTCGACCGGTTTGAGTTCGACCAATAGTTCGGTAACGTCGTTGTCCACGTCGACATCGACGGGCATCAGTTCGCTGTCCACCGGCCTGAGTTCGACCAACAGCTCGGTGACGTCGCTGTCGACCTCCACATCGACGGGCCTGTCGTCGGCCAATAGTTCGATCACGTCGTTGTCCACGTCGACCTCGACGGGCATCAGTTCGCTGTCGACCGGCCTGAGTTCGACAAACAGCACGGTGACGTCGCTGTCGACCTCCACATCGACGGGCCTGTCGTCGGCCAATAGTTCGATCACGTCGTTGTCCACCTCGACCTCGACGGGCATCAGTTCGTTGTCCACAGGGTTGAGCTCGACCGACAGCAGGGTCACGTCGCTGTCGACGTCCACATCGACGGGCCTGTCGTCGGCCAATAGTTCGATCACGTCGCTGTCCACGTCGACGTCTACGGGTATCGGCTCGCTGTCCACCGGCCTGAGCTCGACGAACAGCTCGGTGACGTCGTTGTCCACGTCGACATCGACGGTCGTCGGCTCGTTGTCGACCGGCCTGAGTTCGACCAATAGCTCGGTGACGTCATTGTCCACGTCGACGTCGACGGGCATCAGCTCGCTGTCAACTGGCCTGAGCTCGACCAACAGCACGGTGACGTCGCTGTCGACTTCAACGTCGACGGGCATCAGCTCGCTGTCAACTGGCCTGAGCTCGACCAACAGCACGGTGACGTCACTGTCGACTTCAACGTCGACGGGCATCAGTTCACTGTCCACCGGCCTGAGTTCGACGAACAGCAACCTGACCTCGCTGTCCACGTCGACATCGACCGTCGTCGGCTCGCTGTCCACCGGCTTGAGTTCGACCAACAGCTCGATCACGTCGCTGTCCACGTCGACGTCGACGATCGTCGGCTCGCTGTCCACCGGCCTGAGCTCGACGAACAGCAACCTGACTTCGCTGTCGACCGCCACGTCGACCGGGATCAGTTCGCTGTCGACGGGCCTGAGCTCGATCGCGAACAACAACACGAACCTCGGCAACAGCACGGCCGGCGCGATCGGCGGCGGCGCCACCTACGATCCGACTACCGGCGCGATCTCGGCGCCGTCGTACGTGACGTACAACAGCGACGGCTCGACGACGATCAACAACAACGTCGGCTCGGCGATCGACAACATCAACGCGAAGGGCATCAAGTACTTCCACGCGAACTCGACCGCGCCGGACAGCCAGGCGGTGGGCGTCGACAGCGTGGCGATCGGCCCGAACGCGATCTCGAAGGTGGACGGCAGCATCGCGCTCGGCTCGGGCTCGGTGGCCGACCGCGCGACGGTGCCGGCGTCCGGGATCATCCGCAACGGCACCGCGTCGATCCCGTTCAACACGACCGACCAGACGCTGCTCGGCGCGGTGTCGGTCGGCGATGCGACGAGCAAGACGTACCGCCAGATCACCAACGTAGCCGACGGCACCGGCCAGCAGGACGCGGTGACGGTGCGCCAGCTGACCGGCGCGCTGCAATCGTTCGCGGTCACGGGCCAGAAGTACTTCCACGCGAATTCGACGGCGGCGGACTCGCTCGCCGTCGGTGCGGATTCGGTCGCGGTCGGGCCGACGACGGTCGTCAACGGCGACAACGGCGTGGGCATCGGCAACGGCGCGATCGTCGACCAGACCGCGCCGGGCGGGGTCGCGATCGGCCAGGCGGCGAGTTCCGCGCAAGCCGACGCAATCGCACTCGGCAGCGGCGCGACGGCGACCGGCGCGCAGTCGGTCGCGCAGGGCGCCAACGCGGTGGCAGTCAGCGTGGGCAGCGTCGCGCTCGGCTCGGGTGCGCGCAGCACGGCGACCGATGCGCTCGCGCTCGGCGCCGGTGCGTCGGCGACGTTCGCGAACAGCGTGGCGCTCGGCGCCGGTTCGCTGACCACGGTCGGCGCGCTGACCAACTACGTCGCGTACGGGCTGAGCAGCCCGCAGTCGTCGGCCGGCGAAGTGAACATCGGCAATCGCCAGATCACCGGGCTGGCCGCCGGCAAGAGCGGCACCGACGCGGTGAACGTATCGCAGCTCGATTCGGTCGCGAATCAGTTGACGACGCTGATCGACCAGCGCACGAGCAACCTCGGCGGGCAGTACACGACGAACCCGAACGGCGCGAACGTGCCGCCGGGCTCGACCGGCCCGAATTCGTCGGCGGGCGGTTCGGGGGCGGTCGCATCGGGCTCGAACAGCACGGCGGTCGGCAACAGTTCGCTCGCGTCGGGCAACGGCTCCACCGCGATCGGTGTGGGCTCGACGGCATCGGGCAACAACTCGGCCGCGATCGGCACGGGCAGCAACGACGGCGGTCGCTCGAACGTGGTTGCGGTCGGCTCGGCGGATTCGGCGCGGCAGGTCGTGAACGTCGCGGCCGGTACGCAGGGCACCGACGCGGTGAACGTGAACCAGTTGAATGCGGTGTCGAACCAGTTCACGCAGTCGCTGAACACGGTCAACAACCAGCTCACGCAGATGCAGCAGCAGATCCAGCAAACGGATTCGATGGCCCGCGAGGGGATCGCCGCGACCGCCGCGATGGCGTCGATCCCGCACATGGACCGCGATTCGAACTTCGCGATGGGGGTCGGCACGGCGACGTTCCAGGGCCAGAAGGCCATGGCGGTCGGCGCGCAGGCGCGCATCACGGAGAACCTGAAGGCGACGCTGAACGGCGGCTTCGCAGGCAGCCAGCGCGTCGTCGGCGCGGGCATGCTGTATCAGTGGAAGTGATCGCGCGCAGCGGTTCGTTCCGGCACGCGTGGCCGGAGCGGACCGCGCCGAACGCAAACGCAAACGCATGCGCGTGCGGCTGCGCCGCACGCTGCGCCCATCGCATTCTCGGAGTCATCAAGTGAAAAACATCCATCTTGCCCTGCTGGCGTCCGTCGTTTCCCTCACGGCCTGTTCGAGTGCGTCGGGGCCGACGTACAACGCCTACGAACTGCAGTCGCGAAACGGCATCCGGACGTTCCAGGTCGACTGCCACGGCATCCTGTCGACCGCGAAGACCTGCATGAAGGTCGCGACGCGCATGTGCGGCAACGAGCCCGTGCGCCTGGTCGACACCACCACGCCGTACCGCGACGGCGCCGATCCGCATTCGATCGTGTTCCAGTGCGGTGCGGCGCCCGCGCCGGCCGCCGCGGCCGTCGCGCCGGCGCCCGCGCCGGTCGAGAAGGTGAGCCTGACCGGCGATGCGTATTTCGCGACCGACTCGGCCGTGCTGACGCCCGCGGCCACCGCCGCGCTCGACACGCTGCTGAACCAGCAGGCCGACCGGCATTTCGCGCGCGTGGAAGTGGACGGCTATACCGACGCGACCGGTTCGGATGCGCACAATCAGGCGCTGTCGAAGCGTCGGGCGAATGCCGTCGCCGGGTATTTGCGCGAGCACGGGCTGAAAGCGGATGCGTTTGCCGCGACCGGTCACGGGGAAGCCAATCCGGCGGCGTCGAACGATACCGCCGAAGGGCGCGCGCGCAATCGTCGTGTGGAAATCTCGCTGCAGAAGTAGGACGCTGCGACCGGGTTGCCGCAGGCGTAGCCGCCGAAGCGGGGCGGCTCGCTTGCGGCAACGATGCTCGACGCAGACCGCGGCGGCGCGAAAGGCCCGTCGCGGCGTGCGCATGCGGTGTCCGTCGCGTGGACGACGAGGCCGCCGCGCGGCGGCTTGCGTCGGCACGCGGATCGCCATCCGCACCGGGCCGTGGATCGGCGCTCAGTGCCTGATCACGCAGACGGCCACGATCTCGTATCCCGGGTCGGCATGCGCGCTCGCGACTTTCTCTGCTTCGTCATACGAACCAAAGGATGCGGCGTCTTCGATGGCCGGCGCCATGCCGATATCGCCGTCCTCGGCGGTGCACAGGAACTGCTCGCCGGTCTTCACGACATAGATGGACGTCAAGGTTCCCTCCATGGTTTGCAGGGGGAAGTTTCAGTCTAGCAGGCAGGAACGAAGTCGGCGGCCGACGCGAATCCCGGCCGTCAAGCGGGGCCGGTTTGTCGATTCGGCCTGCCGTGAAGGGCCGGATTCGCGGCCGTGGGCCGGCGTGGACCGGCGAGCGCGCGGCGCGGCCGTGACGCGCGGGAGAGCAGAAAGCCGTGCACAATACGCGCATGCGCGCCCCCGATCTTGAATGCCTTGTCGCCGTCACCATGCCCTTCGGAAAGTACCAGGGCCGACTCATTGCCGACCTGCCCGGACCTTATCTCAACTGGATGGCTCGCGAAGGGTTCCCGCGCGGCGAACTCGGCCGCCAGCTCGCGCTGATGCACGAGATCGACCATAACGGCTTGCGGCACCTGCTGGAGCCGCTGCGCAAACCCGGGTAGCGCGGCATCGCGCCCGGCCGGTCGCCCAGCGCGTTGACTGCAACGCGGCGATGTCGTGCGCGCTCGAGCGCGGCGTCACATGCCGCGGTGCGGACGAAAAACCAATCTCGTCGACCCGAAGCCAGGCGTGATCTGGAGCGCTTTAACGCATTCGTCCGTTCATGGAAAACTGTATGAATATACAGTATAGTATCCGTCGAACCCGGGCCGCGCGGGCATCACTTGTCGCGGCCCGCGCCGCGCCTGCGGGCATCCGCCGCAGCGTTTCGGCACCGTGAATTCCGGCTAACTCATTCAGACGGGCAGGCAAATTGTCATCCAGCAATCTGATCCGCATTCGCGGAGCACGTCAGCACAACCTCAAGAATCTCGATCTCGACCTGCGCACCGGCGAAATGACGGTCGTGACCGGCCCGTCGGGCTCCGGCAAGTCGAGTCTCGTGTTCGACACGCTGTACGCGGAAGGCCAGCGGCGCTACGTCGAAACGTTCAGCGCATACGCGCGGCAGTTCCTCGACCGGATGGATCGCCCGCAGGTCGACCGCGTCGACGGCGTGCCGCCCGCGATCGCGATCGACCAGACCAACCCGGTTCGCAGCTCGCGGTCGACCGTCGGCACGATGACCGAGCTGAACGACCACCTGAAGCTGCTGTACGCGCGCGCGGCCGAGCTGTTCGACCGCCAGACCGCGCGGCAGGTGCGGCACGACACGCCTGAAACGATCTACGCGGAGCTCGTCGCGCGTACGCAGGCCGACGATCCGCGCGTCGTCGTCACGTTCCCGGTCGAATTGCCGGAAGCGGTGTCCGACGAGGAAATCGCGCAGTGGCTGTCGGCGAGCGGCTACACGCGCGTGCAGGCGCAGCGCGAAGTCGCGTCGCCCACCGGGCCGCGCAAGGTGCTCGACGTGGTGGCCGACCGTTTCCGCGTGCAGCAGGCCGACAAGGTGCGGGTGGTCGAGGCGATCGAGGCGTCGCTGAAGCGCGGCGGCGGCCGCGTGAACGTGTACGTGCTGGCGCCGGACGCGGAAAACGCCACCGCCGAGCCGCAGGTGTGGCGCTTCTCCACCGGCTTGCACGATCCCGACAGCGACCTGCGCTACGCGGAGCCGCAAGCCGCGCTGTTCTCGTTCAACTCGGCGTACGGCGCGTGCGAAACCTGCCGCGGCTTCGGCCGCGTGATCGGCGTCGATCTCGGCCTCGTGATTCCCGACGCGCGCAAGACGCTGCGCGGCGGCGCGATCAAGCCGATGCAGACGCCCGCGTGGAAAGAGTGTCAGGACGACCTGATGCGCTATGCGGCGAAGGCCGGCATTCGCCGCGACGTGGCGTGGTCCGAGCTGACGGATGCCGAGCGCGACTGGGTCGTCAACGGTTCGCCGGACTGGAACGGCAAGTGGCAGAGCCAGTGGTACGGCGTGAAGCGCTTCTTCGGCTACCTCGAATCGAAAGCGTACAAGATGCATATCCGCGTGCTGCTGTCGAAATACCGCAGCTACACGCCATGCGACGTGTGCGGCGGCGCGCGCCTGAAGACGGAATCGCTGCAATGGCGGCTCGGCTCGAAGGAGAATGCCGACGGCGTGCTCGCGCCGGCCGATCGCTTCATGCCGCGCGGCGTCGACTGGAGCCGCGCGCAGCTCGAAGCGCTGCCGGGCCTGACCGTGCACGACCTGATGCTGCTGCCGATCGAGCGCATCCGGCGCTTCTTCGACGAAATCGTGCTGCCGAGCGCGCTGCTCGACGATGCATTGAAGCTGCTGCTCGCCGAAGTGCGCACACGCCTGAAATACCTGTGCGACGTCGGGCTCGGCTACCTGACGCTCGACCGGCAGAGCCGCACGCTGTCGGGCGGCGAGGTGCAGCGGATCAACCTGACGACGGCGCTCGGCACGTCCCTCACGAAAACCCTGTTCGTGCTCGACGAGCCGAGCATCGGGCTGCATCCGCGCGATCTCACGCGGATCGTCGAGGCGATGCAACGGCTGCGCGACGCGGGCAACACGCTGGTCGTCGTCGAGCACGATCCGTCGGTGATGCTCGCGGCCGATCGGTTGATCGACATGGGCCCCGGCCCGGGCGAACGCGGCGGCACGATCGTCTATGACGGCACGCCGGGCGACATCCGTTCGGCGCCCACGCTGACGGGCGAGTATCTCGGCGGCCGCAAGCAGGTCGCGCACGCGTCGAACTGGCAGCGCCGCGTGGTCGACGCCAACACGCCGCGCATCGTGCTCGAAGGCGCGACCGAGCATAACCTGCGCGACGTCACGGTCGAGATTCCGCTGCAGCGGCTCGTGTGCGTGACGGGCGTATCCGGCTCCGGCAAATCCACGCTACTGCAGGACGTGCTGTACCCGGCGATGGCGCGGCACCACGGCAAGGCGACCGAATCGCCGGGCGCGTTCCGCAGCCTGACGGGCGCCGACCAGGTCGGCGACGTCGTGTTCGTCGACCAGTCGCCGATCGGCAAGACCACGCGCTCGAACCCGGCCAGCTACGTCGGCGCGTTCGACGAAATCCGCAAGCTGTTCGCGAAGGCGCCGCTCGCGCTGCAGCGCGGCTACGGCGCCGGCACATTCAGCTTCAACTCGGGCGACGGCCGTTGCCCGACCTGCGGCGGCTCGGGCTTCGAGCACATCGAAATGCAGTTCCTGAGCGACGTCTACCTGCGTTGCCCCGATTGCGACGGCAGCCGCTATCGCGCCGAAATTCTCGAAGTGCGCATCGAGCGCGACGGCCGCGCGCTGAACATCGCCGACGTGCTCGACCTGACCGTCAGCGAAGCGGCCGCGTTCTTCGCGACCGATGCCGAGGTGTTGCGCGTGCTGCAGCCGATCGTCGACGTCGGCCTCGAATACGTGAAGCTCGGCCAGCCGGTGCCGACGCTGTCGGGCGGCGAAGCGCAGCGCCTGAAGCTCGCCGGTTTCCTCGCCGAGTCGGCGGCGGCGGCCAACGGGCGCCGGGTCGCGACGGAAGAGGCGCGCATCGCGCGCGCGAAGCTGTTCATGTTCGACGAGCCGACCACCGGGCTGCACTTCGACGACATCGCGAAGCTGATGCAGGCGTTCGGCAAGCTGCTCGCGGCCGGCCATTCGCTGATCGTGATCGAACACAACCTCGACGTGATCCGCGCGGCCGACTGGCTGATCGATCTCGGCCCGGAAGGCGGCGACGGCGGCGGCCTCGTGTTGTGCGCGGGCACGCCGGACGACGTGAAGGCCTGCGCCGAATCGCATACCGGCGTGGCGCTGCTGCAGTACGATCACGCGATGGATGGCGAAGCGGCGGTGGCCGACGAAGGCGCGCCGCTGCAGGCCGTGCTGAACGCGGCGCGCGCGCGCCGTGCGATCGAGGGCGAGGACGTCGTGCGGATCGTCAACGCGCGCGAGCACAACCTGAAGTCGCTCGACGTCGACATCCCGCACGGCAAGTTCAACGTGATCACCGGCGTGTCGGGGTCCGGCAAGTCGACGCTTGCGTTCGACATCCTGTTCCACGAAGGCCAGCGCCGCTATCTCGAATCGTTGAACGCATATGCGCGCTCGATCGTGCAGCCGGCCGGCCGCCCCGAGGTCGACGCGGTGTACGGCATTCCGCCGACCGTCGCGATCGAGCAGCGGCTGTCGCGCGGCGGGCGCAAGAGCACGGTCGCGACCACGTCCGAGGTGTGGCACTTCCTGCGGCTGCTGTACGTGAAGCTCGGGCTGCAGCACTGTATCCACGACGGCACGCCGGTCACGTCGCAATCCGTCGAATCGATCGCCGCGCAACTGCTGCGCGATCATCGCGGCGAACACGTCGGGCTGCTCGCGCCGCTCGTCGTCAACCGCAAGGGCGTGTATACGGATCTCGCGAAGTGGGCGAAGGCGCGCGGCAGCACGCATCTGCGCGTCGACGGCGAGTTCGTCACGGTCGATCCGTGGCCGAAGCTCGACCGCTTCCGTGAGCACACGATCGAATTGCCGGTGGCCGATCTCGTCGTGTCGCCGGACAACGAGGCCGAGTTGCGGCGCAGTCTCGACGAGACGCTCGAGCTCGGCAAGGGCGTGATGCACCTGCTCGCGCCGCTCGACGGGCTGCACGATGCGATGCGGAACGAGCATTCGACCGCGCGGGTCGGCGCGGTCAAGGTGCTGTCGGTCAAGCGTGCGTGCCCGGTGTGCGGCACGAGCTACCCGGAGCTCGACCCGCGGATGTTCTCGTACAACAGCAAGCACGGCTGGTGCACGACCTGCGTCGGCACCGGCGTCACGCTCACGCGCGAACAGCGCGCCGCGTACGACGACACGGTGCTGGCCGAGGACGGCCGCGGCCGCGAGCAAACCTTGCCGTCGGACGAGCAGGAGCCGGAAGGCGTCGGCAACGAGCCGTGCCCGGATTGCCACGGCACGCGGCTGAACCCGTCGGCGCGCGCGGTCACGTTCGACGCGCATCCGATCGTCGAGGTCGCGCAATGGACGGTGTCCGATACGCGCCGCTGGATCGATACGCTCGAACTGACCGGCCGCGACGCGCAGATCGCGCGCGACATCGTCAGCGAGATCGGCAGCCGCCTCGCGTTCCTCGAGGAAGTCGGGCTCGGCTACCTGAGCCTCGACCGCGCGGCGCCGAGCCTGTCGGGCGGCGAAGCGCAGCGTATCCGGCTAGCCGCGCAGCTCGGCAGCAACCTGCAGGGCGTCTGCTACGTGCTCGACGAGCCGACGATCGGCCTGCATTCGCGCGACAATCAGATTCTGCTCGACGCATTGCGCAAGCTTGGCGACAAGGGCAACACGCTGGTCGTCGTCGAGCATGACGAGGACACGATCCGCCGCGCGGATCACATCATCGACGTCGGCCCGGGCGCCGGCAAGCGCGGCGGCACGCTGGTCGCGCAGGGCGCGGTCGCCGATCTCGCCGCACAGGCCGATTCGGTGACGGGGCGCCTGCTCGCGCAGCCGATGCTGCACCCGCTGCAGCCGCGCCGCAGCGTGAGCCTGCCGGGCAAGAAGGGCGGGGCGGCCGTGCCGGAAGCCTGGCTGACCGTGCATGGCGCCCGGCTGCACAACCTGCGCGACGTCACGGTCGGCATTCCGCTCGCGCGGCTCGTCGCGGTGACGGGTGTCAGCGGCTCGGGCAAATCGACGCTCGCGCGCGACGTGCTGATGACGAACCTGCTCGACGCGGTTGGCCGCTCGGTACTGTCGTCGCCGGCCACGCGGCGTGCGCGCAAGGCTGCGCAGCAGGACGCGCCGGCCGCCAACCGCCGCTCGAGCGTGCTCGCGCGCAGCGCACCGCGGCCGTCGCTGAACGTCACGCATGCGTGGCAGGGCTGCGAGTCGCTGAGCGGCTGGGAGCAGATCGATCGCGTGCTCGAGGTCGACCAGACGCCGATCGGCAAGACGCCGCGTTCGTGCCCGGCCACCTATATCGGCGTGTGGGACACCATCCGCAAGCTGTTCGCCGATACGCTCGAAGCGCGCGCACGCGGCTATACGGCATCGCGTTTCTCGTTCAATACCGGCGACGGGCGCTGCCCGGCCTGCGAAGGGCAAGGCGTGCGCACGATCGGCATGAGCTTCCTGCCCGACGTGAAGGTGCCGTGCGACGTGTGCCACGGGCAGCGCTTCAATCCGGAAACGCTCGCCGTCACGTGGCGCGGCCGGAACATCGGCGACGTGCTGACGATGGAGATCGACGAGGCGGTGGAATTCTTCGCGCCGATTTCGAACATCGCGCATCCGCTGCAATTGATGAAGGATGTCGGGCTCGGCTATCTGACGCTCGGCCAGCCGTCGCCGACGCTGTCCGGCGGCGAAGCGCAGCGCATCAAGCTCGTCACCGAGCTGACGAAGGTGCGCGACGACATCACGCGGCGCGGCCAGAAGGCGCCGCACACGCTGTACGTGCTCGACGAACCGACGGTCGGCCTGCACATGGCGGACGTCGCGAAGCTGATTCGCGTGCTGCACCGGTTAGTGGATGCGGGGCATAGCGTCGTCGTGATCGAGCATGACCTCGACGTGATCGCGGAAGCCGACTGGATCATCGATCTCGGGCCGGAAGGCGGCGTGGGCGGCGGCACGATCGTCGCGGCGGCGTCGCCGGAAGCGCTCGCGCAGGTGAAGGCAAGCCATACCGGGCAGGCGCTGAAGCCGGTGCTGGCGCGAACGGCCAGCGAAGGCGCCGAAGCGGAGCAGCAGGGCGCGGCGCGGGTCGGCTGAACGCGGTGCTTCCGGCGAGCGGCCCCGGTGCCTCATGAGGCATCGGGGCCGCTCCTGGTTCGTCATTCGTCGTTCATGTCGACGCCGCTCATTCCCCCTTCACGCCGATCGTCTCGATGATGGTCTCTAGTTGCGGGCTCATCGGCAGGTTGAGACTCAAGCCCGACGGAAGCGGACGCAGGAACCAGCGCTTGTATTGACGTGCGATCTCGCCATCGGCGGCCAGTTCCTGGAGCGTGCTTTTCACGAGCTGCGCAAGCTGTGGATCGTCCTTGCGGAACATGATTCCGTACGGGTCGTAGGACAGGAAGTCGCCCACCACGTCGTACTGGCCGCCCTTGGCCGCATTTTCGGCGATCAGGCCATACAGCAGCACGTCGTCCGTCGCGAACGCGTCGGCGCCGCCGTTCGCGACGAGCGCGAAGCCCTGCGCATGGTCCGGCACCACCTGTAGCTGGATCCCGAGCCTGAACCGTTCGTTCAGGTCGCGCAGCGCCTTCTCGTTGGTCGTACCGGCCGTCACCGCGACTTTCTTGCCCGCGAGATCGCGGAACGAGTGGATCGGCGCGCCTCGTTTCACCATCACCTTCGTGCCGGCCACGAAGATGATCGGCGAGAACGCCACGCGCTTCTGGCGCTCGAGGTTGCTGGTCGTGGAACCGCATTCCAGATCGACCTTCCCGCTGACCACCGCGTCGATGCGATTGTCGGACGTGACCGGCACCCAGCGGATCGTCAGGCTCCGGTTGATCGCATCCTCGATCGACGATACGAGCGCCTTGCACAGCTCGATCGAATAGCCGATCGGCTGGTTGCGCGCGTTCAGGTACGAGAACGGGATCGACGCGTCGCGATAGCCGAGCGCGATCGTGCCGCTGCCGCGCACCTTCGCGAGCGTGCCGGTCAGTTGGGCCGGCACGAAGGGCTCGACGCGCGGCTGCGTCGACGGCGCATCTTCCGCGCGCGCGGCCGCGCCCGTGGCGAGCAGGCCCGCGAGCGCGAGCGCACGCCAGAATCGCTGCATCTTCATCGCCGAGCCTCCGTCAGACTTCCGTCGGATGTGCGATCGTCGCGTCCTGTTCCGCTTCGATGCGCGCCGCGTTGGCTTCGGCTTCCGCTTCCGACAGGAGCTGGCCTTCCCATTTCGCGACCACCGCGCTCGCGATCGAGTTGCCCACCGCATTGGTGGCCGAGCGGCCCATGTCGAGGAACGTGTCGACGCCGAGAATCAGCAGCAGCCCGGCCTCCGGAAGCCCGAACTGGTGCAGCGTGGCCGCGATCACGACGAGCGAGGCACGCGGCACGCCGGCCATCCCCTTCGACGTGAGCATCAGGACCAGCAGCATCGTGATCTGCGTGCCGAGCGACAGGTGCATGTTGTATGCCTGCGCGATGAACAGCGACGCGAACGTGCAGTACATCATCGACCCGTCGAGGTTGAACGAATAGCCCATCGGCATCACGAAGCTCGAGATCTTGCGCTTTACGCCGAAACGGTCGAGCGCATCGAGGATCTTCGGGTACGCGGCTTCGGAGCTGGCCGTCGCGAACGACAGCATGAACGCTTCCTTGATCAGCGCGAGCAGCTTGAACACGCGAGGGCCGAGGAACACCAGCCCGGCACACACGAGCAATGCCCAGAGCAGGAACAGGCTGAGGTAGAAGTCGCCCATGAACACCGCGAACTTCAGCAGTACCGACAGCCCGTTGACCGCGACGGTGGCGGCCATCGCGGCCATCACCGCGAGCGGCGCGAGCTTCATCACGTAGCCGGTGATCTTGAGCATCACGTGCGACAGCTGGTCGATCGCGGCGATGAGGATCTTGCCGCGTTCGCCGAGCGCGGCGAGCGCGACGCCGAAGAACATCGAGAACACGACGATCTGCAGGATTTCGTTGTTCGCCATCGCCTCGGCGAACGACCTCGGCACCATGTGGCCGACGAAATCCTTCAGCGTGAACTTGGACGTCGCGAGGTTCGCGGATGCGCCGATGTCCGGCAGCGGCAAGCCGAGATTGTCGCCGGGCCGCAGCAGGTTCGCCATCAGCAGGCCGAGCAGCAGCGAGACCAGCGACGCGGTGATGAACCAGCTGATCGATTTCGCGAACACGCGTCCGACCGAGGCCGCGTCGCCCATGTGCGCGATGCCGACGACCAGCGTGGAGAAGACGAGCGGCCCGATCACCATCTTGATCAGGCGCAGGAACACGTCGGAGACGAGCGAGATGTACCCGGCGACTTCGGCGGCGGCCTTCTTGTCCGGAAAGCTCGTGAAGACCATGTAGCCGATCGCGATGCCTGCCGCCATCGCGATCAGGATCCAGACGGCTGCAGCATTCTTTTTTCGCATCGTAAGCCTCCCATGCAGCGGTTTCGCAATCGGGGATGGGAGGACGATACAGGACCAGAATGGCGATGAACAGTGCAACCGGGTCCGGGTTTGCGCTAGCGATGGCGATTGCGCCGGTGGCGCTTCGTGCCTGCGCGCCGGCGCAACCGGATGCTGATTGGTGCGGCGCAGCACATCGCCTGCTCGATGGCCGCCGAGTGGCAGTGACCGGCGCCGCGTCATTCGCCCATGTCCTAATCATGCGCCCGCGGATCCAGCAGGCTCGTGCTGAAATCGCACGCCTGCGCCGCGAGCCCGACGATTTCGGCGGTCAACGAATGGGCGCGTTCGGCGCGATGCAGCGCGACGTAGCGAACCGGCGGCAGTGCCGGCTGCGTGCGCACGATCTCCAGCGCGTCGCAAGCGACGAGATGCGCGACGCACGCCTTCGGCAGATAGCTGATTCCCAGGCCCGACAGCGTGAGGCCGATCTGCGCGAGCAGGCTGTTGCTCGACAGCACGCGCTGAGTCCCGACGCCGTGTTCCTGCAGAAAGCGCGTGTACAGGTGCCCGGTGCCCGACAGGTTCCCCTGCAGGATCAGCGGAAACCGCGCGAGGTCCGTCAACGAAAGGGCGGCCCGGGACGTCGGCACGAATCCGGCCGCGCACATCCACGCGTTGTCGACCTCGCCGACCGCCGTCGCCGTGAACGCGTCCGTCGCATGAATCTGCGGGACCACGATCAGATCGATCGTGTCGGCCGCGAGCCGGTCGCGCAGCGTCGCGGTCAGGTCCACCTCGGCCTCCACGTGCACGCGCGGATACGCGGCCTGGATCGCCGCGATCAGGCGCGGCAGCCACGTCAGCGCGGTCAGTTCGGTCACGCCGATCCGGACATGCCGCACCAGCGCCTCCTTCGAACTCATCCGCTCGACCACGCGGTCGCGCTGCTCGAGCAATGCCTTCGCATGGTCGAACAGCTCCGCGCCCTTGTCGGTGAGCCGCGCGCTGCGATGCGCGCGATCGAACACGGTCAGGTCGAACGCGCGTTCGAGCTCCTGGATCCGCTTCGAGACGGCCGACTGCGTCGTGTTGAGGCGCGTCGCGGCCGCGTCGAACGAGCCGAGCTGCACGATCCAGTACAGCGCTTCCATCTGCTTGAACGTCAGCATCGCGTGTCACTCGATAGATGAATAAAAGCGATATGTTCTCATGTCTAAAAATCGCTTTTTTTACATATTTCGGCTGTTTAAGGTGCTCCCGTTGCGTCGCCTTGGCGAGTGCGTTCACCAGAAAACGCACCGCATCGCACCCATCGTTCAATCGAACCCCCATTTTTGGAGATTGCATGGACACCGTCATCGACTCCCCGCCCGTCGCCGGCGCGGCCCGCAAGCCGCGCGTCGGGCTCGCGTGGCAGATCGTCATCGGCCTCGTCATCGGCATCGCGACCGGGCTCGTGCTGAACCGGTTTCCGCAATTGCGCGACACGGCCGTGTCCGGGTTGCTGCAGCCGGCCGGCGACATCTTCATCAAGCTGGTGCGGATGATCGTCGTGCCGATCGTGTTCACGAGCATGGTGATCGGCATCGCCGGCGTCGGCGACGGCAAGTCGCTCGGCCGCCTCGGCATCAAGACGCTGCTCTATTTCGAGGTGATCACGACGATCGCGATCGTGCTCGGGCTCGTGATCGGCAACGTGCTGCAGCCCGGCGTCGGCACCGACATGTCGCAACTCGGGCACACCGACATTTCCCGTTACCAGCAGGCCACGCAACAGGTGCAGCAGGCGCACCACGGGCTGATGGCGCTGGTGCTCGGCATCATCCCGGACAACATCGTCGCGTCGATGGCGAAGGGCGACCTGCTGCCGGTGATCTTTTTCTCGCTGCTGTTCGGGCTCGGGCTGCAGTCGGTGCCGGAAGAACATCGCAAGCCGGTGCTCGCGATGCTCAAGGGCGTCGCCGATGCGATGTTCAAGGTGACGAACATGGTGATGCGCTATGCGCCGGTCGGCGTGTGCGCGCTGATCGCGGTGACCGTCGCGAGCTTCGGCTTCGGATCGCTGCTGCCGCTGCTGAAGCTGGTCGCCGTCACTTACTTCGCCATCCTGCTGTTCGCGATCGCCGTGCTCGGCGTGACCGCGCGGCTGTTCGGGTTCCGCCTCCTGACGCTGCTGCGCGTGATCAAGGACGAGCTGATCATCGCGTTCTCGACCTGCAGCTCGGCGACCGTGCTGCCGCAACTGATGAAGAAGATGGAGGACTACGGCGTGCCGAAGAGCATCACGACGTTCGTGGTGCCGACCGGCTACACGTTCAATCTCGACGGCGCATCGATCTATCTCGGCATCGGCACGCTGTTCGTCGCGCAGCTCTATGGCGTGCACCTCGGCTGGCAGCAGCAGGTGCTGCTGACGCTGACCATGGTCGTCACGTCGAAGGGCGCGGCGGGTGTGCCGGGCTTCATGTTCGTGATCATGCTCGCGACGCTCGCGAGCGCGGGATTGCCGCTCGAAGGGCTCGCGTTCATTGCCGGCGTCGACCGGATCATGGACATGGGCCGCACCGCGCTGAACGTCGTCGGCAACGCCCTCGCGCCGCTCGTCATCGCGAAATGGGAAGGCCGGTACGACGCGGAAAAGGGCCGCGCGTACGTCGAATCGCTGCGCGGCTGACTGGCGCCATGCACGCATTGCACAACATTCCGAAGCAAACAGGAGCATCGAAGATGAGCAGTTCCCGTGGGGCACTTTTTCCCGACGCGTTGATGCAGCAGATCAAGTCGCGCTTTCATCACGTCGATCGCGACGTCGACGGCCGGGAGCGGCTGTTCTTCGACAACGCGGGCGGGTCGTTCCGGTTGAAGGCGGCAGTGGACGCGTACGCACGGGTCGATGCGCTGCCCGACTGCCCGGAGCGCATCCACGCGCGCGCGCTCGATCTGCAGGCGATCCAGTCGCGCGGCGAGGACGACGTTCGCACGATCCTGAACGCGCAGGGCGGCACCGTGTATGCGTCGCTGACCGCATCGGGCGCGATGTTCGACATGGTGCGCGCGATCATGGAGAACGTGCCGGGCACCAATGCGGTGACGACCGTGCTCGAGCATCCGTCGTCCTACGACGCGATGACGTATTACGCGGAACGGACCGGCAAGACGCTGCGCATCGCGCCGAGCAACCCGGAGACCGGCGGCGTGGACGTCGATGCGATCGTGTCGCTGGTGGACGCGGATACCGCGCTGCTCAGCGTGATGTTCGCATCGAATATCTCCGGCGCGAAATTCGACATCGAGACGATCGTCGCGCGTGCGCGCGAGAAGAAACCCGATCTGTTCATCGTCGTCGACGCGGTCCAGCATGCGCCGCACGGGATCATCGACCTGCAGCGCACGCCGGTCGACGGGATCAACTTCGCGCCGTACAAGTTCTTCGGATGCCGCGGCTCGGGCATGTCGTGGCTGTCGCCGCGTGCGGCCGCGTTGCCGCATCACCGGCTCGCCGCGAAGGAGAGCGGCGTATGGGAACTCGGCAGCCCGGCGCCCGCGCAGTTTGCGGTCGTGTCGGCGATCGTCGATTACGTGGCCTGGATCGGCCGGTATTTCATCGATTCGGACGACCGGCGCACGCTGTTCGTCGAGGGCATGCACCGGATCGAACTGCATGAACGCGCACTGCTCGCCGCGTTGCTCGACGGTTTGCGCGCGATCGACGGCGTCGACGTCTACTGGGATCACGACGACCTGACGAAGCGCGACCTGATCGTCGGGATCGGCTTCGCGCATCTCGAACCGACGCAGGCGGTGCGGGAATACGAGAAGCACGGTGTGATCGTCTATGAGCGCGTCGCATCGAGCCTGTATTCGGGCCGGATGCTGAAATCGTTCGGGCTCGCCGGCGCGGTGCGGATCTCGCCGCTCCATTGTCACGCGCCGGACGATATCGCGCGATTCCTCGCGATCACCGAAGCGCTCGCGGCGCACCGCTGATCGACGACCCGGCCCGGATCATCCGGGCCGTGTCGCGTCCGGCGCGACTTTTCGATCAGGCTGCCGGCGCGACCGATGCGCCCGTGATGCCGTGCCGGCGCAGCGAATCGGCGACGAAGCCCGACGCCTTCATGTCCTCGACGAATGCGGCCAGTTCCGCGGCGGCCGCGTCGCCGCGACTCTTCGACACGCCCATCGCCTGCCGGATCACCATGAAGCGCTCGTCGAGCAGGCGCAGGCCGGGCGTTTTCGCGGCGTCGGCTTCGAGCTGCTGCTTCACGCCGGCCGCCACTTCCAGCTGCTGCTCGACGAACGTCGACACGACGGCCTGCGACGTCGGGGCGCGCACGATCTGCGCGGCCTTCAGTTCGCGGGTGAGGAACAGGTCGTACGCGCTGCCCTTGCCGACGGTCACGCGATTGTGCGGCTGGTCGACGTCCGCGTTGGTGCGGATCGGCGAGGCGTCCGGCACGAGATAGAAGCCTTCGATCAGCACGTACGGCGCGGTGAACGCGACCGTTTCGCCGCGCAGCGGATCGATCGCGAAGAAGCCGAAATCGGCGCGCTCGTCGGTCAGCGCCTGCACCGATTTGCCGGCAGCGTCGAACACCACGAGTTCCAGGTCGGCCGACAGGCGCTCGGCGAATGCACGGGCGAGGTCGATCGATACGCCGAACGGTTCGCCCGTTGCCGGGTCGCGGTTCGCGAGGATCGGGTTGCCGAGGTTGATCGATGCGCGGAGCTTGCCGGTGGGGGTGAAGGCGGAGACGACAGCGGGAGCGATGGGCATGAGCGGACTCGTGGGCGGCGTGGGGTCGGTAGGGTGACGGGATGCGCGACAGCGCGTCGATGTCGAGCTTATCACCCGGGCGTTGGGTGGAGCGTGTCGCGGGGCGTGCCGGCGCCGAAACGTCGCGCCGGCGCGCGGCCCCGTGGTCGGCCGCTGCACCCTGTCCGGAGCCGCATGACGGCCCCGCTATGCGTTCCGGCTCCGGTCGGCAGCGAGATGCGCGGACGGTTCGACCGCAATCGCGATTTTTCCGCGAATGCCGTTGTCGGGGCGCTCCAGCCGGGCATGGGCGAGCGGAATATCGGCAAGCGAATAGACGGCGCCGACGTGCGGCCGCAGCTGGCCGCGCTCGACCAACGCGCTCAACTCGTCGAGCTTGCCGCGGTTTTGCCGCGTGAAGACGAAGTGATAACTCGCGTTCTTGCCCCACGCGTGAAGGAGGTTTTGCGGCTGCGCGATGTCCACGATCGTGACGACGCGGCCAAGCTGGGCGAGTGCGTCGGGGCTGCGCGACAACGTGTTGCCGCCGATGGTGTCGAACACGACATCGACGCCGCGGCCGCCCGTTTCCCGCATGATCGCGTCGACGTAGTCCTCGTGCTGGTAGTCGATGACCCCATCGGCGCCCAGGCTTCGTGCGAACGCGAAGTTGGCTTCGCGCACGGTCGTGAACACCCTGGCGCCGATCGCTTTGGCGAGCTGGATCGCCACGTGGCCGACGCCGCCCGCGCCGCCGTGCACCAGAATGCTTTCCCCCACCCTGAGCGCCGCCCGCACGACCAGGGCTTCCCACGCCGTTCCGCCCACCAGCGTCAGGCTGGCCGCCTCGAGATGGCTCAGCGACGCGGGCTTCTTCCCGACGATGCGTTCGGCCGCGACGTGGTACTCGGCATAACTGCCGGGCCCGTCGAAGATTTGCGGGGTGTACCAGACTTCGTCTCCCGGCGAGAAACTCGTCACGCCCGGCCCGACTGCTTCGACCACGCCGGACACGTCATGCCCGGTGATGGCGGGCAGCGGCACCAGGTCCGGATAGTCGCCCCGTCGGACCTGGTAATCCAGCGGATTGATCGAGGTCGCATGTACCCGGACCAGGACTTGTCCCGCATGCGGCACGGGCGTGGGCACATCGCACAGTTCGAACGCATCCGGACCGCCAAATGACTTGAGTCGCATTGCTTTCATTGCATGTCCTCGTTTCGATAAAAAGGGATATCGGGAATTATCGATATATTGGGGTAAAAAATTACAGCTCCGTGCCGATGCTCTCGGCCAGCGCACGGATGGCCGCTTCGTTGCGCTTGTAGTACGTCCACTGGCCGATGCGCCGGACTTCGACCAGGCCGGCGCGTTGCAGCGTCGCAAGATAATCGGACACCGTCGACTGCGACAGCCCGACGCCTTCCTGAATGCTGCTGACGCAGACGCCCACCGTGTGAACGTCCCCTTCGTCCTGCGGCGGGAAGTGCTTCTCGGGATCCTTCAAACCCCGCAGGATTTCGAGGCGTGTCCGGTTCGAGAGGGCTTTGAAGATGTCGAGCAATTCCATGGCGTGATCATATCGACATTTACCGATATGTCAATACGACCGCTGGCCGCCTCTGCGTGACACGCCGGACGCACCGATTGATGCATGCAATGCAGATATAAGCTGCAATTTGTGCGACTGGTGCTCCGCATTCGCGTAATTAAACTACGCTGACACCACACCGGGAGATCACGATGGTACGTACGGTCAGCATCCATGAAGCGGGCGGGCCCCAGGTATTGCGTATCGAACAGGCTGCCGTGCAACAGCCGGGGCCGGGAGAAGTCTGGCTGGAGCAGGCGGCGATTGGCGTGAATCCGCTGGACGTCAGTCAACGGACTGGTGCCGTCCGGATCGCGTTGCCGTCAGGTCTGGGTCTCGAAGGGGCGGGCCAGGTCGCCGCGATCGGTCCGGGCGTGACCGCGGTCAAGGTCGGCGACCGGGTCGGGTATGCGACCGGTCCGCTCGGTGCGTACGCGACGGGCCGCCTCTATCCTGCCAACCGGCTCGTGAAGCTGCCGGATGACCTGAGCTTCGACGAAGCGGCGGCCGTGCTCTTCAAGGGCATCACGGCTCAATACCTGCTGAAGACGACCTATCCTGTCGGGTCGAACTCGAACGTGCTGCTTTACGGCGCAGCGGGTGCGTTGGGGCAGATCATGGTGCCGTGGGCGAAGGGGCTCGGTGCCTTCGTGATCGGCGTCGTTTCGCGGCAGGAGAGTGTCGAGCGCGCGAAGGCGGCGGGTTGCGACGAGGTGATCGTGTTCGATCCGGCCACGCTGGCCGGCCGGGTGGCCGACGTGACGAACGGCAAAAAGGTCGATGTCGTCTACGATCCCGTCGGTCGCGTGTCGTTCGACGCGTCGCTGGACAGCCTCCGGCCCCGCGGGTTGCTGGTGTCGTTCGGGATGACGTCCGGCGCGCCGCCTGCCGTCGAAGTCGGTGTGCTCAATGCGAAGGGCTCACTGTTCCTGACGCGGCCGTCGCTCGCCGCGCACACGGCGACGCCCGACGAATATCAGGAGCGGGCGCAGGAGGTCCTGCGGGCGATCGCCGACGGTATCATCCAGCCGCGCGTCTGGCGTCGCTATCCGTTGGCCGACGTGGCCGATGCGCATACCGATCTCGAGCACGGCCGATCGCAAGGCGCGATCGTGCTCACGCCCTGAGCGGGCCGCCACGTGCCTGTTCGCCCGGGTCGCCGCCGGACACAGTGTGCTACTGATTTTGCGAGGCCCGAAAGCGGCATGGATTTTCTCGATAGTCGACAGGCGGATGAGCGGGCAACGCTGCTGGCGCTGTGGGAGCATGGCTCGTTTGCCGCGGCCGGGCGCGCGTTGCAACGTCATCCGACCGTGCTCTCGAAGCGGCTCAGCGCGTTGGAGCACCGTCTGGGCATACGTTTGATCGAACGCACCACGAGGCAACTGCGCTTTACCGCCGAAGGAGAGCGCCTCGTCACGCGCCTGCGTCATGCGCTTGGCCTGATTGCCGAGGCCGAGCAGGACGCGGCGCAAGGCGCGGCCCAGGTCAGGGGGCGTCTGCGGATCGCGTTGCCGGCGGCGATGGGGCGCATCTGGCTGAGCGCGATCGTGTCGGAATTCGCGATGGCTTATCCGGGCGTCGTGCTGGACGTCGAATATTCGGAGCGTTTCGTCGACATCGTCGCAGAGGGTTTCGACGCGGCGATCCGGATCGGCGAGCTGTCGGACAGTCGACTGATTGCCAGGAAGCTGTGCGATCACCACCGCATCCTGGCCGCCGCGCCTGCGTATCTGGAGCGGCATGGAACGCCGACAGCGCCCGCCGATCTGGCCGCGCACAATTGCCTCGGCTTTACGGGACTGCACACGTACCCGGAGTGGAAGCTGACGCGGGGCGGCGAGCAACACGCGATCAAGGCACGTTGCGGCATGGTCAGCAACGACAACGAGGCGCTTTTGTCGGCGGCGCGTCTCGGGCTGGGGATTCTCGCGGGCGGCGACTGGCTGATGATGAAGGACATCGACGCCGGCAAGTTGACGAGAGTATTGCCGGATTGGCAGCTGGGTGACGCCGCGGGCGTCTATCTGGTTCGTCCGTCGGCGAAGTACAGCGCTGCGACGACAACCGCATTCAAACAGTGGATCGAGGCGGCGTTTTCGCAGGGCGCACCGTGGCGACGGGGCGGCGCGCGATAGAGCCGGAGACGGTCCACTCGCTAGCGCCGATGGCGCAGTGCGTCGACGATCAGCGACAGGGCCGGCGACGCATCGAGGCGCGCATGTCGGTAGCCGTTGCCGGATTGCATGTGGTCAAGGTCAGACATGCTCGCGAAGGTAACGGATGCATTTCATTCGCAGGCTCGACCGATCCGCCAGGGCGTCCGGCGAAGCGGGCGTCGGGGCCGGTTCGGCATTCGCGAGCGGTTCCGCGAATGCGGCGCTGTCGGCCGGGCGGGCCAATTTCGCGATCTGAAGCGAAGCGTGGCCTATCCAGACGCGATCGCGCCACTCGCATTTCGCGCGATGGATAACCAGCCACGCTTGCAGCGATTCGACGAGCTGGAAGGGTGAAAGCCACTCGCGCGTCTGCCTGCGGGTGACGAGTTGCATGACAACGAGGAAGTAGAGCAAATCTACGTACTTGGTCCGGCCGCGCATAGTCCGTCTTGTGAGGGTCGATACTTGCGATTGCGCCGGTGTCGGCTCACCCCTTAACGCTGAGCGCCTTCTCGATCGCAGCAATCAGTTTGAACGCATCGCTCCGCCCGATCAGCAACCCGCGGCTGGTGTACTCGCACCCGAATGCATAGAAGCTCGGCAGCAGTGTCACCATGTCGCTCTGTTGATCGAAATCGACTTCGCATTTCGTCAGGGGGAAGAACGGAGGCGCCTCGGCCGGCATGTTGTGCACGATGTTCTCCTAGTACATTTTGCGGGGCGGCAACATGCGCTTTGCCCTCAGGCGCTGTCTGGAAACGGCGCTGGCCTTTTTCCGCTTGCGTTCCGTCGTGGGCTTCTCGTAGCCGGTGCGACTGCGCAACTCGCGAATCAGCCCGGTTTTCTCGATGTCGCGTCGGAATCGCCGCAGCGCGACATCGATCGGTTCGTTGAGCTTCAGCGTAATTGTCGTCATGTAGATCCTGTCGGAAAGGTTTGAACGGAAAGCTAGCCGAGCCGTGTCATGACGGCGCTTGCTATCTCGTCGGATTCGAATTCCGAATATCCTGCTCCGATCGATAACGCACGTACCGCGATGAACATGTGCAGCTCTGGTTGGTGGCACATCGCTGAATCGGCGATTCCGGCGGGGACGACAGTATCGAGCCGGGTCACTTCATGTCGTCTGATCAAGCCGAGCAGTTCGTCGATGATCATTTCGCCCTCCAAAATGCCGAAAATGGGTGTTGCCCTGACGAGCCGCTTCAGCTCGGGCTGGAAAAGAACCCCTGCTTGTCGCGATTGTCGTCGATGATGTTCTCGGCATAGCGCACCGACGCACGACGGGCGTCACCGGCGTTGTCGAATGGGGATGCGTCGCCCAATCTGAAAGTCTGACTCTGCGTCAGCGTATCGGTGCTGCCGCGAAGGCAAATCTTGACTGCCGCGTCGAACCCGGCGTCGTAGTTATGCGGGCAGCCATTCAGCGCCGGCACGTGAGGGTAAATCAGTGGATAAATCTCGAATCCACGGTAGACGTGCATGCTCATGAGAAACTCCTGGCGTTCGGCCATGACGAGTCACATGGGCGAACACATCCGGCCAGTATTCCCGTTTGGGGGGGGCGGGCCAGTGGGTGAAGGGGACAACGTTGCAGCGCGAAGGAGGGGCGATGCAGCAAGCGGGCGGGTGGAGGGCGAACGGTCAAAGGACGGCTGATCGCTCGGATGAACCCATCATACGCGCATCGTTTGTTGAACGTCCAATTTATTCCGGGACGCACCGCACATGGTGCGACAGGCGTGTGGCCAGATCGCGGACACGGTGCCGGCGCGTGCATCCCGATCCGTACGCGGCGACCGTCATGCCGTCACACCGTTTCCAGTGTCACGCGGAATCTGCTGTCGGGAAGGACTTCATCGAGCACATCGCCCGGTTCCACGCGCGTTATTGCGCAGCAAGCGGGCGTTTCTTCGCGCGCGATTTCGTGTCGGCGGGCGGCTGGGGCGGCACCCAGTTCAATGCGGTGCCCAGCTTCGGCAGGGTGATGGCTTGCTTGGCACGCGGGGGCGGCTTGTTGCCGCGAGGCTGGCTTCGGGTCATGCGGGTTCTCCTGCTATGCCACTTGCGCGGTTCGGTGAGCACGATGCGCGGCGATCGCGCTCGTGCGATTGAACGTGCGCGCGGCGACCGATGTTCGGGTATCGGCATACGCACAGGGTCGATGGCCGGATGCGAAGCGGACGGCCGCGCCTGCGTCGAGTCGCATTGCCTGCGACCGAGGGCGTGGCACGTGAAGCGGCAGCGATGTGCCGCTCCGTGAACGGGACTGACGGTTCAGCGATTACAGCGGGGTAATGTTCGATGCCTGCAGGCCTTTGGGGCCGTTCTTCGTTTCGAAGCTGACTTTCTGACCTTCCGCGAGGGTCTTGAAGCCGTCGCTGCGAATCTCGGAGAAGTGGGCGAACAGATCGTCGCCGCCGCTATCGGGGGTGATGAAGCCGAAGCCTTTGCTGTCGTTGAACCACTTGACGGTACCGGTATCCATGTTAGATCTCCTGAAAATGAACGAGCGAATGTGCCCCGAATGGACGAGGAAAAAAGAATCAAGGAGGGAGAGGACAACGAATACCGCAGGCTGCGGTCGATGATGAGCAGCAATCGCGCTTCTTGAATACTTCTGCGGCCGACAGTACGCGTCGCCAGGAAATGTGTCAAGCGCTTTCGGCCCTGGGGGCAGAACGCGTGAAGCTTCTTCGGTCGGCGCCGATCGCTTGCCGGCATGCACGTCGCGCCGTGCGATGCGAGGCTCCGGCGGCGACGTCAGAGGGTCGTCAGCAACTGCAGCTGACGTTCGGTCTCGTTTCCCGCGACCAACGAAAAGAACCCGGTCTCGCGACGTTCGACTACCGTGAGCCCCTCGCTGTCGGAGAAGACGTTCCACGCGCTGTCGTCGACATGTGCGATCGCTCCGCGCGTGCGCGCGAATGCCAGCAATAGCGGACTCGCCTGGCGGCGGAGCACTTGACGATCCGAATTCAACACATAGGGCGGCCAGCCGGCCCGAAGGACGAGATAGTAAGGAATGGAGCCGGGATCGATTGTCATTGGTTGGGGCGGTTTCATGTGCGGGCCTGCGTTTGCCGTCCAGCTGCATTCAGAGCGGTGTCGGGAAAGGCGTGCGATGGATCGACGGGAGTTCGCCGTGGCGTGCTTACAGTTTATGCGTTGAACCGCTCGATTCGCAGGATATCGTAACGATGTCCTGTAGCGTCGGTCACGTATCCGGTTTCGGTCGGGAGCTGCCTGCTGCCGAAACGTTGTAGCGATATCTACTGAATTGCAGGGTTCGTGACGGCCAATTATGCTGCCTTCATGAATTCCGTCCCGACTTCGTGGCTCCTGTTGATCGTCAGTCTGCCGACCTCCGGCGCGACTGCCCGCATGCGCATCTGGCGTACCGTCAAGGCGCTCGGCTGCGGCGCGCTGCGGGACGGTGCATACCTGTTGCCGGCGCATGCCGAGCAGGCGGCGCAGTTGCGCGATCTCGCCGACGACGCGCGTAACGGCGAAGGGCAGGCGTGGTTGCTGGACGTCCGCGCGGACGATCCGGCGGACGAAAGCGTGTACAAGTCGCTGTTCGATCGCGCGGGCGATTACGCGGACTGGCTTGCCGAGCTTTCGGAGACCCGCAAGACGCTGCCCGATCTGGCGGGTGCCGATCTCAATCGCCTGCAACGCCGCCACGCTCGTACGTACGAGGCCATTCGAAGCGTCGATTTCTTTCCCGGAGAAACCTCGCTGCGCGCGCATGCGCAATGGCGGGATTTCACCGCCGCGATCGAAGCGTTGCGCTCGCCCGGCGAGCCGCATGCCGCTCAACGCGGCATCCCGCGTCGCGACCCGGCGCAGTATCAGGGCAGGCTGTGGGCGACGCGCCGTCACCTGTGGGTGGATCGCGTCGCCAGCGCGTGGCTGATTCGGCGTTTCATCGATCCGCATGCGCGCTTCGTGTGGCTGGAAAACCTCGCCGATTGTCCGGTCGATGCGCTCGGCTTCGATTTCGACGGCGCCCCGTTCACGCATGTGGGCGATCGCGTGTCGTTCGAGGTGCTGGTCGCGAGCTTTGGACTCGGCGACAACGACGGACTCGTCCGGTTGGGGGCGATGGTGCATGCGCTGGATGTGGGCGCCGCCGCCGTGCCGGAAGCCGGCGGATTCGAGGCCATTCTCGCGGGTGCCCGTAAGCGTCTTGCCGACGACGATGCGTTGCTGATGGAGATCGGCGCCGTACTCGATTCGTTGTACGTGCATTTCCGTGGCAATCGAAAACCCTGACCTTGCTGCCCGCCCGCAACATGAATACACATCGCGACCGCCCGGCCTATACGCTGTGGCAACTGATCCTGTACTTCGCGTGGCTCGGCGCGACGGGTTTCGGCGGGCCGGTTGCGCTCGCCGGCTACATGCATCGGGATCTCGTGGACACGCGCCGATGGATCGCGGACGCGGACTACAAGGAAGGCCTGGCGCTCGCGCAGCTCGCCCCGGGCCCGCTTGCCGCGCAACTGGCGATCTATCTCGGCTACGTGCACTACCGGATCGTCGGCGCCACGATGGTCGGGATCGCGTTCGTGCTGCCGTCGTTTCTGATGGTGGTACTGCTCGGCTACGCATACACGCGATTCGGCGGGCTGACGTGGATGCAGTCGGTGTTCTACGGCGTCGGCGCGGCGGTGATCGGCATCATCGCGATCAGCGCGCGCAAGCTGACCGTGAAAAGCATCGGTCGCGACAAGCTGCTGTGGGCGATCTATCTCGCGCTGGTCGCCGTGACGGTGATCACCGAATCGGAAGCGGCGTGGCTGTTTCTCGCGGCCGGCCTGCTCGTCTGGTTCACGCGCTCGCCGCCCAGGTGGTTACGCCAGCGGCGCGTCAATGCGGTCGTGGCGTTGCCCGTCTCAGCCACCGGCGCGTGGCTTGGCATCGTCGACTGGCCGCAGCTCGCGCAACTCGCCGTCTTCTTTGCGAAGGCCGGCGCCTTCGTGTTCGGCTCGGGGCTCGCGATCGTGCCGTTCCTCTATGGCGGCGTGGTCACCGAGCACCATTGGCTCAACGAGAAGCAGTTCGTCGACGCCGTGGCGGTCGCGATGATCACGCCGGGCCCGGTCGTCATCACGGTCGGCTTCATCGGCTATCTGGTGGCGGGGCTGCCCGGCGCGTGCGTGGCGGCAGCCGGCACGTTCCTGCCGTGCTATCTGTTCACCGTGTTGCCGGCCCCGTACTTCAAGAAATACGGCAGGCTGCCGGCGATCCTGGCATTCGTCGACGGCGTAACGGCCGCGGCCGTCGGCGCGATCACGGGGTCGGTGATCGTGCTGGCCCGACGTTCGATCGTCGACGTGCCCACCGCCTTGATGGCGCTCGCGACGATCGTGTTGCTGGTCAGGTTCAAGAAGCTGTCGGAGCCGGTGGTCGTGGGCGCCGCCGCCGTGATGGGCCTGATCGTGTACCCGCTGTTGCATCACTGACCGTGGAGGCTGCCATGCAATGGATTACGCGACAACGTCCGAAAATCGACAGGGTCGCTTGTCCCTGGCTCATTGCCCGTTTTATCGACGAGACGCCCGAATTTCTGTACGTCCCGCCGGGCGACGTGCTGCGGATCGCCGACGAGACGGGTGCGATCCCGTACGACATTCCGGGGGTGGAATTGACGCACGTCGGCGAGCAATGCAGCTTCGACGCGTTTCTCGACAAATATGGTTTGGCCGACGATCAGGCGTTGCAGCACATGGCCTGCATCATTCGCGGCGCGGATACCTCGCGGCTCGACCTGACGCCGCAGTCCAGCGGGCTTTATGCGATTTCGCTCGGACTGTCGGACATGTTTCCCGACGATCACGAGATGCTGGAGCACGGCCTCGTCATGTACGACGCGCTATATGCGTGGTGCAGGAATTGTCAGGCCGAAGGCCATGCGTGGCCGCCGAAGATGGCGGAGTGACGACGCGGAGAAGGGGATTCGTCGAGCCGTCCGGCGTGGACGCCGGGTTGTTTGCGCGATGAATGAAAAAATGCCCGCGATGCGCGGGCATTTCGTCAACAGTTGCCTTTCTTGGCTTGCCCCGGCGGGCAGAATCCATTTCCCGGCCCGCCTTGCGGCGCGACCACGACCGGTGGGCCAGGAACATAGGCGACGCAGCCGCCGAGCGCACCTACCATGCTCACCGCTGCGAGCCATGCGATAACCCCTTTTTTCACTTCGTTCTCCCGTTGGAAGGAAAGGGCCGTGCGGCCCTCGATGATGCCGTCAGCGCGTCAGAAACTGAAGTTGACGTTGGACTGACTGGTCGTTGCGTTGACGTTTGCCGATTGGGTCGCCCCCGACGCCGCGTCGGCTTCGATCGTGTATTGTCCCGCGGCGGCCGGCGCTGCGGCCAGCGCGATGGGCAGCGAACCCGAGTAGGTGCCGACGATCGGCGCCGCGGCGGGCACGGACAGCGCATAGGCGCCGGTGTCCATGTTCGCGTTGATCGACGTGATCTCGTAGGCGTTCGCGTCGATCGTCTGCAGCGCGCGCACGAAGGCGTTCGCGCTCGCCGTCACCGTACCGCTGACGGTGCTCATCGTCGAGGCCGGCAGCGTGATCGGTGCGGTCGATGCCGACACCGCCGTGGTCGTGTTGACGACCACCGGAACCGAGCGGACGATGCCCGACGCGAAGTTGTTCTGCACGATCACGACATCGTAGTTGCCCTGCGTCGAGCTCTGGATCAGCGGCGACAGCACGAACTTCCCGGAACCGTCGGCCACCGTGCCGCGGACGACCTTGCCGCCTTGTTCGGCATAGACGGTCGCGCCGGCTTCGGCGGATGCGACGTAACCGGAGATCGCGCCGCTCACGACGGTCGGGACCGCGGTGACGACCGGTTTCAGCGCATACGAGCCGTTGCCGCGCTGGACGATCGACTTGCATGCGTTGAAGTCGAGCACGAGATCGACGAGTGTGTTGGGCTGGACCGTGAACGGCTGGATGATCTTGTAGCCGCTTTGCGTCGCGCTCGGCGTGGCGAGCGGCTGTTCCGCGCCGCCGGTCGGGACGACCGAGTTCGCGAGCGTGTTGCCCTGATTCTGCGCGAGCACGAGCCGAACTTGCTGATACTGGCCGGCGGGCAGCGCGGTCTGGCCGAGATCGGCGAGCACGCCGTTGGTCAGCGACAGCAGGTCGATTTTCTGCGGCGTCGCGAGGGCAACGGTCGACCAGCCAGCGTCGTTGTCGGCGGCGTTCGCGTTGGCGTTGACACGGACTTGCGAGACGGTGACGTACACGTGATCGAAGCCGCACGATGGCGCGTCCGTCATCGCGACGTGCAGCGTACCGGTTTGCGTGCCGCCACCGTCGTCGCCGCCGCCGCAAGCCGCGAGGACGAATGGGACGAAGGCGGCGCACAGGGCGCTCTTGATGATGTTGTTCATATGTCACCCCCAAGTGGGATCGTTATTGTGGGTGACGGAAGAATAGCGGCCCCGTAGCTCACTATTTGGGTTTCTTTGAAACGGACGGTAACAATTTGTTCGATTGGTAAATCTTTACCGGAATTGCTTCGTACGAAGCGGGACAAGCGCTTTTGTCATACGTTAGTGGCGCTTTTGGCGCAGAGATCTATCTCAGCGTCTTACGCCAGCAGGTACCGCTGCATGATTGGAGTGACGTCGGTGTAGCTGCGGCGGTGGGTGGCGTGTTCATCTGACGGCGAGAAATTGCTTTGCCAGCGCGAGTTTGCCCGCGGCCCGGATGGACCAGCATGAAGTCGACCATCAGGGCAGGCGGCTTGCTGGCTGTAACACTGAGTTGTCGGCAAAGCAGAGCCGTTGGTGACGGCAATCTGGCAAGATGCTTCGACTGACCGGAGACAGGGTGTCCCATGCACATCGCGATCGTGACCTTCCAGGGCTTCAACGAGCTCGACTCCCTCATTGCGCTCGGCGTGCTCAATCGAATCAGGAAGCCCGGCTGGCGGGTGACCCTGTCTTGCCCGGAGCCTTCCGTCACGTCGATGAACGGGGTAACCGTGCAGGCGCAGTCGACGTTGGCGGACGCTTGCACGGCCGATGCCGTCATCATCGGGAGCGGTATTCAAACCCGGGAGGTCGTCAATGACGCGGCACTGATGGAGCAACTCGAGTTCGACCCTGCCAGGCAGCTTATCGGCGCACAATGTTCGGGCACGTTGATTCTGGCGAAGCTCGGCTTACTCGGCAAAATCCCGGCCTGCACGGATCTCACGACCAAACCCTGGGTGATCGAAGCTGGCGTCGATGTCCTGAATCAGCCGTTCTTCGCTCAAGGTAACGTCGCCACGGCGGGTGGCTGCTTTGCTTCGCCGTATCTGGCCGCGTGGCTCATTGCGCGCCTCGAAGGCGAGGACGCTGCGCGGAGCGCGCTGCACTACGTCGCACCAGTCGGGGAGAAGGACGAGTATGTTTCCCGCGCACTGACGAACATCAAGCCTTACTTGCCGTAGCTCGACGGGAAACGGCGTAGCCTCCATCGCAGTGAGCCGCGATCAGCGAGCTGACAGGCCGCCGCGGTATTCTTCACCGGCGTCATCTCCGGCGCGGATTCACGCTGATCGGGCTGGATAGCGCGTTCCTCGTTACTAGCCCGGCCCGTCGCTGGCGGCCGCGAGAAGCGGCACGACCAGATCGCTGATCGGCGTCGGAATGCCATGCGTTCGTCCGTATCGCTGCACGACGCCATTCCGGCAGTCCCATTCGAGAGGGCGATTGCCTTGCCGGTCGGCAAGAATCGACGTTCCCAGATCGGGCGGAAAGCCATGGAATCCATCGACGATTTCCTGCGGCACTTCATCGCCCAGCTTCGCGCCTTCCGCACGCGCGACCGCGAGACATTCCCGCAAGTAGGCGAGCGACAGTTCGGTGATGTCGCTTCGCGAGAACATGCCGGCGCGGCGGCCGGTCAGCACCATGAGTCCCGCCACGGCGTTCTGCAACAGCTTTCGCCACGCGAGCGAGATGAAATCTTCCGCCACCTCGGGCGAGCAGCGCGTGCCGCGCAAAGCCGAGACCACCACGTTGCTCGCCGGCGTATCGGGCAGGGTGAGCCGAGGCTTGCCCCGCAGCCACACCGACGCGCCCGATTCGCGCTGCGCCGGAAACCAGACGACCGACGGCACGACCTCGGCGCCGGCCGCATACGGTGCGAAGGCGGCTTTTTGCTCGACGCCGTTTTGCAGCACGCAGACGACGGTATTCGCATCACATAGCGCGGCGACCCAGGGCGCCGCGCTCGCCACCTGCGTCGCCTTGACCGCGACGAACACGAGATCGACCTTTTCCTTGACCGCTTGCGGATCGGTCAGCACGGGCCCGGGCACGACGATCTCGCCGCCATCGAAGCGCAACGTCAGCTGCTCGTGCGCCGAGCGGCCGCAGATCACCGGCGTGCGGCCGGCTTCGTGAAGGGCCGCGGCGACGGTCGTTCCGATTGCGCCCGGGCCGATGAGGGCGACGGTCGGGTAGTCAGACTTCGTCATGGTGTTCTTCCTGTTGAGTCATCTGCCAGATGTGGGCGCAGGGCGAGGGCGAGCGGAAAAATCGCCAGGGCGGTCAACGCGGTCGCATACGTGGCGCCGTGCACGCCGATCCTGTCGCCCAGGAAACCGTAGAGAACGGGCGATATCGCGCCCGAGGCGATCGTCCCAGTATAGAAAATCGCGAATGCGCGCTCGGTGCGCTCGGGCGCGGACATCTCCGGGACGGTTCCGTACAGCACCGATGAAGTGCCGTTGAGCATCATGCCCAGGATCGGCAGCAGCACCATGGTAAGCGCCAACGGGAGATATATCACCGCGATGATGCACGCAGCCGTACCGCCCTCCGTGAGCAGCACCGTCCTCACCGTACCCATGCGCGCGCCGAGCCAGCCACACATGAATTTGCCGGCCGCGCCCCCAATGAAAACGAGTGCAAGGGCCGTTCCCAGCAGTTGAGGCGAGACGCCCTTTGCGTTGAGCAGGAAAGGCAGAAAGGTAAGCAGTCCCATGCGTACGGCCGTATCGAGCACGCCGATGGAAAACAGCGCGGGGAATCCGCTTCTCCCCGCGCCATCGCGTTGAGCGGACGCTTGCTCTTTTGCCGGCGTCTTTCCGGCGCCGCGTGGCACGGCGGGAAACCAGAGCGCGATGACGGCGGCCACGACGCAGCCCAGTCCGGCGACGATCCATAGTGCATGACGCCACGGCATCATGGTCACGAGCAGCGAAATGGCGGCCGGCAGCGCTGATTTCCCCAGATCGCCGGAAAAGTTGTAGATGCTCAGCGGGCCTCTCGCGTCGCGCCCGTAGATGCGGGAGACGGCGCCCGATGCGATCGGATGCTGCGTGCTGGATCCGCCGCCCGAAATCGCCAGCGCGACGCCCAACCCGAGCAGTCCACCCGACATGCCCGCGAGCGCATAGCCGAGCGCGGCGAGCAGCGTACCGATTGCGAGCGTCGCGCGGCTGCCCAGACGTTGCGCGAGACGCCCGGCGGACAACTGCAGCGTCGCCATCGTGCCGGCATAGATGCCGCGCAGGATAGCCAGGGCCGCAAAGTCGAGCCCGAATTCCGACTGCCACACGGGTAGCAGCGCGTAGATCATGTCCGTATAGCCATCGTGCATGGCGTGCGCAATGCAGGACAGCCACAGCACGCGCGGCCGCGATGGCGCAGTCTCCGGCACGACGGGAGGGGAAAAAACCGGCAAGCGCATTGTCATTCTCTCCGTACGAGCGGTGAATGGAAGCCGCTCGCGGTATGGTTTTCAGGCTCGACGTGTCAATTTTATGACCGGGATGCCAGCCATTTCAATTGAGCTAAAATCCCGTCAACAGAGAGAAAAAGTCACGTCATGAACGAAAGCCGAGGTGCCGCGAAGCACCGGGACGAGTTGCCCCCGCTCAATGCGCTGCGCGCTTTCGATGCGGTCGCGCGGCACGGCAGCTTCGCCGGTGCAGCGGCGGAACTGCACGTCACCCACTGGGCCGTAGGGAAACAGATCAGGCTGCTGGAGGACTGGTTCGGCCTGCCGTTGTTCGACCGTCGTCCGCGCGGCGTCGTGCTGACCGACGAAGGGGCCGCATTGCTGAATGACGTCAGCCACGCGTTCGAGCGCCTCGGTACCGCGGTGGTGCGGCTGCGCCACAACCCGTTCACGCACCGGATATCGGGCGTCGTGCGGGTGAACGTGCCGATGAGCTTTGCGCTTTGCTGGCTGTTGCCGCGGCTCTCCGATTTCCATTCGCGGTACCCCGACATCGACGTCAGGGTGTCGACGACATCGCGCAAGCTGCGCTATGTCGCCGACGCTTTCGATATCGGTGTTCGCTCCGGTCCCGAGCAAGGCGCGGGCGTCGTGTCGCGCCCGTTGATGCCCGACCTGCGCGTGCCGGCCTGCAATCCCGCCTTGCTGCGCCAGCATCCGATACAGGGCGTGACCGACCTGCGCCATCACACGCTGCTGCATTCGGCCACGACGCGCTCCGCGTGGTCGCACTGGTTGAAGGAAGCGGGCGCTGCCGATCTGCGGGCCGCGCGCCATGTCGAATTCGATCACGTGAATCTTCAGCTTGGCGCGGCCCTCGAGGGGCTCGGCGTGGCGCTGGCGTCGCTGCCGCTGATCGGGCGCGATCTCGCCGAGGGGCGCCTCGTGTGTCCCATCGCATCGCCTGCGTGGCGTGCCGACGACTACATGCTGGTGACGAACGCCGATCGCGCCGACGATGCGGCCGTGTCCGCGTTCGAGGCGTGGATGGAAGGCATGGCGAGTCAGGAGGGTGGCTAGGTTCGCCGATCAGATGCCGCGGCACAACGCCGGAGTAGTGCGGCCACTACTCCGGATTTGCGCGTCGGCGATCAGAAGCCGTGGAACATGCCGATGTTGACCTGAACCTGGTTGCCACCCGATGAGGTGTTGCCAAAGTCGGCAGCCGAAGCCTGCGCGCCCTTGGCATGGACGTAGGCGCCCATCGCGTACAGCGCGGTACTCTTCGACAGCGAGTACGTTGCGCCCAGCGACATCTGGTGGATCGAGGCCATCGTGCGACCTTCGGCAGCTTGCGTGGGCGTCGCTGCGGAACCGTAGACATACGTGTAACCCGTCGCCAGCGACAGCGCCGGCGTGACCCGGTACTGCAGGAGCGCACCCAGCACGTTGAAGTGGATCGACGGCTGGCCATCGTTGCCCTTGTACTGGGCGTTCGAGTAGCGCAAGCCGGCCGTGTACGGACCCACCTCGTATTGCGCGGCGACTTGCGCGATGCCCGCGCTCTTGAACGCATTGCCGCCGTTGTAGCCCGAACTCGGATAGCCGAGCGCGCCACCGAAGCTCGGTTGGGCGGTTGCGTTCAGCCATCCGTTCTCGCCCTGGTTGGCCGCACGAAAGTAGCCGCCGGCGACCGTCAGGCCGCCTTGAGCGTAGGTCGCGGCCGCCGACCACGATTGCCCCGAACCCGTTGCACCGGCCACGCCGCCGAACGAGTACGCGGCTTCAGCCTGGAAGCCGTGGATGATCGGCGAAATGTACTTCACCGCGTTGTTCTGGTTCGTCGTGTTGTCGTTGTTGTCGACGTCGCCCGGCGTCGAGAAGGTCGACGCCGAAATGGCGTCACCCGTCAGGACCTGAACCATTTCCGTCACGGCGTCGAGCTGGCGCCCCATGCGCAACGCGCCGTACTGATTGGACGCGAGGCCCACGTAAGCCTGGCGGTTGAACAGCGAACGCGTGGAGCCGATCGGCCCTTGGCCGCCTATGCCGCCTGTCGCGATGTTGAAACCATTCTCGATCTTGAATACCGCCTGGAGGCCGCCGCCGAGATCCTCCTGCCCCCTGAGGCCCCATTTGTTCGAACCCGCGGCGCCGCCATCGAGGCCGAACCTGCTGTGGCCATTGATGTTCGACGTGTAGCCGATACCTGCATCGAGCATGCCATACAGGGTGACGGACGACTGTGCCATTGCTGCCGAAGATGCTGCGAAGGCGGCAACAGCGATAACGCTGATGTTGATTTTTTTGTTTTTCATCTGCATTTCACTGTCAGGAGTGGGTTTCGGGATGGATTGAAGCGGCTTTTTTCGTATTCGAATGCAGGTGACGGCGCACGGCCTGCGCGTCGTCTCGGTCGCAACGGCCGGCGTCATGTTCTACAAATCGGCATGCCAAATTCGCTCATTTCGTGATCCTTACAATTTTCCTTGCTCCGTTGGCGAAACCGGACCATGCTCCACCTTCGACAAAAAACGGGCTGGAAATACCGGCCATCCTTGCGGACTGACCAAGCGTCCGGTTCAGCTACTGGCGACGTGCGCCAATACAGCCTGGCCGCACTTTGCAAGTGTAAAAACCATATCAGGAACATAAATTCCCGTCAAAATTTGTTTGATATAAGTTAATCTCGTCTGATTGCTGGGCGCCTTACGGGATTTCCCTTATAAGAATTGGCAGGACGACGTGTTACCGAAGTCCGCGCCATCACGCTGATGATGTCGGCAACGGTAAGCGAATGCGGGCTAGGTGGGTGTGAGGGCGATATCCAACTGCAGGGGCCGCCACGACGACCGATAATCAGAGAGGAAAGTATCGATTGGCAGGTCTCGTTGATTGCGTAGCGCCGGCCGAATTCGGTCGTTCGACAAGTCGAGATTCATCGCTGAAAATCGGTCGCCAAGGTTCGTTCTTGGTAACCGTTTCATTTGCTCCCGGATTGCAATAATCGAAACGGAAAAGGCGATTGTTGAATATCCGTCCATATTGGCCGGAAACTCGCGAGACAAGCGAATGGCGCTACTGTTCGGCGGTGCGCTGAATGACGCAGGCGTTGCGACAGCCGTCGTCGCCCGCGATCTCGATCTGCGCGCGGGCGAACCGGCTAATGCGGATGCTGGGGAACGGGTGTTTCCGGGCCGGCAGCCAGCGCCTGGTATCGGCCCCCGATTGCGATCGAGCGTCGGTCGCAGCCGAAATCAGCCCTCGATCTTGCGCTGCATTAGATAGAATTTCATATCGTCGCGGCCATGCATTGAAATCGGTATCGGATCGCGATCAAAGCCGAGCATTTCATAGAATTGGTATGCCGATTCGCGCGCCGTACACCAGAGCAGGGTGCCATGCTGTTCGCGGACATGGCGAAGGGACAGATTGACCAGCAGGCGTCCGAATCCCAGGCCACGTACCGACGGATGGACGGCCATGCCGCGAAGGCGCCACGCTTCAGCGTTCGAAACGCCGGATTGCTCTTCTTTACACACCGATGCCACGGCAACGATATTCTCGTTGTCACGAACGGCAAAATGCATTGTCGTTGGGGCGTGGTCTCCGTGTAGAGCGCTTCCCTCTTCATCTCCAGCCATCAAGACTGCGGCCCTGAGGGGATAGGTTTCTTCCGCACGGACGGCGCAGATGGTAAAGCGCACATCTTGTGAAGTCATATAATTATCGGCTCTCTTCGTGACGCAGATTTTCTTCCAATTCTCTTTCGGCATGCCTACTCGCAAAATTAGCAGTTGCCGGGCATGGCCAGTAAGGGTAATTTCCTATCAGTTTCGTTTTTGAATCATACGCTAACTGCGATCACAGATGACGTCGAAAGTCTCGACAGATGCAGAACTGGCCTACGACGAGATCCGGTCGAGGATCTTTGACGGCCGCCTTGCGCCTGGGCAGAAAGTATCCCACCGAGGTCTGGCGGACGAACTGGGTTTCGGCCAAATGCCGGTGCGCAGCGCATTGCATTTGCTCGAGTCCGAAGGGCTGGTCGTCGTGATCGAAAAGAGTGGCACCTATGTCGCGTCGCCGACTACCAGCGATCTCCGCGAAATTTTTGAAATGCGGCTGGCCCTGGAGAGTACCGCAGCGTTTCTTGCAGCGAGATCGGGCGTAACGGCAGGTCTTTGCGAGGCGGCAGCAAAAATGCAGGAACTGGTTGACCGAGACGTCTCGGACATCATGCTCGAGCAACGTATCGGTTGGGTGTTTCATCAAGAGTTGTTTGCTGCCGCACGGAACGTACGAATCTCATCGGCGTATGGTCTATTGCGGGCCCAGACCCTGGCCCTGAACGAAATCCCGCGCGGCGACGCGGAAACCGTTCGGCGCGGCACGATCGAGCACCTGAATATCTTTGACGCAATCGAAGCGAACGACGGCGAGCTTGCACGTCAGCATATGTGGAATCACATCGTTGACGGTACGCCGGCACGAATAAAACTGCTAAAGGCACGGCATGAACACGAAAAATAAAGGGCTTTCCCTCCCGATGCAAATGTTTGGCGGACTGGTCCTGGGCGTCGCTTGCGGCGTGTTTGCGCCAGGCTTTGCCGCGAAGCTGGGCTTTCTGAGCACGATGTTCGGCCACGCGATCAAGATGGTCGTCATGCCGTTGATCTTCCTGTCGGTCACGGTCGGGGTCTTTCGTGCGGGCAGGCTTCGCGAGCGGCTCGGAAAGGTCGCCCTGTCCAGTATCGGCTTCTTCGTTTTCATGACTGGCTTGGCTGCATCGTTCGGCCTGCTGCTCAACTTCGTATTTCGACCGGGTCTCGGGGCAAGCGTGACTCACTCTGGATCGATGCCCGCAGCGCTCGCGTCCAGCATCGACTGGACGAAATTCCTCGTTGATCTGATCCCCGCCAACATCGTCGCTGCGCTTTCTGCCGGGAATTCTCTCCCGGTGCTCGTTTTCGGCGTCATTTTCGGCGCGGCATTGTCGGCTGCGCCGGAGCGTGCCGAGCCTGCGATCGCCGTTTTCGAGGCGCTGCTGTCGGGGCTGTTCAAGATGATCCAGTGGGTGATCGCATGGTCGCCGCTCGCGATCTTCGCCGCGATCGCGCAGTTGTTGTCAGCCAAGGGCTTTGCGGGTGCGCACTCGCTTGTCGAGCTTCTGGGCGTGGCCTATCTCGGCATGGCGGTTCTGGCGGTCGTACTCACCATCGTCATTCGCGTCGCCGGTCAGTCGCCGCTCGCCGTGCTCAGGAAGGTGAAGGAACCACTGATCCTCGGTTTCACGACGCGTTCGTCTGAAATTACCTATCCGTTGCACCTGAAGAAGCTGGTTGAATTGGGCGTGCCCTACGGCGTGGCGTCCACGATTTTGCCGCTGGCCTATATTTTCAATCGCGACGGCGCGGTGCTCTACACGGCCCTTGCGGTCGGTTATCTGGCCGACGCCTATCACCTTGTCTGGTCCTGGCCGCTGGTGATCACGATCTTGATCTTGACGATCATCACCATCGACGGCGCAGCCAATGTGCCCTCCGGCGCGATCGTCGCCATCACCATCGTGCTCACGTCGATCGGGTTGCCGGCCGATGCGGTGCTGCTGCTGTTGGGCGTTGACGCCTTTTTCGACATGGGGAGAACCGCCCTCAACGTCTACGGAAGCACGGCGGCCGCTGCTGTTGCGGTGAGGCTGTCCGGTTCGGACAGTATGGCCGCAGAGCCCGTGACTCGTCAGGCGAGCGTGTAGGTGCTCCGGAAGCGACGGGCGCTGCGCGTTTCAAGGTTGCGTGTGCCCATTGCAAGACGCTGGCGTACGTCCACTCGAGCATCCAGGCACGACGAGGAGACGAGACTGGATGAGCGAGCGTCTTTATCAATTTACAGTTAGTAGAACGGCGTATCGTTGCAGGAGAAACATGATGATTGGTTCAGAATCCGCAGATTTTTTCATGCTGCGCTTGGGCACGCCGCATCCGTCGTGGACATTCACCGATGACAGCAACATGATCGGTATCGTCGATTGCGACGGGGTGATGAGTGCCATGTTCGAGCTGGATCGCAACCAGGTCGCACGGATTAGAAGATTGGGCCAATCGGTGGAGAGAATCAGGTGTACGTGCGAACGCGCTGGCCGGGAGCTGCACTTTTATCTCCATGGCAGGCAGGTGTCCCAGGGCGTGTGGGTCGGGGTTGCGTCCGCCGATCCTGACTATCTGCCGACTGAAGCGATGATCGCAACATGGGAAGTACCGAAGCTCGTCGATGCGTTCAGGTTGACGGGCGTGGATGCAGACCTGGTCGCATCGGTTAGCCTGGCCTAAACTGCGATCACAGATTGTCGTGCAGGCTCGAGCCGGGGAGTCCCGATCGGCGGGGCCGATCGTTTGACATGCCCGTCTGTCTATACGCGTACGCCGTTCAACGCACATGGTTCTGGCACACATCAACCTCGGATCGCCAGAACCAATTTGCTGGTCAGTTCATCGGCCAGCGCTTTTTATTCATTGAGCCGATCGCATCGGTTCGTTTGCTGCACGCCCTCCGATCAAGGAGAGGCGTGCCGCGCTGAAGTCCCCGTCGAGCGAAGACGTCCGGAGTCAGTTCACGCGAGCGCAAGGCGAGCGGAGCGCATCAAGGCGCCCTGGGGAGATCACTCGTCCTCAATGCCGGGTGGTTCTGCACCGCCGAGCCGAGCGCTTGCTTCCCCATGCATCCCGCCAGCCAATGACAATGACTGTGACCTTCTTCCCCGTCACGCACGACGACGCCGACACCCTCGTCGCGATCCGCATCGCCGCGATGCGCGACAGCCTCGAACGCATCGGCCGTTTCGATCCGCAGCGTGCGCGCGACCGGTTTCTCGCGTCGTTCGACCCGGCGCTATGCCGTTTCATCGAAGCCGAGTATTCGCGTGTGGGCTTCTACACGCTGCGCCCGATGGCGGATCACTGGCTGCTCGACCACCTGTACGTCGTGCCCGCGCATCAGGGGAAGGGCATCGGCGCCGCCGTGCTGCGCGAGATCCTTGCCGAAGCCGACGAACACCGGATGCCCGTTCGCATCGGCGCATTGCGCGGCAGCGACTCGAACCGCTTCTACGAACGGCACGGCTTCGTGCGAACCGACGAAGCGGAATGGGACATCTACTACCGGCGCGAACCGGGCGCGGCAACGACGTAGCATTCGCGTGATGCATTCCGCTTGAAATCGACACGCACGCATTAGCGTTTCCACCGATGTGGAAAACGCGGAATCGGCCGATGTTGCAGAGAGGGTGTGAATAATTGATCCGAGGCCGATTATGACGACATCTGCAACAAACGACGTGAATGCCGCGCCGTCCGAAACCGCGGACGCGACAGCAGCATCCGGCGAGGCGGCCCGCGTACCGTCGATCCTGCTGGTCGACGACGAACCGAACGTGCTGTCGGCGCTCAGGCGCGTGTTCCGACCCACCGGCTACGACATCGTGACCGCCGACAGCGGCGAGGCCGCGCTCGAGATTCTGGCGTCGACCGAAATCGACCTGATCGTGTCCGACATGCGGATGCCGCACATGAGCGGCGCGGAATTCCTGGCGCGCGCGCGGGTGCTGTACCCGGACACGATGCGCATTTTGCTGACCGGCTATGCGGAGATCGCGTCGGTCATGCAGGCCGTCAATGAAGGCGGCGTATATCGCTACCTGAACAAGCCGTGGGACGATCACGACCTGCTGCTGACCATCGAGCAGGCGCTGGAGCAGCGCCGTCTGCGTCGCGAAGCGGCCCGGCTGGCGGCGCTGACCGAAGCGCAGAACGAAGCGCTGCGCCGTTTCAATACCGACCTCGAAACGCAGGTTCGCGCGCGCACCGAAGAGCTCGGCCAGACGGTGATGTTTCTCGAAGCGGCGCAACGCGACCTGAAAAGCAGCTTCACGGCGATGGTTCAAGTGTGCGCGAGCATGATCGAGCTGCGCTGCGGGGCTGCGAGCGGGCATGCGATGCGGGTCGGCGAGATCGCGCGCCGGCTCGCGCTGGCGGCCGAGATGAGCGAACTGCACGCGCAGGACGTCTATTTCGCGGGGCTGTTGCACGGCATCGGCAAGCTGTCGCTGCCGGACGAAGTGCTGCACAAGCCGCTCGCGCGGATGACGACGGACGAGCGCCGCGTGTTCCAGGAGCATCCGTTGCGCGCGCAGATGGTGCTGACGCCGGTCGCCCAGTTGCACAAGGTCGCGTCGATCGTGCTGCACCAGTACGAGCGCTTCAACGGCCGCGGCACGCCGGACGGCCTGGTCGGCGACGCGATCCCGGTCGGGTCGCGGATCGTCGCGATCGCGCGCGATTTCGAAGGGCTGCGCAACGGCGAAATCGGTGCGCCGCATTCGATCGAGCAGGCGATCGACGTGTTGCGCTCGCAGGCGAGCGTGCGTTACGACCCGCAACTGGTCGCGCGCTTCATCGAGTTGATGCAGGATCCGGCGAGTCTCGGCATCGCGGCGTCCGTCGCGGAAATCCGCTCGGTTCAACTGCGTGAAGGGATGCAGCTCGCCGACGATCTGCGCACGCATCGCGGCGTGTTGTTGATGACGAAAGGCAGCGTGATGTCCGCGCACCAGATCGAGCTCGTGCGCCGCTTCGAGACGCGGGAGGGCACGCCGTTCGACATTCTCGTGCTGGCCCGTCCGGCGGGGCAGGCGCACGCTCCCAACGCAGGTGCGCCGCCGGCCTGACATCGAAACGTCGGCCTGATGGCCGCGGTGCGCGCGACTGCCCGCACCGCGGCGATGCATTCAACCCGTTCCGGGCGCTCGATCATGCATGGCATCTACAACCTTCCGCTCGTCCTGCTGTCGCTCGCGATCGCGACGCTGGCCTCCTATACGACGCTCGACCTCGCCGCGTTCATTTCGCTGCTCGACAATCCGAAGCTCAAGCGCGCATGGCTGGGCGGCGGCGCGGCGGCGATGGGTACCGGAATCTGGTCGATGCATTTCGTCGGCATGCTCGCGTTTTCGTTGCCGGTGCCGCTCGGCTATGCATGGCAGGAAACCGGCGCCTCGCTGGCGATCGCGGTGCTCGTATCGTATTTCGCGCTGACCGTCGTCACGCGCGCACGGCTGGCCTGGTGGCGGCTGTGCGCGGGCGGCGTGCTGATGGGCGGTGGGATCGCCGGCATGCATTACACGGGGATGGCCGCGATGCACATGCAGCCCGGCATTCGCTACGATGCCGCGCTGTTCGCCGCGTCGATCGGCATCGCGGTGATCGCGTCGACGGCCGCGCTATGGATCGCGCAGGCGTTGCGCATGCAGCAGGCACGCTACGCGACCGCGCAGCGCATCGGCGCGGCCGTCATCATGGGCATCGCGATTACCGGCATGCACTATACGGCGATGGCGGCCGCGCATTTCGCGCCGGATGCGCGGTGCGGCGCCGCGAACGGGGTCGACGCGCCGTGGCTCGCGACGACGGTCGCGTTGTTTACGATGGCGACGCTGATCGTCACGCTTCTGGTGTCCCGTTTCGATGCGCGCACAACTTTCCTGCGCGGAATGACCGACACGCTCGAACGGCTCGTTCGGTTGAGAACCAGCGAACTCGAACGCGCGCTGCATAGCTACGAGCAGACGACGCAGATGCTGCAACGCACGCGCGAGAACATGGCGACCGAGATCGACGAACGCAAGGCCGCGCACGCGCTGCTCGAACAGGAGAAGGACGAACAGCGGCGCTTGCTGCATGCGCTCGAGGAAACGCACGAGCAATTGCTGCAGTCGGAAAAGCTCGCGTCGATCGGTCAGCTCGCGGCCGGCGTCGCGCACGAGATCAACAATCCGATCGGCTTCGTCAGCGCGAACCTCAATACGTTGAAGACGTGGGTGCGCAGCCTGCTCGACGTGGTCGCGGCGCATGAAGCCGCGTTGCCGCAGCTCGATCCGGCTACCCGCGACGCGCTGACGGTCGTGCACCGCACGGCGGATCTCGACTACGTTCGCGACGAGATCGCGATGCTGATCGACGAGTCGATCGACGGCGCGCTGCGCGTGCGGCGCATCGTGCAGGACCTGCGCGATTTCTCGCGCCCGGCCAGCGACGAATGGAGCGTGGTCGATCTGCATGCGGGCCTCGAGAGCACGCTCAACGTCGTCCACAACGAACTCAAGTACAAGGCCGACATCGTGCGCGATTACGGCGATGTCCCGCACGTCGAATGCCTGCCGTCGCAGTTGAACCAGGTCTTCATGAACCTGCTGGTCAACGCGGCGCAGGCGATTCCGGAGCGCGGCGTGATCACGATCCGCACGTCGAGCGACGGCGATCAGGTGTCGATCGCGATCAGCGATACCGGCGCCGGCATGACGCCCGACGTCGTCCGGCGGATCTTCGATCCGTTCTTCACCACGAAGCCGGTCGGGCAGGGCACGGGGCTCGGGCTGTCGGTATCGCACGGCATCGTCGAGCGCCATCGCGGCACCATCGACGTGACCAGCGAGCCGGGGCGCGGCACGACCTTCCGGATACGGTTGCCGGTTCGGCGTGCCGGCGACCGCGCGAACGTGGCAGCGCTGGAGCAACGGGCATGACGACATGGCCGCGGCCGGCGCGGGTGCCGTGTGTCACGCCAATCGCTTGCGGCGCTGACGACGAAAGAAATGCCAGAACATCGCGGTCGCGTCCGGCCCCGTGGCGGAATGGAACGGCTCGCCCGGATCGCCGCCGCTCCATGCATGCCGCAGCCCGCGCACGACGCAGACCCTGACGATCAGCCGTCCACCCTTCAGATAATCGATGTAGTCCGCATCGTCCTGCGCGTAGCTGCGTTGTTCGCCGACGCGGATCGCACCGTGTTCGTCGACGAGCCGGTTGAGTCGCGCGAACGCGATGCCGAGCTGCGTCGCGTTCCGGTCGGTCACGACCGTATCGAGTGCGCCGTGCACGACGAGAGCCGGCATGCCGGGATAGGACGCGACGTCGACGCACGCGTCGAGCGCATCGATCGGATCGTCGCGGATGCCACGACGCATCAGGCTCATCGCGGCCATCGTCGACGACGGCGGCGCGATGGCCGGGCCCGAGTGCAGGCCGACCGCCGCGAAGCGGTCGGGATACCGTAGCGCCAGCGCCGCGGCGAGCCCGGCGCCGGCGGACATGCCGGCCACGTAGATCCGATCGCGATCGAAGCCGTGGCGCTGCACGATGGCGTCGACCAGCGACGCAACGGCCGCGGCTTCGGACTCGGTCGCGTCGCCATGCCAGTGCCAGCAGCGATGCGCGTGGGCCGTCTTGGCCTGCTCGGGAAACAGCACGGCGAACCCCGACCGCTCCGCGAGACGGCACATGCGTGTGCCCGCGGCGAACGATTCGGCGGTCTGCTTGCAGCCGTGCAGCATGACGACGGCCGGCATGCCCGCTGTCTTGGCAGGTGCGGCGGGAAGATACAGCGCGTACGCAAGATGGTTCACGAGCCGGCCGGCGCTCGGGCCGGCGGAATGAAACGAGCGGAGCCAGGTGCCGGGTGGCCGGGCTGACGGGGCGCGGGTGGCGTGCGCGGTGCCTGTCCGTTTGGCGGCAGGGGCGATGACGGCCGGCTTGACGGTCCGTTGGGCGACCTTTTTGGCGGCCTTTTTGACCGCCGGCCGCGACCTGCCGGCCTGCTTCTTCGGGCGCGCGCCGGTCGCGAGGGAGAACAGGTCGAGAGGCCGCAACCAGAGGCTGGATTTTTTCCTGGGCATGTGCAATTTCGTGCCGGCGGCCGGCCGTGGCAGGAAAATGCGGCCGAATCCGGCGTCGGAATGAAAGTCGAATGAGCGCGGCGCAAGGTTCGTGCTGCCGGTGCCGCGGCAATCGGACAGCGTCGCACCGATTATCGGCGATGCTAGCCGCCCGACGTGACGTGCGTGCGAATTGAAGTTCGCTTCGGTCCTGTCTTTACCGCCGATCCGGTAGCGTATCGTTCAAAGGCACCGAATGCCGCGCCCGGTGGTCGACATTGGCCGGCTGACTCGGTCGATTGAAGCTGCCGCTCGGCACCACCGCCCGCGCAGCCGGAAACGACGACGGCGACGATCGAATCGCCGGCTAACGCCGTTATTCACGTGATATCGTGCGATTCGACTGAAGCGTACACCGTTCATTTCGTTGTGAGGGGCGACATGCGGCTTGCTGATTTCATCGTACGGAACATGGAACCGATCCTGGTGCAGTGGGAAGCGTTTGCCGCCACGCTGTTACCGGCCGCGAGGAACATGAACTCGCTCGGGCTACGCGACCACGCGCGCGAGATCCTGACCGCCGTCGCCAAGGACATCGCGACGCCGCAAACGAGGCAAGCGCAATACGAAAAATCGCTGGGGCGCGCGCCCGAGCCGGTGAATACCCGGGAGACGGCCGCCCAGACGCATGCCGTCCTGCGCGCCCGGGGGGCTTCAACATCAACCAGTTGGCGGCCGAGTATTGTGCGCTGCGCGCCAGCGTGCTGCGCTTGTGGATCGACGCGAGTCAGCCGGGCCCGGCTGATATGGACGACGTGATTCGCTTCAACGAGGCGATCGATCAAGCGCTGGCGGAATCCGTCGCTTTTTTTACCGAACAGGTCGAACAGGCTCGCAACTTGCTTCTCGGCATGCTGAGTCACGACATGCGCACGCCGCTGCAGACCATCCAGCTCACGGCGTCGTATCTTGCTGCCCTCCATGCGGGTGAGGAAGTATCGGATGCCGCCGCTCGGCTGATCAGAAGCGGTGGTCGCATGCAGGGCCTTCTCGATGATCTCTGCGATTTCAATCGAACCCAGCTCGGGCTGGGCATCAACGTCGTTCCCAGCGATATCGATCTCGCGCACGTGCTCGTCAATGTGGTGGACGAGTTGCGGGCAAGTCATCCCGATCGCGAAATTACCGTCGATATGCGCGGTGATCTCCGGGGTGATTGGGACGACCGCCGGATGCAGCAGTTGCTGAGCAATCTGGTGGGCAATGCCGTCAAGTACGGGGCGCGCGATACACCGGTGCGGGTGGTGGCCGCGTCGATCGGCGCGGACGTGCTCGTCGAGGTCGGCAACAGCGGGCCGGCGATCGATCCGCGCACGCTCGACCGCATTTTCGATCCGCTCGAGCGCGGGGACGATCGTCCGCGAAGAACGGGTGACGATGCCGGCCTGGGGCTCGGCTTGTTCATCGCCAGGGAAATCGCCAACGCGCATCGCGGCCGGATTGACGTGCGGTCCGATCAGACCGAAACGGTATTCGCGGTGCGGTTGCCGAGAGGCGTGTGAGGCGGGGAGTGTGGACCCGGGGACGGGTTGACTTTCAGGCGGTTCGACTTGGGGGTTTGTCGGACAGGCACTGCTGCATCATTGGAGTGACTGGTGCAGGTGCTGCGGTGGGTTGGGTGCTCATGTGACCGGGAAAAGTTGCTTTGGCCGCCCGAGTTTACCAGTGGGTCGGGCGCGTCTGCGCGAAGTTCGCCGTTTGGCCAGGTGCAGGGGGAATCGGCAGCGACGGGCCTTTCCACCTAGCTCGTGGGCGTAGAGCTGCGGGCACAACCCGCAACGTAGTGCTAACCCCGACATGCCGTTTGCGGCCGACAGTCTAGATTGTGACTGTATGGGCGCTGCCTCAGGCGTCGGTCCCGTGCTTGGTCGGAAGGCTTGTCATGACTGTAAAGTTCAAAGAAATGTCGAAGCGTGCCAAGTTGATACTACGTGTCACTGGGGTGCTCGCTTTTTTCAACTTCTTCGCTTTCTGGTGCGCCGCTGTCTACCTGGGCGGTGACGCCGTGAACGGTTATGTGCGCGATCTGCATTACTTTGTTTGCGCACATGGCTCATGCCATGAGGTCGCCCACTCGATTTGGAAGTACAGCTATTGGCATGCAATAGCTGCTCTTTCAGGTATCGCATTGATATTCATCGAGATTGCGATTCTTATAAATTCCGGAGACATCGTCATTGATTGAGGCGTCGCGGTCTAACGGCCGATCCCCAAACAGGGTGAGCGTAGGTCGTGGCGTAGCTTTGTGTGCTGAGGCTTGTCAGACAAGGCGCAGGTACTGCTGCATCATCGGTGTGACGGTTGCAGGTGCTGCTGCGGGTCGCGTGCGCATGTGACCGGGAAAAGTCGCTTTGGTTGATGAGTTCACCGTAGCCCGCATGCGATCGCTTGAAATTCGCCATCCGACCTACGGTCGCGATGGCGAGAGGCCGCGACTGGACAGAAACGGTCATCGTCGTAGGACCTATCCGTGATTTCGTGGGCGAGGCATATCATGAGGTGTAAAAGTCATGGATATGCCGATGAAGAAGAAAAGGCAAACTGTAGCGCGTCAGGCAGTGGCCCGAGGGCCGCTGCCTGAACTGCCCAAGGAACTGCTGGACCAACTGGTCAAGGGGCCGATGACGCCGGCCGAAGTGCAGGACCTGATGTTGGCGTTCAACAAGGCAGTCATCGAACGTGCGATGGGCGCCGAGATGAATCTGCATCTGGGCTACCCGCCGGGCCAGGCCAAGCCCGTAGGGCAGGCCAACGAGCGCAACGGCGCCAGCGGCAAGACGGTCATCACGGATCGCGGCCCGGTTCGTGTCGAAGTCCCCCGTGACCGTGACGGCAGCTTCGAGCCGATCCTGATTCCCAAGCACGAGCGTCGTTTCACCGGCTTCGACGAACGCATCATTGCGATGTACGCGCGCGGCATGAGTGTGCGCGAGATTCAGGCGTTTCTGGCCGAGAGCTACGGCACCGAGGTGTCTCCCGACTTCATCAGCTCAGTCACCGACGAGGTGATGGCCGAGGCGCTGAGCTGGCAGAGCCGCCCACTCGAGGCGATGTATCCGGTCGTGTTCTTCGACGCGCTGCGGGTCAAGATTCGCGACGACGGCGTGGTCAGCAACAAGGCCGTCTATCTGGCCTTGGGCATCCAGGCCGATGGCCAGCGCGACGTGCTGGGCCTCTGGATCGAGCAGACCGAGGGGGCCAAGTTCTGGCTCAAGGTGTTCAACGAACTCAAGACTCGCGGCTGCCAGGACATCCTGATCGCTGTGGTCGACGGCCTGAAGGGGCTGACCGAGGCGATCGGCACTGCCTATCCCAAGACGACTGTCCAGACCTGCATCGTGCATCTGATCCGCAACAGTCTCGAGTACGCTAGCTACAAGGACCGTAAGGTACTCGCCGCAGCACTGCGCCCGATCTACGCGGCCGCCAGCGAAGACGCCGCGAGACAGGCGTTACAGGACTTCGCTGACGGCCCCTGGGGCGAGAAATACCCGACCATCGTGCAATCGTGGCAGCGTGCATGGGAGCACGTCGTACCGTTCTACGTGTTCCCGCCAGAGATTCGACGGGTCGTGTACACCACGAACGCTATAGAAAGTTTGAATATGCAGCTGCGCAAGATCATCAAGACGCGCGGCCACTTCCCGAATGACGAGGCGGCGATCAAGCTGCTCTGGCTGGCGCTGCGCAATGTGCTGGCCAAAACGGTACGCACTGCCTTCGACTGGAAATCAGCGATGAACCAGTTTGCTATCCTGTTCGGCGAGCGGTTTACGCAGGCGCGCGGATAACCTGTTGTTCAACCGCCTCGCCCACAAAAATGCGGACAGGTTCTCGTCGTAAAGCCGGTTAAGTGGACGAGAGTTCCGTAGCCTTGGCCAACTCCGCCATCGCTTGCTTTGCTGAATGAAGCATTTCATCGCCCATGCGACTGGCGAGTTCCGCCCTGGCCCGGTTCCACACCGGAAGCGCATCGACCATGAGTCGACGCCCGGATGTCGTCAGCGCAAGCCGCTTTCCAGCACGGCCGCGTCCGCCTGTAGCGCTGACTAGATCTCTGCTCTCCAGGTTCTGAACATTTCGGCTGAGGGTAGTCGGATCGACCCCGGCACTGTCGGCAAGATCGACGAGCGTCGCTCCCTCGGCCGCACCGATCCCAACCAGGAGGCTGAATTGCTCGGCCGTCAGTCCGAGCGGTTTGAAGCGGGCATTGTAGTAACGCGTGAGTGCACGCGCCGTTGCTCGAGCCTGGAAGCCCGGACACTCCGCAGCGACGTCCTTCAAAGATTCTGGATCGAAACCGTTCACGTGTACCTCCTTGACAGTCCTGTTCTTGCATAATACTGTATATGCATTATTAGTGAGGGCACAATGCCAGCATACGTACACGTCAACCTCCGCGTCATCGATTTCGCCAAGCAGGCTGCTCTCGCTCCACGCTTTCAAGCGGCGCTCACAGAGGCGGGCGGGAAGATCCTGCATTTCGGTCCTGTTGCGCAGAGTCTGGAAGGGGATGAGGCGCCGCTGCCGATGGCCGGCGTGTTCGAGTTTCCGACGCTCGCTCAAGCGCTGGCCTTCTACAATTCCGAGCGGTATGCGCCAATCAAGGCTGAACGTCGGGAAGCCCAGCAAGCGCGGATGTTCATAGTCGAAACGCCCGCTTGAGTGACCGCGTTCGGCAGGCGTGACGGCCCGGAATGGGTCGGCATCCGCCAGTCGGCTGTCACCCGATGCCAATCGACCGGGGTCGACTGCGGATTCAACCCGTCGTCGGCGACAGCCGAAGGGGTCGGGCGGCATCCGGCCAATATGAGACATCCGGCAGGAGCGCGTCAATTGTCGTCAATCGCAACCTCGACGCATCGCGCACTGGTCCATGATCGCCGTTCGTTCGCTCGTGCTACGATTTGCGGTGCCTGCCTGACAAACGAAAACAGGCATTGACCAATCCGTAGCGAACTGCAAAAAACCCCACTCAAACAATGTACGCAGCTGCCTGGCCTCCCTCGAAAACGCACTGAAAGCCGGTGTCGATGCAGTGATTGCATCCGCCTCGGCATTCGTCCCGGACCTGTTGTCAATAACAGTCCGGGGATGTCGCTCGAATCGACTTATCGCGTCTAGATTCGTGCGATTGCATTTTCACGAGACCACAACATGCGTATTTTCAATGCGATGGCGGCTCACGCCATCCCGCTCGTCCCCCGTTCGCTGATCCGTAAGATTTCGCGCCGCTACATCGCTGGCGAAACGCTTTCCGATGCCTGCGCGCGCGTCCAAGCGCTCCATGCAGCAGGCTTCCGAACGACCGTTGATGTGTTGGGCGAGACTGCATCGACGGCAGCGCAGGCGGAGTCGATGACTCGCGACTATCTCGATCTCGTTCAAGCGCTTGGCGCGCAAAACGAACCCGCCGAGCTGTCGATCAAACTGACCGCGCTGGGGTTGCATCTCGACGAAGACGCATGCATGGCGCGCGTCGTGTTAATTCTACGAGCGGCGGCGGCGCAGGGAATCAGCGCGTGCATCGACATGGAGGACATCAGTTGCACCCAGAAAACACTCGACGCGTTCTTGAAGCTCGAAGCCGACGCATATCCAATCGGAATCGCGCTGCAAGCGTATTTGACGCGTACGAACGATGACATCGTTCCGCTCAAGGCTCGCAAGAGCCGCATGCGCATTTGCAAGGGAATTTATGCAGAGGCAAATGAACATCTCGTCGCCGGTGCATCGAGGGATCGGACAGCGATCAACGCGCACTTCGTTCGGCACGTTTCGAGCGCGATTCAGGCGGGATCATTCGTGGGCATTGCAACCCACGACGCACGATTGATCGATTCGCTAACCAACTGGCTGCAACGCGAGCAGGTCGACAGGTCAGGATTCGAGTTCCAGATGTTGCTGGGGGTGTGCGAACCGCTGCGTGACGCTTTGCTTTCGGAAGGATTTAACGTGCGCATCTATGTGCCATATGGTCATGACTGGTATGGCTACAGCACCCGGCGAATCAGGGAGAACCCACGAATTGCCGGATATATTCTGTCGGCGATGATACGTCGCGATCGGACTCGCTAGCCGTTACAGCACGCACCGTGGATCGGGACCGACCGGATCGGTGGTCCCGGTTCGAACGGCAGCTTCCGAGAGGGCCGATCGACCGCTGCGGACCGCAAACAGCCGTTCGCATCTCGCCGCAATGGTCATTCAGCGCCGCAGCCATTCAACCGGACACATGGCTGAAGGTCACGGCAGCGAGACAATTAGCACTCCAGTACGAAGCATGCGACCGGCCCACAGTTGCCCACCGACGCGACGCAGCACATCGCCGCGCCGGCGGGCGTCCTGCCGTCAATGCGTGTCGGTGAACCGCGGGTCGATATACGCGTCGACATCCTGCGACTGCTTGTACACGGCGTTACGCACATTGAACGCATTCGCATTGCGCGTCGAGCCGTAGATCGAATCGAGCCCGTCGCCCTTGCGGAACACCCGCTTCGCGGCCGCCTCGTCGAGCAGATGCGTGCCCTTCAGCAGCGGAAGGTATTGCGCCGGCGCGAGCCCGACGCGCGCCGACATGATCTTGACCGCGTCGGCCTGCGTCTTCGGATCGTTGATGTACGCGACGCAGCGATACCAGACCTTGACCACCTTCGCCCAGTCGGCCCGGCGCGCGGCGAGGCTCGCCGGCGCGACGGTGATCGCATCGTAGATCAGCCCCGGTGCATCCGCCGACGTGAAGATCGCGCGTGCGCCCGGCGCGCGCTTCAACGCCTCGCCGGCGTTCGGTTGCCATGCGGCCACCGCCGCGATGTCGGTCGACGAACCGAGCACTTGCGGCAACTCGTTGGTTTTCGCATTCACGAGCGTGACGTCGCTGTCCTTGAGCCCGTGCTTCTGCAGCGCGGTTTCGAGCAGCAGGTGGTCGACCAGGCCGAGCTCGACGCCGACCTTCTTGCCCTTCAGCGCTTCGACGGTGCGCAGCGGCGGCTTCGCGACGATCATGTCGTTGCCGGCCGAATAGTCGGTCAGCAGGATCATCACGTTCTTCGCGCCGGATGCGCCCGTCACCAGCGCATCGCCGTTGGTCGCTGCGACCGCGTCGAGCTTGCCTGCGGAAAACGCGTCGAGCGACGCCGAATAATCGAACCATTCGAAATCGACGTCGACGCCGGCCTCCTTGAACCAGCCCTTGTCGAGCGCGACCTGGAAGGCGACCCAGCCGGGCCAGTCGCTGTAGCCGATCTTCAGCGGTGCGGCAGCCTGCGCGGCAGGCGCCGCCCATAGCACGGCAGTCGCGGCGGCGGCGCCCAATGCATGACGGATGAAACGGAAGGACGACAGGCGGCGGAACGCCGGGGCGGGACGGGTCATCGTTGTTCTCCAGGAGACCGGGATCGGGATCGTCGATACGGACCGTGCGCGAGCGCACCGTCCGACTGCGTGACCGGTTCCTGCAGATGCGGAACGAACAGGCGGCCACGGAGAGGCGCGACGGCCGTTGCCATCGCCGATCTCCCGGGCTTTTGTCCCGCCGTGTAGCACGTGCGCATCCGGTCTTGCGACCGGACGAATCCGCGCCGGGCTGCTCTCGGACCAGACGTTCGATGATGAACCGGAACCCTAGCACCCCTAAGATGCGACGCCGCCGCACCTCTCGGCGTCATGCCGAGCGAGAAGCGTGCCAACGGCGCGCGGCAATGCGATTCAACGTCGGCGCAGCGGGCGCTGAAGTTCGATGAAGCGGGCGGCGAACAGCGCGTGCAGTGCGCGCCGGAGCAGGTCGAGCTTGTTCATGAAGGATCGGGTGTGAGGTGACGATGCATGGGTTCAGCAATGCCCGTGCCATCGCGGATCGCACGGTGCGCGAGCCCGCGACGCGCACTGCGCCGGTGCGCGGTTGCGTGTGCATGGTGCGCCGCGCGCCCGCCGCGAGGGCAAGCGAATGCGTCCGCCATTCGGATGCTCTCGCGGCATCGCGCCGCCGGGCCGCGTCGTGCGGTCATGGGGCGGCGGCTGGCACGCAACTCGCTTGTTCGACGCTCGAGAGGTGCGAAGCAATTTGCATCATCTTCAGGATCGCTAGGGTTCCGGTCGTGCGGCGTGCGCCGCGCGATGCCTGGTCCGAGAGCAATCCGGTCTTGCCTTCGCCTCGATGAGAGGAAACGGCGAGGCTCCACGGAGGGATAAAAGCCCGGGAGGTCGCGATGTCGTTCGGTCGCCCTCTCACGCCTTTTATCCAACCGACCCCGGAGCCGCCATGTCGCCGAGCCCCCAAGCCGTCCTTGCCCCGCCGCCACACGTCGCGTGGGAAACGCTGATTCCCGCCGGAACCCACTGGTCCGGCATCCTGCGCCGCGGTCTCGCGCTGCGCGTCGTCGATGTCGACGGCGGCGCGAACCTGTCCGCCGTCTTTCATCGCCAGGAAGACCTGCTCGAACGCTACAACATGGCCGATACGCTGAAGGCGCAACACACCGCGCATCTGACGCGCGGCCATGCGCTGTATACGGACATGGGGCGCGTGATCGCGTCGATCACGGCCGACACGCTCGGCTGGCACGATCCGCTCGGCGGCGTCGGCGATGCGCGGCTGTTCGCGCAGAAGTACGGCGCGTCCTCATACCAGGCCGACCGTAACGCGATGATCCGCAACGGCCGCGACAGCCTCGTGCTCGAGCTCGCGAAATACGGGCTGTCGGCGCGCGACCTCGCCGCGAACGTCAATTTCTTCAGCAAGCTGGACACGCGCGACGACGGCGCGCTCGATTTCGTCGCCGGCCATTCGCCGGCCGGCAGCGCGTTCGACCTGCGCTTCGAGATGAATACGCTCGCGGCGTTCTCGACCGCGCCGCATCCGCTCGATCCGCGTCCGGACTACGCGCCGAAAGCAGTGAAGCTGATCGCGTACCGCGCGTATCCGGCCGACGGCGCCGCGCCCGACGACGACCCGTGCCGGCACGCATGCGCGGAGAACACGCGCGGCTTCGCCAATACCGACCGTCTGTTCGCATGAGGAGCGAGACCATGCCAATCATCGAAAGCCGACTCGACCCGCGCGACGCGATCCACGACATCACGCTGAAGGCGGGCGACCCGTGGCTGCACGACCTGAAGCGCGGGCAGACTTTCCGCATTCTCGACCTGGAAGGCAACCAGGCCGTCGACACGCTGTTCTACCGCACCGACGCTCCCGAGGAGCGCTACAGCGCGCAGGACACGATCCGCGCGCAGCGCAACCTGTACCTGAGCGCGGGCAGCGTGCTCGTGTCGAGCCGCGGCAACCCGATGGCGACGATCGTCGCCGACACGTGCGGCCGTCACGACACGCTCGGCGGCGCGTGCGCGGCCGAGAGCAACACGGTGCGCTATGCGCTCGACAAGCGTTACATGCACAACTGCCGCGACAGCTTCCTCAACGCGATCGCACACTGCACGTGCGGCGCCGGCGCGCGGCTCACCAAGCGCGACCTGGTCGGCAACGTCAACTTCTTCATGAACGTGCCCGTCACGCCGCTCGGCGGCCTCACGTTCGAGGACGGCATCTCCGCGCCCGGCAAGTATGTCGAGATGCGTGCGGAGATGGACGTCACGGTGCTGATCTCGAACTGCCCGCAACTCAACAATCCGTGCAACGGCTACAACCCGACGCCCGTGCGCCTGATGGTGTGGGAGGCGGAATGAACAGCCCCCACGCTCACTTGCTTTGCATGGGGCCGGAGTACGCGCTGAAGCGCTACTCCGGGCCGACACGTTCGCTGCCCCCCGAGGGGGCGGTTGCCGTCCACGGCCGGCTTTGCAAAGCCGGCCGGCTGCGCGGGCGCGGAGCGATGCTCCGCGAATTCCCCGCTACGCCCTTTGGGGCGGCCCGGCAGGAGGCAACATGAGATTCGCCAAAGTCCTCGTCGCGAATCGCGGCGAAATTGCCTGCCGCGTGATCCGCACGCTGAAGCGCCTCGGCATCGCATCGGTCGCGATCTATTCGGATGCCGATCGCGACGCGCGCCACGTGGCGCTCGCCGACGAAGCCGTGCGTGTCGGGCCCGCACCGGCGGCCGACAGCTATCTGAACGTCGCGGCGATCCTCGCCGCCGCGCGCGAGACCGGCGCGCAGGCCGTGCATCCCGGCTACGGCTTCCTGTCCGAGCACGCGGGCTTTGCCGACGCATGCGAAGCGGCGGGGCTGCGCTTCATCGGTCCGCGCGGCGATCACATGCGCGCGTTCGGCCTCAAGCACACCGCGCGCGAACTCGCGGCCGCGCACGGCGTCGCGCTGCTGCCCGGCACCGGGCTGCTCGATGACATGGAGACGGCGCTCGCCGAAGCCGACGCGATCGGCTATCCGGTGATGCTGAAGAGCACCGCGGGCGGCGGGGGCATCGGCATGTCGCTGTGCCGCGATGCCGCGCAGCTCGGCGCGGCGTTCGAATCCGTCGTGCGGCTCGGCGCCGCGAATTTCGCGCATGCGGGCGTCTATCTCGAGAAGTTCGTCGAACACGCGCGGCACATCGAAGTGCAGATCTTCGGCGACGGCCGCGGCGGAGCAATCGCGCTCGGCGAACGCGATTGCTCCGTGCAGCGGCGCAACCAGAAGGTGATCGAGGAAACGCCCGCGCCCGACCTGACCGGCGCCGAGCGCGACGCGCTGCACGCGAGCGCGGTGCGGCTCGCGCGCGCGGTGGGCTATGCGTCGGCCGGCACGGTCGAATTCGTGTTCGACGCCACCGCGCGGCGGTTCTATTTCCTCGAGGTGAACACGCGGCTGCAGGTCGAGCATTGCGTGACCGAGGCCGTGACGGGCGTCGATCTCGTGGAATGGATGATCCTGCAGGCCGAAGGCGACCTGCCGCCGCTCGACACGCTCGCCGTCGCACCGCATGGCGCGAGCATCCAGGTGCGGCTCTATGCGGAGGATCCGCACAAGCAGTTCCAGCCGAGCGCCGGGCTGCTCACGCACGTCGCGTTTCCCGACAACGTGCGGGTCGACGGCTGGATCGACGCGGGCACGGAGATCAGCGCGCATTACGATCCGCTGCTCGCGAAGCTGATCGTGCGCGGCGACACGCGGCGCGATGCGCTGGCCGCGCTGCGGGCCGCGCTCGACCATACCGAGCTGTACGGGATCGAGACCAACCTCGACTACCTGCGTGCCGTCGTCGGCTCCGACACGTTCGCGCGCGGCGCGCCGACGACCGCCTTCCTGTCGCGCTTCGCGTTCGCGCCGCACACGATCGACGTACTCGACGGCGGCGTGCAGACCACCGTGCAGCAGGCGTCCGGGCGCGTCGGCTACTGGAGCATCGGCGTGCCGCCGTCGGGTCCGATGGACGATCGCGCGTTCGACCTCGCGAACGCGCTGCTCGGCAACGCGCGCGACGCAGCCGGGCTGGAATTCACAATGGTCGGCGCGACGCTGCGCTTCAATACCGCGACGCTCTTCGTGCTCGGCGGCGCGCCGCTCGCGGCCACGCTCGACGGTGAACCGGTGCCGTTCTGGCAGGTCGTGCGCGCCCGAGCGGGCGCGGTGCTCAAGCTGGGCGGCGTGACGGGCGCGGGCGTGCGCGCGTGTCTTGCCGTCAAGGGCGGGCTGCAGGTGCCCGACTATCTCGGCAGCAAGGCGACCTTCACGCTCGGCCAGTTCGGCGGCCATGCCGGCCGCGCGCTGCGCAAGGGCGACGTTCTGCATCTGCACGCGGACGCCGGGCGCGGCGACGCCGGTGCGACGCTGGCCGCGGCCGACATTCCCGCGCTGACGCATGCATGGGCGCTCGGCGTGCTCGACGGCCCGCATGGTGCGCCGGATTTCTTCACGGCGGACGACATCGCGATGCTCTACGGCACGCAGTGGACCGTCCATTACAACTCCAGCCGCACCGGCGTGCGGCTGATCGGCCCGAAGCCGCAATGGGCCCGCGCGGACGGCGGCGAGGCGGGGCTGCATCCGTCGAACATCCACGACAACGCGTATGCGATCGGCGCCGTCGATTTCACTGGCGACATGCCGGTGATTCTCGGCCCGGACGGGCCGAGCCTCGGCGGCTTCGTGTGTCCGGTGACGGTCGTGCGCGACGAGCTGTGGAAGCTCGGGCAGTTGCGGCCGGGCGATACCGTGCAGTTCGTGCGCGTGGGCGTGTCGTCCGGGATATCGGCCGGGAAACCGGCTGCTGCGACCGTGGATGCGACGCGTGACGTTGCCGCTGCTGCATCCGGCGCATCCGGTTCATCCGGCGATTGCGTGCTGAATCGCGACCCGTCCGCGGGCGGCGGCATCGGCGTCGTCTACCGGCGCTCGGGCGATCGCAACGTGCTGGTCGAATACGGGCCGCTCGTGCTCGACCTGAACCTGCGCTTTCGCGTGCACGCGCTGATGTGCTGGCTCGACGCGCACCGGCTGCCCGGCATGCTCGACCTGACGCCGGGCATCCGCTCGCTCCAGGTGCAGTTCGATGCGCGGACGCTGCCGCTTGCCGCGCTGCTCGCGCATCTGCAGGCCGCCGAACGTGAACTTCCCGACGTGGCCGACATGCGCGTGCCGAACCGCATCGTCCATCTGCCGCTGTCGTGGGACGACCCGTCGACGCGCGTCGCGATCGAGCGCTACATGCAGTCGGTGCGGCCCGATGCGCCGTGGTGCCCGAGCAATATCGAGTTCATCCGGCGCATCAACGGCCTGGCGAGCATCGACGACGTGAAGCGCATCGTGTTCGACGCGCGCTATCTGGTGATGGGCCTCGGCGACGTCTACCTCGGTGCGCCCGTCGCGACGCCGCTCGATCCGCGGCACCGGCTCGTGACGACCAAGTACAACCCCGCACGCACCTGGACGCCGGAGAACGCGGTCGGCATAGGCGGCGCGTATCTGTGCGTGTACGGGATGGAAGGGCCGGGCGGCTATCAGTTCGTCGGCCGCACCGTGCAGATGTGGAATCGCCACCGCACCACGCGCGAATTCGAGGCCGGCAAGCCGTGGCTGCTGCGCTTCTTCGACGAGATCCGCTTCTACGAAGTCAGCGAGGCCGAGCTGAGTGCGCTGCGGGCGGATTTCATCGCGGGCCGCGCGACGCTGAAGATCGAGGAATCCGTGTTCGATCTGCGCGCATACAACCGCTTCCTGCACGACGAAGCGGAATCGATCGCCGCGTTCAAGGCGACGCAGCAGGCCGCATTCGACGCGGAGCGCGAGCGGTGGCGCGCGGCCGGCCACGCGGAATACGTCGGCGACGCGGAGCAGGGCGATGCGCAAGCGGACCGGGTCGCGGCCGCGCTCGACGACACGCAGCGAGCGATCGCCGCGGACGTGTCGGGCAGCGTGTGGAAAGTGCTGGTCGAAGCCGGCGAGCGCGTGACCGAAGGGCAGGTCGTCGCGATCGTCGAGTCGATGAAGATGGAGGTGGCGGTGACGGCAACGGAAGACGGGACGATCGAGACGATCGATTGCGCGCCAGGCGCTGCGGTGGTGGCCGGCCAGCGGCTGATGGTGATGAAGGCGGGCGCCGCCGAGGAGGTCGCATGAGCACGACGGAACGTTCGATCCTGCCCGGGCTGCACTCGATTGCCGCGCTGCGCGTGCGCTACGCGGCGGGCTACTTGACGCCGCATGCTCTTGTCGACGCGATCGCCGCGCATGTCGCCGCGGGCGACCCGCACCATGCGTGGATCCGGCCGCTGACGCGCGACGAGATGATGTCGTATGCCGACGCGCTCGCCGGGCGCGACCTCGCGTCGTTGCCGCTTTACGGCGTGCCGTTCGCGATCAAGGACAACATCGACCTCGCCGGCATCCCGACGACGGCAGGCTGCCCCGCCTACGCGTACACGCCGGCCCGCAGCGCGCCCGTCGTCGAGCGATTGATCGCGGCCGGCGCGATTCCCGTCGGCAAGACCAATCTCGACCAGTTCGCGACCGGGCTCTCGGGGCAACGCTCGCCTTACGGCGCGTGCCGCAATGCGCTCGATCCGCGCTATGCATCGGGCGGCTCGAGTTCCGGGTCGGCCGTGGCCGTCGCGCTCGGCGTCGCAACCTTCTCGCTCGGCACCGACACGGCCGGCTCCGGGCGCGTGCCGGCCGCATTCCACGGGCTCGTCGGGCTCAAGCCGACACGGGGCGTGCTGAGCACGCTCGGCGTGGTGCCGGCCTGCCGGTCGCTCGATTGCGTATCGGTGTTCGCGCGTTCGGCGGACGATGCGCGCACCGTGTTCGCCGCTGCGCACGGCGTGACGGAAGACGATCCGTACGGACGCGCCTGGCAGCCGCTGTTGGGCGCGGACGGATTGCGCGCGCACTCGGCGCGGCCGCTCGGGGAATTGCATTTCGGCACGCCGCGTGCGGATCAGCTCGAATTCTTCGGCGACGAATCGTATCGCGCGGCCTGGGGCGCGGCGCTGGAACGGCTGCGCGCGACCGGCGCGCGGGTCGTCGAAATCGACTTCAGCCCATTCTTGGCCGCCGCGCGGCTGCTGTACGACGGCCCGTGGGTCGCCGAGCGGCTGGCCGCGATCGGCGCATTCGCCGCGCGGGAGCCCGATGCGCTGCATCCGGTGATTCGCGAGATCGTCGGCGGCGCGGCGCGCTTCAGCGCCGCCGATGCGTTCGCCGCATTCGACCGGCTTGCGGCGCTGCGCGTCGACGCGGCCCGCGCGTGGGACGGCCTCGACGCGATCGTGATGCCGACCTCGGCGACGACCGCGACCGTCGAGGCGCTCGAAGCCGATCCGATCGCGATCAATTCGCGCTTCGGCTACTACACGAACTTCGTGAACCTGCTCGACCTGTCGGCGATCGCGGTGCCTGCGGGCACGTGCGCAACCGGGCCGCATGCGGGCTTGCCGTTCGGGATCACGTTCGTCGGCCGCGCGCACGACGATGCGCGGCTGCTCGATCTCGCACACGCGTGGGGCGACGGCGCTGCCGCGGTCGGCGACGTTCGGCCGCTCGCAGCCGCGATGTCGGCGCGTGCCGCCTCCGTGGGTGTCGTGCGGGTGGCCGTCGTCGGCGCGCATCTTCGCGGCGAACCGTTGAACGGGCAGCTCACGCAGCGTGGCGCGCGCTTCGTCGCCGCGACCACGACCGCGCCGGCCTATCGGCTCTATGCGCTGTCCGCCGACGCAAGCGGCGGCGTCGCGAAACCGGGGCTCGTGCGCGTGCCGGACGGCGGCGTGCCGATCGCGGTCGAGGTCTGGGAGATGCCGGTCGAGGCCTACGGCAGCTTCGTCGCCGGGATTGCGGCGCCGCTCGGCATCGGCACGCTGACACTCGCCGACGGTTCGCGCGTGCAGGGCTTCCTGTGCGAGAGCGTGGCGCTCGGCGATGCGCAGGACATCACGCAGTTCGGCGGCTGGCGCGCTTACCGCGCGCAGGCGGCCAGCGGCGCACTGCAATGAACGCACGGTCGCGCGATGCCGCGGTATCCGCGCGACCGGCACCCGAAACGATACGGAGATTCCGATGACAACGACCCGCAACACGACCGGATGGCTCGCGGTGCGCCGCGAGCTGACGACACGCGGCAAATGGACGCTCGGGCTGGCGTCCTTCCTGCTGCCGTTCGCCGTCTGGTGCCTGATCAGCTATGTCCCGTTCGTCTGGCATCCGCAAATGCGCATCACGAATCCGGGCAGCGTCGACTATTTCCAGGCCGGCATGCAGATCGACCGCGACGTGTTCGACGACGAGCTCGCGCATGCGCGTGCGACGCACGCGGCGGTGCCCGAGGGCGTGCGCGCGAATCCGGTCTACCTGCCGGCACCGCACCAGGTATTGCGCGCGTTCTACACGGCGTTCACGACACCGCCCGCCTCGCGCGACGGCGTGTGGCTGCACGAAAGCCTGTGGCACAGCATCCGCATCATCTTCTGGGGTTTCGTGATTTCGTCCGCGATCGGCGTGCCGCTCGGCATCGTCTGCGGCACCTTCAGTGCGCTCGCGCGGCTGCAGGAGCCGTTCCTGGAGTTCTTCCGCTACCTGCCCGCGCCGGCGTTCGGCGCGCTGATGGTCGCGATTCTCGGCATCTATGACGCGCCGAAGATCGCGATCATCGTGATCGGGACGCTGTTCCAGCAGGTGCTGATCGTCGCGAACACCACGCGCGAGCTCGAATACGGGCTGTTCGAGGCCGCGATGACGCTCGGCACGAAGAAGCTGAAGCTGCTCACGCACGTCGTGATTCCGGGCGTGCTGCCGGACCTGTATCGCGATCAGCGGATCCTGCTCGGCTGGGCGTGGACTTACCTGATCGTCGCCGAGCTGGTCGGCACGAGTTCGGGCATCACGTGGTACATCAGCCAGCAGGCGCGCTACCAGCATTTCGACAACGTGTATGCGGCGATCCTGATGATCGGGATCATCGGCCTCGGCACCGATATCGTGCTCGGGCTGCTCGGCCGCCGGCTCTTTCCGTGGGACCGCACGCTGAAAGCGTGAGCGTCGCCCGCACGTATCCATCGACCGATTTCCGCAGAGGGCATCATGCAGAACCCGCAAGCCGTTCCCGATTACCTGATTCAATCCGACGCGGTGCGCGAGCGCTTCGCGCGACTGAAGGCCCGCGACGTGATACTCGACGTGCGACACGTCGGCAAGCGTTTCACGACGCCGCAGGGCGAGTGCATCGCGCTCGACGACATCAGTTTCCGCACGCACCGGCGCGAGTTCGTGTGCGTGATCGGCCCGTCCGGCTGCGGCAAGTCGACGTTGATCCGGATCCTGGCCGGGCTCGACGCACAGACGAGCGGCGAAGTGCTGCTGGACGGCAAACCGGTGGACGGGCCGGGCGCCGATCGCGGGATGGTGTTCCAGGGCTATACGCTGTTTCCGTGGCTCACGGTGAAGAAGAACGTGATGTTCGGCCTGCGCATGAACGGCAGCAGCAGCGGCCAGGCCGAGCGCGAGGCGCTGCAGTGGCTCGATCTCGTCGGGCTGACGCGTTTTGCCGACGTGTATCCGCACCAGTTGTCGGGCGGCATGAAGCAGCGCGTGGCGATTGCCCGCGCGCTCGCGAACCGTCCGCGCATCCTGCTGATGGACGAACCGTTCGGCGCGCTGGATGCACAGACGCGTGCAAGGATGCAGACGCACCTGCTCGACATCTGGCGCAACATCGACGTGACGATCCTGTTCATCACGCACGACCTCGACGAGGCGATCTTTCTGGCCGACCGGATCCTGGTGCTGAAGGCGAATCCGGGCGGGGTGCAGGAGCTGATCGAGGTGCCGGTGCCGCGGCCGCGCGATTATTCGCAGGTCAATACGCCCGAGTTCATCGCGACGAAGGCGCGGCTCGAAGCGCTGATTCATCCGAAGGAGGCCGCGACGGCCGAAGACGACGGCATCAAGCCGCACATGATCCGGATGACGGACGTTGCGGATAACGTCGAATAGCGTAGAGCCAATTCATTCCGTCACGCCAGAACCCGTGTCGTACCAGGCCTCCGATGTCCAGGTTGACGACTTCATTGACGGTTGCACCAAAATAATGTCGTCAACTCGCGTGCGTCCGAATTAATTTTGTCAGCTTGCGGAGTAAGCCTAGACTGCCCACGATAAGCTCATGAATTTCTGATCGATTCCTCGGCTTTCGAGACAAAGCGATGAAGTTAACCATTGCGTACATCGAAGAACCGCCGTTCGGCTGGACCGAAGCGGATGGCACCGCGACTGGTGCCGATCTCGAGCTCGCGGAGACGATCCTCCGGCAGATTGGCGTCACCCGAATCGAGTATTGCCCGATGACGTTCAGCGAATTGCTGCCCGGCGTTGAAGCAGGGCGCTGGGACATGAATGTGCCGCTCTTCGTGACACCGCAGCGTGCCAATACCGTCGCGTTCAGCGTGCCGGTGTGGGGGATCGGAGACGGTTTTCTGGTTCGGCCCGGAAACCCGAAGGCGCTCAGGAGCTATGCATCGATCGCGGAACGTCCTGATGCGCGTCTCGGCATCATTGCCGGACAGGTACAGCATGATTCCGCGATGGCGTCAGGCGTGAGCCGGCGGCAAATCGTCGTCTTCGAACAGCAGGCCGACGCGATCGCGGCCGTTCTCTCCGGTGTGATCGACGCCTATGCGAGCACGGCTTTGGGGAATCGAATCGCTGCGAGCCGGATAGGCAGCTCGATGATCCAGGACGTCGCGCACGAGTCGGATGTCAACGGCAGCCAGCGGACGCCTCCGCTGGGTGCGTTTTCATTCAATCGGGGAAACCGGGATCTTCTGATGGCGGTTAATCAGCAACTTCGTTCCTATCTCGGCTCGCCGGACCATCGCGCGCGCATGGCGAGATTCGGGCTGACCGCTCGCGAGATCGATCCAGCCGTCTTGCAGACAGGATAGGTCGGCACTCGGCCGCGAGCGGTCATTCCTGCGCGTCGTAGTTCGGCAGTTCGGCCGTTCGAGCGTCGGCTGTACCCGGCAACCGCCCATTCGACTCGGCGAAATGCCGGGAAATCGAGCTTCATCAGTCAAAGCTGATCAGGTCCTTGAAGATCAGGTGTCCCCAGCTTTTTCCGCGCGCATGCACGAGCCATCCCCCTTCCGACAGCCCGCCAAGCCGGATCGGCGCGAAACCGAGTTTTTCCGCAAGCGCGCCCACCTCCGCCGCGGCCTCGTCATCGTCGCTCGCGAGAAACACGACTCTCCTGCCACCGTGGACGGCCGGGTCCTGGCCAAGGACGCCAGCGACCAGATGGTTGAAGCCTTTCACCAGCCTAGCGCCGGTGAATGTTTTCGCGACGAAGGCCGAGGACGGGAGACCGTCCAGTTCGTCCAGCGGAGCCTGCGTGTTCATCGCGTCGATGAGGGTCTTTCCGTTCCAGTCGGCCAGCGCTTTTGCGACCGCCGGGTGCGACTCGAAACGAACCGCCAAAAAGATGACGTCCGCCTTGACGGCTTCCGCCAGCGTCGTGGGAATGATCGTCGGTCCGATCGCGGCCGCGTCGGCCGCAAAGCTTTCCGGGTCGCGCGTGGTTGCAACGGCCACTTCGATGCCGTTGCGGGCGAACGCCTTGGCAAGCGCGTGACCGATCTTGCCGAAGCCGATGATGGCGTAACTCATATGTTTCTCCTTCGTTTCCCGGTGCGCTCAGAGCTTGTAACCGCCGCTCGCCTCGATCGTCTGGCCGGTCACCCAATGGCCGTCATCGGACGCCAGAAACGCGACGACGGCGGCGATTTCCGAAGGCTCGCCGAAGCGGCCCAGCGCGATTTGCGCCTCGGCCGCCTTGACGAGTTCGGGATTCTCGCGAAAGGCGGCGTTCGCATCCGTGCGCGTGAAGCCCGGCGCCACGGCGTTCGCGGTGATGCCGCGCGGCCCCAGCTCGATCGCGAGCGTATGGGTCAGGGTGTTGATGGCCGCTTTCGCCATCGAGTAGACGGGCGCCGCTGTGACGGGCTTCGTGGCGGCAGCGGAAGAAATATTGACGATGCACCCGCCATCGGCGAGGCGATCCAGCGCGGCCTGAATGATGAAGAAGGGCGCGCGGGCGTAGACGGCCATCAGCGTGTCCCAACTCTCCGGCGTCGCGTCCTTGAAGCCAAGCCAACCGGAATTGCCGGCGTTGTTGACCAGGATGTCGAGGGTTTTGCTGCCGTTGCGCCGGGTGAATTCGTCGTCGAGTTTTTCGAACAAAGCCGGCACGCTCGCCGGGTCGACGAGATCCGCATGGATCGCAAACGCGGTGCCGCCCGCTTTTTCGATGGCCGCGATCGCCTCGTCCACGCCGGATTTGCTGGCGTTGTAGGTCAGTGCGACTGTCGCCCCGTCCCTGGCAAGACGTTCGGCGATGGCGCGGCCAATGCCGCGTGATGCCCCGGTAACGAGCGCGGTCTTGCCCTTTAGCGATTGAGTCATGGGGTGCTTCTCCTCAGAGTTGTGCCAGGCCGCCGTCGACGGCGACCTCGCTGGCGGTCATGAAACTGCTGTCCGACGATGCAAGAAAGGCGGCTACCGCCCCGATTTCTGCCGGATCGGCCATGCGCTGGAGTGGCGTCATCGCGCCGTAGGCCTTCTGGCCCGCTTCGCCCAGCGCTTCCTTGGCCAGTTCGGTCGCCGTCGCCCCGGGCGACAGCACGTTGACCCGGATGCCGGTGCCCTTCAGGTCCTCCGCCCAAGTCCGGGCGAGGTTGCGTACCGCGGCCTTGCTCGCGCTGTAAGCCGTGAATCCCGGCGCTCCCGTGGTGCCGGCGCTCGAGCCGGTCAGGATGATCGACCCGCCCGAGCCCATCAGCGGCAGCGCCTGCTGGACCGTGAAGATCGTCCCCTTCACATTGGTGTCGAACGTGTCGTCGATGTGCTCGGCGGTGATCTGGCCGAGCGGAAGCGGGCTACCGGTTCCGGCGTTGGCGAAGACGATGTCGAGGGTGCCGCGCTCCGCCTTCACCGCCGCGTAGAGCCGGTCGAGGTCGGCCGGATCGGAGACCGAGCCCTTCACCGCGCGGGCATTCGGCCCAAGGTCGGCCACCGCCGCGTCGAGCGCCGCCTGCCGGCGGCCGAAGAGGAAGACGAACGCGCCTTCCTCGATGAAGCGCTTTGCCGCGGCGCGGCCGATGCCGGTTGCGCCGCCGGTGATCACGGCGGTCTTTCCATTCAGTCTGTTCATGTCATGCATCCTTCGAAACGAAAGCGACAAACTCGATTCTGGCGCGCTTGATTCATGAAGCCAATTGACTGAATATCTATAAGTACCATCTACTTTTTAGATACCTATGCTGGACAACGTCACCATCAATCAACTTCGCGCGTTCGTCGCCGTGTGTGACCAGGGGAGCTTTTCCGGGGCGGCAAGGGAACTGAGGCGTGCACAGTCGGCGATCAGTCACGCGATCGGCGCGCTCGAGAGCGCCTTCGACGTGATGCTGTTCGAGCGCAACACGCGCAAGGCGACGCTCACGGCCGCCGGCCGCAGCCTGCTGCCCGATGCGCGCGGGGTGATCTCACGCACCGAGGAAATGAAGATGCGTGCGGTCGCGATTGCCGAAACCGGCGTCCCGCAGGTGTCGATCGCCGTGGACACCTATTTTTCGCGTGCGCACCTGATTGAATGCCTGCGCACGCTGCAGGCGGAGTTTCCGACGGTTGCAATCAATCTGCGCATGACGACCATGCAGGGCGGCGAGCGTCTGGTTCTCCAGGGCACGTGCGCATTGGCGATGACGATCACGGACGTGCCCGAGCTGAGCCCAGGCACCATCGAACGGCATCACTTATGTGATGCGCAAATGGTGACCGTATGTGGGCCATCGCATCCGCTGGCCGCCATGGCGGGGCCTATCCCGCGCGAGGAATTCGGCCGGCACATCCAGCTCGTCGTCACCGACAATCAGCCCGATGCGGAAAAGACCCAGCAAGGGGTCGCCAGTGAACGCCAGTGGTGGGTGAATGACCTTGGCGCGAAGCACGACCTGCTCAGAGCGAGCTTGTGCTGGGGGCACATGCCGCGCCATATGGTCGAGGCAGACCTCGCGAAGGGAACACTGGTCGAGCTCCAGCGGCGCGCGTGGCACATGCGCCCCCTCACGTTCATGATCTCGCAGCGGCGCGGGTACGCGTTTTCCGGATGCGAGATACGGCTGGTCGAACTCCTTGGCAAGTGTCCTTCGCAACGGGTGGGGAGAGGGCGGTCGGCGTGACACGCTACGACGGTTCACGCTCCGTCACATGCTCGAGCAAATGCGCCACAAAGCGGGTGAGCTTGGGCAGCGGGCGCCGGTCGTGTCGATACACGATATGAACGGGATGTGGCTTCGGCGAGTAGCCTTGCAGCACTTGTACCAACGCGCCGCTTGCCAGATCGTGGCTCACCAGGACTTCCGGTTGCAGCAGCAATCCCGCGCCTGCGATTGCGGCCATCCGCAGGCCGTTGCCGTCATTGCAAGTGAACACCGATTCAGCCGAAAAGTGCGCGCTGTCATCGTCCCCGAGCTTCCAGCCGTTTCGGCTGTTCCATACCGTGTGAAACAGGCAGTGATGCGCGCTCAGGTCCTGTGGCGTCTCCGGACGCCCGTACTGAGCGAGATAGCCCGGCGATGCGCAGATCACCATGCGATACCGGGTCAACGGCCTTGCAACGAGGTCGGCATCGCCCAATTCGCCAATGCGGATCGCCAGATCAAAACCCTCGTCGATCAGGTCGACGTTGCGATTGCTCAATTCCAGCTCGACACGCACGAGCGGATACATCTGCCGGAAAGTTGCGGCTAGCGGCGCAATGACACAGGCGCCAAAGGTGATCGGCGCGCTGATTCGCAATGTACCGGAGGGTGACGCGCGTAGCCGTTCGACCGACGTTTCGGCGATGCGCATGTGTTCGAGCGCACGCTTGGCGTCTTCGTAGAACACGCGACCGGCATCAGTCAGACTCTGGCGCCGGGTCGTGCGCTCGAGCAGGCGCGCAGCGAGACGCTCCTCCAGTTCGCGCACATATTTGCCGACCATGACCGCCGAGATTTCCAGCCGCCGCGCCGCCTCGGTGAAGTTGCCGCCTTCGACGACGGCAACGAAGGTTTCCATGGCACGCAGCCTGTCCATATTGCGAACCGTAGGTTAGTAGTGTCGGAAATTAGAGCACATTTATCGGATCGTTGGTTCGGTGAAGAATGGCGACGTTCCAACCTGAAACGCGAAAAGGAGTGTTCGATGAAGATCGTCGTAATCGGTGCCGGCGGGGACGTCGGTCGTGCCGCGGCAGATGAGCTTGCGCGTGATGGCAAGCACGAAATCATTCGCGTTGGCCGCACCCGCGGAGACCATCAGGTCGACATCACCCGTGACGACAGTGTCCGTTCGCTGTTCGAGCGGATCGGGCGCGTCGATGCCATCGTGGTCGCCGCAGGCAATGTCATATTGGCGCCAATCGAAAAGATGACGACGGCCGATTTCCATCAAGGCCTGCAGGACAAGCTACTCGGTCAGGTGCGCGTCGCGCTGGTGGGTCAGCATTACCTGAGCGATGGCGGCTCGATCACGCTGACGTCGGGCATCGCCGTCGATGATCCGATTGCGCAGGGTTCTCACGCTGCAGCGTCGAATGCCGGGATTGAAGGATTCGTGCGTGCAGCTGCGTGCGATTTTCGTCGGGGTATCCGAATCAATGCCGTCAGTCCAGCCATGCTGATCGAATCCGTGGAACGGTTTGGTCCGTTCTTCCCCGGTTACGAAGGCGTGCCGGCAGCACGTGTGGCAATGGCCTATCGCCGCAGCGTGGAGGGCGTGCATAGCGGCCGCATCTATCGGGTTGGCCACTGAAATAAAGCGCTCGCGGCACGTCCGCTGCTCCAGTTTGTCGCCACTGCCAACCCTATTCGTCCGGTGAATGGCCGCTCTACATCGGAACGTGCCGCATGGGTCACGCGATGGCGACCGGCAGCAGTGGCTCGGCTACGGCCGAGCGCGTCGGGCGGCTACCGGCCATGAAGCGTCGTTCGGCGCGATCGCCATATGGACATTCGAGCGGCTGCTCTTCGCTCGTGAGCAGCGGCCTACCACCACTGACTCGCTAGGCCGTCCAGTAGGTCAGCGTATAGTAGTGCTTGCCGGCCTCACGTCGTATTAGCAATTGGCCCCTGAGCCCCGATAGCTCACCGGTTCCGGAGCCGGGCACTATGCCGATGCGCAACGCCTCGCACCCCGCATCCATTTCGCCGAGGTGGGCTAGTGCGAATCCACCGTATCTACCGTCCAACACACCTTCAAACGATTCAAGCGCAACGTAAGTTGCCTCGCCCTGTTGTGGCTGCCCTGCGGTTAGCATTTCCTCGAGTGCCCGACCCTTCAACCCACCACGGTATGCTTTTTCGATAACGTGGCGTCCTATGACCGAGGCATTGGCCGGAACGGCGATCATATCGGGGGGCGCGATTTTCACGTCAAATTTGCCGACGGCGACAAACGACTTTTTGTCTGAAGGAGCAACGTTCATGGGATCTTGACCTTACCCCGCCGAGTACACCATTCGTAATTTAGTCGGCTCGCCGGTTTTCGATTGATGCAATTGCCGGAATTGGTCCGGCGCCAGTTGCCCCAAGGCACTATGCGGGCGGACCGAGTTGTAATCGATTCGCCACGTTTCGATGCGCTTGCGTGCGTCCTCCAGGCTGACGAACGCATGCTGATTCAGGCACTCTTCACGCAGTCGCCCGTTGAAACTCTCGATGTATGCGTTTTCCACCGGCTTGCCGGGACGAATGAACTGCAGCTTGACGCCATGCTCGTGTGCCCAAGCGTCGAGCGCTTTGCTGATGAATTCCGGCCCGTTATCCACCTGAATCAAGTTTGGGCACCGTCCTCGTTGCCGTAGCTGCTCGAGCACGCGCGCCACGCGGACACCCGTTAGCGAGAAGTCGACCTCGATGTGCGGACATTCCCGGTTCCACGTGTCGATGATGGTCAACATTCGAACGCGCCGACCATTCGCAAGCGCATCCGCAACGAAGTCCATCGTCCAGATCTCGTCCGCGCCAGTGGGCGTCGGCATCACGACGCGCAGATGACTCGGACGCTTCTTTCGTCGCCTCATGCGAAGCGACAAGCCTTCTTCGCGGTATAGACGTTCGGTCCGTTTGTGGTTCTGAACCAGTCCTTCTCGACGCAGCAGAACGTGCAGGCGAGGCGAACCAAACCGCGGCCGCTCCTGCGCCAGTTCGCGCAGACGCTGCCGAACAACATGGTCGGCATCTGCCGGCGCCGGTCGCCGAAACGTCCGTCGATTCAAGCCAACGAGCGCGCACGCCCGGCGCTCCGAATAGTCATGCTGTTCAATCACCTGCTGCACGACTTCCCGGCGCTGCACGGGCGAACTCACTTTTTTCCGAGAACGTCCTTCAGAACCTGGATGTCCAGCGCCTGGTCTGCCACCAACCGCTTGAGTCGCTGGTTCTCCTCTTCCAACTGCCGCAATCGGCGCGCTTCCGACACATCCATGCCACCGTAGCGGCTACGCCAGTTATAGAACGTCGCGTCCGATATGCCGTGCTTGCGACAAAGGTCTGCGACCTTCATGCCTGCATCGGCTTCCTTCAGCACCCCGATAATCTGCTCTTCACTGAACCGCGACTTCTTCATGACAAGGTTTCTCCTGCGGCCTCGCCACTAACTTTACAGTGGGATACTTCGGAGGGGAAAGGTCAATCTCTCCCAAGGGATTTGCGGCCATAGACGAGACTACTCTCACGCCGCAAACTAAAATTGCATATATTGCTTCATCATCGACTAAAACGGGGCGGTTCTTCTTCGCATACCCTGTTTCCGAGCGTTCCCAAAAACTATCTGGGAAATTGGGAAACGAGCTGCCCAACGAGAAATCCCAGATGGTGTCTGGGAAATTGAGCCTCGCTTGGGCCGCCACCCGGAGAGGAAAATCCCCCTCCAGGGCACGACAGTGTTTGCCACCGCCGTGCCCACATGTGGCTCCCAGAGCTACGCAGCGCGGATAACGAAGAATGGTCTAATCTGAGCCTAGCTAATGCCCTCGCCGGTCGGGCGCTCTGGTCCGTCACTTCACAGCAGCATTCCCTCCGTCGGCAAAGAGGGCCGATCCAGTGACGAAGCTGGCCATGGAGCTGGCTAAAAAGAGCGCGGCAGATGCGATTTCTTCAGGTTGGGCAATGCGCTTCATGGCATGCAATCCAGCCGCCCATTCTTTTTGGCTCTGGTCGCCCGCCATTCCAGTATCCGCCCCCCCAGGCAGCAGTGCGTTGGCCCTGATGCCTTGGGCGCCGTAGTCGGCGGTGATGCCTTTCACCAATCCCATCAACCCGGCCTTCGAGGCGCCATAGGCAGCCATACCAGGCAGGCCCACGCTGGTGCCAACGAAGCTGGAAGTGAATACGATCGAGCCGCCATTACGTGCGAGCATGGCGGGTATCTGACTGCGGGCTCCCAGGTAGGCCGCCGTGAGGTTGACCGTCAGGGTTTGCTGCCACTCTTCCGGCGAGATGTCGGCAAGCGGTTTAATCGCTCCGACAGTTCCCGCGTTATTGATGGCAATGTCGAGACCGCCGAACTCGTGCATCGCCGCTGCCACACACTGTTCGTGAGTGTCGGCCTGGCCAACGTCGCCAGCGAACACATAAGCCCGCCCGCCTTTGCTGCGAATCTTGTCGGCAACCTGATCCAGCCGCGCCTGATCTCGCGCCGTCAGAACAACTGCAGCGCCTTGCGTAGCGAACATCAGAGCTATTGCCCGCCCGATACCAGCAGATGCACCGGTAACGATGGCCACCTTTCCGTCTAGTAGAGACATTAGTGAGACCTTCTTCTGTTGTTGAAGGCTGCATTCTGGTTATCCCCGCTACGCTTGGCACTCCGTTTCTTGCGGTCAAAGCTCATGCGACGGTGCACGAACCTTGTGGCGATGTGCTGGCACGACGCCAGATTTGAACCTGATTAGCCCCATTTCCTTATACGGAAGTCACTACTCTTCCCGTAGTGCTTGAATGGTGAGCGCGGCGTCCATGGTTCGACTACAGACAACCGCGTCGGGCGGCAGTCGGCCAGGATGAGACATTCGCATCGCTGTTCACGTTCACCGAAATACGCATGCATTGGCCAGAGCGAATCGATGCGGCGATCCTAGCCTTCGGAGTGCTTCACGGTGCACATCAACTCGGCTTCGCAGGCCACTTCGCCGTCCACGGTCGCGTTAGCCTGGAATTTCCAGATACCACGGATGCAACGCACCACGGAAACGTTCAGATGGAGTTGGTCGCCTGGGCGTACCACGCGCTTGAATCGCGCGCCGTCGATCCCGACCAGGTAATACAGCGCCCCTGCCCTCCGCTCCGTGTCCGCGCCGAACGTCAGTAGGCCGGCTGACTGGGCCAACGCCTCAATAATCATGACACCCGGCATCACCGGTTGCCCAGGGAAGTGTCCCACGAAGTACGGCTCGTCGATCGTCACGTTCTTGAGGGTTTTGATTCGCGTCTGCGGCTCGAATTCGAGCACGCGATCGACCAGCAGAATCGGATACCGATGCGGCAGCAGCTCCAGAATCTTGCGGATATTGATGTCGGATGCGTTCATGGTGATTTGTCTTCGTCGTGTTTGTGTGGAGCCCGGTACCCGCGGCTGCCCCGATTTAGGCTCATTTGAAAGTGAAAGCTTTCGGGCCGCGGCTCCGATGAATAAGGGGCGTCAATTCGCATCGTGCACTTTGAAGTTCGAACATAGGGCATATATTCTTTAAGAATTCTCAGCACACAACGCGCTCAGTCACGCGGTCGTGCTCCGGTCTAAGATCGGAGGAAGTAGTCGGTGCCATCACAGGCGAAGCGGCGGCCCGTAGCGATCGTCTGCGCGTGCACGTCGGTATTCGCGTACCGCAACGACCGCAAGATTGCCGCGCGGCACCATCCTCACGGTAAAGTCATAGCCGTCGAGGTATTCGCGCACGAGACGCGCGAGTCGGTCGTTCACACCGGCCTTCGTCCTGCACGTGAGCACGCGGTGCGGAGCCCGAATTCTATCCGTCGTTCCGATCGCACGGGCAGCGCACGACAATCGGGAACAATCGATCACAATTAAGCACACATTTGCCGCAGATTCCGGATAGTCGCGCCACGCGATCGAACCTAGACTTCGGGCTCCGCCACTCTTGTCCCGATATTGTGCGTCCACAAGTCTATCAACGCCGGAAGTCAATCCATTCGGATTCGAAGGGCGGTAGCAGGATGGTGGCGACCACGTCCGGCGCCATTCGGCCAGGAGGGGACATTCGATCTACGAAGCAATTTCGTTGACAATTTGATGTGCCTCCACGTCTCTCCCTGTTATTGTTGCTGCCCGGAATGTGAGAAAACGATCACCCGATTGAACATACATACGGGGAAAAATGATGCTCCGTCGACGACTTGTTGCGATGGCGAGCGCAGTGGTTTGTTTTGTCGGATACACGCTTGTCGCGCAGGCACAGCCAGACCTCGTGCGGTTCCGCGAACATACAGAGGGTGCTCAAAACCGTTACTCCGACCGACCGGAGATCAACCCGTCTCCCCAAAAAATCCTGGACATCCAAATACACAAGGATCCACGCATCGAACTTTGGCTCGACTCGTTATATGCCACGACGCGCGACGAATGCATGACGCAGACCACATTTGCACGCCTCGTGGGTGCTCTGGACGTCGGGCAAGGGGTCTATGATTCGGTTCGGCTACCGGCGGGCCAAAGCGACTTTACCGTACGCTTCTTTCTTGATCGCTATTTGCCTGGTCGGTGCAACTGGCAACCGATGGGAATTGGCCACTCCGAATTTTTGCCAGAAGACTCTGGTCATCCAATCGTCCATAGTGGAGTCGTCGGAATAGCTCATAGAGAGATAACCCCATGGGGACCTGTAGGTCTGAGCGACACGGACGGCGCTTGGGTTTGCCATCGCAGAGAGAATTCTCGGACTCACGTGAAGGAACTCTTTTGTATCGCAAAACCCCGTCCGCTTGAAAAACAGTACATGTCAATCGAGGGCGGTCGCGTGAAAATCGAATTCGCGTTGGCACCGGATTGAGTCAGGTTTTTGACGCTCGGCCCTACGCCGGGCATCGGTGACAACCGGCTCAGCGAGTGTCGTCTTTCAAGACATGCGAGTGGCTGATTCGGGTCGGCATGCGTCATACCCGGTTGCCATGCGAACGCAGCGCGCGCCCGTTCCTTGACGATTGAAATCCGATGGAGCAGGTAATGAAAACAAATAGGGTCGCATTGATTGCCGGGATTTGTGGAAGCCAAGCTTTTGGAATGGCAGGAACATTGGCGTCCTTGTTGTTCAAAGAATTCGCACTCGTCCCCGTTTTTTCAACGTTCGTCTTCACGGCAAGTTACATTGCAAATCGGATTTGCAGGACGGACGAGGCCGTTGCCATGTCATTCCGGCGTCTGCGCCCGTATCACTGGTCTTTATTCATGATCAGCGGGATACTCCTACTGCTGGTTCTGCCGCGCATTTTTCATTAAGAGACAGGAATTTTAAAAAGAGATTGATTAAGGAAGGGGGTGCATGTGACACAAAAAAACGTCCCGTGGACATTGTCCATAATTTCGATCTTTATGATTTTCAATGCCGTTCTCATGGCATTTGTCGTGCGCAGGTCCATCGAAACCGGTGTCGCCAGCGCTTTAGTTAAAGGTCGAATAATTCAATCCGTCCGCTCGGTCGATCCAGCTGGATTCGAACGAATTGTCCATGGGCTATCTATATTAGGCTGGGTCTCTGGAATTCTTGGTGCAATTGGGCTGATTTCGATAGGAAGACTCGCGTTCCCGAGGATAACGAAGTAGAGCGGCATTTCTACCAGCTCCAGCACACCGGCGTCCTCGACGCCTTTCAATGGCGGCAGCTGGCGAGGTCGCTCAATGGCCATTGCGCCTTGGAAGCGGTCGTCGCAGCGGTGGAGGCGCGAATGACGGCAACGGGTCGATATCTGCCGATCCCGAAAAGCGCGAGCATAGGTGTGTGCGCAGGTTTGCGCGCTACGCCTGTCGGACAGGGTGCAGGTACTGCTGCATCACCGGATGGATGCGCCGATGATCGCAGCGTTCTTGTCGAGCGTCACGTCCGGCCAGTCCGTTTCGCGGCCACAAGAGATGCACCGGCACCCATGCCGTCTTCGTCCGCCGACTACCCGCTGCAACTCATCGAACATCCACCGCGCGTGCCGGAACCGTTGCCGCGACCAAAACCGCATCGCTGATTTTCGGCAACCACGCAAACGCGATCGTGACCAGCGTGAGGCCGACGACGAGCATCGGCACCACCATCGGCCACGCGCCCGACTGATAGCGCGGATCGGTGAAAACCGCCGCCGTCTGTCCCACGCCGAAAGCGCAGAACATCATGATGAAGCCGGACCAGGATACTGCGCGGCCGGCAAGGTGAGGCAGGCCGCTGACCGCCCCTGCCTGCCCGCAAGGCTGATGAATTCCGTGGCCGAGGCAATACACGCCATGCCCGACGAGCAGCGGCCAGATGCTGCCGGGAAGCAGCGCACATCCCAATGCCTGGATCAACGCGCCTGAAAGGCTCAGCGTCGCGCCTTGCCGCACCGTTCGCAGCATGCTTTGACGTCGCAGCAACTGGCGGCAGCCGTAGGTACTCAGGACATAGACGAGCGTACCGCTCGCCGGTATCCAGCCGTATCGCTGGGGCGAGATGCCGAGCTGCCGGATGTAGATCGTCGGAGAAAGCAGCAGAAAACAGAACATGCCGGTGTACGTCGAGGCGGCCAGCAGCGTCCAGACCCTGAACGTGGCATTGCCGAGTATCTCGCGCACGTCCCGGCTCGAGCCTCGGCTCGGCGCGATTTCCGCGGCGCTTTCCTCGAAGCCGTACCAGCACATGACGAGCAAGCCGAACGCATACAGGCTCATCCCCGCGAGTACCCATCGCCAGCCGGCGTGCTGCGTGACATACGCACCGAGAATCGGGGCAACGAACGCCATCATCCCCATTCCCATGAAACCGCGCGCCATCACGTACGGGCCGTCGCCCGCCGAATACCGGTCGCGCACCGCCGCACGGGCGCATACCAGTATCGCGGCCATTGCAAAGCCCTGCATCGCACGCGCGGCCACCAGCAGCGCGGCGGTTGACGCGAGCGCCGCCGCCAATGCGGTCAGCGCATAGAGCGCAAGGCCGGTCAGCAAGACGGGACGGCGGCCGAATCGGTCGGAAAGACTGCCCATCGGCAATTGTCCGATACCGAATATCAATGCGAAAACCGTGAGGCTGACGCTGGCGGAGCCCAGCGTTGCGGCGATTTCAGGCAGCGCCGGCAGGTAACTGTCGGTCGCCACCGGCTGGGCCGCCAGCAGCAGCGGCAGCATGAGCGCGAAGTTCAGGCGAGCGGGTCGCGTGGTGTCCGGCATGACGGTTTTCGGCACGGTATCGGGCGTGGGGTGAAGGCAGCGGCAATGCCAAGGCCGCTCGCCGCAGGTCGTTCGTATGGACGCGCCGAGTCTACCGGATCACGCCTGCCGACCCTGTCGCGATCGATGCCGTGGCGCATCGGGATCGCCTGCATGCCGATCCCCATCGCGTGTTCAGTCAAACGGCACGGCCAGCCGATCGATCACCGCACTGGTTGCGGGGCGCACGCCGCGCCACCATGCGAACGCCTCGGCCGCCTGCTCGACCAGCATGCCGACGCCGTCCGCGATGCCGTGCACGCCCGCGTTTTTCGCGAGCCGGAGAAACGGCGTGAGACGCTTGCCATAGGCGAGTTCGTAGGCGGTTCCCGTCGGACTGAACACGCTCGGCGGGACAGGCGGCAGGTCGCCGGTCAGGCTGGCCGACGTCGCATTGACGACCAGGTCGAAACGTCCCATTCGCGCGAGGTCCGCGTAGCTGGTGGCCACGAGCGGGCCGCGCCCGGCGACCTGCGCGGCCAGGGCGCGCGCCTTGTCGACGTCGCGATTCGCGATCACGAGCTCCGCCGGGCCGGCTTCGAGGAAAGGCAACAGCGCGCCGCGTGCCGCGCCGCCCGCACCGAGCACCAGCACACGCTTGCCGGCCATCGGAAGATTGAGGTTCGCTTCGATATCGCGAACCAGCCCGATTCCGTCGAAGTTGTCCGCCAGGATGCGGCCGCCGTCGAACTTGAGCGCGTTGGCCGCGCCCGCAAGCTGCGCACGCTCGCTGCGTTCGTCCGACATCGCGAACGCGTCGAGCTTGAACGGCGCGGTGACGTTGATGCCCTTGCCGCCGCCCTCGAAAAACGCGCGAACCGCGACAGCAAAGGCGCCTGCCGGCTCGAGCGGTCCCTCGATCGCCGTATAGCGGAGGTCCTGCCCCGTCGCTTGCGCGAAGAGGCCGTGAATCAGCGGGGATTTCGTGTGCCCGATCGGATTGCCGATCACCGCGTATTGGTCGGTCATCGTTAGCTCGCTTTTGAATAGAGGACGCCGTCGGCCTGCATCGCGTCGATTTCGGCCGCATCGAACCCGAGGGAGCGCGCGACTTCCGCGTTGTGCTGCCCGAGATCGGGCGCGACGTCGCGAATCGTCGTATCGCAATCGGAAAACCGGAACGGCAGGTTGGGCAGGCGCAGCGTCCCGTAGCGCGGATGCTGTTGCTCGACGACCATGCCTCTGGCCTGGATCTGCGGATCGTTCAACACTTCGTCGATGCGCTGCACCTTCGCGCACGGAACGTCGATGCCGTCCAGCAGTGCCAGTACCGACGCGACGGAACGCGCGGCCACCCATGGCTCGACCACCGACAGAATCTCCACGCGGTGCGCGTTGCGCCCGGTGCTGTCGTGAAACCGCGGGTCGGCGCCGAAACCCGCCGGCCCGCCGTGCGCCGCGATCAGTTCTGCGAAGCGCTTCCACGCGTCGTCGACCTGCGCGGCGATCACGAGATCGCCGTCCGCGGCACGGAACACGCCATAGAGCGTCGAAGTCGGCATGTCGTGTCCGGTCTGCTCGGGCAGCACGCCCTGTAGCGTGTAGCACTGCACAGCATATTCGTGCATCGACACCAGCGTGTCGTACAGCGCCATGTCGACGTGTTGCCCGCGGCCGCTCTTCACGCGCCCCAGCAGCGCGGCGTTGATCGCCGCGACCGCATGAATGCCGGTGTACATGTCGCCGAGCGAAATGCGCAGCAGCGGCGGCCGCTCGCCGGGCGTGCCGACCATCTGCATGATCCCGCTCTTGGCTTCGGCGATCAGCCCGAAGCCTGCGCGATGTGCGTCGGGACCGGTGTGCCCGTACGCCGAAATCGAGCAGTAGACGAGGCCCGGATTGCGCGCCGACAGTTCGGCATAGCCGAGCCCGAGCTTGTCCAGCGCGCCCGGCCGGTAGTTCTCGATGAAGACGTCGGCGGAGTCGCACAGCCGCTGCATGAACGCCTTGCCGCGCGCGTCCTTCATGTTGACGCTCACGCCGCGCTTGCCCATGTTGAGCTGCAGGAAGTAGCCGCTTTGCTGGTCGTCGAGCACGGTCGCGTGCTGGCGCCCGGCGTCGCCGGCGCCGGGACGCTCGACCTTGATGACTTCGGCGCCGAGCGCCGCGAGACAGCGCCCGACATACGGGCCGGCAAGGAAGTGGCTGTAGTCGACGACGCGAATGCCTTCGAGGGGACGAGCCTGCATCACAGTGCCTCCGGGCGGCGCGGTACCATCAGGCGATGTTCGCCGCGTTGAACGACTTCGCCGTCCTGATTGATCAGCTCCGACGGCAGCACGACGATGCCCCAGTCCGGGCGGCTCTTGCTGGCCCGCATCGAACCGACGCGGAACGTCACGTGCAGCACGTCGCCGACCTTGATCGGCAGCAGGAAATCCCAGGTCCAGCCGAGCGACATGCCCGGCAGGAAGCGATAGTCGCTCTGGGTCTTCAGGCCGTCGGCAACGGACAGGCCGAACAGCCCGTGCGCGACGAGGCAGCCGAAATGGCTGGCGTTCGCGTATTCCTCGTCCACGTGAACGGGCGTATGGTCGCCGGTGAGGTCGGCATACGCGAGAATGCGCTCCTTGGTCACGAGGTAGGTCGGGCTCGTGCACGTGTCGCCCTCGCGGGCGTCGTCCCAGTATTTCTCGACGATCGTCATGGTCATGCCTCCGCGCGCGGGTTGATCGCCAGCGCCTGCGCGACGCAGGAAGCCGGCCGGGCCTGGATCAGTTCGACGGCGAGCCCGTCGGGCAGGCGAATCCAGTTGCGCCCCTGCGGCATCTCCGTCACGTCGAATCGCTGCGCGGCGGCCAGCGCGGCCTCCAGGTCTTCGCACATCACGCCGAGATGGGCGAGCCGGCCTTCCGGGCCATCGTGTTCCGGCGCGTGGATGAACTGCAGGCCGCCGAGCGTCCAGTACTGCCGCGGTGCGTCGAGCGTGCCGTCCACTTCGCGCAGCGTCATGCCGAGCACGTCCTCGAAGAAACGGATGTGCCAGCGGATGTCCTTCACCCAGATCGCAACGTGTTCGAGATAGGCTTTCGTGGCACTCATGCGGCAGCCTCCTCGCGTTGGCGATCGGCCATCGCGCGCTCCAGCCCCTTGATGCAGGCGACGAGCGTGGCGTTGACGGGGGTCGGCACGCCGTAGCGCTGCCCGCAGCGCACGACCGACCCGTTGATGAAGTCGATCTCGGTGATCGAGCCTTTCTCCAGGCTTTGCAGCATCGAGGTCTTGAAGGCCGCCGGCAGCCCTTCGGCGGCGAGCGTCCACGCCTGTTCGGGATCGGTCATCGACAGCTTGACGCCGGCGGCCTGTGCCGCCGCGATCGCTTCGGCGACTGCCGCGAGCGACGTCGCCTTCAGCAGCGGCTCGTCGTAGAGCTGCCCGTAGGTGAGGCCGGTGAGGCCGGTCAGCGCGCCCGTTGCGACATTCACCAGCAGCTTGTCCCACATCGTGCCGACGATGTTGTCGCTGATCGTCGTCGCGAGGCCGGCGGTATCGAATGCGGCGGCGATCGCCTGGACACGCGGCGTGATGCGGCCGTCGAGTTCGCCGATGTAGGTGGCCTTGCCGATCACGCCGGATTCGATATGGCCCGGCCCGCGCAGCACGCCGCCGACGTAGGTCTTGCCCGCGAGTACGCGCTCGCGGCCGACGGCATCGCTCAGGATGTCCTCGTGCCCGAGGCCGTTCTGCAGCGACAGCACGACGGTATCGGGCCCCACCAGCGATTGGGCGCCGCGGATGGCCGCGTCGGTGTGGAACGACTTGACCAGCACCACCACCAGGTCGGCCGCGCCGACTTCGGCAGCCTGCGTCGTCGCGTGGACGCGTACCTGCCGGGAGCCGCGGGCGTCATCGACCCGCAGGCCGTCGCGGCGCATCGCATCGACGTGCGCGGGCGAGCGGTCGATCAACCAGGTCTCGTGACCGCCTTCGGTGAGGGTGGCGCCGATCGCACAGCCCAGTGCGCCCGCACCCAGAATTGCAATTTTCAATGGTGTCTCCTTGACGTATGGCCTCACGATAGGAGTCGCCGCTCATATCGACAATTCAATGGATACAATGGCGTCATTGCCATGGACAATAATGCGACGATGCCCGCCGATCTGCCCGACCTGAAGCTGCTTCAGCTATTCGATCTCCTGTACGACGTGCGCAGCGTCACGCGCGTCGCCGAGCAACTCGGCCAGAGCCAGCCGACGGTCAGCATCTGGCTCGGGCACTTGCGGGAATACCTGCACGATCCGCTCTTCATCCGCACGCCCGGCGGCATGGCGCCGACACCGCAAGCCGACGCGCTGATCGGGCCATGCCGGGAAATCCTCGAATCGCTGCGGCGCTTCACGGCGTGGGAGATCGCGTTCGATCCCGCGACCGCCCAGCGGCGCTTTCGCATCTGCATGACCGACGCGAGCCACGTCACGCTGCTGCCGCGGCTACTGGCCCATGTCCGGGCGCAGGCGCCGGGCGTTCGGCTGGAAGCCGCACGGATCGACGGCAATACGGAGCGGGCGCTCGAATCCGGCGAAGCCGATCTCGCGATCGGCTACGTGCCATGGCTCGGCGGCGGGATTTACCAGCAGAAGCTGTATGACCAGGACTGGATTTGTCTGGTGAATCGGCATCACCCGAGGATTCGCGGCCGGCTCGGGATAAAGCAGTATCGGTCGGAAGGACATGTCGCCATTACGGCGGGAACCGGAGCGCAACTGCTCGAACAGGCGCTGCGGCAGGCGCGCATCGAGCGAGACGTGGTGCTGGAATTGCCGGGTTTTCTCGGTTTGGGGGCGATCGTCCAGACGACCGACCTGATCACGACGCTACCGCGTCATATCGGCGAGACACTGGCCCAGGCCGGCGATCTGGCGGTTCATGCATGCCCGATCCCGGTCGACGGGTTTGCGGTGCGGCAGCATTGGCATGCGCGCTATCACCACGAGGCCGGCAACCGGTGGCTGCGCGGCGTCGTGATTCGACTGTTCGGTAATTCGCACTGACGTGCGGCTTCGGCGTTCGCGATGGAGGCCAGAGGCCTCGTGGCTTGTTGGATGCATCGACTGCGGGGCCTGGCCGCGATTGCAAGGTGATCATCGATAGACGATCTGCGCGGCAAGGTCGTGCTTGATCGAGGTCGGCAACTCCAGTTTCGTGATTTCGCAAAAGCGCCCGGCTTTGAACAGAACGGCAACCGCATCACATCCGGTAGGCCGTTTCGGCGCCGAACCGGTCGACCACAAATTCAGTAAAGCTACGCAGCTTCGGTGATTTCTGCCTCTCTTGCAGATAAAGCAGATTCATCGACCGTTCGGGGGCGGCAAAGTCCGGCATGATCTCGATGAGGCGCGCGTCGCGAATGTCCTCGCGTATCAACATGGAAGGAAGCATCGCGATACCCAGTCCTCTCAATGCCGCCCGGCGCAACGCATCCGCACTGTCGATTTTCAGTCTGCCGTCCACGGAGATGCTGATCGGCCCATCCGGACCTTCGAGCATCCATTGAGATTGCGCCGCGTGCCATTCCGATCGGGGCGGATACGCATACGTCAGGCATTGATGCTCGCCAAGCGCGTGCGGCGTAGTCGGCGCGCCATGTTCGTGAACGTAAGCGGGCGACGCACACAGCACCAGCCGATATGGCGCCAGCGGACGCGCCACCACATCCGGGTTGGCGAGCGCGCCGATGCGAATGGCTGCCTCGAAACCTTCATCGAACAGATCGGCGAGCGAGTCGGTTGCGACGATATCGAGCTTGACCTCGGGGTAGCGCTGGTAATAGTCCGCGAGCGCGGGAATCAGGCACTCGTTCGTAAATACGACAGGCGCCGTCACGCGCAAACGCCCGCGTGGCTGCTTGCGGTGATCGAGCGCAAGCTGTTCCGTGTCGTCGACCAGGCCGAGGACTTCGACGCATCGCTCGTAGTAAGCCTGGCCGAACGCGCTGACTTTCTGCTTACGGGTCGTGCGGTGAATGAGGACCGCGCCCAGTCGATTTTCCAAAGCTTGCAGGTAGTTGCCGACCATGGTCGGCGACAGATTGGATGCTTGCGCCGCCGCCGTCAGGCTGCCCGTTTCCACGATGCGGACGAATACGGCCATCGCCTTGAGGAGATCCATTGCGCAATGGTACTGGATTCTGTTTCAAGGTGCGGCGCGTTTATCCGCCACCCGTTTGGAAATAGATTGCGATAGACGAGCGAAAGGAGGGCAGACATGCTGTATGAACTCACGACGTTGTCGTGTCCGCTTCTGGACCAGGATAGGGTGTCCCGCCGCGCGCATCGCTGGGTATCGGATGCCGACGCGCAAGGGAGGCTGCTTGGCGCATGGCGCACGGAAATTGGTGAGCTATCGCGGATTGTCGTGCTGCGTGGCTTCGCGACGATGGATGAATTGCAGCGTGAACGCAATCGGGCATTGCGCGCCGAGCGACCTTTCGGAATTGAAAGCGCGTCCGTTCGATTGACCATGGAAAGCTATGCGCTTTTTCCTTTTCTACCCGACATCGAACCGACGGCGTTTGGCGACTTCTATGAGATTCGCCGCTACTGGCTGAAAGCCGGCGGTATTGCGCCGACCATTTCCGCGTGGGAACGTGCAGTGGGGCCGGCCAAAGCCTATACGTCGCATCTCGTTTGCAACATGTACGCGCTCGATGGACCGCCGCGCATCACGCACATTTGGGGATTCTCGAGTCTGGAAGAACGCATGGCGTTGAGAAAGCGGCACTATGCGGAGGGTCTTTGGCCTCCGGCAGGCGGTCCGGAGCAGATCGAAAGGGCGACGTCGACGATCGGCTTGCCGGAGGCGTGGTCGCCGTTGCATTGAATGCGCCGCCGGCGCAGCACGCCTGGGTGGGCGGCGCGCGGATAGATCTGGCGTCGGTTTTGTTGCCGGGGTTCCCCGATTGCCTTCAAAGGACAGGGCGAGGACATTGCGGGCGTCCCGACCGCGCTGCTCGCGCTGGCAGCGGTTCTGCTACTGACGCTGCCGTTATCGTGGTGCGTACAGAAGGGCCTGGAAGCCTAGCCCGGTGCGATCGACCTGGCGAACTCGATGAATTGCTCGACGCAGGGTGACGAGAACGGTTCGGACCACGTGACGACCAACTCGAGAACATGCGGCCTCGCCAGCGGCACGTAAGCGACGCCCGAGCGTTGCAACGTCGACGCGAAGCTGGGCACGATGGCGACACCGCGTTCCGCTGCCACCAGCGACACCAGCGTCGTGATCTGCGATGCGGTAGGTCCGATCCGCAGCGTAACGCCTTCATGCGCGCACAGATCCTCGAGCGCCGCGTTCAGCGCGGAACCGTAACCCGCCGGGAACGTGACGAAGCTCTCCTCGACGAGTTCGGAGAACTCGATCGTCGCCTTACCCGCATATTGGCTCTGGGCGGGAACCGCGGCGACGAGCGGCACCCGCGAGACGACGAGGGAGGACCCGATGCTCGGCCCCGACGTCTTTGCCGCCGACCAACCGAATCCAACGTCCATCGTGCCGTCGGCGATCTGCTGGCGTTGACTGGCGGTCGATACTTCCCGAAACGCCAACTCGACTTCCGGCATGCTCCGGCTCACATTGCGGATGATGTCCGAAAACGCGTCGGACATCGGAATGGAGCTCGCATAGCCGATCACGACGCGACCGACCATCCCTTGCGCCATCTTGCGCGCCGTTGCCTCCGCCTCGCCGACTGCCTGAATGACGCTCCTCGCGTGTTCGAGAAACAGCGCGCCTGCCGGCGTGAGCTGGACCGCGCGTGTCGATCGTTCGAACAGCCGGATCCCGAGGTCGGTTTCCAGCGCGGCGATATGGCGCGTCAACGGCGGTTGGGCGATACGCAAACGCAACGCCGCGCGTCCGAAGTGCAATTCATCGGCGACGGTCACGAAATAGCGGAGGCGGCGTAGGTCGAGCATTTTTGTCTTTTCGGTATCAATAGCCACGAAAACAGTATTGGCACGCGTGTCGCCCCCTCGTCAGACTGTCACGCAAACCAGAGAGGGCATCACCCGTGGGCAACAGAACCATTCGATTCGCATTTTTCCTGTGCGGCTTCGCGGCTTTTCTCAATCTTTATTCGACGCAGGGCATCCTGCACGAACTCGCCGCGGCCTTCAACGTGAGCGCCGAGCAAGCGGGCCAAGGCATCAGCGCCACCACGTTGGCGGTCGCCATTATCGCGCCGTTCGTCGGTGCGCTGGCCGCCCGCTTCGATCGCCGGACGGTCATTTCGTGCGCCGCCGTGGCGTGTGCGCTCCCCGTCCTCTGGTCTGCGCACGCGGCGAGCTTTGCATCGTTCCTCGCTGCCCGTTTTGCCGCGGGCGTGCTGATGCCGTTCATCTTTGCGATCTCGATCGCCTGCATCGGCGAGATCTTCAGCCACGACGAGGCGACGGAGGTCAGTGCGCTCTTCGTCGCCGGCACGACACTCGGCGGATTCGCCGGACGCTTCGTGACCAACGTCCTGACGTCCGGGTTCGGCTGGCGTCACGCACTCGATTGCATCGCGTTCCAGTGTCTCGCGACGGGCCTCGCGATCCACGCGTGCCTGCCGGCGTCCGGCGCCGCGCGTCCGGACGCGGATGGCGCATCGACGCCGCGCTGGAAGCTCTTGACGCGCGGCCCGCTGCTCGCGTCGTTTCTGGTCGGGGCGTGCGTGCTCGCATCGCAGGTGGCGACGTTCACCTTCGTCGGACTGCGACTCGCCCGTGCGCCATTTCGCTTCAATACGGTCGAGATCGGCGCGATCTATGCGGTATTTCTCGTCGCGGTCGTCGTCACGCCGCTCGCGGGCCGCGTCGCGGCGAAACGCGGCCCGCGCGATCTGGCGCTCGCGGCGGCCGGGCTCGCCATTGTCGGTGCATTGCTGACGCTGTCGAACAGCGTCATCATGATCCTGACCGGTCTCGCGCTCAGTTCAACCGCGGTATTCGTCGAGCAGGCGTCGGCCAATGCGTTCATCTCGCGGGCGGCACCGGGTGCAAGATCGACGGCGATCGGCATCTACCTGTCCTTCTATTACTTTGGCGGAAGTCTCGGGTCGGTCCTGCCCGTTCCCGCATGGAGTCGCTGGGGGTGGGTGGGCTGCGTCGCATTCGTCGTCGGTGCTCAGGCGATCGCAGGCGCGCTCGTGTTTTTCTTCTGGCGCGGGACGCCTTCCGCCGACGCAAGCAAACCGCGCTTACCTGAAGTCAGGCTGACTCGATAGTTGATTTCGACTTACCGCGCTCAACCGCCGAACCCGCGTTATCCGCCGAACCGTGCACTGCCGGCACCTTGATCCGCACATAAAGAAACGCGCGCCGTTCGCGATCGGGCAGCACCTGCGGCCCGTAGCTGATCCTGACCGCTCCGTCATCGATCTCGCCGGCCTGCGCGAAACGCCACGCACCCGGATCGCTGTCGAGCAGGAATTCGGCGCGCGCATACGCGTGCGGCTCGAACAGTTCGGGAATCGTCACCGTCCTTCCGTCGAGCTTGTCGAGCAACGCTTCGACCACGTTGAAGCCGTAGCCGTCGCGCACGATGTCGCAGATGAAGCTGCCTGCGATGCGCGGATTCAGCTCGATCACGTGCGGCACGCCGTCGTGCACGATGCAGTCGAGATGCACGGGCCCCCACGTGAGCCCGGCGGCGGCCGTCGCACGCGTGCCGACGTCGATCAGCGCGCGCAGCGTGTCGGCGTCGAGATCGAGTTCCGACGTATACCCGCGTTCGAGAAAACCGGCGCCATGCCGCTTCAGCTTGCGCAGCGCGCCGACGTAGCGGCCGTCGAAATACTCGACGCAGTATTCGCTGCCGTCCAGGAATTCCTCGATGACGACGCGTTCGGTCGCCAGCGACGGTGCATCGGCCTGCACGGCAGCGAGCGCATCGAGCTGCGCGCGCACGGCGGCGATGTCCTCGCAGCGGCGCACGCCGTCGCTCGCGGAGCCTTCCGACGGCTTGACGACGACCGGAAATCGCAACGGGGCAGCCGCGGCCGCGAGCGCCGCCGGCGCGGCCAGCGTGCCGGCGACGAACTGGGCAGCCGGGATCCCGTGCGCGGCGAGCAGCGCCTTCTGGTTCGACTTCGACACCGCGTGCGCGACGTGCCGCGCATCGGGGCCCGGCAGCCCGAGCGCATCGGCGACCCACGCGGCGGTGCGCGCATAGGTGTCGTGCGCGGTCGTCACGCGTAGCGTGTCGAGTTCGTCCGGAAAGCGCGCGCGCAGCCAGCCGGCGAGTTGGCCGGCGTCGGGCGCGAGGTTGACCGTCTCGACGCCGTCGGGAAACACGCCGTCGAGACGATGGCCGGGCGCGGTGATGACGGTCACGGCCGCCTGGCGTGCGAGGGCGGCGCGCACCAGCGCGACGCTGCTGCCGGTGGCGCGTGCGCCGATCACGATGAGTCGCTTCATGAGGAATCCTTGACCGAGGGCGGAAGAGGGAAGCCGGTTAGGGCCTGTTCACGCTAATAACGGGCTTGCGCTGGCCCCCAGAAGGGCCGAGCGCAAGGATTGCGACGAAGCGAATACTCGACGTATTCGCGAGGAGCATGACGCGGCGATCGGCCCTTCTGGGGGCCAGCCCCACGAATGCATTTTTCCAAACAGGGGAACGTGCCTTTGCGCCCGCATGGCGGCGTCGTTCGTCGTTGCAATAGCTACGGCTATTGCGCCTCCTCTCTTCTTGCCCTGCGGGCGCAAAGGCACGTTCGCAAGCCCGTTATTAGCGTGAACAGGCCCTAACGTGCGCGCCTGCGCAGGCGCTGCGCTTCGAGGCGCGGCAGCAGATGCTGGACGACGCGCGGCAGCGTATAGATCGGCAACTGCGCGCACGCGAACACGAGCGCCATGGTCGGCGTCGCGGACAGCCCGAGCGCGGCCCACATCAGCCCGACGTTGCGATTGGCGACGATCAGCGCGACGTTCAGGCGCGTGCGGACGTCGCCGGGCGTGAGCCCGTACGCGACGATCTGGAAACTGGCGTTGACGGCGAACGCGAGGGCGATCGCGGTCAGCGCGCGGTGCGGTGCGTCGATGATCGACTGCTGCATGCCGGCCATCGTGCCGAGCGCGAAGATCAGCAGCGCGACGACGACGATCGCGTCGATCGGCGTCGCATGGCGCGCGAGCCGCGCGCCGGCAAAGCGCCGCACGAGCAGCGCGACACCCTCGGCGCTGCCGATCAGCAACGCGAGCCGCAGCGCGAGGCTCGACGGCGAGATCGACACCGCCGCGTCGTGGCCGTCGTGGCTGAACCAGGCCGTCAGCAGCGGCGCGGTCAGCGGCACGAACACCATCGACGCGAGGGTCGCGACGAGCGCGACACTGGCGTCGAGCGACAGCATCCGCGCGATCGTCGACGTGCCGCTCGACGGCGGCGCGCAGTACGCGATCACCAGCGCCACGACCCAGTCGTACGGCAGGCCGGCGAGCCGTGCGGCGATGCCGAGCGCGACCGGGCACGCGATCATCGTCACGGCGGGCAGCAGCAGCGACACGGCAGGCTGCCGCGCCACCGCGCGCACGGCGCTCGGCTCGACGCGCAGCAGCGTGCCGAGCACGAACAGGAACACGGTAACGGGCATCAGCGGCCGCGCGAGATCCGCGAGCGGCGGCGCCAGCAGCCCGAGGCCGACGCCGCACGCGAGCACGGTCGGGCCGCGCCGCACCAGCGCGGCGATCAGTGCGCGCATGGGCGAACCTCGGGCCGGCGGCGAACGAGGGTGAAGCCGAAGCTGGCAGCGGATGGCATGCGGATTCCTTGTAAGGGGTCGGCCGGCATGGAATACCCGCTAGGCTAATCCCGATGATGGGCGAAGTAAAATGATATAAACTGAATCGGTAACAAGAGAAAATGATATGAACATCCCTCTGCTCGAAACTTTCCGGGCCGTCGTGCAGGAAGGCAGCGCGTTGCGCGCGGCCGAACGGCTCGGCTGCACGCAATCGAACGTCACGGCGCGGCTGCGTCAGCTCGAAGAGTCGCTCGACGCGCCGCTGTTCGACCGGCACGGCAAGCGGCTGGTGCTGAACGATGCCGGGCGCCGGCTGATTCCGTATTGCGACCGTATCCTGCGCCTCGTCGACGAAGCGACGCAGGTGGTGCGCGAAACGCCGGTGGCGCGCAGCTTCCGGCTCGGTTCGATGGAAAGCACGGCCGCGACGCGGCTGCCGGCGTTGGCCGCCGCGCTGAAGGAGCGCGATCCGGCGCTCGGCCTCGCGGTGCAGATCGGCAGCGAGCCGGATCTGGCCGACGCGCTGTTGCGCGGCCGGATCGACGCGGCGCTCACCGCCCGTGCGGTCGTGAGGCCCGGACTGCGTTACGAGCCCGCGTTCGCGGAAGACATGGTGCTGGTGAGCGCGGCGACCGTCACGCGCCGGCAACTGCTGGCCGACAACACGGTGCGCTTGCTCGCGTTTCACGACGGCTGCCCGTATCGCGCGGTCGCGGAGCACTGGCTGAAGGCGCGCGGCGTCGCGATCGAATCGGTGTCGTCGTTCGGCACGTTCGGCGCGATCCTCGGCTGCGTCGCGGCCGGGATGGGCGTCGCGATCCTGCCGAAGCGGATCACGACCGAACACGTGGCGCGCAAGGAGCTGCGCACGCATGCGTTCGACGATCTCGACAGCGTGACGACCTACCTCGTCACGCCCGACGAAGCGCCTGCGCTGCCCGAGCTCGACGCGTTGCGCGCGGTGCTTGGCCGGCAGGCGGGTGCGCTGCTCGCGCGCTGATACAAGAATGCCGCGGTCCTAGGCCGGCGCGACCGCACCTTCGTCCGCGAAGAAATCGGCCTCGATTTCACGAATCCGCCGGCAATCCTCGAGCAGTCGCTCGAAGGTCGGGCTGTACAGGCCGACCGTGCCGAGCGCCGTCTGCAGGTCGGTGGTCACGCGCAGCGTGTCGCCGACCTTGATCCACTGCTTGAGTCCGACGAACGACGGCAGCGCCTGGATCGCCTGCCACGTGAAATCCTGCCGCAGCACGCCGTCGCGCGACGACAGCAGCAGCACGTGCCCGCAGTACCCGCGAAAATCCGTCGGCGCGGTGACGTCACCGAACAGCCGCTCCGGATGCAGCACGGCTTCGACGGTGGCCGACACGTGATTCTCGCCGCTGACCGCGCTCGTCAGCCGCGGATCGAGGCTGCCGTGCAGCCGCGCGTTTAGTTCGACGATCGTCGGGCCGTCGGCCGTATCGAACAGCTCCAGGTGGGTCGGCCCGAAGCGCACATCGAGCGCGTCGAGCACGTCGGCCGCGTAGTCGAGCAGCGGCGCGTAGCGCGGGTCGGCGTGATTCAGCACCAGCATCTTGTCGAGCCGCGGCGCGTGGGTGCGGTCGCGATGCACTTCCCACAGGCTGACCACGCGATGGCGGCCCTCGAACGACACCGAATCGACGATGTATTCCTGCCCCTCGGAATAGCTCTGGATCACGATGTCGTCGTTCGGCTGGTTGTACAGCGAACGGGTGGCCAGCACGTCGCGCGCGGCGGCCTCGACTTGCGCGAGCGTCCGGCAGATCTTCACGCCGGCCACGCCCGCGCTGCGCGCCGGCTTCACCACGAGCGGCAACGTGCCGTGCGCGCGCGCCCAGTCGAGCGCTGCATCGACCGACGTGCTGTGGAAGTGCGCCGGTGCGCGCAGCCCGGCCTGGCGAATGCGCTCGTTCATCGCGAACTTGTCGCGTCGCGCGGCGGAGGTCGCGAGCGGGTTGCGAGACGGCACGTCGAGCCGCTCGGCCAGCGTGTCGGCGAGCTCGAGCGCCGCGTCGAGGCCGTGCAGCACCGCACCGATCCGCAGGTCGCTCAGCTGTGCGAGCGTCGCGTCGATGTCGCCGCGATGCTGGACCTGCCGAATGTAGTCGGACGGCACGAACTGGTTCCGGTAGATTTCCGGCAGATCGGGGTCGCTGATCACGTGCACGCAACGGATGCCGTATGCGCGAAACGCGGGGGCCAGGTAGGCGGCGGTCGACGCGCCGTCGACGATCAGGACGGTATCGATGAAGCGATGCTGCATGGATTCCTCGCTCGGATGGGGGATCGGTTGAAGGATGTCGGGCGGCTGCGTGTTCAGGCCCGCGTGCCGGTATCGGCTGCGCCGCCGGGCCAGCGCACGGCCAGCACGACACAGATCGCGACGAGCACGGCCGCGACGGCGAACGCGCGCGACGCGCCGGCTACGATGGCCGCGCCCTGGCCGGCGACCAGTGCGCCGAGCGCCGCGACGCCGATCGCGGCGCCCACCTGGCGCGCGGTATTGAGGATCGCGGACGCGGTGGCCGAGCGGCCGGCCTCGACGCTGCCGAGCATCGTCGACGTCAGCGCGGGAATCGCGATGCCGCCGCCGACCGCCATCGCCGCGAGACCCGGCGCCAGCAGCGCGTACGGCGTGTGCGCGGCGAGCGTCTGCCACAGCCACACGTACCCGGCGAGCGACACGGCGAGGCCGACGATGACGGTCGCGCGAAACCCGTAGCGGACCGCGAGCCGCGCGCTCGCGAGGTTGGCGAGCATGATGATCGTGAGCGGCGCGAGCGCGAGCCCCGATTCGGTCGCCGTGAAGCCGCGCGCGTTCTGGAAATAGAGGCTGAGCGAGAAAATCAGCCCGTAGAACGCCGCATTCGTGACCGCGCCGATCGCGAGCACGCCCGGCACGCGGGCGATCCGGAAGAACGCGAGCTGCAGCATCGGCGCGGCCACGCGCCGTTCGATCGCGATGAACCACGCGCCGAGCGCGACCGATGCGATCAGTGCGCCGGCCGCATACGGGTCGCCGATTCCGCGCGCGCCGGCCCGGATGATGCCGCCCGTCAGCAACCCGAGCGCGAGCACCGCGACGATCTGGCCGGCCGGATCGAACAGCCGCGTACGCGCGGCGGCCGAATCCTGCACGTGGCGCAGCGTGAGCCACAGCCCGAGCGCGCAGATCGGCAGGTTGATGAAGAAGATCGCGCGCCAGCCGAGCGAATCGATCAGCAGGCCGCCGAGCGTCGGCCCGGCCGCGCTGATCGCGCCGCCCGTCGCGCTCCACCACGCGACGGCTTTCACGCGTGCGGCGGCATCGCTGGCGCAGGCATGCGTGATGAGCGCGAGCGACGTGGGCAGGATCATCGCGGCGCCGACGCCTTGCGCGATGCGCGCGGCGACCAGCGCCGCCAGCGACGGCGCGAGCGCGCAGCCGAGCGACGCGAGCAGGAACAGCGCAAGGCCGTACGCGAACAGCCGGCGGCTGCCGAAGCGGTCGGCCAGCGTGCCGGACGTCAGCAGCAGCGCGGCGAACGACAGCGTGTACGCATCGACGATCCACTGCAGCGCGTGGACGCTCGATCCGAACGCCTGGCCGAGGCTCGGAATCGCGACGTTGACGACGGTCACGTCGAGCTGGACGATCGCGAAGCCGAGGCTCGCGGCCGCGACGGTCGGGAAGATGGCGCGCAGCGACGTGCGCGGCGAATCCGCGGCGGCGGTCGGCGCGCGGTCGACGTGATTGACGCGGTCGAGCGCCGGAGCACGGTCGCTCATCGCGGCTCCCGGCGCGTATGGGACGTGCGGGGCGTGCGGGGCGTGTGGTGCGGCAGGCGGTATCGATTCATCGGGCAGGTTTCCGTATGGGGGATGAGGGAGGCCAGTTGCCCATCGGGCGCCGGCCGCGTCGTCGAATCCGACAGAAAACTAGCATCGACCCGTTAGCGAGTACAAATAATAAGCAGCGATTTTTTAACAAGTATTCGTGTTAAGGACGGCGCAAACGACGTGAACCGGTTCCGGCCGCATTGCTGAACTTATATCGATAATTTTTGTTAGCAATCGAATTAATATCATTTCGCAATGCAATGACGGTCTCCTAGTCTTGTCGAGCGCTTCGCCCCGAGGACGGCGGAGCGCGGCGGTGATGCCACGCCGCTCTTCGAACCAGATCTTTATACGAGAGACCTATGACCTATCTCGCAGATGCACGCATCGCTTTGACGGCAGCAGAATCCGCTCATATCCGCAACACGCTCGGCGCGCTGGATTACGACCCGGCCGGCGGCGCAGGCTATATCAGCGCAGTCCGCAAGCTGGCCTACAACGCGTTTCCCGACCGGATCGTCGACGCGTTCGATCGGGCGAAGGCGCCGACCGCGGACGCGCACGGCTCGATCGAGATCGACAACCTGCCGATCGACGACGACGTGCAGGGCAGCCCGCGGTTCGAGGAAACCGGCCGCTCGTTCAAGGCCGGCGTGCTGAGCGAGAACGTGCTGGTCGCGTTGAGCACGCTGGCCGGCGAGCCGTACTCGATCGCGCACGAAGGCCGCGAGCTGGTGAACAACCTGACGCCGCACAAGGCGACTGCGCGCGACTATACGGGCCTCGGCTCCGAGGTCGAGCTCGACTTCCATATCGAGAACGCCGCGCAGGCCCACATGCCGGAAGGCGACACGTCGCCGTTCGTGCTGCTGCTGCTCGGCGTGCGCAGCGAGGTCGGCGGCGGCCCGTACACGCGGCTCGCCGATGCGCGCCGCGCGCTGCAACTGTTGTCGCCGGACGATATTGCGCAACTCTACGGCGAGCACTACATCATCCGTGTGCCGTACCGGTGGCGTGGCGCGGCGCCCACGCCGCGCGACAACACCGACCTGAGCGCGGTGCTGTCGGGGCCGATCGATGCGCCGCGCGTGACGGTCGCGTTCTATCCGGACATGGTGCTGGCGGTCAACACGCGCGCGCAGGAAGCGCTGGCCAACCTGTATCGCGCGGTGCGCGAGGTGTCGTTCGGCGTGCAGGTGTCGCCGGGCAAGCTGGTGCTGATCAACAACCACTTCACGCTGCATTCGCGCGACCGCTTCGATCCGCAGTACGACGAGAACGACCGCGCGTTCCGCTGGGTGCAGCGCGTGTTCGTCGCGCGCAGCCTGTGGAACTTCCGTGCGTTCACGCCGCTGCAGGCGCGCGTGTTCGACCCGAAGGCGCTGTATGCGGGCGAGTCGGCGCAGGCGAGGCAGCCGTCGTCCGTCGTGCAACCCGTGCCGCAGCATGCGGCCGCGGTCGAACTCGAAGCGACGCCTGCGTGACCGACCCGGCGGGGCAGCGACCGGCGCCGAACGTTGCCGGCCCGCTGCCCGCGCTCGCTTCAAGCATCCTCGAATAAAAACAGGACTCCACAAGACATGAGAAGAACCGCCTTTCCCGCTACGCAAATCGTCCGCATGCTGGCCATCGCGCTGATCGCCGGGAGCATCGTCGCCGCGCACGCCGCGTCGTTCGACCTGAGCCCCGAGCAGCCGGCCCGGCAGCGCGGCGCCGTGAACCCGGCGGTCGAGCAGGCGCTGCCGGCCGGCTTCCGGTTTGCCGAAGCGAACACGCTGACGATCGGCATCGCGCCGAACCTGCCGCCGCTCAGCACCTATGCGACCGACGCACGCACGGTGGTCGGCTTCGATCCCGATCTCGCGCAACTGATCGCCGACAGCATCGGCCGCAAGCTGAAGATCGTGCCGCTCGCATGGGCCGACTGGCCACTCGCGCTGCAGTCCGGCAAGGTCGACGCGGTGATCTCGAACGTGACGGTCACCGAGCAGCGCAAGGAGAAGTTCGACTTCTCGACCTACCGGAAGGACCAGCTCGGCTTCTACGTGAAGACCAACAGCAAGCTTGCCGCGATCCGCGAGCCGAAGGATGTCGCCGGGCTGCGCGTCGTGACCGATTCGGGCACGAACCAGGAAAAGATCCTGCTCGAATGGAACCGGCAGAACGTCGCGCGCGGCCTCGCGCCGGTCGAGATCCAGTATTACGCGGATGCGGCCGAGCGCTGGGTCGCGCTGCAATCGGGCCGGGTCGACACGATCTTCAGCGTGAATTCGATGCTCGCGTACCAGGCGTCGCTGCGCGGCGATGCGAAGCTGATCGGCACCGTCAGCGGCGGCTGGCCGCGCACCGCGGATATCGCGATCACGACCCGCAAGGGCAGCGGCCTCGCCGATCCGCTGACCATCGCGATCAATGCGCTGATCGCGAACGGCAGCTACCGGAAGGCGCTCGATCACTGGCGGCTCGATGCCGAGGCGATCGACCGGTCGCAGACCAATCCGCCGGGGCTGCCGCGCACCTGAATCCGGCACGCGGCGACGCTCATGTGATCGCCTCTGCAGGATCACGTGAGCGTCGTCGTAGTCGTTGTCGGCGCCGTCCTCCGCGCCGATCGCGTTGAAGTCGGTATGCGACGGCAGCGTGAAATGGCCGTCGCGATCCGGCTACGGTTTGACGCCGGGTGGTTTCGTGTCCGGCCGGCTGGAGGCGATCTCGATCGTCGTTTCCCAGCGGAAGTAGCCCGATACGGCGCCGTCGCGATCGAGCACCGCGAAATCGGCCTTGCACGTGGTGGCGCCCGGGGCCAGCACCTCGCTGCGCCAGAAATGGTCCTTCATGGGCCGGCACGACGGATGCAGCAGGTCGTCGCCGTCCGGCACCGCCGTGGCGGCGTCGCGGATTTCCGCTTCGATCGGCGCGACGATGCCGGCGTCCTTCAGCGTGAACCGGACGAACAGCACGGTCGCCTCCGCACGCAGCGCCAGCGCGGTTTCGCGCAGATGAAGCTGATCGCCCGGTTGCAGGCCGGCGAAGAACCGGTTGTCGTTGTGGCCGACCTGCCCGGCGTCGCCGGGACTCAACACGTAGATGTGCCTGCCGTCGATCACGGTCGGCGCGTCGGCATCCCGGCTCGCATCGGGGTAGGCCGACAACAGCGTGATGGCGTCGACGATCGCGAGTACATCGCAACGAACACCAGACATGAGCACGTCCTCCGCAACAAGAGAGCGGCACGGGCGGCCGTCGCGCGCCCGCCCGCGTGCAGCGATCAGTTATGGATCGAGATGAACGGATCCCACGAGAAGCAGCCCTGGCTCTGGCAGTTGCGATCGATGATCTGGAACTGGAAGTGGTAGGTCACCCGGCCGACCTTCAGGCATTCCGACGACCAGTAGTAGTTCGCGACCTTCTGGCACGTCGGCACTTCGGGTTTGCTCGTGTTCGGCACCGGGATCGACGCTTCCGCGACCCGCGGCGTCGGCGTCGAGATCAGGTCGTTGCCGACGTTGCCGATGAACTTGTAGAACACCACCTGGTTTTCGAAGCCCAGCGACAGGCTCGTTTCGCGCCAGCGGATCAGGTCGCCGACCTGCGCTTTCAGGTCGAGCTCGCCGCCGGCCTGCCCGGAAATGACGTTGTCCTGGTTGGTCACCATATAGACGTAGCGCCAGTCGATCAGCGTCGGCGCGGCCGGATTCTTGCTGGGATTCGGATATTTTTTGAGAATGGTTTCGGTATCGAACGAGACGAGCACATCGGTAACGCGTGACATAGAAGCTCCCGTTTGAAGTAATGGGACTCATCGTTGCGCGAATTGCTTCGTGCAGTCGCCATCGCCTTGTGCTGCAAGGCTTTTCGCCGGTATCGACACATGCAGCAACGACGGCAAATGCAGATTATCCCGTTTGGTTAAATATGGAAGCTGTAAATGTAAACAGGTCGATAAAATGATTTATCGGGTTAATTTTAAAATCTGAATCAACCGAATCGATGCGTGACATAAATATCACGACATTGAATCTGTTAATTGATTGGCCGATTATTGGCGGGGACGGGAAACGGGCCGCTTACCGGTACGTCCAGAGCCGGTGCAGCACGAACGTCGTGGGCGGGATCAGCAGCGCGATCGCGACGACGCCCATCGCGCGCGACGCATCCAGCGCCTCGGCGGCGCGCGCGATGAGCATCGTTTCGACGAAGCCGGCGAGCGTGACCGCGAGAAAGCGCGTCGCGTTACGGGTGCGCACCGTCGACGAGAAACTCCACAGCGTATTCGCCAGATACGAGAACGCGGTGGCGCAGAGGAACGCAACCGCGTTCGCGGCGACCGGCGTCGCATCGAGCAGCGCGAACAGCGCGGTCGCGACCAGCGTGTGGATCGCGGTCGAGCAGAGCCCGGACATGCCGAAGCGCACGAGCCGCGTGCGCTCGGCCTGGAGCAGGCCGATCATGGCGCCCGCGCGTCAGCGCGCGCCGATACGCGGCCGGGCCGGCTGCACGCGCCGGCGGGCGGGCTGGCGGCGTGCGTCGCGCGCGACCGGCAGTTCGATCACCTTGCCGTGCGCCTGGTAGCGGCGGCGGATCAGGTAGACGGGCCGTTGCTTCGATTCGTCGTAGATCCGCCCGACGTATTCGCCGACGACGCCGATCCCGATCAGCTCGATGCCGCCGATGAACAGCGTGACCGAGATCAGCGACGCGTAGCCGAGCACCGGATTGCCGAACAGCAGCGTGCGGAAGATGATGAAACTGCCGTACAGGAACGCGAGCGCCGCGATGCCGAGGCCGATGTAGGTCCAGCTGCGCAGCGGTACGGTGCTGAAGCTGGTGATGCCTTCCAGCGCGAAATTCCACAGCTTCCAGCCGGAGAATTTCGAGTGCCCGGCGCTGCGCGGATCGCGCTGGTACTCGACGATCACGGTCTTGTAGCCGACCCACGCGAACAGCCCCTTCATGAAGCGGTGCCGCTCGGGCAGGTTGCGCAGCGCGTTCACGACCTTGCGGTCCATCAGCCGGAAATCGCCGACGTTTTCCGGCAGCTTCACGTCCGACAGCAGGTTGTGCACGCGATAGTAGATCGCGGCGGCGGTGCGCTTCGCGAACGAATCGCACGCGCGGTTGCTGCGCTTGGCCGCGACGACCTCCGCGCCGTCGCGCCAGTGTTCGATCAGCACCGGGATCAGGCTCGGCGGATCCTGCAGGTCGGCGTCGAGCGGGATCACCGCGTCGCCGGCCGCTTCGTCGAGGCCGGCCGTCAGCGCGGCTTCCTTGCCGAAGTTGCGGGTCAGGTCGATCACGCGCACGCGCCGCTCGGCGGCGCCGATCCGGACCAGGCGTTCCAGCGTGTCGTCGCGGCTGCCGTCGTTCACGCAGACGATCTCGAAGCGGATCGCGTCGATCGCGGTCAGCAACGGAATCACGACGTCGAAGAAGCGCTCGACGGCTTCGCCTTCGTTGTAGAACGGCACGACCAGCGAGACGAGCGGCGTGTAGATGGATTCCCGCATGATGATTCCCCTTGTGATGTCGCTTTACCGGTGGGCGCCGAGCGTCGGGCGGTCGGTGCGGCGCATGCCGTGCGCCGGGCGGTGGTGCTGTCGGAGCGGGTGGGTGAACCCGGTCTCGGTCGAGGTGTCGCGCGCGTCGGGCATCGACGGCACGTCGCGTCTTTCCTGGGCGATCCGGCTGACGAGCAGCGCAAGCGACGCGAGCGTCACGAGCGGCATGAACTGGAACGACAGGTGCGGCACGATCGCGAGACCCGCGAGCGGCATCGGCCACAGCAGCATCAGCCATTCGCGATCGAAGTGCCGCCAGCCGTGCGTCCACGCATAGCGTGCGTACCACGCGATCACGATGCCGTACCACGTCAGGTCGTAGTCGTACAGATAGGGGCTGACGAGCAGGCAGGCGCACGCGAGGGTCGCGGCGCGCAGCGCGTACGAACAGGCGCCGCGCCACGCGTAGACGACGGCGAGCGCCGCGCCCGCCGCCGACAGCAGCTGAAGGCCGCGCGCGACGAACACGGGCCAGCCTGCCATCGTTGCGAGCGCGAACACGGTCGGCATGCGCGCGAGCTTCGCGTGACCGGTGCCGACGATTGTGTAGACGTGGGCGATCAAGTGCATGAACGCGATCCACGGGCCGACGCCGAACGCGAGCGTCGCGAGCAGGGCGCTGACGGCGATCGTCGCGGCCCATGCGGCCAGCGCGCGCCATTGGCCGGCACACAGCAGCGCGAGCGGGAACAGCACCGCGAGCTGCGGCTTCATCGTCAGCAACCCGAAACAGATTCCGGCGCAGACGGGGCGGCGATTTAGCGCGAGCAGGCCGACAGCGGCGAGCGTCGCGGTGAAGAGGCTCGTCTGCCCGACGATCACCGTGAGGAACGCGCCGGGGAACGCAAGTGCGCACAGCCATGCGGCATCGCGCTGCACGGTCGCGCGGATCGCCGCCGCGAACAGCGCGATTCCGATGCCGAGCCACAGCACGATCGCCAGCGTGTACGGCAGCCAGCCGAGCGGCAGCACGAGCAGCAGCATCGTCGGCGGATAGAGCCACGGCAGCGTGCCGTCCGCGAGCGTCATCGTCGGGATCGCGAGCTTTTGCACCGCGAACAGCGTGGAGTAATGCCACGCGTCGGCGCCGTGCCCGTGCGCGGCGAGCCATGCGGCGCTCCAGACCGGCGAGAAATCCTGCGACAGCGGCTCCAGCGCGCCGTCGTGCGACAGGTGCAGGCGGATCAGGTAAATGACGATGAACAGCAGTTCCGTCAGCAGCACGGCGGCCGCATAGAGGCGCACGCGATCGCGATTGAGCCAGTGCGGATAGCGGCGCGGACCGGCGATCGGGAGTTCCGGATGCAGGTCGGCGGCCGGGTGTGCGTGGCGGGCGAACGACGGCGTTTTCATCGTGCGCTCCGGGACGCGAGCGTCGTGCGGCGCACGACGACGAACAGCACCGCGAGCAGCACGACCGGCCCGATCTGCGGCAGCTTCATCAGCCGGTTCAGCATTTCGAAGATCGGCAGCAGCCACGCCAGCACGAGGATGCCCTGGTCGCCGGGCAGCCAGCCTTCGTCGAGACCGTACGCGATCAGGCAGAAGAGCGCGATGCCGAGCCACGTCAGTTCGTAGTTCCACAGGTACGGCGTCGTCAGCAGCGTGGCGACCGCCAGCACCGCGCCGCGCAACCGCATGTCGCGCGTGCGGCGCCATACGTCGACGGCCGCGGCGAGTGCGACGAGCGCGACCGCCGCCTGCGCGGCCAGCGCGGCCGCCACCGGCGCGCCCGCGAGCCGCAACGCGGCGAACGGCGTCGGCGACGCGAGCCAGTACGACGCGAGCATGAAATGCTGCTCGCGTACCGTCGACATCGCATGACTCAACCCGTGCAGCGCGGCGGGGCCGGCCAGTGCGACGCCGGCCGCCGCGAACAGCGTCGCGCTGAGCGCCGCCGCCGCGAAGGTGCGCCACGCACGCGTCGCGATCAGCACGAACGGGAACACGACGGCGAGTTGCGGCTTGATCGCGAGCAACCCGATCAGCACGCCCGCCACGACCGGGCGCTTGCCGAGCAGATGCAGCGCGAGTGCGGCGAGGCCGGCGGTCAGGATGCTGTTCTGCCCGAACAGCGCGGACATGCACACCGCCGAATACGCGACGACGACGAGCGCCGCGGCACGCGGCACGGGTAGATGCGCGCGCAGCCCCGACAACCGCGAGACGGCGAACGCGTAGCATAAAAGACTGCCCGCGAAAAAGAGGAAGTAAGCGGGCAGGAAAGGCACGAGGGCAACCGGCGCGATGAACAGCAGCATCGTCGGCGGATAGAGCCAGGGAAGCGGCCGGTTTTGCAGATACGCACCGAAGTGCGCGAACTCGGCCTGCAGGAATGACGTGGTGTCGTAGGCCGCCGCGGCATGGCCTTGCAACACGAGATGCGATGCGGTCCAGAAGACCGAGAAGTCGGTGCCGGGGCGGGCGGTGGCATTCGACGTGAAGCCGTCGGTCACGACACCCCAGACGATCAGCAGCGCAGCGAAGAGCATCAGCATGATGCAGCTGTACGGAATGATCCGGTCGGCCGTCAGCCATTGAGCACAGCGTCTGGCGCGAACCCGCGTTTCACCACGATTGGCTGTGTGCATGATGCCCCGTCTGTCGTTTGGCCGCGTGGTCTGTCGCAGCCGTTTGATGTTGTCGTGCCTGCGGATCGATCGCTCTGAAATGGCGTTGTCCGGTGAATTCATTGTTGAAGAAAAAAACGCGTGATGCAAACCACGCACGGCCGGCCGGCATTGAATGTGTTCAGCGATTCGGGTGAAAACCGCCATTTCTGGTATGAGAAAACGCCGCGGCGGGGATTCGTGTTTCTGGCCTGAAACATTCCGCGATTTTTGCCGGCTGTGCATGCCGCCGAACCCGCGACGCACGAGCGGCTCGCCGCGTTCGGGAAAATCCCGAGAAAATTTTTTGGATCCTTTGTGCAGCGCGGCGACGGGGTTTCATGCCGACCGTGTGCACCCGAACCGCGTATATCAAAGTTGAAACATTTCGGCAGCCGGGCGTTTGGCGGGGGGGCGTGCGGATCGCCGGAACCCTTGGTGCGCCTCGATTCCGCCCGGGATGGCCTGCTCTTTGCGTAAGCGTTGGCACGGCAGTCGACGGCGTGACGACCGGGCGGTTCAGGCAACAGGCAGACGAACCGGCTCGCGAATCACCTGCGGAAAAGACGGTCCGGCGCGCGTCGGGGAACACGCAGCTCCAGCTCGATCAACCGCGGGAACCGTCGTCGAACGACCAACCAGACCCGATAGCTTCCGGGCGATAAGAAAGCGGCATGGCAGTACATGGGGAATAAAAATGAAAGACCACAGCACATCGCGGATCGCAAGCCGCGTTAAAGACACATTGCGGCTTTGCCGGGAGTTCATCTCCCGTTCAACTGGATTCCCTGCGTCGAACGGCCGTCGTGCCGTTCCGGTCGATCGACCTGCCCGGTTCATCCGGCCGGTCGAACCGTACACGCGTCTCTCGCGCTCCGTTTCACTGATACCCGTTCGCACGGACAGGGATATGCCAACCCGTCCCCGCAGCTGAGCGTTGCGCTTCCGAATTTTCGAGTAGTGCCGGTGGTGCCCACCCCCGACGTCCTGACCGACGAAGGGTATTTCATAGCAGTCCGAAAGGAGAGTGCTCATGTCAAGAATCATCGAAAAGATCGCGTGGTTCGTCCAGGATCAGGACGGCGTGACGGCCATCGAATATGGCCTGATCGCCGCGCTGATCGCGATCGGCATCGTCGCCGCGCTGGCGACGGTCGGTACGGATCTGAAGACCGTGTTCAGCACGATCGCAGCGGATCTGGACTCGGCGGTAGCAGGCCTCTGACGGACGGTACGACGAACGGTTCGTCCGAATCGTTCGAATCGTTCGGCGGCGCCACACGGCATCAACGACATACCTCGACGTATCGATGCACGGTCATCCGACCAGCCGGTGCGCGAGGGTTTTGAAAGTTACCACGCAAGGAGATCACCATGTCCAAGTTCATTCAACAAGCCGGCCGTTTCATTCGCGACGAAGACGGCGTGACGGCCATCGAATACGGCCTGATTGCCGCCCTGATTGCGATCGGCATCATCGCCGCGCTGTCGACCATCGGGAAGGACCTCAAGACCGTGTTCAGCACGATCGCGGCCGACCTCGATTCGGCGGTGGCAGGCATCTGATGCACCATGCCGCGGACGGCTCGGCTGGTGCAGCGTTCGAGCCGTCCCCGGCGATTCCGTCAACCGGAAACCGGAGACCATCATGCAAGCCATCACGCGTGTCGCACGTCGCTGGATCGCCGACGAACAGGGTGTGACGTCGATCGAATATGCATTGCTCGCATCGATGTTCGCCATCGCGGTACTGGGCAGTGTCGTCACGCTGAAGGGCTCGCTCGGCGATGCGTACGAGGTGATCGCCGCGGCCGTGACGGCTGCCGTGAGCACCGCCGTGACCACCGCGTTGTCCATGGTTTCCTGATCAACCGATTCGATTCGCGAGGTTCGCCATGCTTCCCGTTGCGCTGCCTTATCCGGTTCCGTTGTGCGTGACGCTGCTCGCGGTCGCCGCTGCCAGCACGGACATCGCGACCCGTCGCATTCCGAACCGTCTCGTGTTGCTCGGCCTGGCCGGCGCGCTGGTCGCCCAGTGCCTGCTGCACGGCGCGCCGGCGGGCGTGCTCGGATGGCTCGCCGGCGCTGCAACCGGCTTCGGCCTGCTGCTGCCGTTCTACCTGTTGCGCGGGATGGCGGCGGGCGACGTGAAGCTGATGCTCGCGATCGGCGCATGGGTCGGTGCGGAAATGACGTTTTACATCGTGCTGGCCACGTTCCTGGCCGGCGGGATCGGCGCCATCGCCTACGCGCTGCTGCGCGGGCGGATGCGCCAGATGTGGGCGAACGTGCGCACGCTGATCGTGCGGCGCTCGCCGGCGGCGCGCGCCGAGGCCGACGACGGCCCCGTCGAGATAGCCTCGGTCGGCACGCTGCCGTACGGCGTGGCGATCGCGGCCGGCACGCTGGGCATGCTGTTCGCGTCGTGCGCATAGCGCGGCGGATCCGCAACGAGAACGCAACGAGGAAGCAACGATCATGAACACGAACCACACCGAACCGAGACGCGACGCGCAGGTGGCACGCCTGCCCGATCCGCCGCCGTCGCGGGAGGTCCATACGAAGCTGGGCGCGCAGCTGCCGTCGGCGCCGCGCTCGCTCGCGGAAACCGGGCTGAGCATGGCGTTCGTCGGCGGCCTCGTGCTGAAGTCGACGCTGGTGCTCGGCCGCCCGTCATACGGCGACCTGGTCGAGCGACACTGCCTGCCGCTCGCGGTGCTCGACGACGTCTTTGCGTTCCTGGTGCGCGAGCATCTCGTCGAGCTGACCCATCGCGGCGCGACCGATCTCGACGTGACGTTCCGCCTGACCGATGCGGGCCGCGTGCTCGCGCTCGAGGAACGGGAGCGCAGCGGCTACAGCGGGCCCGCGCCGGTGACACTCGACGCATATCTCGCGAGCGTGGCCGCGCATTCGGTGCGCAAGCTGCACATCGGCCAGAGCGACGTGTGGGCGGCGTTCGAAGGCGTCGTGATCGACACGGCGGTGCTCGATGCGGCGGCCGCCGCGCTGAACGCGGGCCGGCCGCTGCTGATCTACGGCCCGGCCGGCAGCGGCAAGACCTTTCTCGCCGAGCGGCTCGGCGCGCTGATGCACGGCCGCGTGCCAGTGCCGCACGCGATCTGCGCGGCCGGCGAAGTAATCCAGGTCTACGACCCGCTCGTGCATGTCGACGCGGAAGTCCAGGCCGGCGGCCAGTCGGTCGATCGCCGCTGGCGCCTGTGTCGCCGGCCGGTCGTGATGTCGGGCGGCGAGCTGACGCTCGACGAGCTCGACCTGCGTCGCGACGAAGCGGCCGGCTTCTACCAGGCGCCGCCGCACATGAAGGCGAACATGGGCATGTACGTCGTCGACGATCTGGGCCGCCAGCGCGTCGAGCCGCGCGACCTGCTCAATCGCTGGCTGCGTCCGCTCGATCGCGGTGTCGATTTCATGACGCTCGAATCCGGCAACCGCTTCGTGCTGCCGTTCGACGTGTGGCCGGTGTTCTCGAGCAACCTGGCGCCGGAGCAGTTCTGCGATGACGCGTTCATGCGCCGCCTCGGCTCGAAGCTGCACGTCGGCGCGATGTCGATCGACGACTACCGCGCGGTGTACGACGCGGCCTGCGCATCGTTCGGGCTCGTGTCGGCGAGCGATGCGTTCGACTTCCTGCTGCATCGGCTGCATCTGCCGACCGGCAAGGCGTTTCTCGCGTGCTTTCCGGCGGACCTGCTGCGCCTCGTGGCCGCCGGCGCGCGTTACCGCGGCGATCCGCCCGAGGTGACGCACGACGCGCTGTACGACGCGTGGGCGAGTTACTTCGGCGCGGCGCCTGAACGGGACGGCAGCCATCCGCCGCCCATCGAGCGCGGCGGCCGTACGTTCATCACCGGTTGAGCGGTTTCTTTCACGATTCGTCGAGGAGCATTGCCATGAAAAACAGTCGAGCGGTCATGATGCTGGTCGTCGCGATGATCGCGGGTCTTGCCGCGGTCGTATTCGCCTCCCACTGGCTGATGCAGACATCCACGAGCTCGGTCACGTCCGTCGCGGTGGCCACCACCGACCTGAACCTGGGCGAGCCGCTCGGGCCGAACCAGATCCACATGGTGAGCTGGCCGTCGGGCAGCGTGCCGACCGGCGCGTTCGCCGATACGAAGGCGCTCGAAGGGCGCGTCGTACGCACCAGCCTGTCGCGCGGCGAACCGGTGATCGAGTCGAAGCTCGCGCCGGTCGGCACGAAGGGCGGGCTGTCCGCGGTGATCGCCGACGGCAGCCGTGCGATCACGGTGCGCGTGAACGACGTGGTCGGCGTCGCGGGCTTCGCGCTGCCGGGCAACTACGTCGACGTGATCGTCAACACGCAGGCGCAGCAGGGCAAGACCGACGGGCAGAGCATCTCCAAGATCGTGCTCGAGCACATCCTCGTGCTCGCCGTCGCGCAGCAGGTCAGCCGTGACGACACGGCGCCGAAGGTGGTCAACGCGGTGACGCTGGAAGTCACGCCCGACCAGGCCGAACGGCTCGACCTCGCGCGCAGCGTCGGCACGCTGTCGCTCGTGCTGCGCAACCAGGTCGACCAGAAGACGCTGAACACCGACGGCGCGACGAAGATGACGCTGCTCGGCAAGGAACCCGCACCGGAAGCGCCGCCGGCGCCCGTCCATGCGCGGCCGGTCCGCATACACGTCGCGTCGCATGCGGCGCCGGAAGTGCGGCGCGATTGCGTCGGCGTGCTGACCGGCGTGAAGGGCAGCGTCGAATGTTTCTGAAGCAGATCAAACCAGCCAGACAAACAAACCGGCCGCCGGCAACGCGCGGCGGCCTTGGAAGTCGATAACCGGCACGGCGCCGGTCTCTCGGGGGATCAGACGAAATGAAGATCAAACCGCAACGCACAGGTACCGGCCCACTGCGCACACGCGTCGCACGGGGCACGATGATGGCCGCGATCCTCTGTTCGGGATGGCTGACCGTGTATGGCGCACTCGCGCAGGAAGGCATCGAGTCGGCGGTGCTGACGAAGGGCGGCGCCAGCGCGCCGGCCGCGGTCGGCAAGGGGCCGATGCAGATGACGATCAGCATGGCGCCGGTGCCGGCCGCCGCGCCCGCCGCGTCGGCGGGGCCGCTGCGCGGGCCGAACTGCGTCGGCCCGGTGCGCGAATCGACCAGCGTCAGCGTGCCGCTCGGCAAGTCGCTGCTGGTGCCGATGCCGGAGCCGGTGCGCAACCGGACGATCGGCAATCCGGCCGTTGCGCAGGCAACGATGGTGTCGCCGCAGACGCTGTACATCCTCGGGCTTGCGGTCGGCACGACCAACATGATCGTGCAGGGCCGCAGCGGCGCATGCCGCGTGATCGACGTCGCGGTCGGCGCGGACGCCGGCGGCCTGCAGGCGTCGCTGCTGCAACTGATGCCGAACGAGCGCGACATCCACGTGTCGACCGCGGCCGGCACGATCGTGCTGGCCGGCACCGTGTCGAGCTCGCAGGCCGCGCAGCAGGCCGTGCAGATCGCCCATGCGTACGGCGACAGCGCGGGCGATGCGGCGGGCGGCGGCAAGCAGGGCGGCGGCGTGCTCAACATGCTGAACGTCACGTCGCCGCAGCAGGTGATGCTCGAGGTGAAGGTGGCCGAGGTGTCGAAGACGCTGATCAACCAGATGGGCAGCGCATTCAACATCCAGGGCGGCTTTGGTTCGTGGAGCGGCGCGCTCGTCAGCAACCTGCTCGCCGGTGTCGCGAGCGGCGCCATCTTCAACAAGGCGAACAACAAGCCGTTCAGGGTCGCGATCGATACGCAGAACACCGACAACCTCGTCAAGATCCTCGCGGAGCCGAATCTCGTGACGATCAGCGGCCAGGAAGCGACGTTCCTCGCGGGCGGCAAGATCTTCATCCCGATCCCGCAGAGCGGCAGCAACGGCGTCTCGTCGATCACGCTGCAGGAAGAGGAATTCGGCGTCGCGCTGAAGTTCACGCCGACGGTGCTGGCGAACGGCCGGATCAGCCTGAAGGTTGCGCCGGAAGTGTCGGAGCTGTCGCAGACGGGCGTCACGCTGAGCGCGTCCAACATCGGCGGCACGTCGATCCTGCCGCTGATCACGACGCGGCGCGCATCGACGACGGTGCAGATGAGCGACGGCGAATCGTTCGCGATCGGCGGGCTGATCAAGGACAACGCGTCCGGTGCGCTGAAGGCGATCCCGGGGGTCGGAGAAGTGCCGGTGCTCGGCGCGCTGTTCCGCAGCACGTCGTTCCAGCAGGATCGCACCGAGCTGATCTTCCTGATCACGCCGCACCTGGTGAAGCCGCTGCAGACCGCGGATGTTGCCTTGCCGACCGACAGCTTCTCGAAGCCGAACGAAGTCGACGTGTATGCGACCGGCAACATGGAAGGCCGCGGCGGCGTGCGCAAGGCAGGCGCCCAGCCGATGCAACCCGCGAACGGCGCAGCCGCCCCGCAGACCCCGGCCCAGGCGCCGGCGCCTGCTCCGGCGCCCCAATCGGAAGCACCGGTCGCGCCGGCCGCGCTGCCCGCGCCGCGTGCGCCGCAGGACGCCGACGTGCAGCCGCCGGTGCCGGCCGAGCCGCCGAAGGCGCCGGTCGCGGCCGCCCCGCCGGAGCCCGACCCGGCTACCGCGGCCCGCGTCGCGCGCATCGAAGCCGCCGCCGCACGCCTCGCGGCCGCCGGCCCCGATATGTCGGCCCAGCCGACGGCGCGCTCGAAGCACCGGACCGCGGCGGCGCCCAACGCGCAGATTGCGCGCGCCGGCGCGGCACCCCAGTCCACCGATCGTTGAAGCCCTCCAAGGGGAAGCTCATGAAATCCGCCTACCTCGTATTCGTGCGCCGCGCGGCGCTCGCCGTCCCGCTCGCGTTCGCGCTTGCCGGCTGCATGTCGTCGACCCCGGTGTGGGACAGCCGCTTCGGCGATTCGGTCCGCACCGTGATGCACGCCCAGATCATCGATCCGCATGCCGGAGAACATCCGGCGTCGGCATCGGGGGTCGACGGCAGCGCCGCCGCGGCCGCGCTCGACAACTATGACAAGTCGTTCAAGCAGATCCAGCCGCCCGCCAATGCGTTCGTGATCGGCATCGGCAAGGCCACGCAGTAACGACAGCACGCTCAGGGAGAACGCCATGAACCGCGCAGCCCGCTATCCGAAAGTCACGCGTCGCAGCCTGCACCGCCAGCGCGGTGCCGTCGCGATCATCGTCGGCCTCTCGCTGGCGGTGATGATCGGGTTCGTCGGGCTCGCGCTGGATCTCGGCAAGCTGTACGTCACGCGCAGCGAACTGCAGAACAGCGCCGATGCCTGCGCGCTGTCGGCTGCGCGCGACCTGACGTCGGCGATCAGCCTGTCGGTGGCCGAGGCCGACGGTATCGCCGCCGGCCACCTGAATTTCGTGTTTTTCCAGAAGAAGTCGGTGCAGATGTCGACGAATGCGAACGTCACGTTCAGCGATTCGCTGACCAACCCGTTCCTGGCGAAGAACGCGGTCACGAATCCGGCGAGCATCAAGTACGTGCAGTGCACCGCGACGCTGAGCAACATCGCGCACTGGTTCATCGAGGTGCTGAACGTGCTGCCGGGCACGAAGCTCGCGAATGCGGCGGAAGTGTCGGCGAGCGCGATCGCGACCGTCGGCGGCGGGCAGACGACCTGCGCGATTCCCGTGTTCGTGTGCCGCGGCCCGTCCGATCCGGCCTACAAGGTCGGCGACTGGATCTCGTCGCCGTCCGGTTCGTCGTCGACCTACGGGCCTGGCAATTTCGGCTGGGCGGCGCTCGACGGCTCGACGAACGAGACGACGCTCGCGAGCGAGCTGTCGGGCAATACCTGCAACATCACGAGCCCGCCGGACCTGAGCACCGCGGGCATGAAGTCGGCATCGCAGCGGGCCTGGAACACGCGCTTCGGCATCTATACGAACGGTGCGAACGGTTCGAGCGGCCAGCCCGACTTCACCGGCTACGCGTATGTCGGGCCGGACTACGGGCCGCCCGGAACGGCGGGCATCAAGGGTGACGCGTACACGCAGTTCGTGGCCGACCGCGCGGGCTTCAAGTCTTACCAGGGCGACGGTGCGCCGCCGTCGGGCAGCGGAATCGCCACCAACGGCACGGCGACGGCGAGCAACTACCAGACGTTCGGCGGCGATCGCCGCGTCGCGCTCGCGCCGGAGGGCGACTGCTCGACGCTGTCCGGCAACAGCGGCAAGGTGCACGTCACGCAATGGGATTGCGTGCTGATGCTCGATCCGCTCCCGTTCAGCGCCGGCAGCGGCGCCGTCGTGGCGCACCTCGAATACCTCGGTTCGTCGGTCTCCGGCAACAGCCCGTGCGCGACGCACGGCTTGCCGGGCAGCGGCAGCGCGTCGGGAACCCAGGTTCCGATGCTCGTTCAATAGCGGAGAGACGATCATGAAGAAGCTGTCGATTCGTCGTTCGCGCACCCGAGGCGCCGTCGCCGTCGAGTTCGCGCTCGTGCTGATGCCGATGATCATGCTGGCGACCGGCGTGGCCGAGTTCGGCCGCGCGATCTACCAGTACGAGACGCTGACCAAGGCGACCCGCGACGCGGCGCGCTACCTGTCGGTCTGGTTGCCGACCGACAGCGCGTATCCGGTGTCGCAGGCGCAGTGCCTGGTCGTCTACGGCAGCACGACGTGCGGCACGTCGGGCACCGAGCTGGTGCCCGGACTCACGACGTCGATGGTCACGATCTGCGACGCCCAGCACACGACCGGCTGTGGCGACGCGTCCGATCCGTCGCAGTTCGCGAACCTGCCGACCTACGATTCGAACAACAACGCGGCAAGCGGCACGGCCACGGGCGCGATCAACGTCGTCGAAGTGAAGATCAGCGGCTACCAGTACCAGCCGATTCCTGCGTACCCGGGGCTGCCGTCGATCACCTTCGGCAACATCGTCACCGTGATGAGGCAAGTGTCATGAACGCACGCCATTTTCCGCGGTCTCGCCGGGGCGCGCAGCGCGGCGCGGCGATCGTCGAATTCGCCCTCATCGCGTCGGTGCTGATCATGCTGCTGATCGGCATCTTCGAGTTCGGCCGCGTGCTGTTCTACTGGAACACCGCGAGCGAGGCCGTGCGCCTCGGCGCACGCACGGCGGTGGTCTGCGACGTGAACGCCGCGGGCGTCGTGAAGCGCGTGCGATCGCTGCTGCCGCTGCTGTCGAACGCGAACGTGTCGGTCAGCTACACGCCGTCGAGTTGCGACATCAACACGTGCTCGTTCGTGACGGTGAGCGTCACGAACGTCACCGTCAAGACCATGATCCCGTTCGTGAACGTCACGCTGAAGATGCCGCCGTTCACGACGACGCTGCCGCGCGAAAGCCTGACTTCCGCGACCGGCGGCTCCGCCTGCAACTAAACGAACACACGAGGCACACGACATGATCAATATCCTCGTAGCTTCCGACGACACCGCGCGGCTCACGCAGATCGCGCGTCTCGTGGCCGACTGCGGACGCTATCGTACGACGCGGGCCACCGGCCGCCCGTCGCAGATCGAACATCGCACCGACGGGCTCGACGCGTTCGACATCCTGCTGGTCGACGGCACGTCGCTCGAGCCGTCCGAGCTGTCGGCGATCGAGCGCATCTGCCGCGCGCACGCGAACCTGACATGCATCCTCGTGACGGCCGATGCATCGCCGCACGTGCTGCTCGACGCGATGCGCGCAGGCGCGCGCGACGTGCTGCAGTGGCCGCTAGATCCGCAGGCGCTGGGCCGCGCGCTCGAACGGGCGGCCGCGCAAAGCACGCGGCGCGACACCGACGACACGCGGATCGTGTCGTTCATGTCGTGCAAGGGCGGCGCCGGCACGAGCTTCGCGGCCAGCAACATCGCGTTCGAGATCGCCGAGGGCTTCAAGCGCCGCGTGCTGCTGATCGACGTGAACCAGCAGTTCGGCGACGCGGCGTTCCTCGTCAGTGACGAAACCCCGCCGTCGACGCTGCCGCAGCTGTGCGAGCAGATCGAGCGGCTCGACAGCGCGTTTCTCGACGCGAGCGTCGCGCACGTGACGGAAAACTTCCACGTGCTGGCAGGCGCCGGCGACCCGGTCAAGGCCGCCGAGATGCGTGAGGACGCGCTCGAATGGATCCTCGGCGTCGCGGCGCCGCGCTACGACTTCGTGATCTTCGACGTCGGCGTCGGCATCAACCCGTTGTCGATGGTCGCGCTCGATCGCAGCGACCAGATCCAGATCGTGCTGCAGCCCGCGATGCCGCACGTGCGTGCCGGCCGCCGGCTGCTGGAGATCCTCGTGTCGCTCGGCTACTCGACCGACCGGTTGCGGCTGATCGTGAACCGCGCGACGCGCGCGAGCGAGCGGACCCGCACCGCGCTCGAGGAAGTGCTCGGCCTGCAGGCGGCCTGCACGATTCCCGACGACGCCGACACCGTGCTCGAAGCGATCAACCAGGGCCATCCGGTGTCGCGGCTCGCGCGCGGCTCGGCGGTCGCGCGGGCGTTGCAGGGCTGTGCGAAGCAACTCGTCGACGGCGAGGTGCGCGCGGGACGCAGCGCGACGCACAGCGAACCGTTGATGTCCCGGCTGTTCGGCCGCAAGGCCACGCCGAAGCTCAAGTCGATGTAATTCTTTCGGGGAACCATCATGTCATTGCGCGAACAGATGTCCTTGCACCGGGCCCAGCCGCTGGCGGCGGGCAGTGAACCGGCCGGCCCGGCGCATTCGTCGGTGCGCGACGCATACCAGAAGCTGCGCCGCGACATTCACCTGGCCGTGCTCGAGCGCGTCGAGCTCGAGCGCTTGTCGCGGCTGCATCAGGATCAGGTCCGCATGGAAATCGGCGCGCTGATCGCGCGCATCCTCGACGAGGAGCGGGTGCCAGCGAACGACATCGAGCGGCGCCAGCTCGCGATCGACGTGTACGACGAGATGTTCGGCTTCGGCCCGCTCGAAGCGCTGCTGCGCGACCCCGGCATTTCCGACATCCTCGTGAACACCTACCGGCAGGTCTATGTCGAGCGCAGCGGCCAGCTCGAACTGACCGACGTGACGTTCTACGACGACGCGCACCTGATGAAGGTGATCGAGAAGATCGTGTCGCGCGTCGGGCGCCGCATCGACGAATCGAGCCCGATGGTCGACGCGCGGCTGCCGGACGGTTCGCGCGTGAACGCGATCATCCCGCCGTCCGCGATCGACGGGCCGCTGATGTCGATCCGGCGCTTCGCGGTCAACCCGCTGAAGATGGACGACCTGGTGCGCTACCACAGCCTGACGCCGCCGATGGCCGAGCTGCTCGACGCGCTGTCGCGCGCGAAGGTCAACGTGCTGGTGTCGGGTGGCACCGGCAGCGGCAAGACGACGCTGCTCAACATCCTGTCCGGTTTCATTCCGCGCAACGAGCGGATCGTGACGATCGAGGACGCGGCCGAACTGCAACTGCAGCAGCCGCACGTGCTGCGGCTTGAAACGCGGCCGCCGAACATCGAAGGCAAGGGCGAGATCACGCAGCGCACGCTGGTGCGCAACGCGCTGCGGATGCGCCCGGACCGGATCATCCTCGGCGAAGTGCGCGGCGCCGAAGCGCTCGACATGCTCAACGCGATGAACACCGGCCACGAAGGCTCGCTCGCGACGATCCACGCGAACACGCCGCGCGACGCGCTGACGCGGCTCGAGAACATGGTCAGCGTGTCCGGCCTGACGCTGCCGCCGAAGACGATGCGCCAGCAGATCGCGTCGGCGATCTCGGTGGTCGTGCAGGCGGCGCGGCTGACCGACGGCAAGCGCAAGATCGTCAGCATCCAGGAGCTGACCGGGATGGAAGGCGACATCATCAACATGCAGGAGATCTTCACGTTCAAGCGCACCGGCGTGGACCGCGACGGCTCGGTACGCGGCCACTTCTGCGCGACCGGCGTGCGGCCGAAGTTCGTCGAGCGGCTGCAGGCGTTCGGCATCAACCTGCCGGATTCGCTGTACGACCCGTCCGTGCGCTACGAGACGGACTGACGCCAGGGCGCCGTGTGCTGCCGGGGAGGCCTCATGAATGCGATCTTTTACGGTTTTGTGATTCTCACCTTCGTCGCGGTCGTGCTGTCGATCGAAGGCATCTATCAATGGTGGAACGCGCGGCACGGCGCCGCCGCGCGCCGGATCGAATCGCGCATTCGCGCGATGTCGGCCGGCGGCAACGTCCAGCAGGAGCGGCTGTCGATCCTGAAGAAGCGGATGCTCGACGAATCGAAGTCGTTCGACCGGCTGCTGCTGCGCATGCCGCGCGTGCACGCGCTCGATCTCGTGCTCCAGCAGTCGGGCCTCGACTGGACGCTGCCGAAGCTGATCACGCTCAGCGCGACGTTCGCGGTGCTCACGTGGTTCGCGGTGAGCTTCGCGCGGTTGCCGCAACTGGCCGCGGTGCCGATCGCGCTGTTCGCCGGGTGGGTGCCGATGATGTACGTGCTGCGCCGCCGCGCACGCCGGATGCGCAAGCTCGAGCGGCAGTTGCCGGAAATCTGCGACATGATCGCGCGCGCGCTGCGTTCCGGCCATTCGTTCACGAGCACGCTCGGGATGGTCGGCGACGAGTTTTCCGAGCCGATGGGCGGCGAATTCCGCGTCACGTTCGACGAGGTCAACTACGGTGTGTCGCTGCACGACGCGCTGATGAACCTTGCGACGCGCGTGCCGGTGCAGGACCTGCGCTACTTCGTGATCGCGGTGCTGATCCAGCGCGAGACGGGCGGTAACCTGGCCGAGCTGCTCGACAGCATCGCCGGGCTGATCCGCGAGCGCTTCAAGCTGTTCGACAAGGTGCGCGTGCTGTCGGCGGAAGGGCGGCTGTCGGCATGGATTCTCGGGCTCTTGCCGTTCGGCACCGCGGCGGTGATGGCGCTGCTGAACCGCGAATTCCTGTCGGTGCTCTGGGAGGATCCGGCCGGGATCCGGATGGTCGGCACGATGCTGGTGTCGATGCTGTTCGGCCTGTTCTGGATCCGCCGTATCGTCCGCATTCGCGTCTGACGCGCGAGCCGAATAACGAACCGTTGCGAGGCTGTCATGCAAAACCTGAGCGTGGTCCAGGCCGTGATGCTGGGCGGATTGTTCATCTTCGTGGTCGGCGGCGTGCTCGTCGCGATGCTGCTGTTCGCGCCGCGCGGCATCCAGCGCCGGATCCAGCAGGCCGGCGGGGCCGGGGCGGGCGCCGTCGCCGGCACGGGCGACGGCGACGACGCGGCGTCGCGCTGGGTCGCGAAGCTGGTCGAGCTGTCCACCCCGATCTCGAAGCTGTCGGTGCCGAAGGAGGGCTGGGAGAATTCGCCGCTGCGCATCCGGCTGATGAATGCCGGCTGGCGCAACCAGAGCGCGGCCGCGCTGTATTTCACCGCGAAGACGGTGCTCGCGCTCGGCTTGCCGTGCGCGGCGCTGCTGGTGCTGATCACGACGCCGCTCGGCGACGAGCGTGCGCTGCTGTCGGTGATCCTCGTGGCGCTCGCCGGCATCGGCTACTACATCCCGAACATCGTGCTGTCGCAGCGGGTCAAGGTGCGCCAGCAGAAGATCTTCGAGGATTTCCCGGACGCGCTCGACCTGCTGACGGTATGCGTCGAAGCGGGGCTCGGGCTCGACGCGGCGCTGATGAAGGTGAGCGAGGAGCTGCGGTTTCGCAGCGAGGTGGTCGCGAGCGAACTCGACCTGCTGCTGCTCGAGATGCGCTCCGGCTTCACGAAGGAGACGGCGCTGCGCAATCTCGCGCTGCGCACCGGCGTTGAGGATATCGAATCGTTCTGCGCGATGTTGATCCAGGCCGACCGGTTCGGCACGAGCATCAGCGAATCGCTGCGCGTGCTGTCGGACATGCTGCGCACGCGGCGCCGGATGCGCGCGGAGGAACGCGCGGCGAAGATCGCGCTGAAGCTGCTGTTCCCGCTGATCTTCTGCATCTTTCCCGCGCTGATGATGGTGCTGCTCGGGCCGGCGATGATTCACGTCTATCGCGTGCTGTTGCCGACGTTCGTTGGCGTCGCGCAGTGAGTGGCGCGCGGATGCGGCTTCTGGCGCATCGATAAAGGCTGGACGTGCCGGCCGCTGGCGATTCGGCGGCCGGCACGGCAACAGGCTTCATGGAGGCTTCCTCCCCAGGCGGCGCCGCGAGACAGGTCGACCATAGCGGCGTCAATGCATCCTGGACCCATGGTCGGCCATGGAACAAGCCGTAGTCCACCGCCTTCGCGGCTGCCCCCTACTGCTAACCTGAAGCGGCATGTCCCGTGTCGGGGCGGCCGGCGCGCGGCGCATCACTGGAAGTGGTTGCCCGGATTGATCGCGCGCTTGCCGGATCGTCTACGTCACCGTGCCTTTCTTCAGCTCGTCGATGCACGGAATCCCGGCGCGCCGTTTCGGCCGCAGGAATTTCGGCACCGCGCTCGGCTGACCGACGCCTGCATGGCTTTGATCGGCCTTGGGCTTCAACGCGGCCGGCTTCACCTTGCGCGGCATCCGGCAGCCGCCGGCCGGCAGGTCGCCGTACGGTTCCTCGTCGACGGCCGCCGCGGGGGCCGCCGTCATCGCGGGCGAGGCCGAGGCGACCAGCATCGGCGCGAACGGCAACGCATGCAGCCGTTCGCCGGTCAGCACGAACGCACCGTTGGCCACCGCCGGCGCGATCGGCGGCACGCCGGCGTCGCTCAACCCGGTCGGCTGAGCGTCCGACGGAACGAAGAAGACATCCACCGGCGGCGCTTCCTGCATGCGCACGGGCGGATAGTCGGCGAAACCGGCGTTGCGCACCGCGCCATGATCGACGTCGATCGCGAAGCCCGGCTTGGTCGTCGAGAGGCCGAACAGCGCGCCGCCCTGGATCTGCGCTTCGGCGCCGGTCGGGTTGACGATGCGGCCCGCATACACGCCCGCCGTCACGCGATGCACGCGCGGCTGCTGCGCTTCGATCGACACTTCCGTCACGTACGCGACGACCGAGCCGGCCGTTTCGTGCATCGCGACGCCCCACGCGTGGCCGGCCGGCAGCGTGCGCGTGCCATAGCCGGACTGGTCGACGGCCAGCGCGAGCGCCTGGCGATGGGGCGTGTGCTCGGGGCCGGCCAGCCGCGCCATCCGGTAGGCGACCGGATCCTGCCGAGCCGAGTGCGCGAGTTCGTCGATCAGCGTCTCCATCACGAACGCCGTATGCGTATGGCCGCCCGAACGCCACGACTGGACCGGTACGTCGGCGTCGGTCTGATGGACCGACACCTGCATCGGGAAAGCGTACGGGCTGTTCGCGACGCCTTCGGTCAGGCTGGGATCGGTGCCGCGCTTGAGCATCGCCGTGCGCTCGAGCGGCGAGCCCTTCAGCACCGACTGGCCGACGACGACGTGCTGCCAGTCGCGCACGGCGCCGCTGCTATCCACGCCGACGTCGACGCGATGCAGCACCATCGGACGGTAATAGCCGCCGCGCAGATCGTCCTCGCGCGTCCAGATCGTCTTGACCGGGCCGAGATGGCCGGCCGCGAGGTACGCGGCGGACACGCGGGCGGCTTCGACCACGTAGTCTGAAGTCGGCGTCGAGCGCCGGCCATAGTCGCCGCCCGTCGTCATCGTGAAGATCTGGACTTTCTCCGGGGCGACGCCGAGCGCCTTCGCGACCGCCGCGCGGTCGGTCGTCTGCAGCGACGAGCCGCCCCAGATCTTGATCCCGCACGCGCAGCTCGCCGGCCCGACATCGACCGTGCAGCTGAGCGGCTCCATCGCCGCGTGCGCGAGATACGGAAATTCGTAGTCCTTCCGGATTCGCGTTGCCGCCGGCGGCGCGCTGCCGGCGTCGGCCGTGCGCACCACGGTGCCCGGCGTGCCGGCGAGCTGCTTGTACGCCTGCATCTGTTCGGCGGACGTGACGGTCGAGCCGGCGTCCTTCCACGTGATCTTCAGCGCATCGCGGCCGAGCTTGGCCGGCCAGTAGCCGTTCGCGATCACGGCCACGCCGGTGCCGCCGCGATCGGTCGGGATCTCGACGACCTCGACCACGCCCTTGACGGCCCGGGCCGCCGCCGCGTCGTAGCTCGCCACCTTGCCGCCGAAGCGCGGCGGGCGCGCGACCACGGCCACCATCGTGTCGGGCAGGCGCCAGTCCATCCCGTACTTGAGCGTGCCGTCGAGCATCGCGCGCGCGTCGAGGCGCGGGGTCGGCTTGCCGATGAGGCGGAACTGGTCCGGCGACTTCAACGGCACCTGCTGCGGTACCGGCATCGCCATCGCGGCCGGTGCGAGCTCGCCGTAGGTCGCGCGGTAGCTGCCGGATGTCACGACGCCGTTCGCGGTCCGGCACGTGGCGGGATCGACGTTCCAGCGCTGCGCGGCGGCGGCGACGAGCATCGTGCGAGCGGACGCGCCGAGTTCGCGGTATTGCGCGAACGAGTGATTGACCGACGTCGAGCCGGCCGTCATCTGGATGCCCGTCACCGGATCCTTGTACGGCTCGCCGGCCGGCGCGAGCACGGTACGCACGTTGCGCCAGTCGGCATCGAGTTCGTCGGCCAGCGCCATCGGCAGTGCGGTGCTGACGCCCTGGCCGGATTCCGTCCGGTTGACGGCAACGGTCACGGTGTTGTCCGGCGCGATGATCAGGAATGCTTGCGGTGGCGAAGCCTGCAAGGTCTTGCCCGCTTGCGCCGCGGCGCGCGTCGGCGCGATGCCGAGCGCGAGGCAGCCGCTCGCCGCCATCGTCAGCTTCAGGAAGCCACGCCGGCCGAGCATCGGCGCATCGGCTCCGGTGACGGGCGACGCGTCGCGGTGGGGGGCGTCGGCGCTTGCCGGGCGCCCGAAAGTGCGGATACGCATGGTCACAGTCTCCCGGCAGGCTCAGGCAAGCGCGTGAGCCGCATCGTGAATCGCGGCGCGGATGCGCTGGTAGGTTGCGCAACGGCACAGGTTGCCGGCCATCGCGCGATCGATGTCGGCATCGGTCGGGGCCTTGTTGCCGCGCAGCAAGCCGGCCGCGCTCATCATCTGCCCGCTCTGGCAGTAGCCGCATTGCGCGACGTCGTGCCGGATCCACGCGTCGAGGACGGCCTTGCCGACCGCATCGTCGGCGAGATGTTCGGACGTCGTGATGTGCGCACTTCCGACCGCCGACAGCGCCAGCGTGCAGCTTCGGGCCGCCCGACCGTCGACATGAACGGTGCAGGCGCCGCAGTCGCCGGTGCCGCATCCGAACTTCGTGCCGGTCAGCCCGAGGTTGTCGCGCAGCACCCAGAGCACCGGTGTGGACGGATCGGCGTCGATCTCGGCCGGCCGGTTGTTGATGTTCAACGTCACCATCGTGAAGTTCTCCCTTGGACACCTCGTTATCGCCCGCGAAACAGAAAGGCAATGCGGCGGATCTGAACCAATTAAAGCAGATCCGCTAAAAAAACTGCATCGAGGAATTTGAGTTTTTTGCCATTCTTAATGATTTGCGTGGTTTATTTAAAGAGAATCGTTTTCATCTTGCGTAAAAATGAGTTAATGGGAATGAAAGAATATTGAGTTTTGCCAAAAAAATATCCGGCCGATGGAAAACGTTTGCGAGTCGGGCCTATATTTGACTCGCGATCACGCCAGGAGACAGGCGGATCGGACGGCAGGCACGAACAAATCGGTATGCGGGGCAACGGGCGTACGGTCGTCCGACAAGGCTGTTCCAGCGTTTGATTGTCGGGCGGGAGGCCCCGAGTGTGCGGGGTTTCGGCGGGGATGCGTTGTTGGCCTGTATGGGCGGACGTGTAATGAGTCGCGCCCGCCGGGGCTACGCTTCCGGTGTTATGAAAACAACCGTTTTTGATTGGCGGAAAATTTACCGGGTGACGAAGGGGGTTAAAAGTAAAATATGCCGATTCAATAATTCTCGCCGATTCGTTCTCATTTGTTTTTAATCCAGCCAACCGCTTCGGATTGGTGACGGGACGGTGTTTTTCAAAAAAACATCGAATAACGAATTCCGGTATTTGGCTCCGGCATTTTGAATGCGCGGAGTGAATGCCCGGTGTCGTCGATTCTCTTATGGGAAGGTGTGATTATGCGTATGCGCATGGGCTCGAACAAAAAGCGCGCGGAAGCACGTCCGAAATTCCTCGTTCCGACCGGCATGCTGGTCGCGCTGGTCGGCGCCGGGATCGTCCCCGTCGACGCACTGGCCGCCTGCACCGGCACGACGACCGTCACCTGTACCGGAGCGAGTACCACCTATTCGAACGGCACGAACAATCTCAACCTGACCGTGGCGCCGCTGGCGACCGTGTCCGTGGTGCCGTTGATCGGCGGCACCGCGCTGTCGCTGACGGGCAGCGGCGTCACGCTGACCAACAACGGCAGGATCGACCCCGCGCTGTCCGGGTTGAGCTTCGTGTCGAACGGCACGGTGGTCGGCAATAGCGCGTCGGCGAGCACGGTCAACGTCACGAATACCAGCTCGGGCGTGATGATGGGGTCGACGAGTTCGCTGATCAACGGGCCGGCGTTGACGGTATACAACGGCATCGGCGGCACGACGAACATCACGAACGCCGGCACGATCGGTACGACCGGCCTGCTCGGCTTCAGCGCGGGGCCCACCGCGCAGGTGGTGACCACGTCGGGCGGTGCGCAAGCCAACTTCACCAACGCGAGCGGCGGCACGATCAACGGTTCGGTGGTGCTCGCGCCCAGCGGGACGCTGGGCACCGGGAACACGTTCACCAACGCCGGCACCGTCACGGGCAACGTGTCGCTGGGCGCGGCCCTCGGCACGTCGAATACCTTCAACGCAATGACCGGGTCGTCGGTCGGGCTCGGCGTCGATGCCGGGCTGGGCGGCAACAACACGCTCAACCTGCAACTGAACACGGCCGCCGGCGGCGCGACGAACGGCACCATCGCGGTCGATACGTTCGGCAATTTCAACAACTTCGCCGTGCAGGGCGGCACGTGGGACATCACCGGCGCATCGACCGCGACGAACGCGTCGCTGACCGGCGGCACCGCGATCGTCCACGGCGCCGGTGCGCTGGGCACCGGCACGATCGTCGGCGGCGGCGGCACGCTCGAGGCCGGCACGGCCGGCGTGAACCTGCTCAACAACGTGACGCTGACCGGCGGCCTGACAGTGGACGGCGCGACCGGGCTCGCGTTGTCGGGCACGATCGCCGGCGGCGGCGCGCTGAACGCGAGCGGCGCCGGCACGCTGGCGCTGAACGGCGTCAATTCGTTCACGGGCGGAACGAATCTGACGGGTGGCGGCGGGCTCCTCGTCGGCACCGGTGCGGCGCTCGGCGGCGGCGCGCTGAACGTGAGTGGCGCGGGCGGCACGCTCGGCACGAGCGTCGGCGGCACGCTGCTCGGCAACGCGGTGAATATCGATACCGGCGTAACCCTGGGCCTGAACGGTTCGGCCGACCTCGGCCTCGGCGGCACGATTGCAGGCAACGGCAGTCTCGCGCAAACCGGCACGGGGACGACGACGCTGCTCGGCGCGAACACGTTCTCGGGCGGCACGGCGCTGAGCGGTGGCGGGCTGATCGTCGGCGGCGGCGCGGCGCTCGGCACGGGCGCGCTGCAGGTGACCGGTGCGGGCGGCTCGCTGGCGGCCAACGTGGCCGGCACGCTGCTCGGCAATGCGGTGAATCTCGATGCAGGGGCCACGCTGGGCCTGAACGGTGCGGCCGGCCTGAGCCTCGGCGGCACGATCGCCGGTAACGGCGGCCTCGCGCAAAGCGGCACGGGCACGACGACGCTGCTCGGCGTGAACACGTTCTCGGGCGGCGCCACGCTGAGCGGCGGCGGGTTGATCGCCGGCAATGGCGCGGCGCTCGGCACGGGGGCGCTGAACGTATCCGGCGCGGGCGGCACGCTCGCGACGAGCGTCGGCGGCACGCTGCTCGGTAATGCGGTCAACCTCGGCGCGGGCGCGACGCTCGGCCTGAACGGCGCGGCCGACCTGAGCCTCGGCGGTGCGATCGGCGGGAACGGCAGCCTGGCGCAAACCGGCGCCGGCTCGACGACGCTGCTCGGCGCGAACACGTTTACGGGCGGTACGGCGCTGAGCGGCGGCGGACTGATCGCCGGCAACGGCGCGGCGCTCGGCACGGGGGCGCTGAACGTGATCGGCACGGGCGGCACGCTCGCGACGAACGTCGGCGGCACCGTGCTCGGCAATGCAGTCAACCTGGGCGCGGGCGCGACGCTCGGCCTGAACGGCGCCGCCGATCTCGGCCTGAACGGCGCGATCTCGGGCGCGGGCGGCCTGGCGCTCGGCGGCACCGGCGCCACGACGCTGTCCGGCGCGAACACGTTCACGGGCGGCGCGAGCCTGACGGGCGGCGGCAGCCTGATCGTCGAAGGCGGCAGTGCGCTCGGCATCGGCGGCGCGTTGAACGTGGGCGGCCTCGGCGGTTCGCTGAGCGCGGATCTGGCCGCCGGCGCGGCGCTCGCGAACGGCATCAACCTGAACGGTGCATCGCTGACGCTGAACGGCGCGAACGACCTCGGCCTGGGCGGCGCGATCGGCGGCACCGGCGGTCTCGTGCTGAGCGGCACGGGCACGACGACGCTGTCCGGTGCGAATACCTTCGGCGGCGGCACGACGCTGAGCGCCGGCACGCTGCTCGCCGGCAGCAATACGGCGCTCGGCACCGGCGCGCTGAACGTCGCCGGCACGGGCGGTGCGCTCGGTGCGAGCGTGAACGGCACCGCGCTGGGCAACGCGGTGAACCTCGGTGCGGGCGCGACGCTCGCGCTGACCGGCGCGAACGATCTCGGCCTGAACGGCGTGATCGCCGGTACCGGCGGCCTCGCGCAAATCGGCTCGGGCATCACGACGTTGACCGGGGCGAACACGTTCTCGGGCGGCACGACGCTGAGCGGCGGCGGCATCCTCGCCGGCAACGGCAGCGCACTCGGCACGGGCGCGCTGAACGTGACAGGCGCGGGCGGCTCGCTCGGCACGACCGTCGGCGGCACGGTGCTCGGCAATGCGATCCAGCTCGGCGCGGGCGCGGCACTGACGGTTGGGGGAGCGAACGATCTCGGGCTGGGCGGGATCATTTCCGGCGCCGGCGGCCTGTCCGTGAGCGGCCCGGGCACGACGACGCTCACCGCGGCCGAGACGTTCACCGGCGGCACCACGATCGGCAGCGGCACGCTCGCGATCGGTGCGGGCGGTAGCCTCGCCGCGTCGAGCCCCGTCAACCTGACGGGCGCCGGTGCGCAGTTCAACATCACCGGTTCGACCACGCCGCAGTCGATCGGCACGCTGTCGGGTGTCGCGGGTTCGACGATCGATCTCGGTTCGAACCACCTGACGCTGGCGGGCAGCGGCAGCGGCGTCTTCGCGGGCAACATCGGCGGGGCGGGCGGGCTGACGCTTTCCGGCACGGGTTCGCAGGCGCTCACCGGCAACAACACGTTCACGGGCGGCACGGCGCTGACGGGCGGCAGCCTGGTCGTCGGCAGCGGCGCGGCGCTCGGCCTCGGCGCACTCGACGTCAACGGCTCGGCTTCGCTCGGCGCGAGCGTGCCGGGCGTGACGCTCGGCAACGCGGTCAATCTCGGTGCCGGCGTCACGCTGGGGCTGAACGGCGCGAACGATCTCGGCCTGAGCGGCACGATCGCCGGCAACGGCGGCCTCGCGCAAACGGGCACCGGCACGACGACGCTGCTCGGGGCGAACACGTTCTCGGGCGGCACCACGTTGAGCGGCGGCGGGCTGATCGCCGGCAACGGCGCGGCGCTCGGCACGGGCGCGCTGACCGTTGCGGGCGCGGGCGGCACGCTCGCCACGAACGTCGCCGTCACGGTGCTCGGCAATGCGGTGAACCTCGGCGCCGGCGCGACGCTGGGGCTGAACGGTGCGGCCGACCTGAGCCTCGGCGGCGTGCTGTCGGGCGACGGCAGTCTTGCGCAAACCGGCACCGGCACGACGACGCTGCTCGGCGCGAACACGTTCACCGGCGGCACGACGCTGAGCGCCGGCGGTCTCATCGCGGGCAACGGCAGCGCACTCGGCACGGGCGCGCTGAACGTGACGGGCACGGGCGGCTCGCTCGGCACGAGCGTCGGCGGCACGGTGCTCGGCAACGCGGTGAATCTCGGCGCGGGCGCGACGCTGACGGTTGGCGGTGCGAACAATCTGGGCCTCGGCGGCGCGATTTCGGGCGGCGGCAACCTCGCGGTGAACGGCCCGTCGATCACGACGCTCACGGGGGCCGGCAGCTACACCGGCAACACGACGATCGGCAACGGCAGCACGCTGGCGGTGGGCGCGGGCGGCACGCTGTCGGGCGGCAGTTTGTTCGATCTGGCCGGCGCGGGCGCGACGCTCGACCTGAGCGCGGCCACGTCGCCGCAGACGACGGGCGGGCTGGTCGGCACGGCCGGCTCGGCGGTGAATCTCGGCGGCAATACGCTGACGCTCGGCGGCGCCGGTAACGGCACGTTCGGCGGCACGATCGGCGGTGCGGGCGGGCTGACGATGTCCGGCACCGGCACGGAGACGCTGACCGGCGCGAACACGTATAGCGGCGGTACGACGATCAACAGCGGCACGCTGGCGATCGGCGCGGGCGGCAGCCTGGCAGCGGGCGGCGCCGTGAATCTGGGCGGGGCCGGCGCGACGTTCGACCTGAGCGGCGCAGGGCTGCCGCAGGCGATCGGCACGCTGTCGGGCGTGGCCGGTTCGACGGTGAGCCTCGGCGGCAACGGCCTGATACTGGGCGGTGCAGGCAGCGGCACGTTCGGCGGCACGATCGCGGGGGCAGGCGGCAGCGTGACGCTGTCGGGTACGGGCACCGAAACGCTGAACGGCGCCAACACGTACACGGGCGGCACGACGTTGACCGGCGGCGGCACGCTGCTTGCCGGCAACGGTGCGGCGCTCGGCACGGGCGCGCTGAACGTCACCGGCGCGGGCGGCTCGCTCGGCACGACCGTCGGCGGCACGGTGCTCGGCAACGCGATTCAGCTCGGCGCGGGCGCGGCCCTGACGCTCGGCAGTGCGAACGACCTCGGCCTCGGCGGCATCATCGCCGGCGGCGGCAGTCTCGCGCAAACCGGCAGCGGAACGACCGCGCTCACCGGCGCGAACACGTACACGGGCGGCACGACGCTGAGTGCCGGCGGCCTGTCGGTCGGCAGCAACACGGCGCTCGGCACGGGCACACTCAGCGTCACCGGCAGCGGTGGCGCACTCAGTGCGAGCACGGCGAACCTGCTGCTGGCGAACGCCGTCGATCTGGGTACCGGTTCGGTGCTGAATCTCGGCGGCGCGTTCGACTTCGGCCTGAACGGGATGATTTCCGGCGCGGGCGGCGTGGTGCAGTCCGGCTCGGGTACGACCACGCTCGGCGGCGCGAACACCTATGGCGGCGGGACGACGCTGAACAGCGGCGGACTGAGCGTGGGCAGCAATACGGCGCTCGGTTCCGGCGCATTGAACGTGACCGGCAACGGCACGCTGAACGCGAGCGTGAGCGGCACGACGCTCGGCAACGCGGTCACGCTCGGCGCGGGCGCGACGCTCGGGCTGAACGGCGCGAACGATCTCGGCCTGAGCGGCACGATTTCCGGCAGCGGCGGGCTTGCGCAGACCGGCGCGGGCACCACGACGCTCACCGGCACGAACACCTATGGCGGCGGCACCACGTTGAGCGGCGGCGGGCTCGTCGCCGGCAACGGCAGCGCACTGGGTTCCGGCGCGCTGAACGTGACGGGCGCGGGCGGCTCGCTCGGCACGAGCGTCGGCGGCACGACGCTCGGCAATGCGGTGAATCTCGGCGCCGGGGCAACGCTGACGGTTGGGGGTGCGAACGATCTCGGGCTGGGCGGCGGGATCTCGGGCAGCGGCGGCCTGTCGGTCAGCGGCCCGTCGACGACGACGCTCACCGGGACGAACACCTACACCGGCAATACGACGATCGGCGGCGGCAGCACGCTGGCGGTCGGTGCCGGCGGCAGCCTGTCGGCGGGCAGCGCGCTCGATCTGGCCGGCGCGGGCGCGACGCTCGACATCGGCGGCGCGACGACGCCGCAGACGAGCGGGATGCTGTCCGGCGTAGCCGGCACGAACGTGAACCTCGGAGGCAACACGCTGACGCTGGCCGGCGCCGGCAACGGCAGCTATGCGGGCACGATCGGCGGCACCGGCGGGTTGACGATGGCCGGCACGGGGACGGAAACGCTGACCGGCACCAATACGTACACGGGGGCGACGACGATCAACAGCGGCACGCTGGCGATCGGCGCGGGCGGCAGCCTCGCCGCGAGCAGCCCGGTGAATCTCGCCGGCGCGGGCGCGACCTTCGACGTCAGCGGCGCGACCACGCCGCAGACGACGGGCACGCTGTCGGGCGTGGCCGGTTCGACGGTGAACCTGGGCGGCAACAACCTGACGCTCGGCGGCTCGGGCAGCGGCACGTATGACGGCACGATCGCCGGCGCGGGCGGCAGCCTCACGCTGTCGGGCACCGGTACCGAAACGCTGACCGGCAGCAACACCTACACGGGCGGCACGAGCCTCACCGGCGGTGGCACGTTGATCGCTGGCAGCGGCTCGGCGCTCGGCACGGGCGCGCTGAACACGAGCGGCGCAGGCGGCACGCTCGGCACGAGCGTGGCCGGCACGACGCTGACCAACGCGATCAACCTGGGTTCGGGCTCGACGCTGACGGTTGGCGGTGCGAACAACCTGGGCCTCGGCGGCGCGATCTCGGGCAGCGGCAACCTCGCGGTGAATGGCCCGTCGACGACGACGCTCACCGGCGCCGGCACGTACACCGGCAACACGACGATCGGCAACGGCAGCACGCTGGCGGTCGGCGCGGGCGGCAGCCTGTCGTCGGGCAGCGCGGTCGATCTGGCCGGCGCGGGCTCGACGCTGGACGTGAGCGCGGCCACGACGCCGCAGACGACCGGCACGCTGTCGGGCGCAGCGGGTTCGGCGGTGAACCTCGGCGGCAATACGCTGACGCTCGGCGGGTCGGGCAGCGGCACGTTCGGTGGTACGGTCGGTGGCACGGGCGGGTTGACGCTGTCGGGCACCGGCACGGAAACGTTGACCGGGACCAACACGTACACCGGCGCGACGACGATCAACAGCGGCACGCTGGCGATCGGCGCGGGCGGGAGCCTCGCCGCGAGCAGCCCGGTGAATCTCGCCGGTGCCGGCGCAACCTTCGACGTCAGCGGCGCGACCACGCCGCAGACGACGGGCACGCTGTCGGGCGTCGCTGGTTCGACGGTGAACCTCGGCGGCAACAACCTGACGCTCGGCGGCACGGGCAACGGCACGTACGGCGGCACGATCGCGGGCGCGGGCGGCAGCCTCACGTTGTCGGGCACCGGCACCGAAACGCTGACCGGCAGCAACACGTACTCGGGCGGCACGACGCTGAGCGGCGGCGGCACGCTGATCGCGGGCAGCGGTTCGGCGCTCGGCACGGGTGCGCTGAACACGAGCGGTGCGGGCGGCACGCTGGCCGCGGGCACGCCCGGCACGACGCTCACCAACGCGGTGAACCTCGGCAGCGGTTCGACGCTGACGGTCGGGGGCACGAACGATCTCGGCCTCGGCGGCGCGATCAGCGGCAGCGGCAACCTCGCGGTGAATGGTCCGTCGACGACGACGCTGTCGGGCGCGAACACCTACACCGGCGGCACGACGATCGGCGGCGGCAGCACGCTGGCGGTCGGCGCGGGCGGCAGCCTGTCGTTGGGCAGTGCGATCGACCTGTCCGGCACCGGCGCCACGCTCGACCTGAGCGCGGCCACTTCCGCGCAGACGACCGGCGCGCTGTCCGGCGGCACGGGCACGAACGTCAACCTGGGCGGCAATACGCTCACGCTCGGCGGCGCAGGCAGCGGCACGTACGGCGGCGTGATCGGCGGCACGGGCGGGTTGACGCTGTCGGGCACCGGCACCGAAACGCTGACGGGCACCAACACGTACACCGGCGCGACGACGATCAACAGCGGCACGCTCGCGATCGGCGGCAACGGCAGCCTGTCGTCGAGCAGCCCGGTCAGCCTGACGGCGTCCGGCGCGACGCTCGACCTGAGCGGCGCCGCCTCGCCGCAATCGACGGGCGCGATTTCTGGCGTGGCCGGCTCGACGGTGAACCTGGGCAACAACAACCTGACGCTTGGCGGGTCGGCCAGCGGCACCTACGCGGGCAATATCGCCGGCACCGGTGGCGTGACGATGTCGGGCACCGGCACGGAAACGCTGACGGGCGCGAACACGTACACCGGTGCGACGACGATCAACAGCGGCACGCTGGCGATCGGCGCGGGCGGCAGCCTGTCGGGGACGACGCCGGTGAGCCTGACGGGTGCGGGCGCAACCTTCGACTTGAGCGGCGCGACCACGCCGCAGACTACGGGCACGCTGTCGGGTGTCGCCGGTTCGACGGTGACTCTCGGCGGCAACAGCCTGACGCTGGGTGGTTCGGGCAGTGGCACGTATGACGGCACGATCGCGGGCGCGGGCGGCAGCCTCACGCTGGCCGGGACGGGCACCGAAACGCTGACCGGGACCAACACGTACACGGGCGGCACGAGCCTGACCGGTGGCGGCACGCTGATCGCGGGCAACGGTTCGGCACTGGGCACGGGTACGCTGAACACGAGCGGCGCGGGCGGCACGCTCGGCACCAGCGTGGCCGGCACGACGCTCGGCAACGCGGTGAACCTCGGTGCGGGTTCGACGCTGACGGTTGGCGGTGCGAACAATCTGGGCCTCGGCGGTCCGATCTCGGGCGGCGGCAATCTGGCCGTGAGTGGTCCGTCGACGACGACGCTCACCGGCGCGAGCTCGTACACCGGCAACACGACGATCGGCAACGGCAGCACGCTGGCGGTCGGCGCGGGCGGCAGCCTGTCGGGCGGCAGCGCGATGGATCTGGCCGGCGCGGGAGCCACGCTCGATCTGAGCGCGGCCACGACGCCGCAGTCGACGGGAGCATTGGCGGGCGTAACGGGTTCGACGGTGAACCTCGGCGGCAATGCGCTGACGCTCGGCGGCTCGGGCAGCGGCACGTTCGGCGGCACGATCGCCGGCACGGGCGGCAGCCTGACGCTGGCCGGCACGGGCACCGAAACGCTGACCGGCACGAACACGTACACGGGCGGCACGACGTTGAGCGGTGGCGGCACGCTGCTCGCCGGCAACGGTTCGGCGCTCGGCACGGGCGCGTTGAACACCAGCGGCGCGGGCGGTTCGCTCGGCACCAGCACGGCCGGCACGACGCTGACCAACGCGATCAACCTGGGTTCGGGCTCGACGCTGACGGTTGGCGGCGCGAACAACCTGGGCCTCGGCGGCGCGATCTCGGGCAGCGGCAATCTGGCGGTGAACGGCCCGTCGACGACGACCCTCAGCGGCACCAGCTCGTACACCGGCAACACGACGATCGGCAACGGCAGCACGCTGGCGGTCGGCGCGGGCGGCAACCAGTCGTCGGGCAGCGCGGTCGATCTGGCGGGCAGCGGTGCGACGCTCGACCTGAGTGCTGCGACGACACCGCAGACGACGGGCGCACTGTCCGGCGTATCGGGTTCGGCGGTGAACCTCGGCGGCAACACGCTGACGCTCGGCGGCTCGGGCAACGGCACGTTCGGCGGTACGGTCGGCGGCACGGGCGGGTTGACGCTGTCGGGCACCGGCACGGAAACGTTGACCGGGACCAACACGTACACCGGCGCGACGACGATCAACAGCGGCACGCTGGCGATCGGCGCGGGCGGCAGCCTGTCCGGCAGCAGCCCGCTCAGCCTGACGGGTGCGGGCGCAACGTTCGACGTCAGCGGTGCGACGACGCCGCAAACGACGACCGCGCTGTCGGGCGTCGCGGGTTCGACGGTGAACCTCGGCGGCAATGCACTGACGCTCGGCGGCGCGGGCAGCGGCACGTTCGGCGGCACGATCGCCGGTACGGGCGGCAGCCTCACGCTGGCCGGCACGGGCACCGAAACGCTGACCGGCGCGAACACCTACACGGGCGGCACGAACCTGACGGGCGGCGGCACGCTGGTCGCGGGCAGCAACACGGCGCTCGGCACCGGCGCGCTGAACACCGGCGGCGCAGGCGGCACGCTGGCCGCAGGCACGCCGGGTACGACGCTGACCAACGCGGTGAACCTCGGCAGCGGTTCGACGCTGACGGTGGGCGGCGCCAACAGCCTCGGCCTGAGCGGCCCGATCTCGGGTAGCGGCACGCTCGCGCTCAGCGGCCCCGCGACGACGACGCTTGCCGGCGCCAACATGTACACCGGCGGCACCAGCGTCACGGGCGGCGGCACGCTGGTCGCCGGCACGCCGACCGCACTCGGCAGCGGCACGCTGAGCGTCGGCGGCAACGGCGGCACGCTCGGAACCAGCGTTCCCGGCACGACGCTCGGCAACGCCGTGAATCTCGGCACGGGTTCGACGCTGACGGTGGGCGGCGCCAACAACCTCGGCCTGAGCGGCCCGATTTCGGGCGGCGGCAACCTGGCGGTGAGCGGCCCGTCGACGACGACCCTCAGCGGCGCGAACGCGTACACGGGCAGCACGACGATCGGCAACGGCAGCACGCTGGCGGTCGGCGGCACCGGGAGCCTGTCGGCGGGCAGCGCACTGACGCTGGCCGGCAACGGCGCGACGCTCGACGTCAGCGGCACGACGACGCCGCAGACGGCCAGCGCGCTGTCGGGCGCGGCGGGTTCGACCGTGAATCTCGGCGGCAACACGCTGACCGTGGCCGGCCCGACGGGCGGTTCGTTCGGCGGCACGATCGCGGGCACCGGCGGCTTCGCGGTGCAGGGTGGCGGCACGCAGACGCTGACCGGCGCGAACACGTACACCGGCGGCACGACGGTCGGCAGCGGCAGCACGCTCGCGCTCTCCGGCGCGGGCAGCCTCGCGCCGACGAGCCCGATGATCCTCGCGGGCAGCGGCGCGACGCTGAACCTGGCGGCTGCGGCCGCGCCGCAGTCGATCGGCACGCTGTCGGGCACGACGGGCTCGAACGTGAATCTCGGCAACACGCCGCTGACGGTCAACACCGCCGGCACCAGCACCTTCGCCGGCACGCTGTCCGGCACCGGTCCGCTGACGCTCGCGGGCACCGGCGCGCAGGTGCTGAGCGGCACGAACACACTGTCCGGGCCGACGACCGTGACCGGCGGCACGCTCGCCGTGACCGGTTCGCTGGCCAGCTCGCCGGTGACCGTCGGCAGCGGCGCGACCGTCACCGGGACGGGCACGATCGGCGGCCTGGTCGTGTCGGGCGGCGGCACCGCATCGGTCCTCCAGCTCGGGCAGCCGCTGAAGGTCGCGGGCAACGCGACCTTCCAGCCGGGCTCGACGCTGCAGGTCGGCGCGACGCCGCAACAGAGCGGCGGCCTCGACGTGACCGGCTCCGCCACGCTCAACGGTGGGTCGGTACAGGTCGTCGCGGCGACCGGGCAATACCAGCCGGGCAAGCTCTACACCATCGTGAATGCCGGCGCGGGTGTGCAAGGGCAGTTCAGCGCGGTGAACTCGACGTATGCGTTCCTCACGCCGACGCTCACGTACGACCCGGCACGGGTGCTGATGTCGCTGGCGCCGAACGGCACGCCGTTCTCGTCGGTCGCGACGACGCCCGACGGGCAAGCGGTGGCGGGCGCGGTCGGCACGCTCGGCGCCGGCAATCCGCTGTTCGATACGGTGCTGACGTCGGATGCGCCGACCGCGAACCGTGCGTTCACGCAACTGGCCGGCGACCTGTATCCGAGCACGCGCAGCGTGCTGCTGTCGGATAGCCGCTACGTGCGCGACGCGGTGCTCGATCGCGCGCGGCTCGGTTCGCAGCCGGGCGGGGCGCTGTGCGGCTGCGAGGCGCCGGTGTCGGCGGACGACCACGCGGCGGCGCTCGACCGGCGCATGGCCGCGGAGAACGGCTGCACGCCGGCCAAATCGTTCAAGCCCGCGGTGTGGGGCCGGCTGTACGGTTCGCATAGCCGGTTCGACGGCGACGGTGTCGCGTCGATCGATCGCAACCTGTACGGCTTCATCGTCGGTACGGATGCGGAAGTCAGCAGCCACTGGCGCGTCGGTATCGCGGGCGGTGCGTCGCGCAGCCAGCTCAATACCGACCAGAACGAGTCGGCGAGGGTCAACGGCGAGACGATCGCGCTGTACGCCAGCGGCCGATACGACGCGTGGAACGTGCGCGGTGGCGTGTCGCAGTCGTGGTACCGCGTGCATAGCGAGCGCAATCCGTCGTTCGGTGGCTTCGCCGATCACGACACCGCGAGCTACGACGCGAACGCGACGCAGGTGTTCACTGAAATCGGCTATTCGATGGCCGTCCGCAACATCGCGCTCGAGCCGTTCGTCGGGCTCGCGTACGCGAGCCTGCATACCGACGGCTTCAAGGAGAACGGCGGCGCCGCTGCCCTGCAGGGCGATTCCGACACGACGGGCCTCGGCTTCTCCACGCTCGGCGTGCGGGCCTCGACCGACGTCGCGGTCACGACGAAGGGCAAGGTCACGGCGTTCGGCACGGTCGGCTGGCGGCATGCGTTCGGCAATACGCAGCCGGCGTCGAGGCTGTCGTTCGCGAGCGGCGGTTCGCCGTTCAGCGTGGTCGGTGTGCCGGTCGCGCGTGACGCCGCGGTGCTCGAGGTCGGTGTCGATGCGGCCGTGACGAAGAACCTGTCGCTCGGGTTGTCGTATAGCGGCCAGCTCGGCGGCCACATCAGCGATCACGCGCTGTACGGCAATCTGTTGTGGAAGTTCTGAGCAGGCAGCGGCCGTTCGCGATGCAACGCGGATTCGTGAACGGCCGGCCGGTGCCTGCAGTTGAAACGGCGCGCGGCGCGCGTCAGTCGCGCGCCGTCCCGGTCGACTCACGCACGACGAGTTCCGGCGCTCCGATCGTATGCACGGCCGCGGCCGGCTCGATCCCGTCGATCATGTCGAGCGTCAGCGCGATCGCCCGCGCGGCGATCTGCGCGGTCGGGAACCGCACCGTGGTCAGCGCGGGACGGAACTGGTGGGCGAGCTGGATATCGGTCATGCCGACCACCGACAGATCGGCCGGCACGCGCAGGCCGAGATCGGCGGCGGCCTGCATCGCGCCGATCGCCATCAGGTCGTTGGTCGCGAACAGTGCGGTGAGGCCCGGCTGCTCCCGCAGCAGCGCGGCGGCCGCTTCGTAGCCGCCTTCGATCGAGTCGTGCGCCGACACGGTCGTCAGCGCGTCCGCCGGATGGCCGCGCGCCGCGAGTTCGTCGGCGAAACCGCGCAGCCGCACCGACTGCGGGCCGCCCGAACCCTTGCCGACCAGCGCGCCGAACGCGCGATGCCGCAGCCCGGACAGATGCGCGGCCGCCAGCGCGCCCGCCGCCGCGAAATCGACGGTCACGCACGGCAGCGTGCGCGACGCATGCACGTGCTCCCACATGCACAGCACGATCGATGCGCCGTGGCGCGCGATGTCGGCGAGTTCCGCTTCGGCGAGATCGGTGTTCATCACGATCGCACCGGCCGCGAGCGTGCCCGCGATCCGCTCGAGGTAGTTGCGCGTGATCGCCGGATCGTCGTCGGTATTGGACACGAGCAGGTAATGGCCGCGCTTGCGCGCCTCGCGTTCGGCGGCCAGCACGAACTCCGGATAGAACGGGTTCGTGATGTTCGACAGCATCAGCGCGAGCGTCGACGTGCGGCCTTCGGCCAGCGCGCGCGCAGTGAGGTTCGGCCGATAGCCGAGTTCGCGGATCGCGGCCATCACACGCTCGACGGTCGCTGGCTTCACCTTCTGCGGATTGCGCAGCACGTTCGAGACGGTCGCCGCCGTGACGTTCGCGCGCTGCGCGACTTGCGCGAGTGTCACCATCCGCGGGCTCCGGCCGGCCGGGCAGCGTGGTGCAGGGAAAGTGAAGCGGGGGAGTGTCTGCTCATATTCTGGGAGAGCGTCCCACAAGTTGCACAGGGACAGCCGATACGCTAATTTCTCGACACATCAGAGGAAGGAGACGACATGGTACGGCGAACCGGGCGAATCGCGCCACCGAAATTTAAGCGTTTAAATTTTCCGATCCGATGCGTGTGACCGGCGAGAGGAGAGCGCGATGACCGCCATTTCATTGAAGGATGTCTCGAAGCGCTACGGCGACCATGCGCCGGTGCTGCGCGACGTGAATCTCGAGATCGCGTCGCACGAATTCTGCGTGTTTCTCGGTCCGTCGGGCTGCGGCAAATCCACGCTGTTGCGGATGATCGCGGGGCTCGAGGACGTGACCGAAGGCGAGTTGCGGATCGACGGCGCGCGGATGAACGACACGCCGCCCGCTGAGCGCGGCGTCGCGATGGTGTTCCAGAGCTATGCGCTGTTTCCGCACATGACCGTGTTCGACAACATCGGTTTCGGGCTGCGGATCGCCGGCACGCCGAAGGACGAGATCCGCCGCCGCGTGACCGAGGCCGCGCGCGTGCTGCAGCTCGAAGCGCTGCTCGATCGCAAGCCGAAGGCGTTGTCGGGCGGGCAGCGGCAGCGCGTCGCGATCGGCCGCGCGATCGTGCGCGAGCCGCGCGTGTTTCTGTTCGACGAGCCGCTGTCGAATCTCGACGCGACGCTGCGCGGCCAGACGCGCGTCGAAATCGCGCGGCTGCACGCGCGTTTCACGCAATCGAGTTCGGTCTACGTCACGCATGACCAGATCGAGGCGATGACGCTGGCCGACCGGATCGTGCTGCTGCACGCGGGCGACGACGTCGCGCGCTTCGGCAGCATCGCGCAGACCGGTGCGCCGCTCGAGCTGTATCACCGGCCGGCCAACCGCTTCGTCGCGGGCTTCATCGGCTCGCCGCGGATGAACTTCCTGCCGGCCGTCGTCGACGCGGGCGATGCGCACGGCTGCCGGCTGACGCTGGAAGGCACGGGCGAAACGCTGACGCTGCGCGATCGCCCGTTGCCGCGCCACGTCGGCCGCGGCGCGCGCGTGACGCTCGGGATTCGTCCCGAGCACCTGACGGTCGCGGCGTCCGGCGATGCCGGGTTGCCCGTGATCGTGCGCGACGTCGCGCTCGTCGAGCAGCTCGGCGAAGCCGCGTACGTGCATCTCGACCAGCCCGGCGGCGTGCCGCTGCTCGCGAAACTGCCGGGGCAGGCCGCGTTGCGGCGCGGCGAGCGTCACACGTTCCGCGTGCCGCCGTCGAGTTGCCACCTGTTCGACGAAGCCGGCATTGCGTTGCCGGCCATCCACGCCGAAGCGGCGTTCGCGTAACGGCGCAATGCCGACCCGCCGCATGCGACGCGGCACTCAACACACCAATACCAGGAGACAACGATGAGATTTCGTGCGAGCCGACTGCTGCTTGCCCTGACGACTGCCGCGGCGTGCGCCGCGGGCACGGCCGACGCGGGCACGCTGAAAGTGAACGTCGCCGCGCGCGGCAATCAGCGCGCGACGTGGCAGGCAGCGTTCGACCAGTTCCACAAGGCGAATCCGGATATCGACCTGAAGGTCAGCTACGTCGGCGAGGAGGCGTACAAGGTTCAGATGTCCGGCTGGCTCGCGACCGATCCGCCCGACGTACTGAGCTGGAACAACGGCGAACGGCTCGCGTATTTCGCGAAGCGCGGGCTGATCGAGGACCTGACCGCGGACTGGCAGAAGAACGGCTGGAACGACACGTATGCGTCCGTCAAGCAGTCGTCGACCTACGGCGGCAAGCTCTACAGTTTGCCGCTCGGCTATGACGCGTACGGGCTGTTCTACCGCAAGGATCTGTTCGAGAAGGCCGGCATTCACGGCGAGCCGGCCGACTGGCAGCAGTTTCTCGACGCGTGCCGCAAGCTGAAGGCGGCCGGCATCGCGCCGATCGCGGTGGCCGCGCGCGATGCGTGGACGCTCGCGGCGTGGTTCGACTACCTCGACCTGCGAATCAACGGATACGCGTTTCACCAGAAGCTGATGGCCGGCGACGTCGCCTATACCGATCCGCGCGTGCGTGCGGTGTATGCGGCATGGAAAAAACTGATCGACGACAAGTATTTCATCGACAACGCGCTGTCCTACGACGTCGATTCGCTGAGCCCGCTGATCGTCAACGGCCAGGCCGCGATGACGCTGATGGGCACCTGGTATTCAGCAGGACTGCTGAGCGCGACGCGCAACCCGATCAGCTTCTTCCGCTTCCCGGTGATCGACGCGTCGGTGCCGCTGGCCGAGGACGGCCCGGTCAACGTGCTGATCGTCCCCGCGAAGGCGCACAACAAGGCCGATGCGCGACGCTTCCTCGCGTTCATGGGGCAACCGGCGGTCAGCGGCGAGTTCGCGAAGGGGATGGGGCAACTGCCGTCGAACAACAAGGCGCCGGAGCCGCAGGACCCGATCTCGAAGATCGGCTTCCGTACGCTCGCGACGACGCCGGGCGGGATCGCGCAGTTCTACGACCGCGACATGACGAAGGAAATGGCCGACGAGGGGATGAAGGCGATGCAGCAGTTCCTGTCCGATCCGACGCAGCTCGATGCGATCCTGCAACGCCTCGAGCAGACGCGCAAGCGCATCTACCGGAAGTAGCGCGCCGTGCGGCCGGGTCGTCTCTGCCGGTCCGGTGCTTCGTCGTCACCGTCACGTTCGCTTCATCGAAGGTCATCTCATGTCAACCAGCCTGTCCGAAAGCGCCATGCGCCGCGATGCCGGCCCGCAGCGGCATGCGCGCGCGTCGCTCGCGCGGCGGCGCAACCGCGCGGCCCTGTGGTTCGTGCTGCCGGGTTTCGCGCTCTTCGCCGTGTTCGTGCTGTACCCGATCGTCAGCAGCATCTGGCTGAGCTTTCATCACTGGGACGGCATGACGCCGATGACGTTCGCCGGGCTCGACAACTATCGCGAGCTGCTGCAGTCCGACACGTTCTACGTCGCGCTGAAGAACAACGTGCTGTGGCTCGTGCTGTTCCTCGCCGCGCCGCCGCTCGGCCTCGCGCTCGCGCTGTACCTGAACCAGAACGTGTTCGGGATCCGGCTCGTGAAGTCGCTGTTCTTCGCGCCGTTCGTGCTGCCGGGCGTCGTGGTCGGTCTCGTGTTCTCGTGGTTCTACGACCCGACGTTCGGGCTGCTGAAGCTGATCGTCGGGCACGGGATTCCGGTGCTCGGCGATCCGCGCTATGCGACCTACGGCGTGATCGCCGCCGCGCTGTGGCCGCAGATTCCGTTCTGCATGATCCTGTACCTGACCGGGCTCACCGGCATCAACGGCGAGATCGTCGAAGCGGCGCGGATGGAAGGCGCGCGTGGCTTCACGCTGCTGTGGCACGTGATCCTGCCGCAACTGCGGCCCGCGACGTTCATGGCGGTCGTGCTGACCGTGATCGGCGCGCTGCGCAGCTTCGACCTGATCTCGGTGATGACGGGCGGCGGCCCGTTCGACAGCTCGACCGTGCTCGCGTATTTCATGGTTGACCAGGCGATCAAGTATTACCGAGAAGGCTATTCGGCCGCGATCGCGGTCGTGCTGTTCGCGATCATGCTCGTCTATATCGTGTGGCAACTGCGCAAGCTGGTGCGCGTCGAATCGTAAGGATCGCCAACATGTATCCGATGCCCGTGTCCCGCTGGGGACGTCCCGCCCGTCTGCTGTACCGGTTGTCGCTGCCGTGCGCGCTTGCGCTGTGGCTCGTGCCGCTGCTCGCGGTACTCGTCACGTCGATCCGCTCGACCGACGAGATCATGGCCGGTCGTTACTGGGACTGGCCGAAGCAGTTCGCGCTGCTCGACAACTACGGCGCGGCGCTCACGCAGACGCCGATGCTCCATTACTTCGCGAACAGCCTCCTGATCACGGTGCCGTCGGTAGCCGCGTCGATCCTGCTCGCATCGCTCGCCGGGCACGCGCTCGCCAACTACCGGTTTCGCGGCAATCTCGTGCTGCTCGGGCTGTTCGTCGCCGGCAACTTCGTGCCGATCCAGATCCTGATGATCCCGGTGCGGCAGATCATGCTCGGCGTCGGCCTGTACAACACCGTGTGGGCGCTCGTGCTGTTCCACACCGCGTTCCAGACCGGCTTCTGCACGCTGTTCCTGCGCAACTTCATCCGCGAGCTGCCGTTCGAGCTGATCGAGGCCGCGCGCGTCGAAGGCGCGTCCGAGTGGGCGATCTACTGGCGCGTCGTGCTGCCGCTCGTGCGGCCCGCGCTCGCGGCGCTCGCGATCCTCGTGTTCACGTTCGTGTGGAACGACTACTTCTGGGCACTGTGCCTCACGCAAGGCGACGACGCGGCGCCGATCACCGTCGGCGTCGCCGCGCTGAAAGGGCAGTGGACGACCGCCTGGAACATCGTGTCGGCCGGCTCGGTACTGGCCGCACTGCCGTCGGTGCTGATGTTCTTCGCGATGCAGAAGCACTTCGTCGCTGGGCTCACGTTCGGCGCGACCAAGGGCTGATCCGTCTCATCCTCTTTCTTCTGCAAGGAATCCACGATGCACCTCGGCGTTTGCTATTACCCCGAACACTGGCCGCGCGAACAATGGGATCGCGATGCACGGCGCATGGCCGAACTGGGCCTGACCCGCGTGCGGATCGCCGAATTCGCGTGGAGCCGGATGGAGCCGGAACCCGGCCGCTACGACTGGGCGTGGCTCGACGAAGCGATCGATACGCTCACGCGCCGGCAGTTGAAGATCGTGCTTGGCACGCCGACCGCCGCGCCGCCGAAGTGGCTCGTCGATCGTCATCCGGAGATCCTGCCGGTGGGCGCGGACGGCGCGGTGTGGCAGTTCGGCTCGCGTCGCCATTACGACATCGCGAGCCCCGTGTATCGCGAGCACTGCGTCCGCATCGCCGACGCGATGGCGCGGCGCTACGGCGCGCATCCGGCGGTGATCGCGTGGCAGACCGACAACGAACTCGGCTGCCACAACACGCTGCCGAGCTATACGCGTGCGGCGCTAGAAGGTTTCCGCACGTGGCTCGCCGCGCGTTATGGCGACGTCGGCGCGCTGAACCGCGCGTGGGGCAACGTGTTCTGGAGCATGGAGTATCGCGGCTTCGACGAGATCGAACTGCCGCGCCATACGCCGACAGACGCGAATCCCGCGCACCTGCTCGACTTCCGGCGCTATCAGTCGGACGAGGTCGCGCGGTTCCATGCCGCGCAGGTCGACGCGATCCGTCCGCACGCGCCGGGCCGCGACGTGCTGCACAACTTCATGGGGTTTTTCGCCGAGTTCGATCACTATGCGTTCGCACGCGGCGGCCTCGATGTCGCCGCGTGGGACAGCTATCCGGTGCCGCGTACCGAAGTGCTGCCGCTCGATGAAGCGGACAAGCGGCGCTGGGCCCGCACCGGGCATCCGGACGTGTCGGCGTTCTCGCACGACCTGTATCGCGGCGTCGGCAACGGCCGGATGTGGGTGATGGAGCAACAGGCGGGGCCCGTCAACTGGGGGCCGTACAACCCGGTGCCGCACGCGGGCGCGGTGCGGCTGTGGACGTGGGAAGCGTTCGCGCACGGCGCGGAGCTCGTGTCGTATTTCCGCTGGCGGCAGTATCCGCATGCGCAGGAGCAACTGCATTCGGGGCTCAACGCACCGGACGACCGGCTGTCGCCCGGCGGTCATGAAGTGGCGCGCGTCGCACGCGAGATCGCCGCGCTGGATCCGGCGCTCGCCGTCGGCGAGCGTGAGACGGCCCGCGTCGCGCTGCTGTTCGACTACGCGGCGGACTGGATGATCCGGATCCAGCCGCACGGCGCCGATTTCGACTATCAGCAGCACGCGTTCGACTGGTATCGCGCGCTGCGTGAGCTGGGCCTCGACGTCGATATCGTCGCGGCCGATGCCGACGTGTCGCGTTATGCGTTCGTCGTCGCGCCGACGCTGCCGGTCGTGCCGGATCGCGTCGTCGAGCAGGCCGCGAGCGGCAACGCACACTGGCTGTTCGGGCCGCGCACGGGTTCGCGCACCGCGGAATTCGCGATCGCGCCGGGCCTCGCACCGGGCAAGCTGCGCGACGTGCTGCCGATGCGGATCGGCCAGGTCGAATCGCTGCGGCCGTCGCTCGCGCCGTGCGTCGCGTTCGACGGTGTCGACGGCCATGCGCTGAAATGGCGCGATCACGTCGATATGGACGCGGCACCGGGCGTCGACGTGCTCGCCGCGTGCGACGACGGCGTGCCCGCACTCGTGCGGCGCGGTCGCGTGACGATGGCGACGGCCTGTTTCGATCGGACGCTGTTGCGCGCGATCATTGCCCGTTGCGCACGCGATGCCGGCCTTCCGGTGCGCGAACTGCCGGACGGTGTGCGGTTGCGTCGACGCGGACGCGTAACGTTCGCGCTCAACTACAGTGACACGCCGTGCATGCTGCCCGCGCCGGGTGGTGCGCGCTTCGTGCTCGGCAGCCGCGACCTCGGCGCGGTCGACGTTGCCGCCTGGGTCGAGCCGGACTGACGCGATGCAGTCGTTGCGGTCGCTGCAATTGCATTTCGCGCGCCTTGCGGGGATCGCGTACTTCGTGCCGCTGTCCGCGGCGGCGCTGCTGCTCGGCGTCGCGATGTCGTTTACCGCGCCGTACCTGTCGCTGTTCGGCGTGGAGGCGGCGGGGATGTCGCCGCTGCTCGCCGGCGTGTTCATGACGCTGATCGCGGCGAGCGGGGTCGTCGCGAGCACGTGGGCCGGACGCTGGTCCGATCGACGCGACCGGCACCGGCCGCTGCTCGTCGTGTCGCTCGCGGCGGCCGCACTGGGCTTCGCGCTGCTATGCGTGTTGCGGTCGCACGGGCCGGTGATCGCCGCCGGCACGATCCTGCTCGGCGCAGGCGCCGTGTCGCTGTCGCAGATCTTCTCGTTCGCGCGCGCGGTGCTGCCCGTCGCCGACGATGCGCAGCGCGAACTCGCGTCGGCGGCACTGCGCACGATGCTGTCGATCGCGTGGGTGTTCGGTCCCGCGCTCGGGGCGCTGATTCTCGCGCAGACGGGGTTTACCGGGCTCTTTCTTGCGGCGTCGGTGGGCTTCGTCGCGTGTGCGGCGATTATCGCGCGGATTCCGGAGCCGGTGCGGCAGCCCGCGGCGGCGCATGTGCGCGCAGTCGAGCGCGCCGCGGCGGCGCCGGACGATGCGACGGCTGCCGTCGTCGCGTCGCGCGCGAGCGTGCTGCGGACCCTCGTCGCGCTCACACTGATGGGGCTCGCGGCGAATGCGACGATGATCGTGCTGCCGCTCTACATCGTGCGCGGACTCGGCGGCACGCCGGCGAACGTATCGGCAGCGCTCGGCCTGGCCGCATTGCTCGAGATCCCGATGATGCTGTGGCTCGGCATCCGGTCGACGCGGCTGGACAAGGCGTGCTGGCTGACCGCGTGCGCGGCCGTGCATGCCGCGTATTTCATCGGGCTCGCGGCGGTGTCACGGGTCGATGCGATCCTGCCGCTGCAGTTGTTGAGCGCATGCGTGGTCGCGATCACGTCGTGCCTCGGGATGACGCGCGTGTGCGATTTGATGCCCTCGCGCCCCGGCACCGCGACCGCGATGTTCTTCAGCACTGCGCGCGTCGGCTCGATCGCGTCGGGCGTGCTGTCGGGCGCGTGCGTCGACCTGTTCGGCTATCGCGCGACGTTCGCGGGCTGCTGCGGGCTCGTGCTTGTCGCGTTCGCGCTGCTCGCCCGGGATGCGCGCGGCGAACGGGGCGGAGCCGGTGGTACGAGCAGCACGGCGGCGGCGCCTGCACGCCGCCGCTTCGACGCACCGCACTGACGCGCGATGCGCCGGTGCGGTGATGCCGTCACGCCGTGCCGCGTCAGCGCTGGCGGTATGCGTCGAGCGACGACAGCGCGTGGCCGTGGAAGTCGAACAGCGTGTTGTTGTCCCACTGATCGCCCGCGCCGACCTTCCAGCCGACGCCCGGCGTCGGAATCCACTCCGGCTCCCACCAGAACACGCCCTTGCCGCGATTACCCGGCACACCCTTCACGATATCGACGACCGCCGTGAGGAATTGCGCCTGCCCGGCCGGCGACGGCGGGAACGCGGTCGAGCCCGTGTTCGTCATCGCGTTCGGCTCCGAGTCGCCGTCGCTGGTGGTCCACGGATACGCGGTTTCGACGACGATCAGTTCCTTGTCGTAGCGCACCGCGAGGTCGTTCGCGTTGTTGCGCAGGTCGTCGAGCGCGCCTTGCCACTGCGGGTAGTACGACAGGCCGATCACGTCGAACGCGACACCGCGTTGCGTCGCGCTGTCGAACCACCAGCGGCTTTTCGCGTTATCGCCGCCGCTGTCGATGTGCAGCATCACCTTGATGCGCGGGTCGACGGCCTTCACCGCATCGTGGCCCGCCTTCAGCAACTGCGCGAGGTTGTCCCACTGATCGTAGCGGCCGAGCGGCCACAGCATGCCGCCCGTGATCTCGTTGCCGATCTGCACCCACTCGGGCCGCACGCCGGCGCGCTGCAGCTGGCGCAGCACGTCGGTCGTATAGGCCGACAGCAGCGCGCACGTCTCGGCGAGATTCTTGCCGGCCCACGCGTGCGGCGGGTATTGCTTGCCGGGGTCGGCCCACCAGTCGCTGTAGTGGAAATCGATCAGGATGCGCATCCCGAGGGCCGCGGCGCGCCTGGCGAGCGCGACGACATGGGCCGCGTCGTTGTAGCCGGCCGCGGCGCTCTGGTTCGCGGGGAAGAAATCCGGATTGCCCGGATCGTTCCAGACCTTGATGCGGATCGAGTCGACGCCGTGCGCGTGCAGGATCTTCAGGCAGTCGCGCGGGTGCCCGCGGTCGAAGTACTGCGCGCCGTGCGCCTCGAGCTCCGGTAGCGTCGACACGTCGGCGCCCATCGCGAGCGGGGCGCTGCCCGCGGCGCGCGTGACGGCTTGCGCGAAGGCCGGCAGCGGGCCGGCCAGGTCGACGCATGCAAGCGCCGCGGTTGAAACGCTCCAGCGCAACATCGATCGTCTGTTCATCGTCATCCTCCAGGTGAGGGATCCCGTCGGGCGCGGGATCGCCGGCTTCAAAAGTTTAAGCGCTTAAATTTCAGGCCCCGATATGAGGCCGAATCGAGCGTAGCGCAACCGTTGCCGCCTACGCAAAGGACGCATGCGTTGCCTACTATCTGGTAAGGCGTGGCGCCCGCATTCCAGGCGCCACGCCGTGCGCGCGAAACGGCGATTTGACGTACGTCAGGAATCCGGACGATGCCGCCCGACCGTGCAGGGCAGGCGCCCGCGCGGGCGTCGCGCTACGACCGGTCGCGATTCCGGGCGCGCGTCGCGCCGGTGATGACCGCGATGCCGAACAGGATGACGGCCACGATCTCGATGATGTGCTGCGAGACGTGCAGCGTCATCAAACCCCAGGCGACGCCGCCGATGAAAATGATCCATCCGACCAGGTAGATAAGCAGGGTCATCGCTTTTCTCCTTGCAGTGTTGGCCCATGGCGCCGTTGCCGGTCGTGAAAAATTTACCGGGCACGCGGTGCGCGCGATGGGGCGGCACGATCCGGCAGCACCGGAGCATATTGTGCGCCTGGCCTCGCGGTTTCCGGCGGCATTTTCGGCATGCAGCTTGCTTGCCGCTTCATTCGGATGCCGTGTCGTGCGCATGCAGCCCGAGCCGCGCCATCAGCCGCCCGGCGTCGAACGGCGCTTGCGTTTTGGTGTCGTTGTCGAAATAGCAGTACACGTCGCGCGTCGCCGCGCGCGGCGGTTGCAGCGCCGGTGCGGCGAGATGCGCATCGTCGGGCTGCGCACCCCGGCTCCACGCTTCGATCCTGTGCGCCCATCGATCGAGCGCCGCATCGGCGTATTCGCCCGAATACTTCGTTTCGGTGCCGTGCAGCCGCATGTAGACGAACCGCGCGCTCAGATCCTCGAACTGCGGCCACGCCTCGGTCGAATCCGACACGACGAGCGCGACCTTGTGGCGGCGCAGCAGCTTCACGAACGCCGGATCCACGAAGCTGTCGTGCCGCACTTCCACCGCATGACGCAAGGGCCGCTTGCGGTCGATCTCCAGATACGGCGTCGGGACCCGCGCATCGTGCCGGTGGGCGAGTGCGAGCGCCGCTTCCGTATCGTGCGGCAGCAGGCTCAGGAAGTGTTCCATGTGTGCCGGGTCGAAACGCAGCGACGGCGGGAATTGCCACAGCAGCGGCCCGAGCTTGTCCTTCAGCGCGAACAGCCCCTGGGCGAAAAAATTCGCGCACGCGATCGTGGCCGTATCGCCGCGAAAACGCAGTATGTGCGTCAGGTAGCGTGAACCTTTCACGCTGAACACGAACCCGGGCGGTGTTTCGGCATACCAGCGCCGCCAGCTGTCCGGCGCTTGCAGGCTGTAGTGCGTGCCGTTGATTTCGATCGTCTGCATGTGGCCCGATGCATACCGCAGCTCGCTGGCCTGCTTCAGGTCGGCCGGGTAGAAGGTCCCCCGCCAGCCCGGGTAGCGCCAGCCTGAAATGCCGATGTGAATCCTGCCGGATGTGCGTGTCACGTCGATGCCCGGCTGCGCCGGGTTCCTGATGCGGTTCGGGCGACGCGCAATATGCGTGCCGCCGCCGTTGCCGCCGTCGCCGAATTGATTTTTTAAAGACCGCGCCACGTTCGGCCGGTATGATCGCTGCGCTCGCGAATGGCGCAACCGGTCGGTGCGTACCGACGATTCCCGCGTCACCGCCTTCGCCGGCATGGCAATCACGACACCACCGGACGGACCCCGGCGACACGCGGTCCGTCGATCCGGCCGAACGGGCCAACCCAGCACGACGGAGTATCGAGACGATGTGGACGGAGACAGGAACGGGGCGGCGCGCGACGGCGATCGCGGCCGGCGGCGCGTTGTGCGTGGCCGCCGCGGGCGGTGCGCACGCGCAGGCATCGGCGCCGGGTGCGGCGGCGGCCGTGCTGCCGGCCATCGACGTGCGAGGGCCGGCCGATGCTTCGGCCGCCGGGCTCGTCGGGCGGCGCACCGCCACCGGCACCAAGACCGACACGCCGATCGACGAGATTCCGCAAACGATCAACCTCGTGACCGCGCAACAGATCGAGATGACCGGCGCGGCCGACCTGAACCAGGCGTTGCGCTACGTGCCGGGTTTCGCGACGTTCGGCGCCGACAGCCGCACCGACTGGTATGCGGCGCTGCGCGGCTTCACGCCGACGCTATACGTCGACGGCCTGCCGGCGCCGGACACGGCCGTGATCGCGAACTGGCGCGTCGATCCGTACACGATCGACTCGATCGCGGTGCTGCGCGGGCCGACGTCGGTGCTGTACGGCGCGGGCGAGCCGGGCGCGATCGTCGATGCGCACACGAAGCTGGCCGACGGCGAGCGCGTGCGCGAAGCCGGCGTGCAGATCGGCAACGATGCGCGCAAGCAAGCGATGCTCGACGTCGGCGACAGGCTCGATCCGGATGGCAAGACTGCGTACCGCTTCGTCGGCGTCGCGCGCGACGGCAATGCGGTGACCGGCCCGAACGGCAACCGACGCGTCGCGCTCGCGCCGTCGTTCCGGTGGCGGCCGAACGCCGACACGTCGCTGACGTTTTCCGCGACGTTCCTGCAGGACAGCGGCGACATCTCGTCGAACTTCCTGCCCGCGTTGGGCACGGTGCTGCCGAACCCGAACGGCCGCCTGTCGCAGGACCTCTACATGGGCGACCCGTCGTTCAACGACTACCGCAAGAAGCAATGGTCGCTCGGCTACGCGCTGGAGCATCACGTGAACGCGATCTGGGCACTGCATCAGGACGTGCGCTGGTCGCACCTGTCGCTCGACGACGCGACGGTGTTCGGCAACGGCCTCGCGCCCCGCAGCACGACGAACATGATGCGTTTCGCGGGGCTGTTCCAGCTCAACTACAGCCGGCTCGACATCGACAATCGCGCGCAGGCGCGCTTCGGCACGGGGCCGCTCGAACACACGCTGCTGGTCGGCCTGCAGTTCGACCGGCAGACGACGACCAACAGCGTACGGCTCGCGCTCGCCCCGTCGCTCGACCTGTACCACCCCGTCTATCGGCCCGTGACGGCCGCGATCTTCTCCGGCCCGACGTCGCTCGGCCACGTCGACCAGTACACCGCGATGAACGGGGTCGGCGTGTATGCGCAGGACCAGATCCGCTGGCAGCGCTGGACACTGACGCTCGGCGGCCGCGAGGATGTCGTGAATGCGCGGTTCGACGACCGGGCGGCCGGCACGCACGCGCAGCAGGACGTCAGCGCGTTCTCCGGGCGCGTCGGGCTCACTTATCGCGGCGACGCCGGGTTGTCGCCGTACGTCAGCTATTCGACGTCGTTCGATCCGGTCATCGGCGTGCGGATGTTCGGCGGCGGCTTGCCGAAACCGACCCGCGGCGCGCAGACGGAGGCCGGGCTGCGCTGGGAGCCGCCCGGCCGAAACCTGATGCTGAACGCGGCCGTGTACCAGATCGACCAGACCAACGTCGTGACGCCGACGCCGGTGAATCTCGATCCGACCGGCACGACGTCGGTGCAGACCGGCAAGGTGCGCTCGCGCGGCATCGAGCTGAGCGCGGTCGGCAAGGTGACGCGCGAGCTGTCGATCGTCGCGTCGTATGCGTATCAGGACGTCAAGAACGTGCAGGCGAACGATGCTTCGCTGAACCACTGGCCGGTGTCCGTGCCGCTGCCGCGACAGATGGCGTCGCTGTGGGCCGACTGGACCTGGCATACGGGCACGCTGGCGGGCCTTGGCGTCGGCGGCGGCGTGCGCTACCAGAGCGCATCGGCCGGCGCGCCGGACAATTCGCTGACGGTGCCGAGCGCGACGCTTTACGACCTCGCGCTCCATTACGACCTGCCGCGCTGGCGTTTCGCGGTGAACGTCGCGAACCTGTTCGACCGGCGCTACGTGAGCGGCTGCCAGTCGTACGCCGTGTGCGTGTTCGGCAACGAGCGGACCGTGCTGGCCAGCGCGAAATACAACTGGTAGGCGCGACCTACGCGCGGCGTTGCGGCTCCCGGGTGGCGGCACGCGCGCCCGCATGGCCCTGGCGTCGCCATTCGGTCGGCGTGATGCCGAAACGCTCGCGGAAGGCGGTCGCGAAATTGGCCGGCGTGGAAAAGCCGATTTCCTTCGCGATGCTGGCGATGCTGAGCGACGTGGAATCCAGCAGATCCTGCGCGATCCGCAGCCGCTCGTAGCGCAGATACTCGAACACCGTCTGGCCGAGATTGTCGCGAAACGCGCGCGACAGGCGCTTTTCGTGCGTGCCGACCGCACGCGCCAGTTCCTCCACCGTCGGCGGATCGTTCAGCGTGCGCGACAGGTGGCGGATGGCCGCGCGCACGATGATGTCGTCGTCGTTGCCGCCCGCGAACGGGTTTTCCGCCGGTTCCGTCCCGGCCGCCCGTTCGCGTTTCGCTCGCGAGAGCTGCACGCGAATCCGTGCAATCACCTCTGCCGGCTCGAACGGCTTCACCACATAGTCGACGCCGCCGATCTCGAGCCCCTCGAGCCGTTCGTGCAATGCGCCGGCCACGGTCAGGAAGATGATCGGGATCGCGCACGTCAGCGGATCGGCGGCCAGCAGGCGGCACGCGGTGAAGCCGTCCATGCGCGGCATGCGCACGTCCATCAGGATCAGGTCGGGCATCAGCGCCTGCGCGCGCTGGCACGCTTGCGCGCCGTCGCATGCGATGCTGATCCGGCATCCCGTGCTGCGCAGGATGTCGATCAGCAATCGGAGCTGGTCGGGTTGATCGTCGACGATCAGGATATGCGCGTCGCTCAATGCGGAGATCGATGAAGACATCGTGCACCTGTTGTGAAAAGGCGGTTGGCTGCGTTTCCGCGGGTGGCCTGCCCGGTGCATTGGAAACGTCGGAAGCCGCTCTGTGGCGATGCCTCCATCGCATCGCACGCCCGCATCGATTCCGGGCAGGGCAGAACCGCGCGGCCGGTAACCGCTCCGCGTATCGCACGGCGTGCGTCGTTTTGATCGCCGAGCCGGTAAAGACGCGAGGGATTGCCGTGCTCGCGCGGGGAATGATCGCGACTGCCGGAATCGATGCGAGCGGAATTGTAGGAGCATATTGGGAATCCGGCCAGCCATGACGGCTCCATTTGCGCCATTCCATCTTCGTGATTATCGTAAATGGCGGTTTGCGACAGGAACGTGAGACGTTGAGGTGCGTCAATAATCATGGTTTACGCGTATATCCGGTGAGAAACCGCGCAGCCGGCTCGCTTCCGGATTGTCTTTTTAAGAAAAAATATTATTTGAATCCGCTTTGGCAAAGTATTTATCCGCTCGGTAAAAGATCTTGAATAATGGCGCTGGCGCGAAATCGTTTGCGGAGTGAATGTATTTTGTGTAAGTCATTGAATATTTGGAATTTTACAATCTATAAAGAATGCCGGCTTTAATAATTCAGGCTCGTGTCTCATAATTCGTCCGAACTTTGAGTAACGGGTGGAGCAGGGCAGCAGAAGTACCGCCAGCGGTGACGGACGTTGCCTGACCCGGGGCCGGCGCATCAATTGATGACCGTCCAGGCACGTGCTCGCTGCACGGAGTGAAACCCCGCTTGCCGGGGATGAAATAAAAGAAGCGGGATGGGTCGCGGTCGGCGCGGCGACAAATCGGGGATGGTCATGACGACGGGTTGAATCCTCGGATTCAGTCGGGGAAAAGCTCGTCCATAAGAATCAATACGTATTCCTAATGCAGTTGTCGAATTAGCGGAGCAGGACGTCAGGTCGACGGCACGCCCCGGGCTTTCGATCGCCCGGTCGAAACGGATACGCGATGCGTGTCGTCTCGACATGGCCGGCCCGGCAGCGGAATCCGCTTCCAAAACGAAGTCGCAATCGAAGTCGAAGCTGTCAATAAAAGTAAGTAGTCCGTATTCAAACCAGACGCTACACAACGGAGCAGAAGACCATGAAGAGGAAGCAGATTTCGGCGCTCGCCGCCGCGATGTTCACGGGTGCGGGTGTGTTGATCGCCGGCGCCGCGCACGCGGATAATTTCGTCGACCGCGGCAACCCGGACAACGCGCTGAACGGCCAGTGCATCGACGGCACCAACCCGCTGTGCGTGGCCACGAAGAGCGGCAGCTTCGTCGCCGTCAGTACCACGAACGTGACGCAGGGCACCAATGCGAAGGCCGGCGCGAGCGGCATCGCGATCGGCGACCAGTCGAATGCGAGCAGCAAGGGCGGCAGCAGCAGCGGCGGCGCGATCGCGATCGGCGTCGGCTCGCAGGCGCTGGCGAACTCGTCCACCGCGATCGGCACGGTGGCGGTCGCGCAGGGCAATACGGCGCTGGCGATCGGCCGCCAGTCGGCGGCGGTCGGCGATTTCTCGATGGCGCTCGGCAACGTCGCGGATGCGCACGGCACCAGCTCGATCGCGCTCGGCCACTCGGCGCTCGCCAGCGGCGACCGCTCGGTCGCGATCGGCGGCGCGAACCCGACGTCGAGCGACGGCGTATCGGCCGGCGCGTCGTACGACGCGGCCACGCAGACGCGTGCGGCCGGCACGCAGTCGGTGGCGATCGGCGCGGGCGCGCAGACGAGCGACAACAACCAGGTGGCGATCGGCTCGGGCAGCGTCGGCGCGAACAACGGCGGCACGCCGGTGTTCGGCGGCACGGCCGCGCCGGTCGGCGGCGCGGTGTCGTTCGGCGCGCTCGGCAGCGAACGCCAGCTCAAGAATGTCGCGGCCGGCGCGGCCGATACCGACGCCGTCAACGTCCAGCAGTTGAAGAACGTGAACAGTACGCTGAGCACGGGCATCGGCAATGTGGACGCACGCGTGACGTCGGTCGGCAATGCGCTGTCGACCTCGATCTCGAACGTCGACCAGCGCGTGACCAGCGTCGGCAACAGCCTCAGCACGAGCATCGTCACGGCGACGCAGAATGTCGTCAAATACACCGACGATTCGCATGCGGCGATCGCGCTCGACGGCGCCACCGGCACGACGATCGGCGGCGTGGCTGCCGGCGTCGCCGATACCGATGCGGTCAACGTCGGCCAGTTGAAGGGCAGCATCGCGCCGCTGCAGACGTCCGTTTCGACGGCGGCTTCGAACATCACGAACCTGCAGAACAGCGTGACCGGCATCAGCGGCTCGCTGAGCACCGCGGCATCGAACATCGTCAACCTGCAGGCGGCCGATACGCGCAACGTGAAGTACGACGGCGCGAGCGGCTTCGACTCGGTGACGTTTGCCGGCCCCAGCGGCACGACGCTGCACAACGTCGCGGACGGCAAGGACCTGCACGATGCGGTGAACGTCGGCCAATTGAACGGCGGCCTCGCGTCGCTCAGCACGAGCGTGACGAACAACCTCAGCACGACGCTCGGCAACCTGAGCACGTCGATCACCAGCCAGATCGGCAATGCGACGAAGAACGCGGTGCAGTACGACGACGATGCGCACGGCGGCGTCACGCTCGGCGGCACGGGGGCAACGACGCCGGTCGGCCTGCACAACGTCGCGGACGGCGTGGCGGCAGGCGACGCCGTCAACGTCGGCCAGCTCGGCAAGGCGACCGACTCGCTGAACCAGTCGATCACGACCGTCGGCAATCAGGTGACGGCGAATACCGGCAACATCGCGGCGCTCCAGCAGGACGCGCTGCAATGGAACCCGGGCCTCGGCGCCTACGATGCGAGCCACGGCGGCCACGGGCCGCAGCTCATCAGCAACGTCGCGGCCGGCAAGAGCGGCACGGACGCGGTCAACGTCGATCAACTGAACGCGGCGATTCACGACGGGACGAGCCAGCTCGATGCGCTCGCCGTCAAATACGACGATGCGAGCAAGCGGCAAGTGTCGCTCGGCGCGGGCAACGGCGGCAGCCCGGTGCGCGTGACCAACGTCGCGGAAGGCAACGTGGCGGCCGGCAGCACCGATGCGGTGAACGGCGCGCAACTGCGTCGCGCGACCGACGGCGCCGCGGCCGCGCTCGGCGGCGGCGCGACCGCGAACCCGGACGGCTCGATCGGCGCTCCGAACTACAAGATCGGCGGTAGCGCGTTCAACAACGTCGGCGACGCATTGACGAACCTCGACGGCCGCGTCGGCAGCAACACGACGACGCTCGAGAATCACGAAACGCGCATCGGCAATGCCGAAACGAATATCGCGGGCAACACGGCGGCGATTGCCGGGCTGCAACAGGATGCGCTGCAATTCGACCCGACGCTCGGCGCGTTCAACGCCGCGCGCGGCGGTGCGCCGACGAAGCTGACGAACGTGGCCGACGGCACCCTCGCCGCGGGCAGCACGGACGCGGTGAACGGCGGCCAGTTGTCGGGCGTGAAGACCGCGCTCGAACAGCAGATCACGAACGTGTCGAACCAGGCCGGCGAAGCCGTGAAGAACGTCGTCAAGTACGACGTCGACCCGAGCGGCAACCGGCTGAATTCGGTGTCGCTCGTCGGCGGCGATGCCACGTCGGCGGTCGTGCTGAAGAACGTCGCGGCGGGCACCCGCGATACCGACGCGGTGAACGTGAAGCAGTTGAAGGACGTGCAGTCGAACCTGAACCAGCTCGGCGCGCTCGCGGTGCAGTACGACGATAGTTCCAAGAGCACGATCACGCTCGGCGGCGCGGGCGGCACGCGCATCACCAACGTGCAGGCGGGCACGCTCGGCGCGACCAGCACCGACGCGGTGAACGGCTCGCAGCTCTACGCGACCAACCAGCAGGTATCGAAGAACACCACCGACATCTCGAACCTGCAAGGGAGCGTGACCAACATCGCGAACGGCAAGGCCGGCCTCGTTCAGCAGCAGGACCCGAACGGCGCGATCACGGTCGGCAAGGACTCGGGCGGCGCGAGTGTGAACTTCTCGGGCACGGCGGGCGACCGCGTGCTGACCGGCGTCGCGGCGGGCGTGAGCGACAACGATGCGGTCAACGTGGGCCAGTTCAATACCGCGCTGAAGAACGTGGCGGCCAACGACAAGATTCGTGCGGTCGCGACCGATGCGAACACCACGTGGATCGCGCGTGCCGATGCGGGTGCGATCGGCTCGACGGCGACGGCAACCGGCAAGAATGCGGTGGCGGTCGGCCAGGGCTCCGTCGCCGATCGCGACAACTCGTTCTCGGTCGGTGCGAAGGGCAGCGAGCGGCAGATCACGAACGTCGCGGCCGGCACGGCGCCGACCGACGCGGTGAACGTGCAGCAGCTGAACGACAACCTCGCGACGGCGTCGACGCAGGCGAAGGGTTATACCGACCAGCGCATCGGGCAGGTGTACAACTCGTTCAACGACCTGAAGAAGGACATGTACGGCGGCGTCGCGTCGGCGATGGCGGTGGCCGGCTTGCCTCAGCCGACCGGCGCGGGGCGCTCGATGGTGTCGGCGGCGACGTCGAACTATCACGGCCAGCAGGGCTTCGCGGCAGGCTACTCGTACGTGACGGAGAGCAACCGCTGGGTCGTCAAGGCATCGGTGACGGGCAACACGCGGTCGGACTTCGGCGCGGTGGTCGGCGCGGGTTATCAGTTCTGATGCAGGTCGCGTAGCGTCGAGCGATGCGGGGTGCCGGGCAAGGGAGGCAAAGCCCGGCATTCGCTGTAGATCGGTGGCCCGGGGTTCGTTTGCGAATCCTGGGCCGTCGTCGTTTGACGCACACCGATCGGATCGGCTTGCCGCTTCGGCTCGCCGCTTCGGCTTGCCGCTTCGGCTCGCCGCTTCGGTCGCGCCGCATCGGCCGCACGGCTCCAAATGCGAACAGCGCGATCCGCGACGATCGTCGTGCGTCGCTCGAACGACCGCCTCACGCGGGCCTGGCGAGTCGCCGGCCAGTGCGTCCAATGCGAATTGTGGAATGCGAGCCCCCGCTCGTATTCTGAAGTCCTCGGGCGGCACGGCATGGGGCCTCCGCCCATCACCGCATGTGAGAGCGCGACAATGACCGAAACGACACCCACGATGAAGCTCAACCACCTGAGCTTTCCCTCCGCCGACACACTGGCGACCGCCCGATTCTTCGAGCGATACCTCGGCTTCACGATCGCGGGAAGCTGGGACAAATCCTGGATCCTCAAACGCCCGGGCTTCGACGTCGTGATCGAGCACGTCGGCGACGGCGTGCCCGCGTGGCCGGCCAATTTCCACGTCGGCTTCGAACTGCCGAGCCTCGATGCCGTGCACGCGCTGTTCGCGCGCTTCAAGGAAGAGGGCGTTGCGATGGAGACGGACGTCTTCAACAACGGGCGCGGCTCGCGCTTTTTTTGCCGCGCGCCGGGCGGCGTGATGTTCGAACTGAACACGCGCGCGGACGCCGCGCCGGAATATCAGGGCACCTTCGACGATTGACGCGATTGACGCGAGCTGACCCGTATCGCGCTCAGTCGCAACGGCCGGCGCGGGCGAGCGTCTCGATGACCGCGCGGGTACGCGACGGCTCGGTGATCTCCATCCATTGCAGATGCGCGTATTTCGGGTCGTTGCGCAGGCCGGCGAACTTGACGCGGTTTCTCGTGAACGTCGTGTACGACCACAGCAGCACCGAGTCTCGCGAGCAGAACGCCATCCGCAGCGACTCCCGGTTGCCGTGAAAGAGCTCGGTGCGCATGAGCCCGCGGCCGATCGTGCGCCGGAGCACGCGGGAAAACACCGTCCATCGCCCGAAGTTGAGCCGGACGACGTGCGTGGCTCTCGACCACAGCACGTCGCGCACCGCGCTGTAGTTCCCGTCGGCGACCCATCGGTCGCCGGCCGTCGCGGCCAGTACCGCACGCTCGAACTGCGCGGGCGGCACGGCGGTCCAGCCCGGGCCCCAGTAGAGCCGATCGAGTTCGATATACGGGCAGGCCGCGGCGGCGGCCAGTGCGCTGGAGAAGGTGGATTTCCCCGATCCGCTGGTTCCGACGACGATGACGCGCATGGGTGTGACCACGGGTAAAGGTGAAGGCGCGTATTGTGCCCGATGCGCGTGGATGGGGCTGCATCGCCGACCGATTCCTCCCGGTCGGCAAACCGGCCCGGGCCGGCCGTCGAAGATTCAACGAGCCAGCCCAAGACCGGATACCGTTGCTTAGCGGAGCGACACCACCATGCTCTGCGTGTTGCCGACGCGAACGTAATCGAAGCGGAGGTGTTTGTCGTTCGATTGCGGTACGCCGTCGATGGCAACGACCTGCTTGTTCAGCATTGCGGATTTCTCGAATGCACTGCCGGCGCCGTAGAGCGTGAACTTGCCCGTGCTCTTGGACTGAGGGCCCGACTGAAAATTGAACAGGCCCTCCGGGTACTTCCTGTCGCTCAGGAAATCGAAAGGTTTTCCGCCGGAATACGTATCGAATTCCACACTGGCATGGTCGGCGATAGAGAAAATGGCGGTCGATGCGCTGTCGTAGAACTCGACGGAGTCGGCGGCGAACGTCGCATGGGCGTTGTCCTGGGCCGCGGCCCGCACGCTCTTGCGCAACGTGATCTGCTTGCTCTTCATCACGCTTTTCGCGCTGTTTCCGAACGCGAAACGCGATTCGACGATCGCCATCTTGCCGCCCGTCGCTTCCATGTTCAGAGAATGGTTGTCGTCCGGGGTCTCGGGCAGGCCCGTCGGCAAAACGGAATATTCGCTGAACGTTAGCACGACCTCGTCGGCCCTGATCTTCACCGACGATCTCCCCTGGACGCGCAGCCTCTTGGTGCTGGTATACAGCGCGCAGTCGATCTGATAGCGGCCGGTGCCGGCCAGCTTCAGATCGAGAAGGAGATCGATGTACATGCCGAGCAACGGCGGAACCAGACCGCCGGCATTCACCGTATCGAAATGGCTGGCTTCGAACGACGCGTCGGCGATCGTGAAGTTGACGAACGGGTGACTGATGAACTTGTGCGGATACGGTCCCATCGTGAGATCGACACCTTTCGGATTGCCGGACGCGCCGCGCATGACGAGTGCGCCGCTGCGGAGATCGATTTCGACCGGCTCGATCGCATTGTCGAAAGTTCCGCCCCACACCGATGATTGCTTCGAAAGCAGCGTCAACCTGCCCGCGGGACGGACCATCGAGAAGGATTTGCCGGCTTGCTTGTCGAAGGAGGGGGCGCTTATTTCATTCGGCCCGGAAATATCGTAGATCTGATTTTCATCGGGTTTCCAGGTGAAGATTTCCGGCATGATTATCTCCTGATTGATTCGAGTGGAAGGCGTTGGCGCGTCGAATTTGCCACGGGGGAAATCCAAACCAGGATCCGCGGCTGAAGATCGATCGACTCTATTCGATACACCTGAAATCAGCGTGCATATGAATGAGCGAAATCAATATAGAAGAGATGATTTGAGACGGCGATTACACTCGATTACACGGATTGTCGCGGTAGTGTGCGGATCGGCTGTTCGCCCGCGCCACGAACGGCGAGATCGACCTGCTCGCGTGGTTCAGCGCGAACGGCAATCCGCAGAACGCGACCATCCAGTTCTCCAAACTCGCAGGCGCCGACGCTGGCGCGCTATGGAGAATTGCGGAACAGCGGCGCGCAGCCCACTTACGTCAATCTCCCGGGAACCACCAAATCCAGTTCCACCCCGCCGAATATCACGGTGGTCACCGCGCTGATCGGTAACGCGGTTGCCTCGCCTGTCGTGCATCCGTGAGCAGTTTCGACGGGGAGGCGGCACCCACAGCGAGAAGAGGAGATGCCTTGCCGGCGAACGCCCTCCCTCAATCGAGCGGCGGCACCGCGCCATCCCGCAACATCTTGACGAGCCGCGCGCGCCGTTTTTCGAGATCGGCGATCTGACGGTCGATCGCTTCGAGGCGTTCGCGCTGGACGTCGGTGATCTGATCGCACGAACGCGCGCCCTCGATCAGCAGCATGCAGTCCGGAAAGCCGCGAATGTCGTCGAGAGTGAAACCGGTCGCGATCATGCGCTGAATCTGTTTGACCTGCGTCACCGCGTTGTCGGGGAACAGGCGATAGCCGTTGGCCGCGCGCACCGATGCGAGCAGGCCGTGCTCGTCGTAGTGCCGGATCGAGCGCACGCTCGCGCCGGTGAGCTGCGCGAGTTTGCCGATGGTCAGCAGTGGCTGTGGAGGCGGGTTTTTCACGAAAGGCAGGTTAGCACGATTCGCTTGACCCTCGCATCAGTGTGAGGGTTGAGACTGTGCGTCCGGTCATTTTTACAGGAAAAGTCATGATTACCCGAGTACTGATCCGCTGGCTGATTGCCGTGATCTGGTGGGCGACGCCGTTCGCATTGGTGCACCACGCGGCGGCCGCGCCGCTGAGCTATACCGTGACGTCGACGGACGGCGTGAAGCTGGCCGTTCAGGAAAGCGGCGACCCCGACGGCGCTCCGGTCATCCTGATTCACGGCCTGCTCGGCAGCCGCCTGAACTGGGACGCGCAGGTCCGGAGCCCCGAACTGCGCGGATTCCGGCTCATCACGTACGACCTGCGCGGCCACGGGCTGTCGGACAAGCCGCTCGGCGCGCAGTCGTATCGCGACGGAACCCGCTGGGGCGACGATCTCGCCGCCGTCATCGAAGGCGCGCATGCGCGCCAACCCGTCGTGGTCGGCTGGTCGCTCGGCGGCGTGGTGATCTCGAACTACCTCGCCAAATACGGCGATCGCGCGATCGCGGGCGCGGTGTACGTCGACGGCGTGGTCGAGCTCGCGCCGGGGCAGATCGTCGATCATCCCGACGTGTACCGGGACATGAATGCGGCGGATCTGAAAACGCATCTCGACGGCGAGCGCACGTTCGTCGGTCTGTGTTTCAACCGTCGGCCGGATGCCGTCACGTTCGAGCGCTTGCTCGCGAACGCCGCGATGGCGTCGTGGGACATGCAGAAGGCCATCCAGACGATGTCGGTATTCGCCGCCGCGGGCCTCGGCCACGCGCGCGTGCCGCTGCTCTTCGTCTACGGCGGCCGCGACGCGCTGGTCGATACGCACGCGACGCTGGCCCGCGCGGCCGAGCTGAATCCCCGCATTGCCAGCAAGGTGTACGCGGAGTCCGGGCACGCGCCGTTCATCGAGGAAGCCGAGCGGTTCAATCGCGATCTGGCCGCGTTCGTCCGGTCGGCGTCCTCGCAATGAAGCCGTGTGCCGTGCAGGCCGGCGATGTCAGGCTGGCGTGACCGGGATGCCGGCCGTGTCGGACGCCGCGTGATCGTGAAAGCGCTGGAACGCATCGAGCAGCCGCGCGCGCTGCGCGGCCAGCGACGGATCGCGCCGATCGCGCGGCCGTGCGACGTCGACCTGGATTTCGTCGTCGACGCGGCCCGGGTTCGGCGCGAGCATCAGCACGCGATCGCCGAGATACAGCGCCTCGTCGAGATCGTGCGTGACGACGATCGCGGCCATCCGGTGCCGGTGGACGACATCGAGCAGCAGCGTCTGCAAGCGCATCCGGGTGATCGCGTCGACCGCGCTGAACGGCTCGTCGAGCAGCAGCAGATCCGGCTCGCCGAACAGCCCGCGCGCGATCGCGGCGCGCTGCGCCATCCCGCCCGACAACGTGGCCGGCAGTTGCCGCGCGACGCCGGCCAGGCCGACTTCGTCGAGCAAGCGCGCGACACTCGGGTCGCGTCCGCCCCGCGCGCCGGATGCGAAGCCGACGTTGTCCGCGATCGACAGCCACGGCAGCAGCCGCGGCTCCTGGAAGATCATGCCGACGCGCGCGGACGGCCCGGCCAGCGCGCTGCCGTCGAGCGTCACGCTGCCGCGGAAGTCCGGGTCGAGGCCGGCGACGATCCGCAGCAGCGTGCTCTTGCCGCATCCGCTCGGGCCGACCACGCAGACGATCTCGCCGCGCGCGACCTGCAACGCGATGTCGGCCAGGATCGTGCGATCGCCATACAGCTTGCGGGCGATCCGCAGGTCGAGCAGCGGCGTGGCGATGCCGGCCGGGCGGACGGAAGGCGCGGCGCTCATTGCCCGCCCTCGCGCGACGCGCCGTCGAACGCATCGCGCCAGCCGAGCCAGCGCGACTCGATGCGGCGCATCGCGCCGTCGGTCAGCTTGCCGAGCAACGCGAGCAGCAGGATCGCGCCGAACACGAGATCGGGGCGCCCGGTTTCGCGGCCGTCGCTCAACAGGAAGCCGAGGCCGCGCGTGGCCGCGATCAGCTCCGCGGCGACCATGAACATCCACGCGAGACTGAGGCCGGTCCGCAGGCCGGTGACGATCTGCGGCAGCGCGGCCGGCAGCAGGATCCGGCGGAACAGTGCGAGCGGGCCGAGCCGGTACACCGCGCCGAGCTCGACGAGCTTGCGGTCGACGTCGCGAATGCCGGCGACCACCGCGAGGTGAACCGGAAAGAACGCGCCGATCGCGATCAGCGTGATCTTCGGCGCTTCGTCGATGCCGAGCCACAGCAGCAGCACCGGCACCCACGCGAGCGACGGAATCGCACGCAACGCCTGGAACGTCGGTTCGAACAGCGCGTCGATCCGGCGGCTCAGGCCCATCGCCGCGCCGACGACGAGCGCGAGCCCGGCACCCGCCGCGAACCCGGCCGTGACGCGCAGCGCGCTCGCGCCGACATGACGGGCGACTCGCGTGACGCCCATCCGCGCCAGCGTATCGAGAATCTCGCTCGGCGCCGGCACGAGATGATCCGGCAGCCAGCCGCGCCGCACTACGACCTCCAGCAGCACGAGCGCGGCGAACGGCAGCGCGAGGCCCGCGATACGCCACGCGCGCAGCGGGTCGCGTCGGGCCGCACGGGGCGGCGAAGCGGGTTGGTGCGACGCGAGCGCGTCGCCGCGCGCGGTGGTGTCCGTCATCGGCGGCACGCTCAGTGCGATGCGGCGACGATCGGGCGCGCGAACGACGGATCGATCAGCGTATCGACGATCTTCGCGGGATCGACACCCGGCCTGGTCAACTGCTCGGCCGTCAGCACCGGCGCCGCGGCCTTCAGCGCCGTGCGCTGCGTGTCGCCCGGAACCGGGGCGCTGAAGTCGTTGCGCTGAAGCTGCAGCTTCGCGACCGGCAGCGACACCTTCGATTCGTCGGCGACGATCTGCGCGGTCTCTGCCGGATGCGCGACGATCCACTGACGCGCACGGTCGTAGACCATCAGCACGCGCGTCACCGCCTGCGGATACTGGCTCGCGAACGCGTCGCGAACATTCAGGAACCCGTACGTATTGAACGTGACATTACGGTACAGCAGGCGCGCGCCATCGTCGAGCTGGGCGGCGGCCATGTGCGGATCGAGCCCGGCCCATGCATCGACCTGACCGTTCGCGAGCGCGGTGCGGCCGTCCGGATGCTGGAGGTTGACGATCTCGACGTCGTCGCGCGTCAGGCCGACCGTATGCAGCGCGCGCAGCGTGAACAGGAACGGGTCGGTGCCGCGCGTCGCGGCGATCTTCTTGCCTTTGAGGTCGGCGAGCGAACGGATCGGCGAATCCTTGCGTACCACGAGCGCCGTCCATTCGGGGCGCGAGAAAACGTACACCGTGTGGATCGGGTTGCCGTTCGCGCGTGCGAGCACCGACGCGAGCCCCGCGGCCGAGCCGAAATCGACCGCGCCGCTGTTCAGGTATTCGAGCGCGCGATTGCTGCCGAGGCTCAGCACCCAGCGAATCGTCGTACCGTCGGCCTTGAATTCGTCGTCGAGCCAGCCGAAGTGGCGGATCACGAGACTCTCGGGCGAGTAGTACGCATAGTCGACGCGGATTTCGGCGGGCGTCGCCGCGTGGGCCTGTATCGACACGAGGCCGGCAAGCGCGGCAACGACGAGGGCCGCGGATTGCCACACGCGGGACCAGAACGGCTTCATTGGGGATTCTCCGGAAGAGCGGCAACGCGCCGCGAACAGGCAGGTGACCGGCTAATGTAACGAAGCGCAGGCGATCCGTTAACGAAGAAATCCGCGATTGAACATGCGTGTTGCTGCTAAGCGCGGCCCGCGCAACTTTATGACGCACGCCGATTAATTTATCGCTTTATATCGCTTGGGATTGCCGGATCGAGGGAACAGAATTTCCGCTGCCGGAACTCGGCGACAGCGGCGCCGCGTTCGCTCGACGCCGCGATGGTCGCGCAGGCACCTGCCCGGTTCCCGGCTTCACGACGACCTTGCCGTGCATTCGGCATCACACTAAGGAATCCGATGAGTTCGATCGATCTGAGCCCCGTCACGCCGGTATCTTCCCCCATCCGCTCGGCCAGCGACGTCGCGCGCCTGATCAACACGGTGGACAGTTCGGTCAGCCATGCACGGATGATCGTGCTGCTGGCGCTCGGCGGCGTGTTTCTCGACGCGTACGACCTGACGACGCTGTCGTACGGCATCGACGACGTGGCGCGCGAATTCGGGCTCACGCCCGCGCTGACCGGGCTGGTGGGGTCGGCGATCATGATCGGTACGATCTTCGGCAGCCTGATCGGCGGCTGGCTGACCGACCGGATCGGCCGCTACCAGGTGTTCATGGCCGACATGCTGTTCTTCGTGGTCGCGGCGATCGCGGCCGGGCTCGCGCCGAACGTCTGGGTGCTGATCGCCGCACGCTTCGTGATGGGGCTCGGCGTCGGCATAGACCTGCCCGTCGCGATGGCGTTCCTCGCCGAATTCTCGAAGTTCAACGGCCGCGGCAACAAGGCGTCGCGGCTCGCCGCGTGGTGCCCGATGTGGTACGTCGCGTCGTCGGTATGCTTCCTGCTGATCTTCGGCCTGTATTTCCTGCTGCCGGCCGAGCATGCGGGATGGCTGTGGCGCGCATCGCTGATCTTCGGCGCGGTGCCGGCGCTCGTCATCATCCTGTTCCGGAACCGCTTCATGAACGAATCGCCGCTGTGGGCCGCGAATCAGGGCGATCTGGCCAATGCCGCGCGCATCCTGCGCGAGTCGTACGGCATTCACGCGCACGAAGCAGCGGACGCGCGACGCGAGCCGAGCCCGCCGCCCGTGCGGATTCGCGTGCTGTTCCAGCGTCCGTATCTGGGGCGCACGATCGTCGCCAGCGTGATGAACCTGTGCATCCCGTTCGAATACACGGCGATTGCGTTCTTCCTGCCGTCGATCCTGTCGCAATTCCTCGGCGCGGGCGTGTTCGAGACGATCGCCGCGTCGCTTGCATTGAACGTGCTGTTCGCGTTCACCGGCGGCTTGTTGGGCATGCGCCTCGCGTATCGCTATCCGTCGCGTCATGTCGCGATCGCGGGGTTCGCGCTGCAAACGGTCGCGCTCGTCGCGCTGGCGCTGGCGGGCCATCCGCACGGCGCACTGGCGGTGGGTGTCGTGCTGCTGATGCTCGGTACGTGGCTGTTCGCCGAAGGTTTCGGGCCGGGTGCGCAGATGATGATCTATCCGACGCTGTCGTATCCGGCCGCGATCCGCGGCACCGGCGTCGGCTTTGGGCGGTCGCTGTGCGGCATCGGCCAGGCGCTTGCGCTGTTCGTGCTGCCGATCCTGCAAGCCCGCCTCGGCACCGACATGTTCTGGGTCGTCGCGATCAGTGCGGTCACGCCGATCGTGTTTCTGCTGATCGTGCGGTACGAACCGACGGCGCACGACATCGACGACGAAAGCGTGGCGTAAGCGATGACGGGGACGCTCGCCTTCCTCGGAAAACACGAACGGCTTCGTCGAACCGCACGAAGCCGGTTGTGCTGAAGCCGGCCGGCCGCGTATGCGGGCAGGCCGGCTTCGACGTTTCCCGCGTTTCCGTTACGCGCTGACCGCTTCCCGCTCGGCATCGCGCTTGACCTGTTCGATATCGCGAAACTGCGCGGCCGGATGCTCGTCCGGCAATCGCGCCGAACCGCCGAACAGCTTTTCGCGCAGCGTGCCCGGCGCATACGCGGTCGGATACACGCCGCGCCGCTGCAATTCGGGCACCAGATGGCGCACGATGTCCTCGAAGGTTTCATGCGCGACCGCATACGCGAGATTGAAGCCGTCCACGTCGGTCGCGGCCACCCATTCCTGCAGGAGGTCCGCGACGGTCGCCGCCGACCCGACGAACACTGGGCCCATCCCGCCGATGCCGCCCCAGGCCGCCAGCGCCTCGATCGTCCACGCGGTGTCGCCGCCCGACAGGTGCTCGACCGCCGACACGATCGCATTCGTTTCGACGCGCCTGACGGGATCGGTCGGCGCGTACTGGCCGAAGTCGATGCCGGTCCAGCCCGACATGAACACCAGCGAGCCGTCGTACGACACGTAGCGCCGATACTCGTCGAACTTGGCCTGCGCCTGCTCGTCGGTCTCGTCGACGATCACCGTGACGAGGTTGTAGATCAGCACCTTCGCCGGATCGCGCCCGGCGGCCGCGGCCTGCGCACGCACGTCGGCCACGTAGCGCGCGAGCTGGTCGCGGGTCGGCGCGGCGACGAACACGCATTCGGCGTGCTGTGCGGCGAACGCCTTGCCGGGGCCCGACGCGCCGGCCTGGAACAGCACCGGCGTGCGCTGCGGCGACGGTTCGCACAGGTGATAGCCGGGCACGTCGAAGAAGCGGCCCTTGTGGCCGATCTCGTGCACTTTCTCCGGATGCGTGAACACGCGGCCGTCGCGATCGCGCACCACCGCGCCATCCTCCCAACTGCCCTCGAACAGCTTGTACAGCACCTCGACGTACTCGGCCGCGACCGCATAGCGGTCGTCGTGCGTGCGCAGCCCGTGATCGCCGATGTTCTTCGCGCCACTCTCCAGGTACGACGTGACGATGTTCCACGCGAGCCGGCCTTTCGTGTGATGGTCGGCGGTCGACAGCCGGCGTGCGAACGTGTACGGGTGCTCGAACGTCGTCGACGCGGTGATGCCGATGCCGAGATGCTCGGTCGCCATCGCGATCGGCGCGGCCAGTTGCAGCGGATCGTTGACCGGGATCTGCGCGGCCTGGTGCAGCGCGTGGTAGTTGCTGCCCTTGTACACGTCGTAGTAGCCGATCACGTCCGCGATGAAGATCGCATCGAAGATCCCGCGTTCGAGCACGCGGGCGAGGTCGGTCCAGTAATCGAGATCCTTGTACTGCCACGAGCGGTCGCGCGGATGCGCCCACAGACCGGGCGACTGGTGGCCCACGCAGTTCATCTCGAACGCGTTGAAGCGGATGGTCTTGCTCATTGCGCGGCCCCCGTTTCCGCGCCGGCGCCCGCACCGTTGCCCACGCGCCAGACGAACGGCGGCGTGCGGCCGTTGATGACCCAGTCGCCGACGATGCGCGCCTTGTAGACGAGCGGATTGTGCGACGACACCGTGCGCGCGTTGCGCCAGTGGCGATCGAGCGCGGTCGTGTTGCGGATCGCGGACGCGCCGAGCGCATCGAACAGGCGCGTCGCCGCGCGCAGCACGAGTTCGGACACGACGAGCTGGCTCTGCGCGGATTCGATTTCGGCCGCGACGTTCGCGGCCTGCTCGGCCGCTTCGTCGCCGCCGAAGCGTGCTTCGTACGCCTGCTGAAGCGGTTGCGCGGCGCGCAGCGCGAGCGCGTCGGCCGCGTACGCCCAGGATGCGATTTCGCCGATCACCTGTTGAAGCTGCGCATCGTCGCCCGCACGCTGCGCATTGCCGTGGCTGTACACGCGCGTGCGGTTGCGCACGAGCTCGCCCGCGTCGCGCACGATCGCGTGGCCGATGCCGGCCAGCGTCGCGACGTGGAACAACTGATAGAACGCGGTCTGGTACTTGAAGCGGCGCGCGAAATCGATCACGTTGTCCGCGTCGACCGCCGCATCCTCGAAACGCGTCGTGCCGCTGCCGGTGGTGGTCTGGCCGAAGCCGTCCCAGTCGTCCTCGCGGATCACGCCGGGCTGCGCGGTCGCGACCGCGACGATCACGTCGCTGCCATCGTGCGCGCGCTGCGCGAACACGTCGATCCAGTCGGCGAACAGGCTGCCGGTACTGTAGAACTTCCGGCCGTTCAGCACGAGCCGGCCGTGCTGCTCCGACACCTTCGTGACGGTCTGGCCGAGCGGCACGTCGCCGGCTTCCGACCACGCATTGCCGACGAGCTGGCCGTTCACGAAGCGGTCGAACCAGGTCGTGCGCTGCGGCCCATCCGGCGCGTTCAGCCAGTCCTCGACGAACGCGAAATGCCCGCGCAACGCCTGCGGCAAATTGGAATCGGCGGCGGCCAGCTCGGTCAGCAGCCGGAACAATTGCGGCAGCGATGCACCGGCGCCGCCGGCGCTGGCCGGCAGTCGGATCGCGCCGAAGCCTGCCGACTTCAGCCAGCCGATCGCCTCATGCGGCAGTTCGCGGCGGCGTTCACGCTCGGCGGCACCGGCGGCGATGCGCTCGAAGATCGGTCGGAACCGGCTTGCGAGCGCATCGTAGTCGGTACCGGTGGAAAGGTCGGAGGCTGCGTGCGACGAAGTCATGCGGTATTCCTCGAAAGACGGGCCGTGTGCGCCGGGAGGCCAGTATAGGAAGCGCGACGCGGGCGTTCCAATAACGGATTCTCGGATCGTTATCGTCGCTGCGTATTACCGAGACTGCGACCGAGATCGTGCGGGGATGCATCGACGTTTTTGCATCCGTTCCGGCGTCAAAGCACCGGTTCACCTGCGTCAGCCCCGACGTCGTTTGTTCTCCCAAGGAATATCGTTTCGAGAATCGCTCGGTTTTCCGGCCCGCGCAGCGCTGCTAGATTGAATGCTTTCGCCATTCGACAGGAGAACCCGATGTCAGACACGAGCGCGACGATTCAGGAACGGCCGGCCGACGTACCACCGCAGGCGGCGCATGTAATCGCCGACGATGCGGAAGCGATCGCGGTCGCGCATGCGCTGGCGCAACGCCTGGCGGAAGGGGCCGCCGAGCGCGATCGCGAACGCCGCCTGCCGCGCGAAGAAATCGAATGGTTTTCGCAGTCGGGGCTGTGGGCGATCACGGTGCCGAAGGCGTATGGCGGCGCAGGCGTATCGCATGTGACGCTCACCGAGGTGATCAAGATCGTCGCCACGGCCGATGCGTCGCTCGGGCAGCTTCCGCAGAATCATTTCGGGCTGGTCGACGTGATCGCGCTCGTCGGCACCGACGCGCAGAAGCGTCATTTCTTCGCCGAAGTGCTGAGCGGCAAGCGGTTCGGCAACGGGTTCTCGGAGAAGGGCACGAAGCACGTGCTCGACCTGAAGACGCGCGTGCGTCGCGACGGCGACGACTATGTCGTCGACGGCACGAAGTTCTACTCGACCGGTGCGCTGTTCGCGCATTACGTGCCGGTGCTCGGGCTCGACGACGCGCAGCAAGCCTGGCTCGCGTACGTGCCGCAACCGACGCCCGGCCTGACCGTGATCGACGACTGGTCGGGATTCGGGCAGCGCACGACCGCGAGCGGCACGGTCGTGCTCGACGCGGCGCGCATCCCGGCGTCGCACGTGCTGCCCGCACAGCGCGTGTCGGACGTGCCGACGCTTAACGGTCCGCTGTCGCAGATCATCCAGGCGGCGATCGACGCGGGCATCGCGAAGGCGGCCATCGACGATACGCTCGCGTTCGTGCGGACCCGCACGCGGCCGTGGGTCGACAGCGGCGTCGAACGGGCAGCGGACGATCCGCTGACGATTCGCGAAATCGGCCGCCTGCATATCCAGCTGCATGCGGCCGACGCGTTGCTCGAACGTGCGGCGCGCACGCTCGACGAAATCGCGGCGAAGGGCGGCGTGACCGAAGACGATGTCGCGCGGGCATCCGTCGCGGTCGGCGAAGCGAAGGTGCTGACGACCGAGGTCGCGCTGCTCGCGGGCGAGAAGCTGTTCGAGCTGGCCGGCACGCAGTCGACGCTCGCCGAGCACAACCTCGACCGGCATTGGCGCAATGCGCGCACGCATACGCTGCACGATCCGGTGCGCTGGAAATATCACCTCGTCGGCAACTACTACCTGAACGGCGCGCGCCCGGCGCGGCATGCGTGGAATTGAACGCCGGCAGCGCGCGGGTCAACCGCCGCGCGCTGCCGCGCCGAGCGAACGTAGCTGCTTGCGGCAGAACCTCCTGATTTCGTAGCAAGTTATGCTGCGCCGCCCGGACACGGCGGTCAGCGTTCGAATCTGGCCAGGTCCTGGAAGATCAGATGGCCCCACGTGCGACCGCGCGCCTGGACCAGCAGGCCGCCTTCATCAAGCTTGCCGAGCCCGATGGCCGCGAAGCCGAGCCTGTCGACGAGCGCCGAGACTTCGGCACTCGCTGCGTCGTCGTCGCTCGACACGAACACGACGCGGCGGCCGCCTTGCGGCATCGTTGGCCCCTGTGCGAGGACGCCGGCCGGCAGATGGTTGAACGCCTTGACGACGCTTGCACCAGGAAACGCCTTCGCAAGTGCCGCCGTTGAAGGCACATTCCCCAGTTCCTGCGGATCGACGCCGAACGCATTGGTCGCGTCGATCACTATTTTCCCGGCCCAGCTTTTCGCAAGCCGCCCAACGTCCCGATGCGCGTCGAACGGCACGGCGAGGATGACGACATCCGCCTTGATCGCGTCCTCGATGTGCTGCGGCACCAGTGACGCGCCGATCTGCGTTGCGAGGCGGTCGATCGGCCGTCGGCTCGCGACGGCCACCTCGATGTCTGCGCGGCTGAAGGCACGGGCGATGGCCGTGCCGATCTTGCCGAGTCCGATAATCGCGTAATTCATGAGCCTCTCCTGCTGTTCGTCGCCGGCATGGCACACGCGGCCGAAAACCGGGCCGGCCTCGACCCATTCCGCCGACTCGATATCATTGAACGCCGACCCTCAAACCTGACCGACGCCGCCGTCGACCATCAGGTCCGCCCCCGTCATGTACACGCTTTGACCGGATGCAAGGAACACGGCCGCGTTCGCCATCTCCTCGGGCTGCGCGACCCGGCCGATGGGGATCATGTTCAGGTACATGTCGACCAGGGCCTGACGCTCCTGCGCATTCGTCACCTGCGAGTCGAGCATCGGCGTGTCGGTGACGCCGGGGCTCAGCGTGTTGACCCGAATGCCGCGATTCTTGAACTCGGCGGCCCAGGTGCGCGCATACGAACGCAAGGCCGCTTTCGTCGCCGCGTAGGCCGTGTGGCCCGGAATACCCATCACGTGCATGGCCGACGAAACCAGAATGATCGATCCGCCGTTCGTCATGAGCGGCAGCAGCTTCTGCACCAGAAAGACTGGGCCGCGGGCGTTGAGGTTGAACGTCTTGTCGAAATGTTCCGGGGTCAGGGTATCGATCGACGCCTGCTCGACCAGCGCCGCATTCGACACGACGATGTCGACCCTGCCCTTGTCGGCCCTGACCACCGACGCGACGCGTTCGAGATCGTCGAGATTCGTCGCATCGGCCTGGATGGCCGTGACATTGCGTCCGATCCGCTCGGCGGCCGCGTCGAGTTGAGCCTGCCGGCGCCCGAAGATGAATACGTGCGCCCCTTCGGCGACATAGCGCTGCGCGATCGCGAGACCGATACCGGTTGTGCCGCCGCTGATGACGGCGACCTTGCCTGCGAGAGAAGTCATGAGAATCTTCCGTGTATTCGTGGTTGACGGAAGAAAGCGTAACTGCCTGCGCCGCGAATGATAATCGGGCGAATCTTCATAAGCGCTATTCCCTGCTAGAATCGCTCGCACTTCAATGTGAGCGATCCGATCGCGGAAACGAGCGGTTTCGCCAGGGACTGCAATGGATCGGTTGGACGAACTCGGCGCCTTCATCGCCGTTGTCGACGCAGGCGGGTTCTCGGCTGCGGCGCGTAGAATCGGCAACTCGCAGTCAGCCATCAGCAAGGCGGTCGGCTCGCTCGAGAAACGTCTCGGCGTGATGCTGCTGAACCGCAGCACACGCAGTGTCACGCTGACGGATCAGGGGCAGCGCTATTACGATCGCATGAAGCCGCTCGTCGACGAGTTCGACGAAGCCGACGGCGAGATGACGAGCAGCACGCTCGACGTCACGGGCCTAGTCAGGATCGCGACGCCTTCGACCTTTGGCCGCCTGCACGTTCTTCCGCTTATCCCGGACTTGCTGTCATCGAACCCCGGGCTTCAGGTCGATCTCGTTCTGTCGGACTTCGTGCGGGACATGGTGGAAGACCGCATCGATCTCGCCATTCGAGTCGGTCGAGTCGACGAGGCCGACGCCGTCGTCAAACGCGTGGCGAGCACTCGCCTGGTTTGCGTCGGCTCGCGGGACTATTTCGAGCGCCATGGCATCCCGAAGACGCCTGACGAACTCGTCGATCACAATTGCCTTCTGTATGGGGGCCTTTCGGAATCGGCCGCCAACTGGCCGTTCGTCGGCCCCGCCGGCGGCTTCAGCGTGACCGTTCGCGGCAACTTGTCGTCGAACAGCGTCGAAACGATTCGGGCGGGCGTGCTGGCGGGTGTCGGAATTGGCCTCTTCACTCAGGCTTCACTGACCGACGAACTCGGGCATCCCGGCATCATCACTGTTCTCGACGAATTTTTGAAAGAAGTCAGAGACGTCAGCCTCGTCTGGCCGAAACGCCGGTATGTGCCGGCACGCGTGCGCATGGTGACCGACTTCTTGTCCGCCGCCCTGGCTCAGCGCGTTTAGGCAACCACGGGGCCGTCACCGTGTCGGCATCGAGAGGCGAATCGGAAGGGCGACAACCGGGACTGCGCATCGCTGACGCCAATCCGCCGCGGCAACCGGTCGTTCGCTGTGCGTAACGACGACCGGCCGCCACGGCGGCCCGGATGCCGGGGCGGAGCGACAGTCGCCCGGGGCTGGCGTCGATGTTGCATTAAGAATGACGATGCAACTCGTGCACCCTATGCCTGAACCCCCACCCGATACCGCGTGATCTGCCGATAGACGTCGCCCGGACGAACGATCACGTCGTCGCGCAGGCCGTCCATGTTGACCTGATCCGGAAAGCCGCCCGCTTCGACGCACAGCGCCGCGTGTTGCACGCAGCGCGTGCCGCCGCTCACGCTCAGGCCGTCGAGATAATTGCCCGTATAGAGCTGCAGGCCGCGCTGATCGGTCGATACGATCAACTCGCGGCCGCTTTCCGGATCGTAGACCCGTGCGACGGGCCGGACCTCGCGCGCGCCATTGCCGACGACGTAACAGTGATCGAAGCCGCGCGCCCGCGCCAGTTGCGCATGCGGCCAGTCGAGGCGCGCGCCGAGCGGCGCGCTGTGCCGGAAATCGAAGGCCGTGCCCGTCACATCGGCCGTGCCGGTCGGGATCAGCGCGTCGTCCACTTCGAGGAACGCATCGGCGTCGATGTGCAGCAGATGGCCGCGCACGTCGCTGCCCGCGCGCCCGTTCAGGTTGAAGTAGCTGTGGTTCGTCAGGTTCAGCGGCGTCGGCGCATCGGTCCGCGCCGTATAGTCGATCATCAGCGTGCCGTCGTCGTCGAGCGTGTAGCGCACCTGCACGCTCACGTTGCCGGGGAATCCCGCGTCGCCTTCCGGCGAATCGAGCCGCAGCGTCAGGCCGCCGCTATCGTCGAGCACGTCCCACCGCGCGCGATGAAAACCGTTCGCGCCGCCGTGCAGCAGGTTGCCGTTCTCGTTGCGGTCGAGCAGGTAGTCGACGCCGTCGAGCGTGAAGCGCGCGCCGGCGATCCGGTTTGCCCATCGGCCGACCGTCGCGCCGAGATAGGCGCCGGATTCGAGGTACTCGGCCGGCGTGTCGTGCGCGAGCACGATATCGGCGAAGCGTCCCGTGCGATCGGGTGCGAGCCACGACACGACGGTCGCGCCGAGGTCGCTGACGACGACACGCATTCCGTGCGCGTTGCGCAGCGTATAGCGCCGCACGGGCTCGCCGTCGGGCAACGTGCCCCACGGCTCGGCCTGCACGCGCGCCACGCCGGGCGTCAGATATGAGGAATCGGTATCGATATGCATGAGTGGATGTCGGATGGGCAGGGGGCGTCAGTGCGCAGCGGCCGCGCGTTCCTGATATTCGCGCGGCGTGCAGCCGAGTTCGCGCCTGAACACCGCGTACATGTACTGAAGCGACGTGAACCCGCAACGGATCGCGACTTCGGCGCTGCTCGCCTGCCGGCCGGCGAGCAACGCCTGCGCGGCTTCGAGCTTGTGACGCAGGATCTCCTGGTGCACGGTGCGTTGCAGTTCGCGCCGGAAGTGCTCCTCGAGCAGCGAGCGCGACACGCCGACATAGTCGGCGACCTGTTCGGTCTTGATTCCCTGGCACGCGTACTGGCGGATGAAATGCCGGGCACGCATTACGTGCGGACTCGCCAGCGGCTGGTGGCGCGTCGATTCGAGCACGTTGATGCCGACCGGCGGCACGAGAATGCGTTGCCCGGGAAAGCGCGCGCCGCGCAGCATCCGGTGCAGCAGGTGCGCGGCGGTGCGGCCCATTTCCTCGGTGCCCTGGATCACCGACGACAGCGGAATGCGCGTCAGCGTGCGCGTGAGCGGATCGTTGTCGATGCCGATGATCGCGACCTGTTCCGGCACCGCGATGCCGGCGATCAGGCAGGCCTGCAGCAGATGCCGCGCACGCGCATCGGTCACCGCGATCACGCCGACCGGCTTCGGCAGCGCATGCAGCCAGCCGATCAGTTGCTCGATCGCGTGATTCCAGCCCGACGCGCTCGTCGACAGCCCGCGGTAGATCGGCGCGTCGAGCCCGTCCGCGCGCGCGAGCCGGTCGAACGCCAGCTCGCGCTGCTGCGCCCAGCGGTTCTCCTGCGCGACCGGCAGGCTGTACATCGCGAAATGCGCGAGTCCCGCCCCGATCAGGTGCGTATACGCGAGCGACACGAGCTTCGGGTTGTCCGTCGCAATATATGGGACGCCGTCAGGGTATTGCGCCGGATCCTCGTACGACGATCCGATCGCGACGATTGGCAGCGGCGAACCGGCGAGCGCGTCGGCGACGGCCGGGTCGTCGAAGTCCGCGATGATGCCGTCGCCGTCGAAACGCTCGATCCCGGTGAGCCGGCAGCGGAAGTCGTCTTCGAGGAACAGGTCCCACACGACGCGCGTCGTGTGCAGGTACTGGCCGATGCCGCTGATGATCTCGCGGTCGTAGACCTTGTTCGCGTTGAACAGCAGCGCGATGCGGTGCGGTGTCTGGGCGGATGGGGCGCGTGTCATCTCGATGTCGGGTGAGCGCGTCGGGGCGCCGTGCCGTTGTCTCCGGGGCGCGCTTACGAAGGCGGCGCGGTTGTCTGGTGTACGGCGATTGTAGGACGGAACGCGCGCCGCACGTAGCGGCTGGCAAGAAACATCAAGCGCGCTGCGCAATTTCGCAATTGCCGGCCGGCAGGCGGGCGGGCACGATCCAGCCAACGAATTCGGCCGCGTGCGTCGTCGTGACGCGCGTTGCGCTGCAACAAGAACCTGCACGGAGACGCCATGTCGTATTTCGAACACATTCCCGCAATTCGCTACGAAGGCCCGCAGTCGGACAACCCGCTCGCCTATCACCATTACGACCCCGAGAAGCGCGTGCTCGGCAAGACGCTCGCCGAGCATCTGCGGATCGCGGTCTGCTACTGGCACACGTTCGTGTGGCCCGGTCACGACATCTTCGGGCAGGCCGCGTTTCAGCGGCCGTGGCAGCAGCCGGGCGACGCGCTCGAACGCGCGCGGATGAAGGCCGATGCCGCATTCGAGTTCTTCACGAAGCTCGGCACGCCGTTCTATACGTTCCACGACACCGACGTCGCGCCGGAAGGCGACAGCCTGCGCGAATACGCGGCCAATTTCGCGCGGATGGTCGACTATCTCGGCGAGCGTCAACAGGCGAGCGGCGTGCGGCTGTTGTGGGGCACCGCGAACCTGTTCTCGCACCCGCGCTTCGCGGCCGGCGCCGCGACGAACCCGAACCCCGACGTGTTCGCATGGGCCGCGACCCAGGTGTGCCATGCGCTCGACGCGACCCACCGCCTCGGCGGCGAGAACTACGTGCTGTGGGGCGGCCGCGAAGGCTACGAGACGCTGCTCAATACCGACCTGAAGCGCGAGCGCGACCAGTTCGCCCGCTTCCTGTCGATGGTCGTCGAGCACAAGCACCGCATCGGCTTCAACGGCGCGCTGCTGATCGAGCCGAAGCCGCAGGAGCCGACCAAGCATCAGTACGACTACGACGTCGCGACCGTGCACGGCTTCCTCGTGCAGTACGGGCTGCAGAACGAGATCCGCGTGAACATCGAGGCGAATCACGCGACGCTCGCCGGCCATTCGTTCCATCACGAGATCGCGAACGCCTTCGCGCTCGGCGTGTTCGGCAGCGTCGACGCGAACCGCGGCGATCAGCAGAACGGCTGGGACACCGACCAGTTCCCGAACAGCGTCGAGGAGCTGACGCTCGCGTTCTACGAGATCCTGCGCCACGGCGGCTTCACGACCGGCGGGATGAACTTCGACGCGAAGGTGCGCCGCCAGAGCATCGATCCGGAAGACCTGTTCTACGGCCACGTCGGCGCGATCGACGTGCTCGCGCTCGCGCTCGAACGCGCGGCGGTGCTGGTCGAGAACGACCGGCTCGACGCGCTGCGCCGGCAGCGTTATGCGCAGTGGGACGACGCATTCGGCCGCAAGATCCTGTCGGGCGGCTATACGCTGGAGTCGCTCGCGGCCGATGCGCTCGCGCGGGGCGTGGACCCGCGGCATGCGAGCGGGGCGCAGGAGCGGCTCGAGAACATCGTGAACCAGGCGATCTACGGGCTGCGCTGACGCCATGTACATCGGACTCGATCTTGGCACGTCGGGCGTGAAGGCGGTGCTGCTCGACCGCGACGGCGTGGTGCGCGCGAGCGCGAGCCAGGCGCTGACGGTGAGCCGGCCGCGGCCGCGCTGGTCCGAGCAGGCGCCGCGCGACTGGTGGGATGCCGCATGCGGCGCGCTCGCCGCACTCGTGGCGGACGCGCGCACGGCCGGCATCGATCCGCGCGACATCGACGCGCTCGGCCTGACCGGGCAGATGCACGGCGCGACGCTGCTCGATGCGCATGGCGACGTGCTGCGCCCCGCGATTCTGTGGAACGACGGCCGCGCGGACGCCGAGTGCGAGGAACTCGAACGGCTCGCACCCACGCTGCGCACGGTGGCCGGCAACGTCGCGATGCCGGGCTTCACGGCGCCCAAGCTGCTGTGGGTGCGGCGTCACGAGCCAGACGTGTTCGCGCGCATCGCCTACGTGCTGCTGCCGAAGGATTATCTGCGCTACCGGCTGACCGGCGCGTTCGCGACCGATCCGTCGGATGCCGCCGGCACGCTGTGGCTCGACGTCGCGAAGCGCGATTACGACGACACGCTGCTCGCCGCCTGCGGGCTGTCGCGCACGCAGATGCCGACCGTGTTCGAGGGCAACCGCATCACCGGCACGCTGCTGCCGGCCGTCGCACGGGCGCTCGGCCTGCGCGAGATCCCGGTGGTGGCCGGCGGCGGCGACAACGCGGCCGGCGCGGTGGGCGTCGGGATCGTGCGGCCCGGCGACGCGCTGCTGTCGCTCGGCACGTCGGGCGTGTATTTCGCGGTGTCGGACGGGTTCCGCGCGAATCCCGAATCGGCGGTGCACAGCTTCTGTCATGCGCTGCCGGAGACGTGGCACCTGATGTCCGTGATGCTGAACGCGGCCGGCTGCGTCGACTTCACCGCGCAACTGGCCGGTTACGACGGCGTCGCGGCGCTGCTCGACGATGCCGAGACGAACGCACGCGCGAGCCGCCCGTGGTTCCTGCCGTACCTGAGCGGCGAGCGCACGCCGCACAACGACGTGAACGCGAAGGGCGTGTTCTATGGGCTCACGCCCGACACGCGGCGCGCGGATCTCGCGAACGCGACGCTCGAAGGCGTCGGCTTCGCGCTGCTCGACGGCATCGACGCGCTGCATGCGGCCGGGCTCGCACCCGACAGCATCACGGTGATCGGCGGCGGCTCGCGCAGCGCGTACTGGACGCAGATGCTCGCCGACCTGAGCGGCCGTGCGCTGACGCTGCGCGCGGGCGGCGAGGTGGGGCCGGCGCTGGGCGCCGCGCGTCTTGCGCATCTCGCGGTCGAACCGGATGCGGCGCTCGCCGACGTGTGTCCGCAGCCGCCCGTCGTCGCGGTGCGCGAGCCCGATCCCGAGCGGCACGCATGGTATCGCGACATGCGGCGGCCGACGTTTCGCGCGCTGTACCGTGCGCTCGAACCGGTGTTTGCGACGGGCGCGTGACGCACGTTGCAGTGACTCGATGCGGGCGGTGCATTCCGGCGGCCGCCCGCGGTTCGTGAGGTGGTTCCATAACAAGGAGTTTGGAGACATGAAAACCGTGACGCGTCGTACCGTATTGAGTTCGCTTGCCGGCGCCGCCGCGCTGGCGATCCTCGCGCTGGGCACGCCGCTCGCCCATGCGAGCAAGGACAAGCCCGAGATCGGCTTCTGCATCGACGACCTGCGCGTCGAGCGCTGGTCGCGCGATCGCGACTATTTCGTCGCGGCCGCGACGAAGCTCGGCGCGAAGGTGTCGGTGCAGTCGGCCGATGCGAGCGAGGCGCGGCAGATTTCCCAGATCGAGAACCTGATCTCGCGCGGCGTCGACGTGATCGTGATCGTGCCGTTCAATTCGAAGACGCTCGGCAACGTCGTCGCCGAAGCGAGGAAGGCCGGCATCAAGGTCGTGTCGTACGACCGCCTGATCCTCGACGCGGACGTCGACGCGTATATCTCGTTCGACAACGAGAAGGTCGGCGAGCTGCAGGCGCAGGGCGTGTTCGACGCGAAGCCGAAGGGCAATTATTTCCTGCTGGGCGGCGCGCCGACCGACAACAACGCGAAGATGCTGCGCGAAGGACAACTGAAGGTGCTCAAGCCCGCGATCGACCGCGGCGACATCAAGGTCGTCGGCCAGCAGTGGGTGCCCGAATGGAGCGCATCGACCGCGCTGCGGGTCGTCGAGGATGCGCTGACCGCGAACAACAACAAGATCGACGCGATCGTCGCGTCGAACGACGGCACGGCCGGCGGCGCGATCCAGGCGCTCGCCGCGCAGCATCTGGCCGGCAAGGTGCCGGTGTCCGGGCAGGATGCGGATCTGGCCGCGGTCAAGCGCGTGATCGCCGGCACGCAGACGATGACCGTCTACAAGCCGCTGAAGCTGATCGCGAGCGAGGCCGCGACGCTCGCGGTCGATCTCGCGAAGGGCACGAAGCCCGCGTTCAACGCGCAATACGACAACGGCAAGAAGAAGGTCGACACGGTGCTGCTGCAGCCGACGCTGCTGACCAAGCGCAACGTCGACGTCGTCGTGAAGGACGGCTTCTATACCCAGGCCCAACTGGCGAGCCAGTAAGCGTACGACGGACGCGACGCGCGGCCGCCGCGACGGCGGCCGCGCCTACTGCGAGGCATGAACGAATGACGGAACCCTTGTTGACGATGCGCGGCATCGTCAAGGCATTCGATGGTGTGAAGGCGCTCGACGGCATCGACCTGACCGTGCGCCCCGGCGAATGCGTCGGCCTGTGCGGCGAGAACGGCGCCGGCAAGTCGACGCTGATGAAGGTGCTGTCGGGCGTGTACCCGCACGGCACGTGGGACGGCGAGATCCGCTGGGAAGGCGCGCCGCTCGTGGCATCCGGCGTGCGCGACACCGAGCGCGCGGGCATCGCGATCATCCATCAGGAACTGATGCTCGTGCCCGAACTGTCGGTGGCCGAGAACATCTTCCTCGGCAACGAGATCACGCTGCCGGGCGGGCGCATGCACTTCGCGGCGATGGTCCGGCGCGCCGAGGAACTGCTGCGCGAATTGCGGATCGACACGATCAACGTCGCGCAGCCGATGATGAACTACGGCGGCGGCCACCAGCAGTTGATCGAGATCGCGAAGGCGCTGAACAAGCAAGCGAAGCTGCTGATCCTCGACGAACCGTCGTCGTCGCTGAGCGCGTCGGAGACGCGCATCCTGCTCGACATCGTGCGCGACCTGAAGCGCCGTGGCGTGGCGTGCGTTTACATTTCGCACAAGCTCGACGAGGTGGCGGCCGTGTGCGACACGGTCACCGTGATTCGCGACGGACGCCATGTCGCGACCGAGCCGATGGCCGCGCTGACCACCGACCGGATCATCGCGATGATGGTCGGCCGCGAGATCCGCGACCTGTACCCGCGCGAGCCGCACGAGATCGGCGACGTCGTGCTCGACGTGCGCCACGTGACGTGCCGCGACGTGACGAACGCGCGCCGCAAGCGCGTCGACGACGTGTCGTTCAGCGTGCGGCGCGGCGAGATTCTCGGCGTGGCCGGGCTCGTCGGCGCGGGCCGTACCGAGTTGATGCAGGCGATCTTCGGCGCGTATCCGGGCGCGTGCACGGCGAGCGTGACGATGAACGGCCGGCCGCTGTCGATCCGCTCGCCGGCCGACGCGATCCGCGCCGGCATCGCGATGGTGCCGGAGGACCGCAAGCGCCACGGCATCGTGCCGCAGCTCGGCGTGGGCCACAACATCACGCTGGCGGTGCTGCGGCGCTTCGCGGCGCGCGGGCGGATCGATGCGGCCGCCGAGCTCGATACGATCCGCACCGAGATGCAGCGGCTGTCGGTGCGCGCCGCGCATCCGTTCCTGTCGATCGCGAGCCTGTCGGGCGGCAACCAGCAGAAGGCGGTGCTCGCCAGGATGCTGCTGACCGAGCCGCAGGTGCTGATCCTCGACGAACCGACGCGCGGCGTCGACGTGGGCGCGAAGGCAGAGATCTACCGGCTGATCTTCGCGCTGGCCAAGCGCGGCGTCGCGCTGATCGTCGTGTCGTCGGAACTGCCGGAGGTGCTCGGTCTCGCCGATCGCGTGCTGGTGATCGGCGAAGGCGAGCTGCGCGGCGATTTCATCAACCAGGGCCTCACGCAGGAACAGATTCTCGGCGCCGCGCTGAAGCCCGCGCGGCTGCCCACCGAACCCACCGCAGCGAGCGCGACATGAATTCCGAACTTTCTTCCTCGACCCCGGCGACGCCGGATGCAGACGCACGTCGTCCGGACGGCCGCGCGCCGCGGCTGGCGTTGCGCTACGTCTTCACGCGCTACAAGGTGCTCGCGCTGCTGTTCGCGGTCGTCGCGATCTGGGCGTTCTTCTCGGTGCTGACGGACGGCGCGTTCGTCACGCCGCGCAACGTATCGAACCTGCTGCGGCAGATGTCGATCACCGGCATGCTCGCGTGCGGCATGGTGTTCGTCATCATCGCGGGCGAGATCGACCTGTCGGTCGGCTCGCTGCTCGGGCTGCTCGGCGGCGTCGCCGCGATCCTCGACGTCAACCGCCACTGGCCGGTCGCGGCGACGGTCCCGGCCGTGCTCGCGCTCGGCGTGCTGATCGGGCTCTTCAACGGCTGGTGGTCGACCTATCGGCGCGTGCCGTCGTTCATCGTCGGGCTCGGCGGGATGCTCGCGTTTCGCGGCATCCTGCTCGGCGTGACGGGCGGCTCGACGATCGCGCCCGTGTCGGACGGCTTCGTGTTCATCGGGCAGGGCTATCTGCCGCGCCTGGCCGGGGATGGCCTCGCGGTGCTGCTGTTCGTGGTCGCGACGCTGCTGGTGGTGCGGCAGCGCGGCACGCGGCGGCGCTACCGGCTCGCGGTCGCCCCGTTGTGGCAGGACGTCGCGAAGATCGTCGGCGCCGGCGCGGTGCTGTTCGCGTTCGTCGCGACGCTCGACCGTTACGGCGGCATTCCGGTGCCTGTGCTGCTGCTGCTCGTGCTGCTCGGCGTGTTCTCGTGGATCGCGACGCAGACCGTGTTCGGCCGGCGTATCTATGCGGTGGGTTCGAACCTGGAGGCGACGCGGCTGTCGGGCGTCGACACCGATCGCGTGAAGCTCGTGATCTTCGCGCTGATGGGGCTGATGTGCGCGTTTGCCGGCCTCGTCAACACGGCGCGGCTCGCGGCCGGGTCGCCGTCCGCCGGCTCGATGGGCGAGCTCGACGCGATTGCCGCGTGCTTCATCGGCGGCACGTCGATGCGCGGCGGGTCGGGCACGGTCTACGGCGCGCTGATCGGCGCGCTCGTGATGGCGAGCCTCGACAACGGGATGTCGATGCTGGACGTCGACGCGTACTGGCAGATGATCGTCAAGGGCGCGGTGCTGGTGCTGGCGGTGTGGATCGACGTGGTGTCGCGGTCGAACCGGCGGTGACGAGCCGGCCGGCCCCGGCCCGATGCGGCCGATTTCGCGCTGACCGACATCATTCGCCTGGCGCGCATCGTCGAGCGGATCGAGCGGGACGGCGCGGCGAAGCGCGCTGCCATACCCGCGGACGCACGCTGAAAGGCGATGCGGCCGGCGTGCGGGCCGCAGGCCGAAAGCGCCGCGCATGCCATACGGTCGACGTTCAACGCGGCGGATCGGATCGCACGCCGATCGGGCGACGACGCTTCTCCGCGTCGCGCGCTGACGGGACCGTTGCTTACAACGCGTAATTGACCTGCCCGATCCCGACGCGCACCATGCGCGGTTGCTGCCGTTTCCCGCCACTGTCATCGTTTACGTTTAGCATCGCATGACATGTTGTCGTGGTGGCCGGACGCGGCGCAGGCGAAGCGGGGACGATTGGGCACATGCCTGATCGACGGCCCTCCGGATCGCCGTCCCGGGATTTCCGGCGCACGGCACGCTTTCGATGAAGTTCGAACCCAGGGCCGCGCGCGAGCGTGGCCGCAACGACGAAGGGAGACGCATGAGCGGCACGGAATGGACGAAGGACAAGGCGATGCGCGAAGCGGTGACGCATCGCACAGGCGACGCTTCGCAAGCAGGAGGGATGTCGGACGACGCGCTGTCGCGGCGCACGTTTCTCCACAGTCTGGGCGCGCTGGCGGTGCTCGCTTGCGGCGAGACGTTCGGCGGCGCAAGCGCCGCATTCGCCGCCGTACCGAAGGGCTCGACGGCGGCCTTCGTCCATCCGGGGCTGCTGCATACGCAGGCCGATTTCGACCGCGTCGCGCAGAAAGTGATGACGCACGCGCAGCCGTGGTTCGACGGCTGGTCGGTGCTGATCGCCAACGGTCATGCGAACTCCTCATGGAAGCCGCGCCCGCAGGTCGAGATCGATCGCGGCGGCAACGGGCCGCAAAACTACGGAATCCTGTACAACGACGTCGCCGCCGCCTATGCGTGCGCGCTGCGCTGGAAAGTGACCGGCGACAGGCTGTATGCGGACGCGGCGGTGCGGATCATGAACGAATGGGCGTCGACGCTGCAGCGCCTGGGCGGCGATTCGAACGTCGACCTCGCGGCCGGCCTGTACGGCTACGAGTTCGCGAATGCCGGGGAAATCATGCGCGGTTACCCGAACTGGGCGGCGGCGGATTTCGCCGCGTTCCAGAAGATGATGCGCACCGTGTTCTACCCGATCAACACCGATTTCCTGCATCGCCACAACAACACCGACATCACGCACTACTGGGCGAACTGGGATCTGTGCAATATCGCGTCGATCTTCGCGATCGGCGTGTTGTGCGACGACCGCGCGCTGTTCGACGAGGCGATCGACTATTTCCGCTCGGGGCCGGGCAACGGCGCGATACCGCAGGCGGTGTATTACCTCCATCCGGGCCATCTCGGCCAATGGCAGGAGAGCGGCCGCGACCAGGGGCACAACACGCTCGGCATCGCGCTGGCGGGCGCGATCTGCGAGATGGCGTGGAACCAGGGCGTCGACCTGTACGGGTACGACAACAACCGCTTTCTCGCCGGCGCGGAATACGTCGCGAAAGCCAACCTGCGCCAATCGCCCGACGGCCCGTTCTTCGACGTGCCCTACGTCACCTACGCGAACGCGAACGTCACGCAAACGCAGTTCGCGACCGGCAGCCAGGGCGGGGTCCGGCCGTGCTGGGCGCTCGTGTACAACCACTACGTGAACCGCAAGGGGCTGGCGGCGCCGTGGTCGAAACGCTTCGCGCTCGCCGCGCAGCCCGAGGGCGGCGGCGGCAACTACGGGCCCAACAGCGGCGGCTACGATCAGTTGGGCTACGGCACGCTGATGCACACGCGCGATCCGGCCGGCCCCGCGCCGGCGCCGAGCGGCCTGACCGCTCATGCGAGCGCCGGGCACGCGGTGCTGTCGTGGTGGGGCGTCGCGAACGGCACGCACTACACGGTGAAGCGCGGCGCGGCGTCGGGCGGCCCGTACGCCATCGTGGCGACCGGCATCGTCGATCCGCTGACGTGGACGGACAGCCCGGCCGCGGGCACCTGGTATTACGTCGTGAGCGCGACCACGCCGACGGGCGAGACCGCGAATTCCGCGGAAGCGCGCGTGGTGACCGGCCAGCAGTTGCAGATCTGGCTGCCGCTCGACGAGTCGCGCGGTACCACCGCCGCCGATCGCAGCGGCAACGGGCATGCCGGCACGCTGGTCGGTGCGGCAGCGTTCGCGCCGGGGCGCAACGGCAATGCGCTGTCGCTCGATGGCGCGGGCAGCTATATCGCGCTTCCGGCGGACGTGCTCGCCGACGTCTCGGATTTCACGGTCGCGGCGTGGGTGTGCGCGCGTACCGTGCGGAAGTGGTCGCGGGTGTTCGACTTCGGCGCCGGCACCGGGCGCTACATGATGCTCACGCCGTTGGCCGACACCGGTGCGCTGCGCTTCGCGATCACGGTCAACGGGTCGCACGGCGAGCGGCGCATCGATGCGAAGGCGCCGCTGCGGGCCGCGCAGTGGACGCACGTTGCCGTTACGCTCGCGGGTACGACGGCCACGCTCTACGTCGACGGTGCGGCCGTCGGCAGCGCGACCGACGCGTTTCTCGCGCCGTGGCGGCTCGGTCCGACCGCGAACAACTGGATCGGGCGCTCGCAGTTCGCGGCCGACCCGGCGTTCGACGGCCTCGTGAGCGATTTCCGCGTGTATCAGGGGGCGCTGACGGCGACGCAAGTCGCCGCGCTTGCGCGGTAGGCCGCAGTCCGGCGCCGGCGTCGAGCCGGCGCCCGATCGTGAGCGATCGCTCGCGCATCCTGCGCCGGCCACGTACCGGCAGGTCACGCTCGCCGCCGACTACGCGCTCGGCAAGCGCACCGGTTTCTACGGGAGGCCGTGTCGACGAGTGCACCGACGGCGAACAAGGTTCGAACGGAAACGCTGCGCATGAGGGCTCGACGGGGACGTTTCGGGCGGGACGCTGGACCGAAGGCAGTCTAGCGCCCGAGGCTTTCGCCCGGCTTTCCGGGTCGAGCCGTTGGCGTTCCGATCCGGCAGGCCGCCCGCGCGACGCATGGCGGTCGTGGCGACTTCACGTGACATGCAATACGCTATTCTGTCGTCCTCAACCGCCAGTCCGATCCGATGAAGCGTCCGTCGTTTTCCAGCCAACTCGTCATGCTCTGGGCGCTCGTCGCGGCGCTGTGCGCGACGCTGGTCGCGGTCGTCTGGGTCACGGCGAGTTCCGCCGAGAGCCAGCAGGTGGCCAGCGCGAAGGCCGCTGGCGCGTCGGCATGCGAAGCGGTCGCGTCGCGTTACAGCGCTTCTTCCGTGTCGGCGGGGGCCGGCCCCGCCCCGGAGCTGATGCACGCGATCCTCGACATCGTGCTCTCCCGTGCGCCGGACATGGAGGGCGGGTTCTGGATGCCCGGCACCGCACCTGCGGCGAGCGGCTTTCTCGCGTATTCCTTTCCTACTTACCAGGGCAGCGGCGTCAAACGCGACGTTCCGGAAGCGGAAACGCTGCTGATCCTCCGCACGCTGCGTGCCGCGGCCGCGACGCATGCCGCAACGGCGAACGTCGTCGAAGGCGCGCAGGATGCCGTGATTGCGGCGGCCTGTCCGGTACGCGGCGGATCGGAGCTGTACGTCTGGATGCTGACCCGTGCGCGTCCGCCGCTCGGCCGGCACGGGGAGTTGCTGGCCACGGGCCTTGCCGCCGTGCTCGCCGTGATTCTTGCGATCGCCGCGGCGCTGGCCGTGGCGCTGCGCCGATGGAAGCGCAATCTCGCACGGATCGAGAACGGGCTGGGGCCCGGCGGTCGCGAGCATCACCTGCCGTACGTCGGCGAACCCGATCTCGACCGCGTCGTCGATGCGTTCAACGAGCGGGCGCAGCGCACCGACCGGCTGCAACAGCAGGCCGACGAACTCCGTACGCGCCTGGCGCAGGCCGAGCGCTTCGGCATGCTGGGCAAACTGGCCGCGCAGGTCGCGCACGAGATTCGCAATCCGATGGGCGCGATGCGGCTGAAGGCGGAAAACGCGCTCGCCGGCGATGGCCGGCGGCAGCAGGACGCGCTGCGCGTGATCCTGGCGCAGATCGAGCGCATCGATGCGCAGTTGTCGAGCCTGCTCGCGCTGACGCAGCCGGTGCGCCCGCATGCGACACGCGTCGACGTCGACGCGTGGCTCGCGCAGGTCGTCGAAGCGCACCGCGAGCTGGCGCAGCGGCAGGCGATCGACTTGACGTTGTCGCTCGCGGGGCAGGGCGAACGGCTCGCGTGGTCGTCGGATTGTCCCGCCTTCGATCCCGACCAGATGCGGCGGGCGCTCGACAATCTGCTGCTCAACGCGCTGCACCACGCGGGCGACGGCGGAGCGGTCACGCTCGCCGCCGAGCGGCACGTGTTCGCCGGGCGCGACTGGCTGCGCATCACCGTGTCGGACAGCGGCCCCGGTGTGCCGGCCGCGCAGCGCGAGCGGATTTTCGAGCCGTTCGTGACGGGTCGCGCGGACGGAACGGGCCTCGGTCTTGCCGTCGTCCGCGAAGTGGCGGCGGCGCACGGCGGGCAGGCGCGCCTCGACGAAGGTGCCGCATTCGTGATTGAAATTCCATGGCAAACATCCTCATAGTCGACGACGACGCGGCGTTTCGCGACGGCCTTGCCGAAACGCTGGCAGATCTCGGTCATCGGGCCGTCGAGGCTGCATCCGGCTGGGCCGCGCTCAGCGCGTTGCGCGGCGGCGGCGTCGAATGCGTGTTTCTGGATTTCCGCCTGCCGGATCTGGACGGGCTGGCCGTGCTGGCGCAACTGCGCGATGATTCCGCGCTGGCCGCGATTCCGGTCGTCATGCTGACGGCCCATGCGACCAGCGACAACACGATCGAAGCGATGCGGCTCGGCGCATTCGATCACCTGACGAAGCCGATCGGGCGTCGGGACATCGCGCAACTGCTCGAGCGCATCGTGTCGGCGAATCAGCCGCCCGCGCTTGCGCCGCCCGACGGCGGTTTCGCGGGCGAACCTTCAGTGGACCGACCCCGACTGCTGGGCGTGAGCACCGCGATGCGCGACGTGCAAAAGCAGGTCGGCCGGGCCGCGATGAGCGACGCGACCGTGCTCGTGACCGGCGAGACGGGCACGGGCAAGGAGGTGGCGGCCCGCGTGCTGCATGCCGCATCGGCCCGGCATGCGGGGCCGTTCGTCGCCGTCAACTGCGCGGCCATTCCGGCCGATCTGCTCGAAAGCGAGTTGTTCGGGCATCGTCGCGGCGCGTTCACCGGGGCGCATGCCGATCGCGCGGGGCGGCTCGTCGAGGCCGACGGCGGGACGCTCTTTCTCGACGAGATCGGCGACATGCCCGCCGCGATGCAGGCCAAGCTGCTGCGCGCGCTGCAGGAGCGCCAGGTGACGCCGCTCGGCGCGGATCGCCCGACCGCGATAGACATTCGCGTCGTGGCCGCGACGCACCGCGACCTCGCCGCGGCCGTCGCGAACGGTACGTTCCGCGAAGATCTCTTCTATCGGCTGAACGTCATTCCGCTGCACCTGCCGCCGCTCGCGGATCGTGTGGCCGACATCCTTCCGCTGGCCGCGCATTTCCTGGGCAGCGCGGCAGGCATGCGGCCGCTGCATCTGACGAACGACGCCCAGCGAGCGTTGCTCGATCACCGCTGGCCGGGCAACGTGCGGGAACTGCGCAACGTGATGGAGCGGGCGGCCGCGCTCGCCCCCGGGCCGGCCGTCAGCGCGGCCGATCTCGGCGTGGCCGTCGTGCCGGCGCGCCAGTCGGGCGCCGATGCGGTGCCGGCGCACCTGCTCGACATGCCGCTGTCCGAGGCGCTGGCGATGGTCGAGCGCGCGGCGATCCTGCATGCGCTCGAGCGCGCGAACGGCAATCGCGCGGAAGCCGCGAGGCAGCTCGGTATCGGCCGCCAGTCGCTCTATGCGCGCATGGCCAATCTCGGGATCGAGCGCGACGACTAGTCGCGCCGTTTCGACTGTCGGGATCGACGACATCCGGTGAAGCAACGTGTCGGGAAATCCGACACGTTGGGCGTGCCTCGTCGTTCGGCGCACGGCCGCGCGGTGCGTCGCGGGTTGGCACGGGTATTGCGGATATCGATGCATCGCAACCCGTCGCCGGAGCCCGTCATGAAGTCGTGCCTGCCTGTCGTTCGATCGCGGCCGCGATGCCGTGCCGCCGTTCGCCGGTCGTATCGCCTGCTCTGCGCTGCCGCGCTCGTTGCCGTCGCAACGGTCAGCATGGCGCAGGAGGCGCCGGCGCCGCGCGCGGAAGACCCGGACGGCGCCATGCCGCCACCGCCGCCTCCTCGGCCTCGCGCGCTTTTGCCTGCCATGCCCGGGAACGACTCCGCATCGGATGCGCTGGTTTCCGGCACGCTGTCGCGCCTGACGATCAATCCGGAAGGGACCGTCGACGGCTTCGTGCTGACCGACGGCACGCTCGTTCGTCTGCCGCCGCATCTCGGTTCGCGACTGACGGCGCTCGTGCGATCGGGCGAGCGTGTCACGGTAGCCGGAGAACGACGCGTCGACGATGAAATCCGGGCACGCGTGGTCCGCAACGACGGCTCCGGGGCGTCGCTGTCCGATCAGTCGCCCACGCCCGTCGCGCCCGTGCCTCCGACGCTGCGCGGCGTCAATCTCACCCGCCTGAGCGTGTCCGGCGTCGTGCGCCGCGTGACGCGCGCGCCGCGCGGCGAGCCGGACGGCGTGATGCTCGACAGCGGTGCGATCGTCAAGCTGACCGTTCCGGCCGCCCGGCAATTCGGCGGGCTGCTCGTACCCGGCGAGCGCGTGGCCGCGGTCGGTTACGGCACGCGCAATGCCTACGGCGAAGCGCTTCAGGCGACGGCATTCGGCGCGCCGGGCCATGTCGTGAACCTCTATGACGATGTCGCACGCTGATCGCGCGACGCTATTCCGAAATCCATCGAAAGGAGTCCTGTCATGTACTGGATCGATCCCGCCTGCCTGCCCGAAACGCGCGGCCGCATCACGCAGTTCCTGCTCAATCCGCACGGAGAAATCGACGGCCTGATCCTGAACGGCGATCTGCAGGTTCACATACCGCCGCATCTGGGCCGCGAACTGGTGCGCCGTGTCGCGGCCGGCGATCGCATCCGCGTGCGTGGCGTCAAGCCGCGTCGCGCGGCGATGATCGCGGCCGTGCAACTGACCGGGCGCGACGGCGTCGACATCGTCGACGACGGGCCCGCGCCCGCTGCGCCGCCGAAGCCGCCGCACGCCGCTCGAAAGCCGATGGAATTGAGCGGCGAAGTCGCGTTTGGGTTGCACGGCCCGAAAGGCGAGTTGAACGGCGCGTTGCTGACGAGCGGCGTCGCGTTGCGGATACCGCCGCATGCGGCTGAAGCACTGCACGATTATTTGCGTCCTGGTGTCCATGTGCAGGCTTGGGGGCACGGCGTCGTTACGCCGCACGGCACGACGCTCGACGTGAGTGACATTGCCGAGCTCGTCGATGCGGATGTCGAATGATCGTGCGACGGTGAGACGACCATGAGGCCGGCACGCGCGCTCGAGGCGCTCAACTTCTTCCTGGCCGACGTGCAGGCCGGCATCGGCCCGTTCATCGGCGTCATCCTGCTGTCGCGCGGCTGGGGCGCCGATGCGATCGGCTCGGTCATGACGCTGGCCGGGCTCGCCGCGATGGCCGCGACGCCGCTGGCGGGCGTGCTCGTCGATGCGGTGCGCGCGAAGCGGGCGCTGATCGTCGTGGCGACCGCGGCGACGGCGCTTGCCGCGCTGGCGATGATGTTCGTCCGCAGCTATCCGGCCGTGGCGGCGTCGCAGATCCTGGCGGCGGTCAGCGGCGCGGTGCTGGCGCCGGCCGTCGCGGGTGTGACGCTCGGCATCGTGCGTCGGCAGGGCTTCGACCGGCAGTTCGGGCGCAACCAGGTGGCGAACCACGCCGGCAACGTCGCCGGTGCGGCGCTCGCGGGGTGGCTCGGCTGGCAGGTCGGATTCGACGCCGTGTTCGCGCTCGTCGGCGTGTTTACGGTCTTCGCCATCGCGAGCACGCTGGCGATTCCCCGGCAGGCGATCGATCATGCGAGCGCGCGAGGTCTCGATCCAGCCGGCGCCGCACCGGGAACGCATGCCGCGCATCCCGATGCGTTCGACGCGGCGTCGACGTCGCGCGCCGGCGGCCTGCGCACGCTGGCCGGGAATCGGCCGCTGGTTCTGCTCGGCGCGTCGCTCGCGCTGTTTCATCTCGGCAACGCCGCGATGCTGCCGCTCTACGGGATGGGCGTCGTCGTCACGCATCGCAGCAATCCGAGCGCGTTCACCGCACAGACCATCGTCATCGCGCAGTTCGTGATGATCGCGGCGGCCTGGCTCGCTCCCCGGCTGATTCGCTCGCACGGTTACTGGCGGGTGCTGCTGTTCTCGTACCTCGTGCTGCCGATGCGCGGGGTGGTCGCCGCGGCGTGGATGAGCGAAGCGGGCGTGTGGCCGGTGCAGATGCTCGACGGCATCGGCGCCGGCCTGCAGAGCGTGGTCGTGCCCGCGCTCGTGGTTCGCCTGCTGCATGGCTCCGGCCGCGTGAATGCCGGGCAGGGCGCCGTCGCGACCGCGCAAGGTATCGGCGCGGCGCTCAGTCCCGCGCTGGGCGGCATGCTCGCGCAGCACTTCGGCTATCCGGCCGCGTTCGTCGTACTGGGCGCCGTGTCGACGGGCTCGCTCGCGCTGTGGCTCGGTCATGCACGCGCGCTGAGCAGCGTGTGCGGCAAGCCGGCCGACCTGCCGGCGACGTCGTCGTGACAGCCGTTTCGATTCTCATGCCTCTGTCGACTTGCCGATGAATCCTGTTTCGCTTGCCTGGCTGATTTCCGCGCTCGCCACCGCGGGCGTCATCACGCGCCCTTTCGGTTGGCCCGAGGCCACGTGGGCCGTGAGCGGCGCGCTGCTGCTGGTCGTGTTGAACCTGTTGCCGGTCGCGCAGGCGCTGGACGCCGTCGCGAAAGGCGGCGACGTATACCTGTTCCTGACGGGCATGATGCTGCTGTCCGAGGCGGCCCGTCGCGAGGGGCTGTTCGACTGGGTCGCGACGCACGTCGTCAATCTTGCGCACGGTTCGCCGCGGCGGTTGTTCGCGCTGATCTACCTGGTCGGTGTCGTCACCACGGTGTTCCTGTCGAACGATGCGACTGCCGTCGTGTTGACACCGGCCGTGTTCGCGGCCGCGCGCCGCGCGAAGGCCGATCCGATGCCGCTGCTGTACAGCTGCGCGTTCGTCGCCAATGCCGCGAGCTTCGTGCTGCCGATTTCGAATCCGGCGAATCTGGTGCTGTATGGCGCGTGCATGCCGTCGCTCGGCGTATGGCTCGCGCACTTCGCGGTGCCGTCCGTCGCGTCGATCGCGTGCACGTTCGTCATGCTGCGGATCGTGCAGCGACATGCGCTTTCCGGCCGTTGCGAGTCCGGGTTGCCGGTGCAGCCGCTGACGAGCGGCGGGCGCATCGCACTGGCGGGCATCGCGGCAACGGCCGCCGCGCTGATGGCGGTGTCGGTCTTCGATCGCCCGCTCGGGTTGCCGACCGCACTGGCGGGTGTCGTCACTCTCGCGTGCGTGCTGCTGCGGGATCGCGCGGCGTGCGTGCCGATCGTTCGCGCGATTTCATGGAGCGTGCTGCCGCTCGTCGCGGGGTTGTTCGTCGTCGTCGAGACGCTCGACCGGACCGGCGCGGTGCGCGTACTGGCGGGGCTGCTGCACGAACTCACGCAACGCGGCGAGCAAACCGCCGCAGCCGCGGCGGGTGTCGCGGTCGCGCTGGCGTCGAACCTGATCAACAACCTGCCCGCCGGGCTGATCGCGAGCTCGACGATCCACGCCGCGCGCAGTTCGCCGACGGTGATCGATGCGATTCTGATCGGCGTCGATCTCGGCCCGAACCTGTCGGTCACCGGTTCGCTCGCGACGATCCTATGGCTCGCGGCGATCCGGCGTGAAGGGCTGCGGGTCGGTTTCGGTGAATTCCTCGCGGTCGGCGCGTGCGTGATGCTGCCGGCGCTGTTGCTCGCGCTGGCCGCGCGGTTCGCGTTCGGCGGCTGACGCGCGATGCGCGTCGGCCGTCCCGGCCGCCCTAGAACGAGTACGCGAGCGACGCGAACAGGCTGCGCGGCGCGCCCGGCGTGACCCACAGGCTGTTGTACGAGCTGACGTAGGTGGTGCGATTGAACAGGTTGTTCAGCACGACCGACGCACGCAGGTGCTTGTTGACCTGAAGGTAGCCGTTGAGCTGCACGGTCGCGTAGGCCGGCAGCTCGAAGCCATCCTGCGTGTTGGCCGTGTTGCCAGCCCGGCGCCCGACATAGATCACGCCGGCGCCGGCGCCGGCCTTGTCCGCGAACGGCAGGGTCGTCTCGTACATGAGCAGCGCGCTGCCGCTCAGCCGCGGTACGTCGACGAGGCGTGAACCGGGCGCCAGCACGGAATCGCGCGTGACCTCGGCGTCGACGTACGCGAAGTTGGCGATGCCGCGCAAGCCGTGACCGAGATCGCCGCTCCATTCGAATTCGACGCCGCGGCTGCGCACTTCGCCGGCCGCGCGCGAGAAGCCGGCATTTGCCGGATCGGCGGTGAGCACGTTGCGCTTGGTGACGTAGAACGCCGAGACGGTCGTGAGCCAGCGCGCGCCTGCCCATTTCGCGCCGGCTTCGTAGCCGTGGCCTTTTTCGGGATCGAACGCGTGGCCGTCGATGTCCGCGCCGTTGTTCGGCCGGAACGAATACGCGGTGTTCGCATACAGCGACAACGCGGGGCTCATTTCATACACGACGCCGATACGCGGGCTCAGCGCGGTCTGCAACTGGGTCGTCGTCACGCCCTTCAGGCGGTTGTCGATCGACTGGTGGAAGCGATCCCAGCGCAGCCCGGCCAGGATTTTCCAGTGCGGCCCGAACGCGAGCGTGTCCTGCGCGTAGACGCCTTGGCCGTCGTCGCGTTCGAGCAGGTTGGTCGCGGTGCGCGGCGTCGGCGCGGGCTGGCCGTAGACCGGATCGAAGATGTCGATCGCATACGGCGCCGCGGCGGTCGGCGTGGAGCGCGTGACGAACTGGTCGTAGTTGAAGCGATACGCATCGACGCCCATCACGAGCGTGTGGCCGATGCCGCCGGTGCGAAACGTGCCGGTCGTCTCGACGCGGCCTTGCAGGTCGTTCGAGTGAAACGCGACTTGCCGGTAGCGGCGCCACAACGTGCGGCCGTCCGGCTGCAACGCGAATGCCTCGGACGAGCGCCCCGACAGGTCGGTGTTGCGTTGCGCGACGCCGGCGTTGATCGACCAGGCTGAATCGATGCGATGCTCGAGCGTGAACTGGTGGCCCGTGTTGCGCACGTCGTAGTCGCCGTCGCGCGGTTCGCCGAGGAAGCGCGACGCGGGGATCACGCCAAGCTGCCCGTTGACCGCCAGCACGCCGCGATCGAGCGGCGCGCGCTGACGTGCACTCTCGAACTCGTAATGGAGCGTCGTGTCCGCGCCGATGTCCCAGGTGAACGACGGCGAGAACAGGTAGCGTTTGCTCGATACCGTGTCGCGAAAGCTGCCGTTGTTCTCGTTCATCGCGACGAAGCGGTACGCGAGCGATTTCGTGACGGGGCCGGTCGAATCGAGCGTCTGCCGCAATGCGCCGTAGCTGCCGGCCGACACGCCGATGGTGTTCGCGCGGGCAAACTGCGGCTGCTTCGTCGTATAGCTGATGATCCCGCCCGGATCGCCGCGGCCATACAGCGCGGACGCCGGCCCCTTGAGCACTTCCATACGCTCGAGGTTGACGGTGTCGCGCGGCACGCTCATGCCGCGATTCCACGAAAAACCGTTGACCAGGTAGTCGGTGCCGGACGTGCCGCCGTCGCCGGCGAAGCCGCGCACCGCGTAGTTGTCCCACAGGCCGCCGAAGTTGTTCTGGCGCGAGACGCCCGCGACCCAGTCGTAAAGATCGTCGCCGCGCGTGGCGGCCACGGTCTGGATCAGCTTCGTATCGACGCTGCTGACCGCGAACGGAATCTCCATCACGTCCGCCTCGCTGCGCGTCGCGCTCGTCGATTCGCGCGTGCGAAACGGCGTCGTCGCGCGTTGCGCGGACACCTCGATGGTGGGCAGCGACGTTTCCTGCGCGTCGGCGGCGCTCATGCCGGTTGTGCCGACGACGATGGCCATCGGTGCGGCCGCCCAGTTCCTCCTGCTCATACATCTCCTTTTTGTGTGGTTCGTGTTCAGGCACGGCGGGCGGCCTCGCGCCGACATCTGTGTTCCAAACAGTACATTTGCGCGGCAATTTAATGCAAATGAGAGGCATTTGCAATCGTAATTTTGAGAATTGATGCGGGAAGTGAAACGGTGGGGCGCGTGGATGCGATCGAGGGGAAGGGCGGGTTTCTTGAAATGCCGAATGGCGGGAAACAGGTCGTGTCGGGGTGATGACCGGATAGACCCTTCGCCACGCTCACGCGAGAATCATTCGAGAAATTGCGAGTGTGCGGTGCCGCGCGATGCATGGCGCCGCGTTCGCCAATGCGTACCGGCGCCTGCGCGCGGTCTATCCGGGTCGGCTTTCAGCCCGCCGTCGATCCGGCGCGCTTCGGACGCGCGAGGGCTGGAACGCTGTGTCGAGGTCAGCCTGTGTTTCAACCTGCCGACGATCATCGAGCCGCAACGGCTTCGACCCCCGGTCCCGCCCGTGGGCGCCGTTGCAGGATCGATCTTCGCTGCCGGCTACGCCCCCGACAGCGTGATCGACACGCCCGTCGCGGTGTAGACCGGCGTGGCCTTGAACCCGTCGACCGTCACCGTCGCGAACTTCGCGGCAGCCGCCGCGCCGTCGATCAGCGCGATGGTGTCGCCGGCCTTCGGCGCGTAGCCGTTCACGAATTTCACGTGCAGCGTGCCGCCCGCGACGGTGAGCGGCCCGCCCACGCGCAGCCGTCCGCCGCCGTTGCCGTCGATGTCGAGTTCGAGCGTCGTGTTGTCGAGCTGCGTGTAGCGGGTGGCGATCGTCACCGGCGCGGCGGCCGCGATCCGCACGCTGCCGCCCGGGCCGACGTACACGTCCCCTTTGCCGAACGCCGTCGTCGACGCGGCCGCCAGCGTGCCGCCGCTCACCTGCGTGCCGCCCGTGTAGCCGTTGTTGCCCGCCAGCGTCAGCGTGCCGCTGCCCTGCAGCGTCAGCTTGCCGGCGCCCGCGACGTCGTTGCGCCACAGGTCGGCGGCATTGAGCCCGCCCTGCGACGCATCCATCGACACGATCACGTTGCCGTTGAACGCGCCGTAGCCGTCGGCCGCCGTGAACAGGTTCAGGCGCCCCCAGCCTTCCGCATCGTCCATCACCGGATAGCCGGACGGCAGTTCGGTCGTCTTCAGCACGACGCGCCGCTGGTCGGCGCTCAGGTACGGGAAGCGCGTCTGCAGCAGGATCTCCGCGCCCTTCGGCACGACCGGCGGTGCGTTCGTCGATTCGATCGCGCCGAAGCCAAACGTCATGCGGCGCAGGAACGCGGTCTTGTTCGTCGCATAGTCGGCGAACCGGTCGGTGGCCGGCGTGCCGGCGTGCGCGAATGCGGAGAAGGTCGCGGCGCTCGTTCCCGTCAGTTGTTGCAGTGTCTGATGGGCTTGCGTGTAGGCGGCCTGCGCGTCGCCGGCGTACGCGGTCAGGTTCGCCGCGCTGACGGCCAGCGCGAGCATGCGGCCGCCGATCACGTCGAGCGGCGAGTGCATGCCGGCGAGGATCCGGTTCTCGCCGAGCTCGAGGCCGCGGCTGACCATCTCCTGGAAGCGCTCCGGCACGAGCCACGCCATCGTCGTCGCATCGCGCACCGCTTCGGCCGTGTGGCCGCTGATGAAGCCGCCATCGGTCGCGGGCGTTGCGCTTTCGGCCGGCACGAGCGTCGGCGCGACGATCACGCCGCTGCTCCAGCGGTACGGACGCGCGTATTTGAAGAAGCGCTTCGACGGTTCGGTCGACGCGTTGTTGCCCATTTCGTTGAGCAGGTCGACGACCTTCCCGAAACTGGCGTTGCCGCTGCTGCCGACGCCGACGTTGTTGCCGGAATCGTTGTACAGCACGGTCGTGGCATCGGCGGGCACGCTGGTGATGCTGGTCGTCTGCTGGGCCGCGGTGCGCCACGCGGCGGTGAGCGGGCCCATGCCGTCGGTCACGCTGTATCCCTTGCCGCGGCGGTCGTCGTAGTACGCGGCATCGGCCTGTTGCGGCGTCCGGGCGGTCGTCGCGTTGATCACGTACTGCACGTTGGCCGACAGCACCGCATCATTCAGGATCGTGCCGCACGAGACGCCGCTGTTCGGCAGTCCGGAGCAGGTCGACGGCGAGATGGCCGGGAACGCGCCGTTTGCCGGCGCGGTGACGCCCGCGTCGACCAGCATCGTCGACGGTTGCCAGAGATCGAGGAAACGGCTCAACACGCGCACCGCGGCGTTGGTCGACAGCGTCGCATAGCGCGCATCGCCGCGCTGGTTGGTCGCGACGTTGTCGACGAAGGCGGGCGCGCTCGGGATCGGCGCGCTGTCGACGAAGCCGGGGTCGGCGGGCGGCGCCGGAACGGCCGCGGCGATCGTGCCGGTCGACGTGACGTCGTCGCCGCCGCCGCACGCAGCCAGTACGATCGCACTCGACAATGCCGCGACGTGCAGCGGGAAACGGCTTCGTGACGCAAACATGCAAGACTCCATCCTGATGGTAGAAGATGGAGGATTGTCGTGAGCGATCGTTACGCGGTCGTTACGGAATTGTTTCGCGTCGTACGCGGCAGGCGCGAATTACCACTATTTGGTTAATTTCCGGTGCTTAACATGACGGACGCCGGAATCCATGCGCCCGTCACCGATAAATGGCGGCGGCCGCCGGGCCTACGCGCTCGCCGTGCTCGTGTCCAGCCGGAACAGCGAGACGGCCTCGGCAAGCCGGTTTCCCTGTTCCTCGAGCGACTTCGATGCGGCGGCGGCCTGCTCGACGAGCGCGGCATTCTGCTGGGTGACTTCGTCCATTTGCGTGATGGCCAGATTGACCTGCTCGATGCCGCGGCTCTGCTCGTTCGACGCGGCGGCGATCTCGCCCATGATGTCGGTCACGCGCGAGATCGCGTGCGTGACCTGGCTCATCGTCTCGCCCGCATTGTTCGCGATATGCGAGCCGTCCTGGATCTTCCGGACCGATTGCGAGATCAGCTCGCGAATTTCCTTCGCGGCGCTCGACGAGCGCTGCGCAAGGCTTCTGACTTCGCTGGCCACCACCGCGAAGCCGCGGCCCTGTTCGCCCGCGCGGGCGGCCTCCACGGCCGCGTTGAGCGCGAGAATGTTGGTCTGGAACGCGATCCCTTCGATGATCCCGGTGATCTCGGCGATCTTGGAGGAGCTCGCGCTGATGTCCGTCATCGTGTCGACCATCAGGCCGACCGCCGAGCTGCCGCGCTGGGCGACCTCCGATGCGTTGTCGGCCAGGCCGCTCGCCTGCTGCGCATTGTCGGCGTTCAGGCGCACGGTGGACGTCAGTTGCTCCATGCTCGAGGCGGTCTCCTGCAGCGAGGCGGCCTGCTGTTCCGTGCGGGAGGACAGGTCCTGGTTGCCGGACGCGATTTCGCCGGCGCCCGTCGCGACGTTGCCCGATGCGGTACGGACTTCCGAGATCAGGCGGATCAGGTTCGCCTGCATGTCGCGCATCGAAGCCAGTACGCTGCCGGCCGGCGCGGCGCCGGTCGTGGATTCGGCGCCGAGATCGCCGGCGGCGATATGGCGCGCGATATCGCTGAGCGCGGCAGGCTCCGTGCCGAGCGAGCGCAGCAGGCCGCGGGTGATGAAGAGGCCCGAGATCGCGGCTGCCGCCGCGGCGGCGATGCAGATCGCGATCAGCATCAGTCGTCGCGACGTATAACGGTCGTCCGATTCCTTCACCAGTTGGGCGGCCATCGTGCGCGAGTACGTCGCATACGCGTCGGTGGCCGTGACGAGCCGGGCCAGCAGCGGTCGGCACTGTTCGTTGATCATCGTGATCGCCTGATCGCGCCGGTTGTTCGCCGCCGCATCGACGATGGCGCGCGCCACGGGGCCGTACTGCGCCTCGACCGCCCCGATTTCGCGAACCAGTTCGCGAGCTTTGTCGGTCGCGCCGCCCCCTTCGCGGACCGCATTCGTCAGTTCGCCCAGCAGCGCGCCGACTTCGCGGTCGGCCTGCAATGCCGCTTCCTTCTCGATGTCCGCATCGCGCGGCCCGGTCGCCAGGACCTGATTGCGGGCGGCGATCGCGCGCCGGTCGACCGCGACGCGGACCCTGTCCACCAGGGTCGCGCGGGCGTTGGTGCCGTTGACGTAGTTCTCGAATGCCGCGTTCGCGTTGCCGAGCGATACGATGCCGACGAGGGACACGAGCACGACCATGCACGTAAGAAGTCCGAAAGCCATGATCAGCTTCGTGCGAACCGTTAATCGTCGATCGTTCATGGGGAAAGTCCAGTCGTGAATATCAAATAGCCTTCCTTATTATCGGAATGGTGAATGAACTATTTAGGACCGTTTCCCGGGGCAATCGTTTGCGTGTTGCCTGTCGTCAAAAAAAATCCGACCGCGATCCGCGCTCGTCTCGCCAAGCGGGCGAACGGCGCCGTTTCCGCACGACACATCCGGTTTCTGCCATCGCGCTTTGCGCGATAGGTCACCGTGTCTTCCTCTGCGTGCCCGCGCCGGTCGACATCGCTCAACTTCGCGCCCCCGGTGCCGTTAAACGGATCAGGGTCGCCCTGTTCAGCGATCCATTTCAATCACGCGGTAACGGAGACCGAAGTCATCATGCTGTCATCAATTCGCGCGCGGATCCTGGCGACGTGTGTCGCCATCGTAGTGACGGCGCTGGCTGTAACCGGGGGGCTGGTCTATTACGTCGTCAAGAGCCACAACGACGAGGCCATCGACCAGAGTCAACAGTCGATCCTCGCCGGGCATGCGCTGGCGATCGACGAATGGGTGGCCAGCCGGTCGCGCGAAACCCAGGCGCTCGCGGACACGATCGCGATCGGCGAGGGCGACCCGGTGCCGGCGTTGAAGCTGCTCGGCAAGTCGGGCGGCTTCGAGGTGCTGACGCTCGGCCTGCCGGACAAGACGGCGTTCTCGAACGTTCCGCTCGCGCCCGGCTACGATCCGACCGCGCGGCCCTGGTACAAGCAGGCCGTCGGCGCGGGCCATCTGGTCGTGACGGCGCTCTACCGCGATGCGACGAGCGGCAAGCCGGCTGTCGCGTTCGCGGTGCCCGTGGTGCGCGACGGCGCGGTGAAGGGCGTGCTGGCCGCCAGCCTGTTCATGGAGAACGTGAGCTCGATCGTGACCTCCGTCCACCCGACACCGGCGAGCTTCGCGTTTTTGGTGGACAAGGGCGCGCGCGTGATCGCGTCGGCCAAGACCGACCTGATCATGAAGCCGGCCACCGGTCTGTCGCCGGAACTCGATGCTGATCACCTCGGCGCGCTGCAGACGGCGTCTGCGCCCGTCGCGGTCGACATCGACGGTGCTTCCAAATTGATGCGCGCACAACCGATCGCCGGTACCGACTGGTCGCTGGTGCTCGCGCTCGACAAAGGCGACGTGACGGCCGGCATGCGAGCGGTCGCGACGACGACGCTGTTGGCGATCGTGATCGTCGCCGTCATCGCGGCGGCGCTCGTCGGCGCGATGACGAACGCGGCCTTCAAGCGCATCCTGATGGTGCGCGACGCGCTAACGGACGTATCGAGCGGCAGCGGCGACCTGACGAAGCGCCTGCCCGCCGACGGCGCGGACGAAGCCGCGCAGATCGCGCACGCGTTCAACGCGTTCGCCGAGAAGATCAGTGCGATCCTGCTGCAGATCCGCGAATTCAGCGCGTCCGTCAACCTCGCGAGCGCCGAGATCGCGCAGGGCAACCAGGATCTGTCGGCCCGCACCGAACACGCGGCGTCGAGCCTGCAGGAAACGGCCGCGGCGCTCGAGGAGATCGCCGGCACGGCCCGCAACTCGGCCGATGCGGCGAGCCAGGTGAACCGTCTGGCGGAGTCGGCGTCGGATGTCGCGCTGCGGGGTGGCACGGTCGTGCGCGAAGTGGTCTCGACGATGCACGACATCACGCAGGCGTCGGGCGAGATCGCCAACATCGTCGGCGTGATCGACGGCATCGCGTTCCAGACCAACATTCTCGCGTTGAACGCCGCCGTCGAGGCGGCACGCGCGAACGAGCATGGCCGCGGCTTCGCGGTCGTCGCCGGGGAGGTGCGTGCGCTCGCGCAGCGCAGCGCGCAGGCCGCGCGGGAAATCAAGCAGCTGATCCACTCGTCGGTCGAGAAGATCGAGGGCGGCTCCGGGCTCGTCCAGACAGCCGGCGCGACGATGGACGAAATCGTCGACGGCGTGCGCAACATCACGAGCGTGATTGCCGAAATCAACGTCGCCGCCAAGGAGCAGAGCACGGGGCTCGAGCAGGTGAATCAGGCGGTGTCGCAGCTCGACGATACGACGCAGCAGAACGCGGCGCTCGTCGAGCAATCGGCGGCAGCCGCGACGTCGCTGCGCGAGCAGGCGGCCCGGCTCGCGCAGACGGTCGGCGAGTTCAAGCTGGCGGAGCGGCCCGTGGCGGCGTGACGGTGCGCTTGACGGGGCCGGCGGGGGCCGGTTTCATGCGATGAACTGCCGGAAGAGCAGTGCGGCTTCGCGAAGCCGTTCCGCCCGGCGACGAGCCGGATCGCGCCCGTATCCCGCGCCGACCCGCGGGTGCGTCGCCCCCGCCTTCTGACTGCGATCGATCGCGGGCGGGCAGGCCGGTATCGCTGTCGTTCCGTTCAGGCAAGCAGCCCGCGCGCAGCCAGATTCGCATACAGCGCGCGCACGCCGAAGGTCCACGGCGCGATCTCCGTGCAAAGCCGCACGGTGTTGACGAGTGCCCCGAGCGCGGGCGTGGAAATCGTGACGCGGTCGCCGAGGTGATGCGTGAATCCGCCGCCGGACGCGTCGCGATCCTGGATCGGCGAGAACATCGTGCCGAGGAACAGCATGAAGCCGTCCGGATACTGGTGATGTGCGCCGCAGGTCTGCGCGACGAGCTCGGCCGGGTCGCGGCTGATCTCGCGCATGTGGCTGATGCCGTCGAGGACGAAGCCGTCGTCCGCGCCTTCGACGCGCAGCGACACGCTGCATTCCCGCACGCTGTCCAGCGTGAAGCTGTCGTCGAACAGCCGCACGAACGGGCCGATCGCGCACGAACCGTTGTTGTCCTTGCATTTGCCGAGCAGCAGCGCCGAGCGGCCTTCGATGTCGCGCAGGTTCACGTCGTTGCCGAGCGTCGCGCCCACCGGCCTGCCGTCGCTGGCGACCGCCAGCACGATCTCCGGCTCCGGGTTGTTCCACACCGACACGGGCAGCAGCCCCACGTCCGCGCCGAAGCCGACCGCGGACATCGGCTGCGCCTTGGAGAACACCTCGGCGTCCGGGCCGATGCCCACTTCCATGTATTGCGACCACGCGCCGCGGCGTTCGAGTTCCGCCTTCAGGCGCAGCGCGGCGTCCGAGCCGGGCACGATCTTCGACAGGTCGGTGCCGATGGTCGCGGCGATGGTGTCGCGTACTTCTCTCGCTTTGGCCGGATCGCCGCCGGCCTGTTCCTCGATCACGCGTTCGATCAGGCTGACCGCAAAGGTGACGCCGCACGCCTTGATGGCCTGCACGTCGCACGGCGCGAGCAGGTGCGTGGCGCCGGGCGTGCCGTCCAGTGCCGCCTGCAGCAGCGGCTCGACGCGGCCAAGCGATTCGCCGGGAGCGGTGCGCGCGAGCGTGACTGCATCGGGGCGGTCGAACAGGTCCGCGGTGGTCGGCACGGTGCGCGTGATGTCGAACACTTCGCCGCCGCGCACGGCGACGACGCTCGGGCCCGCGTGGGCGCCGTCGTGCCGCCAGACGCGGCCGATCAGCAGCGCGTGGGCGAGGTCGTGCGGCAGGCAGTCGGAAACGGAAGGAGTACGCATGATCAGCTCGGCAAGAGTCGGGGGCGGTGGGGTCAGTGCGAATGGCGCGGGTTGCCGCGCTGCTCGATCACCTTCAGGTACAGCGTGGCCGGTTCGAGGCAGCCGCCGGTGGACAACTGGCCGACGAAGCGGCGATAGAGTTCCTGCCAGGGCGTTTGCGCTTCCGGCACGGTGAAACTTGCGGTCTCGCGGCGGCGCGCGAGTTCGTCCTCGTCGACGAGCACGTCGACGCTGCGGCGATTCAGGTCCACGCGCACGGGGTCGTTCGTGCGCAGCAGCGCGAGGCCGCCTCCCACCGCGGCTTCCGGCGACATGTTCAGGATCGACGGGCTGGCCGACGTGCCGCTCTGGCGGCCATCGCCCATGCACGGCAGCGACGTCACGCCGCGCTTCACCAGCTCGGCGGGCGGCGCCATGTTCACGACTTCGGAACTGCCCGGGTAGCCGACCGTGCCGCAGCCGCGGATCACGAGGATGCAGCGCTCGTCGATGTTCAGCGCGGGATCGTTGATGCGCGCGTGGTAGTCCTCGGGGCCGTCGAACACGATCGCGCGCGCCTCGAACGTATTCTCCGCGCCCGGCTCGGCCAGGTAGGTCTGGCGGAACGCGTCGCCCACCACCGACATCTTCATGATCGCGCTGTCGAAGAAGTTACCCGACAGCACCATGAAGCCGGCGCCATGCTTGAGCGGCGCGTCGGGCGTGCGAATCACGTCGCGGTCGGCGTCCTGCGCGGTGTCGGCGATCTCGCCGATCGCGAGGCCGGATACGGTCAGGCAGTCGCGCCGCAGCAGGCCGGCCGCATCGAGCTGGCGCAGCACGGCGGGCACGCCGCCGGCGCGGTGGAAGCTCTCCCCGAGGTATTCGCCGGCCGGCATGCAGTTGACGAGCAGCGGCACGGCTTCACCGAAGCGCTGCCAGTCGTCCAGGCTCAGCTCGACGCCCATGTGGCGTGCGATGGCGATCAGGTGCGGCGGGCAGTTGGTCGAGGCGCCCAGCGCCGAGGCGACGACGATCGCGTTCTCGAACGCCGCGCGCGTCATGATTTTCGACGGGCGAAGGTCTTCGCGAACGAGCTCGACCGCGCGCTTGCCTGTCGCGTAAGCCATCTGGCCGCGCTCGCGATAGGCGGCGGGAATACTCGCGCATCCGGGCAGCGACATGCCCAGCGCTTCGGCGAGGCTGTTCATCGACAGCGCGGTGCCCATGGTGTTGCAATGGCCGATCGACGGCGACGAAGCCGTGGTCAACTGCATGAAGCCTTCGTAGTCGATCTCGCCGGCGGCGAGCAGGTTGCGCGCATGCCAGATCACCGTGCCGGAGCCGACCCGCTTGCCCTCATGCCAGCCGTCGAGCATCGGACCGCCCGACAGCACGATGGCCGGCATGTCGACGGTCGCGGCCGCCATCAGGCCGGCCGGCGTGGTCTTGTCGCAGCCGGTCGTCAGCACCACACCGTCCAGCGGAAAGCCGTGCAGCACTTCCACCAGCCCGAGGTAGGCGAGATTGCGGTCGAGCGCGGCGGTGGGCCGGCGGCTCTGCTCGGCCAGCGGATGCACGGGGAACTCCATCGGAATGCCGCCCGCGTCGCGAATGCCGGCCTTGGTGCGCTCGGCCAGCTCGATGTGGTGGCGGTTGCACGGCGCCAGGTCGCTGCCCGTCTGCGCGATGCCGATAACAGGGCGGCCCGACTGCAGCTCCTCGCGCGTCAACCCGTAGTTCATGAAGCGCTCGACATAGAGCGCGGTCATGTCTGCGTGCGCGGGATCGTCGAACCATTCCTGGCTGCGTAGACGGCGAGGGGTTTGTGACATGGCAGGCTGTCTCCGAAGGGCCTTCTTGATTTTGCGTGCCGGATGGTACCGGTAACATTGCTTGGATGTTAGCACGGGTTTTTTGCGTAGCGGAAGGGATTTCGTGCGCGCGTGGCGGAGGCGAGGGCAGCGGGCCGGTACGAAGCCGCGCGCGTCGCGCGTTGGGACGTGCCCGGCCGCCGGCTTGTCAGGCGCTTTCCCGCGCGATGATCGTGTAGTCGATACGGATGCTTTTCGACTCGGTCGGCTCGCCGCTGTCACGCGCTTGCAGCGCCGCCAGCAACGCTTCGCCCGTGCGTTGTCCGATACCGTACGCGTCGACCGACACGGTCGTGATGGTCGGGTGGCAGCACGCGGCCACTTCGAAGTTGCCGAAGCCGGCCACGGCCATATCGGCGGGCACGGCGAGCCCGCGCCGGTGACACTCCATGATCGCGCCGAACGCCGACATGTCGCTCACGCACATCACCGCGTCGGTGTCCGGCCATTGCTCCAGCAGCGCTGCCATCGCGGGCCCGCCGTGGCTCATCGTGATCGGCGATTCGCCCAGCCGCACGACGCGCGGCTCGCCCAGCCCCAGCGCCTTGATCTCCGCCTGGTAGCCCTTGAGCCGGTCGAGGCCGCGGCGATCCAGTTCGCTCGCGCCGACCAGAAAGCCGATGCGCCGGTAACCGCGTTCGGCCAGGTGGCGCACCATCGCACGGGCGGCGCGCACGTTCGAGAAGCCGACGGCGGTGTCGATCGGGCGCGTGGGCAGGTCCCACATCTCGACCACGGGAATCGCCGAGCGCTCCAATACCTTGCGCGTCGCATCGGTGTGCTGTGCACCCGTCAGCGCGATGCAGCGCGGCTGGTGTCGCAGCATCGAGCGCACCAGCCGTTCTTCGCGTTCGAGGTCGTAGTCGGTGTCGCCGAGCAGCAGCTGGAGGCCATGCGGTTCGAGCGCATCGGTCAGGCCGCGCACGGTGTCCGAGAAGTTGGAACTCGACAGCGACGGCACCAGCACCGCGACGAATTCCGAGCGCCCCGACGACAGCGCACCGGCGGCCGCGTCGGCCACGTAGCCGAGCTGGTCGATGGCCTCGCAGACCCGTGCGCGCGTCTCGGCGGCCACGCTGTGGCCCGCGAGCACGCGCGACACCGTCATCTTCGATACGCCAGCGAGGCGCGCTACGTCGGACATGCGGGGCGGCCCGACGGGCCGGACGGCGGTGGGACTGGGCATCGGAATCGCGATCGGGAGAAGGCTGGAAAGGCTACATCATACCGGTGCGGCTCACCGTGCAGGCCGGCTGACGCGCGCCCGTCGCAGCGATGGCCGCACTAGGGAAACCATGCGTTCGGCGGGACTTGTACACGGCTGTCGCCGCATGCTACCTTCGAATGTGTTACCGGTATCAGTTCGCTGTTCGCTCCCGTCGCCTCGTCGGCTTTTTTTTGCCACCGGATGTTATCGGTAACATCGATGCGTCAAGCGCACTCGCCGGTACGAAGAAGACCTACACAATCAGGAGACAGACCGATGCCATCCCTTACGCAGGCCGCTGCCGCACCGGCCGCGGCCGACTCGTCCGAAGACGCCCTCTATCGCAAGGTCATGCGGCGCATCCTGCCGTTGCTGCTGCTCTGCTACGTCGTGGCCTACCTGGACCGCGTCAACGTGGGCTTCGCGAAGCTGCAGATGCTCGACGACCTGAGCCTGAGCGACAGCGTCTATGCGCTCGGCGCCAGCATCTTCTTCTGGGGCTATTTCCTGTTCGAGATGCCCAGCAACCTGCTGCTGCACCGCTACGGCGCACGCTTCTGGATCGCACGGATCATGATCACGTGGGGCATCGTGTCGTCGTCGATGGCGTTCATCGTGCCGCTCGCGCAGTTCTTCCACGTGCAGACGACCACGATGTTCTACACGCTGCGCTTCCTGCTGGGGCTGTGCGAAGCGGGGTTCTTCCCGGGCGTCATCCTGTACATGAACTACTGGTTCCCGGCGCGCCGCCAGAGCGTGGCGATGTCGGGTTTCCTGGTGGCGATCCCGCTGAGCCTGACGCTGGGCAGCGTGCTGTCCGGCTGGCTGATGGAGCAGACGCACGGCCTGTCGGGCATGAGCGGCTGGCAATGGATGCTGCTGCTCGAAGGGCTGCCGTCGATCGTCGTGGCGTTCATCGTGCTGGCCTGCCTCGGCGACGGCCCGCAGTCGGCGAAGTGGCTGTCCGCCGACGAAAAGGCGGTGCTGTCGCGCAACCTCGAATCCGAGGCCGCGCACAAGTCGCACAGCATCGGCGCCGCGCTGCGCAGCCCGCGCGTCTGGTTGCTCACCTTCATCCTGCTGACCTTCAATACCGGCTTCTACGGGCTGGCCTTCTGGCTGCCGTCGATCATCCGCGCGGCGGGCGTGCACAGCCCGCTGCACATCGGTGTGCTGACGGCCATTCCGTACCTGACGGCTATCTTCGCGATGGTGTGGAACGCGTCGCACTCGCGCAGGACCGGCGAACGCCGCCTGCACGCGGCGATTCCGGCGTTGATCGGCGGCGTCTGCCTGATCCTGAGCGCGGCGTTTGCCCACAACGTGGCGCTGTCGATCGTATTCCTGACGATTGCCACGTGCGGCATCCTCGCGTTGATGCCGATCTACTGGACCTTCCCGGGGCAGATCCTGTCCGGCACGGCTGCGGCCGCCGGGATTGCGCTGATCAACTCGGTGGGCAACCTGTCCGGCTTCACGGGCTCGATGATCACCGGCGTCGCCAAGCAGATGACCGGTGATATCAACAACGGGACCTATGCACTCGGCGCGTGCCTGCTGGTCAGCTGCGTGCTGATCGCGTTGATTCCGCGCGATATCCTGCAGCCGCCGGCGGGGCGGTAGGGCGTTCGCGCGACGTTACGTTCGACCGGGGCTGGGACATCGCGCCGCCCCGGTGCCGGATGCATCACGTCACGTGGATTGTCACGAGCGGTACTTTCGCAAAAAACAGGGCCTCGTGTGAGTTCGCTCGACCGTCACACACGGAATTCCGGATACCTTCAGAAGCGGTCAGTCGGCAACAGAGGATAAATCGTCGACGATCTTTAGCTATGCGACTCGTTTAGGTTCTTAAGATCACGTCGTAGCCCCCGAGACATGCGGATCGGTTCACAAATCAAAATTAATGTGCCAATATGACTGGCATGGAACTCCGTAACGTCCCGAACCAGTCTCGTCATCATCACGGTCGCCACCCGATGCGCCGTGGTTCGTTACGTCCATAGCAGGACATCCGGGATTGCAGTTCCCCCTTCCTGTACAAACGACCAAGGCGCCTACGGCGCCTTTTTTATTTTTTACCCCGAGGAGGACTCTCATGACCATGATTCGCGGAACACGCTTCATCGTTGGCAAGGAAGCCGCGCAAATTCGCGCTCTGGAAACCCAATTCCGGAGCTATCTTCATTAACGTCGGAGCAGAGGAGGCGATTGTCCCGGCGTTGTGGTCGCAAGATACATTTATTCAAAAAGCCGGGGGCAGCGAGATCATCGGCCAGATGTGGGCCTTTCCCGATAAGAAGGGACGCGCTTGCTGCCTGATTCCTGAGGCAACGGCACTGTTCCAGGAGCGATGCAGCGAGCTGCTGGGTCGACAACGGGAGCGGATGTTGTTTTATATCGCTCGATGCTACCGCTATGAACGACCTCAAGCCGGTCGCTACCGCGAATTCTCCCAACTAGGATTTGAGTATCTATGCCCCAACCCGGAATCCGCGGTCAAACGCAGCCAGGAGGTAGCGATCGGCTTTTTCGATTCACTCGGCCTTCGCTATGAAATCGACGATTCGGCCCGCAGAGGCCTCAGCTACTATCTGAACGGTCGGGGCTTCGAAATGCGCTGTACCGAACTTGGAGCACAACAGCAAGTGGTTGGTGGCGGTGCATATCAGGAGGGAGCCGGTTTCGGCATCGGCGCTGAACGACTATTGTTAGCGATGACCGCTCAAGGGCTTGTGTAGCGAACTCCAATGCTGACGCGGCTTGCGGCTCGGGACAGTCGCAAGCTCCATATCACTGGCTACACGTAGCCAAGCGATGGCACGAACGTCCGCTTTCCACAATCTCAACTGCTCCTTGTGAGTCGGCCGTAGCCGAACGCGTTGGGCTGCAGCCGGCCAGAAACAGCCGATCGACATTCGCCCCTATCTTGTGGACAATTCCAAGCGTATCCCTTCGAGCACCCGCCTTTGATTAAATATGAGTGAACTCCAGCAAGAAGTGCAACGCCTCGCAGCACAAGCTCTGGCCGATTTCAACGACCGCGCGGAGGGGAAGCTAGATTTTTCAGAAGGAAGCCTGCAGATTGTCGAAGAGATGCTTGCAGAGGCTTCGATGTACCGAAACGACCTTTCATCTGAAACGGTTGAGGGAATCGTGACACGATTCGGTTGTTACATTCTGGAGGTCGGTCGCCAGCAGTTCGGAGGCACGTATTCCTGGCTCGAAGAACGAAATCAGCCCGTGCTTGTTGTTGGAAATCCGCAAACCCACACTGCTCTTGGAGCTTGGGATAAGGTGCGTGGCCGCTTATCCGGGGACACCGGCGACAACATTCCTTTTTTCTTTGAAGGCTTTGCAGAGCGAGTGCGAACGTCGTCCGGTGGAGGCCGGGCTCTTTACATTTGAAGCCACCGTGGGAACGTCCTCTTCGGCGTGAAGCCAGGGACCGCTCAGGGTCGTTCAGAACCGTTCGCGTCGCCCCGGAACTGCCGTTCGCGATCGTCCGCACGAGCTCACAAAGCGTGACCTTGACCGCAAGCACGGCGACGGCGACTTGTAGCGTGACATCTTCATTTTGACCGACGGCTCACGACACGCTGCGCCGCATCCCCCGCACCTGCAGCCAAATGGCGGATATCAGGAAATAAAGCGCACCCACTCCCGCATAGCCGGCGATCTTCACGATCGCGGGCGGCATCGGCGCGTGGCTTTGGACAATGAAGAGCAACCCGGCCAGCGCCGATTGCGCACCACTCAGGATCATCACCCACTGTGCGCCGGCATGCTTCCAGCGCCGCACGGCGGTGCCGAGCTGCAGCGCGCCGGAGAGAATCGCCCAGACGCCGAACACCGCGAGTACCGCGGGCAGGCCCGCATTCAACGCCGGAAATACCGCCAGTGTCGTGACGGCGCCGATCGCGACGTTGGCCGCTTGCGTGCGGTTTGCCGCCATCCCGCCGCTGCGGGACAGGTCGACGAAATTGGCGAGCGCATCCCAGGCTGGATAGACGACCAGCAGGATCGCCGCGCCGGCCGCGCTCTGCCGGCCGACGGAAAACGCCAGCGCGACCCAGATCAGCGAGAATATCGCCCGGGAAAAGTAGTACCGTTTCAGCCATTGTTCGTCGGTAGGGGCGTGGAATTCGGGGTAGCGATCAGTCATTTGTACTCCTATTTACATTGAATCGTCGTTCCGGTCCGCATGCACGGTTCCCACCACGCGAATGCGGCGCCGACCGGATCTCCAGTGCGCCGAGTATCGCAATCGTCCGCGCCTGCCGCTATCGGTCAGATGTCCGATGGCGAAGTCCGCCGGCTGCCCGCACCGATGCGGGCGGACATCGCGCCGGCGCGGTCGCGGCGCGCCGCCGACGCGCATGCTCATGCACGCCGCGACGCCGTCGCGTATGATCGTTTTCCCGTCCTCGCGAATGTCTCCGCCCACCCGATGCCCGACGCCGAAGCCCGTCACGCCCCGCTGCGCATAGTCGACGCCGTACGCGCGCTGGCCTTCATCGGCGACCTCAGCATGGGCCAGCCGACCGACCATTCGCCGCGCACCGGCTGGCTGGCGGCAGAGCTCGCGCACGCGGCACGATTCGATGCATCGGTTTGCGACACGGCTCGCGAGGTGGCGCTATTGCGCTGGTCAGGCTGCACGGCGAACGCGGCGGGTTTCGCTCAGGTATTCGGCGACGACGTCGCGATCCGCGCCGCGATGCTCGAGAGCCGGCCCGGCATGGCTGAAGCGATCGGCGGCGCGGGTGTCGCGCTGATCCCGCTCGCGCAGATTCATTGCGAAGTCTCGGGCGAGGTTGCGCGAATACTCGGTCTGTCCAGCGCGACGGAAACCGCGCTGCGGCACATTTTCGAAACCTGGGACGGCAACGGGCTGCCTGCGCGGCTCGTGCGCGAACAGGTGCCGCCCGCCGTGTCGATCGTCGCGCTTGCGGGCGACCTCGACGTGTTCAGCCGCACGTACGGCATCGAACGGGCCCTCGAATTGATCGGCCAACGCGCGGGGTCACGCTATCCGGCCGTGCTCGTCGAGACGGCTGCGCGCGACGCACCGCGCTGGCTGGCGGCGCTCGAGCACATGGCGCCCGCCGACCTCGACGCCGCATTGGCCACGCCGGACATGCAGGGCGCGACGTCCGCCGAATTGATTGCGGACGTCATCGATCTGAAACTGCCGTGGATGACGGGTTTTTCGCGTTCGGTCGCCGCGACGGCGGCCGCGTGTTACGGCCGGCTCTCGTCGGACGAGGCGGCGCGCGAACGCGTGTACCGCGCCGGACTGATTCATGGCATAGGCAGGGCCGCGGTACCGAACGACGTGTGGAATCTGCCGACGCGGCTGCCCGCGAGCGCGTGGGAAAAGGTGCGACTCGTGCCGTACTGGACCGAGCGCGCCGGCAGGCAGACCGGCGCGCTCGGCGAAGCCGCGGTGCTTGCGTCGTATGCGTACGAGCGGCAGGACGGCTCGGGCTATTTTCGCGGCGCGCGCGATGCGGCGCTGACGCTGGAAGCGCGCGTGCTGGCGGCGTCGCTGGCGTGGGTCGCGTTGCGCTCGGCGCGTCCATGGCGCGCGGCGCTGAGCGATGCGGCCGCCGCCGGCCAGTTGCAGGAAGAAGCTGCGTGTGGCCGGCTATGCGGCGAAGTGGTGGCCGCGCTCGTGACGGGCGGACCGCCCGTACCCCGGCGCATCGCCACGGGCGCGTCGGCCACTGGCCCGCGCCTGTCCGCGCGGGAAATCGACGTCCTGCGGGCGATCTCCCGCGGCGCGAGCAACAAGCAGGTCGCGCAGGCGCTCGCGATGAGTCCGAGCACGGTGCGCACCCATGTCGAGAAGGCGTTCCGCAAGCTCGAATGTTCGACACGCGCCGCGGCGACCCTCAAGGCGTCGGCGCTGGGGTTGCTCTGACGCGATCCGCGACGCGGATTCGTTTTCGTGTGTGAGCGGACGGACGGCCCGGCCGGCGCGGGCTTTGAAGCCCCGCCCCTCCGGTGGTGTGTCTCGCGTACGGGTGCCTATCCCGATACCCGATCGTTCGCGGTGCGATCGGACAAGTTATCAATGGCACCAGCCGGAACCGATGCATGGCGGCGCGCGATCGCCGTTACGGCACGCGCGAGAACACATCCGTGATGTGCCGATCGGGTTCGATATCGGTGAACGCATCGATATCGGCCATGACATCTGCCGTCTCCGCGGACGCGAATGCGGCGTCCAGCGCCGCGCTGTTCTTGAAACGACACATCGCCACGACGATCAGTTCGCTATCCTCACGTGCCGGAAAGAAAGCGTCGATATAGTCGAGCCCGTACGGTTTCCAGGATTTTTCCACCAGCGGAATGTGTTGCTCGACGTAGTAACGGGAATCGAATCGCGTGCCTGCGGCTCGGCGATAAGAAACGACGACATACATGAAGAACCTCCAGATCGGACTGCTACGGCGATGAATGTCGATACGGGCAAATACGGGCGATTTACGGCCGTTTGCCTTCGGGGCCGAAGCCCGGACGGGCAGTAGCCCGCATCGAGGTATGCGCGGCGGTCGCGCGGGCGAACGAGATGCCCAGCGCGGCGCCGACAGCGAGGAACACCGAGATCGACAGGAGTGCGACGATGAACGCGTGTGCGATGGCCGCCGGATCCTGGCGCGTGCCGAGCGTCGTATAGAAAATGCCGCCGATGATCGCCACGCTGAGCGACGTGCTGACCTGCAGCGTCGAGCTGGCGATGCCGGCGATCATGCCGGAAAGCGCCGGTGCGACGCGCCCCGTCACCATGCGCATCAGCGTCGGCAGTGCGAGGCCTTGTCCGAAACCGATGACGAAGAGAACGACGGCGAGCGGCACGGCAGCGAGCGGCATCCCGATCGGCGTGGCATCGATCAACCACGCGAGGCCGACGAGCCCGACGATTTCCAGGCTCATGCCGAATGGATTGACGTAAGCGCCGATGACGCGTGAGCAGAAGGGCGTCGACAACGGGCCGAGCAGGAACCCCACGCCGAACGGCAAGAACACGAGGCCGGCACTCAGCGCGTCGACGTGCAACGCGTTCTGCAGATACACCGAGAACAGCAGGAAGAACGCGCCGATCGAGTACAGCAGCAGCGCGATCAGCAACGCGCGGCCCAGCCCCGGTGCGCGCAGTGCGGCCGGATCGAGCAGCGGTGCGCCGCCGCGGCGGCCCAGCCGGCGCTCGTAGCGCCAGAAGAACCAGGCAAGGGCCGGCACCGCGATCAGCGACACCCATGCCCATACGGGCCAGCCTGCCTCGCGCCCCTCGATCAGCGGCACGATCAGCGCGCCCAGCGTGAGCATCGACAGTGCAGTGCCGCCGAGGTCGAGCTTGCGCGCATGCTGCGCACGCGTTTCCTTCAACAGCGGAATCCCGAACAGGACGACCAGAATCGCCAGCGGCAGGTTGACGAGGAAGATCGTGCGCCAACCCAGATTCAACAGATTCAGCGAGATCAGGATTCCGCCTAGTGCCTGCCCGACCACGGCGGCGAGACCGAACACCGCGCCGTACAAGCTGAGCGCGAGCGGCTTTTCCGATTCGGGGAAGATCGCCTGGATCGAAGCGAGCGCCTGCGGCGCCATGATCGCGGCCGTCACGCCCTGCAACGCGCGGCCGACGATGAGCGCCCACGGCGAACTCGCGAGACCGCACAGCGTCGAGGCGATCGCAAAGCCGATCAACCCGAGGAAAAACACGCGCCCGCGGCCGAACAGGTCGCCCAATCGTCCGCCGGTGATCAGCGTCACCGCGTACAGGCCCGCATACGATGAAATGACGAGTTGCTCGGCCGACGACGACGCGCCCAGTTCCGCGCGGATCGACGGCAGCGCGACATTGACGATGAAGAAGTCCAGCGGCGGCAGGAACGCGCCGACGAGCAGGACCGAAAACATGGCCCAGCGACGCGGGTCGGGCGATACGGGATCATTCCGTGACATGGATGGCTCTCCATACGGAACCGTTCGGTTCCAAATTGGGTAAAAAAATATCAGTCGAGGATGCGCATCGTGCGGTCGACCAGCGCGAGCATGTCGTCCTCGGGCACCCCGGTTTTTCCCAGCACGCGCATGCCTTCGATCTGGCAGACGAGCAAACGCGCCAGCACCTGTTCGTCCTGCTCGGCGATCTCGCCGCTCGCCTGGCCACGAACGATCGCACCGGCATAAAGCTGTTGCAGCCGCCGGAACATGCGCCCGGTGCGTTCCGCGACATCCGCGTCGCGCGCGGCCAGTTCCGTGGTCATCGCGACCGCGAGACATCCCCGTCGGCCCGCCTCGCCGACCGACAGGCGGGCATAGCGCAGCAGCGAGTCGCGAATGGCGTCCTTCACGGCGCCGGGTTGCGACAGGATGTCCGCGGTCGCCTTGAGCCCGTCGGCCATATACAGATCGAGCGCCGCCAGCAGCAGCGCCTTCTTGTCGCCGAACGCCTTGTACAGACTGCCCCGCGACAAGCCGGTGCCGGCCATCAGGTCGGGCAGGGACGCACCTTCATATCCGCGGTCCCAGAAAACGTCCATCGCGTCGCGCGCGGCATCACCAAGTTCGAATTCGCGGGGGCGGCCCACGCCAGCCGGATTTGCCATTGATCGGTTTCGCAAACGATGCGGTGCCTGAAGTTGGATTCATTATATGGACCGATCGGTTCCGATGTCAACGCGTGTATGTCGACCGGGTGCGGCGATGGCCGTCCTCGCGGACGGCCCGGACTCACCCGATCACTCGAGCCCGCCCTGGCACAGGTACTTGATCGACAGGTAGTCGTCGAGGCCATAGCGCGAGCCTTCGCGGCCATAGCCCGATTCCTTCACGCCGCCGAACGGCGCGGCCTCGCTCGCGAGCGCGCCTTCGTTGATGCCGACGATGCCCGTTTCGAGCCGCGCCGACACGCGCGCGATGCGCCGCACGTCCTGCGTGTAGAAATACGCGGCGAGCCCGAACGGCGTGTCGTTCGCGGCGTCGACGGCGTCGTCCTCGGTCTCGAAGCGAAACAGCGCGGCGACCGGGCCGAAGGTTTCCTCGCAGGTGAGCTGCATGTCGGCGCTGGCGTCGGCAAGCACCGTCGGCGCGTAATAGTTCGCGCCAAGCTCGGTCAGGCGCTTGCCGCCCGTCAGCACGCGTGCGCCGCGTTCGACGGCATCGCCGACGTGGCGCGCGATCTTGTCGACCGCACGCGCGTTGATCATCGGGCCGATCTGCGCGGCCGGGTCGGTCGCCGGCGCGACCTTCAGCGCGGCGACGCGCGCCGCGAGCTTCGCGGCGAACGCGTCGTAGACGCCGGCCTGTACGTACACGCGATTCGGCGACACGCAGGTCTGCCCGCCGTTGCGGAACTTGGCGGCCATCAGCCCGTCGACCGCGGCATCGAGTTCGGCGTCGTCGAACACGATGAACGGCGCATTGCCGCCGAGCTCCAGCGACAGCTTCTTCAACGTCGCCGCCGATTCGCGTGCGAGCAGCTTGCCGACGGGCGTCGAGCCGGTGAACGTGATCTTGCGTACGCGGCCGTCGGCGAGCCAGTCGGCCGCGGCGTCGATGCCGCGTTCGCGCGATGCGGTGATCAGGTTCAGCACGCCGGCCGGTACGCCGGCTTCCTGCGCGAGAAACGCGAGCGCGAGCGCGGTCAGCGGCGTGTCCTCCGCCGGCTTCGCAACGACCGTGCAGCCGGCCGCGAGCGCGGGCGCGATCTTGCGCGCGATCATCGCGAGCGGGAAATTCCACGGCGTGATCGCGGCGACGACGCCGATCGGCTCCTTCACCGCACTGAGCCGCTTGCCGCGCTGCTGCTGCGGGATCAGGTCGCCGTACGTGCGGGTCGCTTCCTCGGCGAACCACAGCACGTACGACGCGCCGTAGGCGACTTCGCCGCGCGCTTCGGCAAGCGGCTTACCCTGTTCGCGCGACATCAACTTCGCCAGATCGTCGGTGTGCGCGACGATCGCCGCATGCCATGCACGCAGGATCGCCGCGCGTTCGCGCGCGGGCGTCGCGCGCCACGCGGGCAGCGCGCGGGCTGCCGCGTCGGTGGCGGCGCGTGCGTCGGCGGCGCCGCTGTCGGGTGCGTGGGCAACGGTCTCGAGCGTGGCGGGATCGGTGACGGCAAAGCGGCGGCCGTCGAGCGCATCGCGCCACGCGCCGTCGATCAGGTTGGCGGTGCGAACGAGTTCGGTTCGGGACAGCGTAAGCGGCATGACAGGTCCTTGAATGAAGCGGTTCGACGACAACGACGGCGGAGCGGGCGTGCGACGACCCCACGCGGACAGCGGGCTGCTGCGTTACGGGATGCCGCGCCGGGTGTCAGTGACGTTCGCCGAACAGCGATTCGAGCGGGTAGTGCCGTTTGACGAACGGCGACTTGATGATCACGTAACTGAAATACTTCTCGATGCCGATGTTCTGCTCGAGCAGCCCTTCGACGATCGTCTGGTAATGGCTCACGCTGCGCGTGATGAACTTCAGCAGGTAGTCGTAGCCGCCGCTCGCGAGGTGGCATTCGACGATCTCGTCGACGTTGCGGATCGCCGCGACGAAGCGGTCGAAATCCTCGCGCCGGTGGTCGGCCAGCGTGACCTCGGTAAACACGACCTGCACGTCGCCGAGTTTCTCGAGCTGGATGTGCGCGCCGTAGCCGCCGATGTAGCCGGCCTTCTCGAGCCGCTTCACGCGGATCAGGCATGGACTGGGCGACAGCCCGACCGCATCGGCCAGCTCGACGTTGGTCATGCGGCCGCGCTTCTGCAACTGGGAGAGGATGCGCAGGTCGATGCGATCCAGCTTGCTGTCCGTCATGTTCACGTGAGAGGGAAAAATGGAATGTCCGGTTACTTTAGAGTCGAACGATGGCGGCCACAAGCCCGGCTTTCCCTTGGCCTGTCAGGCCGGCTGCGCGTGCGCGGCGTCGAGCGCGCGCTGCACGCCCGCGTCGGCCAGCACGTCGTCGAGCGTCTTGCGCACGCGTTCGAACAGCAGGTCGAACTCGCCCGCGGTGAAACTCAGCGCCGGCGCGAAGCCGAGCACGCCGTCGCCGAACGCGCGGAACACCACGCCGTTCGCGTACGCGGCGGCCGCGATCTTGTCCGGCACGTTCAGCGCCGCGTCGAAGCGCGTCTTGTGCGCCTTGTCGGTCACCAGTTCGAGCGCGCCGAGCAGGCCGACCGAGCGTGCGTCGCCGACGAGCGGGTGCGCGCGTAGCGCGTCGAGCCCCGCGGCGAAGCGCGGCGCCAGCGCCTGGCCGTTCGCGAGCAGCCCACCTTCGTGATAGAGCTTCAGCACCTCGAGGCCGATCGCCGCGCTCACTGGATGCGCGGAATACGTATGGCCGTGGCCGACCACCGGCGAATCGGCGCGGTCGCCCGCGATCCCTTCGTAGATTTCGTCGGACATCAGCACCGCGCCCATCGGCGCATAGCCGGCGGTCAGTCCCTTCGCGACGGTCATCAGATCCGGATCGACCTGCTCGGCCTCGCACGCGAACAGCGGGCCGGTGCGGCCGAAGCCGGTGATCACCTCGTCCGCGACGAACAGGATGCCGAGGCGCCGGCACGCGTCGCGCATCGCCTTCAGCCAGCCGGCCGGCGGCACGATCACGCCGCCGGAACCTTGCACCGGCTCGCAGAAGAATGCGGCGACGTTGTCCGCGCCGAGTTCGGCGACCTTCGCTTCGAGCGCGGCGACCGACGCGGCGATCAGCGCCTGCGGATCGTCGCCGAGCGGATGGCGGTACGGGTAGGGCGACGGAATATGGTGCTGGTCCGCACGCGGCAGGTCGAAATGACGGTGGAACGCGGGCAGCGCGGTGAGCCCGGCGCCGACCGACGACGAACCGTGATAGCCGCGCTCCAGCGCGATCATCTGCTTCTTCGACGGGCGGCCGGTCGCGTTGAAATAATGCGTGATGAAACGGATCGCGGAATCGACCGCGTCCGAGCCGCCGAGCGTGAAGTACACGCGGTTCAGCGACGGCGGCGCGAGCGCGGCGAGCCGTTCGGCGAGTTCGATCGCCGGCTGCGAGCCGAAATGGAAATAACCGGTCGCGTAGGGCAGCTTCGCCATCTGGTCCGCGGCGGCTTTCACGATGCTGTCGCGGCCGTAGCCGACATTCACGCACCACAGGCCCGAGAACGCGTCGAGCAGCGTGTGGCCCGCGGCGTCGCGCAGGAACACGCCGTCCGCGGATTCCAGCACGGTGACGCCGCGCGCCTCGTGCGCACGGTAGTTGACGACGGGGTGGATCAGGTGTTGACGATCGGCTTCGATCAGCGCGGCTTGGTTCATGGGAAGGCGGGACTCTCGTCAGGTGTCAGCGGTGAGTTCATGCTACCGGGCGAGAAATCCGCATGCGCCTTCAATTTGCGGCCCGAAACGTATGCGCGCGGTGTTTGTACGGGGCGCTTCGGCATTTTCTGCTGCGCGCCCGGCAGGCGTGGCCGGGCGTATATCAGTAGCCGCGTGCGCGATCGACGACGCCGATCATCGGCTGGCCCGCGCGATGGCGCGCGAGGTTCGCGAGCACCGCGTCGACCGCGGTGTCGGGCCGCGTCGCGCTGGCGATGTGCGGCGTGATGCGAATGCGCGGATGCGTCCAGAACGGATGGCCGGCCGGCAGCGGTTCGGGATCCGTCACGTCGAGGATCGCGCTGTCGACGCGGCCGCTCGCGAGCGCCGCGAGCAGCGCCGCCGCATCGAGCTGCGGGCCGCGCCCGACCTGCACGAGCGACGCGCCGGCCGGCAGCGCGTCGAACACGCGCGCGCCGAGCAGGCCGCGCGTGCTGTCGGTCAGCGGCAGCAGGCAGATCAGGATGTCGGTGCGGGCGAGGAACGCGTCGAGCGCCGCATCGCCTGCATAGCAGTCGACGCCGTCGAGCGTGCGCGGCGTGCGGCTCCAGCCGGCGCACGGGAAACCGAAGCGCCGCAGCGTGTCGAGCACGGCCTGGCCGAGCGTGCCGAGCCCGAGCACGCCGACGCGCCGCGACGCGGCCGCGCGCACGGGATGCTCGCGCCACACCTGGTCGCGCTGCTGCACCGCATAGTCGAACAGGTCGCGATGGATCGTCAGCACGGCCTGCGTCACGTATTCGATCATCCCTTCGACGATGCCCGGCTCGATCATCCGCACGACGGGAATGTGCGACGGCACGCGCGACAGGTCGAACTGGTCGATGCCGGCGCCGACCGAGAACACGACTTCGAGATTCGGCAGCAGCGCGACCGGGTCATCCGGTGGCTGCCATGCGGCGAGATAGCGGACGGCCTCGGCGTCGCCGAGGTCCGGCCAGATCCGGAACGGCAGATCGGGCGCCTGTTGCGCGAAGCGCACCGCCCACTGCGCGCCGCGCACCGGGTCGGCCTTGTAGAGAAAGCTCATCGTGTGCCCCCGCTCAACCGAGCGCCTGGTTCACGATCGCGAACGCGCGCAGCGCCGGGTCGGGTTCGGGCGTTGCGCCACGAGCCATCGCGACGACGGTGTCGACGCGCGGCAGCCCGAGCCCCTGCAGCCAGTCGGACAGCCCGCTGTCGCCCGGCACGTCGAGCCGCACGAACATGCCCTCGTTCAGCGCGAGCCAGTGGCTGATCAGCGCTTGCGCGCGCAATGCATCGGGTGCGACCACCGGGCCGATTACGTGGCCGCGGCCGAACCGGCGGAACAGCGCGAAGCCGAGCAGCTCGCCGTCACGGTCGAGCGCGATCCCGTTCGCGACGTCGAGCAGCGCCTCGATCACCGCGCCGCGTTCGTAGCCGGTCGCGCGCGACGCGAGCGCGGCGAGGCGCGGCCCGTCGTTGGTGCCGAGCGGGCGCAGGCGCTCGCCGGGCGGCAGCGAGATCAGCGGCGGCTGGAACGCCGCGCCCTGGTGCTGGTCGATCGTGCCGATTGCGTCGAAGCCGAACTTCGCGTACAGCGGTTCGCCGGACGGCGTCGCATGCAGGAACACGGTCCGCGTGCCGAGGCTGTCGACCACGCGGGTCATCAGTTCGCGACCGATGCCGCAGCCCTGGCGCTCGGGCGACACGATGACCATGCCGAGGGATGCATGCGCGTCGTCGAAGCGCCAGCCGAGCGCGGTGCCGACGACGCCGGATTCATCCTCGGCGACGAAGCCGCCGCCGAGCTGGAACGCGAAGCGCCAGTCGTCGAGCCGGTGCGGCCATTTGACGGCTTCCGACAGACGATGCGCGGCGGGCAGGTCGGTTTCGGCGAACGGGCGATAGATAAGCGTGCGGGAAGGGTTGAGGTCGGACACGCCGGACTCCGGATGGGTGGAAATGACTCGTTCACTCTGCCAGCGCGGTCGCGGCACGGATAGGACGATTCGCCTGTTTTCGGGCCACGGCGGCCGGCCGCGCGAGATCGATGCAAACCCGCTCGACCGGCGCGCACGAACGCGCGGATCGTGCCGGCGCGGCCGGTCAATCCGACCACTCCTGCTGTGGGAACGGCACTACGATGCATGCACGGCGGCGCTGCCGCCTGCCGAAGGGCCGCACCGGCAGGCGAGCCCGCCGCGGTGGCGCGGCGCCCACCGGCCGGCGCCGCTGCGCCGCGCCGCGCCCGATCGCGCCGCAGATCGTGCTGCATGTGCCGGGCAACACGCGGCGATTCTGCGTTTTGAGCGGCGCCGAATGATGCGCGAACGGCTTTTTGCCCTGATTCAATTTCGTTAAACCCAGCCCATCCCCCGGCCCTGCCGGGGCTTCACACCGACAGGACCTGACCATGATCCAGTTTGAACCGAAGTACATCACCTTCGACTGTTACGGCACGCTGACCCATTTCCGGATGGCCGAGACGGCGCGCGAAATCTATGCGGATCGGTTGTCGCCGGCCACGATGGAGGCCTTTGTGCGCGCGTTCGCCGCCTATCGGCTCGACGAGGTGCTCGGCGCGTGGAAGCCGTACCGCGATGTCGTCGTCAACTCGGTCCGCCGCACCTGCGCGCGGCTCGGCGTGAAGTTCGACGAAGCCGAGGCCGAGCTTTTCTATCACGCGGTGCCGACCTGGGGCCCGCACCCGGACGTGCCGGCCGGGCTGTCGCGGCTGGCGTCGAAGTACAAGCTGGTGATCCTGTCGAACGCGATGGACGAGCAGATCATGAGCAACGTCGACAAGCTCGGCGCGCCGTTCCATGCGGTATTCACCGCGCAGCAGGCGCAATCGTACAAGCCGCGGATGCAGGGCTTCGAATACATGTTCGACCAGCTCGGCTGCAAGCCCGAGGACGTGCTGCACGTGTCGTCGAGCCTGCGCTACGACCTGATGACGGCCGAGGATCTCGGGATCAAGCACAAGGCCTTCGTGAACCGCGGCCACGAGCCGGGCACGCCGTTCTACAACTATTACGAAGTGTCGGACATCGGCCATCTCGCGACGCAGCTCGGTCTGTAAGCCGACTGCGCCGGCGGATTCACCGAACGTCGCGACGGGGCGTGGCCGCGATGCCGTCGCGGCCCGTCGCGTCGCGCGTTCGATCAGCGCACGAAACGAGGGTAATTACCGATATCGAGTCGTTCAAGGTGGGGCCGCCCGGGCCGATATATGTACCGAACGGTTAATATTTCGAGGCCCCCGCATGAAGTTGTCCACCAAACTGCTGATGCTCGTCGCCGCGGCGCTGCTCGGTGTCGTCCTGCTCGCCGCGTTGTCGCTGCACACGCTGCGCGACGCGCTGATCGACAGCCGCCGCGAAGAGATCGTCATTCTGCTGACCAAGGCCGAGCATCTGGTCGATTCGTATCGCGCGCTGCAGACGAACGGCACGCTCACGCAGGAGCAGGCGCAGCAGCAGGCCAAGGCCGCGCTGTCGGCGCTCAACGCGAATTCGAAGAGCTACTTCTGGGTCACGACGGCCGACGGCGTCAACCTCGTGCACCCGAACGCGAAGTTCATCGGCACGCGCGCGAAGGGCAACCGCACGACCAGCGGCCTGACCGACAGCGAGGCGTACCGCTCCGGAATGGCGCAGTCGCATTTCGCGCTCGTCGACGTGCTGATCAAGCGCAGCCCCGACGCGGACCTGGAGCCGAAGCTCCAGGGCGTGGTCGCGATTCCGGACTGGGACTGGTGGATCGGCACCGGATTCTTCTACGACGACATCAATGCGGCGTTCGCCCGGCTCGCGATGGTGCTGGGCGCCGTCGCGCTCGTCATCGCCGCGGCGCTCGCGGCCATCGCATGGGGTGTGCTGCGCAGCGTCAGGCGTACGCTCGGCGGGGAGCCCGCGCATGCGGCGCGGATTGCGGCCCGCATCGCCGCCGGTGAACTCGATGTGCAGTTCGATACGGCGCACGCCGCGCCCGGCAGCCTGCTCGTCGCGCTCGGCGACATGAAGGCGCGGCTGACCGAAACCATCGCCGAAATCCAGACCACGACCCACTCGATCGCCACCGGCACCGGCGAGATCGCGCAAGGCAACCTGGACCTGTCGCAGCGCACGGAGCAGCAGGCCGCGTCGCTGCAGGAAACGGCCGCGAGCATGGAGCAGATCACGTCGACGGTCAAACAGAACGCCGACAACGCACGCCAGGCGAATGCGCTCGTGACCCAGGCGAAGGATGCGACCGAACTCGGCGGCGCCGCCGTGCAGGCCGTCGTCGAAACGATGCGGCAGATTTCGGATGGATCGGTGCGGATCGCGGACATCACCGTCGTGATCGAAAGCATCGCATTCCAGACCAACATTCTCGCGCTCAACGCCGCGGTGGAAGCCGCGCGGGCCGGCGAGGAGGGGCGCGGGTTCGCCGTCGTCGCGTCGGAAGTCCGCTCGCTCGCGCAACGCAGCGCCGCGGCCGCGAAGGACATCAAGGGCTTGATCGACGCGTCGGTCGAGCGGGCCGGCAGCGGCAGCCGGCTGGTCGAGACGGCCGGCGCGCGCATGACGGAGATCGTCCGGTCGATCGACCGGGTGGCCGACATCATGGGCGAGATTTCGGCGGCCTCGGCCGAGCAAAGCACCGGCATCGAACAGATCGGGCTGGCGGTCGCGCAAATGGACGAAGTCACCCAGCAGAACGCCGCGCTCGTCGAGCAGGCTGCCGCCGCCGCGTCCTCGCTGGACGAGCAGGCGGCGCGCCTGCGGGCCGCCGTATCGGTATTCCGGCTCGCTGCGTGACGGCTTCGTGCCGCTCACTGCCAGCCAGCGCATCACCCCGCCTTCTTCGCGCCGCGCCGGCACACTTTCGCCAACTGCGCATCGGCCGGCAGCGGCGCATGCAGCGACAGGCGCGGCATCGTCGCGATTTCGGCGACCAGCAGATCCATCAGCTTGCCCGCGCGGCCGTCGACGTCGTACATCGCCGGCATGCCGGTAACGGACGCGTCGCCGCATGGCGCCGCGGTTCCTGACGGCTGCACGGGCCCGGTTTCCGGGCAATCCCGTCATCTTCCCGCCTTCTCGCCAAGCCGCTCCGATGGAGCGGCATTCCTCTGAACTTTCAGACGCGGCGTGCCGTCGTGACCGCCACCGCTGACGCCCGTGCATGCGGCGATCTGCCGCATCGTACCGCTCGCTTCAGCCGTCGTCGGCATGCGGACACGCATTCGACACAAACGTGCGGTTTGCACGAGCCAAACGCGCGCCGGATGCCGAACGGGCAATTTTGTCGGCGCAATCTGCGGCGGCTGCGGCCTTACGATTTCCTGCATCGACACGGGTTCGGCAGCCGCCGCGACACGCCGCCGGGCACACGGCGACACGGGCGCGCACGCAGCAATTCATGCTGCGCGGGCGGCTCAAAACGGTCGATTCGTATCGTGCGGGCGGCCCGAATCGCGACAAACCGCATTTTGGCGATGCTTAAATGAATTCCATGTGCACGACGTCGCGCCCGCCACCAGCAAGCGGGCGCGGCGCGATTGAACAACCACGCTGGACCCTTGGACCCACTTCCCACAGTCAGGAGCAGTTCGGATGAGCGACGATATCGACAACGGCGGCAAGGGCGGCTTCACGCGCCGCGACATGATGAAGGTCATGGCGGCGAGCGGCATGATGGCCGCCGGCGCCGGCGGACTGCTGATGACCCCCGGCTCTGCATTCGCCGCGCCCGCGCCGAAGCGCGGCGGCAAGATCCGGGTCGCGAACGAAGCCGGCTCGACGGCCGATACGCTCGACCCGGCCAAGGGCTCGACGGGCGCGGACTACACGCGCTTCTTCATGTTCTACAGCGGCCTCACGCAGCTCGATGCGAGCCTCACGCCGCAGATGAACCTCGCCGAGTCGCTGCAGACGACCGATGCGAAGACGTGGATCATCAAGCTGCGCAAGGGCGTCACGTTCCACGACGGCAAGCCCGTCGGCCCGGCCGACGTGGTGTATTCGCTGATGCGCCACAAGAACCCGGCCACCGCGTCGAAGGTGAAGCCGCTCGCCGAACAGTTCGCCGACGCGAAGGCAACCGGCCCCGACGAAGTCACGCTCACGCTCGCCAGCGCGAACGCGGACCTGCCGGTGATCCTCGCGACGCCGCAGCTCGTGATCGTCAAGGACGGCACGACCGATTTCTCGACCGGTATCGGCTGCGGCCCGTACAAGCTGAAGTCGTTCAAGCCGGGCGTGTCGACCGTCGGCGTGCGCAACGACAGCTACTTCAAGCCGGGCAAGCCGTATCTCGACGAGATCGAGCTGATCGGCATCAGCGACAGCGCCGCGCGCCTGAACGCGCTGCTGTCGGGCGACGTGCACCTGATCAACGCGATCGATCCGCGCTCGACGCAGCGGGTCTCGTCGACGCCGGGCTACGCGCTGAAGGAAACCAAGTCGGGCCTCTATACCGACCTGATCATGCGCAGCGACAACCCGATCGTCTCGAGTCCCGATTTCGTCGAAGGGATGAAGTACCTGTTCGATCGCGAGCAGCTCCGCACGGCGGTGTTCCGCGGCTACTCGGTGATCGGCAACGACCAGCCGATTCCGCCGGGGCATCGCTACTTCAACGCGTCGCTGCCGCAGCGGGCGCACGATCCGGACAAGGCGAAGTTCCTGTTCCAGAAGGCGGGCGCGCTGGGCGCCACGTTGCCGCCGATCTATGCGACGTCCGACGCGAACGGGTCGATCGAAATGGCCGTGCTGCTGCAGCAGGCCGGCCAGAAGATCGGGTTGAACCTGCAGGTCAACCGCGCGTCGCCCGACGGCTACTGGTCGAACCACTGGATGAAGCACCCGCTCACGTTCGGCAACATCAACCCGCGTTCGAGCGCCGACGTGCTGTTCACGCAGTTCTTCAAGTCGGATGCGACATGGAACGAGTCGGGCTGGAAGAACGCGAAGTTCGACCAGCTGCTGCTCGCCGCGCGTTCGGAAACCGACGATGCGAAGCGCAAGCAGATGTACGGCGACATGCAGGTGATCGTCGCGCAGCAGGGCCGGGTCGGCATTCCGGCGTTCATCAGCTTCCTCGACGGATACGACAAGCGGCTCGCGGGCCTCGGTTCGATCCCGACCGGCGGGATGATGGGCTTCATGTTCGCCGAGAACGTGTGGTGGAACGCATGACGTTGTGGCTGGCCGCCGTCGCGCGGCCGGTGCGGACCACCGCGCCGGCCACGCGCGGTTTTTTCGGGAGTACTGCTCCATGAACCGAATTCTCATCGGCCTGATCGGCCGGCGCATCGCGGTCACCGCGCTGACGCTGCTGATCGTGTCCGCGATCATCTTCACGATCACGAACCTGCTGCCGGGCGACGCCGCGCAGGCCGCGCTCGGCCAGTCGGCGACGCCGGAGACGGTCGCCGCGCTGCGCCAGCAGTTCGGTCTCGACATGCCGGCGCACGTGCGCTACGTGCACTGGCTCGGCGGGCTGCTGCACGGCGATTTCGGCCGGTCGTTTTCCGGCGACATGCCGGTGTCGGAACTGATCGGCGGACGCCTGCCGAAGTCGCTCGCGCTCGCGGCGATCACGACCGCCGTGTCGGTGCCGATCGCGCTGCTGCTCGGGATCCTCGCGGCGGTCAAGCGCGAGTCGGTGATCGACCGCGCGATCAGCCTCGGCACGCTGTCGCTCGTCGCGACGCCGGAATTCCTGATCGCGACGGTCGCCGTGCTCGTGTTCGCGGTGAAGCTGCGCTGGCTGTCCGCGCTGTCGTACAGCGGCCCGATCGACAGCCTGCACGATTTCCTGCGTGCGTATGCGATGCCGGTGCTGACGCTGTGCGCGGTCGTGATCGCGCAGATGGCGCGGATGACGCGCGCCGCGGTGATCGAGCAGTTGAGCGCGTCGTATGTCGAGATGGCCGTGCTGAAGGGCGCAAGCCCCGCGCGCGTCGTGCTGCGCCATGCGCTGCCGAACGCGATCGGCCCGATCGCCAATGCGATCGCGTTGAGCCTGTCGTATCTGCTCGGCGGCGTGATCGTCGTCGAGACGATCTTCAACTATCCGGGCCTCGCGAGCCTGATGGTCGACGCCGTCAGCAACCGCGATTTCCCGTTGGTCCAGGCGTGCACGCTGATCTTCTGCGTCGCTTACCTGACGCTCGTGCTGTTCGCCGACCTGTGCTCGATCGTGTCGAATCCGCGACTGCGCACCTGAGTGTTTCGTCTTTCTTCCGAGATGCCGCCCATGCAACCGATCGATCCCGTACAACGCAGCAGCGCGCTGCCGCCATCCGGCGACCCGCCCCTCGGGCGGGGCAGCGTGCCGCCTGCCGCACCTGCTCCCGACCAGCCGCGCAAGCGCCGGGGCGTGCGCATCGCATTGACCGCCGGCGGCCGCGTCGGCCTGTCGATGGTCGGCCTGATGCTGTTCGTCGCGGTGTTCGCGCCGCTGCTCGCGCCGCATGACGTCGGCGCGATCATCACGCCGGACGTGTTCTCGCCGTTCAGCGCGAAGCTGCCGTTCGGCTCCGACTTCCTCGGCCGCGACATGCTGAGCCGGATCCTGTACGGCACGCGGCTGACCGTGCTGCTCGCGCTGGCCGCGGTGCTGCTCGCCGCGGTGACCGGCACGACGCTCGGGCTGCTCGCGACCGTGTCGGGCCGCGCAGTCGACGAGACGATGAGCCGGCTGCTCGACGCGCTCACGTCGATTCCGTCGAAGATGTTCGCGCTGATGTTCGTCGCCGCGTTCGGCTCGTCGCTGCCGCTGCTGGTCCTCACCGCCGCGGTCAGCTACATGCCCGGCTCCTACCGGATCGCGCGCGCGCTGGCGGTCAACATCAGCACGCTCGAATTCGTGCAGGTGGCGAAGGCGCGCGGCGAGAGCGCGCTGTACATCGCGTGCGTCGAGATGCTGCCGAACATGATCCACCCGATGCTGGCGGACACCGGGCTGCGCTTCACGTTCGTCGTGCTGCTGCTGAGCGGCCTGAGCTTTCTCGGGCTCGGCGTGCAGCCGCCGTATGCGGACCTCGGCTCGCTCGTGCGCGAGAACATCGCGAGCCTCGGCGACGGCTCGGCCGTCGCGATCATGCCCGCGGTCGCGATCGCGATCCTGACGGTGGGCGTCAACCTGATGATCGACGGTCTGCCGCATCGCGGCCGCCGCAAGGGCGCGGCCGGCGCCGCCGGAGGACACTGATGCGACACGAATCGAACCCGCTCGTCGAGGTGCGCGGGCTGCGCGTGGTCGGCGGCCGGCCGGGCGGCGAGGAAACGACGATCGTCCACGGCGTCGACTTCGACATCGGGCGCGGCGAGGTGCTCGCGCTGATCGGCGAATCGGGCTCCGGCAAGACGACGATTGCGTTGTCGCTGATGGGCCATGCGCGCACCGGATGCCGGATCGCCGGCGGCTCGGTGAAGCTCGACGGCACCGACGTGTGCACGCTGTCCGCAGCGGCGCTGACCGCGCTGCGCGGCCGCAAGGTCGCGTATATCGCGCAGAGCGCCGCCGCCGCGTTCAACCCGTCGCGCACGATTCTCGACCAGGTGATCGAGAGCGCGCTGATCCACAAGACGATGACGAAGCGCGACGCGCAGGCGAAGGCGATCGAGCTGTTTCGCGCGCTCGCGCTGCCGGAGCCGGAGACGATCGGCAAGCGCTATCCGCACCAGGTATCGGGCGGGCAGTTGCAGCGGCTGATGGCCGCGATGGCGCTGATCACCGATCCGGAGCTGGTGATCCTCGACGAGCCGACCACCGCGCTCGACGTGACCACGCAGATCGACGTGCTGCAGGCGTTCAAGAGCGTGATCCGGCGCTACGGGATGAGTGCGGTGTACGTGTCGCACGACCTGGCCGTGGTCGCGCAGATGGCCGACCGGATCGTCGTGCTGAGCGACGGCGTGATCCGCGAGGCGGGCGCGACCGAACAGATCCTGCATGCGCCGACGCACCCGTACACGCAGAGCCTGATCGCGGCGGTCACGCCGAACGATGCCGAACGCGACGCGCAAGCGGAACAACCGGCCGCGCCGGCGCCGCTGCTCGACGTGCGCGGCGCGATCGCGGGCTACGGCGGCCGCACCGCGAACGGCTGGCCCGCGAAGGTGATCCTGCACGAAGTCGACCTGCGCATCGGGCGCGGGCAGACGGTCGGCGTGATCGGCGAATCGGGCTCCGGCAAGACGACGCTCGCGAAGGTGATCGCGGGCCTCGTGCCGGCGACCGGCGGCGCGATCCTGCTCGACGGCGAGCCGCTCGCGCGCGATATCGGCAAACGGACGAAGGAGCAGCATCGCCGCGTGCAGATCGTGTTCCAGAATGCCGATACCGCGCTCAACCCGGTGCATACCGTCGAGCGCACGCTCGCGCGGCCGCTCGCGTTCTACCACGGGATCAAGGGCGCGCGCGCACGCCAGCGCGTCGCGGAACTGCTCGAGCTCGTGCGGCTGCCGCCGGCGGTGGCCGCGCGGCGTACCGGCGAGCTGTCGGGTGGGCAGAAGCAGCGCGTGAACCTCGCGCGCGCGCTCGCGGCCGAGCCCGACCTGATCCTGTGCGACGAGGTCACGTCGGCGCTCGACACCGTCGTCGGCGCCGCGATCATCGAATTACTGCGCGACCTGCAGGCGAAGCTCGGCGTGTCGTACGTGTTCATCACGCACGACATCGCGAAGGTGCGCGCGATCAGCGACGACATCGTCGTGCTGTATGCGGGCCGCCGCGTGGAGACGGGCAGCCGCGACGCGCTGTGCGCGCCGCCTTATCACCCGTATTCGCACTTGCTGGTGTCGTCCGCGCCGGAACTGCGTGCGGGCTGGCTCGACGATGCGGCCGAGCGTTGCCACCGGCCGCTGGTGCCGATCGGCGAGCGCGAGAACGAGGCCGAGCTGTGTCCGTTCCTGTCGCGCTGCGCGATGCGCGTGGACGGCGTGTGCAACCGGACGGCCCCGTCGCTGCGCACGCTCGGGAACGGCGCGAAGGTGCTGTGCCATCGCAGCGAGGAGGATCTCGCGCGCTTCCAGGCGGAGCCGGCGTCGGCGGGTGTCACGCCGGTGCAGTTGTAGTGTATGGCGCGCGAGCCGTTCATCGCGCGGCGCGGTGGCCGGCCCGCCGCATAGTCTGCTGCTGCGGTCGCGCAAAACGGCAATTTGTACGCGTGCCGCGCGCGAATACGCGGCAACTGCGGTTTTTGACGGTGATTAAATGATTCTCATTGAACGGTCGCCGATCGTCGTTGCCGGCATGCAAAAGAAGGATCCGATGAAACTGGAATCGTACTGGCTGGATACCCGCCCCGCGTTTCGCGCCGGTAGCGAAGGCCCTGTCGAAGGGCGGGCCGACGTGGTCGTGATCGGCGGCGGTTTCACCGGCTTGTCGGCGGCGCTCGCGCTCGCGCAGCGCGGCGTTTCGGTGGTCGTGCTCGAAGCCGCGCAGGTCGCCGGCGAAGCGTCGGGCCGCAACGGCGGCCAGTGCAATACGGGCGTCGCGCAGGACTACGCGTCGCTGGCCGCGCGCATCGGCGCCGAGCCCGCGAAGCAGTTCTATCGCGCATACGAAAGCGCCGTGAAGAGCGTCGAGACGATCGTGACCGAACACGCGATCGACTGCGACTTCCTGCGGGCGGGCAAGCTGAAGCTCGCCGCGAAGCCGCAGCACTTCGCGGGGCTCGCGAAGACGTTCGATGCGTTGCGGCGCGACGTCGATCCGGACATCGAACTGATCGAGCCGTCGCGAATCCGCGACGAAGTCGGCTCCGATGGTTTCTACGGCGGGCTCCTGCAGCACAACGGCGCGCAGATGCACATGGGCAAGTTCGGCGTCGGGCTCGCGCAAGCGGCCGTGCGCGCGGGCGCACGCGTGTACGAGCACGCGGCCGTCACACAGCTCGAGCGGCTCGACGGCGAGCGCCACCGGATCACGTGTACGCGCGGCACGATCGTCGCCGACCGCGTGCTGGTCGCGACCGGCGCATCGCAGCAGGGGCCGTTCGCGTGGTTCCGGCGACGTATCGCGCCCGTCGGCAGCTTCATCGTCGTGACCGAGCCGCTGCCCGACGCGCAGTTGAACCGGCTGTTGCCGCATCGCCGCGCGTACGTGACGTCGCGCCAGATCGGCAACTACTTCCGCGTGACGCCCGACAACCGGCTGCTGTTCGGCGGCCGCGCGCGCTTCGCGATGTCGAGCCCGCGCTCCGACGCGAAGAGCGGCGACATCCTGCGCGCCGGCATGGCCGACTACTTCCCGGAACTGGCCAGCGTGCGGCTCGACTACTGCTGGGGCGGGCTGGTCGACATCACCGCTGACCGGCTGCCGCGCGCGGGCCAGCACGACGGCCTCTATTACTCGATGGGCTACAGCGGCCACGGCGTGCAGATGTCGGTGCACATGGGCCGCGTGATGGCCGACGTGCTGTATGGCGCGGCCGCGTCGAACCCGTGGCGCGAGCTCGACTGGCCGGCGATACCGGGCCATTTCGGGCACGCGTGGTTCTTGCCGCTCGTCGGCGCGTATTACCGGATGCAGGATTTCCTGCATTGATGCGAGCGCCGGGAGAATTCGACATGACAGTGCAATTCGTTGGCTCGCCGCGTGTCGCGCGGCCCGTCTCGCCGGCGATCGGCGACGTGCTGCGCACGATCGACGCGTCGTTCGCGCAGCCGCTGAACCTGGACACGCTCGCGGCGGTGGCCGGGTTGAGCGTGTCGCGTTTCACCGCGCGTTTTCGCAGCGAAACCGGGCTGTCGCCGCATCGGTATCTGTGTCTCGTGCGGATACGGCGGGCGCAGGACCTGTTGCGCGCCGGTCTCGCGCCGTCGGTCGTCGCGACCGACGTCGGCTTCTTCGATCAGAGCCATCTGTGCCGGCATTTCCGGCGCGTGCTCGGCATCACGCCGCGCGATTACGTGGTCGCCCGAACGGGCGGCGCGCCGGTGCGAACGCCATCGACGCGCCTGCGCGCCGAACGCCGCGAAGCGTCGTGTCACGCGGCGTAAGCGCACGCATGGACGACATGCCCCGCTGAGGATTTCCGGCAGGAGCGCCGGCGAACGACGATTTCCGATATCGCGCGACGGCTTTGAACCAGGCCGCCACGCACCGCACAGGAGCAGAAATGACCGCAGTTTTCGTGTTGCACCGGGCCGACGGCGCACCGTCTTCAACCGCATTCCGCCAGCAGGCGTTCGGCGCGAGCGATCCGTTCGCGTCGCATCGCGAGATTGCGTGGGAAGGCCCCGATGCAACGGCCGCCGGGCGTATCGGCTTCGTCGGCGAGCTGGACGTGCCGAGCTTTCCGCACATCGAAACCCTCGTCGTCGTCACAGGCGAGCTGACGCTCGAAGCGGTCGGGGCCGCCCCGCTGGTGCTCGGCGCGGGGCAGGGCGCCGTTATCGGCAGCGGCACCGCACTGCGCGTCGCCGCGCAATCACCCGTGCTGCTGATGTTCTGTGCGGCAGCGTGCGAGACACCGACGAAGCAAGGCGTCTTTGCGCTGCGCGCCGACGCGGACTTCAAACCGTCCGCCACGCTGCCGGCCGAGGTGCTGCTGGGCCCCGCGCCGGAATGCCGCAGCGACAACGTGTTCACCGACGACGGCGCCGAATACTGCGCGGGTACGTGGGATTCGACACCGTATCACCGGATCGTCCGGCCGCATCGCGCCAACGAGTTCATGTTCCTGCTGGACGGCGGCGTACGGTTCGCGGCGCCCGACGGCAGCGTGCTGTCGCTCGGCGCCGGCGATGCGCTGTTCGTGCCGCGCGGCGCGACGATCGGGTGGGAAAGCAGCGAACGCGTGGCGAAGTTCTACGTGATGCAGAACGTCAAACCCTCCACCGAACGAGACTGAGCATGTCCCCTCCGCTGCGCCATATCGAAACCTTGTCCACGCCGCCGGCCGCGGCCGATGTCGTCGTGATCGGCGGCGGCATCATCGGCGTCTTCACCGCCTACTATCTGGCCCGCCGCGGCGTATCGGTCGCGCTCGTCGAGAAGGGGCGCATCGGCGCCGAACAGTCGAGCCGCAACTGGGGCTGGTGCCGACAGCAGAACCGCGACGAGCGCGAGTTGCCGATGGCAAGCAAGAGCATCGATCTGTGGGAACGATTCGCCGCCGAATCCGGAGAAGACACGGGCTTTCATCGCTGCGGGCTGCTGTATCTCAGCAACGACGAGGCCGAGCTGTCCCGCTGGGCCAGTTGGGGCGAATTCGCGAAGACCGCGGGTGTGGCCACGTACATGCTCGACAGCAAGCAGGCCGCTGAGCGCGGACGGGCGACCGGGCGGCAGTGGAAGGGCGGCGTCTTCTCGCCGACCGATGGCACGGCCGACCCAGGGAAGGCCGCGCCGGCCGTGGCCGCCGCGCTGATGAAGCTGGGCGGCAGTGTCCACCAGCACTGCGCGGCGCGCGGCATCGAGCTCGAGGGCGGCCGCGTCGCCGGCGTCGTCACGGAGGCGGGCGTCATCAAGACACGGACGGTCGTGATGGCCGGCGGCGCCTGGGCGTCGTCGTTCTGCCGCCAGCTCGGCATCCGGTTTCCGCAGGCGTCGATCCGTCAGTCGATCCTGAGCGTGTCGCCCGTCGAAACGCCGCTGCCGGATGCGATGTATACGTCCGGCGTGTCGATGACGCGCCGCAGCGACGGACGCTACGCGTTGGCGATCAGCGGCCGCGCGCGCGTGGACCTGACGCCGCAGTTCCTGCGCTTCGCGCCGCAATTCGTACCGATGTTCGCGAAGCGCTGGCGCAACCTGCTGCCGGGCGGCCTGGAAGGCGTGCGCGGCGGCCATGAAACGTTGAAGCGCTGGCGCCTCGATGCGCCGACGCCGATGGAAGCGGTGCGCATTCTCGATCCGAAGCCCGACATGCCGACGATCGCCGAAACGTACCGCCGCGCGGCCGAACTGTTGCCCGAACTGCGCGAAGCGAAGATCACGCACGCGTGGGCCGGGTACGTCGACAGCACGCCGGACGGCGTGCCGGGCATCGGCGAAGTGCCGGGCGTGCCGGGGCTGATCCTCGCGGCGGGGTTTTCGGGGCACGGCTTCGGGATCGGGCCGGGCGCCGGGCACCTGATCGCCGATCTCGCGACCGGTGCGCAACCGTTCGTGGACCCGGCGCCGTACCGGCCCGGCCGGTTCAGCGAGTCCGCATGGGGCAAGGTCGCGGATTTTTAGTGGGTGGCTGCGACGCGCTCCGGCCCATCGTGGCTTTCGCCGTGCGTCGGCGCACGGTATCGACTCAAGGATATTCCTGCCATGCATTCCCCCGTTAATTCACCGGTTCGTCACCTGATGCAAGCCGGCCGGCTGGATCGCTTCTTCATCGACGGCGACTGGGTCATGCCCGACGGCGGCGACCGGTTCGCGGTCGTCAGCCCGTCCACCGAAGACACGCTGTGCGAGATCCCGCTCGGCAGCGCACGCGACGCCGACCACGCGGTGCAGGCCGCGCGCCGCGCGTTCGAACGCTGGTCCGCGACGTCACCGCATGAACGCGCGGCGCTGCTCGACCGCGTGCATGCGCTGATGCTGGAGCGCGCCGAGCTGTTCGCCACGGCGCTCGCGCTGGAGATGGGTGCGCCGATCGGCTACGCACGCGGCGCGCACGTGCCGCTCGCGGCCGAACATATCCGCGTCGCGCGCGACAACCTCGCGCGCTACCCGTTCGTCGAGCGGCGCGGGACGACCGCGGTCGTGCGCGAGCCGATCGGCGTGTGCGCGCTGATCACGCCGTGGAACTGGCCGATCTATCAGATCACCGCGAAGGTCGGGCCGGCGCTCGCGGCAGGCTGTACGGTCGTGCTGAAGCCGAGCGAGCTGTCGCCGCTCAGCGCGCTGCTGTTCGCGGAAGTGATTGCCGATGCGGGCGTGCCCGCCGGCGTATTCAACCTCGTGAGCGGCAGCGGCGAAACGGTGGGCGCCGCGCTTTCGTCGCATCCGGAGGTCGACATGGTGTCGATCACCGGCTCGACGCGGGCCGGCGTGCTCGTCGCGCAGGCCGCGGCGACGACCGTCAAGCGCGTCGCACAGGAGCTGGGCGGCAAGTCGCCGAACCTCGTGTTGCCCGACGCAGACCTGCAGCGTGCGATCCCGCCGGGCGTAGCCGCCGCGTTCCGCAACATGGGGCAATCGTGCAGCGCGCCGACCCGCATGATCGTGCCGCGCGACGCGCTCGGCGCGGTCGAGGCACTGGCCGTCGCGACCGCGCAAACGCTCGTGGTCGGCGATCCGTTCGCCGAGGCAACGACGCACGGGCCGCTGGCCAATCGCGCGCAGTTCGGCCGGGTCGCGCAGATGATCGACGTGGGCATCGACGAACGCGCGAAGCTGATCGCAGGCGGCCCCGGCCGGCCCGCGGGTCTCGACCGCGGCTTTTATGCGCGGCCGACGATTTTTTCCGATGTGCGCACCGACATGGCGATCGCGCAGCAGGAGATCTTCGGTCCGGTCCTCGCAATCCTGCCTTACGATACCGTCGACGAAGCGGTCGCCATCGCGAACGATACGGTCTACGGGCTCGGCGCGCACGTGCAGGGCACCGACATGGAGCGCGTACGTGCGGTGGCCGCCCGCATCCGGGCAGGGCAGGTGCATCTGAACTACCCGGCATGGGACCCTCAGGCGCCGTTCGGCGGGTACAAGCAGTCGGGCAACGGCCGCGAATACGGGGTCGAAGGGATGGCGGAGTACATGGAGGTCAAGTCTGTCCTGGGCTTTTATGATTGATGCGGCCGCTGCGCGCGATGCGCGCCGGCAGTACAGCTGAAGCCCGCTACTTTCCGAAGGTGCCGAAATTGGAAAACGCCATCATCCCCGACACGTCGCTGGACGCGCATCGCGCGCACTGGGCGAAACTGCGCCGCGACCTGCACGCGCATCCCGAGTTGCGATTCGAAGAACACCGGACGGCCGACGTCGTGGCCCGCGAGCTCGAAGCGCTCGGCTATGTGGTGTCGCGCGGGCTGGGCGGCACGGGCGTGGTCGCGAGCCTGCCCGGCGCGGATCCGCACCGCGGCATCGTGCTGCGCGCCGATCTGGACGCATTGCCGATTCACGAAGCGAACGACTTCGCACATGCATCGTGCACGCACGGGATCATGCATGCGTGCGGCCATGACGGCCATACCGTGATGTTGCTCGGCGCCGCACGCGTGCTGAAGGAGCTGCCGCAGTTGCCGGGCACCGTCCATTTCGTGTTTCAGCCGGGCGAAGAGGGCGGCGCGGGCGCGCGCAGGATGATCGACGACGGGCTGTTCGAGCAATACCTGACGGAAGCGGTATTCGGCATGCACAACTGGCCCGGTCTGCCTGCGGGGCATTTCGGGTTACGCACGGGCCCGATCATGGCCGCGGGCTCGCGCTTCAGGATCACGGTAACGGGCAAGGGCGCGCATGCGGCGCAGCCGCATCTGGGCATCGATCCGGTGCCGCTCGCGTGCTCGATGGTGCTGCAGTGTCAGACCATCGCCGCGCGGCACAAGGACCCCGTCGACCCCGCGGTCATTTCCGTCTGCATGTTCCATGCGGGCACGACGGACAACGTGATTCCGGACACCGCCGAGCTGCGCGGCACGATCCGCACGCTGTCGTCGGCATTGCAGCAGAAGCTGCAGCGCGACGTCCGGCTCGCGTGCGAAGGGCTCGCGGGGGCCTATGGCGCGCAGGTCGACGTGGAGTTTTTCCAGTACTACCCGGCGACGGTCAACACGCCGGCCGAGACGGCGCTGTGCGAAACGGTGATTCGCGCGACGTTCGGCGACGAACGCGTCGACCGCGACGTGCCGCCGAACATGACGTCCGAGGACTTCGGCTTCATGCTGGAGGAGCGGCCGGGCGCTTACGTGCTGATCGGCAATGCGCAGGACGGCGCGAGCGCGCCGGCGCTGCATCACCCGAAATACGACTTCAACGACGACATCATTCCGGCCGGCGTCCGGTATTGGGTCGCGCTGGCGCAGCATTACTTCACGCGATCGGCGTGATGCGTCGGGGCGGCGTGGAAACCGGTTGACGTCGGGTTGATCGGGCGTCCGGTGCGGGAAAGGCGTGCTTGCTGATCGTCGGGCACTCATGCCAGCCGGGGAGCGCCGTGCAATTTTTAGCCGCTTCGATGTGATCACCGCGCATTTTTCTGACGTGCCGTGTCGCACGACAACACCATTTAGAAGGACTGCTTGATGAATCAGGAACCTGAAGTGAAGGAGCAAGGCGCGACGTCGGCGCTTCACTACCGCAGATTCACCGCGGCGGACGTCCCCGCCGCGCATGCCCTTTCCACGGCGCTTCGCTGGCCGTTCCGGGCGGAAGACTGGCAGTTTTCCGCGGAAACGTCGGTCGCGTTCGCGGCCGAGGAAGACGGCGTCGTCATCGGCACCGCGATGTGCTGGAAGTACGGTGCGGATCGCGCGGCGATCGGGCATGTGATCGTCTCCGACGCGCATCAGGGCCGGGGAATCGGCCGCAAACTGATGGAAATGCTCCTCGACGAATTGGGGCCGCGCATCACGTTTCTGCACGCGACGCCGGCCGGTCGGCCGCTCTACGAGAAACTGGGATTCAACGTGTGCGGATCTCTGAGCCAATATCAGGGGAACGTGGAGCGGCCCGCCGCGGTGGCCGTGCCCGACGGCGAGCGGCTGCGTGCCGGATCACTGGCCGACTGGCCGCGCCTGGTCGAACTCGACACGCGTGCTTCCAGCCTCGAGCGCGAAGCGCTGTTGTCCGCGTTGCTGAGGCGGGGAGAAAGCGTCGTGCTCGAACGCGACGGCGAGATCGTCGGGTTTTCGGTGCTGCGGCGCTTCGGTCGCGGTTATGTTGTCGGTCCGGTGGTCGCGCCGCGTTCGAGCGACGATGCGCGTGCGAAGGCGCTGATCGGCTATTGGCTGACGAAACGCGACGGCGAATTCGTTCGTATCGATGTGCCTGACGGGAGCAGTTTGCCGGACTGGTTGAGCGAACAGGGACTGAAACGGGTGGATACCTGTTCGAAGATGGTTCGCAACGCGCCGGCCGCCGAACACGACGGTGCGGCCGACCCGACATTCGGACTGTACGGGCTGGTCAGTCAGGCGATGTTGTAGCCATCGGCCGCCGCCGCGCCCGACGAACTCAGCGCGCCCGACCCAGTTGCTCGTCGATCGTGCGGGTTAGCGGCGATTGGACGTCGCCGGTGTGCCGGGTCTGCATGGGCTCGATCAGCACGATCCAGCATTCGTCGTCCGCGACCGGATTGTGCTGCGTGCCGCGCGGCACGACGTGCATCGAGCCGGCAGGCACGTCGACGACGCGGCCGCCTTCGTACTCGATCCTGAGGTGGCCGCGCACGACGAAGAACAGCTCGTCCTCGTGCGCATGGTCGTGCCACACGAGCTGGCCGCGTACTTTCGCGACTTTCACGTACTGATCGTTAGCCGCCGCCCTGGGGCCACACGACCGAACTGTCAACCGCGTAAACTTTGCACCCCTGATGCTTCTGATTGCACTGATCCAGTGAGTACTTGACTGGATCAGGGCCAAGCGCCGAAGCACTCCAGCCGCCATCAGGAGCAATGGTGAACGCGCGAGGGCGAGGAAGCTGCAGGAACTTTTGATATCCGGTCCTTCCGCTGTCGTTCAAATATGGAACTGCTGACGAATCGTTTAGCTTAGCGAAGTTGCTGGGTGGCAGAACAGGCATTGGACGAGTCCAGACAACCGAATTGTCTACGGCATAGAGGCGGCAGTCGGGGCCGCGGTCTCTGCACAGCTTCATCGCTCGTGAAATCGGATCGAAGCCGCCATTCGTCGATGCTGCACCATGCGGTCCAATCGCAAATGCACGAGGTAACGGCTTTTCCAGGAACTTCTTGTAATACGCTTCCCCTTTCAGACCGAGATACGGCACAGCCTGCGCATCATCGACGGCCGCATAGCCACTCGCAGGTGGGATCGGCGTTGGCATGTATTCGGGATTGACCTCTGTATGAGGCATACCTACTCGCGCAAGAAACGCATCCAGCCTCGGAACCCATAGTGGAAGTGCCTCAGCTGATCCGAGCATATTGTGGGAGTCCGCGCCAAATGGGCCGTATGCGACCAGTTCGGCACTGCCTCCCGCTGAAACATAGCGTTCATAAGCCGCGTGCCATGTGCTTTTCGGGAACACCTTGTCGTTGTCGCCAAAGAACCAGATCGAGGGGAGCTTACTATGGGCTCCCAGTTCCCCGGCCGCGTTAATAAGTGCCCGGCTGGAGAAGAAGCAGTCCGATTCGTTCATTCCGCCCGCGAAGCTAACGAGACCATGTACGCCTGATACATCCATTGTCCCAAGTGCAAGGGTATTCCATCCCCCGAAGCTTTGTCCGGCAACGACAATCCGTGAGGCATCTATTTTCGGCTGCGCCCTCATGTACTCGATGACCTCTTTGATATCTCGTGCATCTTCGATGCCAGTTGCGGCATAGTCACATCCGTGATGCGCAAGATGTCCCTGCGAACCGGCGTAGCTGCGCATCATTGGCAAAATGACGGCATATCCTCTCGACAAAAAATAATATGCCGAAAACGTGAGGTGATAGCGAGGCTGATCAGGGGGCGGCACGCTTCCATTCGCACCGTGATTCATCACGGCCAGTGGAAATGGACCGGGGCCGTCGGGCATGTCTAGCGTCGCTTGCAGCATGACCGAATTTCCGTCAGCACTGGGAATCGAGATGATTTGCTCGCGACGCAAAGCGGCTTCGGGCGCTTTCAGGCTGTCTGCGTCTTGTGCATACGCAAGAGGTATGTACATATATAGACAAGAGACTGCTATGAGCGAACACAATTTCCAAATCTTGAGCATTTTCACTGGGTGATAAGGGGAGGGATAGACGGCAGATCTAAACGTCCGAGCTTGGAGGCAAGCTCGATTCTTGCATTGTCCCAGTCAGTCAACGCCTGAATTCGACGCTCCTTCGCATTAGCGAGTGTCGTCTGTGTATTGAGCAATTCGAGGATGTTGCCAACACCGACGTTGTATCGGTGTTCGGCCGCGGTATATGCCTGCTGAGCGATTGTCAGCAACGATGCGCTATGAGCCGCACTCTCGCATGCAGCTTCCAGCGCGTAGTAGCTGTTCCAAACATCCAGTCCAACCTTGAGCCGTGCTTCCTCAAGGGTATCGTGTTGCCTTTCAGCTACCGCTTGAGCCTGATCGATCTGATAGTTTCTCCCGAACCCTTCAAATATAGGAATTGAAATCTGAATGCCGACATAAGCGTCGTGCCCTGTTGACGGATAGGTAGGCAACCCCAGTCCCAAGCTTTGTGGCTGATTGTCTCGACTGTATTTACCGACCAGGCTGATGCTCGGCAGCCCCTGTGCTCGGGTTTGAGTAACTTTTGCCACGGCGGCGTCATACTGCGCCTGCGCAGCCACGACACTGGGATGAGTACGCTTTACTTCGTCAATAATTCTCGCGAGTGATTCGGTAAATACCTTTCCCGGGACGGTATCGGTGACAGCAGGCACGTCTGCCACAGCGGAGGGATCGTAGCCCATATCGGAAGCTAGTGTACCGATCGTCGATCGAGCATCACTGCGAGCCTTGGCCAAGTTAAGGAGTGCCTGCTCGTGCTGGGTCTGCGCTTGCAATGCGTCAGTAATCGGCACCGCTCCCTTATCCACTTTGGCTTGTGCAGCCGTTGCACTTTGCCTCGTCATTGCCTCGATGTCATGGGCGGCATCGAGCGCCGCACGACTGGCCTGCGCCGCGTAATAGTCTTTGGCAATGTTGGCAAAGGTTGTTTGCAAGGCGGCATTCTGCGTTGCTTGAGCCGCTTGAAGAAGTGATGACGCGTTTCTGATCGCAGCTTCTCGTCCCCCAAAGTCATATAGGAGCCAATTCAGTGAGACGCCTTCCGACCGGACTGTCGCCGCGTAGCTCGAACTGAGCGTCGGATGATCCGTGACGTCCGTAACGGAATTATCCCGGACGCCTTGCCAATTTCCGGTGATGGTCGGGAGATATGCCGCGCGAGCGACCCCGACAGCGGCGGCTTGAGTTTTGACGTCTGCCCATGCCTCCCGTGTCTTTGGATTGCGGCACAGAGCGCGTTCGACCGCATCCTCCAGCGTCAGGGGCTGACTCAATGGGCCGAATTCGCAGGCGCTATTGGACGGAACCATCTCGCCCGCCGCGTTGACCGGAATGGATTGTTCGGCACGTAATGGATCGAAGGCACGGACGGTAGGCGAGATGACCGACATTGCGCTGGTTGCGGCTATGAGCAACCATTTCGAGTGTTTAACGCTCATGCATGCTCTCCTGAGCGCCTTCGACAAGTGGGCCAAGCAGGTATTGGGCGACGGTTTGCTTGCCCGTCTTGATTTCCGCCTTGACGGACATGCCGGGCGTCAACGCGATCCAGCGATCGTCGATTCTCATTCGATTCGATTTCAATCGAATGCGAACCGTAAAGGCGAGACCCAGCTTCTTGTCCTGCACTGCGTCGTTGGAAAGATCGACGACCGTACCTTCAAGCATTCCATATCGAGTGTAGGGAAATGCATCGACCTTGACTGCCGTGCGCTGTCCGATCTTCAGGAATCCAACATCCTTGTTTTCAACGGTAGCGTCAACTTCAACCGCGTCGTCCGGGACAATTTCCATCAGTGCCTGGGCGGTTGTGACAACGCCGCCGAGGGTGTGGGTAGCGAGTTGCTGAACCGTGCCGCTAACCGGAGAAGTCAAACTGAGCAGAGCCCGGCGAGTGTGGGCCTTGGTTTCGTCATTGGTGCTCTGTCTCAGTTGTTCTGTGGCTTTCTCCAAATCATCGAGTTGTTCCCGGCGAAATTGTGAGGCCGTTTGAGCTATGTCCGCCCGCTGCTCCGCTATGCCAGCCGCCAGTTCATGGGCATGGCTGCGTTGTGCCGCCAATTCGTGCTCCTGGTTTAATGCAGTCTGTTCTTTATCCAGGTAGTCGTTCCTCGCGACATACTTGTCGGCGGACAACGCTTTGTAATCGTTTGCTTGAGCACGTGCTAGCGGCGCGGTGGCCCCCAGCTTAGCGATCTCCTGATTGGTGCTGTCGAGTTCAGCCTCCCGCTTTGCAAGTTCGTTTCGAGCGGCGCTCAGCTTGTCTAGGTATTCGCGATACGTACCGGCAACTAGGTTCTGTGCTTCTTCCAGACGCTCCGGTGTCGCTCCTTCGATTCTGGAAATTTCCGGTTCACGTCCTGATTGCACGGCATTCAGCAATGCCTCGGCTCGAGCGGCTGCGAACGCCGAGTCCAACTTGGACGACTTGGCCTTGTCCTCATCCGCGGCCGCTTGAGTCGTGTCGAGTCTCACGAGGAGGTCGCCTGCTTTTACTCGCTGGCCATCATGAACGGCAATCTCCCTGACGACCCCCGTGATCGCGGGCTGAATAACTTTCACTTTGGCGTCGGGAACGAGCTTTCCTTTTGCTGTCGCAACGATATCTAGTTTGGCAAAGCACGCAATCAAAATTGCTGAAAAGGTTAGCGACACCAGTAATCTGGCGGTCCAGCGAGGCGCAGGATGTACAGGCGTTTCGACCAGCTCAAGATGTGCCGGTTGGAAGGCAAGCTCATACTCAAGCTTTGCTGGGCCGTCGAGTTGATGACGGATCTTCCATGCTGCCGTCCAGACCGATCGATATCGGCGCAAGAGATCAAGCAATAGGTGAAGACGAACGGGCATCGAGATCACCCCGCCTGAAGAGAAAGCAGGTGAGCATAGTACCCACCAGCCGACTGTAAGCTCTCGTGCGAGCCTTGCTCGATGATGTGTCCTTTATCCATCGCAATAATCTGGTCCGCATGACGAACTGTATTGAGACGGTGAGCGATGATGATCACCGTGCGACCTGCACAGATTGCTCGCATATTGTTTTGAATCACTCGTTCGGTCTCGAAATCGAGCGCGCTCGTCGCTTCATCGAAGATGAGAATACGGGGATTGGTCAACAGCGCACGGGCAATGGCGATACGCTGACGTTGCCCACCGGACAGATTGCTTCCGTGTTCTTCCACGAGCGTGTCGTAGGCTTGCGGAAGCTCGCAAATGAAGTCGTGCGCACCGGCCAATTTGGCAGCATGCATGATGGCCGACATCGGGGCGCCGGGGTCCGCTAAGGCGATATTTTCTCGGAGCGATCGGTTGAACAGGTAGTTTTCCTGGAGCACGACACCGATGTGCCGCCGAAGCCATGCAGGATCAGCAAGTGCCAAGTCGACGCCGTCTATACGCACTGTTCCATGCTCGGGCACATAGAGACGCTGCAGAAGCTTGGTCAGTGTGCTTTTTCCGGATCCCGATCTGCCGACAATGCCTATGACTTGACCAGCTCGTATGTCCAGCGACACGTCATCCAGGACTGGCTGGCCATCGGGGCGGTATCGGAAGCGCACGTGCTCAAATCGGATATCGCCCTTAAGAGTTGGCATTGATTGGCTGCTTTGGCGCAGTTCGATTCGAGTATTGAGGATGTCCCCCAAGCGGCTCATCGAAATACCGACTTGCTGGAAATCCTGCCAGAGCTGAGCAAGTCGCAGCACCGGTGCAGCAACGCGCTGTGACATCATGTTGAAGGCAATCAGCTCCCCGATCGTTAGCTTGCCATCGATCACGAACTTGGCGCCCAGCAGGAGCGTCCCCAGAGAGACCAGTTTTCCGATGTACTGAATCAGTTGCTGACCGATGTTGCCGAGTTGTGTTACGCGAAATCCGGATGCGACATACGCGGCCAGTTGCATTTCCCACTTCTTGGTGAACTGAGGTTCAACGGACATCGACTTGACTGTTTCGACGCCCGATACGGTCTCGACGAGGAACGATTGATTGTCAGCACCTCGCACGAACTTCTCGTTGAGTCGACGACGCAAGACTGGAACGATGGAAGCGGACACGCCGGCGTAGATCGGCAAGGAAAGTACGACCACAATCGTTAGCCAGGCGCTGTAAAAGCACATGACACCAATGAACACGATCGAGAAGAACAGATCGATGACGGCTGTCAGTGCCTGCCCCGTCAGGAAGTTGCGAATACTCTCGAGCTCACGAACACGGGCGATCGTATCGCCAACCCGGCGCACGCCGAAGTACGACAGGGGTAGGGTGATCAGATGCTTGAACAGACGTGCGCCGAGCTCAACATCGATTCGGTTCGTGGTGTGCGAGAAGATGTAGTTTCTCAAGCCCGTCAACGCCACCTCAAACGTTGAACTGAGAAACAGCGTGATGCCGACCACTGCCAGCGTGTTGTAGGTGTGATTGACGAGCACCTTGTCCATGACTACCTGGAACATCAGCGGTGTAACAAGGCCGAATATCTGCAAGACAAATGAGATTGCGAGCACCTCCAGCAGCAGTTTGCGGTACTTGACGACCGCAGGGACGAACCACGAAAAGTCAAATCTCGCTAGCTCGCCAGTGAGGGATGCTCGAGACGTAAAAAGGAGCATGTTTCCCGTCGAGCGATAGGCTATCTCGTCCAACGACTGGAGCGTAGGCTGCGATGAGTTTGCTTCGAACACGAGAACCGATGATCCGTCACGGCGTGCAACGATGAAATGCCGGCCGTCCTTGTCGAGGCAGAGCGCCGGCAGAGGTGATCGATCGAGTCGATCAATTCGCAGTGGTACAACGCGAGCCTTCAAACCTATTGAGCGAGCGCACAAGATCAATGCGTCAGCATCGAATGGCTGATCACCTTGCGCAGCAGCATGGCGTAATTGAGCGGCATCGGTGGCGATGCCGTGGAATCGTGCGATGGTCACTAGGCAACTCAGTGCCGAGTCCACTGGAGCTTGTGAGAGTTCTTCGTTTTTTTCGGGGGCGTTCACTTACCTTGCCTCTATCAATTGCTGCGCTGTCGCGTATACGACGCCCTGATCTGGACGAGAATCAGTTTCGGACTCTGTCCGACGTACCGAGCGATGTTCGAAATGATCCAACAAGGTGCCTACGCTCTCGGAAATCGTGTGTACGTCGGTAGAAAGGTGTAACGCTGGCGAGATCCACCTCTCATACGGTGCAGTCACACCTGTGAAGTCGGGGGAGCGGGCCGGTTCTAGCTGAGAGATCGTGGTTCAAGCCGGCTCGCAGTTCGTCGCCCTCTCGCACGATTGCTGAAATATGCCTTGATCGAAGGGGAGAGAGTTCTCGAGAAAAAGTGATCTTTCCCGCTCTCGGTAGTTCGGTAAGCGAGTAGCAAACGGAGTTGGAAGCACGGTTATCTACATTCGATTGGGGGAGTCGATGGTACTTCTCGATGCCGGTCAATTCGATGCTCGCTCATAACAATGTGACCTGTCGCGTATTGAGTTCCGGCTTTTCCCAGAAGCTGGCTCCGGCGTATTTTGCGAAGAGGTCCGGCGGAATGCATGGCTTCCGGGATTGGTACTCGACCTTGGCTCTCACTTTGTGCAAACCTGGCATGCCAAGATGAGCATCGTAGTCGGGCTCGTCATAGGCCACGTTCTCGAAGTCGTGCTCGAACCATGGCTCATCGATTTCACGATAAAGCGATCTCAGCATCGCCTTGGGTTCCCGAACCAATCGATCATAAGAAACCAGAATGAGGCGTTTGGCTTCTACACCAAACCACGCTTCTCGAAGCGTACTCCAGGGGTGTCCGATCAGGCCGCGCTCCGTCTCCATCAAAGACTCCGCGCGGGCATACACGGAACTACCTGGCTGAAAATTGAACATCCTCGATAGCTGAAGTGGATTTTTCGCCAGCATTGTTTCTACGCTATCTATAATCCATCCGATTTCCCGGACGCAGCAGATAATGCGTGCCTGAGGATATAAGGCGGCTAGTAATGATGCTCGGCCGGTCCACGTTCGATTGGTATCAAAGACAACTTGATCGACGGTGATGCCGGGATAGTAAGAATCGAATATTCCTCGCAAAATATTTGATCTTTTGTCGTCGTCAAAGAATGTGCTGAATTCTCCGCCGCACATCTTTCCGTGGACGGCCCCACATAGCATGGCGACAGGACTCGTCATCGCAGCGGAGAAGCGGGGGTTCTGACGAAGCAATGCGCAGAGCAACGTCGATCCCGAACGTGGTAGCCCCGAAATCAAATGCAACTTTGTGATCATTGGAGTTCTTGTATTTTTGGTTCTAGATATTAGGTCCGGCAGGCGACAGAACATCGTCGCCTGCAGACGTGAGGTAGCGGTACCTTGGCTAATGCGTTCCGGCGATCAACTGAACATGCTGCGATGCCTGTTCTGCCGAAGCGATCGAAGTGGTGGTCGCCAACGCTGCAGGAGCATGACCTGCCATCGCTTGAATCAAGGCTGCAGTTTGCGCCGAGGAACCGTACAGGGCCTGGACGGCGTTGATATCGGTCTGGTCTAGCGACCGGTTGGGCGAGGTCAGATCGTAGTTCATGATCGAACTCGAATCTGCATTGTCTGCCAACCCCAGCGCGTGGCCGATTTCGTGCAACGCGGTCTGATA